>NZ_BMMS01000040.1 GCF_014646055.1 Wenjunlia tyrosinilytica
CTACGTCCTGGGCGTCTTCCTCACCGAGCCCATCAGCTGGATCGACCGCTACGGCCACCGCCCCACAACCCCCCAGGAGAAGGTGGCCGCTCATACCCTCTATGCACACCTGGGTGAACGCATGCGCCTGCGCCACCTGCCCCCGTCCTACGAGGCCTGGACCTCTTGGCAGTCGGACTACGAAGCCCGACACGGCGCCCCGACCGCGCAGGCACGGCGCCTGATGGAAGCGACCCGCGGGGTACTGTCCAAGCGGTTCTCCCCCATCCCGCCCGCCGTGGTCACCGCCTTGGCGNCACCGCACACGTCATCCTGAGAAGCAGAGCGGCAGCCATGCGATGGCGGCACGGCACGAAAACGGTCCACCGACTCCGTCGGCGGACCGTCACGAAACTTCGAGGCTAATAGACTCAAGACCCTGAAGCGACAGATGTTCGACCGGGCCGGACTCCCGTTGCTGCGCAAGCGAGTTCTCCTGGCGTGATCCACGTGGCGCTCCGTCACGCTCCACAAGAATCTTGCCTGAACCAAATCCAAATATCGCCATCATCGTCCGCGATGCCACTTCCATGGCCGCCAGCGGAGCGCGCCATGGCCCGGTTCGGTGGAGCTTGCGCCAGTGCCTTCTGGCCAATGCTCGCCTCGCGTCTCGATGAAGTAGGTGTCCTCGTACTCGTCGGTCAGCTGAAGAAGCCCTGTTCGTCGAAGAAGGCGGATGGCGGCATCTACATCGGCTGCGGACAGTCGGTACAGGGACTGGAGTTCTTCTCGAGGAGGTAGGAGTTCCCCCCGCTGATAGCGGCCTGCCTCGACGCCCTCGCGCACATCTTTGATCAAGTGCTCCGGCGTGGGGAGGGCGATCTCTTCGCGCGCCACGCCGGGCAGGCCGGCTGACTTCGCCCAGGATGGCCTCGGATACCTGCGCTCGGGCATGTTCAGGGCCTTCCGTCAATTGTGTGTGTGTGGCCGCTGCTGAGGATCTCGCTGACCGCGAGGGTGGCAGGCACGCTCACGTTCAGCTTTCGAGCATTGCCGAACAGGGCATCCTCGCTGCCCATGGGACAGCCGGTGGCGGGATCGAAGAGTACGGAGGCGCGCTGGGTACTGCCGTGCCAGGTCTGGGTCTGGTAGACGGCAATGGCCTTGTGCCCCTGCCACGACGTTGTACCGGCCACACGGACCGACCGGCTGTCGGCCAGCACACGCAGGGCGGCCGCGCGCAGCTGCGGGTGGACCGGGCCGGAGCGTGAGGCGTAGTCCAGCATGGCGGCCACGCCGTTGATGATGTGCCCGCCGTCCCAGGAGACCTTCTTGAGCTGTTCGGCGAGGCGGGCGGGGTCGGTGGACAGGGGCCCCACTTTGCGCCAGGCGTCGATCTCGGGCTGCCGCGGGAACTTCCCCGGCCCGTACATGCTGTTCTTGACCCCCTTGCCGGCGATGAGGCCCGCCCGCTCAGCGGCCCGCTTCTGCTTCGCGTCGGGATAGATCGGGTCGCCGTAGGCGCTGCGCTGACGTCCGGAGCCGTCCGCCTTGACCCATGATTCGGTAACCGTCGGCACGGCCACGCTGGCCACTCCCCCCGGTACATCCCCCGCCGTGTTGAGCCACCATCCCCATTCCTTCCGGTACAGATACGGCCCATCGGCGGTCTCGGACGGCAACTTCTCCACACGACCGGCGAAGTCCAGCAGCACCTCGCGTGCCGACCGTCCCGCAAACGGCACGTAGTGCAGAACCGCAGGCGTAAAGGCAGTCGCTCGTGTCCTTGGCTGCGCCGCAGGTCGCAGCTGGTACCCGGCGACGGTGGCTGCGGCTGCGCCGGTGGCGGCTGCCGCGCTGACCAGGATCCGGCGGCGGGTGACGAGCCCGGGGCGGACCTCACGCACGCAGGCTGCCGTGCGCCGCAGCGCGTCAAGGTCGTCCTCGGCGCGCGGTGACAGCGCGGCGCCCGCACCGCAGCTCGACGCCGGATCAGCCTGTGCGGGCAGCAGTTCCCGCACCCGCTCGATGTCTCTCATCGCCCGACACTCCCATCTGCAGATTCCGACTCCCGCTCAGGCACAGGATCACCGGGATCCGCCAGGGCGCACTCCAGGTGACGCCGTGCCCGATGCAGCCGCACCAAGAAGGCGCCGCGGCTGCAGCCCAGCACCCCTGCCGCCTGCCCGGCATCGAGCCCGTCCCATGTGACGAGCATGAGCACCTCCCGGTCCCGGGCCGAGAGGTGCCCCAGGACGTCCACGGCCCCCAGAGCGGACAGCACCTGCCCATCCACCCCGGGCACCGTCGCAACACCGCTCCCGCGAAGCCGGCCTTCAAGGCGGGCAGAACGCTCCTGCGCCCTCACGGCGTTCGCGGCCACCCTGCGAGCGATCCCGTACAGCCAGGGCAGCGGGTCACCGCGCAACGTCCCCCAACGCTCCCAGGCGATCACGAAGACCTCAGAAGCCGCGTCCTCAACGGCCTGCGGAGGCAGTCTTCGCCACAGGAACCGCACCACCTGCCGGTAACACCCGCGGAAGGCCTGCTCGAACCGCTCCCACTCATCCACCTGTGCGCACCCAGCCCTCCCCACAGCCTGGCATCACCCAGGTTGTGTCCGACAGCGCCGCGCAATTACGCCCCGAGGCGAAGATCTTCGACCAGCGCGCCGAGATCATTCAGCTGCGGATCCGTAATCGCTTCACCGGCGTGCACGATAGAGCGTCCCCACAACCGGACCACTTCCACACCGGAGGCAAGGCCCGCTCGTCATGCTGAGCGGGCCTGCGCGCACCCGCTCTTCGTCGGTGCCGGCGCGCGCAGGCCGCTGCGGCTAGCCTCGCGCTTTCATGCGGTGGCCTGTCCGCAGGCTGATCAGAAACACAGAAAGTGCTCTTGACCTGCAACGACAGGACTTGCTGAGGGTCCTGTTGGCTGCGAGGAAAAGAGCACTTTCCGGGTGAGAGAGCCTATCGCGTCGTACCCGCGTGTCCGTGTCCAGGAGACGGCCTCCAGGTGGTCTCGCAGGCTGGCTCGGTCCTGCTGGTGGAGACGGTCCGTAGAACCGGCCTCGACCAGGCGATATCCGCGGCGCTGGCACCGTGGCGCAAACCCCGGGCCGTCCATGATCCGGGGAAGATCCTCCTGGACGTCGCACTGGCGGTCGCGTTGGGCGGGGACTGCCTGGCCGATGTCGGCATGCTGCGGGCCGAGCCCGCCGTGTTCGGGCCGGTCGCCTCCGACCCGACGGTCTCCCGCCTGGTCGACACCCTCGCAGCCTCCGGAGAGAAAGCTCTGCGGGCGATCCGTGCCGCGCGGGCCGAAGCACGCCAGCGGGCCTGGCAGTTGGCCGACGGGAAAGCGCCCGATGCGGGCAGGGCGGTGACCGTCGATCTCGACGGGGTGCTGGTGACCGCGCACTCGGACAAGGAGGACGCTGCACCGACGTGGAAGAGAACCTACGGTCACCACCCGCTGATGGGGTTCGTCGACCACGGACCGGGCGGCACCGGTGAGCCGGTGGCGGCCCTGCTCAGGCCGGGGAACGCGGGCTCGAACACGGCCGCCGACCACATCACCGCCACCCAACCGGCCCTGGCTCAACTGCCGAAGAAGTACCGGCGCGGACGTCAGACCCTGATACGCACCGACTCCGCGGGCGGCACCCACGACTTCGTCGCCTGGCTCGCCCAGCGAGGACGGTGGCTGTCCTACTCGGTCGGCATGGTGATCACGGACACGATCCACCAGCACGTGCTGAAGGTTCCGGCGTCGGCCTGGACGCCCGCCGTCGAGGCCGACGGCGGGATCCGTGACGGCGCCTGGGTCGCCGAACTCACCGGCGATGTCCTGGACGGCTGGCCGAAGGGCATGCGGCTGATCGTTCGGAAGGAACGGCCGCACCCTGGAGCTCAGTTGAGGCTCACGGACGCGGACGGCATGCGGCTGACCTGTTTCGCCACCAACACCCCCGGCCGGCCGATCGCCGAACTCGAGCTCCGTCACCGGCTGCGGGCCCGCGCCGAGGACCGCATCCGGGCTGCCCGGGCCACCGGCCTGCGGAATCTCCCTTTGCACCGCACCGCCCAGAACCGGATCTGGCTGGAGATCGTGCAGATCGCACTGGACCTGCTGGCCTGGATGCCGATGCTCGCACTGACCGGCACGGCCAGGCTCCGGGAGCCCCGCCGACTGCGGCTCCGTCTTTTCACCACGGCCGGACAACTCGTGACCACCGGCCGTCGGCGGATCCTCCGCCTGGCCCGGCACTGGCCCTGGACCAGCCACATCACCACAGCTCTCGAGCGGCTCGCACTCCTGCCGAACCCCGGCTGACCAACGGATTCCCGTCCCTACGACAGCAGCTCAACGCTCGGAGCAGTGGAACCCGGCGCCACCCCGAGGCGACACTCGGGCCCTGGGCCTGCACAGCCTTCGCCCACGGCACGAAAACGGTCCACCGACTCCGTCGGCGGACCGTCACGAAACTTCGAGGCTAAGTGATCACAGGCGGCAGGCGAAGGCGTGCATTGCCCTGTCGTTCTTCGAATCGCCTACGTAGGCAACCTGGCTCCAGGGGTTCTCCACCCACAGCCGGACAGATGTACTGTAAACCTCCACCTTCATACCCCAGTGGTCGATGTTGCGGGTTGTGTTGACCCAGGAACTCGCCTTCCGTGCGAAGCCGTAGTCATCGAACGCGATCGGGTCCTGGCAATGCGCCCAGTTCCACTGCAGCCGTCGGCCACCGAAGTTCGAGTTCTCATAGAAGCAGTACCAACGGTTGTCATCCCCGCCTGCCGGGCACTTGTGCCAGTTGACATCAGGCGTGGCGTCGTCAGCCGAGAAGCCCATGAGGTCGCGGGCCGCCGGACTCGCCGCCGGCGCCTGCTCCTGGCCGGGCAGCGGCAGCGTGAGGATCGGCTCGCCCCCGTTCCATGCAATCTCGTTGGCGCTGATCTGGACGCCACCGGCTGTAGTGCTGAGTGTCTCGTCGACCTGGCTCTGAAGATCTGCCCGCTGTGCAGCGGTCAAGGTGGTGACGCTTGACCGCGCATCTGTGCTCGCCACAGACGGAAGACCACTCGAGGCGTCAGCCTGCGCGGAACTGTTTGCAGTGAGCGACGCGCCGAAGAGCAGGGCGATTCCTGCGGCCAACTGAACAACTCGCCTGTGCAATCTCCTGTTCATCTCTCTCCTCAAATGAGGCGGATGGGACGCAGGGAAACTAATGCGCGGCGATAAACAAGTGATGAATGGCAGGACCAAAGGGAATTCTGGGGCAGCAGCTAAGCGATAGGTGCATGATGCGGTGCGCTGCTACCCGAGCCGTCGGCGCAGGTGCACTGGAAGGCCGCCTCACCGCCTGCGAGTCACCTCTTGCATGGTCAGTGCGGGCCGGATCACAGGGGCAGTGTTATCCCCAATTCCTGCATGGCTGAGGAGGGGGGCCGCCTTCGGAGCGTTCGGTCTTGCGGCCCTTGCTGCCTGCGGCCAGGGTGCGTGGGTCGACGGCTTCGGCCGGGGCGCCGGTGGCGTACAGGCCCTGCGGGTCGCTGTCGCGGTCGTGGGGCAGCAGCCAGAACACGCGGCGGCGGAAGGTGCCGGAGGAGCGGGAGGGTTTGGCCTGGGGGGCGAGCCGGGCGTAGCCGATCATGCGTCCGTCGCGGTGGTAGGCGGGTTTGCCGCGGCGGGTGGGCAGGCGGTCCAGGCTCTGGCGCACGTAGTCCAGGTCGGTGGGGTCCTCGAGCCAGACGAGTTGGTCTTCGTGGAGGAGTTCGTCCTCGCTGATCAGGGAGCTCATCTGGTGTCCTGTTCGTCGGCGAGCAGTCCGATGCCGGGGTAGTACTTGCGCGAGTTGGACAGGATCATCTCCTTGGGCGAGGCCAACCCGGCAAGCTCTCTTGCCCGGGTTCAGGATCCGCGACCTTCTTCGGTGACGAGGATGTCGGCGAGGTTGTCGATCTTGCGGTCGTCGGGCGCTCAAATTCGATCACTTTTCCTACCTCTGGTAGGATCAGGACCATGGGCGGTAGCAAAAAGTACTCCATCAGTCTTCCCGAAGACCTCGCCGAAACCGTACGCACCCATGTGGGCCCCGGCGGCTTCTCCGCCTACGTGGCCGAGGCGCTGGAGCAGCGTGTGGCCATGGACAGGCTTCGTGAGATCGTCGCGGACTTCGAGACCCACAACGACCCGCTGTCCCGGGAGGAGATCGAAGCGGCCCGCGCCGTGCTGCGCCACGATCGAGGTGACTCGGGCGGTGCCGCAGCCTGATGCCCGGCACGCTCCTTCTCGACAGCGAGGGCCTGTCCAAGCTCTACCTCAAGGACCGCGCCGTCCTGGCCCTCGTCCAGGCAGCCCTGGAAGAGGGCATCCGTGTGGCCACGACCGCCATGACCACCCTCGAGGCGGACCACGAACGCATCCACCCCGCCCGCATCCGGTGGGCACTGTCCCGGATCGACGTCCATGACGTCACCAAGGACGTCACCGACCAAGCGGCAGCACTCTTGCGCGGCCACCACCTCAGCGGCCACACGAACACCATCGATACCGTCCTCGCCGCCGTCGCACGCTCCGCGCCAGGACCGGTGACCGTCCTGGCCTCCGACCCCGAGGACATCAGCCTGCTCTGCGGACCGGCCGTCAAGGTCATCAAGGTCTGACAACCCGGATGCCGGGCCATCGGTCCGGCGCTCCTCCGGGAACCACCCGCTCTCGACACGGACTCGGTCCACACGGTCCTGGACACCTTCACCCACGCCGACCTGCGCACCGCCGACCTGACCGGCATCGACCTCGGCGCAGTGCACTGTTCGCAGCACACGACGCCACGGCCTCCGGCCGTGAACGTCGAAGACCTCAAGGCCCGCTCGGACGAAAGCCCGCCCGGCAGCGGGACCCGGACCGTCCGGTCCGATACCGCAGCCATCCACGACCACGCCGAACTCGGATGAACTCCCCGCCATCACCCCCAGCAGTCCTCCGGCTTTTGGTCAGCTGTTCCTGCTTATTGATCAGAAACTCGAAGGGTTCCATTCGAGGATGTAGCGGACGTGTGGGCCAGCGACGTAGCCGCCGGCGGGGTGTGGCTGACGTTGACGCCGGTGGACGGACCTGCGGGTCTCGGCGGCGAGCTGGGCCTGGCCGCCGGGCCCGACTGCGCATCGGAGGGCTTCGCTTAGTACTCCAGTCGCAGTTCGCTATCACTGCGGGGCAGAGCCGTGTTTCTGAGTGTACTCGGCTGACGCCGCGTCAGTTTGTGGAAGTTCGTGACCTCGGATGCGGCGGCGGTAGTGGCAGCGTCTGGCGATGGCCTGGTGGTGCCTGCGCCAGCGCGACCAGTTCAGTTCGTGGCCGGTGCGCCGCAGGTGTGTCACCGGGGGACGGCCAACTGCCAGGAGCCGTCGGATTTCTGCCACGGTGAGTGGCGCGAGAGCGCCGGAACCGTTTCTGCCGCCCCCTTTTCGGCTGCCGCTGAGGCCATGGCGGCGAGGAAGGCGTGGGCGAGCATGGCCAGTGTGATGTGCCGGTACCAGCCCGGATAGCGGCGGACCTCGTACTGGTCGAGGCCGCACTCGTTCTTCGCGGCCTGGAAGGCTTCCTCGATCGCCAGCGGCTCCCGGCAACGCGCACGAGTTCGGCGACGGCGGTGCCGTTGGGTGCGTAGGCGAGGTAGTAGGCGACCTCGTCCGGACGGGCCGGGCTGCGGCGGGCCAGGACCCATCGCTGGTGGGTGGGCTGATCGCCGTCGAAGTCGTCGATGGCGGGCAGCCGGGCCGCGGCCCAGTCGTAGATGCGCGGGCCTTTGGCGCCGTTGCCGCAGGAGTGGCGCTCCCAGGCATCGTCGGGTGCCTGGGCGATGGCGAAGTCGGTGCGGCCCAGGGCGTGGACATGCTGGGACTTCGGCACGGCCAGGACATAGCTGACGCCGGCCTCCTCCAGCATGCGGCGCAACCGCCATTCCTGGCCGTAGGCGGAGTCCGCGGTCACCCGGGCGATGGGCAGTGGTGAGGCCAGCGCCCGCTTCACCATGGCCTTGGCCAGGTCGCCCTTGGTGGCGAACTCCCGCTCGTCGGGGATCCTCGCTGCCCGGCAGCGATTTCGGTCGGACATCCAGGACTTGGGCAGATACAGCTCTCGGTCCACCAGGGCCCGGCCCTTGGCTGAGGCGTAGGCGGCGAAGAGTCGGGTAGGACCGCCGCATTACTGCGGCGGTCCCCCCTCACGGCCGTGCGGGCTTTCCCCGCAGCTCGGCTCAAGCAAGCCCCAGGGGCTCACAGACGTGCAGTGCCACAGGTCGAGTGGATGAGACGGAGCTGCACCCCGTCCGACGTGTCGACCCCGCGATAGGTGATCTTCCTGGCGGTGATCGCCTGGCGGGTGCCCCGCAGCCATCGCTCCCATTCGGTGGGGCTGGACGGCGGGTCGTCGACGTGCAGCAGCGGGCCCCGGCAGATCAGACACTGCCCGTTCTGCGCCTGGAGCAGACGCAGGGTGGCGCGGTCGATGGGCGGTGGTGCGCTGTTGCGGCGCCGTTCGGCCCAGTAGGTGGCCAGAGCAGGATCGTCCGGGGACGCCGAGCCATGGACCATCTGGTGTCGGACGATCTTCGTCAGGCGAATTTCGGCAGTAGGCGCCGCTGTCGCGGTCGCCGAACACCCACTGGTCCTGCCGGGACTTGTTGAACTTGCCGTAGTACCGGGCGGTGACCCAGTGCCGGGGCTTGTTCGGGTGGGCGCGGGTCGCCCACTTGTAGGTGAGCTTCCACATGCAGTCGTCCAGCGCGGTGAAGATCTCGCTGGCGACCACATTCCGGTAGTAGGCGGACCATCCCCGGATGATCGGGTTGAGCCGTTGCAGCACCGCAGCAACATTGGCCCCGGGAAGGGACCGCACTTCGGCGCGCAGCCTGTTCCGGATCCGTCTGACGGCTTCGCGGCTCGGCTTGATCAGCAGCTTGCCGTGATAGCGGCGGATGGTGAAGCCGAGGAAGTCACAGCCCTCTTCGAGGTGGACGACGCGCGTCTTGTCCTCGTTGAAGACCAGCCCTCTCGGCTTCAGCCACTCGGCAAGCCGGGCCTTGACCTGTTCGGCCTGTTCCCGTGAATGGCACAGGGCGACAAGATCGTCGGCGTATCTCACCAGCAGCGGGGAGCCCGGCATGGTGTCACCGCCACGGCGGCCGGTCTGCCGGTACTGGACTCCCGCAGCCGTCTCCATCCCGTGCAGAGCGATTTTCAAGAGCACCGGGCTGATCACGCCGCCTTGCGGCCGCATGGTTGGCCTTCTCCACGACACCCTTGCGGTTGCCGCGACGCGGCGGGCAGATGTCGACGCCGTAGTACTTCGCGACCGCGGCGAAGGAGGCGGTGACCTGTCCGCTGGAGGTGTAGCAGACCGTCGCCATCCGGTCGAAGCGCCACCGTCTCGCGGTCCCGCCCAGTTTGCGGACCACCCGGTCGAGGGCCTGGACCAGGTGCGGGAAGTCTTCGGACTCTGCCAGCACCGCTCGCCACCGGCCGGAATGGGCGAGCGCCCCGACCAGCAGGTGCGCGTGCTCACCCACTGCCCAGCTCTGCGGCGGGTCCGGCAGCTCCAGCCAGTCGAACTGGATCTGCTCGCCCGGCGGATGCGCGATCACCGAGACGTTCCGGCCGGTCGCCGCATGGCACGGCTCGCAGTGGGGCCGGACCTCAAAGCGGCGAAGCGCGCGGGTGAACGTCGAGTACCGGCCTTCATAACCCAGTCCCCTGACCTCGTCGAACAGGGTCGAGGCCCACAGATGCGGATCATCGGCCAGCCGCTGCCGGCAGTACTGCAGGAACGACACAAACGCATCCGGAGTCCGACGGCGCTGCCCCGGGACCTGCTCGCCGTTCAGATAGGCACGGATCGTCTTGCGGTCACGGCCCAGATGCCGCGCGATCGCCGAGATCGTCCAACCCTGACGACGCAGTGCGTGAGCGTCCACGTCTTCCTCCCACGTGAGCATCCGGGCCCCCGACCAGGCCGAACTCGTAGCTCACGCAGACTCTCCTCGACCACAGCAACCCATCCCGACACGCCGAGCGAGACCACACGAAGGGTGGGGAGATCAAAAGAGCAGGTTTGGTCCACCCCAGAGCACCAGGTGGCCGAATTCAAAGAGTGTCATCAACGCCGGCTTCCTCGGCGCGACGGAGGTCGGCTGGGCTTGTGCCGCGGTCCCCCAGTGCCGCAACGGCGATGGGATCCGGCAGTTGTCCGCTGGCACCTCTCGGCGATTCGGCGGCCTTTTCGCATGACGGGGAGCGGACACCGTCAGGTGGCGACCATTGGTCGGACAGTGGAAGCCTCCCAGTGGAAGACCCGGTTCCGCGCGGCCTGCAAGACGGCACGTGTCTGCTGGCTCTCGTTCTGTCCCGCGGCCCGGGCTCGCGTGCGGGCGCTGTCGGCGTGCTGAAGCACGTCGTCGCGTGCCACAGCGGCCGCGTCGAGCTTTGCCCGGCCCGTAAGGCCATGCCCTGCCGCGTCCATGGCCTGCGTGACGATGTGCCCGAGCGTGCAGGCGTCGGCGCAGGGTCCGCATCGAGCAGGCCCGTGGCGATCGGTTTGGCGGCGGCCGCAGTCCGGGCAACGAGCGGTCCCCGCGAAGGCGGTTTCATCCCCTGACGAAGAGAGTCTCCTGGATGCCGCAGATGTGGGGGCTTGCGGGCCGGCCTCGGCAGGGACCTGTGGGTCGGTCGTCGCACACGGCTCCGTGCTCGACGCAGCGGTGGTCACGTGGTCGGCTCGCTGCGACTGCTCGGCCTTGCGGTGGGCTCGTTCGGCCAGGCACACCTGGCATGCCTGGCCAGTGGCCCACCGGATGCCTGACTCGCACTTGGGGTCGTAGCAGCCCCAGCGGGGCAGCGCGGCCTTGATGATCCAGCCGCCCACGTTGCTGATTTGTGCCGGGTCTGTCCTGGCGAGCCGTAGTTGCAACCGTTCGCGCAGCCGTGCGGGCTCGGTCCCCAGGGCGAGCTGGGCACCGACTTCGCGGGCGATCTGACGCTGGATGTAGACCGTGGTCCTCGGAATCAGGGACCGGAGGGGTTCGAGGACCCAGGAGATCCTCGGGTTGTACGTGAGCGGTGGGCCTGTGTATGGACGGCGATGTCCGCCAGGGGCGCTTGGGCGCTTGGTGGGAGTCGGGGTGGGCGGTGCGGCTGCCGCGCGGAGCGCGAGATTCGCTGAACTCGCGGCGACATGGGGTGTTCGGGCATCGAGCGTGGGGACGTTCCGCCTACTCAACGGGATTTCGCCTGCGGCGGGTGGGCACGGCGCCGCGGCGTCGTGATCGTGTCGGTCAGTCAGGTGGTCTTCCTTAGTCGCGAGGGATCCGCCACCGGATGGAGAGCCCGATCCGCCACCGGAGGCGGAACCCCGACGTGGGTCATCGGTGGCGGTCCGCGGGCCGTTGGGGTCGTCGCCGGTCATGGATGTCTTGGAGGGCGAACCGGTGGGCTGGACGACGGTGAACAGGTGTCGGCCCTGTCGGCCCGCGCGACGCTGCACGGTGAGCCAGCCGCGGGCCTCGAGGGCGTCGACCGTGCTGCCGGCGCAGGCGGCGCCCACGGGCTGGCCTGCGCGCGAGCCGCGATGGTGTCGCAGCAGCTCCCCCAGTTCGCTCTCGGACACCTGCATGTTCTGGGCCTGGGCGTAGGCGAGCGCGGCCCAGGCGCGCAGTTGGCGAGGGTCGAGGTCGTCGGCGGCTGCCACCGGTACCCAGACGAAGCGTTCTGAGGTGTTCATCTTCCGCGGGCTGCGCAGCGCTGTCGTACCTTGCCCGCCCGGCTTTGTGCGTCGTTGGCTGAGGAGTTCTACGACGCCGTCGTGAGGATCGGGGTTGCTCAAGGCGCTGAGGCCGCGTTCAACCGTGCGCTTGCTCAGCCGCAGGTAGGCGGCCAGGACGGCGACTCCTGCGGTGCAGGCTTCTGGCCGCATCGCCAGGGCCTTCACTTTGATGTAGACCGCAAGCGCCGAGTCGGGATAGGCGGCTGAGCTGATGACACGCCACGGAACGCGGACGCGGTCGGTGCGACGCATTGGTGGGTGAACGGGTGCGTTTGGGGCGGGGCGGGTGCCGGTTGGAGGCAGCACGAGACCTACCCCCGGAGTGGCAGCTATGATGTGCTCCAGGAGCTAGTGACCGGGAAAGAGGCAGACAAGAACTAGCCGCTCGGCGTCGTAGCTGTGGCAGAGCGGTTTAGTCGCAGGGTTGTTCAGCTGTGTCTGGCACCTCTCCTCTCAGGTCAGGGCGTTGGAGGACGCCTGGCTGCTGTTGTGAGAAGTCGGGGGTGGTGCCCCGGCTCCTCGATGCGCCGCTGGGCGGCGTGGTGGACAGCAAAGTTCGCAGTTGCTATCCACCACGCCGCCCAGCGAGGTTTTGGGGATGCCCGAGCCAGGGGTTCTGGGTGTTCATGCTGCCGGTGCGTCTGTCTTGCTCGAGCGGCGGATACGGGGCTTGGGGAGCTTCGCGAGGGCTTCGGGGAGCTGGGTGATCCACAGGCCGATGGGGATGCGGAAGGCGGGCCGCCCGGAGAGCACGTCCAGCTCGAGCGCCGCTCGTTCGCCGGGTGTGGTGGCGGTGTGAACGCCGTCGGGGAGGACCCACATCGCGGTCTCGTGCGTCGTGGAGTGGCTGGATAGCGCCTCGCGTGCGGTGTGGACCGCGAGTTCCTGCCAGAGCTCGAGCTGCTGCTTGGCGCTTCTGGGGCGCTTCTCGCCCGGCCAGGCGATCTGGGAGACGCATGCGTACACCCGCAGGGCGATCACGTCGTCCTCCGAGTGGGGCTCGTGGATCACACCGGCGTTGAGGGCCTTCCATCCCCAGTGCTCGCTGACGCCTGCGGCGACGTGGAGTGCGTGTGTGGTCAGGGTCGCGCGCGACATCTGCACCCTTCCTTCTCGGTGACGGGCGTGTGTGCTGATCGAAACCTACCGCAGCTCGGCACCTTTCCGCGTGTCACAAGGACATCCGCGTGTCTCTTTGGGCGGCATTCCCGTCAAAAGGCCAGCCAGGACAGTGTGTTCGATAGCTGCACTCGTTTGGGAGTTCGGGTGTCACATGGATGGTTTGCCTGGCCGTGCGTACGTGGGCACGTAGGGGGGATCGATGGCTAGCTGGATCGTTAGAGGGAATGTTGTAGCGATGCGGCATACGGGATAGAGAAGAAGACAATGAAGGGTGCACTGGCCGGGATATCGGCCGGTACACCCTTCGGTATATGTGCTGTTCAGTGCGGCGATGCGGTCAAGCAGGCGGCGGAGCCGGCCTTTGCAGCTCCCCCTCGGCCTCCATCGCCCGCAGCAGCTCGGTGATGACCGCGGAGATGACGTAGAGGCCTTTGCGTCCGTGGTTCGCCTCCTGGAGCGCGAGGTTGAGCTCCGAGGCATAGGCCCGCGCGTCGGGGCCGATACGGTACGTGGACTGCAGGCCGGCGTCGACGAAGCCCATGCGTTCAGCCAGGAACGCCTGGGCGCAGGCCACTTGGTCGTCGATGTTCTGAGGAGCGTGCCGCAGTGCGGCATCGATGTAGTGCCCCAGTGCGAGCTGAGTGTTGCCCGAGGAGCGCTTGTCGCGGGCCAGGCGCTTCTTGAGGCCGGCCAGCACGTCCGGAAGGATCCGAAATCCGTGCATGCCCCACGTGTTGGAGGCGATCTTGGCGTCGGCGAAGCTCTCCCGCACAGCCTGGTGCGCCCACTCCCCCCGACGCGTGTTCCGCCTGCGTGGCGCGTAGGCCACGCCGGTCCTGGCGAGGGGGGTTGACGCCGACTGGCTGCTGTCGCTGCTCGGTTGCGTGTGCTCGCGCGTCGCCGCGGCCGCGCTCTCGGCCGACTGCGACTGCTGACGGCCGGAGTCGGCACCCGATCGCGGCTGCGGCGCCTGGTCCCCGTCGACCTCGGGAACAACGGTACTTGGGGGCGCAGCGCCATGAACGTGTACCGGCGTCTGGTTGGGGGCGGGCGGCACCACCGATGGTCCGCCGGGTGCGTGCCCGGGCGCGGCGGGAGGCATCGGAGCGACTTGGGTGGGAAGGGATGCGTGGCTCTCGCCACCGGGAAGGGTGAAGGGGGCCGCGGCGGCGTCCGCGGGGGCGGCCCCGGCCGCGAAGGCGTTGGCGGCGATCTGGTCCGCACCGGCGATGACGCTGTCGAACACTCCGGCGGTCTTGGGCGGCTTGCGGGCCGGGAAGGCCCGGGCGGCCTTCTTCGCCGGCTTCTTGCGTCCGCTTTGTGGTGCGTCGGTCTCGTGGTCAGACACTGGTTGGCTCCACATCGATCACGGGCGCGGTCTCCCAGGTGCTTGGAGGAGTGTCCATGCGGGTCATGACTTCGTTGAGGAGCGCCGCGTAGAGCTTGCCCGGCGGGTGGTTGGCGTGACGGATGACGGCCGGCATCCCCACGCCGAACGCGGAAGAGATCCGCCGGTCTGTTCGGATGTCGGTAAGGAAAGGCAGCAATCCGGCGGAGACCATGCCATTGCGGACTTCCACCTCTTCACCGCTCCACTGCGATGGCGGGTTGGACTTGTCCAGCACTGCGCCCAGGTACTGGGGGGTGCACTCCCCCTGGGTGCGTTCGGACACGAATCTCACCGATCCCCGCAGGGTCACAGCGCCCTTGACGGTGGCGTACTCCGGGTTGCACACGGTGAGAACCCAGTCCCCGGAGGCCCATCCCACCGTCGACAGGCCCTGAATGGCCGGAGGGGTGTCGACGACGACGTAGTCGTAGTCGTCGGCCACTGTCATGAGCATGCGCCGCAGGATGGGCGTCGCCTTGTAGCCGCCGGCGACCACGAGGTTCTGAGCGTTGCTCATGGTGGACTCTTCCGAGGCGAGCAGATGAAGAGATCCGTCGCAGTCCCACCCGTCCAGCAGCTCGGTCCGGTCGAATCGCAGGGCACGCAGGTCGGGCATCGCTCCCTGCGCTGCCATCTGCAGGCCCAGACCGAGCGATCGCTGGATTTCGTCGTTGGTGATCCTCAGGCCCAAGGCCTCACCGGCCTGCGCCTGAGGCTCGAGGTCGACCACCAGGACCCGAAGGCCAGAGAGCGCGAGGCTCGCCGCGAGATTGACTGTCGTGGTCGTCTTGCCCACTCCACCCTTCTGGCTCGCCACCACCAGCACCTGCATGCTCTTCGCCGCCCCTTCATGTCCCAATTGGGATTCTTAGCTGCTTTGATGCCACGTGACACGGGGTGTTGAGATGTCGAATTGTCCAGTATCTGCTGATCATCGACGTTGCCCCCCCGTGCTTAGGCTCGTGTCACAGGATCTTTGAGGCACGACGATAACAGCAGGCATGGCCTTGAGTGCCGCAGACGCGCGCGAGAGCTTAGGCGGGTGGGCGATTTCCGATGAAGATCGCCCGGCAGCACGCGAAGTGGCGCGCGCGGCAGCCGATCCGGTCGCTACCGGACGGGTCTGACGGTCAGCTCGCTGGACAGCGGAGAGCCGAGCCTGCTCGGTAGAGCCGCCGCTCGTCGGCGGCAGCGTTCGTGGGACAGGAACCGCAGCAGCGACGGCGGCCGCTTGTCCGTCCGGTCGGCAAGAAGCGAGAGAGCGCATCGGCAAGGTAGGTCGATCCAAAGCTCGTTACTGCGTCGGCGCGCGAGGAGGTACGCAAGCTTGCACGCTAACAAGGGCGCTGTGTAGGTAGCACAGTAAGGCGACCCATCGCACGTTCGGACGCTAACGCAATGCGTCGCAAAGGCGGTCGGAAGCTGACACGTCAGTCAAGGCACTGACTGACTCAGCAGGTCGGAGGCAAGGCCGCAGGCAAGCAAGTCGGGTGGGACGTCAGCTGAGTGTCTAGTACGCGAGTACCCAAGCAAGCACACAAGGTTGCAGGGTAGCAGGTACGCAAGGAAGCTGACCAGTGGGCAAGTAAGGCATGAAGTAAGCAAGTAACGTAGCTAGCTAGCTCGCTAGTTATAGAGCAACATGCATCAACATTGAGCACGTTAGATGTATGAGGCTGTTTTACGTTGTGATACTCCATCTATATATAGATGCAGAGAAGCACCTATTGGTAGTTGCATGTGACGCAACTTTGTAAAGTATATCTCACGCAATATGCATCGTTATATCTTGCAGCTCAGACTGCCTGTAGCTTCAGCGTCTCGACCAGGGATCGGGGTGAGAGTCGGGCCGGAACGCGTGATCAAGTCGCTGCCCCGGCAGCCCTCGTCAGCCGTGACAAGCACCGTGGTGTCGCAAGCAGCATGGGGCAGGCAACGGAAGCAAACGGCGGCATCCCGATGGCCACAGACCGCACCAGGAGAGCGACACCGCTCCACCCACGCGCCATGAAGGACGACGAGCGACCATCGCCTCGACTTGGCAGGGGCGACGGCAACGAGGAGCACAGCAGGCGCCTGATCGACGCAGACCGGTTCGTCACTGGATCAAGCCGTAGCCTACAGAGCGCAGTACTCCCTCCCCTTCAGGAAGGCGTCCGCATGGCCGACGTGATCCAGCGGGTGACCGGCCCGGTGTTCGCCCAGTACCACCAGTTCCTCATCCGGGAGGACGACCAGGTGGTGGGCCCGCACCTGCCTGTCCACTCCAACGGCCTGGTCGAGATCGAGGACGACCGTGCCACCGTGGACACCGGCGTCCACACCGCGGACGTGGAAGTCACCCTCAGCCTCCACCGCGGCGAACCCGCCCCCGACCTGCGCCACTGGCAGGAGGTGGTCGAGGTCTCCCTGCACTCGACCACCGGCGAACTCCAGCTGCGCGCGATGGGAGTCGACCTCGAGTGCGACTTCCCGCTGCTGTCCTTCGCCGGCCCGGGGGACTACCGGATCAGAGTGCACGCGAGAGGACGCGACACCGCGGTCGACGGTGCACCGGAGGAGATTGTCGAGTGGTATCTGATCCAGGCCTGGCCGGCACCCGCCGCCCCCGCCACGGTCCTGGCCGCCGACGACGACTACGGCGAAGAATGGCGCGCCACCATCCCCGGCCCGCACGAGACGATCATGGGCACGACGACGCGCATGCCGTATGACGACCCCGCGGGGATCCGGGAGCGCGAAGCCCGGCTCCGCAATTCAGGCAACGACGACTAGCAGGCTCAGCACAAGGCGAAGGCGCGTGTTGCCCTGGGCGACACGCGCCTTCGCCGTACCCCCTTTTCAGGTGGGCTCTTGACGGACTGGCCACCGCTGCGAGTCGGCGAGCAGGTGCTTGGCCAGGCTGGGTGCCTCGATGTCGAGCAGCGGATGGCCCAACTGCTTCGGCAGGTGCCCCTGCGGGTCGTAGTCGATCAAAAGGGTGCGGTGCTCGGACTCCGCGAGGGCCTGCGCGGTGCTGGGCCTTCTGGTTCCCGAAGACGATCCGTCGGGCCCCGGTGACCCGCGGGGCCTTCGGCCGGGGGACGGGTTGCTGTCGAGCCACAGGCGGACCGACCGGGCGATGCCCTGGCTGTACGAGACATTCCTGGCCTTGCAGTCCTTCTTGACGCTGCCGTAGAGCCCGGCCGGCAGATAGGTCGCGAACGAGGCCCCGCCGCTGGTGTCGACCACAGGGCGGTCCTTCGCCTTCCGCCAGCTTCCACGCCTTCCGTCACGGCGTCCTGGATGTCCCTGCCCAACTCGCGGCCCGGACCTTGAGTTCCTTGCACAGCTCAGCGGGCAGCTTCGCTACCACCTTTCCCGATCACTCGGGTCGTATGGCGCGGTCATGGCGGTACCTTACTCACCCCGATGCTCTCGGAGACCCCACAGGAGGCATGTCGCCCCAGCTTGTTGTCCGCGGACAACAAGCACACGGAGAGGAGGAACTCACCGCACCACCCCACCCCTTCGCCACCCTGTGCTTCCCACGAGCACAAGGCCACGCCCCCAACAGTGGCTTCGCGGCCCGCAGGACCCGACACTTCGGCGGGGGAGTGGCCCACCAAACCGAGGGCCGTCAGGTCGCCCGTACGGCTTCTCGGCCAGCGGCGCGTGCACCTCGGCCCTATGTGTGCGGACAGCCGCACGGGCAAGAGGTTCGCCTCGGCCAAAAGCTACGGGCGATTCGGGCAAACGTTCGTATCGCCGTTCAGGTGAAGGTGCCAGGCCGGTTGCATGAGGGCTGCCGGGGCGCGCATGCACTCCGGTTGTTCTCTTCGAGGGGGTCCGTGAAGTATCAGATTTGCGGCCGGGTGAAGGTGGTGGCGCTGGCAGCGGTCGCCGCGCTGATACCGCTGATGCCGACGGCGCAAGCAAGTACCGGTACGGGCGCTGGGGAGGGGCTTCGGGTGGAGTCCTTCATGCGGCCTGCAGGGGCGCGGTTGCCGTCGCTGGAGGATCTGCAGGCCGAGGGCGGGTACGAGGCCTTCAAGCGCGAGGTCGCCGGGGACCCGGACAGGGACGCGGTGGGGCCGATGGAGACGGTCGGTCCGGCTGCCCGGTACGGGCGGCTGTCCTCCCGTCCTTCCGCGTCGGAGCCTGTGCCGCAGCTTGTGCGCGGGCCGTCGGGGGTCAGCTGGCCCGAGCCGTCGCACACGATGACAGCGGCCGAGTGCAGGAAGGGCCTCGGCAGCGACAAGAAGTTCTTCTCCAAGTCCCGGTTCACGATGTGCTCGGGCGCATCCTTCACCCAGATCTGGCTCAAGGACAACGAGCCGGTGGGGGAGAGCCAGTTCGTCATGCTGTCCGTGGGCACGGTCGCCAAGAGCAGCCGGACGATGAAGGTGCAGCACTACTTCACCGATCTGACCAAGACCAGCGAGACCGTCACCAGCGGCCTGATGATCACCCGAAGATCACGATTCCGCAGAAGTGGCCGGCCGCAGCTAAGTACCACGAGGGCGGCAGCATTCCAGGGGCGCAGAGCTTCGATGAGATCAAGAGCCAGCATCCGGCCACCTTCCAGCACACCGTGGTCTTCAATCCCAAGCAGGGCTCGGGCCGGGACGACCTGGTGTTCGCGATCTACCAGCCCGAGGTCAAGGTGACGCCGCCGCCCGGCCACGTCCTGGGCGGGGACCCAGGCGGCAAACTGTTCTTCCTCGCACCCCGTTGGGACAAGGCGCAGTACCTCGCGGCCAAGCAGAAGGGGGCTGCGGGCTTTCTCCCTCGTGGCGACACTGCGGTACCGCTCCAAGAAGGGCGCTCCGGAAAAGGCCGTGGCCGACCACATCAAGAAGGCCTACGCCCATCCGGGCACGACCAAGCCGGTCAACAGCAAGAAGCACGTGCCCGGCGCAGACCTCAAATACCCGCTGCACCTCCTGTACCACGACGAGAAGCGCAGGGACGACAACCGCAAGGAAGCCATCAAGGTCTGCAAGAAGTACTGGGGCAGCAACTGTCCCCAGGGCGGCAAGGAGTGCGATGAGTTTCCGTTCGCTGTCACCTACGAAGGGTGCGCGCAGCACGCCTACGAGCCGTCAGCGCCGAAGGACACTTCTCGGCGATGCCCCTGGCCGGCAAGGACAACGGTGCCGCAGGGGCACTTCTCTCGAGCTTCTACGGCAAGACCAGGATCGTCGACGGGAAGGACAACGACGCCTTCATCGTGATCATCAAGTAGAAGCGATCATCAAGGAGAAGCGGAAGGCGGGGTGCGGTCCCGCTCGGGACCGTACCCCGCGTCAGGCACCGAGGGGCCAGAACTGCACCAGGTACTGTTCCACCCCCCGGGGCACATCCAGCTGAGCCTCCCAGTGTACATTTTCACGTCCGGCGCAGTGCACCCGAACTCCCCACCGTCTGCCCGGGGTACCCAGGTGCAGCACCTTCTGCATCGGGCGGGTAAGCCCACTCAACGTCAACTCCCCCGATGGGCAGAAGATCTCCGCCTCGGCCTGCGCCTCCCAGAGCGTGCTCACATCCGGATCAGGTTGGGCGTCCCAGATCTCGGCTTCCACCCGCGCCGTATGCGTGTGGCCGCCGCTGACGATGTCCAGCCTGCACTCCCGGGCAGTCAGGAACGGGCCGCCGCCGCCCACACCTTCCCAGTCATCCGGCCACGGCACAGGCACCAGCTCGTCATCTGCCTCCTCCAGGCACAGCGCGTAGTAGTCGACGGACACGTCCACTCCCAGCCTGCTCCGCACCGATGGCATCGCCAACTCCTCACCCCGCCTGCCCACTCAGCTCGCCCCAACTCTCCCAGCGCCTCGCCCACCACACCAACCCCACCGCCAGCGGCAGACGGGATCCACACCCTCCCTGCCGACGTGATCCAGCAGATCGAGGACGACCGTGCCACCGTCTACACCGGCGTCCACACCGCGGATGTGGAAGTCACCCTCAGCCTCCACCGCGGCGAACCCGCCCCCGACCTGCGCCACTGGCAGGAGGTGGTCGAGGTCTCCCTGCACTTCACCACCGGCGAACTCCAGCTACGCGCGATGGGCGCCGACCTGGAGCGCGACTTCCCGCCGCTGTCCTTCAACGGCCCGGGGGACTACCGGATCAGAGTGCGCGCGAGAGGACGCGACACCGCGGTCGACGGCGCACCGGACGACATCGTCGAGTGGTACCTGATCCTGGCCTGGCCGCCGACGACGACTACGGCGAAGAACTGCGCGCCGCCACCCCCGGCCCACACGAGACGACCATGGGCACGACGACGCGCAGGCCGCATGACGACGCGGCGGGGATCCGGGAGCGCGAAGCCCGGCTCCGCAATTCAGGCAACAACGACTAGCAGGGCCGGCACGCATGTGCCTCGGCAGTGCGCGCCTTCGGTGTCACCTTCTGCGACCGCTTCGCCCCGTGGTGCCCGGCGGGCCCGGCCTGGTCCGCCGACTACCTCGAGCTCTTCCTGGTCCGCTGGCTGGCGCGCCCCTTGATGTCACCGGCTGGATGCCCGACCAACTGCTCGAGGGGGGCGCGGCTCTGTGCAGAGACGGGTCGGTAGGGGGCCGATGGGCGGACGCTGTACGGATCGAAGGAGCGAAGACCGGCGACCGGTTCGACTGGCAGGCAGACACTCCCTGTGGACCGCTCGACCGGCGGGCGGAGGCGGGTGCGTCGTCGCGCAGCATTTGCACGCTGTCTCCGGGGACCGCGTGACGGGGGGAGGAGTGTAACGGTTCGGTGTTTTCCTCCCGCCCGGCGGGAGGCGCCGCCGTTGGCGGCCTTCGACGGGGCATGGGAGGTGTCTGCTGGGCGGGTGATCAGTATTGCGAAGGTGGCTGCGGGTGCGGGGTGGCGGTACTACTTCCGCGGGGTGATGGCCGGTGACGGTCCCCGTCCGGCGGGCAAGGCGCTGCGCGCCGCGCAGGAGGAGGCCGGTGTGCCGCCCGGGCGCTGGACGGGGCGGGGCCCGGCCGCGCTCGGGCTGGCGTCCGGCGAGACCGTGACCGAGCGGCAGGCCGAGCTGCTGCTGGGGGAGGGCCGGCACCCGGACGCGGACCGGATCGAGCGTGAGCTCCAGGCAGCAGGAGCGGACCCGGCGGCTGTGCGGCGGGCGACCGTGCTGGCGCGGCCGATCGAGCACATCGACTCCCCGGTGCTGGCGGTGGACCTGGTGTTCCGGGCGCCGCCGACCGCCCATGCGCTGTGGGCGCTGGCCGATGACGCCACCCGCCGCGTGCTGGAGGAATGCCACGAGATCGCCCGGGACGGAACGCTCGCCCGGTTGGAGGAGTCGGTGGCCCGGGTGCGGTGGGGCAGCGGCGGCGGCCACCAGGCGCCGGTCAAGGACGGGCTGGTCGTCGCCGTGTTCCGCCACCACGAATCCCGGTCCGGACGGCCGCTCCTTCACGATCACGCCGTGCTGTCCGTCAAAGTCCGCCGCCCGGACGGGACCTGGGGCAACCTCGCGACTGCCGACCTTTTCGAGAATGTCGTCGCGGCCGACGCCTTGTACACCCTGCTGTTCATGGAGGAGGTCTCCGCCCGGCTCGGGGTGGCGTGGGAGCCGCGCGAGGTCACCCCCGGCAAGCGCCCGGTCATGGAGATCGCCGGTGTCCCACATGAGCTGATCGGCTGGCAGTCCACCCGCCGCCAGCAGATCGAGCACGCCTACGAGGACCAGCTCCAGCAGTACCGGAGCGACCACGGGCACGAGCCGGGGGAGCGTGCCCGCTACAAGCTGGCCCTGATCGCCGCGGACAGGACCCGGCCGCCCAAAGGGATCCCGCGCACGCTGCCGGAGCTGCGGGAGCGGTGGCGCAGGTCCGCCGTCCACGCGGTGGGCGCCGACGTCGTCGACCGGCTTCTGGAGACGGCGCGGGCGGCGGCCACCGCCGTGTGGGCCCGGGTCCGGCCGGTGGTCGACCTGGCCCTGGCCGCCGTCGAGACCGTGGCCGTGGTGTACGTGATGCGCGGGGCGTTCCAGCACCGGCACCTGCTCGCCGAGGCCCGTCGGCACCTCACGTACGTGCTGCGAGGCCGCCGCCATGAACCGGGCCTGGACGAAGCGATCGTGCGGGCCGCCGTCGACGGCTGCACCCGCCCCGTCGGCAGGGCGCTCACCGCCGACTTCCGCTACCTGTACCCGCGCGAGAGTGACGGCCGGGCCGTCGTGCGCCCGCTGACCCGGCACCGCACGGCCTCCCGCTACGAGCGCGCCCGGCTCGCCGGTGACGCCCTCACCACCCGAGTCCGGGCCTCTCGCCGCTCGCGCCGCCTGGCCAGCCGTTCCCTGCCGCACGCCGTCGCAATTCCCGCCGCCCCGCCGCGCGAAGGATCGCACCACGGCCGGGAGAAGCAGCAGACGACCGACCTTGCCGCAGCCGAGGACACCCGCCGGTTCATCCTCACTGCCGCCAGACTCCGCGGCGGGGTGAAAGAGCGCGCCGCCTCGGACCCGCCTGCCCGACCCGCTGCCCCGACGAAGCCGCCGCACACCCAGCAGTCCCCGGGGCCCGTACCGGGCCGGGGGAGCACACCAGGAAGGACCGTATGACCACGCCGCCGCACGAGCAGAGGATCGAGGCCCTCGCCGCCCGGGTGAGGGAGGGCATCCGCGAGCGGGATGCCGCGTTTGGGCCGCGCCCCCAGCCCTCCGAGGGCAAGGCCCAAAAGCCGAAGGCACAGGCGCAGAAGGAGCTGCGCGAGCAGCGCGACCGGCTCAGGGCGGCAGGGCGCCGCCGTCTGACTTCCGGGCAGTCCCGCCGGCCCCGCCCCCGGCAGAGCCGCATCGGCAGCGCGGCAGCGCGCCGCGACGCGCGCGCCCTGTCCCGCATGCGCCACTCCACCGCGTGGCTGTGGTGAACGACCAGCCGCACCCGATGCCCGCGCACCCGCTGCACCCGATGCGCACCGCCCCACGATGCGCCGCATCATCGTGCGCGCCACGGTGGTTGCCCACCAAACCGCATCGCGTCGGTGCGCACCGCCCGCACCTGTGCACTGAGTGACCGGCCGACCCCTTGACCAGGTTCGCTACCCGGCACGTTTCCCCTGAACCGCCCCGCTGCGCCTGCTGAACAGGCCGTGGACAAGAGGGTGTGTGATAGCGGCGCCCGCCCGTATCCGGTGCGCATCCGATGCGGTGGGGTGCGCGGTGCGCTGCATCGTGCGTCGTGGCGCGCATCGGGTGCGCACCGTCGTCGGCCACGGTGCGCACTACACGGGTGGTGGTGCGCACTGGGTGCGCACCGGCCGGTGCGGGGTGCGCATCGAGGGCCTGGCCTACTGCGACGGCCGCCGGCTGCTCCAGGACTTTCGCGACGTCCTCGTGGTCGTCGGTGAGGATCTGCGCGGCCAGGCCCTGGACAAGACCAAACGCCGCAGCACCCGCCCCCCTACGCCCGCGACGGCCGCATGATCGGCTACGCCCTCCTCGACCAGACGGCCGAGCCCGACCCAGACAGCGGCCTGTACAAGCGGCGCGTGTTCTTCCTCCTGCCCCACGACCGCGACAGCCTCCCCGAGGGCCCTCTACCGCGAAGGCGCCCCCGGCGAAGCCGTCGACCCCCGCACCGTCCAACCCCAAAAGCCCGGAACCAAAACACCCCGCTCACAA
Organism: Wenjunlia tyrosinilytica; assembly: GCF_014646055.1. GTDB lineage: Bacteria > Actinomycetota > Actinomycetes > Streptomycetales > Streptomycetaceae > Wenjunlia > Wenjunlia tyrosinilytica. The sequence continues at coordinate 23,934 of NZ_BMMS01000040.1, forward strand.
CACGGCCTCGCCACGACCTCCGTCACGCCGTAGCCCAGCCTGGCCAGGGGCAGCCCAACGGCCTCCACTCACGTCGGCATCCCTGGGGTGGGCGGATGGTTGACGGCGGCCCGAGCGGTACCCATCCCGGAGGCGGAGCGCCCCACCACGGCGGGGGAGTCATCGCCCATGCCCCCGAGCTCAAGCAGACGCCGGCTTGCAAGAACCCCGCCTGTGGCACAGCAGTCATCTACCAGGCTGTATGTCATGGACGGAGTTACTGGAAGCACAGTTCTCGCCCTGATCGGTGTTCTCCTCGGGACTGCCGGGACACTCGTAGGGCAGTACCTGGCGACACATGTCGAGGTGCAACGTGATCGGCGGCAACGCACGGACACAGAACGCGCTGAGCGCAAAGAAGCCATCTTGGCATTCCTCGCTGCCGCGCAACGCGTCGAGTTGATACTGGATCGCCAAGAACTTGGCCTCCCGACTACTGAAGACCCCGCAGACGAGAAGCTCCACGACCTGTGGCTGGCGAAGAAAGCCGTCGAGTTGACCTGTGCACATGAGACAGCCCAGGCCGCCCATGACTACACCAGGGCGCTGCACACCCGCATGCGCAACACCGCTGCGTCCGAACAAAGCCCCGCCAAACGCGAATACCGCTACGCCTTCATGGAGGTGGCACGGAACGCGTTGGAGAGCGGCCGCCCCACGATCAGGCGCTGACTCCCGGGGCGGCCGGGATTCCCATCATGATCGCGGTCATCAAAAACTGCGGAAGAGAGCCAAATGCACAGATCGTCATCAGCCGGTCGTGCCCGGGCGTAGGAGGCCTTCCACGCGGGCCCTGTAGCGCGCCAAGGCGTTGACCCGGCCGGGCAGGAGCAGGGCGAGGGCGGTCTGGAAGGCCGCAGCGGTTGATGAGGCTTCCTGGAATTCAAAGAGTGTCATCAGCCGGGTGTCGTAGCGCGTCACCGCGGCCGCCGCGACTAAATCGGACCGCACCGACGCAGCGTTGCTGGCCGACATCATCCGTATGAATCCCGGGCATCCGGTGCTGCCCGAGACCTCCGACGAGGCGACCGCGGTGGCGATCCTGGCCCGCGCCCAGCAGGACAGCGCCGAGGACGCCCGCTTGCGGGATCTGTTCGCCGCCCGCCGTCTGCGGCAGCGCCCGGTCACCGAGGACGCGATGGGGCAGCGCGCACTCACCCACCTCGCCGCGCTCAGCCACGCCTGCACCCACACCGAGCCACTCGCCGAGCAGACCGCACAGGCCTTCGCCCGCCACCCCCACCACGAGATCTACCGATCCTTTCCGGCCTGCGGCTCCCTGGTCGCGGCACGCCTGTTCGCCGAGATCGGTGACGACCCCGCCCGCTTCACCGCCCGGGGCCTGCGCGCCTGCGCCGGAACAGCCCCGCTGACCTGGGCCTGGGGAGGCAGTCGCTCGGTCACCCGCCGCCGCGTGTGCACCGCTGGAACCGGATGACGGCCCGGCGCCGCGCTTCGCGCACCAGTTATGCCGGCGGCGCCAGGAAGCGGACAGTCCAATTCAACGGCGGCTGAGTGCGTCGCGCTCAGCCGCGCTGCAGCCACCAGACGATGCGGGTTCCGCGCTGGTCGAGCACCACCACCTCTTCCGTGGACATGATGATGCCGGGCCGGCGGCTGACGAGTAGCCAGGCAGCCATCGTGCCGAAGACCGCCGTGTACCCCACGCTGGCGATCTCCACCGCATGATGCTGTCTCACCGTCATGTGGATGCCCGGGTGGCTGCCGAAGAACACGGCGACGTTAAACAGCACGAGGACCACGAACAGGAGAGTCAGTACGATCAGCCGGGGCTCATCGCGCCAGTCCCGGCGCAGCACGATCCGCGGCCCGGGTGTGCCTGCGAGTCCTGGACGAGGCGGCGGGGCGTTCCGGCGCCGTCCGCGCTCCTGGAGCAAGTCACGAGAAACCGATGAAACGGGTCTCGACCAGTGACGAAAGTCCTGGTGGGGCCCGTTTCTCGTTGTCCGGACGGGCGTCGGCCTCGTCTGGGATGCCGCTGAGGGCGTTTTTACGTGAAAGGACCCACACCGTGGCATTCATCACGATGCGGGCCCTGATCTTCTGTTGATCTTCAGCTGGTGTGGCTCGCGCTGATCGCTAGGCGGTCGGTGCGAGGTAACCGGTGGGGGTCCACCTGCCCAGCGGCTTGGTTCTGCGCCGGTGATGGGTGCGCTTGCGTGGCCGCTGCCCGTCGAGGGCGAGGGTCTCCACCCATTCCTTGATCTTCCGGCGGTTGACATGTGCCAGCTGGAAGGCCAGGAGGATCGTCTGGGCAGCGATGCCGCGGATACGCCGGGAGTCGGCCGCCTCGATGCCCTCGCCGAGGGGGTTCTTCGCGTAGCCGTTGAAGCCCTCGACGCTGTTCCGGAGCCGGAAGTAGACCTTCTGCCATTCCTCGTCCCCGTACTCGAGCGCCTGCCAGTCCTTGGCACCGGAGATTGGCGCGAGGGTGACGCTGCCCTGGCGGCAGACCTTGAGGGGGCCTGCGGGGCTCGGCTCGGGGTCCACCAGGGGCAGGTGGATACCGCGGCCGAGAGTGTGCGGCTTGATGAGGCACTGTGCTTTCCCGGCCTCTGCCGGGCACATCATGCGCTGGTAGCCGTCGGCGTCCTCGTGCTCCTTGGGCATGAGGCGGTATGGCTTGCGGGCTTCAATGCGCTGGAGCCAGTTTTCCCGGTCGATGCGCTCGTCGCACAGCTCTTTGGTGGCGTCGATGAGGGGCTGCGGCATGGAGGGGCAGTACCAGGTGCCCTCGACCATGATCGCGCCGTGTGCCCCGGCCTGTTGGCCGAGCTGGTCGACCCGGTAGTCGTAGACAGGCTTGTAGCCGAGGGCGCGGACGGGTAGTTGCCACTCGTTGGGCTCGGAGTTGTTGTAGGCGAGGTCCCCGGCAAGATAGCCGGGTTTGTAGCCGCGTTCCCGCAGCCTGCTGAGGATCTTGAGCCCGTTGTAGGCGGGGCGCTGGCCGGGCTTGTCCAGGGCGACGCCGAGTACGAGAGCGGGCAGGACATCCGGGTTGGGGGTGTTGTCTTCGAGGAGTACACCGTCATGGCGGGCGTCCCTGGTGACGGCGAAGGCCGCGTCGTAGCCGAAGAGGTACTTTGCCCTCTTCTTGAGCAAGGGCTTCTTCCGCCGCCCTTTCTTCGGCTTGGGTCCCTTCTTGCCTTTGGCAGCGGGGCGCATGGCCTCGGCTACGGGGACGGTGTCCGGGTCGCGATGGTCACCTTCGCGGACGTACCAGCCGGCGTCAGGGTCGGTCGAGAGCTCGGGGCCGTTGGTCTTGCGGCCGCGTGCGAAGGTGCGGATCGGGGTGGCGTCCACGGCCAGTGAGCCGTCGGACAGCTCGTTCATCAGGCCCCTCAGCGGGCGTACTGATGCATCCAGGACGAACTCCGTGAACAGCGCGAGCCTGTGCTCCCGCGCGGCCAAGAGCTCTGGGTCCCCATCTGCGGCCAGGCGCTGTGCCTCTTCTCGGGAGAGTCGCTTGTTGGCCGGGAGTGGAGAGGGGTCTATGGCTGCACGCATCGCGTGGAAGAGGCGGCGCACGACGGCGTAAGCCGCCTCGAAGCCCTGGTCGTGGTCCGGATAGTCGGGCACGGTCAGGCGCTGGCGCATCTGTGGGCTGAGACGGAAGAACAGGATGTCCGTGACGAGCTCCAAGATGACCTTTCCTCCCGTGATTTGGGTACTCAGGTACAGGCCGATCAGCAGCGTGCGCGGAGTGAGTTTCCGGGGGCGGCCGCGGTCCAGGTGCACGAACTCCTGAAGCAGAGCGACGAGGCTGCTGTTGTCCACGTCCTCGATCGCCGGTTCGACCTCCTCGTCGTTGAGGAGCTTGCGCTCGGCGCGCATAGCGAGCAGCCGCTCGTGTCGGTCCTTGACCGTGCCCGCGGAGGTGTCGGCGCCCATCAGTCGCCTCGCAGGAGTGCAGCTGCTTCGTCGGCCGGAATGCCGCTGAGGAAGGGAAGGATGCGGGAGAGGCCATGGAGGGAGTCGACGCCTGCCGCCGCGACGATCACCGTGATCGGGACGTGGGACTCAAAGAGGTCGACCAGCCAGGTGGAGCGCAGCCTTCCCATGAGCAGCCGAGGGCTGCCCGGGCTGGGTTTGGTCCGGGCGAGGAAGTTCGTGACCGTGTTGGTGCCGCGGCTGTGGCAGTTGGGACGGAACAGATAGCTCGCGGCCCCCGGCGTCTCCAGGCGCTCGGCGGCTGAGGCCAGGACAGCTTCCCAGGGGCGGCGGCAGAGGATCCTCCGTTGTCTGGGGCCTCGGGTCTTGACGACGACCGGGCCGCGCATGCGTGGGGAGTGCCGGACGTCGTGTGCGCGCAGGGGGATGACTTCCGGTGAGTCCAGCCCGACACCGGCGCCCAGCGCGAGCAGAGTTTTGCAGCCCCAGCGGAGCTCGTCCGTGGGCTGCCCGCCGGCCCAACCCCACAGGTCGGCGAGCTCCTTTGGGCCATAGGGTGGGTTCGCGCCGGACGCGGACAGCTCCGCGGGCTTGCCGGTCCGGCACTCGCCGCCGATGACGAGTTCACGCAGGCGCAGGAGCCGGGAACGGTAGTTCCCGCGGGTCGACTCCTTGACCTGGGGACAGCCGACGGCGATGAACCGCTCGATCACCTCGCGCGACAGCCACACGTCAGCAGACGCGGGCAGCCCCTCGCCGTCGCAGAAGAGTGCCAACTGGGCCAGGGCTCCCATGAGTTCGCGGGCCTTCAGGGTCGTCAGGGGATCGGCCTTCAGGACCACGCGACGCACCTCGTCGCCGACGCGGCTCCACCCCGCGGGGGAACTGTTCGGTCGATACGAGTTGATCCGTTGAGTCATCACATGTCGCCAGACCAGCACCCCAGCAGGCGGGATGCTATTCGAATAACATGTATCTGCAGTGGCGACTGCGTGCGACCGGGGAGGACCGGATGGGTCAGACTTCACCTCATGCCTCAAGGAGATGCCCGCCGACTGCCGCCGCGCGCTTACTGCGCCAGCGGCGTGTGGCCTGAGGCCGTCATGGAGGAGCATCACGGGGCGCGGGTCGCCCAGGCCATGGCTGCCAGGCTCAAGGCCGCGCTTGACGACAAGGGCTGGTCGGTCGCCCAGCTGTCGCGGATCAGCGGCGTCGCCCGCTACACGATTGCCAAGGCGATCGCTGGGGATGCCTGGCCCGATCTTCTGACCATTGCCAATCTGGAAAAGGCGCTGGACTGTGATCTCTGGCCCGGACGGGACGTATGAAGCCGGGAGCCAGGAAACGCCGACGGCGGTTGGAATCTGGCTGCGGACTGATTGTTCAAGACTGAACACGCTTAGGTCATCCCTTCGAGCGAAGGGCGGGACCATATTTCGTCGTGCGCTACCGGCGGCGCTCAGCCGCTCGCCAGTGAGCAAGGGGCGGAACGGTACCGCACAATTCCCTGCATCCCTGTGCCTGGCTGTACCTGCCAGGACGCAGGGGCGAGGACAGGTACAGCCAGGCACAGGGATGCAGGGGGGAGGGCTCGATATGGGCGCGCCTGCGAACTTCTCTGGTGCAGGGGGCTCCGGCTCCTACCTTCGTGCATCAGTACCGGAGGTAGTCAGTTGCCGCTCAGGGTACCCCCGGGCGGGCGCACAGCCCTGGCTCCCACACGAGCGAGAGACAGCAGTCGGCTGGGACACATGCCACTCGCGCCTACCTGTCACTCATGCCAGGTAGGGCGTCCCGACGACAGGGCCAGAAGCGCTGCCACGCAGATCCGGTGCCAGGCGGGTCGAGCCTGCCACGAGTGAAGCGGTGAACTCGTGCCGCGGCGCGGTGAGCACCTGCTGTGCCGGTCCCTGCTCGATGAGCTCACCGGCGTCCAGTACGGCGATCCGCGCGGCAGTCGCTGCGGTGTCGAGGTCGTGGGTGATCAGGACCAGGGCCAGTTCGGGTCGGTCACGCAGCAGGACGGCGAGCGTGTCCAGGAGGCCGCGTCGGGTAACCGTGTCGAGGCCGGAGGTGATCTCGTCGCAGATCAGCACCCTCGGCCGGGCGAGCAGGGCCCGGGCGAGCGCGGTCCGTTGGAGTTCGCCGCCGGACAGCCGGCCGGGCCTGCGCCGCACCAGCTCCTCCGTGAGGCCGAGGCCGGTCAGGGTGTTCAGGGCCTCGGCAAGAGCCTCTCGCGGGCCCGTTCCACGCAGCCGCACCGCCGTGCGTGCCACCTGGTCCAGGACCGGTCGGTGTTCGTCGAACGCGGCCTTCGCGTCCTGGAAGACGTACTGGACCGCGGCCAGTTGTTCACGAGTCCGGGCGCGCAGGCTGCGCGGGAGCGGGGTGCCGTCGAGCAGGACGTCGCCTGCGTAGTCCCGGTGGAGTCCGGCCAGACAGCGGGCGAGCGTGGTCTTTCCGCTGCCGGAGCGGCCGACGACGGCCAGGCACTCGCCGGCGCGGAGGGTGAGTTCGGGGATGCGCACCACCTCCTTGATACCGGCGCCGTCGCGGTGCCGCGCGGTGAGGCCACGTACCTGGAGTGCCGTGTGTCCTTCGCGCGTCGGCGGGCTGTCATACGTCTTCCCGTCCGCTGCCAGGAGTTCGGCGGTCCAGGGATGTCGCGGGGCGAGCCACAGTTGCTCCGCGGGAGCCGCCTCCACCACTTGGCCGCCGCGCATGACCAGAACCTCGTCGGCCAGGGCCCGGACGACGTCCAGGTCGTGGCTCAGCAGGACCACGGCGATGCCCTGCCGGGCGACCGCAGCCAGCTGGTCGACGATGCGCCGCTTCGTCAGCGCGTCCTGACCTGTGGTCGGCTCGTCCGCGACCACCACCCTGGCGCCGAGCAGCAGTGCCTGTGCCAGGACGGCGCGCTGCTGCTGGCCACCCGAGAGCTGGTGCGGATAGCGCCGAAGCAGGGACTCGCCCTCCGGGAGCTGTGCGGCGGAGAGGGCGTGCAGGATACGCGTCCGGGCGGCAGCCCGGCGCTCGGGCCTGGGCAGGCTCCGCACCTGGTCGCGGGCGATGTCCCGCAGCAGTGCGCCGACCCGGCGTGCGGGGTTGAGGACGGCGCCGGGGTGCTGGGGTACGTATCCCACGAGGCCGTTGGGTATGCGTACGTCGCCGGTCACTCGGGCGCCCGCCGGGTACTCGCCGAGCAGCGCGAGGCCGGTGGTCGTCTTGCCGCTGCCGGACGCGCCGACGAGTGCCGTGATTTTCCCGGGCCGGACCTGAAGGCTGACCCCGTCGACGATCGGCCGGCCGTCGATCTCGACGTGAAGGTCCTTGATCTCAGCGACCGCGTTCACGTCCGCTTCCTCCGTTGCAGTACCGCGTCGAAGAGCAGGTTGCTCCCCATGGTCAGGGCGACGATCAGCAGGGCAGGCACCACCACGGCCCAGGGCTGGACGAACAGCCCCGTACGGTTGCGGTCCACCATCACCGCCCAGTCGGCGGCGTCCGGCTCGACGCCGACGCCGAGGAACGCCGCCGTGGCCACCAGGTAGAGCACACCTGTGAGCCGTACGCCCGCGTCGGCGGCGAGTGTGCGCGCGATCGACCTGCCGACATAGCCGACGGCCATGCGCCACCACGTCTCTCCCTGCATACGCAGCGCCTCGACGGCCGGGCGAGAGGCCGCCTCGGCCGCGGCCGCCCGGACGATCCGCGCGGCGTCCGGGAAGTTGACCAGGGCCACCAGCAGTGAGAGGCCCACCGCCCCCGGCGAGAAGACGGCGGCCACCAGCAGGATCAACAGCAGCGACGGCACGGCGAGCAGCACGTCCACGGGCCGCATCAGCAGCTCTTCGAGCCATGTCCGGTGGGTGAGCGCGCTGATGAGTCCGAGCGGCAGGGCCACCAGGTAGGCCAGAGCCGTCGCGGCCAGAGCGACGAGGACCACGGACTGCCCACCGAGCAGTACCTGCTGCCATACATCCCGGCCGACGAAGTCGGTGCCGAGCCAATGTCCGCCGCCGAGCGTGAAGGAGGGCGCTCGTGGCCCGGAGGACCCGCCCGCGAACAGCGGCCCGAGCAGCGCGAGGGCGAGCGGTACGGCAACGATCACCAGGCCTAGCGTGAAGCGTCCCGGCCGGATGCCTGCGAGCGTTTTCATGCCGCCACCCCCGCCCGGGGCGAGAAGCGGTGGACGACCAGGTCGGCGCCCAGATTGAGGACGACGGCGGTCAGTCCGAAGACGACCGCGAGGCCCTGCACCACGGGAACGTCCCTTTCCGCGACAGCATTCATCAGCACCGTTCCCAGCCCGGGGATCACATACAGCGCCTCCACGACGATCACCCCGCACAGCAACCAGTCGATCGTCCGGGCGAGTTGCTGGGCGGCAGGCGCGATGGCGTTGGGCAGTGCATGCGCGTAACGGATGCGGGCGCCGGAGATTCCGTAGCGGCGGGCCTGGGCGACATACGGCGAAGCCAGCGCATCGATCATGCCGGCTCGCACCAGGCGGGCCAGTGAGCACACCGGCCGCGACAGTAGGACGAGGACGGGGAGGACCAGCGCCGCGGGGTGGGCGAGCAGATCGGTGCCGTAGCCGACGGCGGTCGGCGGCAGCCAGCCGAGACGCAGGGCGAACACGGTGATCAGCAGCACGCCGAAGGCGAATTCCGGGACCGCGTACACGCCGAGCGTCACCGAGCTGACGAGTCGGTCCGCGAGCCGGCCCTCGTGGCGGGCGGCCAGCACCCCGAGGCCGACCCCGGCCGGCACCAGCAGGCCCATTGTGAGCACGGCGAGCAGCACGGTCGGCCCGAAGCCGTCCGCGATGTACGAGCTGACGGGCCGCCCCGAGGCCAGGGACGTGCCGAAGTCGCCGTGCAGCAGCCCGGCCGCCCAGTCCGCCAGGCGTTCGTACGCCGGCCGGTCCAGGTGCAGCGCCTCGCGGATGGCCGTGATCCGCTCCGGGTCGGGCTGGTCGCCGGCGAGCGCCACGGCGGCGTCGCCCGGCAGCGCCTCGGTGAGGGCGAAGACGAGCAGCACGACGGCTGCCGTCTGCGCCACGCCGAGCAGCAGCCGCCGGGCGACCCAGGACCGTAGTCCGATCACGCCAGCCAGACCTTGTCGAAGCGCGCCCAGTCGAGGGAGTTGGCGGGTGCCTTCTGCTCGACGCCCCGGACGCTGCGGGCGGTGCCGAGGATCCAGTCGGCGAAGCCCCAGATCAGGAAGCCGCCCTCGGCGTGCAGTCGGCGCTGCATGCGCTCGTAGACGGCGGCGCGGTCCTTTTTGTCCTTGGTGGACTGTGCCTGCTGGTACAGGGCGTCGAAGTTCTTGTGCCTCCAGTGAGTTGCGTTGGTGGTCGAACCGGTGAGCAGGCGCTGGGAGATGTGGGACTCGATGGGCATGGCGCCGGAGCGGTAGGAGGCCAGGGTCCCGGAGTCGAGGATGTCCTTCCAGTAGCTGTCCTTGCTGCCGGTTTTGATCTCGATTCTCACTCCGGCCTTGGCGGCCTGGTCGCGGAAGATCGCCGCGGCCTCGGTGAAGCCAGAGGCGACGGGTGAGGTGTCGAGGGTGACCTTGAGCTTCTCGGCGCCGGCCTCCTTCAGCAGCTTGCGGGCCCGGTCGAGGTCCTGTTCGCGCTGCGGCAGGCTGCCGGCGTAGTACTCGTAGCCCTTGCCGAACAGGTCGTTGCCGATCTCGCCCGCGCCGGAGAGGGCGCCGTCGACCAGTTCCTTGCGGTCGGCGATCAGGAAGAAGGCTTCGCGGACCCGCTTGTCGTCGAACGGCGGCCGGTCGGTCTTCATGACGAAGCCCTGCATGGCGCTGTTGCGGAGCCGGACGATCTGGATCTGCCCCTTGTTCTCGTGGGCGCGGGCGGTGGCGGGGTTGAGTTCGTGGGCGTACTCGACCTGCCCGCCGAGCAGGGCGTTGGCGCGTGCCGATTCCTCGTTGGCGACGACGAACTCCAGCTCGTCGAGGTAGGGAGCACCGTCCCAGTAGGCGTCGTTGCGCTTGAAGACGGCGGACTTGCCGGGCGCGAAGGACACAAAGCGGAACGGGCCGCTGCCGACCGGCTTCTTGTCGAAGTCCTGAGCGCCTGCGGGGACGATGTAGGCGCCGAACGCGGCGAGCACGTTGGGGAATTCGGCGGTCGGGCGCTTGAGGACGAACTCGATGGTGCGTTCGTCCAGAGCGCGGCTGGCCTTCAGGTCGATGGGCTCCAGCGAGGCCTTGGCCCGGAACGCCTTCGCCGGGTCGGCGATGCGGCGATAGCTGTAGAGGACGTCCTGGGCGGTTACCGGCTTGCCGTCGTGGAAGGCGGCCTTGCGCAGGGTGACCTTCCAGCGGTCCAGGCCCGCGTTCGGCTCCCAGGCCGAGGCGAGCCGGGGCTGTGCGGAGAGGTCGGGTCCGTAGTCGGCGAGCTTGTCGAAGAGGGCCTTGGCGCGGGCGGCATCGGCGAACAGGTTGGCCAGGTGCGGGTCGAGGGTCTCGCTCGCACCGCCACCGGCGAAGGCGGCGCGCAGCCGGCCGCCGCGCTTGGGCTTGCCGTCTGCCTTGGCGGGGTCGGCGGCGGTGCCGGAGCCGGCGCAGCCGGCGAGGGCGAGCGCGCCGAGTCCGGCCGCGCCTCCGGCTGCGGCGAGGAAGCCCCGGCGGCGCAGGCCGGGGAACCGGGAGTCGTTGACGGGGACGTGGTTCATGTGGGTGTCCTTGCTGTGTGAGCGGATATCGGCGTGGGGGGCGACGGCGTGTGGGTTTCAGTGGGCGCGCGTGAGGCGGGCGACGAGATGGAGCCGGTCGGCATCGGCCGTAGCGCCCGGCAGGTCGCCCTCACGCCACGGCGGCTCCGTACGAGGACCGGGCCCGTCGTACAGGGCGAGCACCTCGAAGCCGTGCACGGCGAGGAGATGGCGCAGTTCCTGGGGGAAGACCAGCCGCCACGCGGAGCGCTGCTCGACGGGGGGCGAACCGTCGTCGGCGGTCCATACACGGGTGCGGCGCAGCAGTTGCGCGGCTCGGTCGACGCGCAGGGTGGTGGTGGACCGGTAGGTGATGCCCTGCCAGCTCAATTCGTTGACGGACGTGGTGTCGAGGAGTTCGGTACGGCCCAGGAAGAAGGCCCCGTTGCGCATCTCCGCGACGAGCAGTCCGCCGGGTGCCAGCGAGTTGCGGCAGGAGGTCAGGAAGCCGTCGAGTTCGTCGTTGGTGTGGCAGTACAGCAGGGCGCTGTCCAGGCATACCACGGCGTCGAAGGACCGTTCTGCGAGGTCGAATCCGCGCAGGTCTGCCCGGATGTACTCCGGACCGGGATGGTGCGCGCGAGCGTGCTCCAGCATCGCCTCGGACAGATCCGCGCCGACGACCGTACGGCCGGCCCCGTGCAGATACGCGGCGTCACGGCCGGTGCCGCAGCCGATGTCCAGGACCCGCGGACCGGCCCCGTACCGCCGCAGACAGTCCTCCGCCCAGCGCCCCGCCAGGCGTACCTCGTCGGGGAAACGGGCCTCGTACAGGACCGGGTTGTCGGTCAGCAGGTTTGCGTTTCTCATCTCGGTCTCCTCACACCGGCACCGGTACGGGCGCCACGTGGGCGGGAAGCACTCGTCGGCGGTGCAGCCAAGCGACGCTGGCGGCCGAGGCGAGTCCGAAGGCCAGGCAGCATGCCCAGGGCAGCCACTGCGCCCCCGCGCGCTCACCGGCGTCCATCGACCAGCCGACAACTGTGTTGCCGACGGCCGCGGCGATGCCCGAGACCACGTAGAACAGCCCGAAGTACGTGCCGGTGAGCTCCGGCCGGCCGAAGCGGGGGATCAGCTCCATCACGAAGGGCTGGGCGATCATGGCGCCCAGGTAGAGCAGCAGCGCCCCGGCCAGGACAGGCAGCGCGCCGAGCACCGTGTTGCCGACACCGCCGTGCGCTGTCCCGGCCCCCGCCACCGTCATCGGCGGTATGAAGGCCAGCCCCATCAGCATGAGCCCCGCGCCGATCCATCTCGTCCGGGTGCCGCGGCTCTTCAGCGCCCGCGTGATGCGCAGTTGCAGCCAGAGGTTGGTGAGGGTGCCGACGAGGAAGACGATGCCGGCCGCGCCGTCCCAGCCGGTCGCCCGGCGCGCGCCGTCCGGCAGCAGCAGATACAGCTGGTTCTCCATGGTGAACATGCCGACCATGGCAATGGCGAACGCCACGAAGCCGCGGTTGCCGATCACCTCTCGCCAGTCCCCGAGGACGCTGTTCGCGGACGGAGTGACCTGGCGTGCCGGAAGGACCACGGCCTGGGCGATCGTGAGCACCGCGAAGATCCCGGCCGCGGTGAGCGCGGAGGCGCGGAAATCGACCATCAGCAGGGCGCTGCCGAGCAGCGGCCCTATCAGGGCGCCGGTGGTCGCGAAGACGTTGAACAGGGCGAATGCCTCGGCCTTGCGCTCCCCTGCCTCCTGGGCGAGATAGGCACGTATGGCCGGGTTGAACAGCGCCCCGGCCAGCCCGCTGAGTACGGACGCGGCCAGCAGCACCGTCAGTCCGTCGCCGAGGGCGAAGAGCCCGAAGCCGACGGTGCGCAGCGCGCATCCGGCGATGATGACCCCGCGCGCTCCCAGCCGGTCCGATGCCGATCCGCCGATGAGGAACAGGCCCTGCTGGCTGAGGTTGCGTACGCCGAGCACGATGCCGACGACAGCGGCCGACAGCCCGAGGTCCTCGCTCAGATGCACGGCGAGGTACGGGATGAGCAGGTAGAAGCCGGTGTTGACGCCAAGCTGGTTGACCAGGAGGAGCCGTATCGCGAGGGGGAAGCCGCGTATCTCGTGCCACGTCCTCACGCGCGTTCACCCTCCGCTTCGGTGCGCGGGCGCACGCCGAGGCCGGGGTGGCGGCTTACCCGTACGGTGCCGTCGGCGCCGCCGATGCCGGTCCACGGGTCGTGGGCGAGCAGCAGATGCCCGTCGAGGTCGATCCACCGGGCTCGGTCGGCGAGATGGACGGCGGGGGCGATGCCGAGCGTGCTGGCGGTCAGACAGCCGAGCATCAGCTCGGTGCCGGTGCCGGCGATCAGTTCGGCGATCCGCAGGGCCGCGGTGATGCCGCCGCACTTGGCGAGCTTGACGTTGATGCCCTGCACCCGCCCGGCGAGACGGCGGGCGTCCTCGAATCCGACCGCGTCCTCGTCGGCGATGACCGGCAGCGGCGAGCGTTCAGCGAGGCTCGCTAGCGCCTCGGGGTCGCCGGGTGCGATCGGCTGCTCCACGGCATCGATTCCCAGCTCCGCGAGGCGGGGCAGCAGCCTCTCCGTCGTGTCAACGGTCCAGGCTCCATTGGGGTCCAGGAGCAGCCGGGCGTGGGGAGCCGCAGCGCGCACTGCCCGCACGCGTTCCAGGTCGTCGGCGGGGTCCGGGGAACCGGCCTTGATCTTGAGGACCGAGAAACCGGCCCGTACCAGGCGGGCGGCCTGGGCTTCGGCTTGCCTCGGCGACGTGATGCCGATGGTGCGGGCAGTCGGGGCGGAAGGCGCGACGGAGGCGCCGAGCAGTGCGTGGACGGGGATGCCTGCGCGCTTGCCCAAGAGATCGAGCAGAGCGGACTCGACGGCCGCGGTCACGGCTGGCGGAGAGCTCTCCCGGCCTCCGGTGCGCAGGGCCTCCAAGGCGCTCTCCGGTTCGGCGAAGCGTGCCAGCCACTGGGACTCCGAGTGCAGCAGTCGCCCGAGTGTGTCGGCATCGAGGCCGTAGTACACGCTGGTGACAGCTTCTCCGCGGCCGAGCTGGCCTTCGTATTCGATGAACAGCCAGACGGCGTCGCGGGCCGCCATCGTCGAGCGGGATATGCGCAGCGGCTCGGTGAGTTCGAAGTGCACGGTGCGCTGACTGACCTTCACGGGCTCTCTTCCAGACGTGGGGTTCGGCGCTCCAGCGGGTCGGTGACGGACCGGCAGCGGGCCCAGCCGGTGGCCTCCACGGCCCGCGGATGGGGGATCTCGACGGGTCGGGTGGCCACGGTGGCCGGGTCGAGCCCGTGGGCGGCGGCGAAGTCGTCGTCGTAGACGGTGCCGAGGTAGCGGTGCGGCCCGTCGGGGAAGACGGTGGCGACGACGGCTCCTGGGTGGACACGAGCGGCCCAGGCCGCCACAAGCGCTACGGCTCCGGTGCTCCAGCCGCCGCTGACGAAGTTGCCGACGGCCAGCCGTCGGCAGGCGTCCGCGGCCTCGGCCGGGCCGACCCAATGGACCTCGTCGAAGGCGTCGTAGGCGACGTTGCGCGGATGGATGCTGCTGCCCAGGCCGCGCATCAGACGCGGTCTGGCTGGCTGGCCGAAGATCGTCGAGCCGGTGGCGTCCACGCCGATCAGCCGGAGCCCGGGCCAGTGACGGCGCAGCGGTCCGACCACACCGGCGCTGTGGCCGCCGGTACCGACGCTGCACACCAGCACGTCCAGGTGGTCGAGCTGTACGGCCAGCTCGGCGGCGAGGGAGGCGTAACCGGCGATGTTGTCGGGGTTGTTGTACTGATCGGGCCAGTAGGCCTCCGGCAGCGATGTCAGCAGTTCGCGCAACCGGGCCAGCCGGGCGGCCTGCCATCCGCCCTCGGCCGCCGGGCGGTCGACCAGCTCCAGCCGGGCGCCGTATGCACGCAGCAGCTGTCGCATCGAGGGCTCCAGCTCCGTGTCGCCGACCAGCACGATCGGATGCCCCAGGGCCTGGCCGGCGAAGGCCAGCCCGATGCCGAGTGTTCCGGAGGTGGACTCCACCACCGGGGCACCGGGGCGCAGTTCGCCGCGCTCCTTGGCTCCGAGCAGCATGGAGACGGCTGCTCGCGCCTTCATGCCGCCGACGCCGAGACCTTCCAGCTTGGCCCAGAAGCCGGGCTGCGGGCAGGGTAGATCGACGGTGACACGGGCGAGGGGTGTCCGGCCGAGCAGGGCGAGCAGCTCCCGGTTGCCCGCGGGGCTGAGGACGGCTGTGGTCACAGGGCGGCTCCGGAGCGCTCGCTGCCGCCGTAGCGGTGGACAACTCCGGGCCCGCCGTCGAGCCAGAAGAAGGGATACGGCTCGGCGGACACCGCGCTGACTCCGGCGCCGATGAGGCGCGGCAGCACCGCGCTGCCGGTCTGGGCGAACATCACCAGCGGCTTGCCGTGCCGCAGTGCGTGCTCCCGCAACGGCTCGAAGCTGCCGTTGCCGAGTGTCATGCCCGAGGCGAGGATGGCGTCACAGCGTTCCAGTTCCGTGAGTGCGTCGGTGCGTACCGGCTCGCCCCACTCCGTTGTGCCGCCCTTGAGGTCGCAGGGTATGTACGCCAGACCGCGTTCGCGCAGCGCCTCCAGCAGCGAATTGACCACGCCGACGACGAGCACGGTGCCCCCCGGGGGGACATCGAGCAGACCGGTGACGGCCGCGGCTCTCGCCCGGGACTTCTCCAGTGAGCTCCCGGCGGGGAGCGGACACGGCCATGCGCCGCTCGCGGAACCATGGGGAAGCACGTGCATCAGGTAGGCGTCCAGTGCGGCCACCCGTACCGGCAGCAGTTCGTGCGCCAGCAGCTGGGCGATGTCCGCGCCGACGCAGTCGTCGACGGCGCTGTCGGGGAGCCCACCGGGCTCGACCGCGCACGAGCCCACGGCTTCGGCCAGGCGCAGGCTGAGCACTTCGTTCCGGTAGCCGCCGCTGCGCCCGGCATGCTGTACGGCCTGGCGCGTGGTGAACGCCACGGCGATCCGCTGGGTCTTCGGGTCGGGTCCGAAACCTCCGCGGAGTACGCGGTCGACGAGTTCGTCGTACGAGGCCGCGGTGATGTTCGTGTGGGTGATGGCGGTCACTGGTCCACCATCCTTTCTACGGGCGCCAGTTGGGTGCTCGTGGTTAGATGCCGGTGAAAGCCGGGGTGACGGCCCGTGGCGGTCGCCTCGTGAGGGCCCCGATGACACTGCCGCCCCCGGCTCTTCCGGAGCTGTCGACCGGCAACAGAGGCACGCGCCGCAGAGCGCCGGTCAGTGACCGCCCGGGAACCAGCTCCGTCACCGGCCTGTCGCTGATAGGCACGAGGAGAGCTGTGGCACTGCCCGAGAGCGCGTACTACGTCGGGATCGACTGGGGATCGGCCGAGCACGCGGTGTGCGTCCTGACCGAAGCCGGCCGCGTGAAGACCGAGTTCGCCGTCACCCACACCGCCGTCGGGTTCGCCGACCTGGTCCGCCGGCTCGCCAGGCTCGGCCAGGCCGAGAACATACCCGTGGCGATCGAACGGCCCGACGGACGGCTCGTCGACCAGTTGCTGGAGGCCGGCCATCCGGTGGTGCCGGTGAAGTCCAACGCCATCAAGGCATGGCGGGACGCCGAGGTCCTGTCCGGCGCGAAGTCCGACCCCGGCGACGCCATGGTCATCGCCGAGTACCTGCGGCTGCGCCACCACAAGCTCAGCCCGGCCCGCCCGTTCACCCCGCAGACCAAGGCCCTGCGCACCGTGGTCCGCAGCCGCGACGACGTGGTGCGGCTGCGGGTCATGGCCACCAACATGCTCGGCTCGCTGCTGGACGCCTTCTGGCCCGGCGCCAAGGCGCTGTCCGCCGACGTGGAGTCGCCGATCGCCCTGGACTTCCTGACCCGTTACCCGACCCCGGCCTCCGCCGCCGCACTCGGTGAGAAACGCATGGCCGCGTTCTGCGTCAAGCACTCCTACTGCGGCCGGCGCAGCCCCGCCGACCTGGTCAAACGCCTGCGTTCGGCCCCTGCCGGCGTCACGGGCGAAGCCGAGACCGAGGCCGACCGTGACGCGGTCGTCGCGCTGGTCACGGTGCTGCGGACCCTCGGCACGGTGAAGAAGGACCTCGACCGGTCCGTCGCCGCCCACCTCGGCCAGCATCCCGACGGACGGATCTTCACCTCGCTGCCGCGGGCCGGGCAGGTCAACGCCGCCCAGATCCTGGCCGAGTGGGGAGACTCCCGCACCGCCTACGACGGCCCGGACGCCGTCGCCGCGTTCGCCGGCGTCGCCCCGGTCACCAAGGCGTCCGGACGCATGCGCGGGGTGTCCTACCGCTGGGCCTGCAACAAACGCCTCCGCCAGGCGGTGACCACGTTCGCCGACAACAGCCGCCACGAAAGCACGTGGGCGGCGGACATCTACCAGCGGGCCCGGGGCCGCGGCATGGACCACCCGCACGCCGTCCGCGTCCTGGCCCGCGCCTGGATACGTGTGATTCACCGCTGCTGGCTCGACCACGAGCCCTACCAGCCCGACCGGCACGGCGGACTTCAACGTCTCACAACCCCACCACCGAGGCTTCAGGCGGTGTGAGGTTGACACAGGGGGTGTCATCGGCCGACCACCTTCGGACAGAGTGCCGAGAGCAGGGTCTCGACCCGGTCGCGGGCCCCGAGGCCCTCGGCGTCGGCGGCCATGACGTGGCCCAGGTACTCGTTGTTGCTGCCCGCTGCCTTGACGACCTTGCCGGGCTCGGCAAGCTGGAGCTCCAGCAGGCCGGCTGCCGTGCGGACGTCGTCGGCGCCGTCGATGGCCTCGAGTACTCCCCCGGTGTCCGGCACCAGGAATCCGATGGCGGCGCTGCGCAGGCCGGTGGCTCGTCGGCGCAGGTCCGGTTCGCGGCCGAGGGCCACGTCGACGCAGGCGGCGGCGAGGTCGATCCCCGTCACATGACGGATCAGTTCGGTGATGCGGTTACCGGCGGGGCGGGGGTTGACCTCGACCACCCGCGGGCCGTCGGCTGTCAGTTTGATCTCGGTGTGCGCCACGACCTCGTCCAGTCCGAGGGCCTTCAGTGCCTGAACTGCCGTCTCCGCAGCGGCCAGGGCGTCAGCGGCAGCGAGTGCCGCGGGGAACATGTGGCCGGTCTCGATGAAGGCCGGCGCCCCGCCGATGCTCTTGTCGGTCACCCCGACCACCTGCGCCGTTCCGGCGAACGACACGGTCTCGACGCTGACTTCCGGCCCCCGGAGCAGCTCTTCGAGCAGGACCACGGGCTCGCGGCGCTGGCCTCGCGCGTTGACGGGGAAGTCCGCGAGCGCCCTGTAGGCGCGGGTCAGCTCCGACTCGTCGTCGACGCGTCGGACGAACATCCCGGCGCACAGGTCCACGGGCTTGAGCACCAGCGGGTAGCCGATCTCCCGCGCCGCGTCGGCGGCCTCGGCCCAGTCCGCGCAGACCGCGAAGCGCGGCCCCGGCACTGCGGCATCGGCCAGGACACGGCGGGTCGCGTCCTTGCGGCAGGCGTTCTCGACCGCTGCGGAGGAGGGGCCCGGCAGCCCCAGGCGTCCGGCGATCCGCGCGGCCGTCGGGAGGTAGTAGTCGCAGGAGGTGATCACCCCGTCGAAACCCAGTGCACCGTGGGCGCGCTCGACGAAGGGCAGCAACGCCTCGATGTCGTTGGTGTCGGCAGACAGCACGTTGTGTGCCGCGAGCAGCGGGTGCCCGGTGCCCTCAGGGGCGGAGCGCAGGTAGTGGTGCAGATCGCGGGTGAGGAAGGTGAACCCGTGCCCGCCCTCGCGGATCGCTCTTGGCAGCAGCCTGCTCATCGATCCGACCCAGCTCTCGACCAACAGTAGGTGGGCCACGGCTTCCTCTTCTCAGAACGCGGGTTGGATGCATGACGCGTTGGCGGCACCCGTCCGGGGATGGTCCGCCTTGACGCGGCCACACGTTATCGACAATCGTTTTCATTGTCATCTGATCCAGTGTCGATTCTCTGAATGCGAGACCCGTGACTCCCGCTGTATGCCACCGGGGCGTGCTCTTCGCCCTCGTGGCCGCCGCCGCCCTGATCCCTGCCGCCCCGGTCCACGCCACCACCACCCCCGATCCATCTCTGCGTTTTCGTCCCTGCCCGGAGTCCATGCCGGTCCCGGCTGCCCCCGACCGGGTGGAGTGCGGATGGCTGAGCGTCCCGCTCGACCGGGAACACCCGGACGGCGAGCGCATCAGCATCGCCGTCTCGCGCGTACGCGCTTCGGGGCCACCCGAGGAGCGGCGCGGCATTCTGTTGGTGAACCCGGGCGGGCCTGGTGGCCCTGGGCTGGCGTACGCCGTCACCAAACGAGCCAAGCTGCCCGAGAGCGTGCGCCGCTCGTACGACGTCATCGGCTTCGACCCGCGCGGCACGGGACAGAGCGCGCCCGCGGACTGTGGCCCGATGGGCGGCCTTTTCGACAGCCCCGGAGCGGAGCCCGTACCGTCCGGCCACACCGCGGAAAAGGCGTACCTCGACTCATTGAGGCGTATGGCAGACGACTGCGCGGCCGGCGTCGGCGACGCGCTGGAGCATCTGTCGACCACTCAGACCGCCCGGGACGTGGACGCCATACGCTCCGCACTCAGCGAACGGCGAATCGGCTTCCTGGGCGTCTCCTACGGCAGCTACCACGGCGCCGCCTATGCCGCCCTGTTCCCGCAGCACGTGGGGCGCATGGTGCTCGACAGCGTCGTCGGCCCCGGGGGGTGGTACGACTTCGACCTGAGGCAGAGCCGGGCATTGCTGCGCCAGCGCGAGGTGTTCTTCGCCTGGGTCGCGCAGTACGACAGGCGCTTCGGCCTCGGCGGCAGCACCGGTCAGGTCCGTTCCGCCTACAGGCGGGCGCGTCAAGGACTCGCAGCCCGCCCCGTGAACGGCTTCGGTCCTGCCGAGTTCGACCGTGCCGTGTACCGAGCGCTTGGCCGCACGGAACGCTGGGAGGGCCTCGCGGCAGGCATCCGTGCGTACCTGCACGACGGCAGCACCGAACTCCTGCGCCCCGCCGCTCCCTTCGGCGGCGCTGCGTCACGCACCTATGAGTCCGCGAACCGCGTCGTGAAGTGCGCGGACGGGCCCGGCCCCAAGCAGCGACGCGTCACGGCCGACCTCCGGCGAATGCGGCGACTCGACCCACAGCCGGTCGTCACCGGAATCGAAGCCTCGGCCTGCGCGTACTGGCACCACATACCCGCCCACCGCACCCGGCTCGGCAGCCCCGAGGCGCCCCCGGTGCTGCTGATCGCCTCCGAACGCGACCCCATCACACCCGTCGAGGAAGCCCGGCAGCTACGGCAGCGGCTGCCCGGCTCGCGCCTGGTCACCCTCCACGACGACTACTCGCACGGCGTGTTCGCCAGCCGGGGCAACGCGTGCGTGGACAGCGCCGCCGCCGCGTACCTGGTCGACGGGACCGTCCCGGTGACGGATGTGCACTGCGACGGCCCCGGCCTGCCGACACCCCGAGTCCCCAACGAATGAGTTCTCAGCGAAAAGGAGTTACGCGATGACCGACGCCCAGCAGAACCCCCCGCACACCGCGTACACCGTGCGCCCCGCCACGGTCGCCGACATGGAGGGAGCGCGCCGCGTGATGCTCGATACCTTCTACCGGGAGTTCGGCTACGGCTACGTACCCGAATGGCACCGCGACGTCGTCGACATCGTGGGCACCTACCTGGACGACCCCCGGCATCTGCTGCTGGTGGCGGTGCACGGCGGCGAGGTGGTGGCCACGACCGGCGTGCGATCGGTCGGTCCCGCTCATCCGCCGCACCCGCGCTGGCTCGCCGAGCGCTACCCGCCGGGCACGACCGCGCAGATCGTCCGGGTCTACGTCAAAGCCGAGCACCGGCGGCACGGTCTGGCGCGGACCCTGGTGCGCAGGGCATGCGACTTCGCCGCCACCACCCCGGGCTACGACAGCATCTATCTGCACACCAATGTCCAGGTGGAGGGAGCCGAAGCCTTCTGGCGGAGCCTGGCCAAGGAGGTCTTCGACGCCCGGACGACCGGTGAGCACGGTCCCGGTGTCGGCACGGTGCACTTCGAGATCCCGATGCCTCAGTGACGCAAAGCCTGCATTAGAAATGGAATCCATTTTCATGTAGCGTCTGCGTCGCGCCGCCCAGAGAGGACCCGAACCATGGCTGTACCCAAGCGGAAGATGTCCCGCAGCAACACCCGTCACCGCCGCGCTCAGTGGAAGGCGAGCACGCCGCAGCTCGTGCCGATCACGGTCGACGGCGTCGCCTATCTGGTGCCGCAGCGGCTGGCCAAGGCGTACGAGCGCGGTCTGCTGCGCCCCGAAGGCTGACGGGCATGGCCGAACGACTGCCCGTCACCGTCCTGTCCGGCTTCCTCGGAGCGGGCAAGACCACTCTGCTCAACCATGTTCTGAGCAACCGCGAGGGCCTGCGTGTCGCGGTCATCGTCAACGACATGAGCGAGATCAACATCGACGCCGCACTGGTGCGCGGCGGCGAGGCCGCACTGTCGCGGACCGAGGAACGCCTGGTCGAGATGACCAACGGATGCATCTGCTGCACCCTGCGCGACGACCTGCTCGAGGAGGTCGACCGCCTCGCCCGCGAGGACCGCTTCGACTACCTCCTCATCGAGTCCAGCGGCATCTCCGAACCGTGGCCCGTCGCAGCGACCTTCGCCTTCCCCCGCGACGACGGCGCCACCCTCGGCGACCTGGCCCGCCTCGACACCATGGTCACGGTCGTCGACGCCGCCAACTTCCTGCCGGAACTGGAAGGCGGGGACGGGCTCGCCGAGCGCGGACTCGACCAGCACGAGGACGACGAGCGCACCGTCAGCGATCTGTTGATGGACCAGATCGAGTTCGCCGACGTCATCGTCGTCAACAAGCTTGACCTCGTTGATGCGGAGAGCGCCGACCGGCTGCGCGCAGCCCTGACCCGCCTCAACCCGGTGGCCCGGATCGTGGCCGCCACCAGCGGGCGCGTGGAACTCGGCGATGTTCTCGGTACCGGGCTGTTCGACCTGGGGCGGGCCCAGCAGGCCCCCGGCTGGGTCATGGAACTCAACGGCGACCACGTCCCGGAGACCGAGGAGTATGGCATCTCCAGCACGGTCTTCCGCTCCCAGGTGCCTTTCCACCCGGGCCGCCTGTGGACGTTCGTCACCGAGGGACTCGACAGCGGGACCTTCGGTCAGATCCTGCGCTCCAAGGGGTTCTTCTGGCTGGCCAGCCGCCCGGGCGTGACCGGCCTGTGGTCACAGGCCGGCTCCGTCGCCCGCTTCGAACCCTCCGGCGCCCGGGACGCGGACAGCGCACAGGGCCAGGAACTGGTCTTCATCGGTACCGGCCTGCGCACCGAGGCACTTCAGGCCGCCGTTGCCGACTGCCTCATGGAGGATGGCGAAAGCCTCCAGGCCGCCGATCCGTTCCCCGCGTGGGACACCTACAGCATCGACGACGCCTGCGAGCACGAGCACCCCGAACTCGTACCGCAAATGTGAAGCCACCGGGTTGGGCAGTGGTCGCAGCCACGGCACTGCCCAACCCGGTACGCCCACCCGCCCTACGAGCGCGGTGAACCATGCCGGCTCGACCGTGTGTCCGACGATGGCGAGCATCAGCCAATCTCCGGGATGAGCGCATCTCGCGGTTATCGTGATGCCTCTCTCAGACGACCGGAGCCGACGTGAACGAAGCGGACGGGTTGGTGAAAGACCTGCGGGTCGACACCAGCAGACAGCCGGGGACAGGCACCGGCCCGGATCGCCCCGCGCCGACGTCCATCCTTGCCGCAGGCGCTGCCTCGGCACTGATCATCGGCGGGCTCGCCTGGGTCGCGGGAGCGGCGGATTGGCTGTCTCACCCCGGCTTCCGTGCGTGGCAGACCGTCTGTGTGGCCATCACCGTTCAGGCCCTTCCGTTCCTCATCCTGGGAACGCTGATCTCCGGAGCGGTCAACGCCTTCGTACCGGCGCATGCGTTCAGTAAGGCGCTCCCGCGCAACCCCGTCCTCGCGGTGCCGGTGGCGAGCGCGGCCGGGATCGTGCTGCCGGGCTGTGAGTGCGCCTCGGTGCCCGTGGCCGGGAGTCTGATCCGGCGGGGGGTGACACCGGCTGCCGCGTTTGCGTTCCTCCTGTCCGCTCCGGCCGTGAACCCGATCGTGCTGACCGCGACCGCCGTTGCCTTCCCGGGCAAGCCGGAGGTGGTGGCTGCCCGGCTCATCGCCTCACTTGCCGTCTCCGCGGCGATGGGCTGGCTGTGGCTGAGGCTCGGGCGTTCGGAGTGGCTGCGGATGCCGGCCCGGCACACCGGCCACCAGCAGGGGCACAGCCGGTGGGAGGAGTTCCGGCTCGGCTTCCAGCACGACTTCCTGCACGCCGGCGGGTTCCTCGTACTCGGTGCCATGGCCGCTGCCACCTTCAATGTCACCGTGCCACGATCGGTGCTGGACACCTTCTCCGGCTCGCCCTGGATGTCGGTGCTGTTCCTCGCCGGGCTCGCGGTCGTCCTCGCCGTCTGCTCGGAGGCCGACGCCTTCGTCGCCGCCTCGCTGACCGGCTTCTCGCCCACCGCCCGCCTGACGTTCATGGTCGTCGGTCCCATGGTCGACGTGAAGCTGATCGCCCTGCAGGCAGGAACGTTCGGCCGGGCCTTCGCCGTCCGGTTCTCGGCGGCCACCACGGTGGTCGCCATCGTGTGCAGTGCCCTCGTCGGGTGGTGGCTGCTGTGAGACGCCCCTTCCAGGCCCTGCTGCTCCTGCTGACCGGCGCCGGGGTCCTGCGCGTATCCCTGTTCAGCGACATCGGCCTGCGCTACGTAAAAGAAGGGCTGCAACCCTTCCTCGTCGCCTCCGGCCTCGCCCTGTGCGCGCTGGGGCTCATCGGCGTTCGACGCGATGGTCTGGCTCTTTTCGAACGGGGCCAAGGTCACGACGGGGCCCACAGCGACGCCGTCATCCAGTCATCGCATGGGCACGACCACTCCCATGGCCCTCGTATCGCCTGGCTTCTCCTACCGCCCGCGCTCGCACTGCTCCTCTTCGCCCCACCGGCCCTGGGCTCCTACACCGCGACACGCAACAACCCGAAAATCGTGGAGGACTACGACCGCTTCGAGCCACTCCCCGCTCACGGCCCCGCCCCGCTGTCCCTGACCGAATTCATCGCCCGGGCGCAACAGGACGACGAGCAGAGCCTCAAGGGCCGAACCGTACTCATGCAGGGGTTTGTCACGCCGGGCAAGGACGGGACCTGGGATCTGACCCGGCTCCTTGTGTCCTGCTGTGCGGCCGACTCGCAGTCGTTGACCGTAAAGATGCACGCTGTGAAGGCACCACCTGCCGACACCTGGGTGAAAGTTACGGGTACCTGGCACCCACGCGGCGCCCTGGGCACCACCTCCGCAGCCCTGGCACTGGACGTCGCAACAGTCCAGAGAATCGCTGAGCCGCCCATCCCGTACATCGACAGGGCCCCACCCGTCGACTGAAGGCTCGTGACGCCCGCCCACACGGACAAGCGACCTGCGGCGACCACCTTCCGCGAGATCTGAACCGTGGCCGGACACGCCCTCATCCACTGCGAGCCGATGGGCTGGTGGCCGTGACTCCGCCGAGTCACGGCCAGCAGCAGCCAATCCCCCCGCCAGGGCGGGACAATCACCACGACGACTTGGTGACTCCGGGGAGGAATCCGGCGTGGGCCTGCTCGCGCATACGGACGCGAGACAACCCGAACCGCCGCAGGTGTCCCCGCGGCCGGCCGTCCACGCTGTCCCGGTTGCGTACCCGGGTCGCGCTGGCATCGCGTGGCTGCCGCCGGAGCTCTGCCAGAGCAGCAGCCCGCTCCGGCTCCGGGGTGCGCGGGCGGCGGATGATCTCCTTCAACTCGGCCCGACGGGCCGCGTACTGCTCGACCATTGCCTTGCGCTTGTCGTTCTTCGCGATCTTGCTCTGCTTGGCCATCAGAGCTTCACCCCGCGGGCGCGGATACGGGCCACGGCCGCCTCGACACCGATGCTGTCGATCGTCTTGATCGCTTTGGCGCTGAGCGTCAGGCGTACATGCCTGCCCTCGCTGGGCAGCCAGTACCGCTTGCGCTGGATGTTGGGGTCGAAGCGCCGGGAGGTACGCCGGTGCGAGTGGGAGATGTTGTTGCCGAAGCCCGGCTGGGCGCCGGTCAGTTGGCATTGGGCGGACAAGGTGTTACCTGCCTCTCTTCAAGCGGCTTCCTTTTGGAAATGGAAACCATTGTCATATACTAGCGCCCATGGCTCGCAACGAAGTACGCCCGATCGTCAAGCTCCGCTCCACCGCCGGGACCGGCTACACGTACGTCACCCGCAAGAACCGGCGGAATGATCCTGACCGCATGGTCCTGCGCAAGTTCGACCCGATCGCACGCAAGCACGTCGACTTCCGCGAAGAACGCTGACCCCATCACCCCTGCCTTGAAGGACCACGCCATGAAGCCCGGAATCCACCCCCCGTACGGCCCCGTTGTCTTCCGCGACAAAGCCGCCGGCTCCGCCTTCCTCACCCGCTCCACCGCCACCAGCGACAAGACCATCGAGTGGGAGGACGGCAACACGTACCCCGTCGTCGACGTCGAGATCTCGAACGTGAGCCACCCCTTCTACACAGGCGCCGCCCGCGTCCTGGACACCGCCGGCCGCGTCGAGCGATTCGAGCGCCGCTACGGCGGACGCGGGGCGAACTGATGCAGAACCAGCCCCGGCTGCCCGTCGTGATCGTCGGCGGGCTCCATTCCGACGCCCGCAAGGAGGTTGTGGACCGCCTCCTGCGAACCGTCCCCGGCAGCGTCGCCCTCCACCATGACCTGGCCTCAGCGGCCGAAGGCACGTTGCGGCGCCTGGTGCGCGACTCCTCGGGCCAGCTGTCCTACGGCGATGCCCCGCTCGTCAACGACTGCGCCTGCTGCGCGCTGCGCGAAGACCTGGTCCCAGAGCTGGAGCGCCTGGCCGCCGGCGGTCTGACCCGGCTCGCGATCGTCGAGCTGTGGGACTCCGTCGAACCCAAAGCGATGGCAGAGGTCGTCGTCGCGCACGGCGGAGACGCCCTCGATCTCACCAACGTGATGACCGCCGTCGACCCCGCGCTGGTGCTGCCTTACCTCGCTAACGGCGACGACCTGGCCGAGGTCGGTCTCGCCGCTGCCGCCACCGACCAGCGCACGGTCGGCGACACCTGGGCCCGTCAGCTGGAGTACGCGCCCGTGCTCGCTCTCGTCGACAGCGATGACGCCGACGACGAGGACCGCGCACTCCTTACCCAGCTCCACCCGACCGCCCGCCGGGTGCCCGCCGGATCAGGCGAACTCGCCCAACTGGCCTTCGACGGCTTCGACGTGGAAGCGGCGGCCGCCGCCCAGCACCCGGCCTGCGCCCTGCTGCCCCAAGAGGCAGACGAAGCTGGAGTCGCCACCCTCGTCTGGCACCGCCGCCGCCCCTTCCACCCCGAACGCCTCTACCAGGCACTGGAAGACCTCTGCTGCGCCGCCGCCCGCAGCCGCGGCCGGTTCTGGCTCGCCGACCGCCCCGACACCCTGCTCGCCTGGGATGCCGCCGGCGGCGCGCTGTGCGTGGAGAACGCCGGACCCTGGCTGGCCTCCCTGCCGGACGCCGCCTGGGACATGGTGCCGCCCATGCGCCGAGCCGCTGCCGCCCTGGACTGGCACCCCGAGCACGGCGACTGCTGCCAGCACCTCGTCTTCACCTCTCCCGGCCTCGACCGCGACGGCCTGGCACAGCTTCTCGAGTCCTGCCTGCTCACCGACGACGAGCACGCCGCGGGCCCCGAGGCGTGGAAGCACCTGGCGGCCGTGTTCGACTCCCTCCTCGACCCCGTCTCGTAGCCCTGGCATCAGACACCAAGCCGAAATCAGAACTGACGAAGGAACACTCATGGCCCGCCGACACGACCCCCGCAAGCCGCTCAAGTCCCGCCCCAACCCCCTCGACGCGGCCGATATCACGTACATCGACTACAAGGACACCGACCTGCTGCGGAAGTTCATCTCCGACCGCGGGAAGATCCGCAGTCGGCGGGTCACTGGCGTCACCGCCCAGCAGCAGCGGCAGATCGCTGCAGCGATCAAGAACGCCCGGGAGATGGCGCTCCTGCCGTACGGTGCCCGCGTCGGCGCGTAGTAAGCCGACGGCTGCGCAGCAGGTGGTCTTGCCGCAGCCCCGGGGGCCCAGGACGGCGGCCAGGAACTGCTGGGGACGGTGAGGCCCCGCGACGAGGCCGGTAGCGATCACGGATTCCTCGGCTGACGACCGTGAGCTTCCGGCCACGAACTCGCCTTGGATCAGTAACGTCGATACGCGCCGACAGTGATCACTCCTAGGCGCACGAGTTCGTCGACGTAGGGATTCGGGCGGAGTGCCGATCCGTAAGCCCACTCCATGACGTCCAGCCGCCACGGTGATTCTCGGTAGTCGAGGGACCTCATGTCCTCGATTCTCCTGGCCACTTCGGAAGCCGACGCGTTGGAGCCCAGTAGCCGATTTGCAACGGAGGCTGCCGCGGCAACTCTCAGAGGATTGGTCCACGGGGCGCGTTCCTGTGCCAGGCCCAGCCCGCAGCGTGACCGGAGATGGCACAGGAGTGCCGGGTCTTCGCCGCGACGCCGCATCATGGCCGGGGTCACGAGCATGATCATCTCGGCAGTGAGGGAAGCGAACTGCCTCTCGCCAGCCGTCGGACGCCCGTCGAGCCAGGAGTTGATCCTCTCCTGATGGAGGAGCACAGAATCATCGGTGACCGGGAGGGGCCTGTGGAGGGCGATCGGGTACTCGCAACTCTCCTACGTGTGCCGCCGCTCGTCCACCCTGGCATCGCACACCCGCGGAAGCGTGGAGTGCCGTCCGTAGTGGACCGGGGAGAGGCATCGAATGCATTCGGTGGCCAGGAAGAGGCGATGCTCGAGGCACGCGAAGGTCCACGGCAGCATCCAGCGCAGTGGCCAGCGGAAGTCATTCTTGCGCAGGCATGGGGCACACCAGCGTGCTCGGTGATCCGAAAGCCAGGCCGATGAGCTCCACTGCGCGACGGCTGCTGAGTCTGTCCACGGGGTGAGAGGCAGATGAGGGAGGGCGTTGCCGGCGTAGCGAGCGAGTGTCATCTCGTAGAGGACGGCTTCGCCCACTCCCGTCCTCCTGTGCACCCGGCGAGCCACCGGCTCGGACAACCGTGTCTGTGCCATGGACAGCGCACCGTCCCGATGGAGATGAAGGTCTCGAAGCAGCGCCGCAGTCTCAACCTCGCGGTGCCTGGCCATGGCGTTGACCCAGCTGGCCAGCGACTCGCCGTCGAGTGGCTGCAAGACGGCATCCATCACGCGCGGCCCGGGGACGGCCGCGCGTCGCGTCCGTGAAGGGGTTGCTCCCATGCAGCAGATCTTGGATGCGCCGGCGCTGTCGAATCGCCGATCGGCGCCATACCACCGATGTGAGTGACGGTCGCAATGCCGCCGTTTACGTACGGCTGCACGCCTCGTGCCACCCGTATGGCACCGACGGGGTGCGATTCGAATAACTTATCCGCAGGGTGGACCTATGACGACCGCCCGGCGCCCCGGACCGTACAACTTCGTATTCCCGGTCATCCTGGACCCGCTGACGGGACGAATCCTGCTGGTGCGGCGCCGGGAGCCGGCGGGCCCCTGCTGGACCGTACCGAAAGTGCCCATGCGGGCCGGCGCGACGTTTCGCCGTGCCGCGATGCAGTTTCTGCGTCGCCGACGGCAACTGCCCCCGGTTCGTATCGCTCCAGTGGTTGGGCGGTTGTTCGCCGTCGACGACGTGGACAAACGCGGTTACGTGGTACTCGTACTGCCCGCCGACGGCAGCTGGAAGGACAGGCCCGGCCGGATGCTGGGGCCCGAAGCCCGCTGGTGGGCCGTGTCCGAGCTCAGGTCGGAGCGGGCCACGGTCGAGCCGCCCCAGATGCTCGATCTCGTGGACGGGTACTGGGAGGGGTGGCTGCCCGACGGCGAGGTGTCGCTGGTGTAGGCGAGAGGTGTGTCAGCTCACCAGGCCAAGGTCTATCAGTCGAAACCCGACCGCCAATCGGAGCGGGCGCCTACATGATGAGCAGAGGCCGGCACGGTTGCCGAATGTGGGACTGTAAATCGTTCGGTGTAGCTCCCGATCATGGAAGATGCATCGATGACCAGTGAGAACGTGTCCGAGTCCGAGACCGTCGAGCCCACGAAGGCTGCGTCGGT
>NZ_BMMS01000041.1 GCF_014646055.1 Wenjunlia tyrosinilytica
AGGGCAAAACGCTTCCCGGCGACCACCGAGGGCAGCTCCACGGGATCGCCCGCGGGTCCGAGCGGCACCGGAAGCATCCTGAACCGGAGGGGTGCCTGAGCCCGTTCGGGAAGGGCCGCCCGACCGACCGCCGAAGACCCGGCGAGCGACGAAGCCGCACCGGCAGGCGCACCGGCAGCCCCACCGGCAGGCGCACCGGCAGGCGCACCGGCAGCCGCAGGCGGGGGCGAGGGAGCCGGTGGCTCGGCCGGGGCGGTCAGCCGGGCGGTCAGCCACCCGCTCACCTCGGCCGCCGTCCGCGCCCTGGACAGCTCCTCCAACTCCCCGTCGCCGAGCCCGGCAGCGCCCATGTCGCTCCCGACACCGAGCCGTGCGGCCAGCTCACCGGCGATCTCCGCCCGCTTGATGGAGTCGATGCTCAGATCGGCCTCCAGGTCCAGATCGGGTTCGATCATGTCGACGGGATAGCCGGTCCGTTCACCGATGATCTCCAGCACGGACCGCAGCACATCCGCCTGCGTGACCGCGGCGGGAGCCACGGGCGCCGTGTCGGCGCCGGACGGCCGCGCGGCTGCCGCCGCCTCTCCCGCAAGGCCCGGTGAGGAGGACTCGACCGGCGACGCCGGGAGGGACTCGACCGGCAGCGGCCTCGTCCGCTCGCCGACCTCCACCACCGGGGGCGAACCGGTGCCGGAGTCCGGGGCGGCACCCAAGTAGGTGAGCAGGACGTCCCGTTGGGCCGCCACCATCTCCCGGCCGGTCCGCAGGAACTCCGAGACCAGCGCCTCGCGGTCGGCCCGGCCGCCGTCCGAGGGGTGGGAACGGACCACGTCAGCCTCCGCGATGCGTCGGGCCGGCGCGAGCGCGCCGGGCAGGAGTCGGCCGTCCGCGGTGCGGACGAGATGTCCGTCCACGGTCCATCCGGGGGTGCTGGGCCGCGCCGCGCGGCTCGCGTCCACCGTGTCGCGCCCCCGGAACATCCAGGCGGTGCGCACGGGGACCCCGGAGACGGCCAGGTGGGCGAGGGCGTCCAGGAAGCCGCGAAGCCCGCTGCCGGGACGTGGCTCACAGGCGGCGGCGCGGTGCGGGCGGTCGCCGAGCACCGACTCGACCAGCCGGGTGAGCACCGTGCCCGGTCCGGCCTCGACGAACACTCGGGCGCCGGCCCGGTACATCGCCTCGATCTGCTCGGCGAAGCGGACCGGTGCGCCGATCTGGGCGGCGAGTTCCGCGCGGACCGCGTCGGGCTCCCGCGGGTACACCTCCGCGGTGCGGTTGGACCACACGGGCACCTCGGGTGTCCGCACGGGCGTGGTGCGCAGCGCCTTTGCGAATCGCCCGCCCGCCCCCGAGACCAGGGGGCTGTGGAAGGCGCAGGCGACGGGCAGCCGTTTCGCCCCGTACCCGGCGGCACGCAGCACCCGTACCGCCTCGTCGAGGGCTTCGGTGGGTCCGGACAGGACGTTCTGGAGCGGTGCGTTGCGGTTCGCCAGCACGACCCGACCGTCCAGGTCCGCCTCGCGCAGCGCTCGTTCGATGTCCTCGGCGCCGGCCGGCACCGCTGCCATGGCCCCCGGGTCACGACCGGTGGCGCCCAGGATCGCCTCGGCGCGTTCCGCGCTCAGTTCCAGCAGGCTCCGCGGACCGATGGCGCCCGCCGCGCACAGCGCGACCAGTTCGCCGTAGCTGTGCCCGGCCGCCAGGTCCGGCCGCACACCGGCCCTCACCAGCAGGTCGTGGACGGCGAGCCCGACCATGCCCAGGGCGGGCTGGGCCACCCGGGTGTCCATGATCCGGGAGCGCTGCTCGTCCTGCCCCGAGGAGCCGAACGCGGCCGGAGGGTGGAGCGCCTCGGCGCAGGCGCCGCCGAGTTCGAGGTAGTGCTGGAGCTCGGGGAAGGCGACGAAGTACTCCGCGAGCATGCCGGGGCGCTGGCTGCCCTGGCCGGGGAAGAGGAAGGCGATCCCGCCTTCACCGGGACGGAAGGCGTCGCCCGCCGCCGCAGGGCCCGCGAGGTGAACGCCCGAGCCGGGGTCGTGCTCGCCCGCGAGCGCCTGGCGCAGCCGGCGGCCGAGCCCTTCCAGGTCCCCCGCGACCACGGCCGCCTGCACCGGATGCCGACCTGTACCGCCGTCGCAGGAGGCCGCGTGGGCGAGGTCGCGCAGCCGCCAGGGGGTCGCGCCGGTCCCGTCGGCCTCCAGGAGCGCCAGCGTCTTCTCCATGGACCGTCGGGCCGCGGCGTGGTCGGCGCCGCGGAAGAGGAACAGCTCGGCGGGCCATTCGTCGAACCCGTGCGGCACCGGGGCCGCCTTGTCGTGGGCGGCGAGCACCACATGGAAGTTGGTGCCGCCGAAGCCGAACGCGCTGACCCCGGCGACCCGTTGGGCGGGGGGAGCCGCCCACGGACTGGCCTCGGTGTGGAAGGCGAACGGGCTCGTCCGCGGCCGCCATGCCGGGTTGGGCTGCCGCAACTGGGAGGTCGGCGGTTTCACCCCGGTGTGCAGCGCCATGGCCGTTCTGATCAGGCCCGCCAGGCCAGCGGCGCATTTGGTGTGGCCGATCTGCGACTTGACCGAACCGAGGGCGCAGCCGCCCGCCGCGGCCCCGGCCTCGGTGAACACCTCGGTGAGGACGGCGAGTTCGGTGCGGTCCCCGACGACCGTTCCGGTGCCGTGGGCCTCGACCAGCCCCACGTCGGCGGGGCAGACACCGGCGTTGCGGTACGCCCGCTCCAGGGCCGCTCGCTGGCCCCGGGGACTCGGTGCGGTCAGACCGAGGGAGCGGCCGTCGCTGGAGCTGCCGACTCCCTTGATGACGCCGTAGATTCGGTCGCCGTCGCGCTCGGCGTCCGCCAGCCGTTTGAGTACGACGCAGGCGACGCCTTCGCCCAGGGCGATCCCGTCCGCCTCGCTGTCGAAGGCGCGGCAGCGGCCCGTCGGGGAGAGCGCGTGCACGGAGGAGAAGAGGACGTAGTCGTTGATCCCGTTGTGCAGGTCGGCGCCTCCGCACAGCACCAGATCGCTGGTGCCGGCGGTGAGTTCCTTGCAGGCGACGTCGACGGCGGCGAGCGAGGACGCGCAGGCGGCGTCAACGGTGTAGTTGGCTCCACCGAGGTCGAGGCGGTTGGCGATCCGCCCGGAGATCACATTGGCCAGCATGCCGGGGAAGGAGTCCTCGGTGAGCGTCGGCAACTGCTCGTCCAGGCCCTCGGGCACCCGGCCGAAGTAGGAGCGAAGCGCGGGCCGCAGCCCGGTGGCCTGGGACAGGTCGCTGCCCGCCTCGGCGCCGAAGACGACGGATGTCCGGGAGCGGTCGAACCCCGCGGCGCAGCCGCCGTGCCCGGCGTCCTCGAGAGCCCTCCGGGCGACCTCCAGGGCGAGGAGCTGGACGGGTTCGATACTTCCCAGGGATGCGGGCGGGATGCCGTAGCGCAAGGGGTCGAAGGCGATCCCGGGGAGGAAGCCGCCCCACTTCGACGCGGTGGCGCCGCCGCCCTCGGCCGACCAGTGGACGGCGGGATCCCAGCGTTCGGCGGGTACCTCGGTGATCGTGTCGGTGCCGCGCAGGGTGTTGGCCCAGAACTCGGCGAGGTCCGCGGCCTGCGGGAAGACGCACGCCATGCCGACCACCGCGACATCGAGCGCGGCGGGGGCCTCGGCATCGTCGGCCGGCGCGGCGGGGCGGATGCCCCACTGCTCGCGCAGCGCGGCCGCGCGTTGGCCGAAGTGGTCGGCGGCACCCGGGGCCGCCGACCGGTGCAGATCGCGGATGGTGGTGGTGGCGGAGCGCAGCACCGCCACGTCACCGGCCATGAACATCCCCTCGGCGAGCCGGCGGCCCTCGTCGACGCCCACCAGTTCCTCACCGCGCCGCTCGACGCCCTTGCTGGCGATCCGCAGCCGGCCGACATTGAGCCGCTCCAGGCCCTCCCAGAGCTCGCGGCCGGTCAGCCCCCTGCCCCGCATTTCCTCGCGCACCCTCGGGAAGGCGTCGGTGAAGGGGCTGGGCACACAGCGGGTGGCGTGTCCGGGAGCGGTCTCGAGCAGGGCGGTACTCGTCGCCCTCATCACCTGGCTCTGGAACCGAGCGGTCACGGCCGCGTGCTCCACGGCCTCCCGGGTGAACAGGTAGGCGGTCCCCATGAGGACACCGACGGCGGCACCGCGCGCGGTCAGCGGAGCGGCCAGAGCGGCCACCATGGCGGAGGAGCGCTCGTCATGGATACCACCCGCGAAGAACACCTCGAGGCGGTCGGCCGTGCCCTCGTCCGCCGAGTCGAGGAAGTCCTCCAGCACCGCCGACTGGGCCTCCCACAGCGTAAAGCTCGTCCTGGGGCCCACATGGCCACCGCATTCGGAGCCCTCGAAGACGAACCTCCTGGCCCCGGCGTTCAGGAACTGCCGCAGCAGGCCCGGTGAGGGGACATGCAGGAACGTCCTGACACCCACCCGGTCCAGGGCCTCGGCCTGCGACGGACGTCCGCCGGCGATGATGGCGTGGGAGGGCCTCAGCTCGCGGACGGCTTCGAGCTGGGCGCTCCTGGTCTCCTCTGGTGCGAACCCCAGCACGCCCACGCCCCAGGGCCTTTCACCGAGAGCGGCTCGGGTCTGCTCCAGCATCGAGCGGGTCTGCTCGGGGCCGGCGAGCGCGAGCGCGATGAACGGCAGGGCGCCCTCCTCGGCGACCGCGGCGGCGAACCGCGCCTGGTCGCTGACCCTGGTCATCGGACCCTGGGCGATGGGCAGCCGGGTGCCGAGGGCGCGGCTCATCGGTGATCCGGAGCGCAGGGCACGGGCGGCCGAGTCGTCGACGATCGCGTTCCGCACGGCGGTCCGCACACCTCGCACGGCGCGGGCCGTATCGCCCCACAGTTCGGCGAACCGGGCCGCGAGGAAGCCGTCCTGGCCCACCGGCAACGACTGGGCGGGGGAGTCCTCGGCGCCCGGCGTGTGCGGGCCGCGGTTCATCAGCACCCGGTGCCCGGCCACGAGGACCGTCTCGGAGCCGTCCATCGGCCGGATCGCCGCCGCTGTCTCCTCCGCGAGGTCGGACTCGGCGAGAAGCGCCAACTGGGTGTCCAGGACAACCCCGGCCGCCCCGCCGACCACGGCCGCGGCCGCTGTCCGGGGACCGATGCCTCCGCAGGCCCAGACCGGCACCGTGACGCCGGGGTCGGCGAGGAGCCGCTGCACCAGCACGAAGGTGCTGAGGTCGCCGACCCGGCCACCGCTCTCGCAACCGCGGGCAACGAGGCCGTGGGCGCCCGCCTCGACCGCTTCCAGCGCCTCGTCCGGGCCGGTCACCTCCACCAGCACCCGGTGGGGCGCGGCGACTTCGCCGACCCGCCAGGCCGAGCCGACGCCGAGCATCACGGTGCTCGGGCCGCCATGGGAGGGCGCCGGCAGGCAATCGGGGGCGAGCAGCCGGCAGCGGGAGGAGACGCGGACGCCGAACGGGCCGGTCGACCATCGGCGCAAACGTTCCAGCGCCTCGCGCGCCCGGCGGTCACCGGCGCCGAGGTCGAGTACGCCGAGTCCGCCCGCACGGCTCACAGCGGTGGCGAGCCGGGCGTCCGGCTCGCCGAACGGACTGATACCCATGATGAGATCGACGATTTGCCCGGGCGATGTCATGATTCTCCGAAGAAATCGATGACGCAGAGTGGGGGGAATTGCGGGCACGCCTGTGACGCATCGACTTACGGGACTTGCGGGGAGTTGAGTTTCGTCGCGCGGCCGGTACGGAGACCGGCGGGAAGGTGATGAAGTTAGCAGTGAGGTTACCGGTCGGTCAACGGTGGCGGTGCCGAGGGCGGAACGGGAATCCCCGTGTCGGGTGACCTGTACGCCGGTGCGCGGAAAAGACGGATGATATTCATGCCGAAGGCGCGCGGAATGAATAGTCGGACCCTTGGGCGCTGTCCGACCGTTTCACTCCGCGCTCATGGCGCGGAGCGCATGGAGTACTTCCGCGAGGAGTATTTCAATGCGGCTTCCTGGCGGTATGTCCAGTTCAATGGCTCTTGATGATGTGGGGGGCATATGTCGCCACCCCCAACCAGCCGCGGGCATGGGGCGGCGCGGTACCCGCCCGGGGGGCGGAAACCGTTCTGACGCTATGTCAAATC
This sequence comes from Wenjunlia tyrosinilytica, assembly GCF_014646055.1. GTDB lineage: Bacteria > Actinomycetota > Actinomycetes > Streptomycetales > Streptomycetaceae > Wenjunlia > Wenjunlia tyrosinilytica. Next base: position 6,128 of record NZ_BMMS01000041.1, read on the forward strand.
ATGTTGCCGCAGAAATCAAGAGCCGGTCGTGATGCCGTTCGCCCGACGCCGGGCTCGCGCGTCCGTGCGGGGACACTTGAGGGCGACGCCACGGGACGTCACGCCTCCGTGTAGGTCATGAGGACGACCACCGCTGCCGGGACCGCGATCACGAAGGCGGGCGAGTCGCGCGCGTCCGCCGGCCGTGGACCGGTGTGCGGGAACGGCCCGTCGACCCCCACCCGCGCGCCCGACACCTCGCGCCGGGGGATGCCGCCGGGGATCCGGATCAGTGTCTCTTTGAGTTGCAGGCAATCGATTTCCAGCCAGTCCGGCGCCCTCGCGGCACGAGCGAGCCTGGCCCGCCGCGGGGCGCCTTGGCGTTCCTGGACGCGTGAGGGTCACCTGCCTGGCGGCGTCGTTTCAGCTCCCTGGTGCGGTGGGGCGGCCGCCCGGGGCGGCCGCGGAGCAGGCGCCGAGGCACGGGCCCGAACCGCGTGGGCAGCCGGGCGCCGGCGGTGGCGCCCCGCGGGCCGGGACGGGGCGCGACCTCGCCGCCTCGGAAAGGCCCGAGCTGGTGACGGCGGGTCACCCGCGTCGGTCGGCTCGGGTTCATCGCGCGGCTCGAGCCGCCGTGCCCGGGGGTTGATTCGTTATGTGCGGGGTGGCTTCCGCGCCCCCTGTTTCCTTTCGTTCGGATGTTTGAACGGCGTGCGTCCGCTCTGATCAGGCCGGAATGCGGGTGCTTTCGTAAGGCCCTTCCTATTCCTCTTCCCAGACCCGCGTATTCACGATGATCATACAAGTTTCTTTCTGAAGACTGATAATCCGTCAGCTACCTATTGGGGCATTGTGGGTCGAGTGTCGTGCTTTTACCTTTTAGTCAGGTGGGCCCCGCGACCTGGCCGGCAGGCCGTTCGGGTCAGATACGGCACTCCGAAAGGGAACTCTCATGGCATCGCCTATTCTCCTGGCTCTAGTGCCCTCGCAGGGCCCGACCGCCGGAGGCAATACGGTCACCATCATCGGAATTGGCCTCTCGGGGGCCACCTCGGTGCTTTTCGGGGGCACCCCCGCAATCACCTACACCGTCCAATTCGACGGGGCCATCATCGCCACCGTCCCCGCGGGGACGGGGACCGTGCCCGTCACGGTGACCACGCCGGGCGGCACCAGCAACTCGCTCAACTACACCTACCAGGCTGCGGTGGCGCCGGTGATCCTGGCGCTCGTCCCGCCGTTCGGCCTGGGTGTGGGCGGCGTTCCGGTGCTGATCGTCGGCAACCACCTGACCTCGGCCACGGCGGTACTGTTCGGCTCCACCCCGGCGACCAGCTTCACCGTCCTCGGTGACGGCGCCATTTTGGCGACCTCGCCGCCCGGATCGGGCACGGTGTCGGTCACCGTGGTCTCACCCGCCGGTGTCAGCAACCCGGCCGCCTTCACCTACATCTAGGGGAGTCCGGCCACGCACCGTCCGAGCTCCAACCGGCTCCGCGCCGGTTGGAGCTCGTTGCGCGCACACCGGGTTCAAGGGCGCCGGGTTCAAGCGCGCCGGGTTCAGGGGAGCCGGGTTCAGGGGTGCGGGTTCGAGCGTGCCGGGTTCGAGCGTGCCGGGTTCATGGGCGCCGGGGCCCAGGGCGCTCGGGGTCCTTGGCGCAGCTCAGCTCAGCGAGGGGGTGATCGGCACCGCCGCCCAGACCGCGCAGCTGCCGTCGGTCCCGAACTGCGTGCCCCACCCCTGCACGGACTCGGCGATCAACGCGAGCCCGCGGCCGTGATCGGCGTCCCTGTCGGCGCTGTTCAGTCGTGGCACGGACGAAGTCCTTGCCTGGTCACGGACCTCGACGAGCACCAGTCCGCCCGACTTCCACAGGGAGCCGGTGATACGGGTGCTTTCGGAGTGCCTGATCGCGTTGGTCAACAGCTCCGACAGGACGAGCAGGGTCAGATACCGCGCGCCCTCGTCGTGCACCTGCTCCGCGTCGAGCCATGCCCGCGCGAGTCGGCGGCATATGGGGACCGCCCGGTCCACCGGGGGTGTGGAGAAGGAGGTGGGACCACCCGCCGGCCAGCCTCCCGCGAGATCGAGCGAGTGCTCCCCGTCGAGCCACTCGTCGAGCTTCCGGGGCGTCGGGTCCATTCCTGACCGCGCTGTCGTCGGGGTTGACATGGCTACCTCTCCCATTGGCTGGGGAACACGGTGTCGGCCCTTTCCGGGACAGGTCTCACTTTTCCCTATTGGACCCGAAAATACGTTCCTTGAGGAAGGCGCGAAAAGGTAGCGAATGAATGAGCCGGAGCTTAGCGGATCATAGTAAGAGCGCTGCTGAAGAAATCCCGTGGACAATGTATCAACGTTTTCCGCCCCGTGGGTGCGCCTTTGTCGGAATGCGTTCCGTCGTAAATCCGTGCCCGCGTCGGCCGAGACGCCGTTCACACCGTCGTGCCAAGGCATCGGCTCACGCGGCGGTACCAGGACGCCGGCCTACGCCGTCGGTTCAAGGCCCATGCGCTGGGCCAGCCCTTCGACGAGGGCCGCCACCGTGGGGTGCTTCAGCAGGAAGTCGGCCGTGAGTTCGACTCCCAGCGCGGATTCGAGGCGCCCGCGCAGTTCCATGGCCGCCAGTGAGCCGAAATCCAGAGCCTTCAGCGGCGTCGCCGGATCCGGGGCGGCGCTTTTCCATCCCAGCACGGCACGGATCTGGGCGCACAGAAATGCCTCCAGGGCTGCGCGGCGGGCCGCTCCCGCGGGAAGGGAACGCAGACGCGCGCGGATGCCGGAAGTCCCCGCGGACCCTTCATCGGCCGGCGCGCCACCGGGCAGGAGGAGAGCGAAGAACGACGAGTGCCGACCGGAAGGAGGGACCCACGCGCTCGGCTCCCCGGGAATCACCCCGGTCTGCACACGCCGGTGCGCCAGCAGGGTGCCGAGCGCCCGCAGCCCCTGGGCGGTGGAGATCGTCCCGTGGCCGCGCCCCGGGACGCCGGTGGCGGCGCCGGTGCGGGCCCAGGGCCCCCAGTTGACGGCGAGGGTGGGCAGTCCGCGCGCGGAGCGCCAGGCGGCGAAGGCGTCGAGCCAGGAGTTCGCGGCGGCGTAGCAGCCCTGGCCGGGATTGCCCAGCAGTGAGGCGGTCGAGGAGAACACGGCGAACCAGTCGAGCGCGTACCCGGCGGTGGCGTGGTGCAACTGCCAGGCTCCGTCGACCTTGGGCGCCCACACCCGTTCCAGCTGCCCGTCGCGGATGTCGGCGATCGCCGCGTCCTCGAGGACCATGGCGCTGTGCAGGACACCGCACAGCGGTGTCTGGTCGGCGGTGGCGGTGGACACCAGGCGTTCGGCGACCCCCGGTTCGGCGACGTCGCCGAGGACGACCGTGATCCGGGTGCCGCCGCAGGACAGCTCCCCCAGGGCCTGCGAGGTGGCGGGGGAGGGGGAGGTGCGTCCGTTGACGACGAGGTGCCCGGCACCCTCGGAGGCCAGCCGCCGGGCGGTCTCGAGACCGAGGCCGCGCAGGCCGCCGGTGATGATGTAGGCGCCCCCCGTACGAACGGTCAGCGGTCCCTCGGGCAGCACCGCGGCGGTCCTGCCGTGGTCCGGGACGGTGAGCACCAGTTTGCCGATGTGGCCCGCGCCTGCCATGAGGCGGAGGACGTCTGCGGCCTCGGACAGCGGGTACGTCGTGCAGTGCAGCGGTTTGAGGCGGCCCTCCGCGAACTCGTCGAGCACCTCGCGCAGCATCGCGGCGAACACCCGCGGCCTGTCCGACTGGAGTTCGGCGAGGTCGACGGCGCTCATGGTGATGTTGTGCCGCAGCGGCGACAGTCCCAGGGGCGCGTCGGAGAGGATGTCGCGCACCCCCAGTTCGACGAAGCGTCCGAAGGGGCGCAGGGTCCGCAGTCCGGCGCGGATCGCGGCCCCGGGCAGGGAGTTGAGAACGACGTCGACTCCCTCACCCCCGGTCGCCTCCAGGGTCCGCTCGGTGAAGTCCAGGGACCGGGAGTCCATGACATGGGTGATCCCCATGCCGTGCAGATAGCGGCGCTTGTCCTCGCTGCCGACGGTGGCCAGCACCTCGGCGCCCAGCCGCCGGGCGACCGCGACGGCGGCCAGGCCCGTGCCGCCGGTCGCCGAATGGATGAGCACCCTTTCCCCCGCGGTGAGCCGCCCTATGTGGCGCAGGGCGTACCAGGCGGTGAGGAACGCGATCGGCAGCCCCGCCGCCGCGACGGGGCCGAGTCCGGCCGGGACCGGTGCGACGGCGGCCGCGGGCACGGTGGTGAACGAGCCGAAGGCACCGCCTCGGAGGTCGACCGCCAGAACGAGGTCGCCCTCGCGGACGTGGTCGACGCCGGGGCCGACCGCGGTGACCGCACCGGCGCACTCGCAGCCGATCCGGTGGCCGCTCCCCTCCTGGGCACCGGGCAGGAGTCCCATCGCGGTGAGCACGTCGCGGAAGTTCACGCCCGCGGCCTCGACACGCAGTTCGACCTCGCCCGCCGCGGGGGTGCGCCGACCGGTTGCGGCCATCTCCAGGCTTCCCAGGTCGCCGGGACGGCCCACCCGCAGCCGGAACCCGTCCGTGCCGTAGCGCACGGTGCAGGCGGTGGCGGCGGCCCGCTCCGAACGCGACAGCGGGGCGTGGGCCAGCCGGGCGACATGGCGGTCGCCGCCGCGCAGGGCGACCTCGTCGTCACCGCCGTCGCACAGCAGTTCCTCGGCGACGTCGTTCAGATCCGCGTCGCCTGGATCGGCGTCCACCAGCGTGGCGCGCAGCCCGGGGTGCTCCAGCGTCAGGACACGGACGACGCCCCGCAGCGAGCTCTGTCCCAGGTCCACGGCGTCGCCGTCCTCCACGGCGCGGGCGCCTCGGGTGACCGCGTAAAGACGCGGCGGCTCGGTGGAGCCCGCCGAGAGCGCCTGGGCGACACCGAGCAGCCGTCGGGTCCGCCGCAGCGCGTCCACCGTCGGATCCCCGCCCGCGTCCGTCGCCGGGTCCCCGCTCGTGGACGGCCCCGCACCGCACAGCAGGACGACGGCCCGAGGGGTCGCCGAGGGCACCGCGAGGCGGTCGGCGAGACGGTCCCTGAGCGTGCCGAGCCGGACGTCGCGCACCGGCTCGTCCCACACCTCCGTCCTCGCGCCGGCCGAGTGCAGGGCGCCGGCCAGAGCACGGGCCGAGCCGTCGGACTCACCTATGACCAGCCAGACCCCCGACGCGTCCTCCCGCGGCGGCCGGGGCCGCGGGGCACGGTGCCAGCCGATGTCGAGGAACCACGCGTCGGCCTCGTCGTCGTCACGCCGGCGGTGCCGTGCGAACCGCAGGCCGTCGATCGACAGCACCGGCCTGCCCGTCTCGTCCAGCAGGCGCACATGGCCCACGATGGCCTCGGCCGTCGTCCCCGTCACCCGGGCATGGCAGTACACCGCCGCCGTGGGATCCCCCAGGACGCGGACCGACTCCATGTGCACGGGCAGGACGGGGCCGCGGCCCGACTCCTGGATCAGCCCCGCGACGACGACTTGCGCGCACAGGTCGACCAGGACCGGATGGACCCGCAGCGCATGCCCCGGAGCACGCGCCGCCGCCGGGACCTCCACACGGGCCCAGAAGCTGTCACCCAGGCGTGACGCGTGCAGGTCCAGCACCCCCTGGAACGCCGGACCGTGCTCCAGGCCGCGGGCGCTCAGGGTGTCGTACAGCGCGGCCGGGCCGAGGGTGAGCGGATGGCGCAGCGTGAGGGTCTGCACCGGAGCCGAGTGGGGGTCGGAGGGCAGGGGGAGAAGGCGCAGCACGCAGGTGGAAAGGCGGGTCCAGGAGCCGTCGTCGCCGCGCCCGAGGATCTCGCACTCGGCGCTGTCGGGGGCGATCAGGGTCACCGTGGTGCTGATCTCGGTCCGCTCTCCGAGCCGCAGCGGCTCCAGGAACCGTATGCCGGTGACCTCGACGGACCTCGGGGAGGCGTCGAAGACCTGGCAGGCGGCGGTCAGCGCGACGGCGTGGTGGACCGCCCCCGCGAGGACCGGTGCGCCGTGCACCCGGTGGTCGGCCAGCCACGGCAGGGCGGCCGTGCCGGCGTCCGCGCGCCAGCAGTGCCGGACGGGTTCGCCGGGCACCTCCACATGGCTGCCCGACAGCGCACCCCCGCGCCGGCCCGGCCCGGCTCCTGGTGCCTTCGGCTCGACGGCGGCGGCCTCGACCCAGTGGGGCTTGCGGTCGAAGGCGATGGTGGGTACGTCGGCGAGGTCCCCGTCCCCGTACAGCACCGACCAGTCGACGGCCGCCCCCGCGCAGTGCAGCGCGGCCAGCTGCCCGCGGAAGGTGGCCGGTTCGTCCTCGTCACGGCGCAGTGTCGGCAGGACCACCGCGTCGTCCACCAGATCGCGCAGGCCGCGGACGACCGAGTGCGTGACGACCGGGTGCGGTGAGACCTCCACGTACACCAGGTGACCGTCCCGCGCGGCGGCGGCCACCGCCGTGGTGAACCGGACCGGCGCCCGCAGATTGGCGCACCAGTAGTCGGCGTCGAAGGCGGGCACGCCACGGGGATCGTCCAGCACCGTGGAGTAGAACGGCACCTCGGGCCGACGCGGCGCGATTGCCTCGAGCGAGTCGCGCAGAGGCGCCAGCAGGGGCTCGACCTGCGGGGAGTGCGAGGCCACGTCGACGGCGACCAGCGATGTCGGGACACCGCAGGACTGCCATGCGCAGACCAGCCGCTCCACCTGCGCGGTCTCACCCGCCACGACCGTGGAGTCGGGCGCGGACAGGACCGCGAGCCCCACCGACCCCGAGGCGCCGGAGGCGGCGAGTTCGGCCTCGACCGCCGCCGCGTCCAGTGCGACGCTCGCCATCGTGCCCTCGCCGGCGATCCGCGTCATCAGCGCCGAGCGGCGGCAGATCACCCTGACGCCGTCGGCGGGCGACAGGGCCCCCGCCACCACCGCCGCCGCCACCTCGCCCATGGAGTGGCCGATGACCGCCGCGGGTTCGACACCGTGGGCGCGCCAGGTCGCGGCCAGGGCGATCTGCAGGGCGAACAGCACCGGCTGCACGCGCGCGCATCCCCGCACCCGCTCACCACCGCGCACGACCTCGAGCACGGAGAACCCGGCCTCCCGAGCGATCAGTGGATCGAGTGCGGCCAGAGCCGACGCGAAGGCGCTCTCGCACGCCAGCATCGCCCGCCCCATGCCCGCCCACTGCGAACCCTGCCCCGAGAACACCCACACCGGCCGGCTCGGGACCGCGGAGCGCACCTCCCCGGTGACCACCGTCCCGGACTCGGCCCGCCGCGCCGCGAACGCCCGCAGAGCGCGGCTGAGTTCGCCGTGCGAGCGGGCGGTCACCGCGAGGCGGCCGCGACCCGGGCTGCGCCGTAGCGCGAGGGTGTGCGCGATGTCGCGCAGCGGGACGGCCGCGCCGTCGTTCTCGACCCACTCGGCCAGCCGCACGGCGGCGGACGGGAGCGCCGCGGAGGAACCCGCGGGAACGAGGAACACCTCGGGCGCCACGGGCGCCGGCTGCCGCTGCCTCGGCACACGCCGGCTCATCCGCCCCGGGGGCGCCTGCTCCAGCACCACATGCGCATGGGTCCCCGCGGATCCGAAGGAGGAGACCGCGGCCAGCCGCGACCTCGTCCGCAGCGGCCACCGGGTGGGCTCGGTCGGCACGAACAGGCGGGTCCCCACGGCGGTGATGGCCGGATTCCAGCGGTTGAAGTGGAGATTGGGCGGGACGATCGCGTGCTGGAGGCACATGACGGCCTTGATCAGGCCGGTGACGCCGGCCGCCGGCTCCAGATGGCCCACGTTGGTCTTCACCGACGTCAGGGCGCAGCGGCCGGGGCCGCTGCCGTAGACCCGGGCGAGACCGGCGAACTCCACCGGGTCCGCATCCGGGGCGCCGGTGCCGTGCGCCTCCACCATCGCGACGTCGCGAGGATCGCATCCGGCGCGGGCGAGGGCCTGCTCGAGCAGGGCCCGCTGGGCGGAGGCGCAAGGGGCGGCCGATCCGTGGCGGCGGCGCCCCTCCTGGTTCACCGCCGATCCGCGGACGACCGCGAGCACGCGGTCGCGGTCCCGCACCGCGTCCTCGAGGCGTTTGAGCACGACCGCCGCGCAGCCCTCGCCTCGTACGAAGCCGTCGGCCGCCGCGTCGAAGGCGCGGCAGCGCCCGGTGGGGGAGAGCGGGCCGGCCCCGGACAAGGGCTGCGCGGTCCTGTCCCGGAGCATCAGGGTGACCCCGGCGGCCAGAGCGAGCCCGCACTCGCCCGCCCGCAGCGACTGGCAGGCCAGATGGAGCGCCACCAGGGACGACGAGCCCCCGGTGTCCACCGCCATGGAGGGACCGCGCAGCCCCAGCAGACGGGAGATCCGTCCGACCGCGGCGCTCCGCTCGTTGGCCGGGACGGCCCCGTCGAACTCCTGGAGCCGTTCGGTGAGGCGGTCGTTGTAGTCGCCGCGGCCGAGGCCGGCGAACACGCCCGTCGGGGTGCCGTCGAGCCGTTCGGGCGGCAGCCCGGCGTGCTCCAGCGCCTCCCAGACCACCTCGAGGAGCAAGCGGTGCTGAGGGTCGAGTGCGTCCGCCTCGGGCCCGGGCACTGCGAAGAAGTCGGCGTCGAAGCCCGACACATCGTCCAGGTATCCGCCCCATCGCGGTGCCTCGCCGTCCGGCCGTCCCGGTGCGATGCCGGGCCCCGACCCGGTCCGCTCGGGCGGGGGACGGCCGACCGCGTCCCGGCCGTCGACCAGCAGTCGCCACAGCGCCGCCGGGCAGTCCACGCCGCCGGGAAGCCGGCATCCCATGCCGACCACCGCTACCGCTCCGGTGGCGCCCGATGCGTGCAGGTGTTGGCTCATCACCGTCTCCATGACGTTCCGCGGCCCGCGCGGCCGCATGGGTGGTCGTGCTGAAAGGGCGCCCCCCGGGAGGGTGCAGAGAACGACCGTGAATTCCGAATGATTCAACGTCGACCATGTTGTCCACTCCGCGATGAATGCGCGGTGGCGTCATCGGTGGACGGGCAGGAGCTCTCTGTTGAATTCGGTGCACTCCCGAGTGAATTCAAGGCGCTCGTGCCCATTGTGCCGGGGGATATCGGGCGGGCCACCGGCAGGGAAATGAAATTGATCGGGGCATGACATCATCTCTGCGCTTGGAGCGGCAAGGTCCATGAGCGCCGACAGGCCTTCACCGCGCAAAGAACCCTACGCGGGCAATGATGCATGCGAAAGGTGGTGAAATGTCCGAAAGTAGTGATGGGTGTGCCCGGAGGCGCACTTTTCGAGGGGGCGCGCACATGGTGCGGCGGAGTGCTTCCGGGTTTCATCCCGCAAACGGGTGGCGGGGTCGCTCCATTGGTAGTTTCACATTATATAATGCTTGGTACTGATAGCCATTTTCAAGCGGTTTCCCTGGGTAAAAGTACCGTGCCCCTGCTTCACGGGGAAGGGTATGTCCGCGAGGTGTGAAGGGAATACGGGACAGGCGCTCCCGGGTGGTGGCGGCCACGGGATCGCCGACGCCGGTCCGACGGCCTCCGGGGCGTCGGCACCCGCTCCGACCGGCCCGAAGGCGCCGACGGTGGCCTCGCCGCCGAACGCCTCCGGGCGCGCCGGACGAGGAGGACCCGCTGAACCCGCTCGCGGTGACCTCCTCGAGGGCGTGCGGCCCTCGGTCCGAAGGGTGACGAACTCCAAGGGGCCACACCAGCCGGCACCGACGAGCGGCACCGGCTGGCGGATCCAACTCCTTTACCGGGGGCGCCCATTGCGGCTCACGGCCGCACCGCCGATCAGACTCTCAGGTGGGTCAGCGGGTAGGCCGGTTGCCACAACCCCCGGAAAGGATGGGCAGCCCACCGGTTGGATGCGACCAGTAACGCACCCAAGCGAATATGCCGACAACAACTCTGGCGGGAAGTCACCCGAATGGCAGAGCGCACGGGAATTGTGCTGTTTTACGCACCACGCTGTGTGCGAGCCCCCGGTGTTGCGTCGCGCCCCTTGCCCATGAACCGCTCTTTGGCAGAGCAATGCGCATACTACCGGCCTCTTGCATGGTTATCCCAAAGATGCCGTGAATCGTTCCTGCGGAAGAGGTGGTGATGAGTGCCACTCGTCGGTGGATGGAACGGCCCGTTCTCCCGGCGGTTCGTCAAATACCGCTATTTCACGGTGAGTTGGCAAGCGGCTCATAGGGGCTCACGGAGGCGGTGGTACATGGTGGCATCGCATTCAGAATGCGCGCTCCGCCGTTCGGGTGACTTATCCCAGGCATCTGTTGCCCGCATATCCATTCGGTGAGTGACTGTCTCTATCCAACCGGTGGGCCGCCCATCCCTCTCCGGGGAGTGGCAGCGGGCCCAACGTGCCGACTCGGTGGGCCCGGCCCGCCGCGGTCGGGTCTCGGTGCCACTACGAGCGCCCCCGTTGAGGAACTGGATCCACCAGCCGGTGCCGCACCTCGGCGCCGGCTGGTGCGGCCCCGGCTCACGCCGTCTCGCCCCGTTGCCGCCCGGAGCGGGCTCACGGCCGCGGGCCCCACCGACCGCCCACCCGGGTAGGCGCCCCCTCTCCGTACTGCCCGGGTGGGCTTCCGCTCCCGCGCCGGTGGCCCGCGCCTCGGGGTCCTTGCCTCGCGGGTCCTTGCCCCTCGTGGCGCCTCCTCACGCCTCGGGCGCGCTCACGCCTTGCGCAGGAAGGCACGCAGCCGCGTCAGCGGCCAGGTGTTGATCACATCGTCCTTTGTGAGCCAGCCGCGCTGGGCCGTGCCCACCCCGTAGCGCATGTAGGCCAGGTGGGTGACGGAGTGGGCGTCGCTGTCGATGGCGAACTTCACCCCGTGCCGCTTGGCGCGCAGGATGTTCTCGTCCGACAGGTCCAAGCGGTCCGGATGGGAGTTGACCTCGAGCGCCGTCCCCGTGCGGGCGCACGCCGCGAACACGGCGTCGAGGTCCAGGTCCAGGGGCGGACGCTTGCCGATGATGCGCGTCGTCGGATGGCCGATGACATTGACGCGCGGATGCTCGCACGCCTTCACCAGCCTGCGGGTCTGCGCCTCGGGGGACTGGTTGAAGTGCGAGTGCACCGAGGCCACGCAGATGTCGAAGCCCTCGAGGAAGCCCTCCGGCCAGTCCACGCCGCCGTCCGGGCCGATGTTGAGCTCGGTGCCGTGGAGCAGGCGCATACCGTGGTATTCGCGGTCGAGCGCGCGCACCCGCTCGCGCTGGGCGAGCGCCTTCTCGTCCGTCATCCTCTGCATATAGAGGTCGGGCGCGTGGTCGGTGACGGCGTAGTACGTGTAGCCGAGCTCCGCGGCCGTGCGGACCATGTCCTCCAGCGGGGACAGACCGTCCGTCAGATCGGTGTGGGTGTGCAGGTCGCCGCGGATGTCCTTCTCGCCGACGAGGTGGGGCAGTTCACCCCGCGCACCCGCGCGCACCTCTCCCCGGTCCTCCCTGAGCGTCGGGGGGATCCACGGCAGTCCGAGCCGCGCGTACACCTCCTCCTCGGACTTGGAGACGACCTTCTCCCCGGTCTCGGTGTCGAACAGGCCGTACTCGGAGAGCTTGAGCCTGTTGTGCACGGCCAGCTCCCGCGTGCGGATGTTGTGCGCCCTCGACCCGGTGAAGTACTGCAGCCCGGCTCCCCAGGAATCGGGAGGGACCACCCGCAGATCGACCTGGAGCCCCTCGGCGGTGCGGACAGAGGTCTTCTTCGCGCCGCCCACGACGATCTCCGCGGTGTGCGGAAGGCGGGTGAACGCCTCCATGAACGGCGCGGAGTCGTCGGCGGCCACCAGGATGTCGATGTCCCCGATGGTCTCGCGCATGCGGCGGAGCGATCCCGCGTAGGCGCACCGCTCGCAGCCGGTGACGGCCGACAGGTCGGCGACGATGTCCTCGGCGAGCTCCATGGCGGCGTTGAGGGGGACCCGGTCCCCGGCCGCCCGCATCAGGGCGATGCCGTGGCGGATGTTGTCCTCTGTCTTCGGCCCGAACCCCTTCATGTCCCGCAGCCGCCCCTCGTCGAGCGCGGCGACCAGCTCGGTCAGCGAGGAGATGTGCAGCTCCTCGTACAGGGCGACGGCCTTCTTCGGGCCGAGGGTGGGGATGGCCATGAGTTCGCGGACACCGGCGGGGATCCGGTCGCGCACGTCCTCCACCGCCGCCATCTGCCCGGTGCGCAGATACTCGACGACCTTGTCGGCTATGGACTTGCCGACGTTGGGGATCTCGCGCAGGCCCTCGGCGTCGAGTCCGGCGACGTCGGCGTGGTGGCCGCCGATGGCGCGAGCGGCCTTTTCGTAGGCGCGTGCCTTGAACGCGTCTCCGCCGGTGATGAGGACGAGGTCGGCGTACTCCTGGAGCAGAGCCTCGACTTCCTTGTTCCGTCGAGCCACACCACCGAGTCTAGAACGGGGCGGGCGCCACCGCCCTGGTGGAGGCATGGAGGTGCCCGATGACCGGACCCGATCCCGAGGAGCACGCGCGGCGGCTGGCGGCCGAGTCGCTGTCCGCCGACGATCCCACGGGGTGGTTCGAGCGCCTGTACGCCGAGGCGGAGCAGGGCGAGGCGGTGGTGCCGTGGGACCGGGGCGCGCCGCACCGGATGCTGGTGGAGTGGGCACGGGCGGCGGGCCTGGACGGCCATGGGCGCACCGCCCTCGTGATCGGCAGCGGCCTGGGCGAGGACGCCGAATTCTTCTCGGGGCTGGGCTTTCGCACCGTGGCCTTCGATGTCTCGGCCACGGCCGTCCGGGCCGCCCGTCGGCGCTTTCCCGATTCCACGGTGCGCTATCTCACGGCCGACCTGCTGGACACGCCGGACGACTGGGAGAAAGTGTTCGACCTGGTGGTCGAGAGCCTCACGGTCCAGGCGCTGCCGCGCTCGGTGCGGCTGGAGGCCGTCGCCCGGGTCGCGGGCACGGTGGGCCCCGGGGGAACGCTCATCGTCGTGGCGGCGGCGCGCGACAAACGGGACGACCCCGACCAGGGACCGCCGTGGCCGCTCACCCGCGCCGAGGTGGAGTCCTTCGCGACGGGTGACCTGCGGCCGGTGCGGATCGAGGCGGTCCGCGATGCCCAGCAGCCCGGAGTGCGCCGCTGGAGGGCGCAGTTCCACCGGGATCGCCCCCGGCACTAGCCGCGTCGCGGGCCATGGGGTGCTCCATGTCCGAATCGGAGGCGGTGGGCGGCGGGAAGTGGAGCACCGCCCGGTCCCCCAGCGGCCGGTAGCCCAGGCGCTGGTACAGGGCATTGCTCGTGGGGTTCGCCAGGTCGGCGAAGAGCACGACCTCCCGTGCGCCCGCCGCGAGCGCGGCCCTGCCGACCTCGGCGGTCGCGGCGCCCGCGTAGCCGCGCCGGCGCTCCTCGGCAGGGGTGTAGACGGGGCCGACGCGCACCGTTCCCGCCACCATGCGTGTCGTCCCGGCCAGTGCGACGGGCCGTGAGTCCACCTCCCACAGGGTGAGCCCGCCGTGGCCGACACGGTCGTCGACCGCTCCCGCGGGAGTTCCGGCGAGGGTTCCCGTCTCGCGGCCGAACGCCTCGTACCAGCGGATCAGCAGGTCCCGGTCCTTGGGCGTGGCCACCCGGGCGCGCCCCGCCGGCACGGGCCGTGGCCGTGCCGGCGCGGCCAGCCGGTACTGGCGGTGGCGCTGGTGGACCCGGTGGCCGGCGCCCGTGTGCCGCCGCCAGGCGGCGGCGAAGGCGTCGACCACGTCGTTCGCGCCATCGACGCCGGGGACGTCGGCGCAGCCGTCGGCGGCCAGTGCCTCCACCAGCGGCTCAACGGCCTCTCGCGGCAGGCGGGTCAGGAGGACGGGATACGGGGGAGTCTGGAGGAGGGCCCCCTCGACATCGCCGCCGTTCCCCCGCCACCAGCCGAAGCGCGGACCGGTGCCGCCGAACGCGGTCGTGCCGCGCACTCTCAGCGACTCGGCGACGGTCAGGAGCACCGTGTTCTCCGCCGGCCGGGCCCGCAGGAAATCCCCCGCGTGGGCCTGGAATTCGTCGAGTTCTTCCGTGGTCGTCCAAGTCATGCCCCAGGATCCCGGAGGCACATGGCGCCGCGCATCGGGATTTCGCTTCGTGTGCGCGAGCCCCGTCGTGCTTCCCTCGGGGCGCCGGTCGGTCAACAGCCGTATGGGCGGCGGCACTCACGCGGGGTGCCGCCGCCCACAAGGCCGGCGCGGAATCGGATCCGTTCGCTCAGTACGCGGAGTTCACGTTGTCGATCGAGCCGTAGACGTGGGCCGCGTAATTGCAGGCCGCGGTGATGTTGGCCACCGGGTCGTAGATGTTCCACGAGGTGCCGCTGACGTGGTACGCGTTGAAGGTGGGCTGGATCACCTGCATCAGGCCCTTGGACGGGATGCCGGCGGCGGCGTTCGAGTCCCAGAGGTTGATGGCGTACTGGTTTCCGCTGGACTCGCGCATCAGGTTCTTGTAGATGCCGTAGTACGAGCCCGGGATGCCCTTGGCGTTCATGACGTTGAGGGAGCTCTTGATCCAGGTGTCGACGTTCCCCGTGGTCGCGGAGGGAGCGGCGGAGGCGGTCGGGGCGGTGGCGAGGGTCGCGGCCATGACCGCGACACCGGCGGCGGCGACGCCACCCATGGAGAAAAGACGGGACTTGGCCAGGCGGCCGCTCTTCAGCAACTTGGTGAACTGCATGCTGGGGTTCCTCTTCCGTTCGGGACCCCGGAATTGTTAGCAGGACATCAGCGCCGGACAAAGCAGGGCGATTACTAGGAAACCTCGTACCCGATTACGGCAGTGGAAGGGAAAACCGGTCCCCGCCCGCTCAAATCGGACTGTTTCCTACTAGCGAACCTCATACATGACCTAAGTCCTATCGCTCACATCACATGCGCTCGGCCCGAACTCGACGTGGAGCTATCGCGGTGTCGCTTCGAGTGATGGCCCGCAAACCCGCTCCATCGCGCCGAGTTGACTTCTACTCGAATCGGTCGAAATGGGACATTCGACTCACTGTTGGCGAGGTGGCGCCGTCGGGCGGGTCCGCCTCGCGCGCGAAGGGTGCCCCTCGCGCTCCCGTGGGTCCACCTCGCACCCCGGCGATCCGCCCCCCTTGACCGCGAGACCGTCCCGGACCGATGCTGCCGTTGCGATTACAGAGATGCGTTTCGCAGTCTGCAACACTTGAGGAGAAGCTCATGGCTCACCAGGTCAGTGCTGTCGTCGCTCGCGCGAAGGGTGCGCCCGTCTCCCTGGAGACGATCGTCGTGCCCGACCCCGGACCGGGGGAAGCGCTGGTGAAGGTCGAGGCGTGCGGAGTCTGCCACACCGACCTGCACTACCGGGAGGGCGGCATCAACGACGAGTTCCCCTTCCTCCTCGGGCATGAGGCGGCGGGCGTGGTCGAGGCGGTGGGCCCGGGTGTCACCGAGGTCGAGCCCGGTGACTTCGTCATCCTGAACTGGCGTGCCGTCTGCGGCCAGTGCCGGGCCTGCCGCAAGGGCAAGCCGTGGTACTGCTTCTCCACCCACAACGCCACCCAGCGGATGACCCTGCTCGACGGCACACCGCTCTCCCCGGCCCTGGGTATCGGGGCCTTCGCCGAGAAGACCCTCGTGGCCGCCGGGCAGTGCACCAAGGTGGACCCCGCCGCCCCGGCCACCGCGGCCGGACTGCTCGGCTGCGGAGTCATGGCGGGCTTCGGTGCCGCGGTGAACACCGGTGGCGTCGGCCGCGGGGACTCCGTCGCCGTCATCGGGTGCGGCGGCGTCGGGATGGCGGCTGTCGCCGGGTCGGTGCTCGCCGGGGCCGCCACGGTCGTGGCCGTCGACGTCGACCGGCGCAAGCTGGAGCGGGCCAGGTCCATGGGGGCCACCCACACCGTGGACGCGAGTTCCGGCGATGTCGTCGAGGCGATCCGTGAGCTGACCGGAGGGTTCGGCGCGGACGTGGTCGTCGAGGCCGTCGGCCGCCCCGAGACGTACCGGCAGGCCTTCTATGCCCGCGACCTCGCGGGCACGGTGGTCCTCGTCGGCGTGCCGACCCCGCAGATGACCCTCGAGCTGCCCCTGCTGGATGTGTTCGGCCGCGGCGGCGCCCTCAAGTCCAGCTGGTACGGCGACTGCCTGCCCTCACGTGACTTCCCGGCTCTGATCGACCTCTATCTCCAGGGCCGCTTCGACCTCGACGCCTTCGTCTCGGAGACGATCGGCCTCAGCGACGTGGAGAAGGCCTTCGAGCGGATGCACGCCGGTGACGTGCTGCGCTCCGTGGTGGTGCTGTGATGGCGGGTGGGGCACGCGTCGAGCACCTCGTCACCAGTGGCACGTTCAGCCTCGACGGCGGGACGTGGGAGGTGGACAACAACGTCTGGCTCATCGGTGACGACGACGAGGTCGTGGTCGTGGACGCCGCGCACGACGCGGGGGCGATCCTGGCCGCCGTGGGGGACCGCCGCCTGACCGCCGTGGTGTGCACGCACGCGCACAACGATCATGTCAATGCCGCCCCCGCGGTCGCGGACGCCAAGGGCGCGCCGATCCTGCTCCATCCCGCGGACGACGTGCTGTGGAAGATGACGCATCCGCGCCGTCGGCCCGACTGCGACCTGGCCGACGGGGACGAGGTGGCGGCGGCGGGCACCGTGCTGCGGGTCCTGCACACGCCCGGCCATGCTCCCGGCGCGGTGTGCCTGTACGCGCCCGACCTCGGTGTCCTCTTCAGCGGCGACACGCTGTTCGCGGGAGGGCCGGGCGCCACGGGCCGCTCCCACAGCGACTTCGGCGTGATCATCTCCTCGATCGGCGGCCGACTGCTGACCCTGCCGGGCGAGACCGTCGTGCACACCGGGCACGGCGGCAGCACCACCGTGGCCGCGGAGGCTCCCCACCTGGAGGAATGGGCCGCCCGGGGCTGGTAGCGGGCCGCCGCGACGAGCCCGGCCGGCCCCGAGGGGCCCGTGGTGAAGCCCGGAGAAGCTGGGTGAAGCCCGGTGAAGCTGGGTGGAGCCCGGTGGAGCCCGGAGAAGGCCGTCCCAGGACGGCCCCCGACGCGTTGGCGCGGGGGCCGTCCGAGGGCGGCCTTCCGGTGCTTCCCGGCCTCGGTCGTGGGTTGCACCTCTTCCCCAACTGTTGCCTATCGCGCTGTTTAATGCGCATTGAGCAACGCCTGTCCACCCCTCGCCGTCCCGAACGAATCCTTGACAAGGCATGGGGGCGCCCTCAGACTGGCGTTGCGTTAATCGCAATCCGTTTCGCTATACGCACCGAGGTGTCATGATGATTCCCGTGTGCCGTCTCGCCGATCTCCCGCGAGGCGAGGCCTACCGGCTCGAGTCCGACCCCCCAGTCGCGGTGTTCCACACCGACGATGGCGAGGTCTTCGCCATCGACGACACCTGCACCCACCAGGACGCCTCGCTGTCCGACGGCTGGCTGGAGGGGTGCGAGGTCGAGTGCCCCCTGCACGCGTCGAGGTTCGACCTGCGCACCGGCAGTGTCGACGCGCCCCCGGCAAGGCTCCCCGTGCGCACCCACCAGGTCCTCGTGGAGGACGGCATGATCTATCTCGCCCTCTCCGAGGCCCCGCCGAACCTGCCGCCCTGCGGCGTCGCCCGTCTTTGCGGGGGAGCCGCGTGAGGACGGTGGCCGTCGTCGGCGCTTCGCTGGCCGGCCTCTCGGCCGCGCGCTCGCTGCGCAAGCAGGGATTCGACGGCCGCCTCGTCCTCATCGGCGACGAGCCGCACCGCCCCTACGACCGGCCTCCGCTGTCGAAGGAGTTCCTCTCCGGCGCGGTCGGCGAGGCCGACCTCGCGCTGGAGGGGGACGACGAGGACCTGGACGCCGAGTGGGTGCTCGGCTCCGGTGCCGTGGCCCTCGACCGCGGCGACCGCTCGGTGCGGCTCGCCGACGGCCGGTCGGTCAGGGCCGACGGGCTCGTGATCGCCACCGGGGCCGCCGCGCGCACCCTGCCGGGCAGTGAGGGTCTGGAGGGCGTGCATGTGCTGCGCACCCTCGAGGACGCCCGCGCCCTGCGGGACGAACTCGCGAGCGGTGGCCGGCTGGTGGTCATCGGCGGCGGATTCATCGGCGCCGAGGTCGCCTCCACCGCCCGCGGCCTCGGGCTCGAGGTGACGGTCGTCGAGGCCGCCGCCGCGCCGCTGGCGGGTCCGCTCGGTGTCCGCATGGGCGGCGTCGTCTCCTCCCTGCACGCCCTGCACGGCGTCACGCTGCTGTGCGGGGTGGGAGTGAAGGCGCTGAGCGGTCGGCGGCGGGTCGAGGCGGTCCTGCTCGAGGACGGCCGCAGCCTCCCGGCGGACGCCGTCGTCGTGGGGGTGGGCGCCCGGCCGTGCGTCGACTGGCTCGAGGGCTCCGGGATCACCCTGGACAACGGGGTGCGGTGCGGCGCCGACGGCAGCACCGATGTCCCCGAGGTCGTCGCGGTCGGCGACTGCGCGGCGTGGTACGACCCCGCCGCCGGGGGCCACCGGCGGGTCGAGCACTGGACAGGCGCACGCGAGCGACCGGCCCTGGCCGTCACCGCGCTGCTCTCGGGAGGCACGGCGGCGCAGCAGCCGCCCCGTCCGCCCTACTTCTGGTCCGACCAGTACGGGGTGCGGATCCAGTTCGCCGGGCACGCGGCCTTGGCCGACAGCGTCACCGTCGAGGAGGGCACGGAGGCCGACCGGAGCTTCCTCGCCGTCTACCGCAGGTCCGGCGTTCCGGTGGCGGTGCTCGGCGTGGACAGGCCCGGTCCCTTCACCCGCCGGCGCCGGCAGCTCTCCTCCACCGCGGCGGCCCCGCCGACCGTGGCCCCCGCCGCCCCCATGTCCTCCCACGGCCCGTGAACGGCCGATCAACGACGTTTCGCGCGAGGAGTGCGCTGTGACAACGACGAGCCTGCCGGAGAGCCTGATCGCCACGCTCCCTGGGGACTACTACACCGACCCGGACATCTTCCGGCTGGAGCAGGAGCACATCTTCGAATCGATGTGGTTCTGCGTGGCGCGCTCCAGCGACCTGGACAAGCCGGGTGCCTTCCGCACGGTCGACGTGGGGCGCGAGAGCATCCTGGTGACCCGTGCGCGGGACAAGTCCGTACGCGCGTTCTTCAATGTGTGCCGGCACCGGGGCGCCAGACTGTGCACGGAGGAGTCGGGCGAGGTCAGACGCGCCTTCCAGTGCCCGTACCACGCGTGGACGTACGACCTCGACGGCAGGCTGGTCGCGGCGCCCAACCTGACGAAGATGCCGGACATCGGCCGCACCGAGTACGGCCTGGTGAATGTGCACGTGCGCGAGTGGCTCGGCTACGTCTGGGTCTGCGTCTCGGACGACCCGCCCTCCTTCGAGGAGGAGGTCGTGGGCGACGTGGTGGCGCGCCTCGGCGACGTCGAGGCCATCGAGCGCTACGGCATCGCCGACCTCGAGGTGGGCAAGCGGATCGTCTACGACGTGAAGGCGAACTGGAAGCTCATCATCGAGAACTTCATGGAGTGCTACCACTGCGCCACGATCCACCCCGAACTCACCGAGGTGCTGCCCGAGTTCGCCGACGGCTACGCCGCGCAGTACTACGTCGGCCACGGCGCCGAGTTCGGCGAGGAGATCAAGGGCTTCACCATCGACGGCTCGGAGGGCCTGGACCCCATCCCGACGGTGTCCGAGGACCAGGACCGCCGCTACTACGCCATCACGGTGCGCCCGCAGGTCTTCATCAACCTCGTGCCCGACCATGTGATCTTCCACCGGATGTACCCCGTGGCCGCCGACCGCACGATCGTCGAGTGCGACTGGCTGTACCTCAAGGACGTGGTGGAGTCCGGCAAGGACGTCAGCCGCTCGGTGGAGCTGTTCCACCGGGTCAATGTGCAGGACTTCGACGCGTGCGAGCGCTGCCAGCCGGCGATGAGCTCGCGCCTGTACGCCAAGGGCGGGGTCCTGGTGCCCAGTGAGCACCACATCGGCGGCTTCCACGACTGGGTCCAAGCGCGTCTGGGCACACGGCAGCCGCAGTAGCCGCCCCTCCGGTCCCGCGTCCGGTCCCGCGTGCGGACGCGCGGGACCGTGCCGACCGTCGCCGGGGAGCGCGGCCTCAGCCGAGATAGCCCATGCGGACGCTGATCTCCTGAGCGCCCTTGAGCAGCATGGGTGCGAGCTCGGCCATGCGCTCCTCGGTGAACCGGTACGCCGGTCCCGACGCCGTGAGCGCGGCGACCGTCTCGCCGTCCCGTGAGTGGATCGGGGCCGCCATGGCGTTGAGGCCGGCCTCGTACTCCTCCGACGTCGTGGCGTATCCGCGCTCGCGGGCGAGGGCGAGGTTCTTCTCCAGCTCGGCCTTGGAGGTGATGGTCCGCGGCGTCAGGCGCTCCAGGCCGGCCTCGGCGAGCAGCTCGGCCCGGCGCGAGGCGGGCAGGTGGGCGAGCAGGACCTTGCCGCTGGAGGTCGCGTGCAGCGGTGTCAGCTGCCCCACCCAGTTGTGGGCGGTCACCGCGGCGGGGCCGCGGACCTGGTAGAGGTTGATCGCGTAGTGGGCCTCCAGGACGGCCACGTTCACCGTCTCACCGAGCTCCTCCGCCAGCCGCTCGCACACCGCGCGGCTCTGCTGGGTCACATCGATGCGCCCGGTGACGGCGCCGGCCAGGCGCACGATCCCGAAGCCGAGGCGGTACTTGCCGCGCTCACCCGCCTGCTCCACCAGTCCGCGCGCCTCGAGGGCGCCGAGTAGTCGGAACGCGGTGGATTTGTGGACGTCGATCTCCCCGGCCACCTCGCTGACCCCGGCTTCCCCTCGCTGGGCGAGGATCTCCAGGACGCTGATGGCGCGGTCGACGGACTGCACCCCGCCCGCGGGGGCGCCGGCCGTTTCAACCTCTGGGCTGTAGTTGCTCATGACGAAACTATAAGTGCTGTCACCAACAAGATATGCGGCAAGCGACAGCTTTGAAAGTTGCGTTGCTCGCAACCTATTGCGTATAGCGCTACTCGTATTAGCATGTCGGCACATCGACGGCGCAAGCGAGACGAGGGCCCCATGGCGTCCAAGCAGTACGACTTCGTCATCGTCGGCGGCGGCTCCGCCGGCAGCGCACTTGCCAACCGCCTCTCCGCGGATCCCGGGAACCGGGTGCTGGTGCTCGAGGCCGGGCGGTCCGACTTCCCGTGGGACGTCTTCATCCACATGCCCGCGGCGCTGACGTTCCCCATCGGCAGCCGGTTCTACGACTGGAAGTACGAGTCCGAGCCCGAACCCCATATGCGCGGGCGGCGCATCTACCACGCCCGCGGCAAGGTCCTCGGCGGTTCCAGCAGCATCAACGGGATGATCTTCCAGCGCGGCAACCCCTTGGACTACGAGCGCTGGGGCGCCGACCCGGGCATGGAGACCTGGGACTACGCGCACTGCCTGCCGTACTTCAACCGCATGGAGAACTGCCTGGCCTCCGACCCCGAGGACGAGTTCCGGGGCCGCTCGGGGCCGCTGGTCCTGGAGCGGGGCCCGGCGACCAGCCCGCTCTTCCCCGCCTTCCTGCGGGCGGTCCAGCAGGCCGGATACCCGCTCACCGACGACGTCAACGGCTACCGGCAGGAAGGCTTCGCCGCCTTCGACCGCAATGTCCACCGCGGCCGCCGCCTTTCCGCCGCGCGGGCCTATCTGCACCCCGTCATGAACCGGCCCAACCTCCAGGTGAGGACACGAGCCCTGGTGACGCGCGTCCTGTTCGAGGGCAAGCGCGCCGTCGGTGTCGAGTACCGCGTCGGGCGGGGCGCTCCCCAGCAGGTGCGCGCCGGCGAGGTGATCCTGTCCGGCGGGGCGATCAACTCCCCGCAGCTGCTCCAGCTCTCCGGCGTGGGCAACGCCGACGAACTGCGGGCGCTGGGCATCGACTCCGTGCACCACCTCCCCGGTGTGGGCGAGAACCTCCAGGACCACCTCGAGGTCTACGTCCAGCACTCGTGCACCCAGCCGGTCTCGATGCAGCCGTACCTGAAGTGGCGCTACCGGCCGTGGATCGGTTTCCAGTGGCTGTTCCAGCGCAAGGGCCCGGGGGCGACCAACCACTTCGAGGCGGGCGGCTTCGCCCGCAGCAACGAGGACGTGGACTACCCCAACCTGATGTTCCACTTCCTGCCCATCGCGGTCCGCTACGACGGCTCCTCGCCCTCGGGCGGCCACGGCTACCAGGTGCACATCGGCCCGATGTACTCCGACGCCCGCGGCACGGTGAAGATCAAGAGCAAGGACCCCCGGGTCCACCCCGCGCTGCGGTTCAACTACCTGTCGACGGAGCAGGACCGCCGCGAGTGGGTCGAGGCGATCCGGGTCTCGCGCGAGATCCTGCGCCAGTCCGCGATGGACGAGTTCAACGGCGGTGAGATCTCACCCGGACCCCAGGTCGAGACCGACGAGCAGATCCTCGACTGGGTCGCGAAGGAGGGCGAGACCGCGCTCCACCCGTCCTGCACCTGCAAGATGGGCACGGACGAGATGTCGGTGGTCGACCCTGCGGACATGCGGGTGCACGGCACGCAGGGGCTGCGGGTCGTGGACGCGTCGGTGATGCCGTACGTCACCAACGGCAATATCTACGCGCCCGTGATGATGGTCGCCGAGAAGGCCGCCGACCTCATCCTCGGCAATGAGCCGCTGCCGCCGTCGAAGGCGCGGTACTACCGGCACCGCGACGCCGAGCAGGGCCACGTCCCCGGGGCCGTCCCGGAGAGCGGGAACGCCTGAGAGAACGGGAACGCGGCTCATGCGGCGAGCGCCGTCCACCGAACGCGCCCGGCAGGCCCGCCCCGCGGCGGGCCTGCCGGAACTCCTGCGCCAGGTCCGCTACGAGGTCCTGCCCGCCAGGTCGACCGAGGAGAAGGTGCTCGGCCACGTCGGCACCGACGTCACGGTCACCGTCACCGCGTCGCCGGTCAAGGGCCTGGAGCCGACACTCGACCTCGCCACCCGCCTGGCCGGGCACGGCTACCGCGTCGTGCCGCACATACCCGCCCGGCTGATCGTGGACGAGTCCCATCTCGCGGAGGTCACCGGACGCCTGGTCGCGGCCGGGGTGGAGGATGTGTTCGTACCGGCCGGGGACGCGGATCCACCGGCCGGCAAGTACGCCGGCGCCCTGCCGGTGCTCCAGCGGCTGGGGGAGCTGGAGAGCCCGTTCGCCCGGGTCGGCATCACCGGGTACCCCGAGAGCCATCCGCGCATCGACGACGACGTGACGGTGCAGTCCATGTGGGACAAGCGCGCGCACGCCACCTACATCGTGAGCAATCTGTGCTTCGACCCGAAGGTGCTCGGCGGCTGGGTGCGGCGGGTACGCCGCAGGCAGATCACCCTGCCCCTCCACGTGGGCGTGGCCGGGCCCGTCGAGCGGACGAAGCTGCTGTCCATGGCGACGAAGATCGGGGTGGGGGAGTCGGCGCGGTTCCTGGCCCGGCACACCTCGTGGTTCCTGCGCTTCGCCGCTCCGGGCGGCTATTCGCCCGAGCGGCTGCTGACGGGCACCGCGTCCGTGCTCACCGACCCCGAGGCGTCGGTGGCGGGCCTGCACCTGTTCACGTTCAACCAGATCGCCGAGACCGAGCGGTGGCGCCGCCGGATGCTGGAGCGCCTCGGCCCCGGCTGAGAGGCTCCCGGGCGCCCGGACCTTCGGGCCCCGGGCGCGACCGCATCCGGGCGTCACCGCATCCGGGAGTGACCGCATCCGGGAGTGACCGCATCCGGGAGTGACCGCATCCGGGTGCCCCGCCATGCGCCGCGCCCTGGCCCGGCCGTGACGGACGTCCCGTTGCCGCCGCCGAATCGCCCGGCCGGGCTTTCCCGGCCGGGCGATTCGGCGCAGGGCGATTCGGATCGCCGGTGTCCCCGCCGTCAGCGGAAGATCACGGTGCGGCTGCCGTTGACCATGACCCGGCTCTCGCAGTGCCACTCGACGGCGCGGGCCAGCACCTGCGCCTCGACGTCCCGCCCGACCGTGACCAGTTCGTCGGGGTCGCGGGAGTGGTCCACGCGGACGACGTCCTGCTCGATGATCGGGCCCTCGTCCAGGTCCGGGGTCACATAGTGCGCGGTCGCGCCGACGAGCTTGACGCCGCGCTCGTGCGCCTGCACATACGGCCGGGCGCCCTTGAAGCTGGGCAGGAACGAATGGTGGATGTTGATGGCCCGGCCTTCGAGCTGCTTGCACAGGTCGTCCGAGAGGATCTGCATGTAGCGGGCGAGCACCACGAGGTCGACGTCGAGCTCGTCGACCAGCTCCAGCAGCCGCGACTCCGCCTGCTCCTTGGTCTCCCGGGTCACCGGGATGTGGTGGAAGGGGATGCCGTAGGTCCCTGCCAGGGACTCGAAGTCGCGGTGGTTGGAGACGATCGCCGGGATCTCGATGTTCAGGGCGCCGGTGCTCCTGCGGAAGAGCAGGTCGTTCAGGCAGTGCCCGAACTTCGAGACCATGATGAGCGTCCTGGTCGGCGTCGAGGCGTCCTGGAGCTTCCACGCGATCTGGTACGCCTGCGCCACGGGGCCGAAGCCGGACCGCAGCTCCTCGATGCCGATGGCCGGGTCGCCGAGATCGAAGTGCACCCGCATGAAGAAGCGGTCCTGGGACCGGTCGTCGAACTGCTGGCTCTGCAGGATGTTGCCCGAGTTCCGCACGAGAAAGCCGCTCACGGCGTGGACCAGCCCAGCGCGCTCGGGACACGAGAGAGTGAGGACGAACTCGTGGCCGGGTTCCGGTCGAGTAGCCATGTGCATCCTCCGTTGGTGCGTATTGCACAACAGGGTGAGTGATACGCAACATAGTCCAACTCGATGTCCCGTGAGGTCAAGGGTCGGCGGGTATCTGTCCGGCGCGCTCGGGCCGCCCCGTATATATGCGGCCACGATCCGCCCAGACCCCTTGACGTGTGTAACCCCTTGGGCGATGGTGTTCCCCACCAAGAAATGCGGTGCGTGATACGCAACGAAGACGCAGCGACGTCCCACTCCGAAGGGTTCCGCGCGTGGCAGATCTGTATCTCGACGGCGAATGGCGCGACGCGGTGGCAGGCGGCCACCGCGAGATTCGCTGTCCCGCGGACGGCACCCTCGTCGCGACCGTGTCCGAGGGGACGACGGCCGACGCCGAGACCGCGATCCTCGCAGCTCGGCGGGCCTTCGACGAGGGCCCCTGGCCCAGGACCCCGGAACGCGAGCGCGGAGCCCTGCTGCTGAGGGCCGCCGCCGTCATCGAGCGCGACGCGAAGCTGTTCGCCCGCGCCGAGTCCCTCGACACCGGCAAGCGCCTGGTGGAGAGCGAGTACGACATCGCCGACGTGGTGGGGTGCCTGCGCTACTACGGCGGCATCGCCGGCACCAGCGCGGGCCGGGTCGTCGACACCGGCCGCGACGACGCCATCAGCCGGGTCGAGTACGAGCCGGTGGGCGTGTGCGCACTGATCACCCCCTGGAACTACCCGCTGCTCCAGGCGTCATGGAAGGTCGCTCCCGCGCTCGTCGCGGGCAACACCCTGGTCCTCAAGCCGAGCGAGCTCACCCCCTCCACCGCGATCCTGCTGATGAGGGCGCTGGAGGAGGCCGGGCTGCCCGCCGGCGCCGCCAACCTCGTCCTGGGCACCGGCCCCGAGGTCGGCGCCCCGCTGGCCGAGCACGCGGGCGTCGACATGGTCTCGTTCACCGGCGGCCTGGAGACGGGCAGGCGGATCATGGCGACGGCCGCCGCCACGGTGAAGAAAGTGGCCCTGGAACTCGGCGGCAAGAACCCCAATGTCGTCTTCGCCGACGCCGACTTCGAGACCGCCGTCGACTTCGCCCTGACGGCCGTCTTCGTCCACTCCGGCCAGGTCTGCTCGGCCGGAGCGCGCCTGATCGTCGAGGACTCGCTGCACGACGCCTTCGTGGACGAGGTGGTGCGGCGCGCCGGGCTGATCCGGCTGGGAGGCCCGTTCGACAACGACGCCGAGACCGGCCCCCTGGTCTCCGGGGCCCACCGGTCGAAGGTCGAGTCCTACGTGGCCGCCGGGCTCGCCGAGGGCGCCGTGCTGCGATGCGGCGGCCGCAGGCCGGACGACCCCGCGCTGGAGGGCGGCTTCTACTACCTGCCGACCGTGCTGGACGGGTGCCGCGGCGACATGACCGTGGTGCGCCAGGAGTCCTTCGGCCCGGTGCTCACCGTGGAGACCTTCTCCGGCGAGGACGAGGCCGTGCGCATCGCCAACGACACGGAGTACGGGCTCGCCGGAGCGGTGTGGACGCAGGACGCGGGCAGGGCCCAGCGCGTGGCCCGGCGGCTGCGCCACGGCACGGTCTGGATCAACGACTACCACCCCTATGTGCCGCAGGCGGAGTGGGGCGGCTTCGGGCATTCGGGTGTCGGCCGCGAACTGGGGCCGACCGGCCTGGAGGAGTACCGCGAACCCAAGCACATCTGGCACAACATCCAACCCCGGCCGCAGCGCTGGTTCAGCGGCTGAGCGGCCGTGGCAGACCCCGCGGAGCACCGCGGAACCGCCCGGACCGGAGCGAGGGCCACGCCCCACCCGAAGAGAGGTCGACAGTGACCGCAGGAACCGAGAAGACACCGGTCGACCTGGCTCCAGGCCCGGCCGCAGCCAGGACAGGGACGGTGCCGCCCGCGCGGCGTGACGGGTCCGGGGACAGGGCTCCGGTGGTCTCCGTGCGCGGGTTGTGGAAGGTGTTCGGCCCGAAGGCCGATCGGGTGCCGGACACCCCGGAGCTGTGCGGGCTCTCCCGCCGCGACCTCATGGACCGCACCGGGTGCACCGCCGCGGTGCGGGATGTGAGCTTCGACGTCTCGCCCGGCGAGGTCTTCGTCGTCATGGGCCTGTCCGGCTCGGGCAAGTCGACCCTGGTGCGATGTCTGACCCGGCTGATCGAGCCGACGACCGGCGAGATCGTCTTCGAGGGCGAGGACATCCGCGCCGCCGACGAGAAGAGGCTGCGCGAGCTGCGGCGGCACAAGTTCTCCATGGTCTTCCAGCACTTCGGTCTGCTGCCCCACCGCAGGGTCCTCGACAATGTCTCCTACGGGCTCGAGATCCGCGGCACCGGCCGGGCCGAGCGCACCCGGCGCGCCCAGGAGGTCGTCGAACTCGTCGGCCTCGCCGGGTACGAGCACTCCTACCCCGACCAGCTCTCCGGGGGTATGCAGCAGCGTGTCGGCCTCGCCCGGGCGCTGGCCGGAGACCCGGACGTCCTCTTCTTCGACGAGCCGTTCTCCGCGCTCGACCCGCTGATCCGGCGGGACATGCAGAACGAGGTCATCCGGCTGCACCACGAGGTCGGCAAGACCATGGTGTTCATCACCCACGACCTCTCCGAGGCGCTCAAGCTCGGCGACCGCATCCTGATCATGCGTGACGGCCGGATGGTCCAGTGCGGTACGGGAGACGAACTGGTCGGTGCCCCCGCCGACGACTACGTCAAGGAGTTCGTGCGCGACGTCCCGCGCTCCCATGTGCTGACGCTGCGCTGGATCATGCGCCCGGTCCGGCCCGAGGACGCCCTCGACGGGCCGGAGCTCGGCCCCGACGTCGTGGTCCGCGAGGCGACGTCCGCGGTGCTCGCCGCGGACCGCCCCCTGAAGGTGGTCGAGGAAGGGAAGCTGCTGGGCATCGTCGGCAACGAGGAGATCCTCGCCGTCGTCGCCGGGACCGGCGGAGGCGAGTGATGGCCGTCCTCACCGAGCGCGCCACCGCGCGGCCGGCGCCCGTGCGCAACACCCGCCGGATCGCCGTTGCCGCCATCGTCGCCGGCTGGCTGGTCCTGTGGCTGATCCTGCGCGGCCATCAGACGCTGGAGCTGGGGACCTCCGACCTGACCTCGCTGCACCGGTGGTTCAACGACTTCAACGACGCCATCGGCGCCGACCGCAACAGCAACCCGCTGTTCCTCTACTTCTTCAACGAGATCCGGCTGGTCATCGACAACCTGGTCACCTTCTTCCAGGGGCTGATCTCCCAGCCGTCGTTCGGCCGCCCGGTCCCCGCGATCGGCTGGCTGGGCGTGGTGGCGATCGCCGGGTACGCCTCCTGGGCGCTGGGCAATCTGCGGGTCGCGGCGCTGGCCGTCGGCGGCTTTGTCTTCTTCGGGCTGCAGGGCCTGTGGCAGGAGAGCATGGACACGCTGGCGCTGACGCTGTCGGCGGTGTTCGTCTCGCTCCTCATCGGCATCCCGATCGGGGTGTGGGCGGGGCTGTCCTCGCGGGTGAACCGCCTGGTGACACCCGTGCTCGACTTCATGCAGACCATGCCGACGTTCGTCTACCTGGCGCCGCTGACACTGTTCTTCCTCATCGGTCCGGCGTCCGCGACGATCGCCACACTCATCTACGCGACACCCCCGGCGGTGCGCATCACGGCCCACGCCATCCGCTCCGTGCCGCACACGACGGTCGAGGCGGCCGAGTCCCTGGGCTCGACACGGCGTCAGACGCTCACCAAGGTGCTGCTGCCGATGGCGAAGCGGACGATCGTGCTCGGTGTGAACCAGACGATCATGGCGGCCCTGTCCATGGTCACCATCGCCGCGCTCATCGACGCCCCCGGCCTCGGCAAGACGGTCGTCAAGGCGCTGGAGACGCTGGACGTCGGTGTGGCGTTCAACGCGGGTCTGGCCATCGTGGTGATGGCCATCGTGCTCGACCGGGTGACCACGGCGGCGAGTGTGCGCGCCGAGGTGGCCGGACGCGCCTCGCGGAACTCGGTGCGGCGGCGCCGCGCGGGGCTCGTGGGCGCGGGAGTGGTCACCGCGGTGTGCGTCTGGCTGTCCTACACCTATGTATGGGCCTCGCAGTTCCCCGAGGGCGCCGGTCTCGGCGACGACATCGCCCGCACGGCGGACTCGGTGACCCGGTGGGCCCAGAGCAACCTGTCCGGTGCGACCAACGGTCTGCGCGACGCCATGACCACGGCGCTTCTCAACCCGTTCGAGGATGTGCTCACCGGCTCGCCGTGGTGGCTCGTGGGAGCGGTCCTCGTGGCCCTCGGCGCGGTGCTGGGGGGATGGCGCGCAGGAGCCACGGCGGCGGTGTGCGTGGCCCTGATCGTCGCCTCCGGCCTGTGGCGCGACAGCATGACGACGCTCGCGTCGAGCCTGGTGGCCACGGTGATCGTGATGGCCCTCGGCGTCGTGGTGGGCGTCTGGATGGGGCGAAGCGCCATGGCCGACCGGCTGATCCGGCCGGTCCTCGACGCGGGGCAGACGATGCCCGCGTTCGTCTACCTGGTGCCGTTCCTGGCCCTGTTCGGCGCGACCCGGTTCACGGCGATCGTCGCCGCGATCGTCTACGCGGCCCCGGTCACGATGAAGATCATCGCCGACGGGATACGGGGGGTGCCCGAGACAGCCGTCGAGGCCGCGACGGCGGCCGGGTCCAGCACATGGCAGACGATCACCAAGGTGCAGCTCCCGATGGCGCGCAAGTCGCTGACCCTCGCAACGAACCAGGGCCTGATCTATGTGCTGTCGATGGTCGTCGTGGGCGGCCTGGTGGGGGCGGGGGCCCTCGGCTACGACGTGGTGGCCGGGTTCTCGCAGGGCCAGTTGTACGGCAAGGGCCTGGCGGCCGGGCTGGCCATCGTCCTGCTCGGGGTCATGTTCGACCGGATCACTCAAGCTGCGGCCCAACGGGCCGCTGGAGCGCCGAGCGGGCGCTGAGCAAGGAGGGCAGGACAGGTGGTAAGACACATGGTCACAGGTCGTCGGCCGGCGGGGCGGTTCGCCGCCCTGGCGGGTGCGGCGGCGCTGGCTCTGGTGGTCAGCGGGTGCGGCGGCGCGAAGGTCGGCGGGTCCTCGGACTCCACGGGCGGCGGCAAGGGCAAGTGCGGCACATTCAACCTCGCCGTCAACCCCTGGGTGGGCTACGAGGCCAACGCGGCTGTCATCGCCTATGTCGCCGAGAAGGACCTCGGCTGCAAGGTGACGAAGAAGGACCTCAAGGAGGAGGTCGCCTGGCAGGGCTTCGGCACCGGCGAGGTGGACGCCGTCGTGGAGAACTGGGGCCACGACGATCTGAAGAAGAAGTACATCGATCAGCAGAAGACCGCCGTGTCGGCGGGTGAGACC
This sequence comes from Wenjunlia tyrosinilytica, assembly GCF_014646055.1. GTDB lineage: Bacteria > Actinomycetota > Actinomycetes > Streptomycetales > Streptomycetaceae > Wenjunlia > Wenjunlia tyrosinilytica. The sequence continues at coordinate 36,182 of NZ_BMMS01000041.1, forward strand.
GGCAACACGGGAGTCATCGGCTGGTACGTGCCGCCGTGGATGGCGAAGAAGTACCCGGACATCACCGATTCGAAGAACCTGAACAAGTACGCCGACCTGTTCAAGACGTCCGAGTCGAGTGGCAAGGGCCAGCTGCTGGACGGCGACCCGTCCTTCGTCACCAATGACGGCGCCCTGGTGAAGAATCTGAAGCTCGACTACAAGGTCGTCTACGCCGGCAGCGAGGCCGCGCTCATCCAGGCGTTCCGCCAGGCCGAGGCGAAGAAGACGCCGGTCATCGGCTACTTCTACGAGCCGCAGTGGCTCTTCTCGGAGCTGAAGCTCACGAAGGTCGACCTGCCGAAGTACACGGACGGCTGCGACAGCGTCCCGGACAAGGTCGCCTGCGACTACCCCGGCTATCTGCTGGACAAGGTGGTGAGCAAGAAGTTCTCCACCTCGGGCAGCCCCGCCTTCGACCTGGTGAAGAAGTTCGAGTGGACCAATGAGGACCAGAACCTGGTGGCCAAGTACATCGCCCAGGACAAGATGTCCCCCGAGGCCGCGGCGAAGAAGTGGGTCGACGCCAACCGGACGAAGGTCAAGAGCTGGCTCCCCTAGGTAGCCGTGCCCCGAGCGCGTCCGCCCACCCCGCGTCGGACCGCTGAACACGAGTGCCGCCGTGCCCGGCGGGCTGCTGCCACAGCCCGCCGGGCACGGCGTTCGCGTGTGCGCTCCCGCCCGTTCCCCACCGCCCGCTCCCGGGCTGTCTTCCGGCACGAACGCACCCCTTGACACCACCGGGGACGCCCGGCAATGTGAGTTGCGCAACCTGAATCATGTTGCGCTAACAGCAACTGGAGGTTTGGTGATGGCGGGACCGCGTGTGGTCGTCATCGGTGCGGGCGTCGTGGGTGCGGCGCTGGCCGACGAGCTGTCGACCCGAGGCTGGACCGATGTGACGGTCGTCGACCAGGGGCCGCTGCCCGCCGCCGGCGGCTCCTCGTCGCACGCCCCTGGCCTGGTCTTCCAGGCGAACGCCTCGAAGACCATGACCGAGATGGCCCGCTACACCGTCGAGAAGCTCCGCGCCCTCGACCTCGACGGGCAGCCGTGCTTCCTCCAGGTGGGAGGGCTCGAGATCGCCACGACCCCCGAGCGGCTCACCGAGCTGCGGCGCCGCCACGGCTGGGTCACCGCCTGGGGCGTCGAGGCCCGGCTGATCGGCCCGGACGAGTGCGTGGAGCTCCATCCCCTGGTGGACCGCGAGCGGGTGCTCGGGGGCCTGCTGGTGCCCACCGACGGACTCGCCAAGGCGGTCCCCGCCATCGAGGCGCAGATCCGCCGCGCCGAGGAGCGCGGGGTGCGCTTCCTGGGCCGCCACGAGGTCCTGGACATCCGCACGCAGGCCGACGGCACCCGTGACGGCTCCCGGGTCACCGCGGTCGTCACCGACCGCGGGGACATCCCGGCGGACCTCGTCGTGTGCTGCGCCGGCATCTGGGGGCCGAAGGTGGCCCGCATGGTGGGGATGAACCTGCCGCTGACGCCGCTGGGGCACCAACTCGCGTGGACCGGTCCGGTCCCCGCGCTGGCCGGGCAGACCGCCGAGGCCGTCCGCCCCATCCTGCGCCACCAGGACGCCGACCTGTACTACCGCGACCGCTACGACCGGCTCGGCATCGGCTACTACGGCCACCGCCCCATGCCGGTCCGCGCGGAGGACATCGCCTCGGTCCACGAGGCGGAGACCATGCCCTCGGTGCTGCGGTTCACCGAGGACGACTTCGCCGAGGCGTGGGCGCAGACCCAGGCGCTCCTTCCCGCGACCCGCGAGGCCAAGGTGGAGGAGGGCATCAACGGCCTGTTCTCCTTCACCACCGACGGGATGCCGCTGCTGGGCGAGTCACCCGAGGTGAAGGGCTTCTGGGTGGCCGAGGCGGTGTGGGTCACCCACTCCGCGGGCGTCGGACTCGCCATGGCCGAATGGCTGGTCGACGGCCACTGCTCGTCGTTCGACCTGCACGAGTGCGACGTCAACCGCTTCGAGCCGCACCAGCTCGCCCCCGAGTACGTGCTCGCCCGCGACTGCCAGAACTTCGTCGAGGTCTACGACATCCTCCACCCGCTCCAGCCGAGCGGGGCCCCGCGGCCGCTGCGCACCAGCCCGTTCCACGCCCGCCAGGAGGAACTGGGGGCGTTCTTCCTGGAGGCCTCCGGGTGGGAGCGTCCCCAGTGGTACGCGGCCAATGAGCCCCTGCTGGCCGGGCGCGAGATCCCCACGCCGAACGACTGGGCGGCCCGCTACTGGTCGCCCGTCGTGGGCGCCGAGGCGCAGGCCACCCGCGAAGGCGTCGCCATGTACGACATGACGGCGCTCAAGCGCATCGACGTCACCGGCCGCGGCGCGGCGTCGTTCCTCCAGTACCTGACCACGGCCAACGTCGACAAATCGACCGGCTCGGTGACCTACACCCTCATGCTGGACGTGGACGGCGGCATTCGCGGCGACGTCACGGTGGCGCGGCTCGGACGCGACCACTTCCAGGTCGGAGCCAACGGCAACCTCGACCTCGACTGGTTCACCCGGCACCTGCCTGACGACGGCTCGGTGGCCGTGCGCGACATCACCGCCGGCACCTGCTGCATCGGACTGTGGGGGCCCAAGGCCCGCGAGGTGCTCCAGCCGCTCGCCGACGAGGACTTCTCCAACGCGGGCCTGCGCTACTTCCGGGCCAGGCGCGCCCACATCGGCGCCGTCCCGGTCACCGCGATGCGCCTGTCCTACGTCGGAGAGCTCGGCTGGGAGCTGTACACCACCGCAGACATGGGACTGAAGCTGTGGGACACGCTCTGGGAGGCGGCGAGGCCGCACGGGGGCATCGCGGCGGGCCGTGGCGCGTTCAACAGCCTGCGGCTGGAGAAGGGCTACCGCTCCTTCGGCACCGACATGACCTTCGAGCACGACCCCTACGAGGCCGGTCTGGGCTTCGCCGTGAAGATGGACAAGGGCGACTTCCTCGGCCGCGACGCGCTCGAGCGCAGAGGAGCCGACGTACGCCGCCGCCTCACCTGCCTCACCATCGACGACCCGGCCTCCGTGGTGATGGGCAAGGAGCCCGTCTACGACGGCGACCGCCCGGTCGGCTACGTCACCAGCGCCGCCTACGGCTACACGATCGGCAAGGGCATCGCCTACGCCTGGCTGCCAGCGGAGCTCGCCACCCCCGGACGGCCGCTCGACATCGGCTACTTCGACCGGCGGACAGCGGCGGTCGTCGCCGAGGAGCCGCTGTTCGACCCGTCCATGAAGCGGCTGCGCGGCTAGACGCCAGGCCCCCCTTTCCACCGGCCCCACCCGCATCTGTCAGGAGACCCGCGATGAGCCCTCGCACGCCGGGCGCCGACCTCCCCGAACACCCCGAGTGGCTGTGGCGCTCCCCGGAGCCCAAGCGCTCCTACGACGTGGTGATCGTCGGCGGAGGCGGCCACGGCCTGGCCACGGCCCACTACCTCGCACGCAACCACGGCATCACCGATGTCGCGGTGCTGGAGCGGGGGTGGCTCGCCGGCGGCAACATGGCCCGCAACACCACCATCATCCGCTCCAACTACCTGTGGGACGAGAGCTCGGGGATCTACGAGCACGCGCTCAAGCTGTGGGAGGGGCTGGAGGAGGAACTCGACTACCCCATCCTGTTCAGCCAGCGCGGGGTGCTCAACCTCGCGCACAGCCTCCAGGACGTGCGCGACAGCGTGCGCCGGGTCCACGCCAACCGGCTCAACGGGGTGGACGCGCACTGGCTGGACCCCCGGGAGGTCAAGGACGTCTGCCCGATCGTCAATGTCTGCCCGGACGTGCGCTACCCCGTCATGGGAGCGACCTACCAGCCGCGGGCGGGCATCGCCAAGCACGACCACGTCGCATGGGGCCTGGCACGCTCCGCCGACGCGGCGGGCATCGACCTCATCCAGAACTGCGAGGTCACCGGCATCGACGTCCAGGACGGCCGGGTGACCGGGGTGCGGACCTCGCTCGGCCCGATCTCCGCGGGCAAGGTCGCCCTGTGCGCGGCCGGACACTCCTCGGTCCTGGCCTCGATGGCGGGATTCGACCTGCCCCTGCAGAGCCATCCGCTGCAGGCGCTGGTCTCGGAACTGCTGGAGCCGGTGCACCCCACCGTCGTGATGTCCAACGCGGTGCACGTGTACGTCAGCCAGGCGCACAAGGGCGAACTGGTGATGGGCGCCGGGATCGACGCCTACAACTCCTACACCCAGCGCGGCGCCTTCCACATCATCGAAGAGCAGATGTCCGCCGCCCTGGAGCTGTTCCCCGTCTTCGCCCGCGCCCACGTCCTGCGCACCTGGGGCGGAATCGTCGACGTCAGCCCCGACGCCTCCCCGATCGTCGGACTCACCCCCGTGGACCGCCTCTACCTCAACTGCGGCTGGGGTACCGGCGGCTTCAAGGCCACACCGGGGGTCGGCTGGGCCCTCGCCCACACGATCGCCCACGACGAGCCCCACCACCTCAACGCCCCCTTCACGCTCGACCGCTTCACCACCGGCGCGCTCGTCGACGAGCACGGCGCGGCCGCGGTGGCCCACTGAGGAGCCCGACGATGCTGCTCATCCCATGCCCCTGGTGCGGGCCTCGCGACGAGGCCGAGTTCCACTACGGCGGCCAGGCGCACGTGCCCTATCCCGAGGACCCGGCCGCCCTGACCGACGAGGAGTGGGCCCGGTACCTGTTCTTCCGTGACAACCCCAAGGGGCCCCATCCCGAGCGGTGGAGCCACGCGGACGGCTGCCGCCGCTGGTTCAACGCCGTCCGGGACACGAGTTCCAACGAGATCCTCGCCGTCTACCGGGCCGGGGAGCCAAGGCCGGTGATCGCATGACCCCGCAGGCGTTCCGACTGCCCGAGGGCGGACGGGTCTCGCGCGACGAGCCGGTGGGCTTCGTCTTCGACGGAGTGCGGTACCAGGGCTACCGGGGCGACACCCTCGCCTCCGCCCTGCTCGCCAACGGCGTCCACATGACCGGCACGAGCATCAAGCTCGGCCGCCCCCGCGGCATCTTCTCCGCCGGAGTGGAGGAGCCCAACGCCGTCGTGCAGATCGAGGCGCCCTTCCCGGAGCCGATGCTGCCCGCCACCACCGTCGAGCTCTTCGACGGGCTGGTGGCGAGCGGGCTGCCCGGGCAGGGACGGCTGTCGGCCGACCCCGACCCCGCCCGCTACGACGCCGTGCACGCGCACTGCGACGTGCTGGTCGTGGGCGCGGGCCCGGCGGGCCTGGCCGCCGCGGCGGCCGCCGCCAGGAGCGGGGCGCGCGTCGTCCTCGCCGACGACCAGCCGGAACTCGGAGGAAGCCTGCTCGGCACCCGCGAGGTGCTCGACGGCTGCCCGGCCGCCGAGTGGGCCGCCGAGGTCGGGCGCGCTCTCGAGGCGGCGCCCGAGGTGCGGGTGCTGCGCCGCACCACCGTCTTCGGCTACTACGACGACAACCACCTGGTCGCCGTGGAGCGCCGCACCAACCACCTCGGGCCGCTCGCCCCGGCCCACCTCTCCCGTGAGCGGGTCTGGCGGATCCGGGCGCGGCGGGTGGTCCTGGCGACCGGCGCGCACGAGCGCTCGCTGGCCTTCGCCGACAACGACCGCCCCGCGGTCATGCTGGCGGGCTCCGCCCGCGCCTACGTCAACCGGTACGGCGCGGTCCCCGGCCGCCGGGCGGTCGTGTTCACCACCAACGACAGCGCCTACGCGGCCGCGCTGGACCTGGCCGCGGCCGGGGTGGAGATCGCCGCGGTGGCCGACACCCGCCCCGAGCGGGGGGAGTGGGCCCGCCGCGCCGAGCAGGCCGGGATCGAGGTCCTGACCGGGCACGCGGTGGTGGGCACCGAGGGCGAGCGGCGGATCGCCTCGGTCACCGTCGCGCCTCTCGACGGGGGATCGCCGTCGGGCGCCCCGCGGGAGGTCGCCGCCGACCTCCTGCTGGTCTCCGGCGGCTGGAACCCCGTCGTGCACCTGTTCAGCCAGGCGGGCGGGCGGCTGTGGTACGACGCGGAGCTCGGCTCCTTCGTGCCGGACAGCTGCCGGCAGGCCGTGGACGTCGCCGGGTCCGCCCGGGGGGTGTTCCACCTGTCCGGGTGCCTCGCCGACGGCGCGGCGGCGGGACGGCGGGCGACCGAGGCCGAGGGCTTCGCCGTCGAGGAACCGCTCGCGCTGCCCAGGGCGGCGGAGGAGCCCCGCTCACCCGCGCTGCCGGTGTTCGTGGTGCCGGGTCCGGACGGCGCGGGCTCGGCCACGCACTTCGTGGACCTCCAGCGCGATGTCACCGTGGCCGACCTCGCCCGCGCGACAGGTGCCGGGATGTCGTCGGTGGAGCACCTCAAGCGCTACACCACAGCCGGCACGGCGAACGACCAGGGCAAGACCTCGGGTGTGCTCACGAGCGGCGCCATCGCCCACCTGCTGGGGGTCGACGTCGGCGCGCTGGGTACGACGACCTACCGGGCCCCGTACGCCCCTGTCTCCTTCGCGGCCCTCGCCGGACGCGACCGCGGGGTGCTGCACGACCCCGTGCGGGTGACCGCGCTGCACGACCGGCACGTCGCTCTCGGGGCCCTGTTCGAGAACGTCGGGCAGTGGAAGCGCCCCTGGTACTACCCGCGCGAGGGCGAGGACATGGCTGCCGCGGTGCTGCGCGAGTGCCGGGCCGCCCGGGAGGGTGTCGCCCTCATGGACGCCTCCACGCTCGGCAAGATCGAGGTGCGCGGACCGGACAGCGGGATCTTCCTCGACCTGCTCTACACGAACATGATGAGCACGCTGAAGGTGGGCATGATCCGCTACGGCGTGATGTGCCGCGCCGACGGCATGGTCTTCGACGACGGCACGGTCATCCGGCTGGCGCAGGACCGCTTCCTGATGACGACCACGACGGGCAACGCGGCCGCCGTGCTCGACTGGATGGAGGAGTGGCTCCAGACCGAGTGGCCGCACCTGCGGGTGCACTGCACGTCGGTCACCGAGCAGTGGGCGACCGTCGCCCTGGTCGGCCCCCGCTCCCGTGAGGTGCTGGGTTCGCTGGCCCCCGAACTCGCCGTGGACAATGACGCGTTCCCGTTCATGGCCTGGCGCGACACCGCCGTCGCGGGCATCGGGGCACGTGTGTGCCGCATCAGCTTCTCCGGTGAGCTGGCCTACGAGATCAACGTCCTGCCGTGGGACGCCCCCGCGCTGTGGGACGCGCTGCTCGGGGCGGGCGGCCGGCTCGGCATCACCCCGTACGGCACCGAGACCATGCACGTCCTGCGGGCCGAGAAGGGCTACCCGATCATCGGCCAGGACACGGACGGCACCGTGACCCCCCAGGACCTCGGGATGGGCTGGGCGGTGTCGAAGAAGAAGCCCGACTTCATCGGCAAGCGCTCGCACTCGCGCCCCGACACCGCGAGGCCCGACCGCAAGCATCTCGTCGGCCTGCTGCCCGACGACCCGGCGGTCCTGCTGCCCGAGGGCGCGCACCTGATCGACTCGGAAGTGCTCCCGGCGCCTCCCGTTCCAATGCTCGGGCATGTCACCTCGAGCTACCGCAGCGCGGCGCTCGGCCGGACCTTCGCGCTCGCCCTGGTGCGCGGTGGGCGCGACCGCATCGGTGAGCGGCTGTACGCACCGGTGGGCGACCACGTCGTGCCGGTGACGGTCGCGAGCCCCGTTCTCCACGACCCCGAGGGGACCCGTCGCGATGGCTGAAACCGCAACCCGCCGCAGTCCGATGGCGCATGTCCACGCCCGCTTCGCCGCCGCCACCCGGAGTTGCGGCGGAGCGCTGCGCCTGGCGGAGCTGCCCTACCTCACCCAGGTCAATGTGCGCCTCGACCCCAAGGGGCCCGCGGCCGACGCCGTACGGCTGGAGCTGGGCCTGCCACTGCCGCTCGAGCCCAACACCGCCACCCGGGGCGGGGGCCTGGCCGCCCTGTGGCTGGGGCCGGACGAGTGGCTGGTCGTCGGGCCGCCCACGGCGCGGGACACTCTCGCGTCCAGGCTGAGCGAGGCGATCGGCGACGAGCACGCGTCGGTCGTCGATGTCTCGGCGCAGCGCACCACGCTCCTGGTCGCCGGACGCCTGGCCACCGACCTGCTGGCGCACGGCTGCTCCCTGGATCTGCATCCCCGCTCGTTCGGTGCCGGGCGGTGCGCGCAGACCACGCTGGCACGGGCGCAGGTGGTCCTGGTGCCCAGGGACGAGACCAAGCCCGGGTTCTGGGTACTGGTGCGCTCGTCGTTCGCGGGCTACCTCGCCGAGTGGCTGCTCGATGCCGCGTCCGAGTACGTGGGGGAGCACTCCGCGCCCAGGACTTGACGCCCGGCCGCCCCGAGCCGAGAATCTTGCACAAACGTCCAAGTTTCTCGCCCGGACACTCGGGCCCGACTGCTCAGGGGGTGCGGCATGACGTGGCTGTTGCTGGCGTGTGCGATCGCGGCCGAGGTCACGGCAACGGTCGCACTGCGCTCCTCCGAAGGCTTCAGCAGGATCGTGCCCTCGGCCGTCGTGCTGGTCGGGTACTCCGTGTCCTTCTACCTGCTCTCCCGCGTGCTCACCAGGGGCATGGCGCTGGGCGTGGTCTACGGCATCTGGTCGGCCATCGGTGTGACGCTCGTCGCCGTCATCGGTGCGATCAGCTTCGGCGACAAGCTCACGTGGACCCAGGTCGGCGGGATCGCCCTGGTGGTGGCGGGTGTGCTCGCCCTGGAGATGGGCGGCGCGCATTGACCGCCGAGGCGGTGGACGGGCGCCGGGCGAAGGGGGAGCGGCGTCGCGCCCTCCTGCTGGAGGCCGCGCTGCGGGTCGTCGAACGCGACGGCGTGGCCGGGGTGACCCACCGTGCCGTCGCCAAGGAGGCCGGGCAGCCGCCGTCCTCGGCCACGTACTACTTCGAGAGCATCGACGACCTGCTCGTCGCGGCGCTCGTCCGGTCGGTGGACGCCTACGCGGCGCGGCTGCGCGAGGCCACCGAGAGCCCCGACCCGGTCGCGGCACTGGCCGAGACCCTCGCCGCCGAACTCGCGCGGGGGCGGGCCCCGGTCATCGCCGAGTACGAGCTGTACCTGCTGGCGGCCCGCCGCCCCGCCCTGCGCGCCACCGCCCAGCGCTGCGTGGACGACCTCGCCGCCCTGGCCCGCCGCTGCACCGGCGACCCCGTCGCGGTCAAGGCCTTCTGCGCCTGCGTCGACGGCCTGCTCCTGCAGGCACTGGTGACGGGGGCGTCCCCGGACGCGAGCGGCATCGAGGCGGTTCTGCGCCTGGCCATGGCCGGGAGCGAACCGGCGGGCGGAGTGCCCTAGAGCGAGCGCGAGGTCCTGGGCGGGCTCAGGAGGAGGGCGTCGGCGCGGCCGGAGGCCACCTTGCGGGACCAGGACGCGGGGGCGGCCCCCCGGCCGGTGGGGCACAGGACCACGACCGGGACACGGCCATGGCCACCGGAGCGGGCGACGCGCGGCGGGCGGGAGCCCTCGCCGCAACCCTGCGGACCGGGGTGGCCCGAAGCGCCGGGGAACTGGGGGTCGCCGAACAGCTTGGGTGAGGCCCACGGGCTGACGAGGACCGCGCGCAGCACCTCGAGATCACGGGCCACATCGGAGGTCCCCCGGTGGCGCAGGACCTCGCGGGACTGCTCCAGGCACTGGTCGGGGCGGCGCCGCAGGCATGCCGACGGCGCGGTCTGGCCCACTCCCCGCGGGTCGAATCCCAGGACGTCGAACCGCTCGTGCGTCGACCTGCCGAACGACGCGAAGCCGTAGGTCACCCCCTCGACCCCGGAGCTGCCGGGAGCGCCGGGATTGACCAGCAGGGTCCCGGCCCTCCTGCCGGTGCGGCTCGCGGGCCTGCGCACCAGCGCCATGTCCAGCACGTCACCGCCGGGGCGGGCGTAGTCCAGCGGCACCCTCAACCACCCGCACTGGAAGCCCGTTTCGTCCGACTCCTTGGTCCTCGGGTCGTCGGGGCAGGGGTTCCAGGCGATCCGCTGGCCGTGGAAGAAGTTGAGCGCGGGCGCCGGGACGTCCCCGGCGCCGTGCGCGGAGTCGTCCGCCGACGGCGCGGGCAGGGAACCGCACCCGGCGATCAGGGCGGCTGCCAGCGGCACCGACAGGATGCCGACGAGCACCCGTCCCACCTGGCGCTTCACTGGTCTCCGTCCCTCGACTCGGTCGTTGAGGGGAGCCTAGGACGCAGCCATCATGGAACGGATGACGGTAGTGACCGTCAGATTTCTGCCAGGGCACCGAGACGTTTGCACGGGACACCCCCCGCACCGGGGCACCCCCCGCACCGGGGCGCCGACGTGCCGGCTCAGTCGTGCGGCACCACGGCGACCGGGCAGCCGGCGTGGTGCAGTGCCGCGTGGGCGACGGGGCCGATGCGGGTGCCGACCGACGGACGGCGGGTCCTTCGGCCGACCACGAGCAGGCAGGCGTCGGCCGCCGTCCGCACCAGATGCTCCGGGGCCGGGCCGAGTTCGACCTGCTCCTCCACCTTCACATCGGGGAACCTCTCCCGCCATGGGGTGAGCGCCGCCGTGACCCCCCACTTCGCCCGGGTCTCCAACTCCGCCATGATCTCGGGGGTCATCACCCCGGCCATGTACCGGTAGGCGGCCGGGAAGTTCCAGGTGTGGACCACCCGCAGCGGCGCCCGGCGCAGGACCGCCGCCTCGAAGGCGAACCGGATGACCGGCTCGCACGGGTGGTCGACGTCCAGCCCCAGGACAACATCCCGGAAGCCGGTCGCCGTCGACGGCCGGCCGGCCGTATCCGGCAGATGCTCCTTGTCCTCCGTGGCCTCGGCCCGCACCATCACCACCGGCAGCCCGGTCCTGGCGATCACCGACAGGCCCACCGAGCCGATCAGGAACCCGGCGAGCCCGGCGAGCCCCCGGCTGCCCAGCACCAGCAACTCCGCCTCGCCGCAGGCCTCCAGGAGCGCGGGCACCGCCGTCTCGTCACTCGCCTCCGTGCTGACCTCGAGCCCCGGATACCGGGCCATCAGGGTCTCGGCGGCACCGCTGAGCACCCGCTGCGCCCAGTGGTGCTGCGGATCGCCCGGGGGAAGCGACGGCTCGGCCGACGGCTGCCACTCCCAGCCGTGCACCAGGCGTACGGGCAGCGATCGCCGCAGCGCCTCCCTCGCCGCCCAGTCCGCGGCCGAAAGGGACTCGTCGGAGCCGTCCACGCCCACGGTGATGGGTCCTTGCGTCACGTCTACCTCCGTATGGGGGACTTCCAGGCAACCACCGGCCGGCAGCCGCGCCGGCTTTCCCGTTCAGCGTGGTGGCCTGCCGAGGAACGCGGGAGAGGCCGCAGGTCCCCGCCCGGGGCCGTTCGGCCCCATACCCGCCGCGGCGGTTCGGGCGCCGAACGATCATCCAGTGGCCGCGCGGTGCCGTCAAACGGCCACCGGGGACTCCGGATCATTCCCGTCCGCCCCGGCCGATACGGTGGTGTCAGGGCGTCCGGGCCGGTCGTCGGCCTCGGGTGCGGGCTTGAGGAGGGACGTTGGCGAACGCCGAGGAAGCCCCCGTTCGGCTTCCACAGCTGAGGCTGGACGAGTTGCTGGAGGAGCTCCAGGCCCGGCTCGACGCCGCCCGAAGCACCCGGGACCGCGTGCACAGCCTGCTCGAGGCCGTGCTGTCCGTCGGGCGCGAACTCGATCTGGAGCATGTCCTGCGCCGCATCGTCGAGGCGGCCGCGGTGCTCGTGGACGCCCAGTACGGCGCCCTGGGGGTCATCGGCTGCGACGGCAGGACGCACTCGCAGTTCCTCACCGTGGGGATGACCGAGGAGGAGATCGCCGCCGTCGGACCGTTCCCCTCCGGGCACGGGATCCTGGGCGAGCTGATCCGCCGTCCGGAGGCGCTGCGGCTGCCCATCATCCGCGAGCACCCCGCCTCCTACGGCTTCCCGCCCAACCATCCGCCGATGAACACCTTCGCGGGTGTGCCGATCCGGGTGCGCGATCAGGTGTTCGGCAATCTCTACCTGACCGAGAAGCGCGGCGGAGCGGACTTCGACGCCGAGGACGAGGCGGTGCTGTCCACTCTCGCCGTGGCCGCCGGTGTCGCCATCGACAACGCCCGGCTGTACGAGGAGTCCATGCGGCGCGAGCGGTGGCTGCGGGCGAGCGCCGAGGTGACCACCGGCCTGATGTCCGGCAGCCCGACGGCGGAGGTGACCGGGCTGATCGCCGAGCTGGCCAAGGACATCACGGGCGCCGAGCTGGCCGCGGTCGCGCTTCCGCTGGCCGACGGCGCCGCGCTGACCGTGGAGTTCGCCATCGGACATCAGGCCGAAAGCCATCGAGGCCTCGTGCTGCCGGTGGACGGCAGCCTGGTCGGCCTCGCCCTCGCCGAGGGCCGGCCGGTCATGAGCGACGACGTCTGCGACGACCCCCGGATCCGCGAGGGGCAGCGGCGCCTGGCCGGGCTGGGGCCCGCGGTGGCCGCCCCGATCAAGTCCGGCGAAGCGGTGCGCGGGGTGCTGTTGCTGGTGCGCGACCGGGGCCGGCCGGCCTTCTCGCAGGACGAGGTCGAGCCGCTGCTCGGCTTCGCGGGGCAGGCCGCGGTGGCCATGGAACTGGAGGAGCGGCGCAGCGGCGCCGAGCAGATCGCCCTGCTGGAGGACCGCGACCGGATCGCCCGCGATCTGCACGACCTGGCGATCCAGCGCCTGTTCGCGACGGGGATGACACTGCAGAGCGCGGACCGCCTCATCGACCATACCGGGGCCTCGGAGCGGGTCCAGCGGGCGGTCAACGACCTGGACGAGACCATCAAGATCATCCGGTCCACCATCTTCGGTCTGCGGTCCAGGGAGACCGCCGCCCAGCACGGGCTGCGTACCCGGGCGGTCCGGACGGTCGGCGACGCCGCGGCCGTCCTCGGCTTCGCGCCGAGCCTGCGCATGGAGGGCCTGCTGGACGCACAGGTGCCCCGGGAGGTCGCCGCGGACGCGGTGGCGGTGCTGGGGGAGGCCCTCGCCAACGCGGCACGGCATTCGCACGCCGACCGCGTCGAGGTCGCCCTCGTCAGCGACGGCGGGCAGCTGACCCTGACCGTCACGGACAACGGGGTGGGCGTACCCGCGGGCGGGCGGCGCAGCGGCCTGCGCAACCTCGCGGAGCGGGCGCGACGCCACGGCGGCGAACTGCGGCTGACCACCCCGCCGGGCGGCGGCACCACCTTGGCCTGGCGGGTCCCCCTGACAATGGCGTAACCCCGCGGTCCCCTGAGCCGTGCGGCCCCATGGCTTCATGGCCTCATGGCCGCGCGGGCGCGGTGCCCCCGAGTGGCGGTGACGGGCCCCTAGCGCAAAACTGATGATGTGGCCACTCGGGGATCGCCCATATGGCACACGGCCGACCGGTTCGACCGCATGCCGTGGACGCCCGCATGACGGACCGTCGGCCACCGGCGGCCCTGTGTGCGCGGACCCCCGTCACGGCACATTCCCTGACCGCCGCTGCCCGGCCCCTCCAGGAGCCCGACAACGCGAGACAGAGCGTCGGCCGGCCGCCACGCACCGGCGACGTGACACGGAGGTAAGGGCCACGGAGGTGAGGGCCATGGAGGTGAGGGCCATGGAGGATAGGGCCGCAGAGCCAGTCGTCACCGTAGGTCTGGATGGTTCACCCGAAAGTATGATCGCTGCCCACTGGGCGGTCGGCGAGGCGCGCATGCGGCACGTCCCGCTGCGCCTGGTGCACGCGTGGGTGATGCTGCCGCCCGTCGAGCCCGGTGTTCCCGAGGAGGATGTGCAGGGCTACTGGGCCAGGCGCATCGTGCGCGACGCGGCCAAGCAACTGCGCGAGGACTACCCGGGGGTGGTCGTCGAGGAGGCCATGGTGGCCGGGGACCCCGCCGAGGCGCTGCTGGCCGAGACCGAGCGCTCGCAGGTGCTGGCCCTCGGATCACGGGGCATAGGCCCTGTCTCCCGCTTCTTCGTCGGAAGCCTCGCCCAGGACGTCGTCGCCCGGGCCGACGGGCCGACGGTCCTGGTCAGGTCCCGCAAACGGGAGGGCGACCTGCCCGTCTTCGGCGGTGACGGGGACGTCGTCGTCGCGCTGCGGCTGCACCAGCCGTGCGAGGACCTGCTCGACTTCGCCTTCGACGCCGCCCAGCGGCGCGGGTCCGTCCTGCGGGCGGTGCACTCCAGGACCCTGCCGCGGCATGCGTACGCCCCGTGGGCCGTGGACCCCCGCGCCGCCAAGGAACTGGCGGAGGAGGCGGGCGAGCAGCTGCGCGGCGCTGTCGCACCGTGGCGCAAGAAGTACCTGACCGTCCGCGTCATCGAGGATGTCGCACTGGAGAGCCCGGCCCGGGCGGTCGTCCGCGCGGCGGAGAGCGCCGAACTGCTCGTCGTGGGACGGCAGCGCAAACCCGCGGCACTGGCGCCCCACCTCGGCACGGTGGTCCACGCGGCCATCCACCACGCCCTCTGCCCGGTAGCGGTCGTCCCCCACGACTGAGCACGGCCGAGGCGCGCGGCCAAGAGGCCACCGCTCGCCCAAGGTCACCGCTCGCCCAAGAGGCCACGGCTCACCGCGGGCCGTCGTCCAGCACCTCCTGGGGGGAGCGGCGCGGAGTCGTCGGACCGCTGGGCCCGTATCCCAGACGGATCAGCATTTGCGCGTGCTCCGGGCCGTCGTGGGTGTCACGCAGCGCCCAGCGCAGATCGGGCCACTCCAGCGCCTGGTGCAGCAGCGAGGCCCGCACCCCGTTCGCCGTGGCCACGAGAAGGATCCTCTGCAGGGCCTGCCCGGAGCGCAGCCAGTCGCCGGGACCGTCGAACGCCGTGGTCAGCACCGCGATGAGCGGCCGGGGCTCGAAGACGGCGGGCGGGGGACGCCGCGGGAAGCCGGGCTCGGTGAAGCTCCGCATCGGCAGATGGGCCCCCGCGTCGAGCGGCCCCACCGCCCCGGGAGGTATCCCCGTGTCGGCTCGTTCCCTGACCCACGAGTCGCTCTCGCCGCGCCGCTCGGAGTCGGCGAGATTGCGGCGTTCGCCCTCGGCGGTCAGCTCCAGGAGGCGGCAGGTCTCGTCCGTCCCGGGGAAGTGCGCGCAGGCGCCCTCGGCACGCGCGGCCTCGATCAGCTGGTTGACCACCTCCGCCGGGAGCCGCCGGTCGGAGAACGGGAAGCGGCTGCTGTGCCGCCGCCAGATGGCCTCGTAGAGGTCGCGCCCGCCGTGGGTATCGGCGCGCGGCGGTCCGGCCAGCCGCACGGTGGCGAGCAGTGTCGGCTCGCCCGGATCCGGCAGGAGGCGGACAACGGGTTCCCAGCCCAGGTGGTCGGCGGCGACGCGCAGGTTGAACAGGGACGCCCCGGCCGAGATGCGCAGCGCCCGGCCGTTGGGGTCGGCGTGGCGTACCGCGCGCTCGGTGGCGGCGTGCAGCTCCAGTGTCCTGGTGCCCGAGTCCAGCCGGTAGCGCCAGGGCTGGGTGTTGTGCATGGACGGTGCGGCCACCGCCGCGGAGATGAGCTTCTCCAACGCGGCCGCGTCCAGGGTCCGGTCCTTCGTCTTCATCGGGGTACTCCTCACAGCCGTTGGCCTCGCCGTCTGCCTCGCTCCAGCGTTGTCCTGGAACGACGGGCCGTGCAGGGGCCGAAGGGCCCTGTGTCCGGGTCGAGCGGGGTCCCGTTCGGTGGGCCGACCGCGTGAGGAGCGCTCAGCGGCGCGGCGAGGGCCGGTCGTCGCGGAGCACGCGACCCGCGACGGCACCGTTCCGCGAGACCTGGGTGGCGAGTACGGCCGCCTGAATGCGCCGCTCGACGCCGAGTTTGGCCAGGAGGCGGGAGATGTGGTTCTTGACGG
>NZ_BMMS01000042.1 GCF_014646055.1 Wenjunlia tyrosinilytica
GTCGACGCCGGTCAGGCGTTTCTGCCGCTTCTTGACGATCTTCGGCTCGAAGGAGCCGTCGCGGTCGCGGGGCACGGTCATCTTTACCGGTCCGACGTCGGTCAGCACTGTCTTGGAGCGTGTGCCGTTGCGGGAGTTGCCACCGTTCCTGCCCGCCGGGTCGTGCTTGTGNCACCAGCTCGTCGATCAACTGGTCGTCCACGGCCTTCACCGACGCAGCCTTCGTGGGCTCGACGGTCTCGGATCGGACACGTTCTCACTGGTCATCGATGCATCTTCCACGATCGGGAGTTACACCGAACGATTTACAGTCCCGAACTCGGACGGGTGGCGCGGAGGTTCGCCCGGCAGGCCGAGCGCGGCGAAGAGTTCGTGGCGTACTGCGCGGGCGGTGGGGCGGGCGCGGAAGGTGATCCGGCAGACCTGCTCGCCGCGGGTGCGTTCGACTTCGCGCAGGCAGACGTTGACGGCGAGGGTCTTTCCGACGCCGGCTGGGCCGTGGAGGCACATCATGGCCCTGGCCTCGATGGTGTCGGCGATGTTCTCGCTGGCGGTCAGCAGGGAGCGGGTTGTCACCACTGCGGTGTCGGGGAGCTGCGTGTAGTGGTCGGTCTGCCGTGGTGGCAGCTGGCTGGTCATCGCGTGTCTTCCGCGCTGGGCCGGGTCCGGTGTGCGGGGGGCAGGCTGGGCGGGGTGTTCCAGTCCTCGGGCGGCGGCGCGGGCGGGATCAGATCGGGGAGGGCCGGGGCGGTCATGTCGCTGTTGGCTGCAGCTTGGAGTTCCTGGTCGGCTTCGGCTGCCGTCACGGCGCCCAAGCGCTGTGGGTT
Source organism: Wenjunlia tyrosinilytica (assembly GCF_014646055.1). Lineage (GTDB taxonomy): Bacteria > Actinomycetota > Actinomycetes > Streptomycetales > Streptomycetaceae > Wenjunlia > Wenjunlia tyrosinilytica. The sequence goes on from NZ_BMMS01000042.1 coordinate 828, forward strand.
TGCGGGTGTGGTGGCGGGGGCGAAACGCTGCCGGCGCAGAGCCTGAGCCTTCTTGGTCTCTTCCCGCAGGCGGCGCGCCCGTGTGGTACGGGCCCGACGCAGGGCATCGAGTTGCTCGGGTGTGGCGGCGTCGGCGAGGTGGGCGGATCCGAGGTGGTGCCCGGCAGGGTCGAAGACCTCGATCTCGTGATCGTGATGGGGCATGTATCGGATACGGACGCTGCGGCCGGCCTGACCGGCCATCCACGCGCCGAGGTAGTCACGGCCTCGCCAGCGCACCCCGTGGCTGGTCAGCTTCCGTCCCCGGCCGTCGTCCTCAACCCTGCGCGGACAAGTGACCCTGGCCAATTGCGGGTTGTCGGCCGCTTGCGCGGTCTTGACGACCAGCACCTCCTGGTAGCCCTCAGCCGTCGCCGTCAGCCGCAGATCCACATCAGGGAGCACGTCGGCGTAGGTGGCAGAAGAGTCCTCAAGCACCGGCACCGGCAGGTCTTTGCCCCAGTCCAGGGACAGCGCATGTCCCGACCGGTCCCCCAGACGAATCAGGTCTGCGCTGCCGCCGCCGGAGAACCTGATGTCCGCGACCGCTGACTTGGGCGCCACCGAGCCGTCTGCCCGGCGTTCCAACGCCGGCGGACGGTGGCCGACGTACCGGTCGACGGGCGCCGGGTGGTGGTCCGCGTGCGGGTCCGGCGCCTGGTGTGTCCCACGCGCGGCTGCCGTCACACCTTCTGCGGGCAGGTGCCCGGAGTCCTGGAGCGATACCAGCGACGCACGGCCCGCCCAACTAGGCAAGTCAAAGCCGTGTTACCGGTATTGAGGCTAGCGGGGAGTTACTCGGGGCGTGTGTGAGTTGGGAACATTCCTGACGCTCCCCTTGCCGCAGCTGACGGCATGACCGTGTGGTGCGTCGATCTGTCGGGCTCTGACGTGGCTGCAACCGACCGGCCGCACACCCCCATTGACGCCCGCACATCCCCGGTCTTGCGGAGGTGCCGGCCGTCCCGGCGAGTGGACACCTGTGCAGCATCATTCAGTCAAGGCCGGACGGCGCCTCCACCAGAGGTCGGCGAGCCCCGACGGCCCGCTCTGGTGGTTGCCGCGGTGCGCGGCCTCGGGGCCAGTGCCGCACGCAGCGCTGGGGTGAGGATGTGGCGGGTCTCGGACGGGGTGAGGGTGGCGGGGGTGGGGAGGGGGTTGAGGTAGCGGGTGTAGATGAGACCGCCGAGGATCGTCACCACGGCCGTGGCGCGGGCGGTCGCGTCCCGCCCGCCGAGAAATTCAACAAGCCGGCCCAGCAGCTCGCGTTCCAGGTATTCGCGGATCACCTCGGCAGCCTCCTCGCCCTGGGCGGTGAGCTGCAGGAAGTCGGCGTCCTCCCACAGGTCCGTCACCGAGTCGATCAGACGGTCGGGGAGGGTTGCCGGGTCGCCGCCGAGGACGTCTCCCGCAAGTGCGTTGGCGCACTGGAACTGCATCACTTCCGCGAATAGGCCCTTCTTCGAGCCGAAGTGGTACGCGATGAGAGCCGGGTCGACCCCGGCGGTTCCCGCCACCGCACGCAGGGTGGTGCCCCGGTAGCCGCGCTGCAGGAACAGCGCACGGGCCGCCGAGACGATCGACTCGCGGGTCGGCGGGTTGCCGCGGGGGCGGCCTCGGGTGCGGGCGGGGGCAGGGGCGGCGTTATTCATCAGCGTTGAGCCTGCGTTCCGTGATCGGCACAGTCAAGCGCGTTGTGGTAACCACACGAAGGGATGACCCGACGCCATGCGTATCGCAGTCTTCGGCGCCAATGGACCGACCGGCCGCCACCTCACCGACCAGGCCCTCGCTGCCGGCCATGAGGTCGTCGCCGTGACCCGCCGCCCCGGCTCCCTCCCCACGCGGCCCGGCCTCGCCGCGGCCGTCGCCGACGCCACCGACCCGGCGGCCGTCAACGCCGCGATCGGGGGCACGGACGCCGTCCTCTCCGCATTGGGCGCACGCTTCAGCAAGGAGACCATCACCACATACTCTGCGAGCGCCACGGCCATCACCGGGGCCTTGGCCCGCCACGGCATCAAGCGGTTGCTCGTCGTAAGCTCCAGCATCGCCGACCCGAACTGGCGTCCCACCGGCGCGCACTTCTTCAATCATGTGCTCGACCCGCTGGTGAACCGACGCCTCGGCCGCACCCTCCACGAGGACATGCGCCGCATGGAGGCCGTGATCCGTCAGACGGACCTAGACTGGACCCTCGTCCGGCCCTCGGGCCTCTTCGAGCACCCCGTCGTCACGGACTACCACACCGCCGAGACCAGCGCCGACGGCGTCTTCACCGCCCGTGCCGACCTCGCCGCGAGCATGCTGCGCGAGCTGGAGGAACGGCGGTACGTCCGTGCGGCCATGGGTGTCATCACCACGGCCGTGAAGCCGAACATCGCCAAGCTGATCTGGAACGAGGGCGTGAAGAAGAAGTGAGCCGGGCGACCGTCGATCTCCCGGCCGTCACACGGGCGTTCCTCACTCGCCCCCGCACGGCCACCCTCAACCACCCTCAACCACCCTCCGCACCTACGGCACCCCGCACCTCACCCCTGTCTGCTTCACCTTCGACGCGGCCACCGGCCTGGTCCGGGTGACCACCCGGGCGGGAGCGCGCAAGGCCCGGAACGTGGTGGCGGGCGGCCCGAGGGCCCGTGTCGCGCTCTGCGAGGCGGACGGCTTCCGCTGGGTAACCCTCGAAGGCCGGGCCGCCGTCACCGACGACCCCGCGCGCTTGGCCGAGGCTGTCCGCCACTACCGTCCGCTACCGCGCGGCCCCGCCCGCCCCGCTGGACACGGTCGTCGTCGAGATCGCCGTCGACCGTGTCCTGAGCCTCAACCTTTGAATCCCCGTCCTGAAGGCGAAGTGACACCGCCGTGCCCACCCTCCCGTCCTCGACTCCACCCTCCATTACCGCGGGTCCGGCGACCTTGACGGGCTGCCGTTCGTCTTCCTTCACGGCAACCCCGCCTCCTCCCACCCATGGCGGAACGTCCTGCCGGGTGTGGCCGCGCCCGGCAGCCGCCTTCTGGCCCCCGATCTCATCGGCATGGGCGACTCCGGCAAGCCCGACCTCGCCCACTCCTTCGACGTACCCCGCCCGCTACCTCGACGCCTGGTTCGACGCCCTCGGCCCTGCCCAGGCCGCGTCCCCTGTTGTCCACGACTGGGGCGGCACCCTCGCCTTCGACCGCGCCGCCCGCCGCCCGCGCCGCGTCCGCAGCCTCGCCTTCACCGAGACAATCATCTGTGCTCTTGCCGGGTGAGCAGCATTCGGCAGCAACACCGCAGCATCAGGAGAGCGAGCTGCCATGTCGGCCGAGCCGGACAGCGTCTCCCCTCAAGGACCAGTACGCGGCCAGGGTTGCCACGGACCTGGAGGCCAACACCCAGGAGCAGGCACGCATCCGCGAGCAGCTCCAGGCCGTGCAGATCCGGCTGGCCGCTCTCGAGAGCGATCACGCCCTGCTGGTGTGTGTGCACGGCACCCTCAACGGTGAATCCGCAGCCCTGGCGCCGAGTGCTGCACCCGTGCCGGAGGGCAGCGGTGGGCCCGCTTCGGCGAACGCCGCCGCGCCGGTTCCCCTGGCGCGGGCGACAAGGTCGGGCAGCACAGCGGGCACAGGCCGGAGGAAGAGGGCAGCGGCCGGGTCGCAGGCGGTGCCCACGGGACAGGGCAGCGCACCCACGCTGCGCGAGCTGGTCAAGCAGGTGTTCGCCCGGCACGAGGAGCCCCGCACGGTCCGCGAGGTCCTCACCGAGCTCGCCACAGCGCACCCCCACCGCACAGAGCAGGGTTCCCAGGTGGTGCGCAACACACTCGAAGCGCTCGTCGCGCAGGGGTTCCTGGACCGCGAACGCAAGCAGGGCTCGGTGTCCAACGCCGTCCGCAGCAATGCTCCCTCCACCGACGCGGTCGAAGCCGACACCACCGCAGCGCCCGCAGAAGCCACACCATCCAAGGCCGCAGGAACGGCCCGGTCGCCGAATCCCCCGCGGCACACCCAGGGCTGGTGCAGGTGCCGCAGGGCCCCGGTGGTTCCCGGTGCGCTCACGGCGTGGCATCGTCACCACGGCCGTGGGGGTGCTCACCGTCGACGGATGTTCTCCGCCTGCGTACCCTTCTGCCCCTGGGTCACCTCGAACTCCACAGCCTCACCCTCGGCCAGCTCCCGAACCCGGACCCGGAGATGCTGGAGTAGTGCGCGAAGACGTCCGGTCCCCCGCCGTCCTGCGCGATGAAGCCGAAGCCCTTTTCGGACTTGAACCACTTCACGGTGCCACTGGCCACGCTCGTGCCTCTCGGTCGACATCGGATCCGCACCGCGCGCACCCGCAGGTGATCGCCCCGGTCCCGCCCGGCACAGCAAAGCGCCCACGCCAGGGCGCGGGCAGGAACTGCGAACCACGGCATCCGCCAGTGACGCTACACCGCGGAACCGCCCGACACCACAGAGCAGCGATCCGCTTGGGACCTTCAGGAGCCGAAGGCCGCTCGGCCGCATCACACAACGAGCCGCCCGCGTGGGGAAGGCGCCCGACGCCCGGCGCCAGACGCCCGCTGCGCAGGACCGGCAATACGCAGTGAGGCGAGGAGCCGTTGACGCCCGGGACCGGCGACCGCCCGTCCCGGGCGGCTCCCGGCGGCCGTGTTTTCAGGCACGGGTGTGCATGCAGGCCCTCGAAGAACTCGAGGAACGCCCGGGGTGTCGGCGGGGATCCCGCGGCAGGACACCAGGGCGCGGCCGGGCCAAGCTTCGCGGCAACAAGCATGAAATATCAGCCAGGCATTCGAACATGTCCGGCCTGTATCGGGAATTGCCCACGATGGGGGGTCTCCGTCTCGGTAGACATGACTCACGAGACGGACGGGGACCCGTTGAAGGTTCGCAGGACTACAAAGCTCGGCATCATGGCGTGCTCCGTGCTGCTGCCGATCACCGCCACGTCTGTGGCGCCGACCATCGCCGAACCCCGGACTTCCATACCGGACGGCGACTACTACTGCATCACGCCGGATTCGGAAAAGGGAGGGACGAGATCGGTGGTCGTTACACGGCGGTCAATGACAGATCTGGTCGAACTGGTCGGCGCGGCGGCTCACCCAGAACGGGTCGAGCAGTACCGTGTGTGCCTGGCCAGTGGTCTCCATGGCCGGATCAAAGCACTCGCTCGCAGGTGCGTCCACTGGGTGTCCCGACGGGTGAGACGGCGACCGGGGCGACGGTCGGGCGGGGCCCCGAGGCATCGTCTCGCTTCAAGTCGTGCTGGTGCGCCGTCACCACCTGTGGTTACCTGACCCCATGACCGTGCTCGTGACCCGCCGCCACGTCGACTACGTGCGTGTCACCACCACGTGTTGTTCCGCCGTGAGCTGACGTCGCGTTCCGGCGTCTGATCCCCCCTCTTCAACGCCGCACTGCGCTGTCCGCCGCCCTACCCTCTTCCAGTCCGGACAGCAGCCCCGCGGTCTCTTCACGCACCCTGCACGACCCGCACAAGGGAGAACCATGAGCCAGCCGATCGACTCCGTCACCGCCGGCCACACCCCCGAGGACGAACCAGCCGGGCCCGACACCTCGGCCTGGTCGTTCGAGACCAAGCAGATCCACGCCGGCGCCGCTCCGGATCCGACGACCGGGGCGCGGGCGGTGCCGATCTACCAAACCACCTCGTTCGTCTTCCGCGACACCCAGCACGCCGCCGACCTGTTCTCGCTCGCCGAGCCGGGCAACATCTACACCCGTATCCACAATCCGACCCAGGACGTCTTCGAGCAGCGGATCGCCGCGCTCGAAGGCGGGGTCGCCGCCGTGGCCCTGGCCTCCGGACAGGCCGCGGAGACCCTTGCCATCCTGACGCTGGCGAGCGCGGGCGACCACATCGTCTCCAGCACGTCCCTGTACGGCGGCACGTACAACCTGTTCCGCCACACCCTGCCCAAGTTCGGCATCGAGGTGTCCTTCGTCGACGACCCGGACGACCTCGAAGCCTGGCGAGCGGCGATCCGGCCGAACACGAAGGCGCTGTTCGCCGAGACACTCGGCAATCCGCGCGGCAATGTGCTCGACGTACGGGCGGTGGCCGACGTCGCGCACGAGGCGGGTGTCCCGCTGATCGTGGACAACACCGTGCCAACCCCGTATCTGCTGCGGCCCATCGAGCACGGCGCCGACATCGTCGTCCACTCCGCGACCAAGTTCCTCGGCGGCCACGGCACCACCATCGCCGGCGTCGTCGTCGACGGGGGCACCTTCGACTTCGGCGCGCACGCCGACCGCTTCCCCGACTTCAGCGAAGCGGATCCCAGTTACCACGGCCTGCAGTACTGGCCCGCGCTCGGCCCGGGCGCCTTCGCCGTCAAACTGCGCGTGCAGCTGCTCCGCGACATCGGGCCCGCTCTCTCCCCGCACTCGGCCTTCCTGCTGCTGCAGGGCGTGGAGACGCTCAGCCTGCGCATCGAACGGCACTCCGCCAACGCCCAGGCCCTGGCCGAGTGGCTGGAACAGCGCGACGAAGTCGCCGCCGTGCACTACCCGGGCCTGGAGTCCAACCGGTGGTACGAGGCAGGGCGGCGCTATTTGCCGCGCGGTGCCGGCGCGGTCCTGGCCTTCGAACTGCGAGACGGGGTCGAGGCCGGCAAGCGGTTCGTCGATGCCGTCGAGCTGTTCAGCCATCTCGCCAACATCGGCGACGTACGCAGTCTCATCATCCATCCGGCGTCCACCACCCACAGCCAGCTGGACGATGCGCAGTTGGCGGCGACCGGCACCTCGCCCGGCCTGGTTCGTCTGTCGGTCGGCATCGAGAACCTCACCGACCTCAAGGCGGACCTGGAGGCAGGCTTCCGCGCGGCGAAGGGCGCGTCCTGAACACCGCACTGACGCCGTCCGCGGTCCCCCTCCCGCCGGCCTCCGGGGCCTGGCGGGAGGGGGACCCTCCAGGTCGCCGCCAGTGGCACGTGCGGGAGAAGCCGCTGCCGTTGGAGGCAGGAGGTGAACTGCCCGGTGTGCGGCTCGCGTTCGAAACCTGGGGGCGGCCGGCACCGGACCGCTCCAATGCCGTACTGGTGCTCCACGCGCTCACCGGCGACAGCCATGTCGCCGGACCGGCCGAACCCGGTCACCCCACCCCCGGCTGGTGGGACGGGCTCATCGGGCCGGGTCTGGCATTGGACACGGACCGCTGGTTCGTCGTCGCTCCCAACGTGCTGGGCGGCTGCCAGGGCAGTACCGGACCGTCATCGACGCGTCCCGACGGACGACACTGGGGTGGAACCTTCCCTTCTCCGACCCAGCGCGACCAGGTCGCCGCGGAAGCCGGCCTGGCTGACGCACTCGGCATCGGCCGCTGGGCCCTGGTGATCGGCGGCTCCATGGGCGGGATGCGCGCTGTGGAGTGGGCCGTGTCGTATCCGGAACGCACGAGCGCACTCCTCCTGCTCGCCACCACGGCGGCGGCAAGCGCGGAGCAGATCGCCTGGGCCAACATCCAGCTCCATGCCATCCGCAGCGACCCCCACTGGCGTGGCGGCGACTACCACGACACGGGCCGGGGTCCGCACGCGGGGCTCGGCCTGGCCCGCCGCATCGCCCACGTCACCTACCGCAGCGAGCCCGAGTTGCAGGTCCGATTCGCTCGCACACCCCAGGGTACGGAGGACCCCTGGAAGGGCGGCCGGTACCAGGTCGAGTCCTATCTCGACCACCACGCCGCCAAGCTCGTGCGCCGCTTCGACGCGGGCAGCTATGTCGTGCTGGCAGACGCCATGAACACGCACGACATCGGCCGCGGTCGCGGCGGCACGCGCGCCGCCCTGCGCCGCGTGACCGCCAGGACGCTGGTCGCCGGAGTCAGCTCGGACCGCCTGTATCCCCTCACCCAGCAGGCGGAGCTGGCCGCCGGGATCCACACAGCGGATCACCTCCGAGTGATCGAATCCCCCTATGGTCACGACGGCTTCCTCATCGAAGTGGAGCAGGTATCCGCGCTCGTACGCGAACTCGTCGAGTAGCGGCGGCCGTTCAAGTTTGTCTTCGACGGACGAGGCCGATCGGCTGCGGGCCGAACTGGGCTACGACGCGGTCGTGGTGCCCGGACCCCGGCCGATCGACGAGCAACCGGCCGCGGCGACGCCGGACGGCATCGACGTGCTGTTGGACACCGTCGGCGGTGAGCAACTGACCGCGGCTGTGCGCGCCGCGCGCCGGGGTGCCCGCTTCGTACTGGTCGGCGCGCTGTCAGGACAGCTGTCGCCGCGCCGGGACGGTGGCAGCGCCACCCGCAGAGATCGACGGACTCCGGCTCGTCAGCCAAGCTTGGACCATCCCGAGGTGACGGAGGAATGGACCAAGCGCTTCGGGGACTGGCTGCGCTCCCGCGAGATCGCCTTCCCGCATGTAAGCGCAGGCACCATCGCCGTAGTCGTCCACGGCGCAGTGCCAGGTGTCGCGACGCCCGCACGGCCCATTGCCGAGGCGCTGAGGAACGGTCGCCCAGCGTCACCCATGCACGCATCGCCGCATGCCGCGCCAGTCGCTGACCTGCCGCCTCCGCCTCGATCTCGTACGTGTCGCAGCCGCGCTCTGTTGCGCCGCCACCTGCTGACCATCCGTCAGTCCCGGCGCTGAACGTCTCGCGCCTCACCTCTTGCGCCACTCCTCGGCCAGCAACTCGTAGGACCGCACCCGGTCCGCGTGGCCGTGGGTGATCGTGGTGATCAGCAGCTCGTCGGCGAGGGTGGCCTCCTGGAGCTGTTCCAGCTGGTCGGCGACCCGGCCCGGGGAGCCGACGAACTGGGTGTCGAGGCGGTCCTGGACCAACGCCCGGTCCGCGTCGGACCATGCGTGGGCGCGCGCCTCGTCGGGCGTGGGGAACTGGATCGCGCCCTCGGCGGTACGGATGCTGCGGACCCAGAGGCCGTAGCCGGTGGCGAGTTCGCGGGCGGTCTCGTCGTCCTCGGCGACCACGACGTCCGCGGACACGCTGACGTACGGCTTGTCCAGGACGTCGGAAGGCTGGAACGCGGCGCGGTAGCCCTCCGCTGCTTCCAGCACCGTGGCCGGACTGACGTGGTAATTGGCCGCGAACCGCAGGCCATTGCGGCCCGCGACCTCGGCGCTCTCGCCGCCGCTGCTGCCCAGGATCCAGATCTCGACGTCGGCGCCCTCTCCTGGCACGACGTGGGCCTCGACGCCGTCAGCGGAGCGGTACGTGCCCGCCAGCAACGCCAGGATGTCGTCGATCTGCTCGCCGTAGTCCTGCGACTCGGCGTTCGGCAGAAGGAGAAGCTTGCGCTGGAGGGCGATGCGTGGTGAGCCGAGCAGGTGCTCGAAGGAGAACCGGGGCGGGATGCGCAGGCCGCCCGGGGCGCGGCCGTCGACCACCGGAGTCGCGGTCGGCAGCGGGGTGGCGGAGCCACCGGGCGGGCGTCCGCCGGAGCGGCCGAGGCCCACGTCGAGGCGCCCGGGGTGCAGGGCGTCGATCAGGCCGAACTCCTCGACCGTGGACAGGGCGGTGCGGTGCCCGAGCTGTACGGCACCGGAACCGAGCCGGATGGTCGAGGTCGCGGAGGCGGTCAGGGCGAGGACGACCGCGGGCGAGGTGCCGGCCACGCCCGGGTTGAGGTGGTGTTCGGCGAACCAGTAACGGGCGTACCCGAAGCTCTCGGCCTGCCGGGCCAGGTCGATGGAGTTGCGCAGCGCCTCGGTGGCGGTGGAACCGGACGAGATCGGGACCAGGTCCAGGACGCCGAGGGGGATGTCGGACATGTGCGGAGGGCTCCTCAGCGGTCGGCGGGCACGGACACGGGATCCGCGAGGACCGGGCCCCATGAAAACGGTGGATCGGGGATCTCGCGGCGCAGCACGGGCGCGATGTCCGACTGGAACAGTTCGAGGGAATCGCGGTGTTGACGATCCGTCAGTCCTCCTGCATCCGCATGCAGATGGAGCACGGTGTGCCCGAACCGTTCGTGGTAGCAGTGCACCTTCTCGATGATCTGCTGGGGGCTGCCGATCAGCGCCGAGCTACGCTCCACGAAGTCTTCCAGGGTCGAGAACACCGGCTCCAGGCCCAGCCGCTTCTGAAACTCCAGGTTCCCCTCGAACACGGGCCGGTAGTCGGCGATCGCCTCCTGGGAGGTGCGGGCCGCGTAGAGGCCCGCCGTCCCCGCACCGACCGCGATGGCAGCCGGATCGTGGCCGTAGTGCTCCCAGCGCTCGCGGTAGTAGCGGATCAACTCGGCATAGGGCTCTATGGGGTTGGTGACGTTGGCGGAGAAGAGCGGGTCTCCATGGCGGGCGGCCAGGTCGACCGACTCCTTGCTGGTCGCGCTGCCGTGCCAGACCCTGACCGGCTGCTGGAGGGGACGGGGCCAGACCTCCGCGTCCTTGAGTTCCGGGCGGAAGCGGGTCTTGGCGGTCACCTTGTCCTGGCGCCAGATCCTGCGGAACACCTCGTAGCTCTCGGCGTTGCGGTCCCACTGGTCCTCGGGGGTGACCTGGAACAGGCCCCGCTGGGCGGCCCCGTTGCCCTTGCCTATGATCAGCTCGAGTCGTCCACCGGAGAGATGGTCGAGGGTCGCGTAGTCCTCGTACGCCCGCACCGGGTCGAGGAGGCTGAGCGTGGTCACCGCGGTGAACAGCCGGATACGGGAGGTGAGGGCGGCGATGTGACTGAGGACGACGGGCGGCGAGGAGGAGATGAAGGGCCGCTCGTGCCGCTCCCCCACGCCGAAGCCGTCGAAGCCCAGCTCCTCAGCGAGGAGCGCGTTGTCGAGCACCTCGCGGAAGCGGTCCTGGGTGGGCTTTCGTACGCCCGTCACCGGGTGCGGGGCGTGCACGATCAAGGTGATGGCGAGGAACTTCATGACGCCACACGCTCGTCGCGTATCTCGTCGATGGGGGTCCCCCCGCTCGAGCGAAGCCGAGAGTGGGGCAGAGCCAGACCGAGGTGGTCGCGCAGAGTGGTGCCCGCGTACTCCGTGCGGTACACGCCGCGTTCCTGGAGCAGCGGGACGACCTGGTCGGCGAAGGGGTCGAGGCCACTCGGGGTGATGTGCGGGACGAGGATGAAGCCGTCGCTGGCGTCGGCCTGGACGAAGTCGTTGATGGTCTCGGCGACGGTGGCTGGGGAGCCGACGAAGTTCTGGCGGTTGCCCGTCTCGATGACCAGGTCGCGGATGGACCACTTGTTGGCGGAGGCGAGTTCGCGCCACTCGCGGGCCGTGGCCAGCGGGTCGCGGTACATCCGTACCTGGGCGCGGCCCCGGGCGATGGTGTGCTCGCCGAGATCCGGGGCGATGTCGGGGAGCGGGCCGTCCGGGTCGTACGCGGACAGGTCCCGGTTCCAGACGAACTCCAGGTGCTTGATGGCGGTGGCCCCGCTCACCTGCTGGCGGCGCACCTCGCGGGCCAGTTCCTCCGCCTCGGCGTCGGTGTCGCCGAGCACGAAGCTCGCGGCGGGCAGGATCAGCAGCTGGTCGCGGCCGCGGCCGTACCGGGCGAGGCGCCCCTTGACGTCGGCGTAGAAGGCCTGGCCCTCCCTCAGGGTGGCGTACCGGCTGAAGATGGCGTCGGCGCTCGACGCGGCGAACTCGCGCCCCTCGTCGGAGTCTCCGGCCTGGAAGATCACCGGACGCCCCTGCGGGCTGCGCGGGACGTTGAACTGCCCCTGGATGTCGAAGTGCCGGCCCTGGTGGACGAAGGCTCCGGCCTGCGCGTCGCGCAGGAAGGTGCCGGTCTCCCGGTCGGCGACGATGTCGTCCCCGTGCCAGGAGTCGAAGAGTTCGTTCGCCGTGGCCAGGAACTCCTTGGCGCGGGAGTAGCGCTCCTCCTGCGGGAGGAAGCCGCCGCGGCGGAAGTTCTCGCCGGTGAAGGCGTCCCAGGAGGTGACGACGTTCCAGGCGGCGCGGCCGCCGGAGAGGTGGTCGAGGCTGGCGAACTGGCGAGCCACCTCGTAGGGCTCGTTGAAGGTGGAGTTGATGGTGCCGGTCAGGCCGAGGTGCTCGGTGACGGCGGCGAGCGCGGCGAGGATCGTGAAGGTGTCGGGTCGGCCGACGATGTCCAAGTCGTATATTTTCCCGCCCTGTTCGCGCAGTCTGAGCCCCTCGGCGAGGAACAGGAAGTCGAACTTGGCGCGTTCGGCGGTCTGCGCGAAGTGGACGAAGGAACTGAACTCGATGTGGCTGCCGGCCTTCGGGTCGCTCCACACCGTGGTGTTGTTGACGCCCGGGAAGTGCGCGGCCAGATGGATCTGCTTCAGCGGCTTGCTCATGTCGGTGCGGTCCTTCCGGCTCAGGCGGTGGCTGCGGCGTAGCGGTTGGCGGGGCGGGATAGACCGAGCAGCCCGCGCAGGGTGTCGGCCTCGTACGCGCGGCGGAAGGCGCCCCGGCGCTGAAGTTCGGGGACCAGGCCCTGGGTGATCGCCGGGAGGTCGTGACCGGCGACGGCGGGACGCAGCCGGAAGCCGGACAGCCCCGACGACTGCAGCTCCTGCAGCAGATCGGCGAGTTGGGCGGGGGTGCCGGTGAAGATCGGGGCGTCGCTGGTGTACGGGTATCCCGCACGGGCGTCCAGGCGCTCCCGGCGGGCCGCAGCCTCTGCGGGATCGTGGTCGAGGAAGACCACCAGGTCGCCGAAGACGTGCAGGGTCTCGTCGGCGCGGCCGGCCGCCGTCTGCTCGGCGCGGATCTCCTCGACGATGGCACGGGCCCGACCGGCGTCGTGCGGGGTGACGTAACCGATGTCGGCGGCCTGGGCCACCAGCCGGTAGGGGATGGTCGCGTGGGCCAGGGCGCTGACGAGCGGCTGGCCCTGGGGTGGGCGGGGCGTGATCGAGGGGCCTTTGACGCTGAAGTGCCTGCCCTCGAAGTCGATGTAGTGCAGCTTGTCCCGGTCGATGAAGCGGCCGGTGGCGACGTCCCGGATCTCCGCGTCGTCCTCCCAGCTGTCCCAGAGTCGGCGCACGACCTCGACATAGTCGGCGGCCTCGTTGAAGGCGTCGGCCACCACTTCCTGCACAGCAGGCGTGTCGTAGTCCTCTATGCGGAATGGCGGGAACGTCCGGCGTCCGAAGTGCGCGGCCTCGTTCTGGCGTGCCGTGATCTGTACGCGCAGGCCCGCGCGTCCGGTGCTCACATAGTCGAGGGTGGCGATCGCCTTGGAGATGTGGAACGGCTCCGTGTGGGTGGCCACCACCGTCGGCACCACACCTATGTGGCGGGTCAGCGGGGCGACCCGGGCGGCGATGAGGACGGCGTCCAGGCGGCCGCGGACCTGGTCGGTGCGGCCGTCGGGTTCGGTGAAGGATGAGGACTGGAGGCCGAGTGCGTCCTCGATGGTCACGAAGTCGAGCAGACCGCGCTCGGCCTCGGTGACGAGATCGGTCCAGTAGGCGGCGGTGAGCAGTTCGCGGGGACGGGCGACGGGCTCGCGCCAGGCGGCCGGATGCCAGCCGGCGCCGTCGAGGGCGACGGCGAGGTGCAGAGGGGAGGGTGACGAGGACATGGGAGTGGTGCCTTCCTGATCAGCCGTGCGATGGAGCCGGCCCCGTACGAAGGGTGCGGCTGCGAGGACAACGGGTCAGGAGCAACAGAGCGCGCCGGCCACGCGCAGCAGGTCGATGTGCGGCCGGGAGTACAGGTGCAGGCGGCGGGGCCGGGCGGGTTTCACGGCTCGGTGACGGGACACGGGACGCATGTGCCTCACCTCCGCCCTTCCGGCCCGGCGGCCCGGGGGTCCTTGTCGGCCTCGCGCTCGCGGGTCCCGAAGGGGCGCCACTCACTCGCCAGGCACAACAGCACGGCTATGCCCTTTCTTCCCGCTGTCCGGCTTCTTGTTGTTCCCCGTCTTGCGTTTCCTGCTGTCCGTCCGGCGTGCGGACGAGCGCGAACCGGGTACGGCGGCGCAGGGTGAACCCGATGGACTCGTAGAGCCGGATCGCGTGGGTGTTGCTCGCGGCGGCGTGGAGGAAGGGGGTGTCGCCGCGTTCCCTGATCCCCGCCGCGACCGCACGCACCAGCCGGGTGGCCAGGCCGCGGCCGCGGTGGTCCGGGTGCGTGCAGACAGCGCTGACCTCGGTCCAGCCCGGCGGGCGGAGGCGTTCGCCGGCCAGGGCGATCAGCCGCCCGCGGTCCCGGATGCCGAGGTAGGTGCCGAGCTCGACGGTGCGGGGCAGGAAGGGGCCCGGCTGGGTGAGGGCGATCAGGCCGAGGATTTCGGGTACGTCGGCGGGCCCGAGCCGTACCGTTTCGGGTGCGGGTTCGGCGTACAGCGCGGTGTCGACCATCTGGACGCCCTCGCCGCTGTGCTCGATCTCCCACCCGCCGGGCACGGTCTGGACCGCGGTGACCGGGGTGACGGTGCCGGGTCCGACCAGTGCGGCCAGGTCGTCCCAGGCGCGGGGATCGGCGGGGTCGTCCAGGGCGGTGAACGGGGAGACGTCCGTGGGGTAGCGGGCGGCCCGGCCGACACGCTCGGCGAGATGGGCGTGCGGGCCCGTCAGCGCGGCCCAGGCGGCGTTGTCCAGGATGTGCGGTTCCGTCGGGCTCGGGGACGGGGCGTGGTGGACGCTGTTGGACATGGCGGTGCGGAGTCTCCGTATCTGGAACGCGGCGCGGCGCGGCCGGGACTGGCGGCGGATCAGGGGTTGTCGAGCGGCAGCCCGGGCGGGTTGATCTGGGAGGTGCTGACGGCCTCGTTGGAGGGCGACCGTCTTGGGCAGTTCGGCGCTGATCGACTTCACCTCGGACACCTTCAGTTCGGTCTCCTTGGCGGCTCCGTTGGAGAGTAGGCCGACGGTGACCGCCCCGGCCGACGCGCTGACGGTCTTGGTGGCGGCGTCGCTGTCGCCACCGCACGCGGCGAGCCCTGCGGCGAGGGAGGCGACGGCTGCGGACGCGGTGACGCCGCGGAGGAATCTGCTAGTGAGCGTGAGGTGCGCATGGGTGTCCTTGTCGGTTGTGCGATGAGAGTGTGGGGGGCGGTCCCGGAGGGCCGCGGGCTTGGGCAGGGGTACCGTGGGGTCGTTTTTGCGGAGCGGGGGCTGGTTCAGAGGACTTTGCTGAGGAAGTCCCTGGTCCGCCCCCGGTTCGGGCGGTCCAGCACCTCGGCAGGCGGGCCCTGTTCGACGATCCGGCCGCCGTCCATGAAGACCACCCGGTCGGCGATCTCACGGGCGAAGCCGATCCCGTGGGTGACGATGACAAGGGTGGTGCCGCCGCCGGCCGGGTTCTTGATGACGGCCAGCAGCTCGCCGACCAGCTCGGGGGCGAGGGCGGAGGTCGGCTCGTCGAAGAGGATGACGCCGGGGAGCAGGGCGAGGGCACGGGCGATGGCCACGCGCTGCTGCTGATCGCAGGACAACTGCCGGGGGTGGGCGCTGGTCTGTCGGCGAGCCCTACGCGGGCGAGCAGGTCGCGGGCCAGATCCTGGGCCTCGGGCTTGGTCAGCCCGCCGGTCGTCACCGCAGCCGCGGCCACGCTGTCCAGCACGGTCAGGTGCGGGAAGGGGGTGAAGTTCTGGAAGACGAACCCGATCCGGCTGCGCTGCGCTGGCGCTTCGCCCTCGCCGTGGACGGCGCCGAACGCGCCACACCGGAACCGGTCCACCAGCTCATCGGCATGGCCCCGTTCCAGGGCGTCAACGTCGGCCTCGACCGCAAGTCCCCGGTCTCCTGGCCGCTGTACGAGCGCCACGGCGTCTTCCCGCTGCACCTGCGCCCTCCGCTCGGTCACCTACCACCCGGGCGCCCCGCCGCCCGGACTCGCCCCAGACGGTGGCTCAGGCACTGCGGGAGGAGCAGCAGCCCCGTTCGAGTGGGGAACGTTCGGGACGGAGCCGCCGGCCAGACGTCGCTCACAACACGCCGAACAACCGTTCCGCGTTGTGCAGCGCGTGCCCCGCGACCCGCTTGCCGAGGAAAAGGCCGGCCTTGTCGGCGGAGCGCGTGTGGATGCCGGAGTAGACGCGGGCGTCCAGGTTGTCCTGGGACAGTTGGCTCCAGGCCGTGTAGGTGCGGGTCACACCGGGATCAGTGGGGCTGGTCAGCTCGAACGGCGCGGTGCGCGGTCCAGTGAGCGCCGTGAGAACTGTCTCCGCCGCGCCGGCGTAGGTGTTGTGCCCGCTGGGGTAGTCGGGGTGGGCCGGCGTGATGTGCAGCGGCGTCCACTCGGGGTCGGGGTCGATCGCACCGGTGCGGATGGCCGTGACGGGGCGCCAGCGCAGGTAGGCGTACTTGGTGTCGGCCGTGGCGATCTGCGTGTCCACCAAGGCGACGTGGAACAGGGCCACCAGCGCAGCCCGCCCCGGGGTGGAGCGCTGCGAGCGGGCCACGGCGACCCGCAGCGGCTCGGTGTAGAGCGTCAGCGAGGAGCCGAACCAGAAGGTGGCGGTCTCGGTCTGCCGCTCGGTGCGTACGGTGCTGTCCACGGCCCCGTACTCGCGGACCTCGGCCAGGTCGGCACGGTAGCGCGCGGAGTCCAGGGCGGGCGGCGCGGGCAGCCGGTACTGGTCGGGGCCGGCCAGCAGGAAGGGACGGGCGAGCCGGTTGCCGTACTGCGCGGCCGGAGCGTAGGCGGGCGGCGTCGGCTGCCACACGCCGGGAGCCGCCGGCGGCACGGTGAACGGCGCGTTCACCGAAGTCGGGTCGAGGCCGTCGCCCTCGCGGGAGGCGAGGACCCGCCGCGCCTCGCGCGCACCGGCCGCCACGCCCTTCGCCTTGGCCGGTCCGTCCGGAAAGCGGTCCAGTGTCGTGCGCAGCGCGGTGTCCAGTTCTTGGGCGCGGGACGGGACCAGGGCCACCAGGGAGTCGTGTACGGCGGACGCCAGGGCCGCATCCTGGAACGCACTCCGGTCGACGCCGGGCGGCACCTCGCGGGTGGCTCGAGCCGCCGCGAGCCAACTGATGGCCCAGGTCCTGCTGTTGGTGATCTGGGTGGCGGCGCCGGCCGCCGCGATGGTCGCGGCCGTTGCGTCGTACCAGTCCAAAGCCACGGACGGGCGCGACTTCCGTTCGTGCGCCACGGCGGCTGTGGCGGACGGGACGGTGACGGCGGCGGCCAGCAGGGCGGTCGAGCCCAGCGCCTTCAGGGCGGAGCGGCGGGTTCTGAGCGGGTTCACGGGTACTCCTTCGCGCACGTGCGGGTGACTGCTGTTGCCGGGACACACACGCCGACCTGCACGCCCTCAACGCCGCCGTCAAGGGCGGACGCAGCGTGGGGGCGGCTGCGGCGGTGTGGTGAAGGTCAGCTACACAGCTCGGCGGCGACACGCAATAGATCAACGGCGCGCCGTCGGGTGAACCGCAGAGAGATCCGCATGCCAGGGACGCTACCCACGCCCCAATTACCGGTCAACAAGCGGTGGTTGACCACTTGTGCATTGCAACGACAGCTTCGTGTCTCCGCCATGCGCCCGTTACCCGAGGGGGCGCCACGGACAAGACGGCGAAGGGTCGTCAACTGCTGCTCCGGGACAACCGGCTCCAGCAAGGTCGTGTCGTGCCACGTCGCCCAGGCCGACAACGCCGCCAGTGAGGTGTGCCTGAGGAGCCAGCGGCGAATTGCGAGCGTGCCGCGGGCGAGGCTCAGGCCGGTGGTCCGGACCGTCCCGGCGGCTCAAGGCCGACGTCGAGGCGCTGGTCGGCGCCCTGCACCAGTTGACGACGGAGAGCCGTCGTCTGAGCCAGCAGTCTTCCCAAAGCGCCGGCCTGGTCCGGATACTGCCCGGGCAGCCGAGAGGATCGGAGGCACCACACACCCGGTGGCGCGCCGCACGAGTTCACCGGCTCCACGCTGCCCTTCACCGCCACCGAGGACGACCGCCTGATCACCGGCGATCCCCGCCCGAGCACGCAGGAACGCTACGGCGACGCGGCCGCCTATGCCGCCCGGATCAGGGCCGCGGCCGAGGAACTCGTGGCCCGGCGACTGCTCCTCGACGAGGATTTCGAGCGGGCGTGACGGCGGCAGAGGACTGGTCGGCTCCCCTCCACCGCCTCGATCTGCCCAAGATCAGGAAGCCTCCCGGTGCGGCGGCGAGCAGTTCCTTCGTGTACTCCTGAACGGGGCGTGACTCGATCGCCTGGGATCCCTTCCCGCATCCCGGGGCGACACCCAATGTCGTTGTGGCAGTGTGCACGCGGTCTCCGAGCACGGCGTTTCGCCGTTGGCTCCCTGAGCGGCAGCCGGCTCGCTCCGTACGCATCGAGTGCGCGTATGGCGGCAGCCTGGGCTTCTGACGCGCCTTCAGCCGGATCTCCAGGTAGTCCGGTGCTGTTACGAGATCGCCATGAGCTTGTCAGGGGCGGGCAGGAATGCCCGTCACGCGCCTGTCGGTTGCGTCGGTATGACCATTGGCGTAGCACTCCCTCTCCAGAACCGGATCGACACCACGGTGCAGCTCGCGCGGGAGGCCCACGAGGCCGGACTGCGCTCCGCATGGTTCGGGCAGACCTTCGCGTACGACTCTCCCGCGCTCGCCGCGATCGTCGGCCGTGAGGTGCCCGGGCTGCACGTAGGGACCGCCGCGATCCCGGTCTTCGGCCGTCATCCGCTGCTCGTCTCCAGCCAGGCCCAGACGGCCCAGGCCGCCACCGGTGGCCGCTACCACCTCGGGCTCGCCCTCGGCACCAAGCACCTGACCGAAACCGGCTTCGGCATCCCGTACGAACGCCCCATCACCCGGCTCCGCGAGTTCCTCACCGCCCTGCGCCAGCTCCTGGAGACGGGCAGCGCCGACTTCCACGGCGAACTCCTGACCGCCACCACACCGCTGCCGACGACGGTGCCGGGCGCCGAACCGCCGGTGCCGCTCCTGGTCGCAGCCATGGCGCCGCAGGCACTGCGCGCTTCCGGCGAACTCGCGGACGGCATCCTGCCGTTGCTGGCCGGTCCGCGCGCGCTGGGCGAGCACATCGTCCCGGCCGTGACCGCCGCGGCCGAGGCCGCGGGCCGGCTGGCGCCCCGGATCGTGGCCTTCGTGCCCGGTGTGGTCACCGCCGACATCGAGGCCGTACGGGAGACCGCGACCGAGAAGCTCGCGTTCTACGAGCAGTTCCCCTCCTACCAACGCGTCATCGGCCTCTCCGGCGGCACCCGGGCCGCCGACCTGGCCGTCATCGGTGACGAGGAGACCGTCGCCACCGAGGTACGCCGCTACCGCGAGGCCGGCGCGACGGAGGTCGTGTTCACCGCGACGGACCTGGGCAACGAGGAGGACCGGCGCCGTACGTGGAAGCTGCTTGGAGAACTGGCGAACGGCTGAGGCACCTCGGCCCAAGTGGCGAACGGGTCAGAGGCTGGACGCGTGGCAGTTCCCGAAACCCGCCGGACGCGTGTCAGGGCCCACTCACCCCGCTCCTTGGCCCGCGACGGCGAGCACGGTCTTCCCGTGGGTGCCCCCGGCCTCGAAGAGCCGGTGGGCCTCTCGGCGACATCCGCCGGCGGGACGACGGTCGGAGAGGCGCAGGGAAGTGCTCCGGAGGCGAGCACGGACAGCGCCTTGGACAAGTGCTCGCCGATCGTGGCGGGGGAACGGCGGGCGACGTCACCGATGTTGTACCCGGCGATGCTCCGGTTGTTCTTCCACAGATCCCACACGTCCGCCGTCCAGTCCGCGTGACGCCCGAGGTCCCCGTAGACGACGACCCGACCGAAGAGGGCCAGGAGTTGCAGACTCGCCCGCCGCACCGGCTCGCCGACCGACCGGGTCCAGCACCAGGTCCACCCCGCGGCTCCCGGTGGCCTCCCGGACCGCGTCCAGGAAGTCGTCGCGGGCGAACAGCGCGTCGTAGCCCAGTGCCGCGGCCAGCTGTGCCTTCTCGGGGGAGCCCACCGTGCCGAAGACACGTGCCGCGCCGAGCGCACGTGCGGTCCGCGCCGCGGCCGAACCGACCCCGCCGGCGGTCCCATGGATCAGGACGGTCTCGCCGTCGCGCAGCCGTCCCGCGTCCGCCAGCACGCCGTAGGCCGTCGGATACACGCACGGCACCCCCGCCGCGTGCGCCAACGGGAGTCCGCTGACCGGCCGGACGAAGTCCGTGTCAGCCACCACGAACTCGGCGTATCCTCCGAAGGCCGGAAGGTAGGCGGCGACCTGCTCGCCGACAGCCGGTCCCCTCGCCCCGCTGCCGAGGGCGGCCACCGTGCCGGAGACCTCCAGCCCGGGCACGTCGTAGCCGCCGGGGCCGTCGGGCTCGCCGAACTCGCCTCGCCGGTGCTGTACCTCGGCGAAGTTCACCCCGGCGTACGCGACCTCGATCAGTACCTGGCCAGGGCCGGGCGCCGGTGTCGGCACCTGGACTTCCTCCACTTCCGGTCCACCATTCGTCTTGAATCCGTATGCACGTACATGGCACCCTCTCAATTCGACCGCTGCGCCGGAGCAAACGCCGATCATCCCAGCCCCTCCGTGAAGGCCGAGAATCTCGATCGTCAGATGCAGCACGACGTCCTCACCTTCAGGCCCAGGAACGTTCCTGGCGTCCTGTGGTCTTGCCGGAGCGACAGCACAGCGCGCCCCTGTCGGTCCCGCCCTCAGAGCAGGTCCAGGGCGTCGAAACCGTAGCTGGGACTGAGGTGGGCCCCGCCGCCCGCCGACCCGCTGATGACGTCGATGCGGAGGGTGTTGGTGCCGGGACAGCAACTGGGCGCCGGGGATGACGTATTCGCATGTGTGGTTGTTCCCGCGGTAACTGCCGACGGCCAGGCTCCGGGTGGAGGGCTCGGCGGCAGCGGCCGGGATGGCTGAGGTCCAGGTGTCGTTGACGGTGACCTGGGGCCTGCCGCCCGCCTTGGCGGTGGTGATGCCGATGCGCGGGGTGCGGTCGGCGGCGGCCTGGGCGGCGGCGAGGGTGAAGGAGGTCAGCAGGCCCTGGACGATCTCCTTGAACTGGTAGGCGGACCAGGCCGAGGGAGTCGATCTGCCGATGACGTACGTGTCGGCGGTCCAGGCGGCGGCGCGGGAGTCGGAGGGGTGGGCGTAGGTGACGAGGGAGGCGTTCTTGAAGCCGACCGGGGTGCCGTTCCAGTCGCCGATGCGCCATATCGCGGTGTCGGCAGCGGGGTCGCCGTTGATCGTGATGGTGTGCACGGTGGTGACGTCGCCCGCGGCGACCGTGACGGCCCGGGTGTGCACGGCAAGGCGCGGTCAGGTCGCGGGCCGCCATCGAGCGCGGCTCGGAGCGCCACGTCCACAGCGCTCTGCCACATTCCTGGCTCGCTGGTGTCAGAGGACTTCTTCAAGCTTGCCAGCGGCGACATCGAAGACGAATCCGCGGATGCCGTCCTTGCGGACGAGGAAAGGGTCGGCCATAATGCGTGCGATGGGCTGGCGGACGTCCGTCTCCAAGTCCGTGAAGGCTTCGGGCGCCCAGGACGGCCGGATGCCTGTCTCCTCCTGGATTCGTCCTAGAAGCCGTCGTCGGTGTTCGGCCGCCCGGGCTTAGGAGCGCTCACCCTGCAGGCCGCCACCAACAAGGACATCCCCCTGTTCATCGGCCTCGTGCTGCTGTCCGCCCTCGTGTTCGTCCCCCGAAAACCCGATGAATCCTCGCTGGACAGGCACGTTGGCGCTCGGGCGGCTGCTGGGAGTTCGCCGGAAACACCGCGGAAGCGAGGCCATGGGGCCACCGCCCGGCCGCATCCGGCAGCCGGCGCCACCCGGGACGGGAGCCCCGCCATGAGCATTGCGTCCGACCCCCGCCACCCCAGCCGAGGCGAACGCCTGGCGTTCCTCGGCCGCCTCGCGGCCGGCGTGCTCGCGGGTACCGTCCGCGCCCTGATCGACTGGATCCGCAAACCTCCCGGCGCGGCAGCCAATCAGGACGCCGGGCGGCCAGGACTGCCAGTTCGGCATGGCTGCGCGGCGAGGCGATCGACGCGTTCGTGCTGTCCCTGGCCGGGAGCTGGAGCCGGACGGCGGCCCGGAGGGACTCCCGCAAGGCGGTCTTCATCCGGCCAACGCGTTGTGCTGTCCGGCCCGGGGCTTCAGCCCCGACCGGCGCTGGTGACAGTATCCGAGCGGCGCCTTCTGACCCTCGCTCCAGGGTGCCTCGGCCTGCCGTTGTTCTCCAGGAAGCGGTAGAGACGGGCGGGCGCCGTGGCGGCGCAAGCACGAGGTCTACTCGGGGCGAATGCGGGCTTCGCCGAAGTGGCTCGCCAAGTACGCGGGTCCCGCTTGCATGGGTGGCGCGTTCTAGATGCGCCAGCTTCGGATGCGCTCAGCAGTCTGGAAGACGTCGTTGGTGTCGGCCAGGATCTCCCGCGTGAGGTCGATCAGCGCGCCGAAGGGGGCATCGATGCCCTCGCCGCTGGCATGCATGTAGGCGACCGCGGTCGCGCAGGCGAAGCGTGCGTTGGCGGCGGGCAGCGGCTTGAGCAGGGCGAGGGTGTGCATCAGGGCAGCGGCGCGCCAGGCTGGGTCAGGGCTGGTGCCCAGTCGGGGTGGGTCGACGCGGTGGCGGGCAACGGCGGCTACGAGGGCGGAGAAGTCGCCGATGACCGGTTGTTCGGGCAGGACTTCCTCGTGTCGCTGGAGGAGCCAGGGCACGTCGATGTGGAGGTGCACTGTTCTAGGCGGCCCGTCCTCGGTGGGTGGATCCGGGCTCGTCGTCGGGGAAGGCTTCGGCGAAGGCAGCGGCACTGTCCTTGAAGAAGCGGCGGAAGACTTCGGCGCCTTCTTGCAGGGCACGGTGGCGGGCGATGTCGGCGGCGGCGGCTTCGCGGACCACGGCCTTGAGCGTCATTCCGCGCTGGTTGGCGATTGCGCGCAGGTCCTCCAGCTCGCCGTCGCTGAATTCAATGTTGAGGGCAGGCATGGCCGCAGGATACCTTCCAGGTACCTGTCTATCAATAAGCGCAGGTCAGTGTAGTACCAGCTAGGTACCTGCCGGACGGCTTGAGGAGGAAGGCAGCCACCGGTGGCCGAGAGGGTGCAGCGGGCTTGGGTCCGGTCGGCCAGGTCAGGAGGGGGGCGTCCAGGCGTCCGTGGTGAGGCCCGGCCGCTGCGCGGCGCACGGTCGGCCGACGATCGGCGGACGGGGTCCGGGGCGAGACGACGGGCTCGGACGGGTTCGGGTATGCCTCGTGAGCAGCAGGCCAGCGGAGGGGTGGGCCCCGTGTGCCGGGCGGCGGCTGCAATTGTTGCGCCGCCTGGCGGGCGGTTTCCCTAGGCGGACGCGGGCGCCCGGTGCCGGTGCCGGGCGCCCGGGCGCGGGTCAGCGTGGTTGCAGGGGGATGATGAGCAGGTCGGTGATCGAGGGCCTTTGTGCGTCGGCGAGGTCGGCCAGCCAGTCCTCGATCTCCCCGCGCAGGGCTGCGGGCTTGCGGGTGATGGGCCCGTAGTCCAGCAGGGCGTGGGCGGGTTCCCACCACAGGCCGTCGTCGTACTGGTCGGTGGCGGGGAAGGTGACCGCGGTCCCATGCGGTGCCTGAGCTAAGCTGAGACAACCACGACTCCCGCTGAGCGGGCTTTGTGATCTGAGGAACTCGCTGTTGCGGTACGGTCCGGCCGTCACCGAAAGCATAGGGGTGGTCGGCCGAAAGGTTCCGACCCTTCGACATGGTGCGGTTGACGGCCGTCGTCGGGCTGGTGCTGCTTCTCCTGGTCCTCGAGGCGTGCCGCCCTTACGCCGACGCCGGGTTCACCGAGGTCGCCCTCGTCCAGATCGGCGGCGACCACCAGGAGCCGTACCTGGAATGGGCTGAGCGGAAGCTGCTGCCCGCCCTCCGCTACGAACTGTGAGAGACCGAGGACACCCGCGATGACCACGAAACGCGCCGCGATCTTCGACGTCGACGGAACGCTCGTCGACACCAACCACCTGCACGTCGTCACCTGGTGGGAGGCGTTCCGGCAGGCGGGCCATCAGGTCCCCATGCGGGAGATCCATCGGGCCGTGGGCCTCAGTGGCGGCGACCTGCTCGACCACATCCTCGGCGACGACGACCGCGACTACGACGACGACAAGCAGATCGTTGCGGCCCATCACACCCTCTACGCCACGTACTTCGAGCGGCTGCCGGCGCTGGACGCGGCGGGCGACCTGCTGCGCGCGCTGGCCGGGCGGGGCTGGACGATCGTCCTCGCGACCTCAGCGAGCGGCGCCGAACTGGCCGCGCTACGGCGGGCCGTCGACGCGGACGACGTCATCCTCGGGGCGGCCAGCGCGGACGACGTGGCCGACGGCAAACCAGCCCCCGACCCCGTCCGACAGGCCAGGGAACTCGCTGGTGTGCCCAGCGAACGGGCCGTGTTCGTCGGTGACACCGTCTGGGACATGAAGGCCGCCGTACGGGACGGAGTGCTCCCGGTGGCGGTCCTGTCCGGCGGCATTCCCCGCGTGGACCTGGAGGCCGCCGGTGCGCACGCGGTGTACCGGGACCCCGCCGACCTCCTCGCCCACCTGGACTCCGGCGTTTTCGCCGACAAGGAGTGAGGGGGAGGCGTGGGAGAGGTCAGCCGCCGGTGAGTACGGCGTCGCCCTGCGTGCGGGTGCCGTGCAGGCGGCAGCGGGCGGCGTCGAGGGCATCCTCGACGGTCCGCGTGCCGGTGGACACGCAGAGCGTGTAGGCGACGTCGTCCATCCTTCGCCGTGCGGTGGCGCCGCCGTTCTCGGCGTGCAGTGTGCACAGGGTCTCGTACTGCTCGACCAGGTCCTTCAACACCGCGGGGTGAGCCAACAGCACCAGGGGTCTCCATTCACGTGAACCTGTCATCGACGGTGCGGATACCCGCGACCCGCTTGCCCATGCCGCGAGTTGACGCGATGTGCGAGTCGGGGGCGCGTAGCCGCGCCCCGCCCCGGGTGGCGTGCCAGGAGTAGGCTTTGAGTGCGCCCAAACCCCCGGTGTTGCCAGTGCCGTATGAGCCGGTTCGATGAACCGAGGTGCGTGACGGTGGTTCCCTTCGAGGTCGCCGAACGGCGTGGACGCTGGATCCGCCCGGCGGTCGCGCTGCGGGGCGAGGCCGATCTGGAGTCCGTCCCTCAGATGCGTACGGCCATCGAGCGCTGTCTGTGCCGGCCCGGCCGGCGGATGGCTATCGACGTGTCCGCGCTCACGTTCTGCGACGTCAGCGGACTCAACGCCTTCCTGGACGGTGCCCAACACGGCGCCGACTCGGGCCGCCACCTGACACTGTGACGGCCGTCGGCCGCCCAGGTCGTACGCTTGCTCGTGCTCGCCGGCTGCGCGGAGATCCGGCTGGGACGGCGGGCGGCCCGGCAGGGCTCGGGGCGCCTGCTTGTGCGCGCCCTCCGCCGCCGGGCCCGAGGGGGCCGGTGAACTCGGCGAGCTCGGTGGACCGGTGAGATCGGTGAGCGATGACCCCGGTGCTCAGACCGTCGCGTGACCCAGCGTGTGTGCCGCCGCCGCGAGGAGCAGTTCCTAGTCCTTGGTCTGGCGGTCGGCGGGCACGAAGGACGGTTCGCCGTCCATGGTCGTGTCGTTGCTCCCGGCCAGGTCGGCCGAGCCGCCCCACAGCTCCGGCAGCACCGGCGGGAGCGCGCTGAGCACCTCGGCCGACGCGGCACGGGTGGCCATGCCCTTCGGGTCGGCGGGGAAGTCTGGCAGGGCCTCGGTCCAGCCGTCCGGCAGCCGCCGCGCTTGGAGGCGGTCCAGCAGCCCGGCCCGCTCGGGATGGGCCGCCCGGCCGGGCCACATATGCCTCATCCCACTCGGCGTGCGCCCGCCGCCCGCGCTCGGCGGCCAACCGGGTGCGGGCCAGCACGGCGTCCTCTACGACGAAGTCGTGCTCGGGGTCGAAGCTGAGCAGCCGCTTGGTCGCGGCGACTTCGTCCGCGCCGAGCGCCGAGCCGTGGGCCTTGCCGGTGCTCTGCTTGGTGGGCGCGGGCCAGCCGATCAGCGTACGCACATGATCAACGAGGGCCGCCCGTCCTCCCCCCGCGCGGCGCGTACGGCGGCCAGCAGCGCGTCCACGTCCTCGACGTACTCGCCCGTGCGCGTCCACTCGACGGTCTGCACGTGCCAGCCGTAGGCCGCGAAGCGGGCCGGGACGTCCTCGCTGAAGGCGACGTCGGTGTCGTCCTCGATCGAGATGTGGTTGGAGTCGTAGAAGACGACGAGGTTGCCCAGTTCCTGGTGGCCGGCGAGCGAGGCGGCCTCGGCGGTGACGCCTTCCATCATGTCGCCGTCGGACGCGATGACGTAGACGTGGTGGTCGAAGGGGCTGCTGCCCGGCTCGGCGTCGGGGTCGGGGTCGGGGTCGAGCAGACCGCGCTCCCTGCGGGCCGCCATCGCCATGCCGACCGCGCTGGCCAGCCCCTGGCCCAGCGGGCCGGTGGTGATCTCCACGCCGCGGGTGCGGCGGTGCTCGGGGTGTCCGGGGGTGGCCGAGCCCCAGGTGCGGTACGCCTCCAGGTCCGACAGCTCCAGGCCGTAGCCGGTCAGGTAGAGCTGGATGTGGAGGGTCAGGCTGGAGTGCCACAGGAGAGGACGAACCGGTCGCGGCCCAGCCACTGGTCGTCGGCCGGGTCGTGTCGCATGACGTTCTGGAACAGCAGGTGCTCCAGCGGGGCGAGGCTCATCGCCGTGCCGGGGTGGCCGTTGCCGACCTTCTGCACCGCGGCGGCGGCCAGTACGCGGCCGGTGTCCACCGCCCGTACGTCGACCGGGTCCCACCCGGCGTCATCCGCCACGGGCATCGTCACGGACCGGCCCGGTGAGGTCGTGTTGCCGGACTGCTCACTCGTCGTGCCGTCGCTCCTCGGAAAGGCCGGTGGTCGGTTCTGCCGTCGTGTCTGTCCTTCGTGGGCGCGTGTCTGTCATTCGTGCGCGCTGGGAACCCGCAGGGGGTCGTGGGGAGCGTCGGGCTTGGCGGCGGCGAGCTGCCCGCCCAGTTCGCCCAGCCGGTTGCGGCCGAGAGCGGAGCGGACCTGGGGGAACCACTCCTTCTCCTCCTCCTCGACGTGGTGCCGTACGTTCTCCATGAGGACCGTCATCTTGGCGTCGAAGCGCTCGTCCTCGGGGTCCAGGCCGGCCAGCTCGGACAGCATCCACAGCACGACGTGGTGCTCTTCGACGCTCTCCAGTACGTGATCGGTGGTGGCTGGCACGGCGGCGCGAGCGGCTGGGTAGAAGATCTTCTCCTCGATCCAGGTGTGGACCGTCAGCTCCTCGATCACCTTGTCGGCGATCTTCCGCTTGGTCTTGTAGGCGCGGTCCCCGGCCTGCCCGAACTCCTTGAAGAGCTTCTCGACCGTCTGGTGATCTTCCTTGAGCAGCACAATCGCGTCCATGGGCCCGCCTTTCGCGTTGCCCGGCACGTCCCGCAGAACGCGGGGCTGTTCTCGCCGGTGAAATACCGAAAGCCGATCGGCTCCCACCTTCCGGCTACCCCCGGCATCGCGTCCGACCCGCCTGAAGCGCACCTTTTGCCGGGTTCGGCTGTGGTGTCAGGGGCGATCTCCGGGGAACCCGTTCTGTACCAACGTCGTCGACTCCGAGGGCTGCAGGACCGGCGTGCTCGAATCGGTCTACGTGGACACCGCCACCGATGCTTCGGCCTGCCCACGCGTCGACGGCTGGTGTTCGTCCCCTCCCCTCGACGACGCGGTCCTCGGACTACCGGCCCGGCGCAGGCGGAGAGTGGCAACTCGCTCGCCGCTGACCTGCGGTTCAATCCGAAGTCTGAAGGTGGTGTTCCGTGGTGGTTCTCTTCCTGCTGCTCGTCCTGATCGCCCTCGTACTGGGAATCGTCGGGGTGACGGCGAACGGCCTGGGCTACCTGCTGGTGATCGGCATCGCGGTTCTCGTGGCGGCCTTGGCCCTCGTCGCCGTGCGCTGGTCCCGGCGCTCCGGCAGTCGCCCCGTTCGATAGCGGCGACAGCGCGGCAATCGGAGGACTACGTGTCCAGGAGACCGGTGCGGAGCTTGGCCAGGATGCGGCTGAGCAGGCGGGAGATCTGCATCTGGCTGACGTTCAGCTCGCTGCCGACTGCAGCCTGGGTCAGCTCCTGGCCGAAGCGCATCTGGATGATGGTCCGCTCCCGCTCGTCGAGTTGCCGGAGCAGCGGGCCGAGCGCATTCACGTCCTCGAACAGTTCCAGGGCTGGGTCGTCGTCGCCCATGGTGTCCGTGTACGTGGGCCCGCTGTCGCCGGCTTCGCTTTCGCCGCTCGGGCCGTCGATGGAGCCGGCGACGTAGCCGTTGGCGGCCACGAGACCCTCGACGACCTCGTCCTCGGTCAGACCGAGATGGGCGGCGAGTTCCTTCACGTTCGGGCTGTGGCCGAGCGTGGTGGTGAGTGATTCCTCGCCTTCGGCGAGGCGGCGCGGAGTTCTTGCAGGCGTCGAGGTACGTGGACGGCCCAGGTGGTGTCGCGGAAGAAGCGCTTCATCTCGCCGACGATGTAAGGGATCGCGAAGGAGGTGAACTCGACCTCGCGCATCACGTCGAACCGGTCGATGGCCTTGATCA
The DNA here is from genome assembly GCF_014646055.1 of Wenjunlia tyrosinilytica. GTDB lineage: Bacteria > Actinomycetota > Actinomycetes > Streptomycetales > Streptomycetaceae > Wenjunlia > Wenjunlia tyrosinilytica. Next base: position 29,291 of record NZ_BMMS01000042.1, read on the forward strand.
GACCGATCGTGCCGACCTGGACGACGTCCTCCAGGTCGCCGTTGCCCCTGTTGCGGAACCGGCGGGCCACGAACCGGACCAGGGACACGTTTCATCTCGATCAGAGTGTTGCGGACGTACTGATACTCGCCGCTGCCCTCTTCCAGCGGGGGCAGCCGGTCCAGGAACAGCCGGGACAGCACACGGGCTTCCCTGGGGGGCGACCTTGTCGGCGTCCTCGATCCACGGCAGTGCTTCGACGACGTTCACGGAGGGCGTCATGGCGCCGCCTCAGGTGCAAAAGCAGGATGAACGCTTTCTGTGCGCTCCGACCGCATCCGTCTCGGCGAGGCCCCGCCAGTCCGTCGGGGGTTGGAACGCTCGGCACGGTGATTCCCACCAGACTACTCCTGGGCTCTCATCCGGCCGCCCCATAGGAAATCCGAATTCCCTAGAATCGCAGGAATATGCGCTCGAAATTCCAGGGCGTGAAGCCGGAAACGCGGGGCAGATGAAGGAGCGGAGGTTGATAAAACATGGTTCCCCTGCTTGTAGTTCTGCTTCTCGCGCTAATCCTTTTCGGCGCCGGTTTCGCCCTCAAGGCCCTGTGGTGGATCGCCGTCATCGTTCTGGTGGTCTGGGCGCTGGGCTTCGTGGTCCGGCCCGCTGGCAGCGACGGCCGTAAGAGCCGCTGGTACCGCTGGTAAAAAAACCCAGCTCACGGGCCCCGTCGATCACTGTCGACAGGACCCGTCGGCATGCCACGGCGGACACTGATCCGCTGAATTCACCGATCTGACCGGTAGAGGCGTATTTGCGGGGCAGGAATATCCTTGCGGCCGGAGCGATCGGTGTTTCGCAGGGAAACCCGCGGCCTCCAGCGCCTTCCGTTCCGGCCGCTTTTCGACGGGTACACGCAGGCCAAGGGCATCCGTTGTCCGGAGAGACCGGACACCAGTAAGGGAAGGGTGCGACGACATGGCGGGACCGATACTCATCACCGGTGCGGGCAGCGGCTTCGGCAAAGAGGTGGCGCTACGGCTCGCCGTGGCAGGGCACGAGGTGATCGCGGACGTGGAGATCATCGCCCAGGTCAGCGCGGTACGGGCCGAGGCCCGCCAGCGGGGTGCGGAGCTGCGGGTCGAGAAAATGGACGTGACCGACCCCGGCGACCGGGAGAACGCCTGGACTGGGGCGTCGAGGTCCTCCTCAACAACGCCGACGTGTCCGGAGGCGGCGCGACCGCCGACATCCCGGAGGAGCGGCTGCGCCGCCAGTTCGAGGTGAACGTCTTCGGTCCCGTGCTGCTCACCCAGGGCATCGCCGGGCAGATGGCGGCCCGCCGCAGCGGCCGTATCGTCTTCATGTCCTCGGTCGCCGGACTCACCGTCGACCCGTTCACCGGCGCCTACGCGGGCTCCGAGCACGCGGTGGAGGCGTTCGCCGACGCGCTGGACCAGGAACTCGCCGAGTTCGGTGTCACGGTGGCGACGATCAACCCGGCCCCTTCCTCACCGGCTTCAACGACACCATGTTCGAGACGTGGAAGGAATGGCGCGACAACCCCGCCGACCGGCTCTACGACTACACCGCACTCGCCTTCCCGCACGAGCAGTACGACCCGAACCGGTCTACGAGCGGACCGTGCAGGTCCTGCTGGGTGAGGATCGCCGCTACCGTCACCTGCTCCCCGCCGATTTGGAGCCGCAGGCCCGCGAACAGGTCGATGCCCTGTGGAACCGGCAGCTCAACGACGGGCACCGCCAGCCCCTCGGACAAAGGGCTTACGACAGCAGCCCCGGAACGCCGGTCGGGTCCTGACCGTTCCACCGACGCCCGGCGTCCTGCCGGGGCGATTGGGAGTGCCGGTACCGCGCCGACGGCAGGACGCGATACCTGAGCCGAGTGCCGGGGAGGCCGGGATGTTCGAGGGTTTCGAGACCGCGCAGGTCGATGTCGGTGAGGCTTCCGCCTTCGTGCGCTTCGGGGGTGAAGGCCCGCCGGTGGTGCTGCTGCTGCACGGTCATCCCCGCACGTCGGCGACCTGGCACTGGGTCGCACCGCTGCTCGTCCAAGCCGGTCACACCGTGGTCTGTCCCGACCTGAGGGGGTGCGGGCGTTCCAGGGGGCCGCGCTTCACGGCGGACCACGTGGGCTATTCCGAGCGGGCGGTCGCCGGGGACGTGGCGGCCGTGATGCGCCACCTCGGACATGACCGGTTCGCGCTGGTCGGGCACGACCGTGGGGGCGCTGTGGCGCTGCGTCTCACGCTCGACCACCCCGAGACCGTCTCCCAGGTGGCGTTCGTGGACTGTGTGCCCACCGCGATTGCCGCCCACTGCTGCAGGCCGTGCGCGAGAGACCGGTACACCGTCGACTCCACTGGCACGACCGCCCTCCACGGGGCGACGAACGCCACCGGCGCCTGCAGCCACCACCCGGCCACGGCCCACCCCAGACAGGCGGCCAGCGCCGCCTTGCCGGCCTGCACCGTCAGATCCCGTTCACGCCCCGGTCCCCGCCACGCCCGCCGCACCGCCGTCCCGCCGTGACGACGAACCACCCCACCCGCCCTACCCGCCCACTCCATGACACACCAAGTGCCCTGCCGGACACGGCGGATGCATACCTGTGGCGATCTTCATCGGCGGACGCCGCCGCCAGCCCCTGTCCGAGACGACACTCGACCTGGCCGACCCGGCAACCGGCCTGGTCACCGCCAGCGGCAGGTGGTCGAAGCGGAAGTCGTTGGCGGGCGGTGGCCGCGTCGCCGTAGTACGACTTGAGGAGGCTCACGAAGTAGGCCCGCATGTTGCCCCAGAGGCCCTCGCCGGTGCGGCCGGCCTTGAATGAAGGCGCTGCCGGGGCGGCCGATGGGACGTTCTGGACGGTGGTCCCTCGCTTCGTCAGGGCCCGCGTCCTGCACACGGTCCCCGGCGAAGTCGCTGTCATGACGGATATGCACTGGTCGCCCTTCACCGAAGCCCCGGGCACGCCGACGGCTCCCGTCCTGTGAGACAGAAGGGAGCCGTTGAGGTGGTGCGGGCGTGTGCCGTCGGTCGGTCAGGCGTGGCGGTGGGAGCGTCGGTTGCCGGTGACGAGGCGGAAGACGAGAAGCAGGATGAGGGAGCCGACGATCGCGGCGATCCAGGTGGAGAGGTCGAAGAATCCGTCGATGGAGTCGACGCCGAAGATCACCTTGCCGAGCCAGCCGCCGAGCAGGCCGCCGACGATGCCGATGAGCATGGTGACGATGATGCCGCCGGGGTCCTTGCCCGGCATCAGCATCTTGGCGATGGCGCCGGCGAGCAGGCCGATGATGATCCACGCGATGATTCCCATGGTGTGTCTCCGCTTCCTCTTCTTCGGACAAAGGCTGTGTCAGCTCTTCGTGTGCGCCGAACGGGCCCGAACAAACGTCCCCCTTCAGGATCCGCGACATCGCCGGTTCCTGATGCGGTCAGTAGGGCGTGGGGGCCGTCAGCGCTGGCCTTTGCGGTCGCGGTGGGTCAGTCGGTTCTGGAGGTGGGCGAGGGCGCCGGTGCGGTGGCGGTGGAGGGCAGCGCGTGCGGCGTTGGCGCCCGGGGCGCCGTGGACGCCTCCGCCGGGGTGCGCGGAGGCGGAAGCGAGGTAGAGCCTGCGTACGGGTGTTTCGGGGCGGCCGGTGCCGGGGGTGGGGCGGAAGACCAGCTGCTGGTGCAGGGCTGTGGTACCGCCGTTGATGGCGCCGCCGTGGAGGTTGGCGTTCATGCTCTCCAGCGTCGGCGGGGCGAGGATGCGCCGGGCTCTGATGAGGCCGCGGAAGCCGGGGGCGTAGCGCTCGACCTGTGTCTCGACACGGTCAGCCATGATCTCCTGTTCCCGGGAGTCCCAGGAGCCGGTGAGCTTGTCGTCTCCCGCGTCGCCCTGCACCCGGTGCGGCACGTGAGTGTAGGCCCAGGCGGATTCGGTGCCCCGGGGTGAGCGGCTGGGGTCGGCGGTGGTCATCTGGCCGAAGAGAGCGAAGGGTTCGTCTGGGACGTGGCCCGTGGCGATCTGGGCGGCGAAGCGGGTGAGGGCGTCCACGCCCTCTGCGAGGTGGACGGTTCCCGCTTGCGCGGCCTCCGGGCAGGTCCAGGGCACCGGGCCGTTCAGTGCCCAGTCCACTTTGAAGGTGGCGAAGTCCCACTGGAAGTGTTTCAGGTCGGCGAGCAGCCTCCCGGGGAGGTGTTCTTCCGCGACGAGGGAGCCGTAGAGCGCCGGCGCGGACACGTCGGCGAGGACGGCTCTGCGGGCGACTACCGCTTCGCCGCCCGCGGTGCGGACGCCGACAGCCCGGCCGCTGCGGACGACGACCTCGGTGACTCGTTCCCCGCAGCGGACGGTCCCGCCGAGATGCGTCAGTCGGCGGACAAGAGCCGAGGTGAGCGCTCCGGCGCCACTGGTCGGTACGGGAAAGCCGTAGGTCTGGCCGAGCATGGACATGAGCCAGCCGAAGCCGCCGCTGCCCGCTGCTTCCGGTGCGAGATCCGCGTGCAGGGCGTTGCCCGCGAGCAGGAGCCTGCCGCCTTCGCCGCCGAACTCCTCCTCGCCCATGCGCCGGACCGGCAGCAGCATCGTCCGCGCCTGTCGCAATCCGCCCGCCGCCCGCAGCCGCAGCGCCAGCCGGGCCCCGGCGCGGACCGGGGGGAACGGTGTGAACAGAGCGTCGAGGATGCCGGGCCGCAGCGTCTCCCAGACGTCCCGCAGCTCCTTCCACGCGGCTCCGTCCCCGGGGGCGAACGCCTCCAGGCTCGCGGCCGTCTCCTCCAGGTCGCGGCTGAGGACCGCGCAGCGGCCGTCCAGCAACGGGTGGGCCAGCACCTTCGGAGCATGGCTCCAGCTCAGCCCTTCCCGCTCCAGATGCAGGTCGGCCAGGACCGGGGAGGCGGCGGCGAGAGGATAGAAGGCGCTGAAGAGATCGCTGGCGAAGTCGGGGTCGACCCCACGGTCGTGCCGGACCGCTCCTCCCGGCTCGTCCTGGGCCTCCAGGACCTCCACGCTCCAGCCCGCGTCGGCCAGGAGGTTCGCGGCGACCAGCCCGTTGGGGCCGGCCCCGATCACTACTGCGTCCGCCATGACTCGCTCCCGGCTCGGTGGGTGGCGCCGCACCCGGTGGCGCGGCTTCCTCCAGCTCTCGGCGCTGGTTCAGGCCGTGTGCGGTCGCGGTTGCCGGGCAGCGGTGCGTGACGGGCTTTCGTCTTCCTCGCACAGTCGGGCGAGACGGGCCAGCATCGCTCGGCTGCGCACATGCTGTACCGCGTCCAGCAGGCTGTTGTGCAGGACGCCACCCGCACCGCGCAGCGGATGCTCGTCGAGGATGATCAGTGTCTGCTCACCCCAGGGCCGCAGCTCCATCGCGATCCTCGCGGTCCCCAGCGGCCCGCTGTTCGCCTCCAGTTCAAGGACGGTGGGCGGTTCGCTGCGGCGTACCACGGTCTGGTTGTGCAGGGTGAGCGGCCCGATCCTGATCTCGTAGCGGAGGGCCGCCCCCACCTCGGGCCACAGCCCCTCGTCCAGCTCGGCCCGTGAGGTACCGACGACCCAGTCCCCGTACCGTTCGACGTCGGACAGGATCTTCCAGACGTCGTCGGGAGACTTCTTGATCAAACGGTGTCGTACGGCCATGGGGTCCTCCGCCGTTCGAAATGTCTGGTTCCTTGCGTGTTCCCACCCTGGGCCCGGGTACGCACTCCCGCGCGGGGCGGCAGTGATCCCGGCGTAGCTCATCCGCACCGATCAGCAGCCCCGGACCCCGATTACCGCCGCGCGCAGCACGGACCGCGAGTGAGCTGTGCCAGGGGCCGTTGAAGTGCCCTGCGGTGCTACAGCGACTGTTCGCCCGATGGGTGTGTCAGCTGTCGTGTCGAGGGGTACCCGTGGGCGGCAGTCGATGACGACCCTGCCGAATGCCGATCGCTTTGCGCATGGCGTCACCCCTCCCACGGATCGGAACCCAATGAGCGCGAAGAAGAACCCCGTGTCGGCCGCCGCGGAGAAGGTCGTGGAGAAAGTCCGGGACGCTGTTCACGGCGGAAACGAGATTCCCGGTGCTCCGGGCACCCAGGCCCCGCCGGTGGACGAGCCGACCGACGCGCGGGAGCCGCTCCCGCCCAAGCCCGACCAGCGCGGGCCGGAAACCTACAGCCCGACCGGCCAGGAGACCGGGATCCCTCAGGAGAAGGTCGCGCAGGGCGGCGAGCGCCTCACCACCGCGCAGGGTGCGCGCCTGTACGACACCGACCACTCGCTGAAGGCCGGCCCCCGCGGCCCGGTTCTCATCCAGGACCACCACCTGCGGGAGAAGATCACCCACTTCGACCACGAACGCATCCCGGAGCGGGTGGTACATGCCCGTGGCGCCGCCGCTCACGGCGTGTTCCGGGGCTATGGCGCCGCCGCGGGGATCACCAAGGCCGCCTTCCTCGCCGAGGGCGTCGAGACGCCGGTGTTCGTCCGCTTCTCCACCGTCCTGGGCTCGCGCGGATCGGCCGACACCGTGCGCGACACCCGAGGCGTCGCGACGAAGTTCTACACCGGCGAGGGCGTCTTCGACCTGGTCGGCAACAATATCCCGGTGTTCTTCATCCAGGACGCGCTGAAGTTCCCCGATGTCATCCACGCGGGCAAGCCGCATCCGGACCGGGAGATCCCGCAGGCGCAGAGCGCGCACGACACGTTCTGGGACTTCGTCACCCTCCACACGGAGGCCACCCACCACACGCTGTGGAACATGTCTGACCGAGGCATCCCGCGTTCGTACCGGATGATGGAGGGCTTCGGAGTCCACACCTTCCGGCTCGTTAACGCCGAGGGCGCCACCACGCTGGTGAAGTTCCACTGGAAGCCGAAGCTGGGTGTGCACTCGTTGGTGTGGGAGGAAGCACAGATCACCGCGGGCGTGGACCCCGACTTCCACCGGCGTGACCTGGCCGACGCGATCGAAGCCGGCGCCTTCCCGCAGTGGGAACTCGGCGTGCAGACCTTCCCGGACACCGAGGAGCAGATGTTCGAGGGCATCGACCTGCTCGACCCGACGAAGATCGTCCCCGAGGAACTTGCTCCGGTCCGCCCGATCGGCCTGATGACCCTCAACGCCAACCCGTCGAACTACTTCGCCGAGACCGAGCAGGTCGCCTTCCACGTCGGCCATCTGGTCCCGGGCATCGACGTCACCGACGACCCGCTGCTCCAGGGACGTCTTTTCTCCTACCTCGACACCCAGATCAGCCGGCTGGGCGGACCCAACTTCGGGCAGCTCCCGATCAACCGCACGCACGCGCCCGTCAACGACATGCTGCGTGACGGTATGCACCAGACCGCCGTCCACACCGGGGTGGCCCCCTACCACCCCAACTCCCTCGACGGCGGCTGCCCGTTCCTCGCCGGCGAGGAGACCGGGGCGTACATCGAGGTTCCCGTCGAGGTCCCTGCCGCCCGCAAGGTGCGGGACGCGGCGGCCTCCTTCGACGACCACTTCAGCCAGCCCCGGCTGTTCTGGCTCAGCATGTCTCCCACCGAGCGTGAACACATCGTCGCCGCCTACACCTTCGAGCTCGGCAAGTGCTGGGAGACGGCGATCAAGGAACGGGCGCTGAAGGTGCTCGCCAACATCGACCCGGACCTCTGCGCACACGTCGCGGCCGGGCTGGGCCTTCCGGCCCCCGAGGCGAGCCTCGTTCCTGCGGTGGTCGAACCGAGCCCCGCCCTTTCCCAGCTCGGTGGCGACTGGCCGGTCGAGGGCCGGACCATCGGCATCGTCACCAGCGGTGCGGACGACCTGGACGGCGTACGGGAAGTGCGCCGCGCGGTCCTCGACGCCGGCATGGTTCCGCTGGTCATCGCACCGGCAGGCGGCGTGCTGGACCAGGACGGAGACCCGGTCACCGTCCAGCGCACCTTCACAACGGCCCGCTCCACCGAGTTCGACGCCATTCTGGTGGCCGGGGCACCGGCTCCCGCCGAAGAAGCCTACGGAGCCCGCGATGCCAAGGCCGACGACGACATGGCCGTCGTCACCGCCATCGACCCGCGTCCGCTGCTGATGGTCACCGAGGCGTACCGCCACGGCAAGGCCATCGGGGCCTGGGGCGAAGGAGTCGGCGCCTTGGAGGCGGCCGGCCTGCCCGAGGGCCCCGCCGGGGTGGTGTTCGGCACGACTGCGTCCGCCGTGCTGCAGGCAGTGACACGTCTGCTCGGCGGACACCGCGTGTGGGGCCGCTTCACCCCTGCGCTGTGAGCGGGGTGGCCTGCTACGAGCCCCTCGACAGCTCCCTTGCCTGACACCCTGAACTCGGATTCGACACGGGGGCAGTTGCTTTCCTCGCCCCCTGGTCATGAGCCTGGCCAGGGGGCGATCCGGCAGCCGGGGCTGTCACCGCCCAGACTGGCTTACGTGAGAGCCTCTCGATCACGGGTACCCGGCGTTCATGAACGTCACATCGCCGGAACCGGCCCTGCCGTCCGCTCGTGGTCGGATCTCGACGGCGATCATCGAATACCTGCGGAGTACGGGACCACTTCCGAACGGCCGGGAGATTTCTGCCGCCGCCCCGATCGGAGACGATCTCCAGCTCGCCCTGTACCTCTGCTACGAGCTGCACTACCGGGGATTCGCGGAAGTCGATGCCGACCGCGAGTGGGAGCCCGACCTGCTCAGGGTCCGGGCAGCCCTGGAGAAGCCGTTTCTCCAGGCTTTGCGTGACGCGGCGACCGTACACAAGCTCGCTGGCGAGGCACTGGACGAACTGCTGGTCGAACCAGTCGACGGCTCGGGCGTCAGCCACTTCCTGCAGGACGAGGGAGAACTGTGGCAGATACGCGAGTACGCCGCCCAGCGCTCGCTCTACCACCTCAAGGAAGCCGACCCGCACGCCTGGGTGCTGCCCCGGTTGTGGGGCCGGGCGAAGGCGGGCATGGCGGCCGTGGAGTTCGACGAGTTCGGCGCGGGCCGCGCAGATCGCGTGCACGCCCGTCTGTTCGCCGATCTCATGGCCGACCTCCAATTGGACACCGCCTACGGCCACTATCTCGACGCGGTCGGCCCCGAGGCCCTCGCCACCGTGAACCTGATGTCCCTCTTCGGCCTGCACCGCGCCCTTCGAGGCGCCCTGGTCGGACATTTCGCCACCGTCGAGATCACCTCGTCTCCGGGTTCACGTCGCCTGGCCCAAGCGATGCGGCGGACCGGCGCCGGACCGGCCGCCGAGCACTTCTACGACGAGCACGTCGAGGCCGACGCCGTGCACGAACAGGTCGTCCGCCGGGAGGTCGTAGCGGGTCTGCTCGAAGAGGAGCCGCACCTCGACGGGGATGTGGCTTTCGGCGTGGACGCCACCACGTATCTCGAAGACCGCCTCGCCGAGCACCTCCTCGGCGCGTGGCGAGCAGGGGAGTCGTCGCTGCGCATGCCGGTCTGACCGCTGTTCCGACCACGAACAGGTTCTGCGGCATCCGTGAGAACCGGAGACGACACCCCCATGACCACGGTCACTCTGCCCGGCGTCTACACCCCGCAGGACGACACCGACCTGCTCATCCGATTCCTGCGCGACGAAATCCTTCCCCCGCACGCCGAAGTCCTCGACGTGGGCACGGGAACAGGTGCCGTCGCCCTGGCGGCGGCCCGACTCGGCGCCCGCGTCACGGCGATCGACATCTCCTGGCGAGCGGCTCTCAATGCCAAGATCAACGCGCTGCTTGCGCGTCTCGCGATCCTTGTCAGACGCGGCGACCTGCTGGCTCCCGTCTCGGGCAGGTCCTTCGACCTCATCCTCTCCAACCCGCCGTACGTGCCGGCCCCGACAGCCGCGTGCCCTCGGCGGGGTGCGGCGCGGGCCTGGGACGCGGGACACGACGGCCGTCTCGTGCTGGACCGGATCTGCGAGGACGTCCCCGGACTGCTGAAGCCCGGAGGAGTGCTGCTCGTGATCCAGTCCGCGCTGAGCGACCCGGAAGAGACGCTGCGCCGGTTGCGGGCGGCAGGCTTGGACGTCGGAATCGAGGAACATCGCAGCGTCGCCTTCGGCCCCGTCCTGCGGTCCCGCAGCGGCTGGCTGCGCGACCACGGCCTGATCGAGGACGATGCCGGGAAGGAAGAGTTGGTGATCATTCGTGCCGTACGACTCTGATGAGCGACGCTGCCGCATAGTTGCCCGGCACGCGGGGCCACTCCTGGTCGAGGGCCCGGTGGACGTCACGCTGGAGCACGGCACGAGCGTCTCGTCCTACCGGTTATGTGTCGCGCTGTGCACCTACCCGTGGTGCGACACCAGTCACCGCCGGTCCGAGCCGCCCGTTCCGCACACATGGGGGCCTGGGCGGGGTTCGGCAGGGCCCGGAGTGCCGGGGGTGCCCGACGCGAGTTCCGAGGATGCGTTGCCGCGCCCGCAGTCCGCCACGGCGCGGTTGCCGGGCTCGGAGTGGATGCGGGGGTGGTTGCTGCGGCTCGGTTCGGGGGCGCCCAGCAAGTCTCAGCTGCTCGGCACCGGGCTCCGGCTCGGCAGATCGAGTCCCGGCAACGCTCGTGCCGTACGCGACCCGGCACACTGCGCCGGGCCGCGTACGGGAGGGGGTGGGGCGCTCTATGTCAGGGCGACGATGTTGCGGGCCATGCGCTCGTAGGTGCCGGTTGAGGCGGGCGTGAACAGGCGGACGTCGTACTGGGGCTGTTCGCCCGTGTCCTCGGGGCCGAAGCGGTGCACACGCAGCAGTCCGGTCGGGTGGACGGCCGTGGGCGCGTGGAGTACGTAGCGGTGCCAGATCCCGAACAGGCACAGATCGTATTCCAGGCGGCCGGGCACACGGCGGCGCTGCCCGATCACCGAGCCTTCGGTGAAGTCATCGGCTCGGCGGAGGGCGGTGGTGGTGCGGCGGATGAGGTTGACCGCGGCTTGTCCGGCGGCTTCTTTGCGTGACAGGCCGAGCTCCAGGCCGCGAAGGGAGTCCTTGGTGACTTCCTCGCGGGTGGTGTCCTGGATCAGGCGCCTGAGGAGAACGTGCGGTGTGAGACCGAGGCAGGGGGCGGCGGCGTGGGCGGCCCTGGCAACGATCGCGGCGACGTCTTTGTTGATCTTCTGGGTGTCGGTGCGGGCGGCACGCGGGGGAACTGGAGGCACAAACGGGCCCTTGCCTTCGGTGACGGGGGTGAGCGGGCCCGTATGGGGCCGAGGCTCGCGTTCGGGGCAGGAAGGTAGCCGGGGGCCCGGTTAGCCTCGCAATCCCCAGCACGGGTCGCGCTGTGGTGACGCGGGCTCGGGCGAGCAGGTGCCTGGATTTCCGCCGCAGCCCCCGGCCGGCTCTGCGCGTGATCCGCCCGGCGCGCTCCCGACATCGAGCATCTCCGGTTGCCAACGGCCACTGGAAGCCTTGCCCATAGGCATGATGGGCAGGTGAGGCCGCATGCTGCTGCCGACCGCAGGCGGTGAGTGACGGGACGCTGCAGAGCTGAGAGCATCACCCGGATGTCGGCGTGTCGGTGGACAAGAGCCAAGGCGGCCCGGTAGAGCCACCGCGCCGACATGGGCGCCGCTAGGCCGTTTCGTTTGGATCATCTTGCCGACCAGAGGAAGATGCCTGCGAGGTGGAGTCCGGCGAGGTAGACCGTGGCTGCTTTCTCGTAGCGGGTGGCGATGCCGCGCCACTGTTTCGAGCGGTTGATGCACCGCTCGACGGTGGTGCGTTGACCGTACGCCTCGCGGTCGAAGGCAGGTGGCCTGCCGCCTCGCCGGCCGCGACGCAGGCGGTGGCCGCGTTGATCAGCCGGAACGGGGATGACCGCCCGGATGCCGCGCCTGGGCAGGTGTTCGCGGATGGCGCGTAAGGAGTACGCCTTGTCGGCCAGGACCACATCCGGTCTGGTGCGGGGTCGCCCGCGGCGGCGGGGAACACGCAGGCGCGCCACCACATCCACGAAGGCGGGCGCGTCACCGGCCTGTCCGGCGGTGAGAACGAACGCCAGGGGTCGCCAGCGGGCGTCGGCCGCAAGATGGATCTTCGTACTCAGCCCGCCGCGGGAGCGGCCGATGGCATGGCCGTGCGGCTCGCGGGCCGGGTCCCTTTTTTGCGGGCCCCGGCCGCGTGCTGGTCCACCACGGAGCCTGCCCAGGGTGACGGGCCGATGTCCGGCTCCGGGCGGTGCGCGCACTGGCCGCCCGGCGTGCGGGGCGCCGGTGCGCCGCAGCGCGAGTCGGGGAAATGTCGGGCGCGCTCCTGGTGGCGGCGCGCGCTCTCGGTGGCGGCTTGTGCCAAGCGGCGCAGCTGGTCGGCGCGGTACCCGAGCGTTTCCAGGCCCGTTGCCTGTTCCTGAGGCAATTGCCTCGACCGTGAGCTGATGTTCGCTGTTGCGGCGGCAGGTGGCCACGCCGTCGTACCTGACCGGACACGGCCGTGCAGGTGGGGCTCACCAGCGGTTGCGCGGTGGTGAGCCCCACCTGTTTCAGCGTTATGGCAGTCGGCGTGGGATCCCGGTCTCGCCGGCCTCCAGGCGCCGTTGCACCGGGTTGGTGCTCAGTCGGCGTGTCGGGCCCATGACGGTGGCGTCCGGGTCCGGAACGCGGGCACGGATTCCGGACCCGTACTGGTCGGCGGCTGCCAGCACGGTCGGCGGGCCGGGCGGGGCCGGCCAGGCCTGGATCAGGTACCACTCGGTGATCTGCTCCGGCGTCAGGTCCACGGCGGTGTCCCGCCCGCGGGCGTGGATGCGCACCCGGTAGTGGCCGGGGCCGTCGAAGGAGAGCGCGGGCAGCTCCTCTTCCATGTCGGTCATCATGTTGCGCACCTCCATCTGCCCCGAGGCCGAGTTCAGGGAGATCTCGACGATCTCCTGCCATGGCCCGGGGTCCGGGGCCGGCTCGGTGCGGTGCATGGTGACCGTCACCTCCACGTCCCCGCTGTGGATGCCCGTGTGCACGTACCCTTCGCCGTCCTGCAGGTGCACCAGCCCGTTGTGATGGGCGGGCAGATCCGGGCCGAGGCTGCCCTCGTCGTCGCGGATGAGGAACTGGTGGTAGGCGGCGGAGACAGCTGCTCGGCCCTGCTCGTTCGGCTCGTTCATGGCGTGGTCCCGGCGTGTTGGGGTGGTGGGGTCAGGGTTTGATCCAGACCTGGAACTAGTCCTTGTCCAGCATGCGGTTGTACAAGTACCAGTCCTTCAGCGCACGGCCGCCGTCCTCGTTCTGGTCGGCGTCGATCATGCGCCTGCTGAACTTGCCGCCTCCGGTGTAGGCGCCCTGCCAGGTCGAGGCGAAGGGGTACTCGTCGCAAGTCTTGCCCGGCGGGCCGGGCAGGCGCTTCGGGCAGGCCTTCTCGCGGTTCTTGTCCTTCTTCTTCGTGTCCGTCAGCCGGGTCAGGAACTTCTTCGAGCCGTACTTGCCCGGCAGCTTCTTGGTGTTCTGGGCGTACTCGATGTGCTTGGCCAGCTCCGGGTACTGCCCCTTCTTGGCGTAGACCATCGCGGGGTAGTACTGCGGCATCGTGCATCCGAGCTTCTTGACGCCCGGCAACTGGGTGTCGCAGCGCACATCGACGGTGTCCAGCTCCCCCGGGGTGCTCGGCCCCGACCACTGGGCGTTGGTGAACTGCCAGGTGGCCCGGGTGAAGCCAGCGCCTCGCTTGCCCGTGGGAGCGGCCGCGAGGGTGCTGTCGAGGTGCCACTGGCCCAGGGCGTCCTTGTCCGTCTTCAGCGGCTGGGACTTGAAGCTGCCGTCCTTGACCTTGCACTTGCCCTTGCACACCGCGCTGCCCTGCACCCGGGTGCCCGCGATGCCGACCCCCCAGTCGTTGACCTTGCGGATCGCCACCTCGTCGCCCCAGGTCTTGCCCATCCGGTCGGCCCAGGTGTAGGCGTAGACGAGGAAGTTGAACCCCCCGACGGGGTCACCGTCGGCGTAGAGGGTGAACGTGCCGGGGAAGATCCCGCATGCGTCGAACCGGATCATCCACCACCGGCCGTCCGCGCCGTGGTCGTCGCACCACTTCGGCTCCGGCCACGTACCCGTGGGCCACGACACAACACGGGGTGCCGGTAAGAACCGTGTCACCAGCCGCAAACGGCGGTGATCTTGCGCGAGCATCGCTCGTGCGGGTGAGCCCGAGGCCGTACGGCTGCGGTGTGTGAGCCCACACGAGGACGATCTACGAACGTGGCCCGTACCCCGTTGGACCTGGACGAGTTGGTCGAGCACTGGACGCTGCTGAAGGACGAGCAGGTGCTTGTGTCCGGCAAGCGCGGTGCGACGCGACTGGGCTTCGCCGTCCTGCTGAAGTTCTACACGCAGTACGGCCGGTTTCCCCGGAACCGGGCAGAGCTGCCCGGTGAGGCCGTGGAGTTCGTCGCCCGGCAGGTCCAGGTCTCCGCTTCTGAGCTGGAGTCCTACGACTGGACGGGCCGCACGGTCGAGTACCACCGCGCACAGATCCGGGGACACCTCGGGTTCCGCGAGTGCAGCGTCACGGACGCGGAGAAGCTGGCGGCATATCTGGCCGAGCACGTCGCGCACAAGGAACGCAGGCCCGAGCAGGTACGGGTGGAGCTGCTGGCACGGTGCCGCGTGGAGAGCATCGAGCCGCCCACGCCCGGCCGGTGCGATCGGATCGTCGCGGCTGCCCTGCGAGCAGCCGAGGAGTCGCTGACATCCCTGATCTCCTCTCGGCTGACTGCGGAGAGCATCGAGCGGCTGGTGGCTCTGGTAGCCGCCGGCACCGACCAGGACGACGACCCTCAACCCGGCGGTGCTGAGGGTGGGGATGCCCTTCCAGTACTGGGAAAGATCAAGGAAGCGCCGGGCAACGTGAGCTTGGAGACGATGCTCACCGAGATCGACAAGGTCCTGGCGGTGCGGGCGATCGGTCTGCCGCCGGATCTGTTCATCGATGTCGCACCGAAAGTCGTGGCGGGCTGGCGAGCGCGAGCCGCGGTGGAGTCGCCTTCCCATCTGCGGACGCACCCGGTACCGCTGCGGGTGACCTTGCTGGCCGCCCTGCTGCATGAGCGGGAGCGGGAGATCACGGACACGCTGGTGGAGCTGCTGATCTCCACGGTGCACCGGATCGGGGCGCGGGCGGAGAAGAAGGTCACCGAGCAGCTGGTCAACGCGTTCAAGAAGGTGTCGGGCAAGGAGAACATCCTCTTCAAGCTCGCCGAGGCGTCGCTCGGCACGCCGGAGGGGACTGTGCGGCAGGTCGTGTTCCCGGCGGTGTCTGGGGGCGAGGCGACGCTGCGGGAGCTGGTGCACGAGTTCAAGACCCGGGGGCCGGTTTACCGGCGGACCGTGCAGACGACGCTGAAGGCGTCGTACACCAAGCACTACCGGCGCGGGCTGATCAAGCTGCTGGACGTGCTGGAGTTCCGCTCCAGCAACCACGCCCACCGGCCCGTGATCGAGGCCCTGGCGCTCGTGGCCCGGTACGCGAACGCCGGGAACACGACGTACTACCCGCTGGGCGAGACGGTGCCGGTCCACAAGGCGATGGGCGGGGACTGGGCAGAGGTCGTGCACCGCACCGACCAGCGCGGCCGGCGCCGGGTGGTGCGCATGGTCTACGAGGTCGTCGCCTTCCAGGCCCTGCGCGATCAGCTCAAGTGCAAGGAGATCTGGGTGGTCGGCGCCGACAAGTGGCGCAACCCGGATGAGGACCTGCCGCAGGACTTCGAGGTGAGGCGGGCGGAGAACTACCGGGAGCTGCGCAAGCCGCTCGACGCCTCGGCATTCATCGACGAGCTGCGCGAGCAGATGACGGCTGAGCTGACCCTGCTGAACGAGCAGATGCCCAAGCTGTCCTGGCTGGACATTGCCGAGCGCAAGTCCGGGGCGATCCGGCTGACGACGGCCGAGGCCCAGTCGGAACCGCGCAATCTGCGACGGATCAAGGCCGAGGTGCAACGCAGGTGGGGCATCGTGCCGCTGGTCGACATGCTGAAGGAAGCGGTGCTGCGGACCGGCTGCCTGGACGCGGTCACCTCCGTCTCCGGTGGCGGCAGCCTCTCGGCGGAGGTGCTGGCGGAACGCCTGCTGCTGGTGATCTACGCGTACGGCACGAACACCGGGATCAAGGCCGTGGCGTCCGGCGGCCACGGGCACACCGAGGACGAGCTGCGCTATGTACGGCGCCGGTATCTGTCCGCCGAGGCGGCCCGTGCCGTCGCCGTCCAGATCGCGAACGCCACCTTCGCCGCCCGCAGTACCGAGTTGTGGGGTCAGGGCTCGACCGCGGTCGCCTCCGACTCCACGCATGTGCGCGCCTACGACCAGAATCTGTTCACCGAGTGGCACTCGCGCTACGGCGGCCGCGGGGTGCTCATCTACTGGCATGTGGAGAAGAAGTCCCTGGCCATCCACTCCCAGCTGATCAACTGCACCGCGTCCGAGGTCGCCGCGATGATCGAGGGCGCCATGCGGCACGGCACCACCATGGACGTGGAAGCCAACTACACGGACTCGCACGGACAGTCGGAGGTCGGGTTCGGCATCACGAGACTGCTGAACTTCGACCTGCTGCCCAGGATCAAGCGGATCAACAAGGTCAAGCTGTACCGGCCGTTGGCCGGCGACCCGGACGCCTACCCACGGCTGACCCCGGCCCTGACCCGCCCGATCCGCTGGGAACTCATCGCCCAGCAGTACGACCAGATGATCAAGTACGCCACGGCGATCCCGACCCGGACCGCCTCCACCGAGGCGATCCTGCGGCGCTTCACCCGCAACGCCTCCCACCCCACCTACGCGGCGATGCTGGAGGTCGGCCGCGCTCAGAAGACCATCTTCGTGGCCCGCTACCTGCGGCTTCGGGATCTTTAGCGGGAGATCGAGGAGGGCCTGAACGTCATGGAGTCCTCCAAGGGCGCCAACAGTGTGATCGCCTACGGCAAGGGCGGGGAGATCGCCTCGAACCGGCGCGACGAGCAGGAGATGTTCGTCCTGTGCCTGCGGATCCTGCAATCCGCCCTGGTGTACGTGAACACCCTCATGCTCCAGGACGTCCTCGGCGAACCGGAGTGGGACGGCCTCCTCACCCCTGCTGACCGGCGCGGCCTCACCCCGCTGTTCTGGTCCCACGTACGCCCGTACGGCGAGGTGAACCTCGACATGGACGCTCGCCTGAACCTCGCCGCGGTCACCGTACCGACTCCTCGCCCCCCAGCTGACGCGGACAACGGTGCGACGTCCCGCACATGATCGAGCCGTACAGTCAAAGGGGTGGCCGGAGTCAGCTGCAATGACTCCGGCCACCCTCGGCGGACCACTCGCAGTTCGTTAGTTCGTCTCCGCCAGGAACTTGATCAGCCAGACGACGAACGCTTGGCTCGCCCCCGAGAGGACGCCGCGTACAGCGGCAGCGATCAAGGTGAGGCGCTCGGTTCGGGTCGTGTGGTCGCGGTGAACGGTCATGTCCTTGCCCTCCTCGGCCCTGCCCTCGGATGGGGGGCTTGAATCCACCATGTGGCTGGTGGAGGAGTGCCCGAGCGATCCCTGTCGCCGGTCCTCGACGAGCTGACCGCGCGCTGAACAGACACTGCTGGGTACGGACTGGCACACTGTTGGCCTGACGCAACCTGACAAAGGCTGACGGAGACCCTGTGGTAGGCATTCGCATGCCGGACGAGCAGCAATTGCCGCCGGGGCCGCGACGGGATTTGGCTGCTGCCTTACATGACCTGTACGCGCTGGCGGGAAAACCCGCGGCCCGCACCATCAGCGCCTGGATCCGCGATCAGGATGATCTCCCTGGCACTCTCAGTCATGAGGGCGTTAGCGCAGTGTTGCGTGGCTCTGGCACGCCCCGCTGGGCAAACCTAGAGTCTCTGGTTCGCGTCCTTGTCGAGCAGCAGCGTGTGGGCAAGGCAGATATCGACATCGTCGTCACGCGGATCCATACACTCTGGCGCATCGCTGATGGCGGCCCGCCCTCAGCGGGTGAACCTTCGCCGGCGGCTCCTGACCCCCAAGAGACTGAGCAGTACGAAGAGACTGTCTCGGATGCTGAAACTTCCCAGCCCGGGGCCGCCCCCGCGGCCAGGGCAACGAGCCAGCTACCCGGACGTCACCGCAAGGCTCGCTCATCCGATGGAAACACCCTCGACTGGGCACCGTGGAATTCAGGGATCGACAAACGGCTGTGGAGATCTTCAAGGAAGTGGGGGGCTTCGATGACCAGCCGTGACCAGGCATCTTCCGCATGGGCCCGGTTCAAGCGAACCGGCTCGCTCGCCGACCTGGACGCAGCAATCTCTGCCTTCCAGGCAGCAGCACAAACCGCTCCGCTCGATCATCTCGACCGAGCAGCGATCTTGAGCAACCTGAGTGGGGCGCTGCGGACTCGGTTCGAGCGAACCGGCTCGCTCGCCGACCTTGACCAGGCCATCGCCCTAGCTGAGCAGGCGGCTGGCGAAGGCTCGACCGATAACTCCCGGCATCCCGCGATCTTGAGCAACCTGAGTGGGGCGCTACGGGCTCGGTTCGAGCGAACCGGTAACCGCAGTGACCTTGACCGGGCCATCGCCCTGGCTGAGCGCGCGGCGAGTGAAGGTCCGATTGAGGCCTCCCGGCATCCCGCGATCTTGAGCAACTTGGCCACGATGTTGTCGGAGGTGGGGCGTTGGGAGGAGGCTCTGGCGGCCGCCGAGGAGGCGGTGCACATCCGCCGGCAGCTTGCGGAAACCAACCCCGACGCCTACGAACCCGACCTGGCACTGTCACTCAGCAACTTGGGCACGATGTTGTCGGAGGTCGGGCGTTGGGAGGAGGCTCTGGCGGCCGCCGAGGAGGCGGTGCACATCCGCCGGCAGCTTGCGGAAACCAACCCCGACGCCTACGAACCCGACCTGGCACTGTCACTCAGCAACCTTGGCAACCGCATGTCGGAGGTGGGGCGTTGGGAGGAGGCTCTGGCGGCCGCCGAGGAGGCGGTGCACATCCACCAGCAGCTTGCGGAAACCAACCCCGACGCCTACGCACCCGACCTGACCGCCTCACAGTCCAATCTCGCACGCGCCTATCTGGCAGCGGGCGATTTGTATCGAGCGACCCAGTTGTACGAGCGCACCCTGGTCGACAGTGAGCGGGTGCTGGGCCCCAACCACCCGGACACCCTGATCTCGCGGAACAATCTCGCGGGTGCCTACGAATCTGCGGGCGATTTGGGTCGAGCGATCCCGTTGTACGAGCGCACCCTGGTCGACTTTGAGCGGGTGCTGGGCCCCAACCACCCGGACACCCTGAACGCGGGCGGGAGCTTGGCTGTCTCCTACGCGCAAGCGGGACGGATCGACGAAGCCATCACGCTTCTTGAGAGGGTCACCGCCGACTTTGAGCGGGTGCTGGGCCCCGACCACCCCCACACTCTGAGTGCGCGGAACAACCTTGCCCTTTGGCGGGGCGAGGTGGGGGATGCGGCTGGTGCCGCGGCCGCATTCGCCGACCTGTTGGCCGACCGGGAGCGGGTGCTGGGCCCCGAGCACCCGGACACCCTCACTACCCGCGAAAACCTCGCTCACTGGCGAGAGCAGGTGCGGGGCGCGGCCGTTCACCAATCGACCGATTGATGAGCAAGATCGGTAAGCATGCGTCTGCGGCCGAATCGGCGCCGGATCATGCCCATAAAACGGTGCCAAAAAAGTCGGCTTGCTCAAGAACTTTGGCATGACCCTTTTCTGTACGATCTGAGGGGTGCAGCAGCCTTCGGACGACGACACCGCCGATCTCCTCGCCCCTGTTCCGGCCGTACGGACCGGCGATCTTGTTGGATACGCACGTGTGTCCACCAAGGGGCAGCTGCTCGACCGGCAGATCCGCGCGCTCACCGATGCCGGATGCAGCCGGATCTTCTCGGACAAGAAGTCTGGCAAGAACGCCGAGCGCGAAGAACTCTGGAAAGCCCTCGACTACCTGCGGCCCGGCGACACCCTCGTCGTCCCGTCGCTCGACCGGCTCGGCCGCTCCATCCAAGACCTCATCGCCATCGTGTCTGGCCTGCGCAAGCGCGGCATCGGTTTCACCTCGCTCCACGAGGCACTCGACACCACCACACCCGGCGGGCGCCTGATCTTCCACGTCTTCGCCGCCCTCGCGGAGTTCATCCGCGAACTCATCGTGCAGGGCACCAACGAGGGCCTGGACGCCGCCCGCGCCCGCGGCGCCCGCCTCGGCCGTCCGCCGGCCATGACGCCGCGGAGCAAGTACGTCACGCCCGCGACCTGCTCACCCGCCCCGAGAACACCGTGACCTCGATCGCGAAACTGCTCGGCGTCTCCCGCAACACCATCTACAACTACGTGCCCGAGCTGAAGGGCGGCCGTCAGGCGCTCGCCGAGGCGACCACAACGGCCGAGCTGCCACGGCCGGCCAAGCCCAAGGACTGATCGCCGTTTGCGGCTGGTGACACGGTTCTTACCGGCACCCCAGATCAGCCGGTTATATTCTATATATCCGGATGCTAACAGCGCGGACCAGTTCATCCCCGCATTGTCCACTGAGGACTTCTGGCGGTCAGGATGCGATGCAGACATAGCACCGATAGGCGAAGAAGCGGAACAGTGTGGCGACCCCCCAGCCGAAGATGCGCGCGACGTTGTCACTGAGGACCGGGTCGAGCCCGCCAGTATGCCTCGACACGTAGACCGTGCCGGCCGTGATGACGACACCGACGACATTCACGAAGGTGAACAGCGCCAGTTCCTGCGTCAGCTTCTCGCGGTGCTGGTGGCGGTAGGTCCATTGGCGGTTCCCGAGCCAACTGAAGATCATCGCCGCGGCGGCCGCGGCCACGGACGCCGGAAGGGCGCGGACCGCATCGGGCCGCCGCCCGCGCCGGGGAGGCCGAAGACCCGCAGGTTGTAGCCACCGTTGTCCACCACGAAGGCGAGGGCTCCGACGATCCCGAACTTGGTGACCTCGCGCCAGATACCTCTGATCGCCTGCGTCGTGGCATTCTCCCAGGATGGCCGAACTCTGGCTGTCGCGGACCAAGAGGGCACCCTGCAACTGTGGGGACCTGGTCTCCAACCAGCCCCTGGGCGCCCCCTTGACGACCCCCGGGGGAGCGATCCTGTCCCCGGCCTTCAGCCCTGACGGCAATACGGTGTACGCCGCCGGCGAGCACCTGCCGCTGCAGAAGTACAACATTTCCCCCGAACGGGTAGCCGCAGACTTGTGCAAACGCATCGGCGGTGCCCTGTCG
This sequence comes from Wenjunlia tyrosinilytica, assembly GCF_014646055.1. Lineage (GTDB taxonomy): Bacteria > Actinomycetota > Actinomycetes > Streptomycetales > Streptomycetaceae > Wenjunlia > Wenjunlia tyrosinilytica. The sequence goes on from NZ_BMMS01000042.1 coordinate 50,462, forward strand.
CGTGACGACTGGCACGCGTACATCTCCGAAGCGCCCTACCGGAGGACTTGCTGACGAAACTCCTGCGACGCCTCGCGTCCGGCCGTTGTCCAGCCGGACCCCTTGGAAGCCGGCGATCAGGTGCATAGCGGGGCAGAACAGGGCCTGGGGTCTGGCCGCCATCACCGCGGCCTGCTGCCTGGCCACCACCGCCGTGTTCTGGCCCGGGTACATGAGTCCCGACAGCTTTGCGCAGCTCAAGCAGGCCACGGGCAGGGAAACGCTGACCGACTGGC
>NZ_BMMS01000043.1 GCF_014646055.1 Wenjunlia tyrosinilytica
CGGCGCCCCGGCACGGCGCCCCGGCACGGCGCCCCGGCACGGCGCCCCGGCACGGCGCCCCGGCACGGCGCCCCGGCACGGCGGCACCCTCGGCTACGCCTGGGCACCGCCGTGCCGTTCACGCACACGCGGAATGAGCGTTCTTGGGCAGAGCCGTAGAGGACTGTCTGGAAGGCGGGTTGGTGAAAGGAAGAAGAGGCAACGCAGCATGAGTGGACTGCGGCCGGAAGCGGGCAACTGCATGGGATGCGTGGGGTCGGGCGCCAGCTGTGGGGAGATCGGGACGCGTTGCTCCACCGATATTCAGTCGCCCTCGCCCGATGGTGGCTCGCAGTGGCCCTGGCCTGCGATACCGGCCCGGGCGGGGTGTCGTATCCAAGCGCGCACCCGGAAGCGGTGGCGGATGCGACACCGGATACGACAGGGCAACCGCCATCGGGCCGCCACACCCAGCAACCAGGCGCGCGGTGTGGTTGAACTGCGGCCCTACCGCGTCTGACGGGCGTGGGTCCTGGGTCCGATCAGTGCCTGGGTGCCGGGCTCGGGTTCGAGGCCGAGGTCATTCAGGTGCCGCTTCAGTCGCATGTAGATGTGCCGGGCAGCGTCGTTGCGCCCGGCGGCCTGGTAGAGACGGATGGTGTGCTGGGCGAGGCGTTCGTGGTCGGGGTGGACGGTGCTCAAGTGCTCCAGCATCGTCAGCACGGCTTCCCGGTCGCGTGGCACGGCGTCGGCGTTCTCGACCCGGCGGGCCACGAGGAGGGCGGCATCGGTGGCCTTCACAGCGAGGTGTTCGCGGATCGTGTCGGCCCACAGGTAGTCGCCGCTCTGGGCGAAGGGCCCGCGGTAGTGGGCCAGGGCATCGCGCAGCGGGGACAGGGCATCCTCGAGTGCTCTTTCCGTATGGGGGGCGGAGAGGGTCTCCTTCAGGCTTTGGCTGAAGTCCGCGAGGTCGGTTTCCACGAGTTCTGGATGGAGTTTGTGGAGTTCTCCTTGGAGGAGGATGAATTCCTGCGAGGTGATTCCGGTAGCGGCTCGCAGGGTGCGACGCACGGCGCGGCGCAGGTTCTTCAGTGCGTTCTGGTCGCTGCCTGGGGCGAGGTGGAGTTTGTCTGCGATGTCGGATGCGAGGAGTCCGGTGGGGTGGGCGGCGAGCAGGGCGAGGAATTCGTGGGCTTCGGGCCGCATGTTGGTGCCGATGGGGTCGGGGTTTCCGCGGGCGTGCAGGGTGACGGGTCCGAGGACATGGAGTCGTACTGGTCTGGTCTGTGCGGGCCGCGGCTCATCAGTCGCGCGCGGGCGAGGGGGGTCGTCGTCCGACGTGGGCTGGGTGGCGGTTTCGGCGGGCCGGCTGTCGGGGGTCGGCCTGGGGGTGGGGAGGATGCGCAGGCGGGGGCGTTGGCCGTGGGCGGTCAGCAGGACCTCGGTCACCTCGCGCCCGGCGTCGGCGGTGAGGTGGAACAGTCGGAGCGGATTGCGGTGTTGTGCGTCCACGCTGGGGCCGTCGGTGGTGCCGTCGCGGTCGATGTGCCATTGGACGGAGCCGGGGAGCGGGGCGCCCAGGGCGAGGACGATCAGGGTGCCGGGGCGGCTGCGGGCGGCCAGTGCCTGAAGCTGTCCGGTGTGGGCGGCGTCCGGGACTGCGAGCAGCACCAGGGTGCCGGGGCTCGACTGCTGAGCGGTGTTGGCCGGGTCCCATCCGGTGGTCGTGTGGACGGTGTCTTGATCTTCCTGTGTGTGGGCGTGGGTGAGGAGGTGCTGTTCGGCAGCCTGGATGGCCTGTGCGGTATCGGGGCTCTGGGTCAGTGCGGTGAACCTGGTGGGTAGTTGGGGCAGCAGGGTCTCGGCCACGTCTTCGGGGACGATCGCCGTGACGCGCGCAGGGCCGGGGCGTTGGCGTTCGGCGGCGGTGAGGATGCCGACCAGCAGCGCTCGTGCGGCGCCCTCGCAGCCGGGGCCGGTCCAGGTGCAGCCTCCGGGCACGGCCAGCTCGTCGAGGGGGACCTCGGTGCTGTCTCGGACGCCGATGGTGACTGTGTCGGCGCTTCGGGGTTGCTGGGGTGGGGTGCGGCGGGTGACCAGGCATTCGGGGTCCTCCTGGGGGCGGGGCAGGGTGGCCGCGTGGGCAGCCTGTGCGGCCTTGGCCACCAGTGGGCTCAGGGCGGGCACCTCCGCCTCCGGGTCGGGTTCGCGCAGACGGCTTCGGTGCCAGTACCAGTAGCGGCGCGCGGCCAGCAGGCCTGCTGCCGTGGTGATGCCGATCAGGCTCGCCTCCCCAAGGCCGATCGAGGCGGGGCCCGGCTTGGGGTCCGTATACCGGGGCGCGCTCTCGTCGTGGCTGCCCGGCCCTGTGGGTGTGTGATCAGCGCTTGCCCGGTGGCCGGTGCCCGTGTCCTGGTCGGGAGTCGGCGGTGGGGGTGCGGTCTCGTTTGGCGGCGCGGGCGGGGTTGAGGGAGCGGTGTCCGGGGCGGGGTCAGGTACTGGGTGCGCGGTGGCGGCGTGGGTGACGGGAATGCTCAGTTGCCAGCCGGGCGTAATCAGGTCCGGATCACTGAGACGGGCTCCGTCGTTTTGGACGCGGTCCTTGTTCAGCGCGTAGATCCGCGGCCATTTGAGTGCGTCTCCCATGTGCTTGTGCGCGATGTCCCACAGGGTGTCGCCTTCGATAACCGTGTACAGGATGTGCCGGACTGCTTCGGTCTCGCCTGATGGGCCGCGACGCTGCGGACCGATCCTGTGCGTCGTATCCGGGGCCGCGGGTGCCGCCGCTACGGCCGGAGAGGTGGGCTGTCGTTCCAAGGCGGGGATGTGAGGTGCTGTCGCGGCGGTGTTCGGCCGTGCCTCGCCGGGTGATGTGAGCTGTTGGGCGGCCGCCGTCTGCGGGCGCAACAGGCCGATCAGTGCGACGACGAGGGTGCCGATGCACAGCGCGGCCAGCGAGCCCTTCACGGAAAGCCCCGCCACATGTTCAGCGTGCGCGTGCCGGTCGCGCAGCAGTTGCGGAAGGTGGGTCGCGTACCAGATGGTCTCGCGGACGGCCGTGCAGGCGAAGGCGGCCCAGCACACCCAGCCCACCACGGCCAGCAGGTCGACTGTCAAAGGGTCGCTGACCGGCTGCGTCAGCCGTTCGCCGACCTCGTTCCAGGAGGCGAGGTGTTCGGGCCAGGGCAGGCCGCCGGCCTGCCACAGTACGTAGGGCATGACGGCCAGCAGGGTGAGCGTGGCAGCCAGGGTGCCGCCCGCCGTGGCGGCTGCGGTCAGACGCCGGCGCAGCTGGGGAGGGTGGGTCATCGCCGCGTTCGCTCTCTTCGGCCGGAAGGGGTGGTGCGCGTGCTCTATGCAGTGGTGCGTTCGGCGTGCGCGGTGGCGGTCGCCTGCGCGGTGATGGTGCGCAGGCCCACCAGTTGCAGGATCTGGGTGCGCTGGTGGTGGGTGACCTGGACGGTTACGGCATCGCCTTTGGCCGATGCGGTGCCGCTGTCTGCGGTGGAGGCGACGTAGGCGCGGGCCGCCGCGGCGGCCCTGTCGCGCATGAGGCGGACATCGTCGCCGCGCCGCAGTCGGCCGACGTCCAGTTCCTGGGCGCCGGTGCGGGCGGCTTCCTGGGCCACGTCCAACGCCTGTGCCTTGCCGGCAAGGGCGAGCCCGCCGTCGACGACGATGCCTGCGAACAGCCACAAGGCGGCCAGGATGCCGACGACGAACGCCGTCACCTGCCCCCGCTCGTCCCCGGCCGCCAGTTGCTGGATACGGGCGGGGACCAGGTGCGCCTGGATGCCTCGGTTCACGGGTCGCTCCGGAAGGTGTCGATGACGGAGTAGGCGGTGTCGGCGAGTACCACATGGCCGGGCAGCCCGGTGCGGGTGAGCCCGCCCAGGCCGGCGGAGCAGGAGACCTGTGCCGTCACGGTGGCGCCTGGCCTCAGGCCGCCGGTGGTCAGACGCACGCTCGGGCGGGTGCAGGAGGCTCCCGCCTCGCGCAGGGCTGCGCTCGCGGCGCGTTCGGCCCGGGTACGGGCGTCCTTGTCGGTGCGGGCCAATGAGGCGGCGCGGGCGGCTTGGTGGGCGGCGTCGGCCACGACGAGGCGGGCGTCGGCGAGCCGCCCGAGTGCCACCACGACCAGGAGTACGAGGACGAGCAGCGGTGTTACCAGCACCACCTCCACCGCCGCCGAGCCCCGCTGCCCGTCGTTGTCCGAGCGGCGCACCCACCGGGTCACGGCCGGCCTGCGCTGGGGGTGGTGATCCTCTCGGTGGGGCCGGAGGCTGTGCCGCAGGCGTGCAGCGCCAGGCCGGGGACAGGGAACACGCGCATCACCGTGCCCTTAACTCGCACGGTGGTCTGGGCGGCGGTGCGCTCGGCGGTCACCGACGGGGTAGTGAGGATGCGGCCGCCCAGCGCGGCGAGGCTGCGCTGGGCCTGGGTGCGGCCGTCAGCTGCGGTGCCGTGCTGGGCGCGGGCGGCGGCCAGGGCCCGTTGGGCGGCGTACTGGGCGATGTGGCGCGCGTGCCAGACCAGGGCGAACTGCACCACCAGCAGTGCGATCAGCAGCAGCGCGGGGACGACGAGCACCAGCTGCGTGGTTGCCGTCCCGCGATCACTGCGCCGTGTGGGAGGCAGTGGGGTCACCAAGCTAGCCGCCCAGGTCGATGCCGTTGGCCTTGGCGGTGACCTTGGCGACGATGATGCCCACCACGGTCAGGCCCAGGATGGCCAGCAGGGCGGTGACGACGATGGTCTCGGTGGTGTAGCCCGCGTCGGAGCGGGCGTGCCGGCGCACTTCGGCCAGGTGGGCGCGTACCAGGTGAGTCAGGGCGGCGAGTGGGAGCATGACGGTGCTCTTTCCTTGGGGTCTGGTGCGGTTGATGGGTTGATGGGAGCGTCAGCTCATCGACATGACGTGGGAGAGGGCCGGGTAGCCGATCAGCAGCAGGAACGCGGCGAACAGTCCGACCACCGGCAGTGACATCTGCTCCGTGGCCGCCTGTGCGGCGCCGTCGGCCTCCGAGATCCTGCGCCGTCGCATCGCCCGTGCCTTCGCCGCGAGTGAGCCGCGGATCTTTGCGCCCTCACTGCCCGCCAGGCTGACGGTCGAGGCGAGTTCGGTCAGGTCGCTGACGGCCAGCTGCCGCCCAAGATCGCCCAGGTGGGGCCAGGGGCTGGTGCGGGTGAGCTGCGCGATGTGCAGCGCGTGTCGCAGTTTTGCCGCCGCCCATCCTTGCGGTGCGGCGACGGCCTGGGCGAGGGCCTGCTGGACTCCGGCGCCGCCCGCGAGCGCGATCACCGTCAGGTCCAGGACGAGGCTGAGGGTGTGGCGCATCTCGCGGCGCCGCTGTGCGGCCTGCTGGCGTACCGACAGGTCGGGAACGAAGAACAGCACCACGGCCAGGGCGAGTGAGCCGGCCAGTGGAACCCACCATCCCGCCGCGATACCGGCCCCCAGGCGCAGCAGCAGCGAGGCGGCCCATGGGCAGATGAGTCCGGTCGTGGCGCAGACCGCCTTGCCCGCCAGGTGCCGGTCCTCTTGCGTGCCGCACACGGCCAGGTCCGCGCGCAGCGAGGCGGTGGGGAATCCGAGTGCCCGCACCAGCGGTACAGCGCGTGTGCCCAGCCGGGTGGCCCACTGCGCGTCGTCTGCCGCGCGCGTACGTGCTTCGGCGGGTGGGGCCGGTGTGTTGAGGGCGGTGAGGATGTCGGCGAGGGCGGGGCGGGGCGGACGCAGCCCGTGGACGAGAGCGGTAGCCCCGGCGCCGAAGAGCGCGCCGAGCAGCAGGACGATCACCGTGTGCCTCCCGGTTTGGTGCCCGCCGCAGCGTGGGAGGCGGCCGGGCTGATGAGGCGGACCGGTTCCTCGATGCGGCCGATCGCGGTCAGGTAGGTGAAGGCGGCGGCGAACAGCAGGCCCACCACCGCGAGGACCGCTTGCCCGGTGAGTGTGTTGAAGGGATCGAGATAGGGGCGGTTGAGGACCACGAGCCCCACCGCCATGCCCAGGGTGACGATCACCGTGACGCGCACTGCGGTGCGCACGCTGGCCCGTCCGGCGTCGATGCGCCGGCGCATGGCCACCTGCTCGCGCACCGACTCCGCCAGCTCACCCAGCAGCGGCGCGAGTTGACTGGCCTGCTGCTCGGCCGCCATGACCAGAGCGGCCACCACCACATCGGCCAGCGGGTCATCGACGTCCTCGGCGAACGCCCTCAGTGCGGCAGGCAGCGGACGCCCCGACCTGACGGCGAGGGCCAGCTCCCGCATGTCCGGCTCGAGCGCGCCCGTGGCGATGTCCGCGGTCGCGAGCACCGCCTGCTCCAGTCCGGCCGCTGCGGACAGGGTGTCGCGCAGCATCTCCGTCCAGGTGGCCAGCGCCTCCATGCGTTCCGTGCGCCGTGCGGCCTGTCGGTCCGGGCCCAGCAGACCGGGAAGGGTGAGCATGGCGACGGTGGTCAGCACCGCCGCCACCGGCCACGTCGTCAGCGCCCCGGCGATCACCCCGGCCGTCACCGCGATCACCACGCGCCGCGTGGTCCACTCCCGGGGCAGGCGCGCCGACAGCGCACGCAACGGGCCGGGGCGCTCCTGCGGCGCCGTGCGCCGCACGGCTCCGTAGCCGATGGCCACCATGCCGAGACCGAACACCGTCCCGCACACCACCGCGGCCGCCGTCCACACGCCGTGGCCGAACAGGCCGCTCACTGCGCCGCCCCCCACCACTGGGAAACGGCGCCCTGGGCGTCGAGCCCCGCCGCCGCCAGGTCGTCGAGGGTCTCGCTGCGCAGCGGGGTGGCAGGCGTGGCGCGTCCGTCGGGGCCGGGCCGGTAGACCTCGTTGGAGACGATCTGCGGCCCGTCCGCGTCGATGACCTCGCGCACCGAGTCGATCACCCGGCGGCCTGCGGTGTCCCAGCCCAGGTGGACGACGAAGTGGACCGCGGAGGCCACCATCAGGTTCGTCGCCTCCAAAGTGAGCCGTTCCGGGGACTGCGCGGCATAGGAGGCGAGCTTGGTGAACACCCCGCGCGAGGTGGAGGCGTGGATGGTGGACAGCGAGCCGTCATTGCCCTGACTCATGGCGTTGCACATCGGGATGACCTCGGCCCCGCGGATCTCTCCGACGATGACGCGGTCCGGAGACATACGAAGCCCCCAGCGCACCAGTTCCGCCTGGTCGATGCCGCCCTGGCCCTCGATGTTCGGCTCCCGTGCCTGCATGGCCACCACGTTCGGGTGCGCCACAGGGTCGGTGTCCAGGCCGAGTTCGAAGGTGTCCTCGATGGTCACCAGCCGCTCGGCCGGGGGGATCTCGTGGGCGAAGGCCCGCAGCACGGTGGTCTTGCCGACATTGGTGCCGCCGCCGATGACGATGTTCTTGCGCGCCCGCACCAGCGCTGTCAAAAACGCGGCGAGCTGCCCGTCGCACACGCCCAGCCGCACCAGCTCACTCATCGAGGCCGCTGGGAAACGGTGGCGGCGGATCGTCAGCGACACCCGGCCGGTCACCGCCATCACCGCGAACAGACGCGAGCCGTCCGGCAGCTGCAGGTTCAAACGGGGCATGCCGCGGTCGAAGCGCCGCTCCTCCCCGCCCGCGTGAGCCGCCAGCGTGCGGACCAACTCGACCAGTTCCTCGTCCGAGGCGGCCACCGGGCCCTCCCGGCGCCATGCGCCGGCCGCGTCCTTGACCCACACCACGTCGCAGCCGTTGACGCAGATGTTCTCCACCGCTGTGTCGGCCAGCAGCCGCTCCAGGCCGCCGGTGCCGAACAGCGCGTCCTCCACCGCCTGGGCGATCCGCTCCTCGGCCGCGGCATCAACGACCGCCCTGCCCTGGGCCAGCGCCAGCCGCCGCTGCTCCCCCAGCTCCTCGGCCACCAGCCGTCCCACGGTCATCCGCCGCGCCATCTCATCCTCCGCGGCCAATCCGGCCGCCTCGCGCTCACCGGCGTACGACGCCAGCCGGGAGGCCACGCGCCGGCGCACCCACACCCCCAGCTCCCGCTCACCGCCGGGCACCGCATCCGGCAGCAACAGCCGCTCGCTCATGACCGGTATCCCTCATCTCCAGGCCCCTGAACGAGCCCCGCCCGCATGCGCCCGGCCATCTGCGTGGCACTCATGGGGGCCATTGCTTCACCGCCCGCTCCTTGTGTCCCGCTACCGCTCTCCCGGGCTTGTGTCAGCCGACGGGCCAGCGACCTCGCGGCGCCGATCAGGTGCGGCATCCGAAACCCGGTCGTGCGCAGACCACCGCGGTACGGACTGTTCATTACGGCCACGCTCTTGGAATCCCAAGGCAGAAAGACCACCCGCTCGATACGGAGCGTCTTCGCGATCTCCTGTGCCGGGTACGGGCACGGACCCACCACGGCGAGCGTCAGCCGCCCGGCACGCTCGACGGCTTTCAGGTCGTACGCGGACACGTGGGTCAGCGGTTCCGCTCCGCCCCGCGCCACCAGCACCACCTGCTCGGCCGCATCCAGCAGCGGCTCGACATCCTCGGTAAGACGCCCCACATCCAGCAGCACCGTTCCCCGGTCGTGGGAATCCCCCCTCAGCACGCGCCCTCCGGCCTCACCGGCCAGCAGCCGCACCGCCTCCCGGCACGGACCACGCCCCGGCACAGCGACCACCGCCCGCACCCCGAAGGGCAGTTCGCTCGCCGCCCCGAGCAGGGAACCCGGATGCGGCCTGCCCGCCGCAGCCGCCACATCCAGCAACGACGGTGCCGCCGGCAGACCGAAGCGGATCATCAGATCACCGCCGGAGGGGTCCGCCTCCACCACCACCGGCCGCACCCCGCCGTCCGCCTCCGCAGGCCACCCCGCAGCCAGCGCCAGCGCCGTCGTCGTCACCCCCGGCGCACCCGTGACCGACCCGAGAACGACCAGCCCCCTCACGGAGCCTCACGCCCCTCGGCCGCAAGCACCACAACACGCGGACGCTCCAACTGCGCCGCCCGACGCGACGCCCCGGTCTCCACCAGCACCGTCACCACCCGCGGCCCACCGGCCGACTCCCCCTCCCGTACTCCGGTCACCGTTCCCGCCACCGCCGAGGCCCCCTTCTCCTCCGCCTCGCCGCGCACGGCTCCGGCACCGGCCGGGCCGGGAAGAACCGCGACACGCTCACCGCGCGCGAGATCCGGTGGCGCACCCCCCGGCTCCACCGCCAACGCCACCTGCGAGAACCCCTTCGGCGGGAAGGCAGCACTCGTGCCCACCTGGCCCGGCGCCAGGAACGACCCGGCCACCAGCGGCACCCTCGCCCGCCGCCCCAGCACCGCGGCCCGATCCTCCAGCGCCACCACACCCGCGTCCGCCGCCACCTCCACCACCCGCAGATCACCCGGCTTCAGCACCCGACCCGCCGGCACATCACGAGCCAGCACCAGCACCGGATCCCTCTCCCCCACCGCCCGCGCGACCAGCGTGAAGCCCACCGCCGAGACCACCACCGCACCCACCCCGGCCCACACCCAACCCAGCCTGCGCCCCCGCCCGCCCGTCACCGCCGGCCGCTGCTCCGGGCCCGAACGGCGCGCCCCCGGCACACCGAGCCCGCCGCCCTTCACGGCCGCAGAAGACATGGAGGTACCCACGATTCACCTCGCGATCAAGAAGATTCCGACTTCCACCAGCCCGGCCCGCCCATCGGGCCGCGCATCCTTCGGGCCGTCAGCGCGTGACGACGGCCTGCACTTCGTCCACCACCAGCCGCCGCCGGCCGCTCATCACCAGGCCCGGTACCACCCCGGACCGACCGCCGCCGCGCCACTCGACATCCCAGGTCACCTCCACCGACACCGTGTACGCCCCACCGGGCGCCGACAGCGACGCCCGGCGATAGGTGTAACCGCAATCCGGCGACGACGCCCTGGGGCTGAACGCGCCCGAAAACGGTGTCCCCGGGCCCCGGCACACCACCTCACCGCCCTCACCCATCAACCACACAGCCTTCCGCGGCCGGGCCGTCGCCGTCACCCGCACCCCCTCCACCGCAGCCGACACCGACACCGGCTCCCACGTCTTGTCCTCCACCCACATCCATGTGGGCACATGGACCACCTGAACGAAGTCCTCATCCGGACTCGTACGGATCAACGGCTTCGGCAACTTCAACCGCTCGACCGCCCTCTGCACGACCACCTCCACGGCAACCTGCTCCCCGCCGCCTCCCGGCTCCGGCTTCATCGCCTCGTCACCATCGAAGCGCGGCAAAATCCCCACACCGCCACCCAGGTCGTACTCCCAACCACTCGACGAAACCGTCGGCGGCCCCTTCGGCCCTCCACCACCACTGCGGGCCTTCACCACCGACCCATGACGCACCGGCCTGCTCCGCCCTGAAACGCCTCGGTGCTGTTCCACCTTCCGAGCCTCGGCATCACACGCACCAGGTGCGCACGTCACGCCGACGCCAGTGCTCAAGCCGTCGTCTGCCATAACGTCATATGACGCGAGCAGTAACGCGATGCACGCACCACCGATCGCCAATGGGAAGGCGAGCCCAGGCCTCAGCACGTCCCCACCGGGCCGATGTGGAGTCGTTCAACCCTCCAGACCCCACCCTGCTGCCGGACCGTCGCATCGATGCGATGGTGGCCACCGGGCACATGATCCTCGAGCTTGCCCTCACTGGTGTAGTGCAGCCAGTCGGTGGCGTCGGCACAGTCTCGAAGCACCATCTTCGTGGCTTCGCTGTTCTCCACGGCAGTGTCGAGGCGAAGGTGTCCCTTGGTGACAACGTCCTTCCTGCGGTCCCGCGCCATCATGTATCGCAGCAGCTCCAACGCCCTTCCGGAGGCGTGAGCCGTCAGTCGCGGATGCTTCGCATCCGATGTCACCGCAGCGGCAGCAAGGTCGTCCCACATGGCCCGGTAGGCGTCGAGTGCCTCCGGATGCTGCTCATGCCGCCTGGGAGACGCCGCTGTCTCGAGGGTCCCCTCAGGTAAGGGGCGGGCGTCTGAGGAGGCACCCGTGCAACCCGCCAGTAGTAGCCCTGCGATCACCGCGCTCACCCCTGCCAGGAGGGCATTGGCTCGCCGTTGCGTCTTCACCACTCCTACCTTCTGTCACACTCTCCACCCGGATGGCAACTCTCAGTGTTCGGATGCGTCTGGAGATACCCGGCGTGGTGGCGGTCAATCACCACGGGAGGGTGACTTCCAATCGGCTTTCGTTCTGGTGCCCGACGATGCGCCTCTTTGGTGTCAATTCCCTGAGAGAAAGCGGGCCTTGTCGCTCGTTCGAGCGACAAGGCCCGCTTTCAAGGGCACCGTGCGAGCCTGATGAAGCGTCCCCGCCTCCCCCGTCGTCGGCGAAGAGGCAGAGTGCTATCAGGGCCGGAATCGGCGAGGAACAGCGGGTAGGGCAAGCCAGGCCGTCTTGGTCCCCCGCCAGCTCCGGAACCCCCATGTGCCTTTGGTCAGTTCATGCACGATATGCAGGCCGCGTCCGCGCTCGGACAGCAGTGCGCACAGCGCCTCCAAGCCACCCCCACGGTCCTCCCTCACCAGGGTGAACGGCGCATCCGCCGGGAACACGGGAATGGCCGGGATGTGCGGATCACGGTCCTCGACTTCACAGATGACCTCCGCGGCGGTTCGAAGTAGTCGCATCTCGTACGGCCCCACCGCATGTTCCATTGCATTGGCGACGAACTCGGAGACGGCCAGCACCACATCGCTGATCACTTCGCCTTCGTAGCCGAGCTGGTCCAAAGCGCAGCGCAGGGCAGCGCGGGCCTGCGCCAGCGCATTGGGGGTGCAACTCGTCCAGCGCCACACGACAAACGGAGGCGCGCAAGCCGTGTGGTGCGGTTTCATCGCCGCCCTCCGCGAGCCGCATCGCGGCGCCTTGGGACGCGGCGATGGCGGCCTCTCCCGGGACGTACACAGGCTCGCGCTTCGACGAGCGCGAAGGGGCCGACTGCCGCAGCAAAGGGCAGTAGAAATACAGCGGTGAAGACAGTCGGAGCCACGAGACGACCTCCTCGGCGATCACGGTCGGACGCAACCACCACACCGTGGACTCCGGAAGAGCGGAACCCCCCTCTCACCAGCACTTTCAGAGACTCTCACTCCGGTCCGCAAGGGATTCACACAGGGCTGGCCCGGCTGTCCCGGATCACGCTGTCGCTGATGCACAGCGCGGCTGAGAGATCGTTTACGGAGACCCTCAGGGAAGGCTCTGTTCCGAGAGTGCAGAAACATGATGCGCACCAACACAGAGTCGCCTACGGCGTACCATCACCGCCTTCGGCATCCTTCGACCGTTCGACACCCTCGATGCGCTGCGCCAACCAGCGCATCGACTCTTCCCGAAATTGCGCCGTGTCCCATTCGGACGGGGTCTTGATTCGAGCGGCATCAAGCAAGCGGTACAGGTCGCGCTGCGTGACATGGCGGCACCACCACTCTTCGACCTCCCACATCACCGCCCGGAAGCGCTGGACAAGTGTGCGCCTCGGTGGCTCCAAGATCCGCCGAATATTGCGCTCACGGTTACTCATCCCGGTCTCCGCCCTGCCGAATCGACCGTGGCTGCCGGGCGTCGTTGGTGTCCTCTTCGACACTGAGGAATCTCCTGTCGTGATCAAACTCGTGCTCGTCCTATGCGCGTGGCCACGTCCCCGCGCGGGCTTTCCACCGATGCCCGGCGCGAGGTCCGGGTGGTGTTACCCGTCTGCTTGGCGGTCGGCCGGGGCAGCGCTGGCACCCTTCGCCAGATACCTGAGCAACGTCGCCGCCATCGGCCCCGACAACTCCTCCACAGACCCCTCAACGACGAAGACGTACACCGGCCTCGACTCGGCTCTGCGCCGTTCCGCCTCCAGCATCGGCAGCGCCGCCGCCAAGAGCCCGCCCGCGTCCAGCACCTCCTCCAGCCGCAACGTGTACCCATCCGTGGGGGTACGGGTGGCGGCCTCCACCTGGCCGACCAATGCCCCCACGTAGCCCAACTTCTCTCCCAACTCCATCTGCGTGAGTTGTGAGCGTCTACGGAAGTGACGGGCCACCTGCCCGAAGTATCTGAGCGCTTCGGAGGGCTGCATCAAACCCTCAACGATCACGATTCCTCCTCCTGTGCTTGTGGTGCAGGGTCGTCGCCCGCTTATCGCCAGCTCTGACGGCGGAAATGCAAAGCTCCCTGTAGGCGGTCTGATCGGCTCCCCGCAGGCGGACACGAGATGTCCCCGCTGAGGGACGCGTGATCCCTCTTGGCTGTCTAGACCACACGACCTGTTCTCTTGGCCGGTGTGAAGAGCAAAGAGGAGATCATGGAGATACTTGAGGCGTACGACCTCACGGGCAGTTACCGTGCGGCGGCCGAGCTGGCCGGGTGCGACCACCACACCGTGAAGCGGTATGTCGAGCTTCGCGACCAGGGTGGGGACGCGACGAAGCGCCTGCCGCGGCCGAAGATGATCGACGACTATCTGTCGAAGGTCGAGGAACTGATCGAACGCTCCGGCGGCCGAATCGGGGCTGACCGGGTGCACGACAAGATAAAGGCGATGGGCTTCACCGGCACCGACCGGACCACGCGGCGGGCGGTCGCCGCGGCGAAGGCGTCCTATCGCGCCGGCCACCGCCGGGTATTTCGACCGTGGATTCCAGAACCTGGACTCTGGGTCCAATGGGATTGGGGCGACGGCCCGAAAATAGCAGGCCGGAAAACATGGCTGTGGTGTGCCTGGCTGGCCTGGTCGAGGTTCCGATTCGTGGTCCCCGTGCTCGACAAAACCCTGCCGACCATCGCGAGTTGTCTGGATGCAACGCTGCGGCAGATCGGAGGAGCCCCGACCTATGCGCTGACCGACAACGAGCGGACGGTCACCAGCGACCATATCGCGCGAATACCGGTCCGTAATCCGCAGATCATCGAGATCGGCCATCACTACGGCCTGACGATCCGCACCTGCGTCCCCGCGGATCCGCAGTCCAAGGGCGGCTCCGAGGCGACGGTGCGGATCGCGAAACGTGACCTGGTGCCCACCGATATCAACTTGCGGCCGGCCTATCGGGACTTCGCGGAACTCGAGGACGCCTGCCGCCAGTTCACCACGGACGTGAACAACAAGGTCCACCGAGCAACCCGACGCCGGCCGATCGAGGCGCTCGCGGAAGAGCAGCATCGCCTGCACCGGCTGCCGGAGAATCCGTTCACCGCGGCCCTGGGCACCACCCGCAAGGTCGCAGGCGACGCGACGATCTCGGTGGATTCGGTGCGGTATTCGGTCCCGCACCAGCTGGCTGGGCAGACCGTCTGGGCCCGCATCCACGGCGACGAACTCGTCGTCACCGCGGTCACCGAGGACGGCGCCGCCGAGGCCGCCCGCCACCGACGGTCCACCCCGGGCAACCCGTCGATCAAGGACGAGCACTATCCGCCACGGGAAGATAAGGCAGGTGAACGGACCCCGAAGGCTGCATCGGCCGAGGAAGCCGCGTTCTTGCAGCTCAGTTCCGGGGCGGCGTCCTGGCTGGTCGAGGCCGCGGCCTCAGGGGCCCGCAGGATGCGGCCGAAGATGGCCGAGGCCGTCCAGCTTGCCAAGCTCCACGGGGCCGGCGAGGTCGACCGGGCCCTGGGGACCGCGGCGATCGCCGGCCGATTCGCCGAGAACGACCTCATCTCGATCCTCGATCACCACATCGGACGTCAGGTTGCTGAGCCGACCCGCGCCTCCGAGGACCACAGCCTCCAGCCGGGCACGTCCGCCTGGTCCCGATTCGGCGTTGCCCCTGAAGGAGACGAAACCTGATGGTCACCCCTCTTCGCAACATTTCAGGCTCGAACGGCGATCCGCTCGCCGAGGCGATTGAGCTGACCCGCAGGCTCAAACTCCCGCACATTCGCCGGTCGTTGACGGATCTCATTCCCACCGCGAAAGCCCAGCGCTGGGACCCGGCCGAGGTCGTCCGAGTGCTGCTGGCCGAGGAAGCCGCGGGTCGGGACGCGGCGAACCTCCGAACTCGTCGAAAGCGGGCCGGATTCCCCGCCGGGAAGACATTCGGCGACTGGGATGAAAGCGCCTCCTCCATCACCCGACAGGTCCAGGATTCGCTGAAGACGCTGGAGTGGATTTCCCGCAAGGAGAATCTCTGTGTCTGCGGCCCGTCCGGCACTGGAAAATCTCATTTCACAGAAGCGTTGGGACAGGCTGCGGTCGAGGCCGGCATGGCGGTCGCCTGGTTCGCGATCGAGGACCTGGGCGCCCTCGTCCGCCGCCACCGCGTCGACGATTCTCTCGCCAGGGCGATGACCCGGCTGATCCGAAGTGACCTCATCATTGTCGACGACATCGGCCTGCTGCCCGTCTCCGCGGACGCCGCAGAGGGCTTCTTCCGGCTGGTGGATGCCGCCTATGAAAGACGCGCAATGGCCGTGAGTTCGAACCTTCATCCGTCCGGGTTCGACGAGATCATGCCCAAGACCCTCGCCACAGCGACCGTCGACCGGCTACTTCACCATGCTCATGTCGTAGTCACTCAGGGTGATTCTTTTCGGCTCACCGAGGCGACCTCGGGCAAGGGGGTGAGGACGTTGAACTGAGCCCGTTCCAGGAAGGATCACGCAGACCAGGCGGGGAGATCCGCTGTCCGCGGGGAGTCCGTGGGGAATTCTCGTGTCCGCCAGCGCATGGGTTCAGCCGTCCGTCACCGGGGGTGAACTCGTGGCCATTGACACAGCTCCGCAGACACGGCAACCCAGAACTCGAGCAGAGATTCCAGTTACGAGTGATGCCTCACCGCCTGATCACCACGACGCCGGGCTCGTTCAGGCGCCCACGACGAGTAGGCAGCTTCGACCGGGCCGACTCCGTCGCGCTCCAGGTCACGGTGCTACGGCACAGGTGCCGCTGAGCGGAGTGGCGGTGACCTCCGCGCCCGTCTTCGCCGCGGCCAGCAAGCCGGACTTGAGGTCTCTCGGCATTCCGCCGGGGCCGAGACCGGACGCTTCTGTGGCCGTTTGGACCTGCTTCTTCTCTGGTCCGGATAGAGCGGCGTCGCATCCGGGGTGCGGGAAGCACGTCATGAGCGGCGATCGGTCTGCGTTCTTCGTCCCGTCTTTCATGAGGCGTGGCAGGATCTGCTTGGCTGCGGGTTGTTCGGTGTCTGCGGCGAGGTCGAGGTCACAAGGGCCAAGCGGGTGCGGAAACACCGTGAGGCTGGGCGCGGAATCCTGGACGAGATAGGGGTAGCACGGGGCACGAAAAGGAGGCGGGGAACGGCCCTCATCGCCTCTTCCACATGCGGCGCACGGATGCTCCTGCCCTCGACCAACTGGACCACGAATCGAGTGCGCAGGCGCTCCGGGGAAGCGTCGGCCGTGTCACTGTTCCCCTCGTTGACACTAGAGCTCCCGGCGCCCGCGCCAGCTTCGGACGCGGCGTTGTCACTCGTTCCCATGACTTCCTCTTTCGCCAATGTTGACAAGGTGCTTTGGTCCTTGCGTGGGCGGACCAGGCGTTTCAGCGGAAGATGACGTGCTGGGCGGCCAGCCCTCGCAGTCCCGGCTCCAGCCGGCTGCGGCGCTTCAGGTCCGCAGAGGGGGCGGTGTAGGGCGATGATTTGGCCGTCGAGCAGCAGTTCACCTGTGTCCTAAAGAGAAGGACACCGTTGCCCAAGAGGGCCGCCCACCCCCTCTACTTGGTTCTTGGGTCTGCGTTCGACGGGCTCCGCAACGAAGGCGAACATGCCAGCGTCCTCATAGCCGTAGAACCGACCCAGGGCGGCATCGTCCCACCTCGGCGCGGTATCGCCCCACTCCACCATGTCGCACCTGTCGGGGTGAGAGCGCGAGACCAGGCGCAGATGAGGGAATCCCGGTCGGCCTTCAAGAATTTCCCGTACGGCGACCGCGTAACGCGGATGGCTAACGGAGTAGGAGCCACCCCTGCGCCGGCCGCCGACGGGGACGGCGAGCAGCGGCGCCCTGAAGATGCGGATGGCGATGCTGTACTCGAGCAGCGAGCGATCGGTGAGTCTGTCCCGGTACCACTCGTAGTCGTACGCCTCTTGCGGTGGCAGTGTCGTCACGCACAGCGGAGGCGTCATTCTCCTACTCGTCGTCATGCGCACACCTCAGGAAGCCATTGGCTGTCAGGCCTTCGAGCAACTCGTTTGTGACCCACCCCAGCCGCCGCAAATGCCCCACTGCCTTTCGGTAGTCACCGGGCAGTTCCTCGGACCGCAGTTCGCGGGCTCGCGCCACAAGCACGTTCATGCGCTCGTCCCTCTCGATCGTGAGGCCGCCTACAGCGATCCGGACCAGCCGCACCAGGCTGCCACGCAGGCGCTCGGCGAGTTCACCCACCTCGTCCTCGCGCGGCGCTTGGTCGCCGAGGACGGCGCCAAGGTCGTCCAGGAGGGTTTCCCCGTCGAAGGGCTCCCAGTCCCGGATCTTGGTGAGAACGCGCTCGAGCGCATCTGCGTCCATCGGCGGCGCCCAGGGCTTGACCAGTTGCCGCCGCCTCGGGCTTGTGGGCATGGTGATCAGCAGGGTGTGCATCAGCGCCTCCGGGCAGGCAGGGCGCACCAGGCAGTGGTTCCGTCAGGGCTGGTGCCACAGAACCCGTGATGCTGCTCGGCGATCCACCGGACAAGGAGGAGACCACGGCCGTTCTCGGCGTCGTCGTCCGGACGCCGGATTCGCGGCCGCCGGGCGGTGCCATCGCGTACGGTGATCCGCAGGATGCTGCCGAGGAGCCGAAGCGTCATGGTGATCTGCGTACCGCGGCTGTGCTCGATGGCGTTGGTGACCAGTTCGGAGACGACGAGTTCCACATCGTCGGCCAGGGCAGCGAGGCCGCAGTACCGCATGCGGGCCTTGGCCAAGTGGCGCATCGCGCGGACGCGGCGGGCGTCCTGCTCCGGAATGTCGTCGTGATCACGGCGTAGGCTGATCGGAAACCTCACGGTCATGGCGTCGCACTCGGGTCGGCGCCGTCCGATCGGCTCGCCTTCGCCGCGCTCGTCGCACAGGAATGCCGTCCCAGTGAGGGGCTGATCCACTGGACGGGATTGCTTTGGGCTGTAGGGCGCCACTGGGAACGTCACGTCGGGTCACCACCGGCCCGAAGCGCCTCGACCCGAAGCGAAAACCTGGGTTTGCGCTCCGACCGTAAGACGCCATGGGTGCGGGGCCGATCCAAGCTCCGCTCATTGTCGCGGCCGTGCACGCTCACCGCGGAGCCATCAACGGGTTCCGTGATGACGGCGAGGCCCGCGGTAGCCGCCAGGAAGCTGCGCCAGGCGGCACGGCATGCAGAGCCCAGCATCGAGCAGTGGCCGCGGAACACCTCCTGGAGAGGCCATTCCCACTCGTCGGCACGCGTGTTCGCCTGTGCACGCTTGTCTGTCGTCGCTGCTCCGCAAGCGCGGCGCTGCAGCGCACTCGTGCGGAGCTGCTGGTTCGCTGGAATCCAGGGTGGTTGGCCGGGCCGCCACTGCCATGAAGGTTCGTGCCTGCGAGGAGTGCTCTCCTGCAGGCCCCATGTGAAGGCCAGTCGACTCATCTTGTACTTCCCCTCGTCCGCGCACCGGTCGACATCAACGGAACGCGACGACACGACTCTGTTCCGCGATGTTGAGATGGGAGTCGCAGCTTGGAGGAGGAACGTCGTCTTAGCGAGTGCCTTAAGGATGTCGTGTGACGTCTTGCTTCGTCGTCCCGTTGTCATCTGGCCCGCTGGGCCCTTCCTCAGGGCGAGTGCACTGTCGCCGCGCCCTTCCGGTGTCTAGCGTGGAGATCAGGTGTAGACACGAGCCCAGGGAATCGGCTATGGAATCGGAACCGCCCCTCTTTCAGATCCTCGTCAACGACCGAGGCTGGCGCGAGTACGAGGTCTTCATTCAGCGGTTCGTCAAGGCCGCACGGCAGTTGGCGGAGCTCGAGGGCCCCGCCTCGATCGCAACGATCACCATCGAGCGTAGGCAGTTCTACCGGTGGATGCACGGAGAGCTAAGGTCTGCCCCAAGACGAGAAGCCAGCCGGGTCTTAACCTTCATGTTCCAGCTCCCCGTAGAGCGTCTGTTCGCTCCCGCCCCTACCAGCTCACGAAGCCTTCGAAATGAGCAGGTGGAAAGCAGCAGTGCAAGTGATTGGTACGAGCACGACGCTGAGGATCTGGTGACGGCAGCGGCGCAGGAGTCGGCGCGATTCGCCGTCAGGGCGGAGAGCAGCAACGTGGGCCCGCACACGATGGAACAACTTGAGTCGGACATCCGGCGCATCGTCACCACCTACCCGAACCGCCCGGTGGGACCCGCCTTTCGGGAGGTCCGTGAACTCCGCAACCGGGCGTTCGAGCTACTGGAGGGTCGCCAACCTCCCCAGTACACCCGAGACCTGTACGTGGCTGCCGGCGTCCTGTGCGGAGTCCTGGCGAACGCGAGCTTCGATCTCGGACGCTATGAGGCGGCGGAGACCCAAGCACGAACCGCATTCATGTGCGGTGAGCTCGCCGGCCACAATGGGCTCCGTGCCTGGGTACGAGGCCTTCAGGCTCTGATCTCCTACTGGGAGGGGCGCCCCCGCGACGCCGTGCGCCTTTCCGAGTCCGGCAGCGCGTTCACTCCTGAGCACGGCACGGCGCATATCCGGCTGGCCAGCATCAGGGCCCGTGCGCACGGCCAGCTCCAGCAGGCCAACGACGCGCTCACTGCGCTGCACGGTGCCGATGCCTTGAGGGACCAGCTCACCAGCGAGGACGACCTGCCAGGCGGCATGATGGCCTTCCCGCAGGAGAAGCAGCTCTTCTACGCAAGCAGCACCCATCTTTGGCTCGGCGGAGGCCAGCATCTGGCCGACGCCGAGGTGCGCGCTGAGCAGGCAGTGAACATGTTCGAAGCCGCGCCTGCCGACCAACGCCGCCTGGGCGAGATGTCACTGGCCCGCATGGACTTGGCGACCGCCCGTCTGAACCGCGGCGATCTCGACGGTGCTGCCGCCCAGATCCATGATGTACTCGCCGTCAGCGCGCGCCGGGGCACCGAGAGCGTCAGGAGGCGCTTGGGCCAGTTCGCCCGCACCCTCGCGCAGAGCCCGGCGGCCGGCTCGCCCGCCGCGATCGGCATGCACGAAGCCATTGCCGCTCACCACGAACACAGCCGCGCCGAGCTCGCACCGGGAGGAACTCCATGACCACGCTGACCGTCCTGCACCCAGGCGCGATGGGCTCAGCCGTGGCCAATCAGGCCGTTGGCGTCGGCCACCAAGTTCTATGGGTGCCCGAACACCGTAGTAGAGCGACGCGCCAACGTGCTGGCAGCGCCGGGATGTCAGCATGCGCCGCCCTTGAGGAAGCGCTCGACGCAAGCGAAGCGGTCCTGTCCATCTGTCCCCCGCATGCGGCCGAAGATGTCGCGGTAGCCGTCGCCCGCTGCGGGTTCGACGGCCTCTACCTCGACGCCAACGCCATCAGCCCACAGCGCATGGAGCGCATCGCCGAGGTAATCCGGCCCGCACCCGTTGTTCTCGACGGCGCGATCATAGGCCCCCCGCCCACCGCTGCGCGCACATGCCGCCTGTACCTCGCAGGCGACGACCAGGACATGGGACTTATCGACGCCCTGTTCAAGGACACATCCGTTCAGCCACGTATCGCAGGTCACCGGATCGGCGCGGCATCAGCGCTCAAGATGTCCTTCGCAGGCTTCCAGAAGAGCGCTCGCACTCTCGCCGCTGTCGCGCACGCCCTTGCCGACGCCCACGGCGTGGCCGACCTCCTCACCGCGGAGGCCAAGACGATGACCTCCCAGATCCTCTCCGACCCCGACTACCTCCCCAGCGTCGCCGCCCGCGCCTGGCGCTGGGCACCCGAAATGACGGAGATCGCCGACACCCTGCACGCGGCCGGACTCCCCACCGAAACCGCAGAGGCCACGGCGGCAGTACTGGCCCGCTGGGAGCAGGACAAGGACCACTACGACCTACCTCTGGCCGACGTCCTCGACCACCTGCGGCAACAGCCGGGCTCCCCACCAAAGCAGCCGAAGAGCACGGACCACTCAGCCTCCTGAGCAGGCCATCGCGGCACGGGGCGAGATCGGCGAGATGACCGGCTGGGCCTCACCGTGTGGAGCCCCATCCGCCACGGTTGATTCCCCACACGGCGAATTCGACGGGGAGGACTGCCGTGCACGCCCTTGCGGATCCTCTCCATCGCGAAGCGCCCTCGCGTCGGCGGGGAGGATCTTCGTGACCTGCACGTTAATCCGGGCTTTGCATTCCTTTTACTGTCGGCCGTAGGGGAGGAGCCCCCGTCATCCTCATCAGCGTCAGGCCGTCGAAGTCGGCTGGGACCCGTCTGCGCGTTCCGGCTGTGCGGATCTGATAGCCCTGTTCTGTGGCTGCCGGGTGGACGAGGATGGCAGCACCGTCGCCCAAGACATCGGTGACGGCGGTCCAGAGTTCGTCGCGGACTCGGGCAGAGACGCTGCCGACGAAGATTCCGGCGACGACCTCGGTGGTCCAGCGGCTGAGGGCACCGCGCAGATGGGCGGGGACGGCGGTGGTGGCAATGACGAGCATGGAGGGCATGGTCAGTCTGCCTCTCGGGCGTAGTTGACCCCTGCGGGCAGGACCCCGGCCTCCGGATCCCATAGGTGGACCATGCGGACATCTTGTCGTTCGGAGCGTTCCTCGTCTCCTTCGCCGTCCGCGGCATCGGGGGTGAGGAGGGCCTGGACGTCGCGGATGATGCGGGGCATGAGGCGTACGAGGCGAAGTTCCGCGCGAAAGGTGCGGCGGGCCTCCTGCTCGGGGTTGGCGGACTGGTGGAGGGAGAAGGCGAGCGGGAGCGTGATGTGCGCCTTGTACAGGTCGGCGACGTCGTACACGAAGGCGTGCTGGGTGCCGGCGTGGACGAAGCCGAGGGCGGGCGAGCAGCCCAGGGCGAGGAGGGCGGCGTGCACGACGCCGTACAGGCAGGTGTTGGCGGCGGACAGAGCGAGGTTGACCGGGTCCTGGGCGTGCCACTGGTCGGGGTGGTAGTTGCGTCGGAAGCGTTCGATGCCGTGCTGCTGGGCGAGGATGCGGTAGAGGGCCTTCATGCGCTGGCCTTCCATGCCGCGCAGTTGTGCGAGGGTCGTGCCGTCGGGTAGGTCGGCGTCGTCGAAGCGCTTGAGGTACATACGGGCGGCGACGTCGAGCCGCCGCTTGGGGTCGGCCCACGCGGTGACCTGCTGTTCGAGCCAGTGAGTGGTGAGGGAGTCGGGGAGGATGCCGGCGTAGGCGCGCACCGCCCCGGCCCCGGTGCACAGGACGCTGGTACCGTGGCGGGCCACAGTCGCCAGGGCACGGGTGGTGATGGAGACGCCGGGGCCGAGTAGGAGGCAGGAGATGGCGGCCGTGGGGATGTAAACGGTATCGGTGCGTTCCCCGTCGACCTCGATGCGGGCGCATACGCCGGTGTCGTCCTGCACGATGCGGACCATGTCCAGGTAGAGGAAGGACAGCGAGTCGGCGACTCGGGGGAGCATGGCGAGTGTGGGGGCGGCGAGCCGTGCGCGGGCGTCGCCGCTCTTGCGGGGTGCGCTCATGCGGTGTGTGCGGGGGCGAGGCTGAGCAGCCCGGCGCCGTAGGCCTTGCCGCGTCCGATTCCCGACAGCAGGGCTTCGGTGAGTGCGGCGGGGTCGGTGACGGTGGCGGTACCGTCGAAGCGCAGGAGGCTGTGGCGCATGCCGGATGCGTCAGTCGTGCGCGAGAGCACCGCCGGGACGGCCGCCGGTGTGAGGGTGTGCAGTTCGAGCCCGGCGTCCGCCGCGCGCCGGATCCACCACTGGTCGGCGTCGGCCCCGGTCAGCGGGACGATGCGCCCGCGCTGATCCTTGCGCTCCAAGGGCAGGCGTTCCCGCTTCACCGGGTTGACGACGATGCGGTACCGGACTCCGAGGCCCTTGCGCAGGGCGGTGAACATCGGCGTCAGATCACGGGTCTGGGTCCGGCCGTACCGGTCGGGCAGCCGTGAGGTGTCCAGGACGTTGGATGCCTGGACCATGAGGATGGTGCCGTGCTCCACGGTGTCAAGGCGGTAGAGCATGCCGGTGATCCGGCGGGCCTGTGGGCCGAGGCCGTCGGGGACCATCCGCATGAGTGTCTTGTGCATCTGGTTGGCGTCCCGCAGGTCCCGCTGCACCGCACGGTCTTGCAGGTTGAGGTCGATGCGGGCCAGGAATGCCCGAGGCTGGTTCATGCGGCCGTGTCCTCCGTGGCGTAGTCCATGAGCCGCTGGCGCAAGGTGCGAGGCTGGTCCTCGTGCGGGACGTCGGTGTTCTGCGTCCGCTGGCGGCCATTCTCCTGGGGAAGCAGGGTCGCGGACAGGTGCTCCACGGTGCGGTACAGGGTGCGCTTCCTGTGGCTGCGGTGGTGCTGGGCGAAGCTGACGGGGGTGTCGTTGGCGGAGAGGACGACGGTGTCCTCGGCTGCGGTGGTGGGCAGGCGCTCCCAGTAGAAAGTCACCGGGACCGTCCGGTCCGCGCCGGTGCGGTCAGGGCTGCGGCCGTGGTCGTCGCCAGGGCTGAGTGGTACGTGCTCGCGCAGTTCCGCGGCGGGGTCCTGGACGCAGGTGCGCAGCAGGAACGGCTCGTCCGGTGGGCACGAACGGCGTCCGAGGTAGGGCGCCCAGTGCGGTTGGCGCAGTGCGGCGGCGATGCGGTCAAGGGTGTCGTCGGGGCCGGTGACGGCGACGACGAACACCGCGTCCGCGAGGTAGTGGCGCCGGGTGATGACGGCGTCGCCCTTGTGCTTGCCGCCGCTGGTGGCGGCTGTGAGCTGGTCGGGCAATCCGCCGCCGACGGTGTGGAAGTCGGAGAGCAAGGTGCCGGGCCGGTCCACGCGCACGGTGAACCCCAGGTCGGCATAGACCTCACGGCCTGCCTCGTCGGCTGCAAGCGCATGTAGCCGGCTGCGGCCCTCTGCGGCGGCGAACATTCCGATAAGGCCAGATCGGGTGGGAAACGCGGCGGTGTCCCGGACTGCGGTGAAGGCGGATCGCTCTCCCCAGGACTGGAGCGGTCCGGCAAGCCGGAGCAGCAGTGCGCTCACTGCGCGTTCCCCGGCGTCGGGAGGGCGGCATCGACGGCCGCGTCGATCAGTTCGCAGAAGGAGTCGTTAGGGTCTCCGAGTGACCCGAAGGTGTCGGTGCCGACGGTGGCGTGGCCGTGGAAGGGACGGTTACGGTTGCCGGTGAGGCGGTTGATGTCGCGGGCGTAGGCGGCCAGCGCCTCGCGGGAGGGACCGGAAAATCCACCGGCGCGGTCGGCGGAGACAGGTGTTTCGAAGGCGGCGGCCATCGACACGGGCCTCTGGTGCCGCACAGCCAGATAGGCGAGATCGGGGACGGTGTGCGGCGCGGTGCTGTTCCGCTTGGCCTGGGGGAGCGACATCAAGAACTGGTCCGCGAAGGAGGCGAGCACGGTGCGGGCGGCCTTGTGGTCGCCATCGAGGTTCTTCAGCAGGTCGGTAACGTTGACGGACGCGAAGCGGTAGAAGACCCCGGCGCCGAACTCGGCGGTGTTGAGATGGCCGCTACCGGTCTCCTCGGCTGGCAGCCAGTCGTCCACTGCGGTGAAATAGTCCCGCTGCGGCTCGGCAGCGTGAGTGGTGAAGGCATGCGCCACCTGGGCAGCGCCGTCCACGTTGCCGCCGGGGAGCTCCGCGAGCATCCGGCCCAGAAGACTGATGGAAGCGGTACGCCGCTTGAGGATCTGCTCGATGCGGTCGGCGGGCAGCAGCGCACCTGGGTTCTTCTTCCCCAGGCCTTTCTCCAATGCGTCCCGGTGCTCCAGGCACACAGCGCTGAGGTCGTCGATGCCGCCTTCGGGCAGGAACAGCAGGACGGATGTGTGTCCCCCATTTTCCGTTTTGAGGGCCTTCTTCACGCTCGCGCTCGCAGCGACCTGAGCACCGGCGAACTCGGCCAGCTCCACCGGCCAGCCCTCCCGCTCCAGGGCGTGCCGGACCTTGACGGGCACCAAGCGAGTACGGGCGGCCCTCTCCCCCAGGTCCGCCTCGACGCCATGCCGGATGACCCGCTTCCACGACTGACTAGAGACCCGCAACCGCAAGGCGTTCCCGTACTTGACGATCTTGGGCGAGCCCAGGTCGTCCCGGTTCAGATTCGCCACAGGGACGGACTGGATCGCGTTGAAATCGGCAAAGACGGACATCAGTTGGTCTCCTCGGGGGCGTCGGTGTCGATGCTGGGGGTGTCGGCACGATCATCAAAGGTGCGGACACGGAAGTAGCTCTCCAGCCAGCGGGTTGCGATCCGGTCCCGGTCGTAGTTCCACCAGGTCAGGTCCTCCAGCAGCACCGCCCAGTCGACTGCGACGCCGTGCCCTTGGAGGTACCTGGCCATAGAGGGCAGGCGGGGGTGGATGGCCTCGGTATTCTGACGTGCCATCAGGTGCAAGTCCGACTCTGCAGTGCTGGGTTTGAACAGCTTCTTGTTCACGCCGGTGGCCAGTGAGGCACCCAAGTTGGGGCGCTTCCACCAATCCAGTGCAGGCACCGCGACGGCATCGGCCGAACGCGCAGCATCAGCGTCGCGCGCGGCGCGCGGCCTGTCGGCGATCAGAGCCGCTACGGCGTAATGAGCACGCTTCGCATCCGGGTGCAGGTCCTCGGACAGGCGGGGAACGAGGTACCGGTGGAGCCGATTGCAGCGCTCCACCGGCAACCCGCGCCCGCTGCGCAGATCCGCCCGAACCCCCTTGTCCCGCTCGCACAGACCGAGGACGTAGCGCACGAACGCCTCGGAATGCCTCTCCTCGGCTGGGGTCTGCGCGGAGGGCGTGGGTGACGTAGTCATGAAAACTCCCTGGGGCACTGGCACTGGGCACTGGGCACTGGCACGGAGCGAACAGGAGGAGGGGCCGTTGGTCAGCGGCCGGCCGAGCGGGGTATGGCCGCGCGGATGCAGCGGCGGGCGCGGCTGCGGGCGCGGGCCGTGCGCACATCCGCCCGCACTGCGCCGATCGCCGAGTCCAACGCATCAAGGGCGGCATCGACGAAGGGCTGATGGGGCGGGGTGTCGCACCGTTCAGGAGTGACAAGCCCCCAGAAGACCAACCCGGCCACCGGCCAGTACTGGGCAAGAGCGCGGTCCCGCCAGGGCCCGGGCCTCTTGGCGTCCAGCCGCACCTTCTCCGCGTCTTCCTGCCCGGGGTCGGTGGCAAGCTTCCAGGCCAACCGGGCGGCGTACTCAAGCATGCCGCCGACCTCGTCGGCGGCCTGACGGCACTGCCCCACATACAGAGCCATCCGCTCGTCCACCTCCTGCTGCCAGCGCAGGACCGGCGGGGTGCTCGCCTCGAACCAGCCGCTGTCGCGCTGCTGCCCGTCCTGATCGAACCCGTAGGCCCGCACCCTGAGCACGGGCAGCAGCGCACGCGGCAGGTTCTCCAGGGCGTAGGGCCGCTTGGACTGGCCGTCGTGGTCCTTCAAGAGCAGTGCATCCAGGTCACGCCACAAAGCGCGTCGACCGTCGGCCGGGCGTGGGAATCGGGTGCCGTCACCGGACTTGGGCGGGTCGAGGATCACGTACGGGTCGGAGGCAGCCTGGGCAGGGGCGTGGGTTGACCAGGTCACAAACGCGTCGGTGACGGTGGCGTGGTCGGCGGAGGGTGCAAGCAGAACGGCATGGCGGGCGCGGCCGGTCAGCAGCCGCCCAGGCCAGGTGACCTTCGGCAGCGGACCGAGCGGGTTGAGCAGCTCCTCCATCTCCCAGGGGCACCGGTCCTCCTCGTCGGGCTCCGCGCCGCTCCCGCCGGGGACCGGCACCGACAGCACAAGCGTGGTGAACAGATCCGGCGCCCAGGGGTGGAAGGAGACGGTCTTGCGCAGGGGGCCCGCATCTCCGCTGCCCGGCCGCACGGAGGTGATCCGGCGCGGGGTGCACTGCCCGGACGGGCCGTAGTACAGCTGGGCGATCAGATGCCAGGCAGCCTCCGCAGGAGAGACCGGCACCGGGTCGGTATCCATGAAGTGGCCGAATAAGACGGCGCCATTGACGCCTGTGGGCCGTCCGAAAACCAGCTTGTTCACACCCGAGGAGTTCGGTTTCCCCTTGGCGTCCAGGCACTCCTTGTCCAGTCGCGGGTCCTGCAGGAAGGGGCGGTCGCCGAACAGATCGAAGCGGCCCTCGGGCACCTCACGGTCGAGGTAGGCGTCCACGGCCGAGGCATCGAAGCACCGCCGCGCCAAGACCCTGTCACGCGCATGGCGCCACTTCCTGACGTTCTCGGCCAGGTCCATGTCGTCCAGGCGCTCTTCGTCGTTACGGGCGACGCGCGCGGTAATGGCCGCAAGGATCCGTAGCAGCCCGGACGCCGCCGGCGGCACCGGCAACTCCAGATCCTCGATTTCGTGCGCTCGATGTAAAAGCTCCCGGAGCCCCACCCGCATAGACCGGCCCCCCAGGCGTACGGGAATCCACGACTCATCCCGCAGGTCAAACCCCAAGATTCCCCTCCTGAACCGGTCCCGAAGCGCCGTGCGATGGCAGCCTCCAGCACCCCCACGGTCTCCCTGCGGGGAGTGGCGATGGTCACACAGTGAAGCAGGGCCCACTGACAACGCACATGCATTTCAGCCACGCCACAAGGCTCACAGCCGCGGCGCACCTGGTTCTCAGAGCGCTGCACCGACTCCGCCCACGCCCTCTTCGAGTGGAACACCCCCGCACCCCACGAGAACCAAAAACGCCGTCCATGACGCGAGCAGCGTCTCACAAGCGACGGGGACAGTGGTGACCAACGGCGTGCCCCCTCGAGAAGAAGCCCTGGAAGCCTCGTGTCGGCCGTTTCCCACGAGACCGAAGATGTGTGGGGGACTCGGTGCCCTTGCCAACCCATTGTCGGCTGGGGTACAAACGTGACGCCCCTTCAGAGGCTCGTCTTCCAGCTCATCGCTGCGTCCACAAGGCCGAATCAACCGTGGAGTCACCATGCGCGCCCTGCCTGCGCTTCCGGCACATCCCGCATTAGCCGGGGGCACCGACCGTACGTTGCCCTGGCTCGTGATCCTCGTCGTTGTTGTGCTGGTGCTCCGACCCGATGCCAACGTCGCCACCACATGTGCAACCATGCTGATCGCAGTGGTCGAGGCGGTGCGCCGAATGACGAGGTAGTTTCCGGTTCCAGAACTGAGAGGTCGGAGTCACCGTAGCTCCACCCCCCGATGGTCCGCCCTTCCTGTCCCCACCGCTGTGGGGGTGTTCCAATGTGCGGAGGTCTCGGACCGCTCGCGCAAATCGTCTTCCCCGCCGAAGCGGGGGTGCCACTCACGTAGTGCGGGGCCAGATCATTATCGGCGCACCAACCCCAACTCCGCGTCCAGCCACATCCGCTTGCCTTTCACCTCCACCGCCTGCACTTCGCCGCCGCGTACCGGCTGCCGCAGCAGCGCCAGGTCGCCGAGCATCGGGTGATCGCTCCAACCGTCCGGGATATTGAAGGTCGCCTCGGCGTCCTTGAACCAGTCGGCCCGCACCGGAATGGTCCGCCTCATCACCGCGCGGACATCGTTCACGGCGATCCGGCCGTCACTATCCGGGGTGGGCAAGGCGTAGTTTCCTTCCTCGTCCAGGGTCTCACTCCCGTCCTCCTGCATGTAGACGCACAGTAGCCGGACCGCGTCAGCGCCGAGGCGGGTGGCGATCTGCCACTCGCCCTCAACTCCCAGGGAATGCAGGCTGTGCAGCTCGTCGACAGAGCCGACACGCGGGACGGCAATTGACTCGCCCATGCCCCGTTGCGCGAGGTTCTCGCCCTCGAACTCCACCCACGCCTTCTCCCTGCGAGGGCTGTCCCAGTCGAAGCGGTCGGAGCGGTCGCCGTGCACCTTCTCCACCAGCGCCTGGACATCGTCCGGGATGTTGATCGGACCCGGCCCCAGGCCCGCTAGCACCTCGGAGGTCTCCAGCAGGAGGTGTTCGGCATAGACAGAGCCCCAGTGTTTCGGTACCTGCCCACCCCCGGCCAGAAGCGGATCAAGGACGACCAGCCTCGGCCCGGTGCAGGCCGCCCACGCCGGACGCGGCTTGCCGCCGGGCCGTCCGTGCTGCGCCCACCACACCTCGTGGCGCCAGCACCGCCCGGCCCGCTGAAGCAGCAGCGCCAGCGGGGCAAGATCGCTGACCACAAGATCGGCATCGAGGTCAAGGGACTGCTCGACCACCTGGGTCGCCACGACCACCATGCGTCCGAGGCGCCGACCGGGACGTCCCATGCCCTGCGAGACCAGCCGGGTCCGCCCCTCCCGCACATCGCCGGGAAACCGCGCGTGCAGCAGCACCAATTCCACCTCGCCCAACCCTCGGGCCGCACAGCGGTCCCTCAGCCAGGTGTAGGTGTCCTGCGCCTCGCCCACCGTGTTGCAGACCACCAGCGCGTACCCGCCCACCTCGCCACCACATTCCAAGAGCAGCGGTTCCAGGACGCACTCGATCACCGCGAGCCTGGCCCGCTCCCCGCCCTTTCCCAAAGGTGTGTGCACAACCGACTCCACCTGGACCGCCAGCTCCATGCGCCGCTGCGCGGCCTGATCCTGCCGATCCGGCTCACCGATCCGCTCGCATCTCGCGGTGGCCGCGTCCACGTAGAGCCATCCCGGGTACGGAACCTCGAACGAACGCCGCTTCAGCTCACGGACAGAATGCTTCCCGACACCTCTGAGGTACTCCTTGACCAGCCGGTCGCTCACCGAGACCGGAAGTGTCGCGGACAACAGGACCACCGGCACCCCATACGCTCCCAGCCAGTTCAGCAGCCGTCCCAACAGGACCTGCATGTACGGGTCGTAGGCATGCGCCTCATCGACGATGCACGTCTTGCCGGACAGTGCCAGAAGCCTCAACGCGTTGTGCCGAATCGGCAGCACGGCCATCAGCGCCTGATCGATCGTTCCCACAGTCCACTGCGCCAGCAGCGGCCGCTTCCCGCCCCGCAGCCACTGCCGGGGCCGCATCGCAGCCTGATGACGCGCCGCCGTGTCCCCCTCCTCCTCGCCATCACACACCAGCACCGCTGGCCCCCCGCTCAACTCGCCGTCCGAGTAGGCACTGTTCAACCAGGCCATGCTGTGCGTCAGCGTCAGCCCCGCGCCCGCCGCCCCCTGACGGTCCAAAACACCCGCGACGCGGGCGTGCATCGGGTCGCTCGTGGCCATCGTCGGCAGCAGGAACGCAAACCCCCGCGTACCACACACCTGCGACAGCAACCGCTCGGCCTCCAATGCCGTCTCGCTCTTGCCGTCCCCAGGCGCGGCAGTGACCACCAGGATGCCAGCCTTCCCTGCCTCCGGGACTGCCAACGCCTCGGCCAGCCCTCGCGCGACCGACCGCTGCAGCGGATTCGGCTCACCCTTAATGTCGTACGCCTCCGCGAAATCCTTGCGTGCCAGCTCCACCGGCACCAGACCCGCCTCCCGCACCAGCTCTACAGCGTCTCGGCATGACTTCTCAAAGTGTTCCTGCAGCGAGGGCCGAAGGGCGTGCTGGCGCCGTTCGAGATAAGACTCCTGGCTCACCAGCCAGTCCGCAAGGATCACCAAGCCCGTCACCAGCACCGCCGCCGACGCTTCGAAACGCTCGGGCAACGGCGGCACACCCAGCAGATCGTGCACCGCGGCCGCGTGCACTGCCCTTTGATCAGCCCACTTCAGGCCGCCGAACAACTCCTGATAGCCAGCAAGATCGGTCATGCCCCGGTTGAGCCGGGAAAAGACACCGTGGTGCCCCCCGATGATCTCCGCAACCCGGTCAACCCCCTCGTCCTCCGCCATGCCGGTGTCCCCAAGCCCGAGCGCAGCAAGCACCGCGGGAGCCGCCTGCATCCCCGCGACGGCATGCCCGATACGTGTCGTCCCGAGCCTTTCCCCCTGGTCCCGGACGAACTCCCGGCTCAGCCCCTCCTTTCCCCGGGCATCGCACAATTGGAACCCCGACAGCTTCCCGATGTCATGAAGCCCGGCACACAGGGCAACCAGCACACGTGCCTGCGCAGGATCTGCCTCAGCCCCGAGCCCCACTGCGATGCTCCTACGCTGGTTCCCGGAGAGGTAGTGATCCCACAGATACAGGGCCATAGCCGCCGCATCCAGCAGATGCCGCACCAGCGGATACGGCCGATCAAGCCCTCGGGACTTCCCCCACGCCGACTCGTCCACCGCCCGCCCCGGCCTACGCATCACCGCGTACCCCTCCTACTTGAACTCCGTTGCCCATCGGCCGCATCCAACCATTAAGCACCGACAAGGCCGTCGGAACAGCATGTAATCTGCGCACGTGACCCAGAGGATGCTCTCCGAGAACAGAGTAAAGACACGGCAAAGCCCCTGCTAAGCCACAGCTCAGAAAGGGTCCTCCCCGCCGACGCGGGGGTGTTCCGGCATCCCCCGGAGACGTCGCCCATGCCATGGGGTCCTCCCCGCCGACGCGGGGGTGTTCCGTACCGGGCGAGGCCGGGCAGGGAGTCGGGTCCGTCCTCCCCGCCGACGCGGGGGTGTTCCGAACAGCGCCAGCACGGCGACCGGGGTCTGAGTGTCCTCCCCGCCGACGCGGGGGTGTTCCGCCCCACGTGAGCGGCACCTCCAATATCGAGTGGTCCTCCCCGCCGACGCGGGGGTGTTCCGCCGTAACCCCACCATCAGGAGCCCGCGCCATGGTCCTCCCCGCCGACGCGGGGGTGTTCCGTCCGCGGCAGAGCTGGTCCGTACCCAGTTGGCGTCCTCCCCGCCGACGCGGGGGTGTTCCGGTCGAGAACGAATGCGACGGCAGAGCCTGGCAGTCCTCCCCGCCGACGCGGGGGTGTTCCGTCGCCGTAGGCGACTTAATGGCCACGCTGCCCGTCCTCCCCGCCGACGCGGGGGTGTTCCGCGTGACGGTTCGAAAAGCTGAGGGTAGGGAAAGTCCTCCCCGCCGACGCGGGGGTGTTCCGTACGCCGATGCCGGGCACGTCCACCCGGGGCCGTCCTCCCCGCCGACGCGGGGGTGTTCCGTCCCGGATGCGGACCCGCTCCGGCAACGCCGGGTCCTCCCCGCCGACGCGGGGGTGTTCCGCGAGACCAGCTCATACGCAACCTGTGCACGCCGTCCTCCCCGCCGACGCGGGGGTGTTCCGGCCCACGGCATCACCATCGTCCCGGTCTACGCGTCCTCCCCGCCGACGCGGGGGTGTTCCGTGATCGAGTTCGGTGCCGGGACGGCGCAGGACGTCCTCCCCGCCGACGCGGGGGTGTTCCGCCCTCACCGTCGTCCTCGCCGCGCTGATCGACGTCCTCCCCGCCGACGCGGGGGTGTTCCGACCGACCAGGCCGCCAGGGGCGCCAAGTCCACGTCCTCCCCGCCGACGCGGGGGTGTTCCGTTGTACAGGTAGATCTCCAGGCCGGGCACCCGGTCCTCCCCGCCGACGCGGGGGTGTTCCGTCACGGGCGGACTCCGATCCACGTGGTGAGCAGTCCTCCCCGCCGATGCGGGGGTGTTCCGCCCTGGTCCCCAAGGCCGCCCTGGCGGGCAAGGTCCTCCCCGCCGACGCGGGGGTGTTCCGCTACGGCGCGACATCGACGACGCCGCATCGGCGTCCTCCCCGCCGACGCTGGGGTGTTCCGCGGTCCCCCGACCCGGCGGCCTATGATCACGCGTCCTCCCCGCCGACGCGAGGGTGTTCCGAACCGGCCCGTCCTGCGCGTCACGGACCCCGGGTCCTCCCCGCCGACGCGGGGGTGTCCCGAGTGTGTGCGATCCGCCTTCGCGGCCTTTGAGGGTCGGTTGCCCCGGAGGGAGACCGCCGCCGCGTTCACGGGTCATTCGAGTGCGGCCCCCGCGTCGCATCCCTCGCACGAGCCAGTCACCACGAACGACGGTCCGACCAGGCTACGGGCGCCGAGCCGGCGCTGTGCAAGCAGCTCAGAGAACCTCGATCGCCGCATCAGCCGACACGCGCCTTTGGTAGATGCGCCGACATCGTCACGACGAGGAAATCTCCGCAGGCCACGGCTGGTGCGCTACGACCAGCCCTCGTTCGCGGCTCCTGCCGAAGGCTCGAACCTGCGGCTTGCAGACTCGTTGACCATCCCAGGTCGACGCATTCGCGAACGGTGCTGCTCCCGCTTGTCCCAGATTCCGGGGCTCGCGCGGCGGGCCCGCTCGTCGGACCGATCGACACCATGCGACATCACAGCACGCGGCGCATGCACCAAGTCCCTGGTGCACGACGGTCATCAGCCCGCCCCGCCCATCAGACTGGCCCCTTGCCCGTCCCGTCACTCCCCCAAACTGCTAGTGACGCCCCGTCCACATCGGTGCCCCGGCGTGGATCAAGCCTCCGGGCAATCCGTCCAGTTGACCATCCGGCGGCCCCGCGGCGAGGTCGTTACCGCGTCGTACGGCTGGGTATGGCGCTCTCGGATTGGGAGTGACCCGTCTGCGGGGGAACGCCAAGGGGCTTTGCCTCCTCTTGGCGCGGCGCGCGTTCAGTGGGGCTGGCGCCGGGAGGGCGGCCACCTGCGCACACCAGTTGGCCGAGGGTGCCAGGCGAAGACCTCTCCCCCCGTCGCATGGGGAGCGCGACGGCGTGCTCCCACTCCGGAAGGGGGTCGGGAGTCGTCAAGGGGTTCTTATGCCTCTCGATGGGCGGTGCATCCATACCGCTGGGGTGACAGTGGCACGTTGCGGCTGACGGCTGCGCCCAGCGTCTCCGTACCGCGTCCCATGTCGACCGGATCGGGGGATGGACGAATCGGGCATGATTGACACCTGGGGAGCATGGGAGCACGAGGGCTCCCAGCTCGCTCCCACGTGGGAGCAAACGCATGTACGACAAAGGCCGTCCCCGCTGTGCGGGGACGGCCTTTGACCTGCTCGTTCTCTGTCGGGACGGCGGGATTTGAACCCACGCCCCCTTGACCCCCAGCGGCACGGCTCTCCTCCTCAAGTGCTCCATTTCGAGACCTTCGCAGGCCTGCCGCGCCGTCAAGCTCCGTACGACGCCGAAACAGCGCAGTCAGCAAGTGGCCAAAACCACTGCCCAAGTGGACGATGCCTCCAGCTGCAGTAGCAGTCACCAATGCGGGTTTCACTCTCCGCCAATCCCCCGCCCAGCTTGCGGTCTACGCCTCCTACCATTACTCCATGGAGCACACGTGGGATCAGCCTGCCCACCCGTCGGCTGCCGACTACTCGGACCCCAGCCCCCTGGAAGACCACCAACTGCCCGAGGTCGCGGCCCTTCGCGAGCAGGGCTGGGAGTTGGCGACCGAAGAGCGGCTGTTCGGCTTCCTGCCCCATGTCTGGGCCGAGGCAGCACCGCACATGGGTCCCCGACCGGTCCACCCACTACATCCGCGAGTACCGGACCCGGCGAGCCGGAGAACCCGTGGATGAGGAAGTCATCCGCCCCGCAACGGCCGCAGAGCTGCAGTACGAGGAGGACGACGTCAACGCCGACCTGGACCTGAACGGGGTTCCCCCACGCCCCGACGGCCGGCTGTGGCTCCTCAGGCCCTTCGGAGGGTTCGCCACCGTCGAGGACATCAAGACCCACCTGCTCCACCTCTACGAGGCGCGGCGGATCGACGACCAGTACCACCCCGAGCAGGCCCGCCGCATCAAGGCTCAGCTGGCCGCCGACGAGCTCTCCCGACTGCCCGGACAGACCTGATGGATCACGCCTTCCACGGGACCTGGTAGTACTTGCAGTGGCCGGTGTTGCACTTGCTCCACCGGCCCGTGTGGATCGCCCCGCGGATCTTGAACTCGGCGTCGTGGCCATGAGCCCAGAACATGCCGGTCATGTCGTCGTGGTGCTTGCGGCCGTCGCGCAACCTGGCCTCGTTGTACATGTACCTGCTCGACGAGGGGTTCCACGACCGCGTGAACCCTCGGTCGATGGAAGCGAACACCGGTTCGTTCTTCCCGCAGTAGTCGTCCGGGCCGTGACTGATGTTGATCCGGCAGTTCAAGGGGAACCTGTCGGGCTGGACCTGCGGGCCGTAGTCCCAGTCGATCAGACTCCGCCAGCGAGGGAACTCTCCGTCGAAAGCCTGCCTGTTCACCAGGTCGAAAGAGCCGATGAACCCGTTCTGGTTGCCGTAGACAACATTGCCCTTGACCTCGGCGATCGTGTGGTTGTGGTCTATCAGCCGTCCGCACACGTCATGCTTCTCGCACCAGGAGTCGTAGTCGTCGGCGCGCTGTGCGCCTCGGCGCGGCGGCGGCGAGGCCCGGTAGTCGGTCGCTGCGGCAGCAACCATCCGGTCCACGGGCTTGCCCCAGAGTCGGAGGTGATCGTGAGCACCCCTCCCAGGCACGTCCACGCTTGGGGGCGCTCGTGCCGGGCCCGCTCCACACACGCACTCGTCCCGGAACCACCTCCACTCGTGGCGTCCAGCGGATGCCAGGGCTGCTCGGCCGAAGCCACAGCAGTAAGCGCAGCCACCGCCACCACCGCAGCCATCATCTTGCCGTTCAACGTGCTCCCCTTCCGTCGCGCGCAGGCATGACAGAACATGTCTACGAACACGGCGGTCGCCGTGCGGCATCAAGAGCTGCGAATGGCCGATACGAATAGAACGTTTAGCCGATTTTGTTGCTCTGACTGGACATGC
Source organism: Wenjunlia tyrosinilytica (assembly GCF_014646055.1). Lineage (GTDB taxonomy): Bacteria > Actinomycetota > Actinomycetes > Streptomycetales > Streptomycetaceae > Wenjunlia > Wenjunlia tyrosinilytica. The sequence continues at coordinate 35,607 of NZ_BMMS01000043.1, forward strand.
AATTCTGCGGGACTGCGTTGTTGATCGTCGCCGGTCAGTCACGGCAGCTGTAGTTCCGGCGCCTGTGCTGCTCAGCGGCTTGCGGGGTCCGGTGTGGGCATCGGTACGGCCACCGTGATCATGAACGTTTGTGACGACGTATCAAAACCAGGTGGCCGTAGAGGCCACGATAGCCCGGGTCGCGTGGGGCAGGCTGTTCGGGGCGGCGATGGATGCGATCGCGGGCTGCTTCGCCCGGCGTGAGACCCGTGCCACGGCGGCGGAGGTGGACACGCGCAACTGCTGGACGCTGGCCGAGGCCCTCGGGCATCCAGGCCCGCACCGGCTCCAGCACCTGCTGTCACGGGCGAGGTTCGACCATGACCGGGCCCGGGAGGGGATCACCCGCCTGATCGTGCGTGAACTCGCAGGTCAGGACGTGGTGCTGGTCGCGGACGGGACCGGGGACGCGAAATCCTCGATCGACTGCGTCGGCGCCGACCGCCAGTATTGCGGCGCGATCAAAGGCGTCGGGCTGTGTCAGGTCGCCGTGCACCTGGCCGCCGGCACCGCGTCGGCGCGGGTGGTGATCGACCGGACCTTGTACCTCCCGAGGGACTGGGCTGCGGACGAGGAGCGTCGCAAAGCGGCCGGCGTTCCGGAAGGGATCATGTTCGCGACGAAGCCGCGGCAGACGGCCGCCATGGTCGAAAACGCGCTTGAGCTGGGTGTCCAGGCGCGCTGGTTCGCCGACGACGAGGTGTGCTCATGCCGCGAACTGCGCAGGAACCTGCGGGAGCTCGGTCTCGGCTGCGCGGGTCGGCGCGTCCCACACATACACGGTCACAGATGGAGCGGGCCGCAGGTGGAAGGCCCGACAGATGATCAACAAGGTGCTGTCGCACCAGTGGATGCGCATGCAGACCGGACACGGAACGAAGGGCACCCGCGAGTACGACCGGACCTGGCTCGATGTCCGTGCGGACGACAACCCCGACGGACACGGAGACGACGGTGACGGCACCAGCGTCCTGGTCCCTCGCCGGCACCGGTACACCGGCGAAATCTCCTTCTTCCGCTGCTGGACACCCCAAGACGTCACCCTCGCCCAGCTGGTGGAGGTGATCTGCCGACGGTGGCGGATCGAGGAGACTTTCCAACTCGGCAAGACCTTCAGCGGCCTTGACGAAGGGCAGGTGACCTGCTGGAACTCGTGGATGCGCTGGTCGCTGTTCTCTCTTGTCGCATCCGCCGTCCTCACCCTGACCACCGCCGCCACGACCACGACCGGCCCTGCCGGACCGGCCCGTCTCGTTGACCTGCCCCGAACTCGTCCGACTCCTTTGGGCGTTCGTCCACACACCACCAGTCCGGGACGCGGAACACACCCTGCACTGGATGGCCTGGCGCGGCCACCATCAAGCCATCGCAGGAGCCTGCCACCAGCACCGACACGCGCTCCAGGACCAGCCATGACCAGAACCACAGCTGCCGTGACAGTGCACGCCGAACTCGACACCAACCCGTACCCCACCGGCATCCAGGTCAGCGACGAGGAGATCGCTGCCCTGCCGATCACCCGGCACCGCTTCCATGGCGACTGGAACTACACCCTTGCCCCCCAGCATCCGCTGGACGCGGCAGCGACCAACAGCACGTCAGACCAGTTGCCGGTGAACAGGCCGCATCGCCTCACTCAGCGTTCGCTGCAAGGACCCGGAACTGACCGGTATGACCCGCCAACAGCTCAGCGAGCTCATCGACGCACTGACTCCTGCGCTGGAGGTTCAATGCGAGCGAGTGCTCAGCAAGCGTCGCGGTCCCGAGCACCTGGTCGCCCCCGGTACCGGCGCCAAGCCAAGCTCACCCCAGGTGACCGGATCCTGGCAACCGCGCTCCACCTGCGCAAACTCGCCACCATGGACCTCCTCGGCCAACTCTTCGGCGTCACCGCGATGACCATCAGCCGTGCGAAACAGGAAGTCCACCCACTCCTGGAAGCACACGGCCACCACATCAACACCTCGACCGCCCGCCTCCGTACACCAGCCGACGTCGCGACGTTCCTCGCATCCGGCCCCACCCAAACCAAGGCCAAAACGACGAGTTAAAGATCTCCACGCCCTAAGTGTCCCGCCACGCCGGCGTACATCGCCCTCAATGTCTGCCGATCGTCCGCGTCTGGGTTGAACACCGCCTTGAAGCTCGTCTCGCTCCAGACCTCGCCCGAGATCTCTACCAGACGGCGGACGAGTGTCCGGCAGAAGATCCCGTACGTTCGTTCGTCCGCCGAGACCTCACGCATCCAATTCCGCCTGTCGTGCACCTTCGCCATCAGGACCGTGTCCTCGTCGAACAGGCGCGAGTCGAGGAACATTCCCTCGTTGCCGACGTAGAACTTCTCATTCTGATCAAGTAGGTCGACGAACTCATCGGTCAACTGGTCCGCCCACGCCAGCATCCGCGCTAGCTTCCCGTTCATCACCGCCTCGTCGCACCGGCAGTCGACACCGTGCGCCCGGCCGAACCACAGGAGGATTCGGTGGTCCTCAAAAGCATCCGGCACGATGCGGTTGTAGTACACGCGATTGCGCAGCGCCAGCCACGCACTCCAGGCGTCGAACGAGCCTCGTGAGACATAGTGGCCGACGCTGTTCAGCAGCTTCTCGTACCGGCTCCGCATCCGGATGTGGTAGTGGTGCACAAGCCCAGGGAGCTCGTGCGACCTTCCGGCGCGGTCGGACGTAATAAATTCAACGATGAGTTTGTTGCTCTCCGTGAGAATCCACGAGGAGGTGGCGAACATGGGATCGAGGACCGTGCCCGCACCACCCGTCAGGAACCACCGATCTTCCGAGAACTGCTCCTTGGCGAAGCGAGCGAAGTTCTCACGCACACCGAAGTCACTGAGCACCGGATCAGGCCCGAGGAGGGCGCGAACGGCCCTATGCTCCTGAAGGAATGTCACAAAGACGTCCGCGGTGCCGATGTCCAGCTTCACGTGCCGCCGGTCGAACGCAACGCCGATGCTGTGCCGCGACTCAGAAATCGGCATCACCCAGATGCAGTACCCGCGGTACATCAGGTACACCATCGAAGACGCCCGACCCCAGTGCGGCGCGCGTCTACGCCACGACGCGTCGCCGAGGTCATCGAGCGCGACGCAGCCTTCGAAGCGACCCCAGACCGCCGCTATGGGGTTGCGGTCGTCCTCGGACACCAGCTCGAACATGCGAGACAACGGTGACGCTTCTCCGGCCGCGTCCACGAGCCACCTGCACCGGATGACGCCCGCGGTGGTCCGCACGCGATGGCCGTTACGACCATCGATCGTGATTGCCTCGGCCGGCGACTCACCCGGTCCGCAGTTCAACACCTCAGTCCCAAGTAGAACGCGAACCCCGCTCCTCCGATTCATGTCGCAGAGCTCGCGCTCCAGCATGGGACGGTCGATCAGGTAGGTCGGGATCGAGTGGGGAGTCCGGCCCCCGATCTCAGACATGCGCTCAATTGGCAGATCCCGGTCCGCGGAGTCGAAGAAGTAGCGCATCCCGGAGCTGACGATGTGGTGCTTCCGCAAGTACGGTCCGATTCGAAGCACGCGGTTCGCGTAGTCGGAGAACTCCTCGCCCGACGACTCGTCCAGGCCTGGGGAGAAGTCGGTGGCCTTGTCCACCACCACAACCGTGAGATCCGGCTGCTCAAGCGTCAACTGGCGTGCCAACGTCCCCCCGGCGAGACCGGAGCCGATGATCAGGACGTCACATTCGATATCCGTATCGCTACCCACGACATTCCTCCTTCTCATCAGGCTGCGATTCATACGGCAGAGTGGTCCGCACTACTCCACGGCTCGAGCTCGCGCGTGACGATCCGCGCGATCGCCTGAACATTCGCGGTTCCGAACATCGCCCCGTAGTCACCGGGCAGGCGGTGGGTGGTGATCCCCCCGCCGACGAGGGCGGCCCACGCCGAGTCCGGGCGCTCCGGGTCGAGGCCCGGCCGCCGGTCCTCGGCGAGGAAGTACAGGACGCGACCGGCATAGGCGACGGGACGGTAGGCGTGCAGCGCATCCACGTTGGCAAGATAGACGTCAAGGACCTGGCGGGCCTGTGCATCCGGTTCGTCCGACGATGGGAGGTCCCGATCCGCCAGACGTTCGACGAGGAGCGCGTCCGCGGCTTCCGCTGAGAGGCTCCCGTGCACGTTGGCGGGCATCTCTCCGGGGCCGGGGGTGTCGAACAGGACCAGCAGGTGCACCGCCTCGCCCGCGGCACGCAACCGCTGAGCCATTTCGAGAGCGACCAGGCCGCCGAACCCGGCGCCGCCGAGCACGTACGGACCTGTCAGCTGGACGGTGCGGAGCTCATCGAGGTAGCTCGCTGCCATCTCCTCGACGCTCCGCCGGATAAAGGCAACTGCGTCGCCCCCTGCCGACTGAAAGCCATACACCGTTTGCTGGTCTGGGAGTTGGCGTGCGAGGTCTCGATAGAGGAAGACGCTTCCCCCGACGGGGTGGACGAGAAAGAGCGGGGCTTGCCCCTGGTCGCCCTGCTTGAGCAGCACCAAGGACGAGCTGGCCGACTTCCGCACCTCCTCCACCGCGGCCGCCAGCTGCGCAACCGTCGGAGACTCCAACAATGCATGATGCGGAAGCTCCACCCCAAACGCCTCCGACGCCCGCGACACCACCTGCAACGCCGACAACGAATCCCCACCGAGCTCGAAGAAATCATCCTCGACACCCACCGGACTCACCCCCAGCACGTGCTCAAAGTACCCCACGACAACCGACTCCACCTCCGACCGAGGCCCCACAAACACCGACCCCAACGAAACCGGCCGCTCGAACGTCCTGGACGTCAGCTCGGCGGGGGCCGCCCTGGCCGGTACGGGCGCGATCGGAGACGCGGTGACGGCGGGGAGTCCAGGGGCGTCAATCCAGTAGCGCTTGGTGTCGAATGCGTACGTCGGCATCGGAACCCGACGCGGTGTCCGGCCCTCATGCAGCGCCGCCCAGTC
>NZ_BMMS01000044.1 GCF_014646055.1 Wenjunlia tyrosinilytica
GGTGGTTCCAACTGGCCGTACCCGAGCTCGAACGTCGCGGTGACGGCCAGTTCGCCCACCCGCAGCTCGTCCAGCCGCCGCCGATCGTCGGCCAGCTTCTTCGCCAGGACCGAGACCGTCCAGGTGCGCCGGGTGGCCAGGCGCGAGGCGGCGATCCGGATGGCCAGCGGCAGGAAGCCGCACGCCACGACCACGTCCATGGCAACGTCCCGTTCCGCTCCGACCCGCTCCTGCCCGACGATCCGGGTGAACAGGGTCAGCGCCTCCTCCGGGCTCATCACATCCAGGTCCACCAGGTGGGCGCCGGCCAGGTCCACCATCCTGGTGCGGCCGGTGACCAGCACCGCGCAGCCGGGGGAGCCGGGCAGCAGGGGGCGCACCTGGGTGGCGTCACGGGCGTTGTCCAGCAGGATCAGAACGCGGCGTCCAGCAAGCGTGGAGCGGAACAGCGCTGCTCGTTGATCCAGACCGTCCGGGATGGCTTGGTCAGGGATACCCAGGGCCTGGAGGAAGGACCCGAGAACGGCTTCAGGCAGGGTTGGGGCAGGTTGATCGCCGAGCAGGTCGACGTAGAGCTGCCCGTCGGGGAAGTGCTCGCAGGCGGCGTGCGCGACATGGACCGCCAGCGTGGTCTTGCCGACACCGCCGATGCCCGCCACCGCGGAGACTGCCATGACCCGGCCCTCCGCGCTCGACAACTGCTCGCTCAGCTCCTCCACGAACGCCTTGCGCCCGGTGAAGTCGGCCACCGTCGCCGGTAGTTGGGCCGGGCGGACGGTCTGATGCTCCCCCGCCCCCGCCCCCGCCCCCGCCGCCGGGGGCGCCGCGGCGTGCACCGGGGGCGTCAGCGCGGGGTCGGCCTGGAGCACCCGCTGGTAAAGCTCGGCGAGTTCGGGACCGGGGTCGATGCCGAGTTCCTCGGCGAGCAGGCGGCGGGTGTCGGCGTAGACGCCCAGCGCCTCGGCCTGCCGCCCACCCCGGTACAGGGCCAGCATGAGCAGGCCACGCAGCCGCTCGCGCAGCGGGTACTCGGCGGACAGCGCGGTCAGCTCCGAGACCGCCTCGGCATGGCCGCCGAGCTCCAGATCCAACTCCAGACGGCTCTCCAGGAGCGCGATCCGCCAGTCGGACAGCCGCGAGCGCTGCGCCGCGGCGTACGGGCCGGGGACACCGGCGAGCGGTTCTCCCTCCCACAGCGACAGCGCCTGGCGCAGCAACTCCCGTGCCCGGGGAAGCTCACCGGTGGCACGCACCTTCTCCGCCTCGACGGCCAGCTTCTGGCAGACGCTCAGGTCCAGTGCCCCGGGCACGCTTTTGACGAGATAGCCACCCGCATCGGAGATCAGGACATCCGAGCCGAGGGCCTTGCGCAAGCGGAACGCGTAGGTGCGCAACGCGGCGAGGGCCCTTTCCGGGGCCTCCTCGCCCCATACGGCGTCCACCAATTCGTTGAGGGTTGCAGTGCGGCCATCGCGCAACACAAGCGCCGACAGCACGGCTCGTTGCTGGGGCGAACCGGTATCGAGCCAATGCCCATCGCGTTGGGCCCTCACTGGTCCGAGCACCGAGAAGCGGACGTCTGCTGTCCGACGCGGCAAAGCAAGCGGTGCCGCAGGGGCAATGATGGGCCGGTAGATGTTCTGGTCGCCGCGCATGATGGCAGAACGCATCGCCTGCAACGCTCCGACATCGGTGGGAGCAGCGTCCTTGGGTAGGGCAGTTAGAACGCGTTGCTGCGTTTGCAGTGCTTCATAGGCGCGATCGGTGTTGTACAGGGCTGCAATCAACTGCAGTTGAAAGCGCGCATACGAGGGATACTCGCCGCTGAGACGCATGAGCTCGGGAACGACGCGCGAGGAACGCCCAAGAGACAGGTCAGCCTCGATGCGCAGAGCCAGGGCCTCCAGGCGGAGACCTTCAAGACGGCCCGCCTGTCGGCGAAGGCCGTCGCCGCCAGCGCATCCCGCGATCGCCGGCCCACTCCACAGCTGCAAAGACCGCTGCAACAGGCTGTGTGCGAGGTCGGTGCTCCCGTCCGCAAGAGCTTGACGGGCCTTGGCCGTCAGATCCTCGAATCTGACCAGGTCCAGGCTGCGCCTGGGGATATGGGCTGCGTAACCGACTGGATGCGATGCGATGATCTGGCGACACCGGCTCGTCCCTACCTCCACAGCGATGGGTTTACGCAGCTGATGAACGCATGACTGCACTTGGGCAGTCGCTGTCACCGGAGCTCCCGTACCCCACACATCCGCGATAATGCTCTCGCGCGGCACAACCGTGTCGACGGCCAGCAGCAGCGAGGCGAGAAAGCTGCGCGCACGAGGTGCCGAGGGTGTGACGTCACGCCCGTCCACAATCAACGTCACTGGCCCCAGCAATCGGGCTTCCACGCTCATCGGGCTGCGCCACCAAGGTGAGGCTGCGCATCCGCAGAGCCGGACCGCAGGTGCTCGTACTGGATCAGCAGGGAGCGTGGCGCCATTCTGAAGTTCGTTTGCCAACGCGCCAGCTCATCGGCGAGCAGGCTTAGCGCACGGCTGGAGTCACCCGAATCCCTCAAGGCGGAGGACAGCAGAATCACCACCCTCTCATCATTAGGGTGGCGCATACGCAGATCCCACAAGTCTTGCATGGCTCGGGACGCGGCTCCGACATCGATCAAGCAGGCTGCCCGGCGCTTGCGAGCATCGAAGCGCATCTCTTCCAGACTGGACCGGATGCCGTCGAAGTAGACAGAGCTCCAAATCCCGCCCAAAGGATCGCCTCGCCACAGGCGCAGCGCAGAGTCGAACGCCTCTATCGCGCGTGCGCTATCTCCCTTCGCTTGATGCGCCTCGCCCTCGTCCAGTAGCTGGCGGAACCGGTGCACATCGATGCACTCGGATCCGGCATGCAGGGTGTAGCTCCCGCTGTCGGAGTCATGGGCCGGGTGATGGACTACGCGCGGCGCATCGGCAACGCCGAAGCTCCGTAGCTGGCTCCGAACGTGGTGGACATGGACCTGTAGCGCTGTCACCGCGGAGGCCGGGGGACGTGAGCCCCAGATGCGCTCACGCAGGCACGCGACACTAACCGCCTCGTTGGTGGCGAGAAGCAGGATGACCAGTACTGCCAGGCGCTGGGGCGGCCCCATGGCAATCGGGATCGACTCGCGGCGGCACTGCACCGGCCCGAGGAGAAAAAACTGACAACCCGTCATAGTTAGTTTCCCCCCTACGATGCCTGCGGCTTCAGGCTAACAGCTCGCATAGCATCCGTTAAGCGATCGAGAAGGATCGCACTTCGGTACAGGTCACCGACGAGTAGGTCATGGCGCAACGAGGGCTTTCTGGAGGACCAGCATCTGTCCGCCTGTCTATCTCCATCAATAATTGAACATGGGGCGCAGGAGGTTCCCGCGGCCCACACGGACGGACTCGTTCCGCCGCGCAGCCTCGAGGAAACCTGCGCAACATCACGCCAACGGCCGGTCGCCAACTGGTCCAACACAGCCGTCGGCCACCTCGCCGACAGCCGCTCGATCTGCTCATATGCTACTTCAGCCCAGGCATGGCGACGCATGGCGACCACATTGGCCGCCAACCCGCGTGGTCCCCTCAGAGACTCGACTCACGCCTACGGCAGCTGGCCACCCCTCTACGGGCCGGTTTTGCGGGCGCGAAACGGACGTACGTCCGCCAGGTCGGGGCAGATCCTCCACTGCTGCGCTCGTCCTCGACGGCGCAGCATGGCTAGAAGTATCCGTTAAGTGAGAGCATAGAGATCGAAGAGACAGTCCGTGATAAGAGCCCGTCAACGTGGACATACAGCGTTTGAAACTGCATGCAGATTGCCTGCCCAGGGCGCCGGAGGATAGTGGTGGGTGTCTTGTGGCCGCCTAGTCCGACGACTACCTGTCCCAGGACACAGGTGGAGTGCCTCGGGGGTGGTAGCCCGAGGCACCCACCTTCCCCTCCGAAGCACAGGGACCGCACTCGGACGGCCAGTCGGGCTGGATAAGCACCGCAGCCGTACTCGACTCCGTCAACTCTGGTGTATGTCGCCCCACTTAGGCTACCGTCGTCGTTACTTGCCGTGCGGTGGTGGGGTAGATGGAGCTCTCCTACCTGAGCTTTTCATGATCTTTTCCGCTGACGCTCGTCAAGAGTCGGACTAGGCATGGCTCAAGAGGAGATTTCATGGAACAGCAACGTTCCACATTGCTCATGGCCGGGGTGGTCGTTGCCCTGGCCTTCTTTGTGCTGGTGGGCTTCCTTGCCCGGACCCTGCGCGCCAAGCGCGGCCTGCCCGTGACCATCGTGGCGATCGGATCCCTGATTGGTACGCTTCCACCCATCCTCCTTGCCATTTACGAGGTGCTGAAGCCGATTGCCTGAGCCGGGCTTCGACGGCAAGGGATCGGTAGAAGAGGAAGGCCGTTGTCCCTTCGCTGTCGCAAACACGGGGACAACCTCCAAGGCCGGGTAGTTAGCGTTTTTGCAGATGAGCGCAAGGGAGTTGAGGAAGTCCTGACACGCAGCAACGGAGCTCGTTGGTACAGGCAGTCGTCCAAGACAGCTTGTTCCCGAAGGAGCTCCGTTGCCCGGTCATTGTGTCCTGCCGTCGCCGCTGGCGACCATCACCCGTACGGTCACTGTGGCCGCGAGTCGGTTTGCACCGGCCCATCTGGGAGAGCTGACGCCGGTCGTGCCGTTCGAGCTGGTCGATGCCGTCTTGTCGGAGACGCGGACCGTGCAGCGGCGGCTGCGGGATCTTCCCTCACGGGTCGGGGTCTACTTTCTACTGGCGACGTGCATGTTCCCCGAGGTCGGCTATCGGCTCGTGTGGGCCAAGCTGACGGCCGGCCTGTCGGGGATGCCGGTTGTCCGCCCGAGCACGAAGGCACTCCGTGATCTGCGCCGCCGACTCGGCAGCGCGCCGGTGCGTGCATTGTTCGAGGTGTTGGCCGGGCCGTTGGCTCGGCCAACCATGCCGGGGGTGCGGTTCGTCCCATATCGGACGGTGTCGTTCGATGGCTGCAGCTCGATCAAGGTGCCTGACAGCGAACGCAACCGGGGCTGGCTGGGGGCGGTGCCTGCACGGCGGGTATCCCCAGGTCGAGCTGATGACGCTGGTCGAGACCGGCACCCGGGCCGTCATCGCGGCGGTCTTCGGCCCCACCCGGGAGGGCGAAACCTCCTACGCCACCAGGCTGTTGCACCATCTGGGCCCCGAGATGCTGGTGCTGTGGGACCGGGGCTTCGACAGCAACCACTTCCTCACCGCCGCGCACGCCACCGGCGCACAGGTCCTGGGCCGCATCCGCCAGCGCCGCCGCCCACCAGTCCTTCAAACTCTCGCCGACTCCTCCTATCTCTCGGTCATCGGCGGCGTCCCGGTGCGCATCATCGAAGCCCAGGTGAGTATCACCTGCACCGATGGCAGCAATTTCGAGGGCTCTTACCGTCTGGTGACCACGCTCCTGGAGGAGGGCAGCCGGAATACGCCGGAAACGTGCCGTAGGCCGCTGTGATCAACCCCGACGGCGGGCGGCCGGGTCGCTCGCGGCGACGTGCGCGGCGACCGCGTCGACGTCGGGGCGGGCACCGCTCAAGGGACCGCACGGAGGCGTGGCGGGAGCGGGCCAGCAGCATCGGCGTGGACGTGCCGCGCTCGGCATCGTGCGTCAGAGCACTGTGCCTGAGTCGGTGCAGCGTGAAGCCCTCCAGGTTGGCGATGTCCTCGGGGCAGGCGAGGGGGTTGGCCAGCAGCCGCGTTGCGTACTCGAAGATCTCCTCTGCTCGGCGGTAGGACAGGCGGGCCCGGTCGGTCTCCTCGCATACGTCCAGCGTGGCGGTGCCGGCGGGCACCTTGCGGCCGGTGAGGAACAGCGGGCCGCGGGTGCGGCCGGCGATCAGGCGGGGTAGGAGCTGGGCGGTGCCGGACTGCCAGTGGATCCACTCGGTCGCTCCGCCCTTGGACGTGATCTTGCCGCGCTTGTCGTGCGGGTACAGGTCTTCCACGTTCAGGCACAGCACCTCGTCGGCCCGTGCGGCACTTTCGTAGAGGAGCTTCCAGAACGTCCTGTCGCGGAGTCCGACGTCCAGGCGCCACAGGGCGGCGATCTGGTTCTCGGCCAGGGCCTTGGTGCGGTCGGGCGGTGCCGGCCGCCGCTCGATACCAATCGTCGGGTCGCCGATGATCCAGCCCTGACGCTGCCACCAGCCGATTGCCTTGCGCGCGATGGACACTTCCCGGTTGACGGTGTCGGCGTCCATCTCGTCCGCCCGCGCCGCCGCCAGCTCCGCCAGCGTCTCCGGCAGCGCCGGGTCGTCAATTACGGAGACGGGCACGACGGGTGGCTTCGCGCCGCGGCGGGCGCGTCCGGTCGGCGCTGGCTGCCCGGCAACCATCCACCCCCACGTCGTCAGCGAGATCCGGTAGATCCGCGCTGAGGACTTCGCGATCCCCGCACCGGTGAGGTACCGCTCGACCGCCGCGGTGTACGTCGCCGGAGGAGCGGACAAGGGCACCACCTGGGCGCGCGGCGACAGAAGTGCGCCCTCACCCTCCGGCACGCTCGCCAGTTCGACCGACACTGCCTACCCCTTCCTGACTCTGTCGCAGTAAATGCGTACGCCTCGCCTGCGACGGCCGGAGAGTCCGCCGCAGGTCGCGATGATCACGGTAGAGGCTCTGCCGCAGTAAATCCGGCATTTACTGCGGCACTACACTGGCAGTCTGTCGTTGACCCGAAAATCAGGTAGACCGACCCCAAAGTGGACCGCTGCTACCGCCAGCCGCTGTACCGTTGACTCTCGTGCCGAGGCAGGCCCCGTGCATCACGCAGCGCTACATGTCCGTTTGCCGTAGCTATACGAGAACACGGCCGAAGCGAGCGGCAACAACCTCCGTCGACCCTCCGGCTGCCGGTTGGCTCGACTGCGACGCTGGGGCGAATATGCCCAGTCGAGCCAACCGAACGGCTACCGGTCGACGCACATGGTCACCGAGGAACGTCGCGTCCCGTCATGTCCTGCACGCGCCGCATCGCCCGCCCCACCCGGGAGGGAACGAGGCAGTCAACAAAGCCGACCAGCAACTCGGGCCGCTCGCTTGCCTTACTGCCGCGCAGCACCAATGCCAGTGCAGCCAGTACGGCCACGCGCGAGAGCATGGAGCGGATAAGGGCGAACAATGCCACGGCTGGGACGTAGTCGCCTGCATGACTCAGGACATTCATGTGATCGAGACCCTTCTGACTGAGTTGGGTGTACCGGTCGACCGATGCCCTCAGTCTTGACATGCCTCAGAGGGGCCCGAAAGGGGCTCTGACCAGCAGTGAATGAGTGAATGACCAGTGAGGGAGCAACACGAGGATGGCGGAGCGGCAGGGGCGGGGCGGTAGGCGAACACCAGGGATCGATCGCCCAGGGAGCGACGGGCCGTGGGCAGATCTGGCTCGGCTTCTGTATGACGAGTTGTACAAGCCAGCGGGCCGTCCAACGCTGGCGGACATCGCAAAGCAGGCTCACATATCTGTTGGATGGGTGAATTACATACTCAAGGGCCAGCGGCCATCCACATGGCAGACAGGCAAGGGTGTTGTCGCGGCGCTAAAAGGCAAGCCCGACGACTGGGAACCACGGTGGGCGAAGGCCGAGCGCCGTCATGAAGAAGGGCGCCGTGCGGGCAAGTTCCCGCCGCTGCCCTGGGTGGAGGACGACAGCGAGCGTCCCACCAAGGAATCGTTGGGGGTGGGTGATTGGCAGCGTCCACGTAGGGCGACGTGGCGTTGGGCTCGGAGCATGGCCTGGACCCTGCTCGGCTTGTTGGGGATCACCACTGCAGCGGGCCTGGTCGCGTGGCGACAGGACAAGGTTGGATTCGCAGCCGCAGGGCTGGCACTGGCAGTCGAGCTGGCTGCTGCCGCGGCATGGCAGCAGCAGCATCGCCATCGGGCCAACTCCTCCTTACGCAGACGCCAAGTGATGATCAAGCACGTTCTGTTCCGGGCCGAGGAGACCCTGTCCCACAGAGGGAAGAACCTCTACCTGCATCCGCGGTTCACCCGGCTCACCGACGAACCCGGCACGAGGCGGGACAGACGCAGGCATCGACGATCATCAGGACCCCACGCCATCCGAGAACCAGTAGCCGAGGATACGACGCTCCGTGAACTCTTCGGTTCTGCGGCGGAAAGCCTCGTACTCATCGGCGATTCCGGACTCGGCAAGACGACCCAACTGGCCACTCTGGCTAGGGAACTCTCCCTCGAAGCACTGAAGCAGATCGAGGAGATCGATACAGGTCAGAGGCACAAGCCGCCCGTGATCCCGCTTCTGCTCAGCCTGGCCAGGTACCGTGGGCAGCCCCTGCATGACTGGATCGCCGACGAGGTCAGGATCGCCTACGACGGCATCTCCACGGAGATTACCCGCGCCTGGCTGGCCGAAGACGCGATCCTGCCCCTCCTGGACGGACTCGACCGAGTACCCGAGGAACACCGGTATGCCTGCGCAGAGGAGATCCGTCAGTTCCGGGAGCAGTGCACCGGAGTGGTGGTGACCTGCCGTGAACGTGACTATGGTCTCGCCAAGACCATCCGGGCCTTACAGTATATCGAACTCGGTAAGCCCGACCGCCACCAAGTGCAAGCGTACCTGACCACCCACGCTGATGCTCTGGCCGACGTACGCGCCGCGTTGGAGGCGGATCGCAACCTCTGGGGTTTGCTGCAATCCCCATTGATGCTCAACATCATCAGCCACACCTACGCCCATCGGCCTGCGACTGAGCTACGCGATCCAGGCACCCCCGAGCAGCGCCTCAGCCGCATCCTTGACGCCTACGTCCGCCGCATGCTCGACCACCGCTCCACTTCGTACCAGGACCGCGAGACCCTGCAGTGGTTGACGTGGCTCGCCCGCACCCTCACGGCCCGAGGGGAACACGTGCTCTACCTCGACCGGATCGATCCGACTTGGGTTCCCCGAGCCGTGGGTGATCCATGGGATACGGTCGGCGGGATCCGCGGCCGGCGATATTCAGCGCTGTGGAACCTCCTCACGCTTGACGGCTTGGTGGAACGCCTTGAGGGCGGTCAGGGCGGAGGACGTCGGAACTCGCCCCCGGGGCGCTGGTCGGTGGACGCCATCACGATCGGTCTCATCGCTGGTATCGCGGTGCTCCTGGGGGCGGTTTTCCTCGCTGCTACAGGAACCCTGACGGAACCAGATCTGCTGGGTATCGCGGCGTTCCTGTTCATCGCCAGCGGCCGACTGTGGGGATCAGTCCTCGAACACCTGCTGATAAAAGGCGTAAACCCAGTGGAACGAGTCACCTGGACTTGGCAGTGGCGCTCCTCGACGACGGACAACTACAAAAACATCGTCTCCACCGACTTCAAGCACCTGACGATGTTTCATGTAATAACCAACGCTATGCAGGTGTTCTTCATCTTTGTATCTATGGGCACCGTTAGCGCTCACCCGGACGACTTGAGCGCCATCGCCTTCTTCTTTGCAGCTGCGTTGGGATGCGCGGAACTGTTCATCTCAGACCGCCTGATACCGCACATCACCGAACACCGTGCCCAACCCAACGAAGGCATCCGCCGCTCAGCCCGGTACTGCGCGATCAGCGCGATCTGCTTCGGCCTCACCGCCGGAGTCCTGACTGCTGGCATCACCATGCTCTCCGACGACACCACCACACCAGGGCGTATGGCCCTTACAGGTCTCATCGTCGGTACCTACATAGGATTGTCTCGCGGGCTCGGCCTCGGCGGCTACGCCGTCCTGCGCCACATTGTCATGCGAGTCCTGCTGGCACGTTCCGGCTCTGCCCCCCTTCGCTACAAACACTTCCTCCATGACTCCGAAATCCGCATCCTGTTGCGCCGCTCTGGTAGCGGATTCATTTTCCCGCACCAACTACTTCTAGAACACTTCGATATCCCGTACGAATCCTTGCTCGCCCGCGTGCATGGCGATTGCCCAACAGCACACATGGGTGAGAACGCTGGTCCTCGGAGTTGAACGACCGTCCATCCAGATCGATCGGACGCCTGCCTAAAGTCGCCCAAAGTCTACGCCGGTCCCGCTCCCGAGGATCGGCGTAGACTTCCGGGGCATGCGATGGCCTGCAACTCAGTACCGATGCTGTGGAGATGTTCCGAGACCTCGCTCTCAGGCCGGGAAGCCGCACCGTCACGCGACCATCCGCAACCGGCCCACCGCCTCGTTCTCGGGCGGCTCCATGTCCAGGTGCCAGGTCCCGAAGCGCCGGGTCTTGCTCGTGATGTACGGGGTGACTGTGGCCAGGTCCACCGGGTCCACCTCCCAGCCCTCGTCTATGAGGTCGTTGGCCACCTTCGTGATGTCCACGGGGGTATGAAAAATGAGGCAGTTCGCCAGCAGCTCGTTGAACTTGATGGTCTTCTCCTGGTGGTCCGGGTCGTTGTCCTGGAGCACGTCGGAGGCGAACATCAGCCAGTTGCTGAACTGTGGAACGCCTCGACCTTTTTCGTCATCGCCTGGATGGATTCGCGCAGCTCGGGTTCCGACAGAAACCTGAGGAGCACGATCGTCCGACAATCGCCAAGGTGTCCCGATCCTTGCCGACCGCGCCTACATGGGGGCCGGTCCGTGGGCAACGACGTCCGTCAGGCGCCCGCCGGGCCGCGACCTCACGCCAACCCAGCAAACCGTCAACCGCGCACTGTCCGCAGCGCGGGCACCGGTCGAGCGCGGCGTCGCACGTCTGAAGTCGTGGCGGATCCTCCGCAGGGCACGATGCAGTCCGAATCGAATGTCGTCAATCACCGCAGCCATCCTCGCCCTGGAGCGGCAGCGCTGAAAACGCTCAGTGTTCTGTCCAGGAGCTCGCGTCGGCAGGTCTGTATCCAGCGCTCGTTTGGCGGCCTTCCCGGTCGGAGCGCGCCAGGGCGACGACCGCGCCAGCCTCGCCGGTGGGTGATCAGGCGGCTTGGGGTCGTGGTCGGCCCCAGCGTTGTTGGCGTTCGCTGCGGGCCTTGGCGCGTTCGCGGCGTTGGGCGGCCAGGACGTCGGGGTGCCGGGCGTTGGTGTTGCGCCACCGGAGGTAGTCCTGGAGTTTCCGGGCGAGCACGGTGTGGTTCGGATGGTTGGAGCCACCCATGACGAAGTTGCGCAGTGGCCCGAACTGGGCCTCGATCGGGTTGGCCCACGACGCGCTGGTCGGCGTCAGGCATAACTCGACCTTGTGTTTCCTTGCCCAGGCCCGGATCGCCGGGGTCTTGTTCGCCGACAGGTTGTCCATGATCACGTAGATGGGGGCGCCGTCGGGTCGGGCGGCCCGGATCGACTTCAGTGCCGTGAGGCTGTGGTCGCCGCCTTTGCGGCGGCGGGTCACACCCCGCAGCTGGTCATCGCCGATGGAGTAGCAACCGTGGAAGTAGCGGATACCGTGGGTGCGGTGGTAGGTGGCCGGCAGTCGCTCCGGTTTCTTCTCCGGGGGCCCAGCCGGAGCCGTGGCAGGGGCGGATCGACAGCGGGCCGAACTGGTCGAAGGCGAAGCATCGGTCCGGGAAATGGCTGGTCACGTGCTCGATGCGGTCGAGTTTGGCGTCCTTGTCAGGATCTTTGGACTCCTTCCAGGTGCGAGTGCGCTGGAAGGAGATCCCGTGTTCGCGCAGGATCTGTCGCAGCCGTTCCCGGCCGATCTTGACCGTCCGGACCCGGTTGCGGGCCAGGTGGTCGGCGAGCTTGCGAAGGCTCCAGTGCGTGAACGGACGTCCCACCGTCACCGGGCGGGTCTGGGCCGTCGCGATGATGAACCCGCGTTCGTCATCGCCGATCAGGCGGGGACGGCCTCCCGCCCACCGAGGGTCCAGCGCGGCCAGGCCCTTCTCGTTGAACGCGTGGATCACATCGCGGACAGTGTCCTCGTGAGCGGCGACCAACCGGGCGATCGCTGTGACCGGAGTGCCCGATGCCGACGCCATGATGATCAGGGCCCGTCGGACCCGCACCGACTCGTGTCTGCCCCGCCGGACGATCTGCTGCAGCTTCTGACCCTCGTTGTCACTCAACCGCCGTGCCCTGACTGGCTCTGCCATCCACGACCTCACCCTCAACAGCGACCATCCGGCCATCAAGAGCGAGCCTGGCAGCCCCAGCACCGCAAGCACCAACCCACGACCACCCCGGCGAACGTTCGTGGACAACGCACTAGGCCGTTTCGTTTGGATCAGCTGATCGTTGGTCCGGGTGTGTCGTTGACTGATGCGCAGTGGGCCGGATCGAGCCGTTGTTGCCGGACCGGACGCCCAGGCGAGGTGGTCGATGGCGAGATCACCGTGAGGTGATCGATGCGATCGCCTGGAAGTTCCAGACCGGGTCGCAGTGGGTCCACCTGCCCGAGAAGTACGGCAACCGGAGGGGTATCTGCAACCGGCTTCGCATGTGGGCCGTCGATGGAACCTGGGAGCGGGTGTTCACCGCGCTCATGGCCCAGGCTGACGCTGACGAGGACCTGGACCGGGCCGTCTCGGTGGACTCCACGATCGTGCGCGCCCACCAGCACGCGGCCGGGGCCCGCAAGAAAGGGACCCGGCCCGCGAGCCGCACGACTACGCCATCGGCCGCTCCCGCGGCGGGCTGAGTACGAAGATCCATCTTGCGGCCGACGCTCGCTGCCGATCCCTGGCGTTCGTTCTCACCACCGGACAGGCCGGTGACGCGCCCGCCTTCGTGGATGTGATGGCGCGCCTGCGTGTCCCCCGCCGCCGCGGGCGACCCCGCACCAGACCGGATGTGGTCCTGGCCGACAAGGCGTACTCCTCACGCGCCATCCGCGACCACCTGTGCAGGCGCGGCATCCGGGCGGTCATCCCCGTTCCGGCTGATCAACGCGGCCACCGCCTGCGTCGCGGCAGCCGAGGCGGCAGGCCACCTGCCTTCGACCGCGAGGCGTACAGTCAACGCACCACCGTCGAGCGGTGCATCAACCGCTCGAAACAGTGGCGCGGCATCGCCACCCGCTACGAGAAAACAGCCACGATCTACCTCGCCGGACGCCACCTCGCAGGCATCTTCCTCTGGTCGGCAAGATGATCCAAACGAAACGGCCTAGGGGACCCCTTTAAGGGCCTGCAGCACCGACCTGTGCCAGAGCTGCGGATCAGAAGGTTGAACCCGTGCAGCGCGGGGAGATGGGGGCACTGCCGGAGGCCGGTGGGTGTACGCAGCCTTGAGACCCTCTCGACGGTCAGTGATGTTGTACTTACCCTGTGTTGAGTTGGATACCAGGAGTGTGCTGGCCTCTGGGGGCGGGATGCAGCGCAGGGACGGGTTTCGGCGGATCATCAGCGAGTTCGGTGCAGCGTGCAAGCAGGCATTGCTGCACGGGCAGAAGGAAGCCGCGATCCGTCGCGCCGTGGAGACGCTTCTCGTCGACGCGGCGAACGTGTTAGGGCTACAGGCCGTCCTGCATGCCGAGGTAGCGATTGCCGCGCACCGAATCCGCCCCGACCTGGCTGTGCGGATCGGGAAGTTATCTCGCAACATCGTCGGCTACGTCGAGCTGAAGAGCCCGGACAAGAGCGTGATCCATCCTGGCGGACTGAACCAACGTGATCGACGGCAGTGGGAGGGCATGGCGAAGCTCCCCAACTTGATCTACACCAACGGCCAGACCTGGATCATGTATCGCTCAGGGCGGCAACACGGCGACGCCATCCATCTCAACGGCGATCTGCGTACTGCCGGGGCCCGCCTGCGGCTACCGGTAGCCAGCGAAGCCGCCTTCGAATCAATGCTGACGGCGTTCTTCAGTTGGCAGCCGCATCCACTGACATCGATGCGGGAAGTTGTCGCTCAGGTAGCCCCGCTGTGCACACTCCTGCGCGATGCTGTCCACGACCGGCTCGACGCCGAGGCCAGGCTCCCGCGCCACCGGCGTCCCTTCACTGACCTGGCCTCCACTCTCGAAGTCGATCTCTTTCCCACCACTGATGATCGGGACAAACGCGCGGCCTTCGCCGACCGCTATGCCCAATCCGTCACCTTCGCGCTCCTACTCGCAAGCTCGGATGCCGCCGATGGCCATGACAGCTCACTGGCCAGGATGAGCCTGCATGAGGTCGGCCGCCGGCTGGGAGCGGAGCATTCCGTCATGGGGCGCGCTCTGCAGATCCTCACCGACCAGGTCGAGGGAGAATTTCGCGACAGCCTCGACATGCTCGTTCGCGTCATCGACGCCATCGACTGGCGGAGCGCCCTGGCCAGCGAACCCGGCTTCCACATCCACCTTTACGAACACTTCCTGCAGGAGTACGACCCCGACCTCCGCAAGGACTCCGGCACCTACTACACCCCAGCGCCGCTGATGGAGGAGATGATCCGCCTTGTCGACGAAGTGCTGATCACCACGCTGGGTTGCCCAGCCGGTTTCGCCGACCCTGGCGTGTCCATCATCGACCCGGCCATGGGCACCGGCACCTTCCTCACCGGCATCATCGACCTCGTCGCCCGCAAGCAGTCCGAGGGCGGAAATGATGGCTTCCGTGCCGAATCCGTCCAAGAACTCGCAGGCCGACTGATCGGCTTCGAAAAGCAGATGGGCGCTTTCGCCGTTGCGCAGATGCGCGTCGGGCAGATGCTGCGTTCTCTCAACGCCCGGGTTCGGCTGCGCGACATGCGCCTACATCTAGCCGACACCCTTGCTGACCCCTGGCGGCCGAGCGAACTCTTCACCCGCTACGGCGCCCTGTGGGGCCCCTTGCGCGACGACGCTGAAGCCGCAAGCTTCATCCAGCGCGAAGGCCGCATCACTGTCGTCATCGGCAATCCTCCCCACCGCGAACAGGCGGAAGGCCAGGGTGGATGGATCGAGAATGGCTCACCAGACCGAGGCGCCCCACCGCTGGACGCCTTCCGGCTACACGGTGCGGCAGGGGTGTACGAGAACAAACTGAAAAGCCTCTGCACCTACTTCTGGCGCTGGGCCACGCACAAGGTGTTCGACCAGTACGACGACCACCGTCACGGCGTTGTCTGCTTCGTTAGTACCGGCGGGTTCATCCGCGGCGCCGGCTTTCAGGGCATGCGCTCGTACCTGCGCCGCACTTGCACCGAGGGCTGGGTCATCGACCTCACTCCTGAAACGAAGAGACCGCCACTCAACAGCCGTTTCTTCCCGGGCGTCCAGCAGGAATTAGCCATAGCCATTTTTGTCCGCAAGCAAGGCGAGCGGCGAGACCAACTGGCCCCTGTCCACTACGCGGCCGTCCACGGCACTCGCCGGGACAAAGAAGAGCAACTACACGACCTGCACATCAACGGCCCCGACTGGCGCACTTCCCGGCCTGTCAAGCACGCCCCCTTCACACCCGCCTCCCACAGCGGCTGGGACTCCTTTCCCGCTCTCACCGACCTCATGCCCTGGCGTAAACCGGGCATAAAACCCAACCGGAACTGGGTCTTCAGTCCATCCAAAACCACCTTGCGTCGACGATGGGACCGCCTCGTCCAGGAACGTGACCTCTCAACGCAAAAGGCACTGTTCAAAGAGACCCGCGACCGCACCTTGGACAAGGAAGCCGTCCAGATACCCGGTCACCCCCACCCGCCGACCCTTCTCCGCGACGAGCACAGCGCCTGTCCTGTTCCGATACGCGTCGCCCGCAGAGCCTGGGACCGCCAATGGCTCATACCCGACGGGCGCGTCATCGACTTTTCCCGCCCGGAGCTATGGCAAGCCGTCATAGACGGCCAGGTCTTCATCGTCGAACAGCACTCACAACGCCTGCAGACTGGCCCAGCCCTGCTCTTTACCGCGCTCATCCCGGACATGCACTACTTCAACGGCAACGGCGGTCGCGTGCTGCCGTTCCTGCATGCAGACCGCTCGCCCAACATCGCCCCCGGGCTGTTACATCACCTCGCCAACTCCTACGGTCTCCAAGAGGTCATCCCGGAAGACCTGCTGGCCTACGTCGGCGCCGTCACCGCCCATCCCACCTTCACCGAGCGCTATGCAGACGACCTCAACTCACTCGGCGTACGCATCCCCTTGACCGCCGCTAGTGACCTCTGGCATGAGGCCGTCAGCCTGGGACACCACATTCTGTGGGCGTCCACCTTCGGCACACGAAGCATCAGTCCAGGTGATGGACGCCCCGCAGGCACATCGAACTGGTGGAGAGACCTGCATCCCGAGATCACATACGCCCGACAAGTCGCGCCTGACGGGCTCCCCTCCACGATCACCTACGACTCCGAAAACGAGCACCTGATCATCGAGGGGGGCGTCTTCACTGGCGTCACGCCGCGCATGCGCAACTACACCACCGGCGGTCGTAACGTACTCGACAGCTGGCTCGCGTACCGCAGCACCCGCAGCGCCGGCAAGGTGACCAGCGAACTCGACCGCGAGCGCCCAGAGCACTGGGAGCACGAGTGGAGTCGGGAACTCGTGGAGATCCTCGCCGTACTTAGTCACCTGACTGACCTGGAGC
Source organism: Wenjunlia tyrosinilytica (assembly GCF_014646055.1). Taxonomy (GTDB): domain Bacteria; phylum Actinomycetota; class Actinomycetes; order Streptomycetales; family Streptomycetaceae; genus Wenjunlia; species Wenjunlia tyrosinilytica. The sequence continues at coordinate 16,484 of NZ_BMMS01000044.1, forward strand.
CGCGGCAGGCAGAGTTACTCGACCGCATAGTGACCGCCCCTCTGATCGATGTGGCTGAACTGAATCGGCGCCGCATCCTCCCAGTACCCGAGCGCGCCAAGAACGCTCGCACCGATCCGGACCACGCGTTTCTGCCCGGCCTGGAAACAGTCGATGGTCAACCTCCTGGACCTGTCGAGCCTCTAACGCCCCCGAACGACTCCCCGGGTGACGCGGCACCTGACCGGCACTCACCTGTGCGGCCCGGCCCTCATGCCCGACGGCACCGCGGTCGGGCATGAGGGCCGGGGAGCAGCTGCTTCGTGGCTCGCACACCTCCTCGTCTCACTCTCTTGCCGACGACCTCACGAGGCACCGGACCGCCTGAAGGAGGAAGGGCTAGCCAGAACGGATTCGCGACGAAGACCTACCCGGACGGAGACGTGTTCACCGGCGTCCTCAAGGTAGCGGCCCCGTTCCCGGTGGAGATCAACCTCGGTCAGATCTGACCATGCGCTGCTTAGCAGTCCGCGGCGCGTGAGCGATGCGTGAGCGGACTGCCCGATACAGGGCGGCATGAGCTGGATCAAGTGGCTCGCCGCGCGGCTCTGACTAGGGCAAACAGCACCGCGCGGCAGCGCCGGACATCCCCCCGGCAAGGATCCAATCCCACTCCTAAAGCGGGTGTCGCAGGTTCGAAGTGGTCCCCGCGCCCGCGGGGGTGGTCCCGTGGCCACCGTGGTGGTGCTACCCATCGATGTACTTCCGGCGCACGCCGTGGGCAAGGGCGCACGGTCTCACCTGGTGGTTCACGTGAGCGCCTGCGTGTCACGATGCGATCGATAGAAGTTCCCTGCCTTCGCGGTCCTGGCGGTGGCGTTCGATGGAGCGCCGCCAGCGGGTTTCGAGACCTGCCAGGAGGCGGGAGTCGATGCTGGAGGTGACGTGGGAGTACACGTCGTCAATCTTGTTTTCCATGGTGTGGCCGAGGCGGCGTGCCTGGGCGACTTCGGGGACGCCGTCTTCGATGAGCCAGGTCTTGTGTGAGTGCCGCAGTCCGTGGAACGTCAGTCCCTGCCGAACGGGCGTCCATGTCTCGTTCAGGTGGCGGCCGCCGCTTACAGCCGGAGCCCACAGGCGGCGTTGGAAGCCGGAGCGGCGTAAGTGTTTGCCGCGGATGGTGGTGAAGACGAACGGGCGGGTGGAGGCGGCGAGGTCTGCTGTCAGCAGTTCGGTGAGGAACGGCGGCAGGGTGATGGTGCGCACGCTGGAGTGGGTTTTGGGGTGGCCCAGGGTCAGGTGGCCGTTGACCTCGTGGAGGGCACCGGCGTCGGCGGTGATGTGGATGAGCCCTTGGGTCAGGTCGAGGTTCTCGCGGTGGAGGCCGGCGAGTTCGCCCCAGCGCATGCCGGTGTAGGCGGCGGTGATCACCAGGAGGCACTGGTTGCGGGAGGACAGGCGCAGGATGCGGTGGGCGATGGCGAGGACTTGGTGTTCGTCGGCCCACAGGCGTTCGCGGCGTGGCTCGAGGCGTCCTCGTCCGCGGCGTCGGGGGCGAACGGGGTTGGTGGTGAGGAGGTCGTTGTCCACGGCGTCGCCCATGAGCATGGCGAAGAGTTTGCGGAGACTGGTGATGGTCGACGGTGCGTAGGTGGTGCGTAGTCGGTTGAGCCAGATCTGGATGTCGGCGGGGGTGATCTGGTCCACAGGGGTCGTGCCCCAGCGCGGGAGGATGTGGCGGGTGAGCAGGCTTCGGTAGAAGGCTTCGGTGTTGGCGCCGACGTCTACGGTCTGCCACCAGATCTCTGCCCATTCGGCCACCGTTGCCGTGGGTTTCGGTTCGGGCTCAGGGACGGTTGACCGGAACTCGACGGGCGGCACAGCAGGGGGTGAGTCGGCGGGCTGGGTGCCTTGCGTCGGCTTGGTTGTTTCGGGGGCGGTGTTGAGTTGGTGGGCGTGTGCCTGGGCTGCTTGTTTGGTTTCGAATGTGCCGGGAATGCTTCCGGCCTTGCCGTCGGGTTTCCAGTACCGTACGCGCCATTTGTTGCCGCGTCGTTCGACCCATGCCACGGATGGGCCTCCTTGCTGTGCGAAAGTGGAGAGGCGACCGGGTTCGCGTCGCCGGGGCATCCATGGACGCTCGCCGGCTTGGCAGAGCGGAACACCCGGTTGGGGGATTTTCGTCAGGTGCTGGCATTGGGCTGAGGGCTTCGGGCGCCGCTGCGGATGATGTGAGTCAGGTCGGCTTGGGAGAACCTGAGGTGGCGTCCGATCTTCGTGCAGGGAATGTGACCGGCGGCCGCCTTCTTGCGTAGCCACGAGGCCGGTACCTGCAACAGGACAGAGGCTTGCTCCGCGGTGTGCAGTCGGATCTCGGCATGCTCCGTCTTGGTCCCGTCCGGCTCTTCCCGTGACGGTGGAGCAGCCGCGGTAGCGGGCGTCTGCGGGGGTGGGTTGGGGCAGTGGTCTGTTCGGGCGGTGGGCAAGGGGGCACGGGCTGTGTCGGGCGTCATGGGAGCGAGCGGCTTCTTCATATGGGCCTCAAGCTGGTCGTGGATGCGCACGGGGGCACGGGCCTTCTCGCCCAACCTCTATGGGCAACGATGGCCTCACGAGGCTGTGCCTACCGCCTGGCGTCAACCGGCCTCGGTCACTGGGGTAGGACGCACTCAGCGAGGTCGGCGTTGGGATCGAAGTGGGGGCCACGGCAGGCCGTTCCAAGGCATGTGCGGGAGCGAGGGGCCAGTTGGCGGGGCAGGGAGAGCGTCGGGTCATGCGTGTCCTCGGTGGAGGTGCGGCCCAGCCAGGCGACCGGCACCGTGGCGTGCGGTGCCGACCGGTCCGGTTCTATGACCACGGCGTGCCGGGCGAGGAGGCAGCGAAGGCGAGGACCGGCGCCGTGTTGGCGGACCTGGGCTCGTACCTTTCTGCTGTCGGCTGCCGTCAGGCCACCGTTACTCAGTAGCTGCGTCGCCTTCGCTCTCGGGGTGGGAGGCGAGCCAGGCCAGGGCCCGGCGGATCACTGCGATCTGGCGGTGCTGGAGTGCCTCGCCGTCGCTGCCATCGATCGCGCCGTACTGCACGGTCATCTTCAACGGCCCTTCCCAGGACCTCCGTTCTGGTGGGAACCTGTGGTGGTGGGCTGGGTAGCGGTGACCGACGGCCGTGGGCGCTCCGTCTCGGGCGCGTCGTCAAGGCCGCGGCCTTGCGTGTTGACGGCGATCCGTGGCCGGGAATTCACCGCCGGCCTTGTGCCCGCGTCCCGGACGGCGGCGATGGAGCATGCGATGGGATGCCTTCGGGGAGCAGGCCGTCCAAGGCGTGGGCGGCCTGCCGGGGAACCACGCTGTTGCCGAGGAGCCGCAGCTGGGCCGCACGGGAGAGTCCCTCTGTCCGGGTGACCCAGCCGTGGGGCAACGCCATCATCCACTCGACGAATTCGGCGGACAACCGGTGCGTGCCGGGCTTCGTGGGCATGGGTGCGGCGCGGGCGGTGACGCGCTCCCATCGGCGGATGGCGGGCAGGTAGTCGCCCCACCAGTGGGCAGGCGAGTGACGGCCGTTCGCAGGTTCACCCCGCCCTTTCGACTCGGGTGCGTGCCCGCACCGCCGCTGCCATCCGATGAGGTGGGAGTGGGCAGCAAGGGCTCGGTCGTCTCGGCCGGGGTGGGGCTGTGGCCTCGGGCCGTGCGTGCAACGGAGTGATGCGGCGCGACCGGTCGCGGTCTCGCGGCTGCCCAGGTCGGTGTGGTCGGCGCGGCGAGCGCTGCCGCGGTGGAGGCAAGGGTGAGGCTGCCGTCGCCGTACTTCTGCTTCGGCGAGCCCTTGGCACCGTCGCTGGCTCGCGGGGTGGGCAGCAGGTGCTCGATCTCGTCGGCCAGGTTGGGGCCGTGGCCTCCGGCCTTGCGTTTGGCCGGGTGCTGGGAGCCGCCGTTGCCGCCCAGGTTCGCCGTCGGCGTCTTCAGCAACGGCTTGTCTTCCGGCTTGTCCTCCAGGGATTGCGGGCCACGCGGTGAGGAACGCTCTGTCGCGGCGGTGCGGCGCGCCGACATCGGAAGCGCGTACGCACGTCCAGCTCGCGTCGTACCCGAGGTCGGCCAGGTCCCCGAGTAGCACGCCCAGTGCCCGCATGCGGGGTTGATCGGGTGGGTCTCCCAGACACCGCGGGCAGGGTTCCATGCGGCGAAGTGCGTGGGTTCCGGCTGGGGTGGAGAGCAGGCCGCGGACATTCTCGATCACCACCAGGCAGGGGTTGAGGGCGTCGATGGCGCAGACGACATGCCGCCACAGGCCGGAGCGGGTGCTACTGCCGAGTCCGGTGCGAGGGCCGGCGACCGACAGGTCCTGGCAGGGGAATCCGGCCGTCAAGACGCACACGGGCTCGGTCTGGCACCAGTCGTTGTCGCGTACGTCACCCAGGTTGGGGACGTGTGGCCAGTGCCGGGCGAGCACCTGGGCGGCTCGCGGGTCGGTCTCGGCATGCCAGGCGACATGACCACCGAGTATGGCCTGGACGCCGAGGTCCAGGCCCCCTACCCCCGAGAACAGACTGCCGATCGGAAGGTCATCGACCGTCACAGCGGCTCCGTGCGCAGGTGCGGGAGCGCAGGGCCGTTCCCGTGGCTGACGTTCGAGCCGCCCCGGCCCTGCACCGTGGTCTGCTCGCTGTTGCCACGCCGCCAGCGAGGACCATCGGGATCGCGGGCCTGGTGAAGACCAGCACGTCCTCGTGCTGGACCACCGAGAGCGGGATGCCGCGGCGGCGGGCGTCGCGGACGTTTTTCATCTGGAAGAACGAGGGGCGGGCGATGACCCGGCCGTCGCGGATGCCCGCGAGGAGGGCGACGCAGCGTTCGCTGGGGGTGAGTCCGGCGGCTCGTCCTGAGGCTAGGACGGCGGAGGGCAGGTCGATGAGTTCGCCGCGCTCGCGCCAGGGGCGGGTGGTGACGACGGCGGTGCCGCCGGGGCGGAGCATGGTGCGGCACTGGGCGAGGATCTGGGTGAAGGCGTCGAGGAGCCGGTCGGTGGAGACGTGGGCGAGGTTGGCGGGGTCGTGGCTGTAGCGGAAGTCCTTTTTGACCACGCCGCGTTCGCCGGTCTCCCGGGTGGAGCGGACCTGTCCGTGGACGCTGGCTCCGTACGGCGGTGAGGTGAGCACGAGGTCCACCTCGCCGTGAAGTGGGGCGGGGATGAGGTCGAGGAGTCGGCGGGCGTCGCCGCAGTGGACAGACCCTGATCCGGCACCGCCTTTGGCGGCAGAGGCGGCGTTGAGGTGGGCGAGGCCGGCCCACTGGGGTTCGTACTCGACGCCGAGTGCGCTGCGGCCGAGGTGGATGGCTTCGACGAGGGTGGTGCCGATGCCGCACATCGGGTCGAGTACCAGGTCGCCGGGCCGGGTGTAGGTGCGGATGGCGTGGGCGGCGATGCCCGGGAGCATCTTGGCGGGGTGGGCGGCTGAGCCGGGCAGGTAGCGGCCCTTGCGCTGGGCGGGGGCGGAGGTGGGGGCGGTGTTCCACACCGAGACGGGAACAGGCACGGTGGACTCCTCTGCCCTCAGGCGTAGTGGATCGCGGAGAGAGCGATCAGGTCGCTGTGCGTGACTCCGGGACTGGCGTCGATGGGCGGGGCAGCGACGAGCCGGTCGCCAGCAGGATGGGCATGAGCGATGACGATGTGCTGCAGGTAGCGGAAGCCCGCGGTGCGTGCGCAGGCGATGACCGAGCCGAGCGGGTCGGTGAGAACTCCGCGGTCCCTGAGCTGCCGGGCGGCGAGCAGGAGGAGTCCGTCGGCGGGCAGGAGGCGGTGGGCGCGGTGGAGGAAACCGGGCCATCCGTTCTCCATCGCCCCGGGCATCGCGGCATCGGCCGGTGACAGGTCGTCGCCGGGGTCGGGGAGGGCGTCGGGGTGAAGTTCGGCAAGAAGCACCGGGGCCCCGCCGGCCGTGTCGTCGGCGGTGTCGGTGTAGGTCGTGCAGGGGGTGCGCGCGTCCATGCCCGGTACGGTGTCCTGGATGGAGATTTTGAGCAGAGTCGCGGGCATCCGGCCGGGGCGGTGTGTGAAATCGGTGCGGATCTTCTCGATCGCCCAGGCGGGCAGCACGCTGCCGGGGGCGGGTGCGGCGTCCGGCTCGTCGGGGGCGGGCAGCCAGATCGTGGTCGGCAGCTGGCGGGCGGCGTTGATCCGAGTGGTTCCTCGGCCGCAGGATGAAGTCGTGGACATCGGTAGGTGGCGCCCGGGGGCGGAGGTCCGTCTTGTGCTGACGTGAAGTAATAGGGATCCGTCCAGGCAGGATTGCCACCTGGCGCCGAAGATGTTCGAACCGTCGGCGTGCCATGAGCTGCGTGGGTCGCCCGGTGCTCATCTCGGGGCAGTCGGCTGCATTTGCCAGGTCATCAGGTGAGCGAGCCTGTGGCGCGCCACCTGCGAGCCACTGCCGAGCCACCGTTACGGGCGGGCGGTGGGCCGGAAGGCGAGGCCAGAAAATTCTTGATGTTCGATACCGGGTGAGGCGGCTGTGGCGGCGGTGCAGGCCAGCGCGGGCGGGCCTGTTGCGCGCCTTCGCACACGCCGCGCCAGTGGGCCGGGCTTGGTGCGGCGGTGACGCGCGGTCGGTCCGCTGGTGGCACGGGGGGTTGAAAGGGGTGGTGGCAGACGTTGTCAGCCACTCCCCTCAAGGAGCAGTGCCATGCATCACTCTCACCGTCCCGCGCACCGCGCGGCCCGCACGTACGCCGAGGGCCGTAGCCCGCTGCGGGTGCTGGAAGAGACCTTCTTCGCGCTGGCGGCCGCGGCCACCCCGCTCACGCTGCCGGCCCACTTGGTCTGTGAGGAGCCGGACAGCGCCGCGCTGCCCGTCGATCAGTTCCGTACTCGCCTCGCCCACCCCGCGACCGCGCCGGTGCTGCGCGAGCGGACCTGGCGTGAGGTGGTTCGCCGCGCTCAGCAGCTCGGCGAGCCGTGGGGCACAGTGGCCGTCGCGATGAGTGTTCCGGTGCTGCGCCGGATGCTGGCGCGCCTGGCGCGTCCCGCTCACCTGGAGCGCGAGGAGGTCGAGCAGGAAGCGCTGGCCGCCGTCGCCGTCGCCGTGCGCACCGTGGATGTGAACACTGCGGATGTGGGCCGGGAGCTGTTCTCGGCCGCCGACCGGGCGGTGCACCGCCTGGTGTACGCCGCGCGCCGCCAGGGTGCGCGGGAGAGCGGGCCGATGGCCGCGCACGTGGGGCGGCTCGCCCATCCCGCAGTCCCCGCCGGGTGCCAGGACGTGGCCGAGTCGGCCGATGACGGCGGGGAGGGGGACGAGTACGCGGTGCTGGCCCGCGCGGTCCGGGCTCATGTCGTGGACGTCGCCGAGGCGCGGCTGATCGCGCGTACGCGTCTGGGGGGTGAGCCGATGCGGCGCCTTGCCGCCGAGCGCGGGGTGAGTGTGCGTCAGCTCTACCGGCACCGCGCCACCGCCGAGCAGCACCTGGCTGCCCACCTGAAGGGCCGGAGGCTCGAGCAGTGAGTTGGTGAGGTGTGCGGGCCTTCGCGGTGGCGGATGTCAATTTCCGGTGCCGTGAGTCTCTATTACCGGTGAGCTGCCGCCGCCGGATGCCCGCCAGGCATCCGGCGGCGGCAGCCTCGGCAAGGCCTTTTCAGCTTGTCGTGGCGAGGTCTTGCTTGCTGGTGGGGTGAGCACACCGTTCTCGTGCTGACACCCGAGCGCCCTGTTCCCGCCGCCCTTGAAGGAGGACGGCCCCGGGACGAGGGATCCGTGCTCGCCCCACCCCCGCAGCACCGCGCCCCTGCGCGTCGTCGTGCGCTCTCCTCTTCTCTCCCTGGCTGCTGCCCTGCTGTTCCCCGTTGGAGGTGTGCTCCGCCATGTTCGCGAGACTCCGCCGGCCGCGTCGGCCTCCGGTCTGCCCGCCGGGCCGCCGGGCAGCCCGGCTCAGCTTCATCACCGTGTTGACGGTCTTCGTGCTGCTGGCGGACCCGCCGTACGTATGGGCGGTCGCGGACATCCCGACCGTGGTGACGAATCTGCGGAACTGGATCGTCGGGATACTGGCCGGGCTCGCCACGTTGTTCCTCACGTTCGGCGGGCTGCGCTATCTGATGGCCGGTGGCGATCCCGGCGAGGTCGAGTCGGCCAAGAGGGCGCTGAAGGCCGCGGCCATCGGTTACGGGCTGGCGATCCTCGCTCCGGTGATCGTGACCGTGCTGCAGGGCATCGTCGGCGCGGGCGGCGGGGGCGGGCATTGACCCCCGCCAGGCGCCTTGTCCGCGCCCTGCCCGTGCTGCTCGCCCTGACCGTTCCCATCCTGGTGCCGCTGCCAGCCGAGTCCGCCTCCGCGCACGCGGCGCCAACAGCAGCCCAGGCGCCCGCAGCCCCGGCACCGCCGCGGCCCGGTCCTCGACCCGCGCCGGGGCCCACCGTCCCGGATCCGCGGCACCGGCCGCCCCAGCCCGACCCGGCGCCGGGACCGACCCCCGCGCCCGGCCGCGCCAAGCCCGAACCCGCGCCGCGCCCCCCGCAGCCGACACCGGGACCGACGCCCCCGGCGTGTGAGGTCAGCGGTATCAAGTGCGAGAAGGCCACCTGGGGATGGGGGGACCTGCTCGACATCCCCGGCCTGATCGTCAACGCGATCACCGCGTTCCTCGGCACGCTCATCGAGCAGGTCATGGAGCCGGTCCGCGAATTCCTCGCCGACACCCTGCTGGCCACTCCCGACGTCACCCGGCACGCCGACATCAAACGGCTGTGGAGCGCAATGCTGGCAATCACCGCCGGGGTCTACGGGCTGTTCGTTACCGCGGGCGGCATCACGGTCATGGGCTACGAGACCGTCCAGACCCGCTATGCGGTCAAACAGATCGCCCCGCGCCTGCTGGTGGGGATGGTCGCCGCTGCCGCCTCGCTGACCGTGATGGGCAAGGCGATCGGGCTGTCCAACGCCCTAGCCCACGCGATCATGGCCACCGGCATGGCGGACGCCGGGCAGGGCATGGTCGAGCGTGTCCTGCCCTTCGCGCTGTTCGGCGCCCCGGGTCTGAAGCTGTATCTGCTGCTCCTGGCTGTTGTGATGATCGCGCTGGTGCTCGCGGTGCTGATCGGCTTCCTGGTGCGGGTCGCGGTGATGGCGCTGCTGGCGGTCTGCGCGCCGCTCGCCCTGGCGTGCCATGCCCATCCGCTGACCGATCCGGTCGCCCGGCTGTGGTGGCGTGCCCTGGCCGGATGCCTAATCATCCAGATCGCCCAGTCGATGACCTTCGTCCTCGCGCTGAAACTCTTCTTCGCCCCGGGCGCCACCGCCCTGGGCGTTCCCAAGTCCGATCAGCTGGGCACGATGCTCGCCGGAGTCGCGCTGTTCTGGGTGCTGTTCAAGATCCCCGGGTGGGCCCTGCAGGTCGTCCTGCGGGGCACTCCGATCCACAACCCGCATGCGCCCACCGGTGTGCGGATGCTCAAGCACCTGGCGATGTACCGGCTCATGGACCACGCCCTGCCCGGCATGCGCCTGCCGCGTCACCGACACGGCGGCGGCGGAGGCGGACGCGGTGGAGGCGGAGGCGGTGGAGGTGCTGGCTTCGGCCTGGGTCGCGGTGGTCCGGGAGGCGGAGGCGGAGGCGGCCGTCCGGGAGGTGGCGGAGGCGGTGGCCGACCGACCGCAGCCGGGCCCGGCGGCGGCGGTGGTGGGGGTGTGCGCGGCCGCCGGGGCCGGGGCCTGCTCGCCCGCGGCCGAGCTGCCCTGGGCGGTTCCGGCGCCCGAGCGGGAGCAGCACGCCGGTCCACTCCCGGCCCCCCGGCTCGGGCGGACGGGCGCCGCTTGGGCGTTGTGGGCGCGCCCATGGCTCCCGCCGCGGCTGCTGCTCCTGCTGCAACTGCCGGGCCACCTGAGGGCCAGGCTCCCCCGCGCCGCGGCACCGGCGCCGATCGCCCCGTCCGTGTACCGAGAGGCCCCCGCGCTGTGATCCCTCCCGTGCAGACGCGCCGGACGCGGCAGCCGGCTGCGCCCGTCACTGCCCCACGCGCTCCCGCCCGCCCGGGGCGGACCACCCGGATGCGGCTGCCGATCCGCGCCGAGCGCGGCCCCGCACCGCAGGCGGCTCGTGCCGTACGCGCCACGGCCGCGCTGCCGCGCCCTGCGCCGGTGCCTCGCGCCCGGCAGCCGGCCCTGCCCGTTCCCGCCGAGCGTATCCGTGTGCGCCCGCCGCGCCCCATGCAACTGCGGCTGCCCCTCGAACCGCCCCGGAGGTAACCCCACATGACCGCACCGGATGAGTCGGCGGACACTGCCTGCGCCACGCGGATCCCCGCTGACATCTCTCGGCCCGACCGGCTGCTCGGCCCCTTCACCGCCCGGCAGAGCGCCATCCTCGCTGTCGCAGCCGTGATGCTGTACGGAGGCTGGTGGGCGACGCGCCCCTTTGTGGCGCCGCTGGCCTACGCGGTCATGGTGATCCCCTTCGCCGGGGCCGTGGCCGCGCTCGCACTGGGTCGTCGGGAGGGCATCGGCCTGGACCGTTTCCTGTTCGCCGCCCTCGCCCATACCCGCATGCCCAAACGCCAGGTGCACGCCCCCGAGGGGGTTCCGCCGCTGCCCACCGTCGCCCCCGACCGCTGGAAGCGGGCCGCCGGGCCCCCTCCGGCCGCGATGCGCATGCCGTACGACGGCATCACCGCCCATGGGGTGCTCGACCTTGGCAGCGAGGGCACAGCTGCCCTGGCGACGTGCTCCACCGTCAACTTTGAGCTGCGCTCGGCGGCCGAACAGCAGGGCCTGACCGCGGCCTTTGCCCGCTGGCTCAACTCCCTGACCGGCCCGACGCAGTTGCTGGTGCGCTGCCACCGCATCGACCTCGCCCCGCTTGCCGACACCCTGCACCACGACGCCGCCGCGCTTGCGCACCCGGCGCTGGAGCGGGCAGCCAGGGCGCACGCCGACTTCCTCGCCGATCTCGCCACCAGCGGCAACCTGCTCGGCCGGCAGATCGTGCTGGTCGCCCGCGAAGAAGCCGCAACGCACAGCGCGAGACGCGGCTCAGGAGCGGGCCGGGCACGCCAGCGCCTCGACGAAGCCGCCCGTGCACTGACAGCAGCCGAGATCACCGTTACTGCCCTCGACGCCGAGCAGAGCGCCGAGCTGATCAGTGCGGCCTGCAATCCCGACACCCCGACCCCGCCCGATGCCGGACCGGAAGGTGACCTCCCATGATCCGACCCTTCGTCGGCCGCCATCGCCCCGCGACGGACGCCCCGGCCGTCGAGGGCGCGCTGTTGCTGGATGCGGCCGGCCCGGAGGCCATCGAGGTGCGTGCCCGGGCCCTGGCTGTCGGCGCGCACTTGGCCACCACCTTGGTGGTCACCGGCTATCCGGCCGAGGTCACCGCCGGCTGGCTCGCTCCACTGCTGAACTTCCCCGGCCACCTCGATGTCGCGCTGCACATCGAGCCCGTCCCCAACCCTGTGGCCGCCGCGGGGCTGAAGAAGCAGCGCGCCCGCCTGGAATCCGGCCGCCGCACCGGCTTCGACAAGGGCCGCCTGGACGACCCGGAGGTGGAGGCCGCCGCCGCGGACGCCGCCGAACTCGCCTACCGCATCGCCCGCGGCGAGGGCAAGCTCTTCCACGTCGCCCTGTACCTGACGGTGCACGCCGAGGACGAGGACACCCTGGCCGAGCAGGCCGCCGCGGTCCGCTCGATCGCCGAGTCCCTGCTCATGACAGTCGCCCCGACCACCTACCGGGCCCTGCCGGGCTGGCTGGCCACCCTCCCCCTCGGTATCGACACCCTCAAGATCCGCCGTACCTTCGACACCGCCGCGCTGGCGGCCTGCTTCCCCTTCACCAGCCCCGACCTGCCCATCACCACCGGCGAGAACGCAACGGCATCGGGAGTGCTGTACGGGCTGAACGCGGTCTCCGGCGCTCCGGTGGTGTGGGACCGCTTCGCCCAGGACAACTACAACTCCATCACCTTGGCCCGCTCCGGCGCGGGCAAGTCCTACCTGGCCAAACTCGAGCTTCTGCGGCTGCTGTTCACCGGCATCTCTGCCTCGGTGATCGATCCGGAGGACGAATACGTCCGTCTCGCCGAGACCGTCGGCGGACACGTCGTCGCGCTCGGCGCCGACGGCGTGCGCCTCAACCCCTTCGACCTGCCGTCCGCGGACGGCGGGCAGGACATCCTGACGCGGCGGGTGCTGTTCCTGCACACCTTCCTGGCCGTCCTGCTCGGCGCCGACCAGACCGCCGCCGACAAGGCCGTGCTCGACCGGGCGATCCTCGCCGCATACCACCGTGTGGGGATCACCGCCGATCCCCGCACCTGGCAGCGCACCCCGCCCAGTCTTACCGGCCTCGCCGCGGTCCTGGCCGAGGACGGCAGCCAGGCAGCAACGGACCTCGCCGACCGGCTGGTCCCCTACACCACCGGCTCACACGCACACCTGTTCAACGGTCCCAGCACCGCCGCCACCGCCGGGCACCTGGTGGTCTTCGCGCTGCGCCGGCTGCCGGAAGAGGTCAGGGCTCCGGCGATGCTGCTGGCCCTGGACGCGATCTGGCGGCAGGTCACCCACCGCGGCCAACGGAGCAAGCACCTCGTCGTGGTGGACGAGGCATGGCTGCTCATGCGCGACGGTGCCGGTGCCCGGTTCCTGTTCCGCATGGCCAAGGCCGCCCGCAAGTACTGGACGGGACTGGCGGTGGTCACGCAGGACGCCGACGACGTGCTCGCCTCCCCGCTCGGACGGGCCATCGTCTCCAACGCGGCCACCCAGATCCTTCTCCGCCAGGCCCCGCAGGCCATCGACACGATCAGCGAGAACTTCCACCTGTGCCACGGTGAGCGGGAGTTCCTGCTGGCCGCGGTCCGCGGCGAGGCCCTGCTGCTGACCGGAGACCGCCGCCACAAGGTCGCTGTGATCAGCATCACGGCGCCCGGCGAACACGAGGTGATCACGACAGACCCCGGCGAGCTCGCCGCCGAGCGCCCGGAGGACGAGGCCCTCGACGCTGATGGCCTCGCAGGCGAGGACCCCTTCGGCACCGGGGAGGCGGGATGGCAGGCGTGACAACGAACCTGCCGCTGGCCAGCGCTGAGCCGACCGGCCCGCTGGTGGACCTGCTCACCCACCCGGAGACCTTCGGTTCCACCGCCATCGGGGCGGCCATTGACTGGTGCACCTCCTCCGCACCTGTGCTGATCCCCTCCATCCTGGTGTCCGCAGCATGCGGATACACCATCCGGCGGCGCCTGCTTCGATCGCGCCAGCGGCGGCTCGCCAACGGCGCGCGCTGCGTGGAGATCCTCGCCCCGCCCACCATCGCCCCCAAGGGCGGTGAAGTCCTGTGGGCCCAGCTCGCCGGGCTGCTGCGCCCATGGTGGCGGCGTATCACCACCGGCCAGCCGCACCTCGCCTTCGAATACACCTGGTCCCACACCGGGCTGCGGCTGCGCCTGTGGGTACCCGGCGCGGTGCCGCTGGGCCTGGTCCAGCGCGCGGTGGAGGCCGCCTGGCCCGGCGCCCACACCCGCGTCACCGAACCCGCACCCCTGCTCCGCGACGGCCACACCGTCTGCGCCGGACGGCTGCGCCCGGCCCGGCCCGACGTCCTGCCCCTGCGCACCGACCACAGCGCCGACCCGCTGCGCGCCCTGCTCCAAGCCGCCACCGGCATGGCAGAGGAGGAGTCCGCGTGCGTGCAGATCCTGGCCCGCCCCGCCACCGGCCCAGCGCTGCGCCGAGCCCGCCGCCAGGCCCGGCGGCTGAAGGCCGGGCACATCCCCTCCCGGCCGGCCGCCCTGGCCGCACTCCTGCTCCACCGCGCCCAGCCCGCCGCCACCGGCAAGCAGGATCCCGAACACGGCGCCGCCGTACGGCAGACAGCCGCCAAGCTGTCCGGCTCCCAGTGGCAGTGCGCCCTCACCTACGCCGCCACCTGCACCCGAAAGCAGGAGCGGGCGCAGGATGTGGCACGCGGCCGGGCCCACGCGGTCGCGTCCGCGTTCGGCCTGTACGCCGACCGCAACCACCTCGTCCGCACCCGGCTGCGCCGTCCCGAGCCGCACTTGAGTGCCCGGCAGTTCCCGCCGTCCCGGCCGGTGCTGCTGTCGGTGCCGGAACTGGCAGCTCTCGCCCACCTCCCCCTCGATCCGGACGCGCCCGGGGTGCAGCGGGCCGGGGCCCGCTCCGTCCTGCCGCCCCCGCAGATCCCCGAACCCGCCCCCGCAAGCGGCATCAAGCCCCTGGGACGCTCCGACACCGGCGCCCGCCGCGGCGTCGGACTCGCCGTGCCCGACGCCCGCCACCACCTGCATGTCATGGGAGCGACCGGCTCCGGCAAGTCCACCCTGATCGCGAACCTCGCCCTGGACGACGTGACCAACCAGCGCGGAGTCATCGTCATCGACCCCAAGGGCGACCTGGTCACCGACCTGCTGGACCGCCTCCCCGACACAGCCGCGCACCGGCTGGTCCTGATCGACCCCGACGCCCCCCACATCCCGCCCTGCCTGAACGTGCTGGACGGGGCGGACATCGACGTGGTCGTCGACAACATCACCGGCATCTTCCGCCGGATCTTCACCGCCTTCTGGGGCCCGCGCACCGACGACGTGATGCGCGCCGCGTGCCTGACCCTGCTCAAACACCGCGACCGCGCGAACCAGGTGGTCACCCTCGCCGACGTCCCCCGCCTGCTGGGCGAGAGCGCCTACCGGCTGCGGATCATCCCCGCGCTCAAGGACCCGGTGCTGCGCGGATTCTGGGCCTGGTACGAGTCGATGTCCGAACCCTCCCGCGCGGCGGTGGTCGGCCCGGTGATGAACAAGCTGCGCGCCTTCCTGCTGCGCGACTTCGCCCGCCGCTCGATCGCCGCCGGGCCCTCGACCTTCGACCTCGCCCAGGTCCTGGACGGCGGCATCCTGCTGGCCCGCCTGCCCAAGGGCGCGCTCGGCGAAGAGACCGCACGCCTGCTCGGCTCGTTCATCGTCGCCGGGACCTGGCAGGCCGCCGCCGCCCGCGCCCGCACCCCCGAACGCACCCGCATCGACGCCACGCTGAGCATCGACGAGGCGCACAACTTCCTCACCCTGCCGTATCCCCTCGAAGACATGCTCGCCGAGGCCCGCGGCTACCGCCTGGCCATGCTGCTGGCCCACCAGCACCTCGCGCAGCTCCCCCGCGACCTGCGCGAAGGCATCTCCGCCAACGCCCGCAACAAAATCTTCTTCAACTCCTCCCCCGAGGACGCCGGTTCGCTGGAGCGCCACACCCTGCCCACGCTGGCCGCGCACGACCTCGCCCACCTCGGCCCCTACCAGGCCGCAGCCCACCTGCTGACCGGCGGCGCCGAATCCGCAGCCTTCACCCTCACCACCCGCCCCCTGCCCCCCGCCGTGCCCGGCCGCGCCGAAGACCTGCGCGCGGCAGCCGCCTCCCGAACCGGCCCCCGACCGGCCACCCGGCCCTGAACGCCCCGCTCTCGCGCGGCCCGACCTCTGAAGTGTTCCTACGCACCCGGTGGTGACCTGCCATGCCCGCACTCCCCCGACCGGCCTCCGGCCCCGGCTCCCGCTACACCGCCCGCGCCGCCACCACCCGCCCCCGCCCACCACGACACATGGACGTGGCCACCCTCGCCCGCCGACTCACCGGCCGCGACCTGTGGCTCGCCCGGATGCTGCACGAGCACAGGGTCCTGACCACCCACCAAATCGCCCGCCTCGCCCACACCTCACCGCGCTCCACCCAGCGCCGCCTGCGCACCCTGCACCAGCACACCGTCCTGGACTCCTTCCGCCCCCTGACCCAAACCGGCTCAGCACCCGAGCACTACACCCTCGGCCCTCTCGGCGCCGCCGTACTCGCCGCCCACGCCGACCTCGACCCCGCCGCCCTGGGATGGCGCCCCACCCACACCGGCCGCATCGCCTACTCCCCCTGCCTCGGCCACGACCTGGGCGTCAACGAGCTGCTCACCCACCTCGCCGCCCGCCACCACAGCACGCCCGAGGCCGGGCTGCCACTGTGGCTCTCCGAACGTTCCGCGGCACGCCGCTGGGGCGACATCGTCCGCCCCGACGCCTACGCCCACTGGCAACACGGCGACCAGCTGCTGCCGTTCTTCCTCGAATTCGACACCGGTACCCAGCCGCTGACACGCCTCGAGGCCAAACTCGCCGGGTACGCCGCCTTCACCACCGCCACGAACACCCGACCGGCCCTGCTCATCCACACGCGAACCCAATCCCGGGACCAGGCACTGCGCCGCCGCCTGGCGAGCATCGCACGCGAGTGGGGCCTGGACGTGGCGACCTCCTCCGCGGACTTCACCACCACCGACCCCTGGGGCCCCTGGTGGGCCCCACTCCAGCCCGCCGCCCCCCGCACCACCCTGACCGGTCTCGCTGCCCACTGGCCGAACCTCACCCCGGCCGCCGGACTGGAGCCGACCGACGCGGACACCGTCCTCACCCTCCCCGTGCCCCCGCTGCCGCCCGCCCTCGGAACCGGTTCGTGAATTCCCTGTTCGCCAAGGCGGCCGGCGGCATCGGGTGCGCGGTCATCGCCCTGCCACTGCTCGCCGCCCTCACCATCGCCGCCCTGCTCGGCAGCGTCACGCCCGGCGGCAGCGTACCGGCGGCCCCGAGCAAGCACGCCTCGGCCGACATCCCGGCGCCCATGCTCTCCCTCTACCAGCGCGCCGCCTCCGAGTGCCCCGGCCTGTCCTGGACGATCCTGGCCGCGATCGGCAAGGTGGAGAGCGACCACGGACGCCACCCCACCATGGTGTCCTCGGCAGGAGCCGTGGGCCCCATGCAATTCCTGCCGTCGACCTTCAGCGCGTACGCGCATCCCGCGCCACCCGGCGGCAAAAGGCCCCCCACCCCATGGGACCGCGTCGACGCCGTGTACGCCGCGGCACGGCTGCTGTGCGCGAACGGCGCCAGGAACAGCCGCGACCTGCGGCACGCGATCTGGGCGTACAACCACTCGGCTGCCTACGTGAACCAGGTCCTCAAGATCGCCGGACAGTACGCGGCCGCGGCGCCCGCGCCGGACCGCCCGGCCGCCGCGGCGGTTGCCTTCGCCCGCCGCCAGCTCGGCACGCCGTACGTGTGGGGCGGCGACGGACCGGCCGAAGGCGGCTTCGACTGCTCCGGCCTCACCCAGGCCGCCTACCGCGCTGCCGGCATCCGGATCCCCCGCGTGGCGCAGGCCCAGTACGACGCAGGTCCCCGCCTGCCGAAGAACACCCAGCTGGCACCCGGCGACCTGCTCTTCTTCGGCACTGGCCCCGGCCACATCACCCACGTCGCCCTCTACACCGGCAACGGCAACGCCATCGACGCCCCACACCCCGGGGCAGTGGTACGCATCGGCCCCGCACGCACGAACAGCCCGACCTTCCAGGGCGCGACCCGACCGGCAGCTCACCGAGGCCACCGGTGAAGCAACCGGCGGCACAGGAAGCCGTCGCGCTGCTGCGGACCATGACCCGGGTGCTGTGCGCGGTCGGGTTCCTGGCGCTGGTCTTCACCACCGTCAACGTCACCCGCTTCGCCACCAGCCGCGACGTACCTTTGCCCATCGCGGTCCTCCTCGACCCGATGATCGGCACAGCGCTGGCCGGAATCCTCTACGTCGACGCCCGACTGTCCTCCTGGGGCATCCGCCCGCCGACCTGGTCGACCGCTTTGCGCTGGAGCGCCGGCTGCACCGCCGCCCTCATGAACTCCTGGGAAAGCCTGTGGCCGGATGGGCAGATCGGCTGGCCCCGCCAAGCAGATCCGGCCGCTGTACTGCTGCACCTGAGCCCAGCACTGCTCCTGATCGGTCTGACCGAGACGATCGCCGCCTACCGCAGAACCATCACCGATCTCCCGAACAGGATCGGCACCACCAATCGCGTCGGGCCACCCGTTGCGCACGCAGCACCCACCCGCCGATCGGCCACGGACCGGACCTTCCCCCATCCGAACAGCGGCTCACCCCAGCAGCACAGATCCGCGTCCTTCCGCGCGGGATCCGGAATCCCCGCCACTACCAGCGGCGGACCCGCCGGGGCCCAAACGGGCGACAGCGCGCCCCACACGCCCGCCGTGCCACCCGCGCCACCATCGGCCGACAGCGGGCCCGCAGACGCCGACGTGTGGCCGCAAGCCGTCGCTCTGGACACAGCTGTCCGCGGATTGACCGGCAAACCGGTGAGCACCTGGCGACTGCGCACCGACCTGCACATCGGCCCCCGCCGTGCCCGACAGCTCCGCGACCAGCTCCTGGCCCGCCACGCCGACCCACCCCACCCGAGCGAATAATTGCAGGCCTCACAGCCATCCGATCGATCCCCCACCGATCGGATCCCCCGCGCTCCTGGCCATGCCGCTCCACGCTCGCCCACCGCTGCGTCGGGCATCACCAAGAACCGATCCGCCACCCAGGGCAGCCGCCGTGACCTGGTCGAATCCCCGCCGCTTGACTTCCCACCCGATCTGGAGCGTCCATGGTCGTGGCCGACGAACCACACGGGGCTCCAGATCGTGAACTCCGCGTGCACGACGGCCGTGTTCGCCGGACAGGAACGCGATGCGCACGCACCCGGCGAACGCGCGGACCCCATCTGCGGATCCGCACCCCCGGCCGGGGACCTCAACCCCGTACCCCTCACGCAAACGAGGTTCCCCCATGTCCGACACCACGACCGACCGCACACCAACCCTGCGGCCCGTCCCCTCCCCCGAGCCGCCGGCCGAACTGACCGGCTCGCCCGCCGCGATCTACACCGAACTACGCAGCCTCACCGAACCGGCCACTGTCACCGAACTCGCCCTCGCCGCAGGCACAGGCCGCTCCACCGCCGGAAAAGCCCTGACCACCCTGGAACAGCGCGGCCTGGCCGTCCGCATCCCCGGCGGCCACGACGGCCCCCGCCGCACCCCCGACCGCTGGCATGCCGCAGCGCCCACTCATGAGACCAGCAGGCCCGAGAACCCCAGTGACGGCGAGCCCTCCGGCTCCCACTCGGAACCCCCCGTCAGCGCCGACCAGGAAGGCGCCCGCGCCCCGCAGGCACCGGACGGCGACAACACAGACGCCGCCGGCGCACGGACAGCCGAGGAGGAGCAGGACTGCGGACTCGAGGACGGCGCGGAAGACCCCGCGGAGAACGACAGCGGTGGCTCGCAGAACCTCCCGGTCCCGCAGAGCGGAGCTGGGCGGCAGACGTCACAGACGGAAGCGATCATCCCGCCGGGTGAGAGGAAGCGGCTCGCCCCCGGAGGGCTGCGGCACCTGGTCATCGAACACCTGCAAGCGCATCCCGGCGAGGCGTTCACCGCCACCAGGATCAGCCGTGTGATCGAGAAGTCCTCGGGCGCGATCGCGAACGCCCTGGTCACCCTCACCCGGCAAGGTACCACCGAGCAGGTGACCGACAAGCCGCGCACCTACCGTCTGACAGCGTCAGAGGTCAAGGGATAGCCGACCGCGGATGAGCAACCGGGCAGGCTCCCACGCGGTTGGGAGCCAGCCCGGATTGCTGTGCGGGTTATCGGCAATGGGCGTAGGGCTCCAGACCGTGCCACTGATGCGGCTGGTGCCGGCAGGCACGGCGGTACTGGCCCCTCCCGTGGAGCCGGTGGTGAGGAGTCAGAAGGTTTCGCCCTACCGGCAGGTGCTGGTGTGGCCTGCGCCGACTACCTGGTCAGTGGGCTGCGAGATGACGGAGCCGACGCCGCTCGAGCGCGGAGGTCGGCAGATCTTGGGCCTGCCGTCGTAGGAGACCCGGACGGAAGCCATGACGTCGTCCCAGGTCTGGGCGCCGGCCAGGCGGCGGATGCGGGTGCGGCGGGATCCGAAGCTGCGTTTGAGGTGACTGATACGGTCTTCGATGCTCACTCTCCGGTTCCGCATCCTTCGCAACGGGCCGACCCGGTGGGGCAGTTGCCGCGCTCGGACACCGTCTGGTCAGCCCTCTTGGGATACTGGGACGTGCTGCCACTGGAGCGGCGTGGACACTCGGAGGGGATTGTTGTGACGGCAGGTTCGGACCTTGGGTGGCTTCCCGAGGTGTTCGACCTCGGTTTCTGTGTCACGTTTGCCCGCGATGTGGAGCCGGATGAGCTGCTTGTGCGTATGGGAGGCGATCCGGGGGCCGCGGTGTCGCTGAGTGCGGCAGAGGCCGAGACGCGTGAGCTGGAGGACGAGGACGCAGGGCCGATCGTGCGCGTCGGTTCCTACCCGGGGTGGGCGTTCGCTGTGGAGATCTGGGGCGCACACGGCACTCGTGACGAGGTTGTCCGTGCGGTCTCCGCCAAGACCGAGGCCGTGGTGCTTCTCAGGAACGCCAATGCGGTCAAAAGGTTCGTACACGCGCAGGACGGCGTCATCGTGTGCAGCTTCGATGTGGACCTACCCCACCTGCGCACCGGCAGCGATCCGGATCGGCTGCTGCCGCACATGGAACGAGTGGGTCTGGCCCCTGAGATCGGTCCGGATGTCGATGCTTCCCAGGCGATGCTCTCGCTTGCCGTGAGCGCGTTCGGGGTGGGGCTGCCACGCGATGAGGTGCAGTCCGGCGTGCTCCCGGCGTCGCGAGTCACCACCGCGGCTGGGGAGTAGCAGGACTTCGAGGCGCCCGGGGGCGGGCGGCTGGTCGTAGTCGCCCGCCCCCGGGATGCTTACCCGCCAATCCTGCCTACATCGATGTAGTAGGCGTCCTGGTCGAGTAGGCGTACATCGACGGTGAACCGCCCCAGGTCCCCTCCAACGCCTTCGTTCTGGCCCTGCGGGATATTGCCGCGCCCGCATCGTTCCTTCTGACTGGGGCGCGGGAACCGGCTGTCCAGTGCGAGATAATTTGCGTCGGTGTCATAGTACATCTGCACGCATTCTTTGCCCGATTTGATGCCGAGTTGGCCACCGCTTTCCTGGGACGCGGCGAACGGGAATTCGTCACAGGAGGTCTCGTGAGTATCGGGGTGCGGCTTGAAAGTACTGTCGCAGATCTTACGCCGGTTCTTGTCCTGTTCTGCTTTTGAGGCCAGCCGATGGAGGGGGCTGTCTTCCGCCTTGCTGCCCCAGTGGTCCGGAAATTCCGTTTGGACCCACTGGTAGAAAGTTTGAGCTGCAGGGAACTTCTTGCTGTTCACCTTGAAGGCCGGAGTGGACCGGAAGAACACGCAGCCTGGGCTCCTGCCTACTTCATCGTCGCAGCGCACGTCTGCCATCAGGTTGTACCAGGCAACGGTGCCTGGCTCTCCTTGGTTGACAGGGGAATCCGCCTCGAGAATTCCCGTGAGGTTGAGAGTGTCGTTGCCGCTGCTCTCCGTCCACCAGTGGGAGAGCTGCCCTCTGGCTTTGTGCTTGTCGCCGGGAAACCATGTCCTGCTTCCCGACCATGACTGCTTTGAGGACTTGCACTTGACCGCGCAGTCGGGCTTCCAGGTCAGAGTGAGCTCGACCATCGCGGCGTCGAGGCGGGTGGGAACGAGGTTGAGCTCCTCGTGGAAGAGGTCCCTCCCATCGCCCTTCGAGGCGAGGGCTATGCGCCTGGACATGGCGAACCTGGCTATGCCCAGAACGTCGCCGTTCCGGTCGTACAGGGTGTACTTCGCCATCTTCTTGTTCATGCAGGCGCCGAAGCGCGTGAAGACGTCCTTGCGCTTGTGCTTGTCCTTGTCGCACCACGGCAGGAAGCTGTCCGACGCGGCATCAGCCACCGCCTGCTGCGCCTCCTCAAGATCTTCTGGAGTGTCGGGTGAGGCATCCACGCAAAGCCTGGTGCTTTTGGTGCGGATCGCCTCTGCCATGCACTCCCGCGCATTCCGCTCGTTACTGTCCTCGGGCGCTGCGGGCATCTCCTCCGGCTCCTGGTCGGTGAAATCGATGTCCGCAGCATTCGGGTCCGGCGTCGCCGTGGCTTGTGTCGGCGATTCGGTGACGGGCGGCAAGTCCTCGGCCCATGCCGGTCCCGCGGTCGGAGAAAGCAGCAGGGCCAGGGCCGCCATGATGGCGCCCGACGTGATGGACAACCTCTGACGAGGTGTCGCCACGAAGATCCCCCCTTGTTCAGTTGGATCACGACAGCGAAGGCAGCAGCTGTGGCCACCCCCGGCGTCCGCTCCCCACGAACGCTCAGAAAATGTAAAGGATCAGTAGCAGTGAGGCGAAGGTATTCGGCCAGAGTCAGCGCCGCTGGATGAACCGCCGAGATGCAGTGGTGTCATCGTTTGACGCTGGAGGTCTCCGCAGAATCTGTTGTGGGCCAAGTCGGCGGAAGTCGAGGGTGGCCATCGGCCGGAACTCGTTGGCCTCGAGGCAGGTTTCGGTGGCCGGTGCAGGCTCGTCGGCAGTGGTGCGGCGGATGAACACAGCGGCGCCGTGGGCGCGTTCGGCGAGCGACGTCATGGAATTCGGCGTCTTTCGCGATCGGGGGTGCAGCGGGTTGCCGCCCCGGACGTGCCGGGGCGGCAACCGGTCAGGGCCGGGCGGCGGCCAAGGCAGCGGTGGCGGTCTTGGCGATCGCGGCGGAGGCCTGGGCCGGGTCGGTCAGTTCGAGTGCGGTGGTGCCGGGGAGCGGGCGGGGGTCGGGTTCGAAGGCGAGCCACAACACGGCGCAGCCGGTCTTTCGTAGGGCGGTGATGCGCTGGGCCGCGTTGGCGGCTTCGTCTCGGCGGTAGTGGCAGTCGGAGGCGATCACTAGGAGGCGGCCCGTGCCTGGCTGGGCGAGTTCGACTCCCGCCGCCAGGGCGTCGATGGCCTCGGCCAGGCTGTGTCCGAACCCGTCGGCGTTGAACTGGGTGACGCGCCCGGGTGAACGTCGATGGCCTCTGCCAGGTTGTGTCCCAATCCGTCGGCGTTGAACTGGGTGACGCGCCCGGGTGCGCGGCCCGGTGCGGTGACCGCGGTCGGGCAGTGGTCGTAGGCGACGGTTGCGCTGCGGAGTCGGGGTCGGTGAGCGAGGCAGTCTTGGCGAGGATCCAGGCGGCAGAGGCGATCGGCGCGGGCAGCGGCGCTCATGGAGCCGGAGACGTCCACGGCGATCCCCACCCGCAGTGGCGGTGTCGGACTCGAGCGGTGCACGGTACGCGTCCACGGGGTGGCAGTCGCGGTGGCGCCTGCGGCTCGCTGGGCGTCACGGGCGAGGGCCTGGCGCATGTTCAGGCGTCCGGGCGGAGACGCCGAAGCGGTGACGGTGGCGGTGCGTTCACGGTAGGCGGCGGCCCGCAGCGCCCTGGCAAGTTGCCCGGCCGCCGCCTTCTCCGCTCGCGTCGGTAGCCGGGTCCCGGTCACGGGGGACCGACCGCGCCGCCCCTAAAGGGCGTGGCAGCGTGCCACGTCGGGAGTTCTTGGGGCATTCGGTCCGGGTCCCGGCTCGACATTCGCAACAATGCGCACATGGCCGATGACTGGAAGCGACAACTCGACGCTCTGCACGAGGGGCTGGTCCGTCGCGAAGATCCCGCCGCGTGGGTGGCCGAGGCTGACGCGGTGGATGCCTCCCGGCGCTATCCCAACCTCTCGCTGCGCGGAAGGGTCTTCGGTATCGCGGAACTCGATCCCGCGCACGGACCGCACTGGCGGCTGCTCAAGCCGGTGGTGGACGGCATGCCCCAGCAAGCCCGCGACGGCCTGAACTCGCACCTGTGGTTCAAGGCCAAGGACGACACCACCGACCCGGGCGCACGGCGGGAGCTGCTGGCGGCCGTATCGGTGCTCGAATGCGAACCTGTCAACGAACTGGAGATCCTGAGTATCAGGTACCGGGTCGTCAGCGGGGAGGAGTTCGCACGCAGCAACGCGGACGGATTGGAACCACCGCGGCCCACCGATCCGGAACCGATCGACGCCTCCTGGCAGGCCCGGCCCGAGGCCCTTTCGCCGGATGTGGGC
>NZ_BMMS01000045.1 GCF_014646055.1 Wenjunlia tyrosinilytica
GTGGGCCGTTGGCTGCCGGACGGGACGTTGGAGTTCGTGGGACGCAATGATTTCCAGGTCAAGGTCCGGGGTTACCGGATCGAGCTCGGCGAGATCGAGGCCCGACTGCTGGAGATCGACGCCGTCCGGGAAGCCGTCGTGGTGGCGCACGGTGATCGCCTCGACGCCTACTACGTGCCCGACAGCAGCATCGGGGTCGAAACGCTGCGCGATGCGCTGAGTGAGGTCCTTCCTTCCTACATGGTGCCGTCGGCGTTTGTCGCGCTGGAGTCGCTGCCGTTGACCCCGAACGGGAAGGTGGACCGGGACAAGCTTCCGGTGCCGGACGGTGGCGCGGTGGTGGCCCGCGGCTACCGGGCCCCGGTGGGTGTGGTGGAGGAGGTGCTGGCCGGGATCTGGTCGGACCTGCTGAATGTGGAGCGCGTCGGGCGCGACGATGACTTCTTCGAACTCGGCGGGCACTCCCTGCTCGCGGTCTCGCTGGTGGAGCGGATGCGGCAGGCCGGGCTGTCGTGTGATGTGCGGGCGGTGTTCACCACCCCCACCGTTGCCGGACTGGCCGCGGCGGTCGCGGCCGGAGGCGGCGCCGAGGTGTCGGTGCCGCCGAACGCGATTCCGGCGGACGCCGATGTGATCACGCCGGGGATGCTGCCGCTGGTGGATCTGACCGAGGAACAGATCACCAAGGTGGTCGCCTCGGTGTCCGGTGGCGCGGGCAACGTGCAGGACATCTACCCGCTCGCCCCGTTGCAGGAAGGCTTCCTCTTCCACCACGCGATGCACGAGGACGGCGACCCGTACTTGCTGTCCTTCCTGCTCACCATGGACACCCGGGCCGCGGTGGACCAATTCACGGCCGCGGTGCAGTCTGTTCTGGACCGGCACGACATCCTGCGTACGTCGGTGGCGTGGGACGGCCTGCCTCGGCCGGTCCAGGTGGTCTGGCGACACGCCGCCCTGCCCGTGGAGGAGCTGTCGCTCGACGGGGCCGTCGATGCCGCCGCCGAGCTGCAGGCCAGGTTCGAGCCCCGGCACTACCGACTTGACCTGGGAACCGCGCCACTGCTGCGGGTGGCCACGGCGTACGACGAGCCGAACGAGCGGTGGCTGTTGCTGGTGCTGATGCATCATCTGGTCGGCGACCACACCACATTGGATGTGATGCGGGAGGAGATTCGTGCCCTGCTGACCGGTCGGGCCGGTGCGTTGCCGGAGCCGGTGCCGTACCGCAACGTGGTGGGCCAAGCCGTGCTGGGTACAACCCAGCAGGAGCACGAGGAGTTCTTCACCGAGCTGCTCGGCGATGTCGACGAGTCGACAGCGCCGTACGGCCTGCTCGACGTCCGCGGTGACGGCACCCGTATGGCCACGGTCTGCGTCGAGCTCGACCCGGCGGTGGCCCGGTCCCTGCGCGAACAGGCACACCAGCGGGGCGTGTCCCCGGCGAGCGTGTGCCACCTCGCCTGGGGCCTGGCGCTGTCGCGGCTGACCGGCCGCTCGGATGTCGTGTTCGGCACGGGGCTGTTCGGCCGACTGAGTGGCGGCGACGGGGCGGACCGCGGTATCGGCCTGTTCATCAACACCCTGCCGGTGCGGATCGCGGTCGGCACGGCGAGCGCGGCGGACGCCGTACGAGGGACCCATCACCTGCTCGCCGACCTGCTGGCGCACGAGCATGCCCCCCTGATGGTGGCGCAGCGGTGCAGCCGCGTCGCCGCCCCGGCGCCGCTGTTCACCAGCCTGCTCGTCTACCGGCACAGCCCTGTGACGGCCGCCGAACCGGACACCGAGGCGACGCCATGGTCAGGTATGCAGGTGCTGCAGGCCGACGAGCGCACCACGTACCCGGTCGACGTTACGGTGGACGACCTCGGCGAGGGCTTCGTTCTGACTGTGAAGGTGGCCGAGCCGGTCGACCCGGAGCGGGTGTGCGCGCTGTTCGGCAGCGCCCTGACGACCGTGACCGAGGCCTTGGAGCGGGCGCCCGGAACCCCGGTACGGGACTTGGACGTCCTGCCTGCCGACGAGCGCGACCTCGTGCTGACCGCCTTCCCGGAGGCGGTGGGCCGGCGGGTGTACATCCTCGACCCGCAGGACCGCCCGGCTCCTATCGGTGTGACCGGTGAGCTGGCTGTCGGTGAGCTGGCGGTCGGTGAGTTGGCTGTCGGTCAGCCCGGCGCCGGGCTGCGGCGCACCGGTGAGCACGGCCGGTGGCGGGCCGACGGAACCCTCGAAGTGGTGACTCCGGAGGGGGAGGCCGGGGACGTTCCCGGTCGCACTGGTCCGGCGGAGCCCGCGTACGAGGCCCCGCGCGGAGAGGTCGAGGAGAAGATCGCGGAGATCTGGGCGCGGTTGCTCGACGTGCACCGCATCGGCCGCCACGACAGCTTCTTCGAGCGCGGTGGTCAGTCCCTGCTTGCGATCCAGGTCGGACTGGAGTGCAAGAGGGCGGGCCTGGACGTGACGGTCGCCGACTTGTTCGCGTACCCCCGGCTCAAGGATCTCGCGCATGCCCTGGCCGGGCGGTCGGGGGCGGCCGGGCCGGCCGCCCTCGAGGACCGGGCCGTGGTGCTGCGCGCCGGGGACCGCCGCCGCGCGCCGCTGTTCCTGGTGCATGACGGCGACGGATACCTGCTCTACGGTCGGGCGCTGCTGCCGTATCTCGACGAGGACCAGCCGGTGTACGGCCTCCCGGTGGACCCGGCCGGACCGGATGGCATGCGTACGGTCGAGGGCAGTGCGGCCCGGATGGTCCGGCTGATCCGTCAGGTGCAGCCGGAAGGGCCGTACAGGGTGGCCGGCTACTCCAGCGGCGGGACGCTGGCGTACGAGATCGGGGTCCAGTTGCGTGGCCTGGACCAGCGGGTGGACTTCGTCGGGCTGATCGACACCCACTTCCCAGGTGACGCCGGCTTCTTCGCCGACGTGCTGGACAGCGACGAGGGCTTCCTGCTGCGCATGTACGAGCGGCTGGCCCAGGGCGATCCGGACTGGGAGGCGAAGGTCCGCGGGCTCGCCGCGTCCGGACCGCACGACTTCACCGCGCTCGTCGAGGCCGTGGGGGCGGTGTGGCCCTCGGAGATGACGGTGACGGAGTTCCGGGCCGCGGTCTCTGCCATGCGGGCGATGCTGCGCGCCGAGACCGGGTACGTGGTCCAGCCCAGCACCGTCCCGGTGCACCTGTTCCGGGCCGCTGAGCCGACCGGCAGCGCCGAGCCGGACGAGATGCTCGGCTGGGGCCGGGTGCTCACTCCGCATACGGTCACTGTGACCACCGTCCCGGGCGATCACCAGACGATGCTGGTGGCGCCGAACCTGGACCGGTTCGGGGCGGATTTCGCGGCCGCGCTGCACAGTGTCGGCACGCCGCGGCGTGCAGACACGTATCAGCCGGTGGTGACGCTCCAGCGCGGACGGCCCGGCACGCACCCGACGGTGTTCTGCGTGCCCGGTGCGGGCGCGGGCGTGGTCAGCTTCAGCGACCTGGTGTCCCGGCTGGGCCGGGACTGGACCGTGTACGGCCTGCAGCCGCGCGGCCTGGACGGCACGGACGTGCCGCACAGCAGCGTGACCGCGGCCGCCCGCGCCTACCTGGACGGGATCGCGCGCACCGGTATCGGCGGACCGCTGCACCTGGTCGGCCACTCGTTCGGCGGCTGGGTGGCCTACGAGATGGCCACCATGCTGCGGGCCGAGGGCCGGGACGTGACGTTGACCATCGTCGACAGTGAGGTTCCCGATCCGGCGGGTGCGCCCGCCCGGCAACACAGCCATCTCCAGGTGCTCACCCGCTGGCTGGAGGTCTTCGAGCTGACTGTCGAGCAGCCGTTGGGCCTCACCGCCGAGCGGCTCGCGGCACAACCGCTGACCGCGCAGCTGACCGCGGTCCACGGTCGGCTGGTCCACTTCGGACTGGCCTCCGCCCGCACCACACCGAGCTACTTGCGAGGTCCGCTGACGACGTTCGCCGCCGCGGTCCGGACGACGTACACCCCCCGGCACGCCTACCCGGGCCCGGTGCACATGGTGTTCGCCGACGATCCCCGCCAGACCGAAGCGGAGAACGACCTCGAGTGCGCCGAGCGGGAGCGGGGCTGGGCCGCCTGGATCGCGGATCTGCACGTCTCCCGGGCCCCCGGAAATCACATGACCACCCTCGATACGCCGCATGTCGACGCCATTGCCGCACTGCTGCGACAACGCCGTACGGATTGCTGACCACCGGCTGACCGACTGCTGAGCAAAAGCACAGCCATTATTCCGGCGCACCATCCGGAGCGCCATGATGTAACCGGGCCGCGGATTCCGCCGCCCACCGAATTCCGGAGGATTCCGGAACTCCCGAAAGGACACGAGTGATGATCAATGTATTCGACGATCCGGACGGTCAGTTCGTCGCCGTGGTGAACGCGGAGAATCAGCATTCGCTGTGGCCGACCGCCCTCGGCGTACCGGGCGGCTGGACGGTCGTGCACGGCCCGGACACCCGGCAGAACTGCCTCGACTACATCGAGGACAACTGGACCGACATGCGCCCGGCGAGTCTGATCCGGGAATCGGCCGGCTGAGCGGCCCGGCGGGACGGGGGAGGGAGACCGCGTGACATCCATCGATCTGTCGGCCCGCACCGGCGGCCTGCACGACCTGGTGACCGCGCGGGCGCGGGCGGCGCCTGAGGCCGTGGCGGTCACGCTCGGCCCTGCGTCCATCAGCTACGGCGATCTGATCGATCGCGCGGAGCGGCTCGCCCGGCGCCTTCTTGAGGCCGGCGTCCGGCCGTGGGACTTCGTCGGGGTGGCGGTGGACCGCTCCCTCGACGCCGTCACCGGGCTCCTCGGCGTCCTGCTGTGCGGCGCCGCGTATGTGCCGATCGCTGCCGAACTGCCGGCCGAGCGGATCCGGGTGATCGCGGTCGACGCGAAGCTCGGCGTGGTGACCGGGTCCGGCGCCCCGGTCGCCGCCGCGATCCCGGCCCGGTGGATCCCGGCTGACGGGACCGGGCCGGCCGACGGGGACCTGCCGGACTCCGACCCGGACCGGCCCGCGTACGCCATCTTCACGTCCGGATCGACCGGGCGACCCAAGGGCGTGGTGGTCTCGCACCGGGCGGTGGTCGCGTCGACGCTGGCCCGGTTCGGCGTCTACCCCTACGACGACGTCACCTACCTGATGCTCGCGCCACTGACCATCGACGCCGCCGTCGCCGGCCTCTTCTTCACACTCGCCGCCGGCGGCCGGGTGGTGATACCCACCCCGGACGAGGTGCTCGACCCGCAGCTGCTCGCCGACCTGGTACGTGACCGTGCGGTCAGCCACCTGGACGGCCTGCCGTCCCAGTACGCGGCACTGCTGCGCTTCCACCCCGAGTCGCTGACCGGCCTGCGGTGCGTCATCGCGGGCGGCGAGAGCCTGCACCACGCCGTGGTCCGCGAGCACCTGGCGGCCCTGCCCGACACCCTGCTGTTCAACGAGTACGGGCCGACCGAGGGCACCGTGTGGGCCACCGTGCACCGATGCACCTCGGCCGATACCGGCCCGCTGGTCCCGATCGGACGGCCGATCACCGGGGTCCGGGCCACTGTCCGAGCGGCCGACCTGACCGCGGCCGAACCCGGTGCCCTCGGCGAGATCTACCTCGGCGGCGCCGGGCTGGCGTGGAGCTACCTCGGCCGGCCCGCCCTGACCGCGGAACGGTTCGTCGCCGACCCGGATCCCCGGTTCCCGGGCCGGCGGATGTACCGCACCGGCGACCTGGGCCATGTGACCCCGGACGGCGACCTGGTCTTCCAGGGCCGCGACGACAACCTGGTCAAGGTCCGCGGCTTCCGCGTCGAACTCGGCGAGCTCGAGGCACATTTGCTGCAGCATCCGGATCTGGCGGACGCGGCCGTCGTGCCGCACGCTGCCCCGACCGGCCTGCGCCTGGTCGCGGTGGTGGCGTTCGCCCCGGGCCGGTCCGTCGGCGGCCGGGCGCTGGCCGCCTTCCTGGCCGACCGGCTGCCCGCCTACATGCTGCCCACCCGCTGGCGGCAGGTGCCCGAGCTGCCGCGGACCGGCAACGGCAAGGTGGACCGGGCTCTGCTCCGCGCGTCCGCCACGACGGTGGGCGCCGAACTGCCGACCTGATCGGCGGGACCGGCCGTCGTGTGGGGACCCTGCTCGGCGGGACCCGCCGTCATGTGGGGATCCTGCTCGGCCGGACGGCTGGTCCGGCCGTCTCGCGGGGATCCTGCTCGGCGGGATCCGCTGTCTCGTGGGGATCCTGCTCGGCCGGACGGCTGGTCCGGCCGTCTCGCGGGGATCCCGCTCGGCGGGATCCGCTGTCTCGTGGGGATCCTGCTCGGCCGGACCGGCCGTCATGTGGAGGCGGGGGCGGCGGCCAGCCAGCGCTCCCCGGCCGCCTGCCACAGGCTGCGCGGGGATCCGCAGAGTTCGGTCAGGGCGTACGCGCCGCGGTAGCGTCGGACCACGTCCGGGTCGCTGGTGCCCGCCGCGCCGAACGCTTGTACGAGTGTGTGCGCGCAGGTCAGCGCCGCTGCCACGCTCGCAGCCGCGGCAGCCGGTGCGGCATGGCCGGCCGGGCGGCCCCGGTCCTCGTACCAGGCGGCGTGCCAGACCGCGATCCGGGCCAGGGCCAGGTCCAGGGCGGACTCGGCGAGGCGGTGCGAGGTGCCCTGGTACTCGATCTGCCGTCGGCCCGTGATCACCCGATCGGCCGCACGATCCTGCGCCACCTCCAGGCATTCGCGGCCGAGACCCACCCCGTAGGCCGCGCAGAGCAACAGGTCGCGGTCGGTCGTGGGGGTGGCCGGTTGGGCGCTCGGCACGACATCCGGCAGTTTCTCGCCGGGATGGGCGTCGAGGAACGCGAACGCCGCCCGTACCGTCGTGATGTCGTGGCAGCTTGCGCCCAGTTCCTCCAGCGCGAGGCACCACTCCACCAGCCCGCCGTCGGCCAGGGTCGCGGTGACACCGGCTTGCCGCAGAACCGCCCAGCCGGAGCCGGCAGGCGAAACCGCCAGCAGGGCGGTCCGCACGGCGCCAAGCAGATTCCGCTGGTCGTCGTCGAGATCCAGATTCACCGTACGGCCCGTCCGATCGGGAAGTCAGTGGCGATGAGGTCGAGCTGCAACTCCTGGGGGCCGCCCGAGATGGTCAGCTCCGGGGCCTCGTCCACGGCCGCGCTGAGCTCCGGCGTCGGCGCCAGTTCCTCGCCCGCCCACCGGGCCACCGCCTGACCGGCCCGCGCGCACGCCAGCTTCGAGTACGCGATCAGGACCTCGTCGACGTCGAGGACGTCGGCCGTGTGCATGGCGTGGAACGCGAGCGCGCGTGCCCCGGCCACCTGGGCCCGCAGCCGGACCAGGTCGCCGGCCGCCGCCGCCCGGGCCGCCCGGGGCAGCCGGTGGAACTCCGTCTCGGTGGCGCGCATCCAGGACGTCGCCCGGGACAGGCACTCGAACCCGGCCCGCTCGAAACCGATCGTGGACGGCAGCAGCGACCATCCGCGGTGCAGCGGCCCGACCAGGGCGTCCGGGCCCACGTAGGCGCCGTCGATCGTGACCTCGAAATAGGGGTCGCCGAGCGCCCGGGGCACCGGCGTCATCTGGATCGCCGGGTCGGTCAGGTCGAGCAGGAACAGGCTGATCCCGTCGTACCGGCTCCGGCCGGCCCGGGTCCGCGCCGAGCACAGGGCGATCCCGGACCGGTCGGTGCTCACGCTCCAGGTCTTGACGCCGGTGATCCGCCAGCCCCCGCTGTCCGGGGTGGCCGTGGCCCGGATCGCGGCCGAGTCGCTGCCGGCGCCCGGCTCGGACAGCAGGAGGCTGCCGAACAACCGGCCGGCCGCGATCTTGGGCAGCCAGCGGGCCTGCTGTTCCGCGCTGCCGAAGGCGAGCAGCGCGCCGCCCACGGCCTGCACCGTGACGATGTGGATCACATCCGGCAGGCCGCGGGCACCCATCCGCTCGGCGGCGGCCACATGGTGTGCCAGACTCAGCCCGCGCCCGCCGAACGCGGCCGGATAGTGCACGGCCAGCAGCCGCTCGGCGCCGAGCCGGGCGAACAGGGCCAGCGGATCCGTGCCGGGCGGCGCGGCGTCCAGCACGCGGTCCACCTCGTCGGCCAGCCGTGCCTGCGCGGCGTCGAGTTCAGGACGCATGGCTGGCTTGCTCGGCCGTCGCCCGGACCTGCTCCACGGACGCCGCGAGGTCGCGCAGCGTCGGGTTCGCGAAAATCTGTGCCACCCGCAGCCGCAGCCCGGTCTGCCGGGCGAGCCGGCCGATCAGATGCATCGCGGTGATGCTGTCCCCGCCGGCCGAGAAGAAGTCCTCGTCCATGGTCAGGTCGGGGCGGTCCAGCAATTCCCGGGCGAGCTCGAGCACAAGCGCCTGGTCGTCCATCATCTGTCCTTCCGTCACGCGGCGGCAGCGTCGATCGCGGCCGACAGCAGGGCCTGGACCTGCGGGGATCCGAGCGGTCCTGTGGCGGCGTCGACGTGGCGTACCGTCGCCTCGGCCGGCTTGGCGAGCAGGGTGTCCAGGCCCGAGAGAGGTTTTCCGGCGATCACCAGCACCTGGTCCGGATCGGCCGGGCGGGCGGCCGAGCACGCGGTCAGGAACCGCAGCCAGGACCGGTAGCGGTCGAGCAGGCCGTCCACCATTTCGGACGCCGTCTCGTCAGAGCCGTATTGCTCGACCAGACCGTCACGGGCCTTGTTCAGCACCATCTCCCACTGCCCGAGGCCGCCCGCGGCGAACTCGTCATATCCGGGCGGGTCGCATGCCAGGGTGCGGCAGAGCTTGGTGAGCTCGAAATGAATGACTCCCGTGGTGATCGGATAAGGGTCGACCAGCACGGCGCGCGCCCCGGCCCGTTCGGCGAGATGCACCGCGAACGTCGCACCGGCGCAGTAGGCCAGCACCACCTCGGGCCGGTCCGGCCGGTCCTCGAGCAGATCGGCGGCCTGCCGCTCGAGGTCCAGCGGTCCGGCGACCTGCCCGACCAGCGGGTCGACCCGGGTCAGACGCCCGGAGGTGCCCGGTCCGGCCAGGAAGCCGAAATCCGCGGTGTTGCCACTACCGGGAAGATCCAGTGCGAGGACCTCGGTCAGCATGCGTCCGAGCCTTTCCACAGGGCAGCGAATGGAATCCTTTGTGCTTCATCATCGGCGTACGAATGTCATTCCGGGAAGGCTTCTCGGCGCTTTGATCAGGACCCGGTCAGGCGCCGTTCAGCGGTTGGTCAGCGCTTACTCAGGCCTTGCCGAGAACCCATTCTGCGCCCTTGCCGAGAAATTTCCGGGCGCCCATTATGGAATGACCTCGCCCGCGCGGCCGGGCGGAATATGGCCGAGGAAAGGGCATCGGATGGTCAGCGAATGGGAAACCCTGGTAGCCGGTGACCGCCAGACGAGGGTCGGAATCACCGGGCAGGTGCCGGACCCGGATCGACCCCACCTGTGGCCGTCGGTCGGCGAGTACCCCATCTATGACGCCTTCCTCTATCACGCCATGCTCGCCGACCAGCACCGCAACGCGGTGTTCCGCGACGCCGTCCTGCGGCAGGCGCCCGGCGCCACGGTGCTGGAGATCGGCTGCGGCCCCGACCTGCTCTGGTCGCTGTACGCCGCGGAGGCCGGCGCCGACCGGGTCGTCGCCATCGAGAGCCTGGACGACAGTGTCCGCCGGGCGGAGGAACTGGCCCGGGACCGGGCGCCGGGCCGGATCCGCGTGGTGGCGGGCCTGTCGACCGAGGTGACGCTCCCGGACCGAGCCAGCCTCTGCATCGCCGAGCTGGTCGGCTGCATCGGCGGCTCCGAAGGCATGGCCCGGGTGATCGAGGACGCCCGGCGCCGTCATCTGTGTCCGGGCGCACGGGTGGTGCCGCACCGGGTCCGTACGATGGCCGCCGCGGTCTGCCTCGCCGACCTGATGCCCGACGGCCCCGGCGTGCCGGAGATCCTGGTGCCGTACGTGGAGTCGGTCTTCCGGGCGGCCGGTGGCTTCTTCGACCTGCGGATGTGCGTCGGTGGGGTCGGGTACGAAGCGATCCGCTCGACCACCGCGGCGGTCGAGGATCTGCGGTTCAACGAGGGCGACTACCGGCAGGGCGGCGACCTGCGGCTGACCATGACCCGGCCGGGCGGGGTCGACGGGCTGCTGCTCTGGCTGGACCTGCAGGGCCGGGCCGGTGGCGAGCGTCTCGACACCCTGGCGACCCGGACCAGTTGGCTGCCCGTCTATGTGCCGCTGGTGGGTGCCGAGCCGATGACCCTCGACCCGGGCGACGTCATCGAGCTGCGGGTCACGTCCGAGCTCAGCGCCGACGGGATCCACCCGGACTACCGGTTCGCCGGGTCGGTCCGGCGCACCGACTGCCGGCGCATCCAGGTCGCGGCCGAGTCGCTCTACGCCGGATCGGCGTTCCGGCGGTCGCCGCTGCACGCGGCTCTGTTCAGCGCTGAGAAGCCGGTCGACCCTGACCGGGCGAGCCGGGCCCGGCGGCCGTCCGATCCGGCCGAAGTACGCCCGTAACCCCGTCGGATCCGGTCGGCCGTGAGGCCGTCCTCGAATGGACGCGTACCGTCGGGTCAGGCGGACGTTCCGGCGGACCCGCTCGTATCGGGGACCACGTCGAAGCCGTTGATGCGCGCCGTGCCGCCGGCCAATCCCGGTGCTGACGCGGCGGGCTGCGGACGACGTCGCCGCTGCCGTGCTGGCCCGGCAGGGCCGCACGCTGGCGACGGGTGCCGGCCGCGGGGGCAGAGGTGTGGCTGCGCGAGAGCGCCGACCTGTGCGCTGGCGGGTGGACGCGACCGGGCCGCGCTCGGCGCGGATGGTGCTCGGCGGCCCCGGCGCGCAGACCGTGCCGCACCGCGCACGGTGGCACGGTGCGGCACGGCCCCGGGTACGACTCGACCGATGTCGGCGCGTCACCGACATCACCGCCGACCACCTCGGCCACGACGGGCGGCAGTCCATCGAGGACATCGCGTACGTCAAGGCGCTCCTCGCCGAGCGGGTGCGCGACGGCGGCACACTGGTGCTCGACGCCGACGACCCGTGTCTACCCGCGGTCGTCGACGCATCCAGCCGGCAGCCGTCGGCCGCGGACCGGATCCCGGCGGTCACCTCGGCCCAACTGGCCCGGCGTCCGCCGGTCAGGACCGGTTGAGGGCTGTCGGCCGGTCCTGTAGCTGTTGGTGACCGATTCCGGGTAGTGGTCCGGCCCGTTGCCCGTCAGCACCCGCTGGTGCATCGCGGCCAGTTCCGGGCTGGGGTCGAGCCCGAGCCCTTCGCGCAGGATCTGCCGGGCGGTGGTGAAGGTCTGCAGGGCATCGACCCGCCGGCCGACCATCATCAGCGCGACCATGAGGTGGATGTAGGCGGTCTCGCGGTACGGATTGCTCGTGATGAGTTCCTCCAGCGGCGGAATCGCCTCGGTGTGGCGGCCCATGGCGATCAGCGCGGAGGCGTACTCCTGGGTGGCCTCCTCGTGCAGGCGTGACAGGCGGCGCCGGAACGCTGCCAGCCGCGGCCCGCAGTACACGCCGGTGAGCGGTCCGGAGCGCCACAACCGCAGCGCTGCGGCGAACTGGTCGGCTGTGTCCTCGATCGCGCCCCTGCTCAGCGCGCTGCGCGCCTGGGCGACGTGGTTCATGAACCGGTCCGCGTCGACCAGTTGCGGGTCCAGCCGCAGCATGTAATTGCCGTGCAAGTGCCGGATCTCTGGGTCGGCCACCCCGGCCGGAAACCGGATTGTCCGGCGGATGCGCGAGACGTAGACCTGGATCGTGTTCACCGCGGTCTTTGGCGCGAACGCGCCCCAGACCTCGTCGATCAGGTCCGCGACCGCCACGTACGAGTTGTTGTGGGCGGCGAGTAACGCGAGCACCGTCTCCACCTGCGGGCTCAGCGATGCCTGGCTCGCGCCCTTGACCTCGAGGCCGCCCAGCAATTTGATGATCATAGCGTCGTCGCAACTCATGGATGCGATCCTTCCCTCGAGCGCTTGGCCAAGGCGGACCACCACTGAGAGCGTGGCCGCATGGGCTCTGCCAACTTGGAGTGCCGGGACCGGCCCGAGAGGCCGGGTCGTACCCTGATCTCGTACCGGCCGGTCCCTCCGGCCCCGGGGGTTCTGCCCGGGGGTGGAAGTCGTCCGGGCGGCCTGGCCCGGCTCATTCCTCAGCTTTGCCCGTGGGGTGCGAGGGACTTCTCGGCGGGTGTCGCGCAGGATTCCTGATGGCTTGGTCAAGTCCCACCCTGCGTACCCGGATGGCTTGCTGCTCATATGCCGGAGCTTCTGGGATTGGCACGACGATACTCCTCGTGCTGCTGGTGGAGGGCTTCCCCTTTGCGGACCTCCACGACCCGTACTACGGAGAACCAGCCCCGAGGGGTTCAACTGCGTCGTCGACGCATTGCCGGCCCGGCGTCGCAGCCACCTCCGTTGGCGGGGTTGTGCCGGCAGACCGCACGGCAATCCGACCGGTCCGGCCGGGCGTTGCCGCGCCCGGCCGGACCGGTCTCGATGAGTCGACGGCGCTCGGGCACGGCTTCTCTCGCTGAGTCCGTCCAGCAGTGACGCATGACACAGCATCGGTCGGTGTCGCCGTGATGGTTCAGCCGCGTCGTCGCCGCCGACGATGGCCCGGTGCGCTCCCGTCACCCACGATGATCGCGGCGATCGTGCCGAGCCTTGGACGCCGGCCTGTGTCGGCACGGGAGGCGATGGTCACACTGCTTGTCCGGTCGGTCGGAGGGGCGGTGCGCACCAGCGGCTGTGACAGTGGTCAGGTCAGGTCAGGGCAGGGCAGGTTACGTCGGCTGAGGCGATGCTCGCCCAGATTGAGACGCTGAGGCACTTCGACGCAGGCGGCTTCCGCTGGCCTCGCCCGCACGGCGCGCGCCCCCGTCGTGATGCTGTGGCTGGACGCGGTGGACAACACGGCCCGGGCGCCGAACGAGAACCTCGCCCGCGATGGCGGCCGGCATCGCCGCTGGTAACGCCGATTGCTGGAGGGTTCGCTGATGGGTCATCGGTCAGTCCTACCTGAAGAAGGGGCCATCGCGTACCACCGTACTGAGCACGACGGATCGGCAGGGCGGTATGCGGGCAAGGGTGACCTTTCTCATCGCCCCCGCGGCCGCGCGCGGCCGCTTGTTGGCTGGTTTCTGGACACCGTGTGCCGGTCTCTCGTCGAGAAACGAGGGGACGCACGGGGAGAGTCGGCAGGGGAAGATGCTCGCCTGTCCGTCGACGGTCGGTCACCCCTCGTCTCATTGAGCGAACCATGCGGGGCGATCCCGGTTGCGGTGAGTCGGCCGTCGACGGGAGCGGCCGCGGACCCGGACGATCGGGGTGCCGTCCCGCCGACCCCAGGCACGTGCACGTAGCGGTGTCGAACATCTGTGCCGCTTCAAGAGCGATCATGAATGCGCCGATGTGCGTCGTCGCTTCGGATCGCGGGGTCCTTCGGCCGCCCCGGCCGATGTCGCCCGCACTGTCTCTGTCGTCGTCCCGCTCATTCGGCACGCGCCATGAGTGCGGCGGCGGGAACGCCGTCGAGGAGCCCGAGCATCTCGCCAGGGTCGAATTCGACGCCGATCGGATTGTTCTGGTGAATGGGCGACTCCATGAACGTATTGGCTTCCTCGACGCTGTCGAATGCGTCGACCTGCAGTTCCACATGGTTACCATCCGGGTCGCGGGAGTACAGCGAGACCGTCGCCCCGTGATTGAGGCACATGGTGGGCAGCACGTTCCGCTCCTTCAGTCGCTGGTAGTTGGCGAGCAGTGGGCCGAGCGAGTCGTAGGTGTACGCCATGGCGCCTCCCCGGTGAGCGGGGCGCCGGCGTCCCCGGCCCAGCCCCTGGCCGGGGACCCGGACTGCGCGGGGGAGCGGTGAGCCGCATCCGACCCACCGCATCCGACCGACCGCAGCCGGGCGACCGTAACGATCCGGCGCGGTGCGCATCGCAGGACCCGCCCCACGCGCCGTCCGGTGATGCCCAGGATGGGCAAAATGTCGGCACACTCCGCTACTTGCCACCGTCAACTTAACGGTGTCAGGCTGACGGCGGCAAGTTGCGAGGAGGCAAGCATGGCTGTTTCGGCCGAGGCGATTTATGAGGCGGCCCCGTTCGCCCGGACGCTGGGAGTCCGCTTCGACGCGTTGTCGGCGTCGCAGGTCCGCGCGCGGCTGCCGTGGGGCAAGGGGCTCTCCACGGTCGGTGGCGGGATGCACGGCGGTGCGCTGATGGGACTGGCCGACGTGGCCGCGGCGGTATGCGCCTCGGCGAACGGTCCCGAGGGCACGTTGCCCTCCACCATCGAATCCAGCTCCCACTTCCTGCGACCGGTCACCGGCGATCACGCCCTCGCCGTCGCCCGCCCGATCCACGTCGGCGGCAGCTCGGTGGTGGTGGAGGTGGACCTGCTCGACGAACACGAAGTGCTCTGCGTGCGGGTCACCCAGGTCGTCGTCATCCGTGCCCCGAAGCGCTGAGGTGATCATGATGCGGAGCCTGACGGTGGTCGGTCCCAGCCGTGTCGAGTGGAGGGAGGCCCCTTCTCCCGAGCTCCAGGAGGACACGGACGTTCTCGTGCGCCCGATCGCGTCCGCCACGTGCGACTTGGACCGGCGCCTGGTGCTCGGTGACAGCCCGTTCAAGCCGCCGTACGCCCTGGGTCACGAGGCGGTCGGTGAGGTCGTGGCGACCGGCGACGCGCCATGCGGCCTGCGACCCGGAGACCGGGTGGTGATCCCGTGGCACATCAGTTGCGGCACCTGCGCCGAGTGCGGCCGGTCGATGCCAGGCGCGTGCCGCTCCGTTCACCGCCTCGCAAGTTACGGCAACACCGCGGGCGGCCATTGGGGAGGCCTGTTCGACGAACTGGTCCGCGTGCCTTGGGGTGCCCGCAACCTCGTGGCCCTGCCACCGGACGTGGACCCGGTGGTGGCGGCGTTCTGCTCGGACAGCCTGGTCGACGCCTACCGCACGGTCAGCCCGCCTCTTGCCGCGCAGCCGGGGGCCACCGTGCTCGTCGTCGGCGGCACGGCCAGTCTCGGGCTTCTGACGGTGCTGTCGGCCGTGGCACTCGCCGCCACCGAGGTGTTCTATGTGGACCGCAATCCACGGTCGGTCCAGACGGCGGCCCGGCTTGGTGCGACCGCGATGCTGATCACCTCGTACTCCGAGCCGGTCAGCGGTGTGTTCGACCTCACCGTGGACGCCTCCGCAGACACCGAGGGCCTTCGCCGCGCGCTGAAGTCCACACGCCCCGGAGGGACATGCGTGTCCCGTTCTGTGTATTTCACCGAACCCGCGCTGCCCTACCTCGACCTGTACGCCAGCGGCGTCACCCTCGTCACCGGCCCGCCGCACGCCACCCCTCATATGCCCGAAGTGCTGCGGCTCCTCTCATCCGGAGCCCTTGACCCGAGGCCGGTCCTCGCCGGCCCCTACTCCTATGACGAGGCACCCGAGGTGCTGCGCGACCCGCCCCCCGGCAAGCCGGCGTTCGCACACCCGCGGGCCGGTGCGGCCTGATGGCCCCCAGCCGCAACCGCAAGCGGGCACGACCCGGTGAGGGCCCTCGGCTGCGAGCAGAACTGCTCGCAGCCGCCGAACACGTCCTCGACGAGCAGGGGGAGGAAGCCCTCACCGTACGCGGGATCGCCACACTGGTCGGGGTGACGACACCGTCGGTGTACCTGCACTTCGAAAGTCGGCTCGACCTGCTGCACGCCGTCTGCCTGCGGGTGTGGGACCACCTCGAGGAACGCATGCGGGAAGCCGTGGCCGGCACCGACGACCCATTCACCGCACTGTACCGGCGATGCGCCGCCTACATCTCCTTCGGACTCGAACATCCGCTGCGCTACCGCCTCGTCATGAACGGGCCCGCGAGCGAGGCGACCCGTCAGGTGGCCGCCGACTCCTTCCGCCACCTCGCCGAAGCGGTCGAGCCGTGCGTCGCCAGCGGCGCCCTGCGCGGCGACGTGGTAGAGCTGACCCGCAACATCTGCGCCGGCCTGCACGGAGCGGTGGCTCTGCTTGTGCAGCAGCCACCAGCGACGTGGCCGAAAGACCTCGCCGCCTACACCTCCCGCGCAGCCGCCACGGTGTCCTTGGGAGCCGCCGCGCTCGGACGACTGCCCGACCCGGTCACCACTGCGACCACCGCCACCCTCACCGAACTCTTCGGCGCACCGAGTGCGCCCCCGACCATCGGAGACTGACCATGAGTTATGTACTGCGCGCGGAATGGACCATCGGCGAAGGGCACACCGACACCGTCCTCAAGGCCCTGGCCGAACTGGGACCACTGTCCAGGCGGGAACCCGGCAACAAGATCTACCAGCCCTACCAGGCCCCCGACCGGCCGGACGTCATCCACATCTTCGAGGTGTACGAGGACGAGTCGGCCTTCCAGGCGCACATCGACTCCGACCACTACCAGCGGCTTGTCATCGGAACCGTGGCCCCCCTGCTCGTCGACCGCCAACGAGCCGTCTTCCACACCCTCGACCTCTAGGCCGTGTCCGATCATTGATCTTGTGGCTGGCTGTGGTGAGTTGGCGGATGCGGCGTGGGAGCGACCCGTCCGTCTGCGGACAGGCGGTGACAGCGCCGCTCGGCGGCCTCCTCCATCCGGAGCGCTCAGCCGGGAGTGGTGGGCGAGGTGGCGTCGGGCACGCGCAACCGGGGCGCGCCCGAGCCGTCTGCCGGGACCGTCCAGATGTCGCCACCGCGGCTGTACGCAATGGTGCGGTCGTCCAGCCAGGCGGCCTGGTCGTCCACACTGTGCCGTTCCGCGAGCGGGCGTTCGCGCATGGTGCTCAGATCGAGTACGTGGAGCCGCCAGGGCGCCCTCGGGTCGTCGGAGACCTTCTTCTTGAAGGCGATACGGGTGTTGTCGGGCGACAGCGAGGGACATTCAACGTTCGAACGCAGCGCCCGCGCCGACCACTTCCGCATATCGCCTTCGACGAGGTACGTGCGCCCGCCGGTCGAGACGGTCGCGTAGAAGCGGTTGTCGTCGCGGGCGAAGGTCACGCCCCAGTAGTTGACGTCGGGCGCATAACGGCGGCGGCCGTCGATGGTGAGCTGGATGTCCTCCATATTCTTGATCAGATAACCGGTGCGCAGGTCGAGGATGGACGTGCGGGTCGAGAAGGCGGAGGTGGCGTACGAGTCGCCGCTCGCGAACATCGTCCACGACAGCATTCGTCCGGAGGCCGAGACCCGCGCCCGGTTCGGGATGCCGGGCAGGTTGATGCGGCGGATCTCGCGGAGCCGGCGGTCGAGGACGACGGCGTACGCGCTGACCGGTACGCCTGCCCGGCGCCGGAGGCACAGGGCCCTGCCGCCGGCCGCGTAGAAGCGGTCGCAGACAGGGCCTCCGGTGGCGCGCCGCTCCCCGACCGAGCCCGCGCCCAGGGGCCGGCGGGCGATGCGCCCGGTCGCGGTGTCCCGGAAGTAGAGCCCGCCCTGCGCGAGAGTGAACCCACTGTCGGCGGAGGTGGGTTGGCGGTCGCGCGAGGCCCGCAGCGTGTAGCCGACGGCTCCCCCGGCAAGGACGAGGAAAGCGAGCGCGACGACGGCGATCCGGCCGCGTGCGGTGAGCGGCTTCATTTGGCCTGCCTTTCAGGGGACTTGACACGAAGAAGTCGCACGGTGCCCGCGAGCGCCACGAGCAGCGCACTCGCCGCCCCCCACAGCGCGGGGGTCGACCCCCAAAGCGTCCAGGCCGCTCCGAAGCCCGCTGCGCTCACCAGCCGGGCCAGTACCTGAGCGGTCTGGAGCAGGGCCAGTCCGCCCGCCCGGCCCTCGGCCGGGAGCAGCGGTCCCGCGAGGGCCATCAGCACCCCGTCCGTCGCCGCGTAGAAGAGGCCGAGCAGCCCCGGCACCAGAACGAGGAGTGGCACCGCACCGACCGGGGCGAGCAGCAGGATGTACACGAGAAGAAGGGCCATGTGCCCGTACAGGAAGGGCCGCCCACGGCCCACGCGGTCGGCGATCCGGCCCGCCGGGACCGCGAGGAGCAGATAGCCCGCGGCCGCTCCCAGCGGAAGCAGCGGGAACCAGCTCACCGCCAGGTCCAATCGGCGCTGCAGCAGCAGATAGACGAAGCTGTCGCCGATGGTGGTGACGCCCAGCAGTGAAGCCGCGTACAGGATCCGGCGGAAGGCGGTGTCGCGCAGCGCCGAGAACACCTTTCCCCTGCGGGGAGTCGAGACCGGAGTGTGAGCGCGTCCCGGGACATACACCACCAGCAGCACGACCCCCAGCAGGCCCGTGCAGAAACTGACCACGAAGACGGCGTCGTACGCGTCCGCCGTCGCCCACAGCAGGGCGAAGGCGGCGAGCGGTCCCAGCAGCGCGCCCGTCGTGTCCATCGCCCGGTGCACGCCGAAGGACCGGCCGAGCGCTTCCGGCGGGCTGCTGAGCGAGATCAGCGCGTCGCGCGGCGCGGTCCTGATGCCCTTGCCGACGCGGTCCGCGGCGAGGGCGGCCGCGATCCCCGGCACCGCGCCGCCCGCGAGCAGCAGGCCGAGCCGTGAGCAGGCGGAGAGGGCATAGCCGAGCCCTGCGACCCGTTTGTGGCGGCCGCTGCGGTCGGCGGCATGTCCGCCGAGCAGCCGCACGAGGGCGGCGGCGCCGTTGAACAGACCGTCCAGGAAGCCGAATTGGAGGGGGGAGAGGCCCAGCCCCAGGACGAGGTAGAGCGGCAGCACGGCGGTGACCATCTCGGAGGAGATGTCGGTGACGAGGCTGACC
Source organism: Wenjunlia tyrosinilytica (assembly GCF_014646055.1). GTDB lineage: Bacteria > Actinomycetota > Actinomycetes > Streptomycetales > Streptomycetaceae > Wenjunlia > Wenjunlia tyrosinilytica. The sequence continues at coordinate 18,792 of NZ_BMMS01000045.1, forward strand.
GCGCCGAGCGCGAGTACGGTGCCGGGGACGCGACGCCCTGCCCCTGGTGGGATGGGCGTCGCGTCCCGGTCGCCGTCACGGCGGCCTGTGGTCGCCAGATACATCAGTGGCAGCGGTAGTCGGGGCTGGTGTCGTTGACGTTGCCGTCCGTGCCGATGTTCTGCCAGCTGTAACCGGTGTCCGTGAAGTCGAACTTCAGCACGCCGTACTTGCCGCTGATCCTCTTCTGGCTGTTGGGCTGGACCTCCTCGATCTTGTAGGGCAACGCGCCGCCCATGCCGCCGAGGACCTCGACGATGCCGTCGGCCTTCGCCTCGCCGTCCGGGTTCTGCGGTGCGAACCGCTCGTAGTGGTGGTCGTGGCCGTTGAGGACGAGGTCCGCCTTGGCTCCGTAAAGGATCTTCCAGACGGGCTTGCCGACCGGTTGATTGCCGTGTTCGCCGGAGCTGAAGAGCGGGTGGTGCCAGTACGCGGCGATACAGCCCTTGGAGTTGTGCGCCAGGTCCGCCTTGAGCCAGTCGATCTGCGCGCTCTGGTCGAAGGAGTTGGAGTCGAGCGCGATGAAGTGCCAGTTGCCCTCGTCATAGCTGTAGTAGGGCTTGCCCTGCGGATACGCGATGGCGCCGAAGTACGCCTTGTAGCCCGCCAATACGCCGGCCGGGTCGTACGTCTCGTGGTTGCCGGGCGCCGGATGGGTCTTTGCCTTGAACGCTCCCCAGGTCTTGTCGTAATAGGCACGGAAGTCGGAGATCCGGGCGTCGTCGTACTGGTTGTCACCCATCGTCAGATAGAACTTCGGGTTGATCTTCTTCGCCTGAGCCGCGGTCTTGGGGTGTGCGCACGAGCTCGATGAGGCGGTGCACTGTTCGGCTATGTCGCCCGCAGCGACAACGGTGAATTTTCCCGTCGGCGGCTCTCCGCCGTCAAAAGCGCCGTAGACCTCGAATTCGTAGAGCGAGTAGCCGTACGAGGTGCCGCGCGCAGTGCCGTACATGCGCAGGTAGCGGCCCTTGCCGCTGAGCCCGGTGAAGTCGTCCGTGCCGCCGTTGCCCGCCGTGTCGCCCGCGATACGGGTCCAGGACGCGCCGTCGTCGGAGACTTCGACCCGGTAGGAACTCGCGTACGCGGCCTCCCAGTTGAGCTTGACGCGGGAGACGGTGGCGGTGGCGCCGAGGTCGACCCGGATCCACTGCGGGTCCTTGCCCTCGGCGGACGCCCAGCGGGTATCGGGGTCGCCGTCGAAGGCGTTGGCCGCACCGAGGGAGGTGCTTTCGGTGGAGGAGGCGGTGGCGGGCTTGCCTTGCGACACGAGGGAATCGGCCTGGGAGGCTGCGGGGCCCGCGTCGGCGCGGTCGGGATAGGCGACGAGAACGCCCCCGAGCAGTAGCGGGAGGGCTGCGACGAAGGCGAGGACCGCGGTGCGGCGTGGTGAGTTGGAGACGAGCAGGCGCATACCTGGGCTCCCTGGACGGGGACGGCGAGAGCTGGACTCCGTGCGAACTGCCGGGCCCGGGCAGGGCGCAGCGCGCGGCGGCCGGGTCAGAGCTCTCGCTGAGCGCGTCACGTCCGAGAAGCATGCCGGAGAAGGTCAAGGGATGGGCGCCGCGCCAAGCCGCCGCCGACAGCGTGGCAACGAGCAGTGCCCATGTCAAGGGCTGATAGGAAACCTTCCTTCCAGTCTTCACTCGCGGTCGGCCACCGACTGGAAGAAGCACGTGTCGTCCGACTCGTGCCCCGTGGTCGCATCGCGGCGATGCCGGGTCGGGAGAGGTGGCTCACACGCACGTCAAGCGAGTGTGCGACAGGTGTAACCGTTCGCGACCGGCATGTGTGACGTGCACGCAATGGGTGCTCTCTACGGTCACACGTGCGTGGCCTGCCCACTGCTGGGCGCTTGCAGCCCGGCTGGTTGGAGTCCGCGCGCCGGATTGCGATTCGAGAGGGGCTGTCCGTGACGGCACCAGGCCCACAGGCCCCGGCCGCGAGGGTGAAGACGGTCTGTTCGTACTGCGGTGTTGGCTGCGGGATGGTGCTCGAGGTCGGGGCGGACGCCGCCACCGGGCGGCGCACGGTGGTCAAGGCCTCGGGTGACAAATCCCACCCCGCGAACTTCGGTCGGCTGTGCACCAAGGGTGCGACCAGTGCGGACATGCTGGCGGCCCCCGGCCGTCTGAGCACGGCCCTGGTGCGTGCGGATCGCGGCGCCGAGCCGGCTGCCACCGATGTGGACGAGGCGATCACGCGGACCGCGCGGCGTCTGCGGCGGATCCTCGACGAGCACGGTCCCGACGCGCTGTCGTTCTATGTGTCCGGCCAGATGACCCTGGAGGCGCAGTACTTGGCGAACAAGCTCGCCAAGGGATTCGTGCGTACCAACCAGATCGAGTCCAACTCCCGCCTGTGCATGGCCAGTGCGGGTAGCGGCTACAAGCTCTCGCTGGGCGCGGACGGGCCGCCCGGTTCGTACCAGGACTTCGAACACGCGGATGTCTTCTTCGTCATCGGTGCCAACATGGCCGACTGCCATCCGATCCTGTTCCTGCGGCTGATGGACCGGGTCAAGGCCGGAGCCAGGCTCATCGTGGTCGACCCCCGGCGCAGCGCCACCGCCGACAAGGCCGACCTGTTCCTGCAGATCAAACCGGGCACGGACCTCGCGCTGCTCAACGGGCTGCTGCACCTGCTGGTGGAGAACGGGCACACAGACGAGGAGTTCATTGCGGAGTTCACGGACGGCTGGGAGGCGATGCCCGCGTTCGCGGCGGACTACCCGCCCGCGAAGGTCGCCGAGATCACCGGCATCCCGGAGGCGGACATCCGGCAGGCGGCGCGGTGGATCGGCGAGGCCGGGGAGTGGATGAGCTGCTGGACGATGGGGCTCAACCAGAGCACCCACGGTACGTGGAACACCAACGCCCTGTGCAACCTTCATCTGGCGACCGGTGCCATCTGCCGCCCGGGCAGCGGTCCGTTCTCCCTGACCGGCCAGCCCAACGCCATGGGCGGCCGCGAGATGGGCTACATGGGACCGGGACTGCCAGGGCAGCGGTCGGTGCTCGTCCCGCAGGACCGCGAGTTCACCGAGAACCTGTGGGGTCTGCCCCCGGGCACCCTGCGCACCGACGCCGGTCAGGGAACGGTCGAGATGTTTGCCCGTATGGCCCAGGGCGGGATCAAGGCCTGCTGGATCATCTGCACCAACCCGGTCGCGTCGGTGGCCAATCGCAAGACGGTGATCGCGGGGCTGGAGGCCGCCGAGTTCGTCGTCACGCAGGACGTGTTCGGTGAGACGGAGTCCAACGCGTACGCCGATGTCGTTCTGCCCGCCGCCATGTGGGCCGAGACCGAGGGGGTGATGATCAACTCCGAGCGCGACCTCACTCTGCTCCAGCGGGCCGTCGAACCCGTGGGCCAGGCGCTGCCGGACTGGCAGATCATCGCGCGTGTCGCCTGCGAGATGGGCTTCGAGGACGCTTTCGGCTACACCTGCGCCGAAGAGGTCTTCGAGGAGATCAAGCTGGCGTGGAACCCGAAGACCGGGTACGACCTGCGGGGCGTTACCTACGAGAGGCTGCGCGGCACCCCGGTGCAGTGGCCGAGCGCATCCGAAGAGGGGAGCGATCGCAATCCGGTCCGCTACGTCAACGACGGTGTGAGCCAGTCCTTGGCCGATCGGGCCGACGGCACCCGGCCCCGGTTGTCGTTCCCGACGGCGAACGGCCGCGCGTCCTTCTTTGCCCGCCCGCACATGCCCGCGGCCGAGCTGCCCGACGACGACTTCCCCTTCGTGCTGAACACCGGTCGGCTTCAGCACCAGTGGCACACGATGACCAAGACCGGCAAGGTCGCCAAGCTCAACAAGCTCAATCCCGGCCCCTTCGTGGAGATCCACCCGCGGGACGCGGAAGCGATGGGCATCGGTGAGGGCGACGACGTCGAGGTCGCATCCCGGCGTGGCCGAGCCGTGCTGCCGGCTGTCGTCACGGACCGGGTACGGCCGGGGAACTGCTTCGCTCCCTTCCACTGGAACGACTTGTTCGGCGAGTACCTCAGCGTCAACGCGGTCACCAATGACGCCGTCGACCCCGTCTCCTTCCAACCCGAGCTCAAGGCGTGCGCCGTCTCCTTGACCAAGCTGGCCGCCCCCGTGCGCAAGGTGGCCGCCGGGCCCGCGGCCGCACAGGTCACCTCCTCCGGCGGGCACACCGATCCGGCTGAAACGCGTGAGAACGCGGACATCGCCGCTCTGCGCGCTCTCCTCGGTCTCGCGGACTTCGCGCCGCCCCCGTTGTCCGCCGACGAGCGGCGCTACCTGGCCGGCTTCCTCACCGGTCTGGGGACCGACCCGCAACCTTCCGCCGGATCCTGTGCCGTGCCGGTGCTCCCCGCCCGGGCACCCATCGCCACGGACCGCGCCCTGTGGCTCAACGGCGTACTCGCCGGGATGTTCTCCCGCACCCACTCGGCACCGTGCGCGTCACCGAGCGCCGCAGGCCAGCCGCCGCACGAGGACGGCGGGCAGGCGCGGGAGGTCATCCTCCTGTGGGCCTCGCAGACCGGCAATGCCGAAGAGGTCGCCTCCGAGTCCGCACGTCGGCTGGCCGAGGCCGGCTGGCTCCCCAAAGTCGTCAGCATGGCCGACTGCACCCCGGGCTCCCTGCCGTCCGACGGGACCGTTCTCGTTGTCACCAGCACCTTCGGCGACGGCGAATCTCCGGACAACGGAGCCGGGTTCTGGGAGGCACTCTGCGACCCCTCACACCCCGGGATCGACGGCCTGCGGTATTCCGTACTGGCCCTCGGCGACTCCAGCTACGACGACTTCTGCGGCCACGGCCGCCGCATCGACCAGCGCCTCGGGGAGCTGGGCGCCACCCGGCTGGCCCCCCGCGCCGACTGCGAGCCCGACTACGACCGGACCGCCGAGCAGTGGCTCGACCGCGTACTCGCAGCCCTGGCAGCCCTGGCAGCCGAACGCACGACCGGGCGTCCGGAACGCCTGGAGCCCACCGCGACGCCGAGTCCGGAGCGCAGCACCGCGGACGGCGAAGCCGGATACTCGAAGGCTTCCCCCTTCGCCACCCTTCTGATCGGCAACCGACTCCTCAGCCTGCCGGGTGCCGCAAAGGAGGTAAGACAGTTCGCGTTCGACACACGCGGCGCGGACCTGGGCGAGCTTGATTACGAAGTCGGGGACGCACTGGGGGTCTGGCCCGCCAACTGCCCCGAACTCGTTGCGGAATGGCTGGCGGTCACCGGCCTCGATCCGGCCGATACGGTGTCTTTTCCGGACCTGGGCGACCTTACGCTGGGGGAGGCCCTCCGCACCCACCTGGAGATCGCCCGTATCACCCCTGACCTGCTCCGGTTCCTGGCCGAGCGCACCCGCGACAGGGAGCTCGCGCGCCTGCTGCGTCCCGACAACAAGGGCGAGCTGGCGAAGTGGAGCTGGGGCCGCCAGGCCGTCGACATCGTGGGAGCCTTCCCCGTCCGGGCCACCGCGCGGGAATGGTCCCGCGTCCTCAAACGCCTGCAGCCGCGGCTGTACTCGATATCCTCCAGTCCACTGGCCCACCCGGCACAGGTCCGGCTGACCGTGTCCGTCGTGCGTTACGACAACGGTCTCGGTACGCAGCGCAAAGGCGTGTGCTCCACCTACCTCGCCGACGCCGCCGACGACGGTCCCGTACCCGTCTTCGTCCAGCGCTCCGCCCACTTCAGGCCCCCTGCCGACCCCTCCACGCCCATGGTGATGGTGGGACCGGGCACCGGTGTGGCGCCGTTCCTGGGCTTCCTGGAAGAGCGGCAGGCCCGCGGTGCCAGGGGCCGCAACTGGCTGTTCTTCGGCGAACAGCGGCAGGCGACGGACTTCTACTACCGCGACGAACTGGCCGAGTTCCAGCGCGCGGGCCTGCTCGACCGCCTCGACCTCGCCTTCTCCCGTGACCAGCGGTCGAAGATCTACGTCCAGGACCGCATGCGTGAGCACGGCGCCCGCCTGTGGGACTGGCTGCAGGACGGAGCGCACCTCTACGTCTGCGGCGACGCCGGCCGCATGGCCAAGGACGTCGACCAGGCACTGCACGAGATCGTGTCCGCGCACGGCGGCCTGGACGACGCCGAGGCCGCCACGTACGTCAAGCAACTCGCCGCTGAGAAGCGATACGTCCGCGACGTCTACTGAGAGCGCCGCCGCGGGAACGACGTCAGGACCGGGCAAGGCATTCCACCAGCGACTGGATCACAAGGGGCGCGGGCGGAGCGGGCAACTGCGGGATCTGCTGCGCGACGCCGTTGACAGAACCGTCCTCCACAGCGGCCCGACGGATTTGCCGGTCACATTCGCACGGCGCAGTAGACGGCACCGATGAACCTCTCGGTCTTCGCGGTGAACTTCACCTGAGTGGCGGGCGGGCAGGGGACGGACTTCTCCCCGCGTATGACCGTGGTGGTGCCCAAGGCGATCACGCGGTAGTCGGGCGCTTCGGAGCCGGTGCCGGCACATGCCGTTTCGAAACTGGACGTGCCGGACCCCGTGCCTGTGCCCGGTAGTCCATAGGACTTCCTCTCCACCAGGCAGTCGCCCTTGATGATGTTGGGGCCGCCTCCTTGGCCCGGGTCGCCGGGGTGCGGTGCTGCGAGGTTGCGCAGGCACACCGGGGCGTACTGCAACTTGCCGGCGTCCTTGCCCTTGCCCAGTCGGCTCAATTGGATCAACTTGTCGGCGTTCCCCGCCTCTTTCGAGCATCTGGACACCTTGGTGACGTCGAAGGCCTCGCGTTCCACCACCTTCGCGAAGGCCTCGGGATCCTTGCAGGTGACCTCCGCAAGGAACGCCGTGTCCTCGGACGCCGACGACCGGTCCTCGGCCACGCAACTACCCTTCGCGAAGGACTTGTTGCTGAGGGTGGGCCTCGCGGTCGGCGTCGGTTCGGTGGTGGCAGCCGTGCTCGGTCCCGGCTGCGCAGTGGAAGAGACCGACACCGACGGGCTCCGGGTGCCGTCCGAAGGCGGGTCCGCCCTGTCCTGCGACGAACCACAGGCCGCGAGGGCCACACCGCAGATGACGGCCACCGCGGCCAACGGCCCTCCTGCGAACACTGCGCGGCCGATTCGTACACGTCTCACACGCTGCATTGCTGCCCCCCACATGACGCTGCCGTACTCCGCTGATACGGCGTTGACAGAAGGCTACGGGCACAGGGCGACAGCGGGGCGGGCAGGGCGCAGCGCCGTGATCGACGGTCAGGGCACGCGCCCGGGCTTTCCCCTTGACCATCCCACGCCGAGCCGCAGACCGCTTTTACGTCTGCGCGGGTCCTTGACGGTCTCTTGACGACACCGCAGGACATGGTTGGCGGCTGCCGGGTAACGAGCGGGGAGTGATGCGTATCGGATTGGTCGTCCTCACCGTGGCTGCGGCCCTCGCGGCGGCCGGAGCCGCGGGGTGGATCTCGCCGTTGTGGTGGTTCGCCGCCGTCCCGCTCGCCCTGCTGGGCCTGCTGGGCTCGTGGGACCTGCTGCAGCGCCGGCATTCGGTGCTGCGCAACTACCCCGTCGTCGGGCACGTCCGCTTCCTGCTGGAGCGGATCCGTCCCGAACTCCAGCAGTACTTCGTCGAGCGGAACTTCGACGGCCGTCCCTTCGACCGGGAGGTGCGCACCATTGTCTACGAGCGGGCGAAGGGCACTGACGCCGAGCAGCCGTACGGCACCGAGCAGGACGTCTACCAGCCCGGCTACGAGTTCCTCGTCCCCTCGATGGCGCCCCGCCCGGTGCCGCAGGTGCCGCCGCGGGTGCGGATCGGCGGACCCGACTGCAGTCGGCCGTACGACATGGCGCTGCTGAACGTGTCGGCGATGAGCTTCGGCTCCCTGTCCTCGAACGCGATCCTCGCCCTCAACGGGGGCGCTGCGGCCGGGGGTTTCGCCCACGACACCGGTGAGGGCGGCCTGTCGGAGTACCACCTGCGGCCGGGCGGCGATCTTGTCTGGGAGATCGGCACCGGATACTTCGGCTGCCGGACCCGGGACGGCGGGTTCGACCCCGCGGAGTTCGCCGACAAGGCGGCGCACGACCACGTCAAGTGCGTGTCGCTCAAACTCTCGCAGGGCGCCAAGCCCGGCATCGGCGGGGTCCTGCCCGGAGCGAAGGTCAACCACGAGATCGCGCGCGTTCGGGACGTGCCCGCGGGGCGGACGGTGCTCTCACCGCCCTACCACCGGGTGTTCTCCACCCCCCGTGAACTCGTCCGCTTCCTCGCCGGGATGCGGGAGCTTTCCGGCGGCAAGCCGACCGGCTTCAAACTCTGCCCGGGTTCGCGCCGGCAGTTCCTCGCCGTGTGCAAGGCGATGCTGGAGGAGGGCACGGCCCCGGACTTCATCATCGTGGACGGAGCCGAGGGCGGTACCGGCGCGGCACCGCTGGAGTTCGCCGACCACGTCGGCAGCCCGCTCACAGAGGGGCTGCTGACCGTGCACAACGCCCTCGTCGGCGCAGGTCTGCGCGACCGGATCAGGATCGGGGCGAGCGGCAAGATCGCCACCGGCGCCGACCTGGTCAAACGCCTGCTGCAGGGCGCCGACTACGGCAACGCCGCGCGGGCGATGATGTTCGCCGTGGGCTGCATACAAGCGCAGCGGTGCCACACGAACACTTGCCCCACCGGTGTCACCACCCAGGACCCGCGGCGTGCCCGCGCCCTCGACGTCGGCGACAAGACGCTGCGCGTCCGGCGCTTCCAGGAGGCGACGGTGGCCGGCGCGCTGCAGATCATGGCAGCCATGGGGGTCAGCGATCCCTCGCAGCTGCGTCCGCACATGCTCCACCGGCGTATCGACCCGTACATCGAACGCTCCTACGAGGAGCTCTACGAGTGGCTGGCGCCCGGGCACTTGCTCGCCGAGCCGCCCGCGTCCTGGGCGGCCGACTGGGACGCCGCCGACCCCGACCGCTTCACCGTGTGATCTGGAGGATCCCGTGGCACGAACCGTTGCCCGCGTCATCGTGGACGCGCTGGAGGAGCTCGGCGTGCGCCAGGTCTTCGGCGTCGTCGGCGACGCGCTCAATCCGCTGACGGACGCCATCCGCACCACCGAGGACGTGGAGTGGGTGGGCTGTCGGCACGAGGAGGTGGCGGCGTTCGCGGCGAGCGCCCAGTCGCAGCTGAGCGGCACCCTCGGTGTGTGCATGGGCACCGTCGGACCTGGCTCGATCCACCTGCTCAACGGGCTGTACGACGCGGCCAAGAGCCGTACCCCGGTCCTGGCGATCGCCGGCCAGGTGCCGCTCGCCGAACTCGGCAGCGACTACTTCCAGGAGGTCGACAACGACGCGCTCTTCAGCGACGTGGCCGTCTTCCGCGCGACGATCACCTCCCCCGACCAGCTGCCGCAGATGCTCGAGGCGGCGGTGCGCAACGCGCTGGGCCGCAAGGGCGTCGCCGTCCTCACCGTGCCGGGTGACCTCGGCGACCGGGAGCTGAGCGCGGACCGGTCGGCCCGCTTCTCCCTGAGCGCCCCCGTGAGCCGGCCGGAGGAGTCCGCCGTGCGACGCGCCGCGGAGTTGCTCGACCGCGCGGAGCGGATCACGCTGCTCGTCGGCAGGGGCGCCCGCGCCGCCCGCGAGGACGTGCTGACCTTGGCCGACCGCCTGGCCGCGCCGATGGTGCTCACCCTCAAGGCCAAGGAGGGATTCGAGGGCGAGACCAATCCCTTCCAGGTGGGCCAGACCGGGCTGATCGGCAACCCCGCGGCGGCCTCCGCCCTGCACGACGCGGACACGCTTCTGCTGCTGGGCACCGACTTCCCCTACCGGGACTGGTATCCGCAGGGCCGGACGGTCATCCAGGTGGACACCGAGGCCGCCCACATCGGGCGCCGGGTGCCGGTCGAGGTCGGGCTCGTCGGCGACACGGGCGCCACCGTCCGGGACCTGCTCGGCCACCTGGCCGCCACGCCCGCCGGGGCCGAGGGAGCGCGCGACCGCTCGCACCTGGAGAACGCGCGCAAGAGCTTCGCGCAGTGGCGCGCGGGTCAGGCCCGGCTCGCCGACCCGGCGCACGACAAGGGCCTGGTCGGACGGGTCCGCTCCGCGCTGGACAACCGCGGGCACGATATCCGCCCGGAGGCGCTGGCCGCCGTGGTGGACCGGGTTGCCGAGGACAACGCCGTCTTCACCTCCGACACGGGCATGGCCACGGTGTGGCTCTCGCGGTTCGTCGAGATGCGCGGCGAGCGGCGGCTCATCGGCTCGTACAACCTCGGCTCGATGGCCAACGCGATGCCCCAGGCGCTCGGCGCCCAGTGCCTGGACCGGCAGCGGCAGGTCGTGGCCTTCTGCGGCGACGGCGGGCTGAGCATGCTCCTCGGCGATCTGATGACGCTGAAGGCCAGTCGGCTCCCCGTCAAGCTCGTCGTCTTCGACAACCGCCGCCTCGGCATGGTGAAGCTGGAACAGGAGCAGGCCGGGCTGCCGGAGTTCGGCACCGTGCTGGACAATCCCGACTTCGCCGCCGTCGCCACTGCCTTGGGCATCACCGGTATCCGCGTGACGGATCCGGACCAGCTGGAGGAGTCCGTGCGCCGCGCCTTCAGCGCCCCTGGCCCGGTCCTGCTCGACGTGCTCACCAACCCGGACGAGATCGCCGTGCCGGCCAAGCCGACGGTCGAGCAGGGCTGGGGCTTCGCGGTGGCCAAGGTGAAGGAGATTGTGCGCAGCCACGGGGACACAGGCGGGCACTGATCCCGGAGCCGCTCCGGACAGCCGCTGCCTCCGACGCAGTCGCTCGCCCCACCGGCCGCTACCGGCTATGCGCGCGAGGCTCACGAGCGGTTCGAGCAGATGCAGCAGCGAAACCACGAGGGCGAGCGGCCGCCGGGCGACCGGGTCATGGCACAGCACCAGGAGATGTTCGGCCGCGACTACCGGTGGAGACGGCGCCGGACGCAAGGTGCCTGCGCGACGGCATGCGGCCGGCGGCATCGGGACGTCGCCGATGTCCGCCCTGGGTAGGAGCGTTGTGGGCAGCCTGGGCGAACCGCGCGCCGCCTGTCATTCGAGCGGCTGGTGCAGCCCTTGCAGTGCGCCCAAACGGTGGGCGTCCAGCAATCCGGTCAAGCGTTCCGCGTCGCGGCCTTCGACCGCATGCATGATCTCGTCGTGCTCGTCATGATTGCCGCGGCGGCTGACGGGGTCACTGAGGAACTTCGCTCTGTAGTGATCGGAGCGATCCCACAAAGAGGTGAGCACCCTGAGCAACTGGGGACCGCTGCCCGGTCGCAGCAGTGCGAAGTGGAACCGGCGGTCGGCCTCCAGGAACCCCATGACGTCGTCGGTCTCGTCCGCCTCATGCATCTGCGACGCGGCGGACCGCATCTCCGCGATCACTTCGACGTTCATGCGGTCCACGCCCTGATGGACGGCCATGGCCTCCAGAACTGCCCGGATGGCGCAGATCTCCAGCAGGTCATCGCGGCTGTATTCGCTGACGAAGAACCCCCGGCGAGGGGCGAACACCACCTGGCCCTCGCCCTGCAACGACTTCAGCGCCTCGCGCACGGGGATCACCGAGAGCCCCAGCCTGTCTGCCACCGCCTCCTGCGTGATCTGCGCGCCGGGCGGATACTCGCCGGTCAGGATCAGCCCTCTGATCTCTCTCAGAGCGACGTCGTACGCGCTCACCGTTCGGCGGGAGGGAATGGCCATGGTCACGAGTAAAGCACAGGCTCTTGTTTCTTCTAGTTTATAAGATCTAAGCTTTGTCGGGTGGACGTCACCAACTTCGTGGAGAACCGACCCGTCGAGACCGGACGCACCTTCGCCATGACCAGCCCGGTCGACGGCTCTGCCCTCGGGCAGGTGCACGAGGCGGACGAGCGGACGGTGGACCAGGCCGTACGAGCCGCGCGTGCGGCCATGGAAGGACCATGGGGGCGCTCTACGGTCGCCGAGCGTGCCGCCTTCCTGCGCAAGGTCGCCTCGCGGATCGAGGAACGGTTCGACGACCTGGTGAGGGCGGAGTGCGCGGACACCGGAAAGCCGGTGCGGCTCGCCAGGACGCTCGACGTCGCGCGCGCCGTGGCCAACTTCCGCTCCTTCGCCGACACCGTCGCCGCACACGGCATGGAATCCTTCATCACCGAACTTCCGGATGGGCGCCGTGCCCTGAACTACGCCGTCGGCAAGCCACTGGGCGTAGTGGCGGTCATCGTCCCCTGGAACCTGCCGCTGCTCCTGCTCACCTGGAAGGTCGCCCCCGCACTGGCCTGCGGCAACGCCGTCGTGGTCAAGCCCTCGGAAGAAACCCCGTCCAGCGCGACGCTCCTTGCCGAGATCATGGCCGAGGTCGGCGTTCCCGACGGCGTGTACAACGTCGTTCACGGCTTCGGCCCCGGTTCCGCGGGCGAGTTCCTCACCACGCATCCCGGCATCGACGGCGTCACGTTCACCGGCGAATCGGCTACGGGGTCCGCGATCATGCGGGCGGTGGCGCCACGGGTGCGACCGGTGTCCTTCGAGCTCGGCGGCAAGAACGCCGCTGTCGTGTTCGCGGACGCCGACCTGGAGCAGGCCGTCGACGGCTTGGCGCGCTCGGTGTTCACCAACACCGGCCAGGTCTGCCTGTGCACCGAACGGATCTACGTCGAACGCCCGGTGTTCGACGAGGTGGTGACCGGCCTCGGCAAGCGCGCCGCCGCACTTCGGCCAGGACGACCGGAAGACCCGCGGACCACGCTCGGGCCGCTCATCTCCACCGCTCATCAGCAGAAGGTCCTTGCCTACTACCGCCTGGCCGAGCAGGAAGGCGCGCAGACCGTCGTCGGCGGCAATGTGCCCTCCCTGGAAGCGGACCTCACAGGCGGCGCCTGGATCGAGCCGACGCTGTGGACCGGTCTCACCAACTCCCACCGGACAGTGCGCGAGGAGATCTTCGGGCCGGCCGCGGCGGTGATCCCTTTCGACGACGAGGAGGAAGCAGTGCGCCTGGCCAATGACACCGAGTACGGCCTTGCCGCGGCGGTGTGGACCACCGACCTGGAGCGCGCGCACCGCGTGGCCCAGCGGATGCGCGTCGGGCTGTCCTGGGTGAACACGTGGTTCCTGCGCGAACTGCGCGCACCTTTCGGCGGCGTGGGACTGTCCGGGATCGGCCGCGAGGGCGGCGAACACTCCTTGCACTTCTACCGGCAGGCGACCAACGTCTGCATCCAGCTCTGAGGAGCCGTTGTCATGTCGGACGTCATCACCCAAGCCGCCACACGCCTGCAAGAGGCCGCCAGGAAGAGGGTGCCCTGCCCGCCGGTCCGCGATCTCATCGGAACGCAGGACATGGAGAGCGCCTACGCGGTGCAGGCCGCGACACTCTCGGCCCGCGTGACCGACGGTGAACGCGTCGTCGGCCACAAGATCGGCCTGACCTCTCCGGCCGTACAGCGCCAACTCGGCGTCTACCAACCCGACTTCGGCACACTCACCGGCGCGATGGCCTACACCGACGCAGAGCCCCTTCCTCTGGGCCGGTTCCTTCAGCCACGCATCGAGGCGGAGGTCGCCTTCGTTCTCGGACGAGATCTCACATCGGAGTACAGCACGGTGGCGGATGTGCTGCGCGCCACCGAGTTCCTCCTGCCGGCCATCGAGATCGTGGACTCACGGATCGCGGACTGGGACATCAGGATCACCGACACGATCGCCGACAACGGCTCTGCCGGCGCTTTCGTCCTCGGCACCTCTGCGACCAGGCCGGACGCGGTCGCGTTGGCGGACATCGGGATGGTCATCGATCACCGAGGCGCGCCCGTCTCGACCGGTGCGGGCGCCGCGTGTCTCGGCTCGCCCGTCGCGGCCGTGGTCTGGCTCGCCAACGAACTCGCCAGACGCGGGCGACCCCTCCAGGCCGGACAGATAGTGCTGTCCGGCGCGCTGGGCCCCGTCGTCTCCGTGACCAGCCCCGGCGTCTACCGCGCGTGCCTGGAAACGCTGGGCAGTGTGCGCGCCACATTCCAGGGGGAGTCCTCGTGAGCGCAACCGTGGCCGTGCTCGGTTCGGGCAACATCGGCACGGACCTCATGTTCAAGGTCATCAGGCTGTCCGAGCGGCTCCGCCTGGCCGCGGTCGCCGGCATCGACCCCGAGTCCGACGGCCTGGCCAGGGCACGCCGACTCGACGTCGCCACCACCCACAAGGGGGTCGAAGGCCTCGTAGCGCTCCCTGAGTTCCAGGACGTACAGGTGGTCTTCGACGCCACCTCGGCGGGTGCGCACAAGCACAACTACGCCGTACTCCGCGAACACGGCAAGACCGTCGTGGACCTGACGCCGGCCGCCGTCGGACCGTACGTTGTGCCGTCGGTGAACATGGACGCCCACGTGCACAAGGACAACGTGAACATGGTCACCTGCGGAGGCCAGGCGACGATCCCGATCGTCGCCGCGATCTCCAGGGTCGTCACTCCGGCCTACGCGGAGATCGTGGCATCCATCGCCTCGAAGTCCGCCGGTCCGGGCACCCGGGCGAACATCGACGAGTTCACCGAGACCACGGCGGCGGCGCTGGTCAGCGTGGGCGGAGCGAGCCGGGGCAAGGCCATCATCGTGCTCAACCCGGCCGACCCGCCCGTCGTCATGCGCGACACCGTCTACTGCCTGGTTCCCGAGTCCGCCGACCACGACGCGATCAACCGGTCCGTGCACGAGATGGTCGCCGCGGTGTCCCAGTACGTTCCCGGCTACCGGCTCAAACAGGACGTCCAGTTCGAACCGCGGGACGGACTCACCCAAGTCGGCGTCTTCCTGGAAGTCACCGGTGCGGCCCACTACCTGCCGGCCTACGCCGGGAACCTCGACATCATGACGTCCGCTGCCCTGCGCACAGCGGAACGCATGTCCGAACTGCGCGCTGAGGAGGCAGCATGACTTCGGTGTATGTGCAGGACGTCACCTTGCGGGACGGCATGCATGCGATGCGCCACCAGTACACGCTGGACCAGGTCCGCGAGATCGCCCGTGCGCTGGACGAGGCGGGTGTGGCCGCCATCGAGGTCGCACACGGCGACGGTCTGGCGGGATCGAGCATCAACTACGGCCGCGGCGCGCACACCGATGCCGAGTGGATCGCCGCCGCGGCCGAGGTGGTGAAGCACGCCAGGATCACTACTCTGCTCCTGCCGGGGATCGGCACCATCGACGACCTCCGCCGAGCGCGGGACGCCGGAGCGACAAGCGTGCGCATCGCCACTCACTGCACCGAGGCCGACATCGCCGAGCAGCACATCGCCTGGGCCCGCCAGGCGGGTATGGACGTGGCGGGCTTCCTCATGCTCAGTCATATGAGCGAGCCGTCCCGACTCGCCTGGCAAGCCGCGATCATGGAGGCAGCGGGCGCGCACTGCGTCTATGTCACTGATTCCGGCGGTCGCCTGACCATGCGGGACGTGGCCGAGCGGGTCGATGCCTATCGTGAGGTGCTCGACCCGGTGACCGAGATCGGTATCCACGCGCACGAGAACCTGTCACTGAGCGTCGCCAACAGTGTGACCGCGGTCGAGCACGGTGCCGTCAGGGTGGATGCCGCGCTGGCGGGCCAGGGTGCCGGAGCGGGCAACTGCCCGATCGAGGCGTTCGTGGCCGTCGCCGACGTGATGGGATGGGATCACGGCTGCGACCTGTTCCGTCTGCAGGACGCGGCGGACGATCTGGTGCGGCCGCTCCAGCAGCGTCCGGTGAGGGTGGACCGCGAGACGCTCACCCTCGGGTACGCCGGGGTGTACTCCAGCTTCCTGCTGCATGCCGAGCGCGCGGCGGACCGCTATGGACTCGACGTCCGCGACATCCTGGTGGAACTCGGCCGCCGCAACATGGTCGGTGGCCAAGAGGACATGATCGTCGATGTAGCACTGGACCTCGTCTCCGGCGGGGCACGATGAACCCGCGGGCCCTCGCCGAGATACTGGCCGGCGCAGCGGCCGACGCGGTCGCCGTCCCCCAGCTCAGCATCGAGCACCACCTGAGCCTCGCCGACGCCTACGCCGTGCAGCGGCTCGTCGTGGACGCCCGGCGCCGTCCGCGCACCGGGGTGAAGCTCGGTCTGACCAGCCGCGCGAAGGCCCTCCAGATGGGGGTTTCCGACGTGATACTCGGCGAGCTGACCGAGGACATGGCCATCGAGGACGGAGGCTCCCTCGACCCCGCCCGGTTCATTCATCCCAGGGTGGAACCCGAGGTCGCCTTCCTCCTGCGCGACGGCGAGGTCAAGGGCGTCGCCCCGGCTCTGGAAATCATCGACTCCCGGTACCAGGACTTCCGCTTCAACCTGGTCGACGTGGTGGCGGACAACACCTCGGCGGCCGCATACGTCCTCGGACCGTGGCAGCGCGCGGACCAGGACATCGGCAACCGGGGAGTGGTCATGGAGATCGACGGGCGGGTCGTCGAAACCGGCTCGACGGCCGCGATCCTCGGCCATCCGCAGCGCGCGACAGAAGCGGCTGCCCGGCTGGCGAGGACGATCGCCCTGCCGATGCCCGGCGAGATGGTCCTGCTGGCCGGGGCGGCCACCGCGGCGGTCACGCTGAAGCCCGGCGTCGTGGTCGAAGCACGCATATCCACCCTCGGCCGCGTGGGTTTCACGTACATCTTCTAGGAGGCACAAGTGGCTGTTCCCCCGGTCTTCAACTTCGACCAGTGGGTCTCCGAACACGAGCACCTGCTCAAACCCCCGGTCAACAACAAGCAGATGTGGGACGGGACCGGAGACTTCATCGTGCAGGTGGTTGGCGGGCCCAATCAGCGCACCGACTTTCACGTCGACCCGTACGAGGAACTCTTCTATCAGGTCAAGGGCAACATGCACGTCAACATCATGACGGCCGACGGCCCTGAGCGGATCGACATCCGCGAGGGTGACATGTGGCTGCTGCCCCGCGACACCCCGCATTCGCCCCAGCGCCCGGAACCCGGCTCGATCGCCATCGTGGTGGAGCGCATCCGGGAGGAGGGCAGGATGGAGAAGTTCCAGTGGTACTGCCTGGAGTGCCACTCCCTCCTGTACGAACTGGAACTGCAGGTCCGGGACATCGTCTCCGACCTTCCCCCGGCATTCGAGAAGTTCTACGCCAGTGAGACCGCCCGCACATGTGCGGCCTGCGGTGCGCTCCACCCCGGCAAATCCGCCCTCTGACAGGAGACTTCCATGTTCGACTCTCACTACCTGCCGCTCATCAACGGTCGTTTCACCGCCTTCTCCGAGGAGACCTTCCCGGCGAGCAACGCCGCCACCGGCGAGGAACTGGCCACGATCACCCGCTCAGGGAAGGCAGAGGTGGACGCCGCCGTCGCCGCGGCCAAGGCCGCCTTCGCGGGCTGGGCCGCGACCCCGGCCGCCGAGCGGGCCAAGCTGCTGCTGAAGGTCGCGGACTGGCTGGAGGAGAACACGGAGCGGCTCGTCCAGATCGACGCGCGCGACATCGGTCGCACCGTCTTCGAACTTCCCCAGGACTACCGGCAGGCCATCGGCCAGTACAGGTTCTTCGCCGCCGCCATACTGACGCACGACGGCTGGAACAACGTCGTGCCGGGCGGCTGGGCGATCGCGAAGCGCGAGCCGTACGGCGTCGTCGGCCAGATCATCCCGTGGAACGTCCCGTCCATCATGGTCAGTTTCAAGCTCGCTCCCGCGCTTGCCGCCGGCAACACCGTCGTCCTCAAGCCGGACGAGAACGCCTCCCTGTCCACGCTCGAACTCGCCAAGTACCTGGCGGAGATCTTCCCTCCCGGTGTGGTGAACGTCGTGCCCGGCTTCGGCGAGGAAGCGGGAGAGGCCCTCACCGCCCATCCGGACGTCGCGAAGCTCGCCTTCACCGGATCCACCGAGGTGGGCAAGATCATCGCGCACGCGGGTGCCTCGCGTCTGGCGCCCGTGTCGCTCGAACTGGGCGGCAAGAGCCCGAACATCGTGTTCCCGGACATCGAGGACATGGACGCGGTGGTGGACAACACCACGTTCGCCGCCACCTTCTGCAACGGTCAGTCCTGTCTGGCAGGGACACGACTGTTCGTGCACGATGACATCTACACCGAATTCATGGCGAAGCTGACCGACGCCTTCCGGAGCATCCGGATCGGCTCCCCCCTCGACCCCGCCACGCGGCTGGGCTGCCTCGTCTCCTCGAAGCAGGGCGAACGCGTCATGAAGTACATCGAGTCCGGCAGGTCCGAAGCCCGCCTCGTCACCGGCGGAGAGCGCGTCGAGGTGGCGGACAGCCAGGCGGGCTGGTTCATCGCGCCCACCATCTTCGAAACCGGCAACAAGACCACGATCGCCCAGGAGGAGATCTTCGGTCCCGTGCTGTCGGTGATCCGGTGGAACGACTTCGACACGATGATCCACGAGGCCAACGACATCCCTTACGGCCTGGCATCCGGTGTCTACACCTCCAGCCTGCGCAACGCCATGCGCACCGCGGACCGGCTGCAGGCCGGGCAGGTGTGGGTGAACCAGTACGTGAACCTGGTCGACGGCTCCCCGTTCGGCGGTTACAAGGCGAGCGGCCTGGGCCGTGAGGTCTCCAAGGAAACCCTGCACATGTACACCCAGTTGAAGTCGGTCATGCTGGCCGAGCAGGTTCCGCCCCCGTTCTACGTGTAGGCCCCGAATCCGGCATCTCATGACGCCCCACCCGGCAGCGCTCCACCCGGCAGCGGCCATAGCCGGACGGCCATGGCCGCTACACAGATAGGCATTGGTGATGTCGGCTTCACCGAACCACAGTGGACTCATGGCGAACCAACCGCGAAGCGGATCCCGCACCGTCCCGGCACTGGCACGGCCGCGGGGGCGCTTCCCCCATGTCAGGGTGTCCGGAGACCTCGTCTTCGTGTCCGGCACCAGCGCACGGCGTCCGGACGACACCATCGCTGGGGCCGACGTGGACGAGCTGGGGACCACCAGCCTGGACATCCGCGAGCAGACCCGCGCCGTCATCGAGAACATTCGCCTCATTCTCCGGGAGGTCGGAGCGGACCTCACGGACATCGTGCAGGTGACGACCTACCTCGTCTCGATGAACGACTTCGGCGGATACAACGAGGTGTACGGCGAGTACTTCGACGAGAACGGACCGGTGCGCACCACAGTCGCGGTGCACCAACTGCCGCACCCCCACCTGCTGATCGAGATCCAGGCCGTCGCCGTGCTGAGGACCGGGGCATGAACGGCCTGATCGATGTGCACACGCACTTCGTGCCCGACGGCTGGCCCGATCTGACCCGGTGGGCGGGGTCCGAGGCGCCGTGGCTGCGGTCCGACAAGGTGATCATGACGGGGTCACGCGAGTTCCGCGCGGTCGGGGCTCAGTGCTGGGACCCCGACCTGCGTCTGGCCGACATGGACGCCGACGGCGTCGACATCCAGGTGGTCTCTCCCACCCCCGCGTTCTTCCAGTACGGGTTGCCCGGCACGGATGCCGAGGCGATCTGCCGGATCTTCAACGACCTGGCACTGGAGCTTGCGGCTCCTGCCGCCGACCGCCTCGTGCCCTTCTGCCAGGTTCCCCTGCAGGACACCGATGCGGCATGCCGGGAACTCGAACGCTGTCTCGCCGACGGCCACCGCGGCGTCGAGATCGGCAACCACGTCGGTGACCTCGACCTGGACAGCGCCGGGGTGGTGACGTTCCTGCAGCACTGCGCATCACTGGACGTCCCGGTGTTCGTCCACCCGTGGGACATGGCCGACTCGCCTCGGCTGAACCGCTGGATGGCGCAGTGGCTGACCGGCATGCCCGCCGAGACCCACCTGTCCATCCTTTCGCTCATCCTCGGTGGCGTCTTCGACCAGGTGCACGAGCGGTTGCGCATCTGTTTCGCTCACGGCGGCGGGTCGTTCGCGTTCTGGCTGGGCAGGCTGGAGAACGCCTGGCACCGGCGCAACGACGTAGTGGGAACGTCGCAGCACCCACCCTCGCACTACATCGGACGGTTCTCCGTGGATTCCGTGGTGTTCGACGAACGGGCCATGCGCCTGCTGGTGGACACCCTGGGGGCCGACCATGTGATGGTCGGCAGCGACTACCCCTACCCCTTGGGCGAACGTCCGGTGGGCACGGTGCTCGACAAAAGCGCGTTTCTCTCGCCCGAAGAACGAGCGTTGATCTCCCGGGGCAACGCAGAACGCTTCCTCGGACAGGCGTGACCGACCTGCCGCGGCGGGACGGCGAGCCGGGTGAGCCCCGCGTCGTGTCCGGCAACAGCGCCGGGCAGCGCTGCGATGGCGTCGTCCTCCAACAGCAACTGACGGGACCTCAAAGAGGGTGGTCCGTCCTCACCGGCTGACTGCGTCCTGGAGCAGTTTCGCGGCCACCGCCGCCCCGTCGGTGCGGATCGCGCCGGCCACGGCTTTCGCTCGTGCGCGGGTCTCGGGCGTCAGGGCCGTTGTGAGCGCGGCGGACAGGGAGTCGAAGGTCGGCGTCCGGCCGTCGTGTGCCGCGCCGATGCCCAGCTCGGCCACTCGGGCGGCCCAGTACGGCTGGTCCGCGATCTGGGGGACCACCACCTGAGGCACGCCGGCCCGGGCCGCCGTCGTCGTGGTGCCCGCGCCGCCGTGGTGCACCACGGCGGCCACCCGGCCGAACAGTGCCTGCTGGTTGACCTCGCCGACGACGTAGCAGTCGTCGGCGTCGTCGATCGGGGCGAGGTCGGCCCAGCCGCGGGCGAGGAGTACCCGGCGGCCGTGGGCGCGGCTCGCTTCGATGGCCACCCGGGCGATGTCCTTCGGGGCGTGCGCGGCCATGCTGCCGAAGCCCACGTACACCGGCGGTGCGCCCGCGTCCAAGAACGCCTCGAGCCCCTCCGGGAGCGGACGGTCGTCGGGCAGGATCCACGCCCCGGTCTGCACGATGTCGAGGTCCGTCATGCCCTGCGACGGACACAGCGTCGCGTCTGCCGCCAGCCACGGCTGGTCGGTGAAGACGTAGTCGCGGACACCTGCCACCGGCGGCAGGCCGATCGCCGCCCGATGGCTGTTGAGTGCCTCGCCGTACAACGCGTTCACCCTCTGGGCGTCCTGCTCCCACAGCACCCGGTTGTCCGTCTCGTCCCGCGGGGATTGCCTGCCCGGCCGCGCCCCGGGAGAGAAGTGCCGCGACGGCAGTCCGAAGATGTGGAAGCACGCGTACACGTAGTGGATGCCCAGTTTCTCGGCCACGTCCCGTGCGCCGGCCGGCATCAGGCCGGTTGCCAGCAGCGCGTCACATCCCTCGGCCGCCGCGCTGAGCGTGTCGAACCGCGCGGCGACCAGTTCGGGAGCGAGCCGGAAAGCGTCTTGCGCCGTCGGCGGCTTCGTTCCGGCGACCACCGAGCGCACCGTC
>NZ_BMMS01000046.1 GCF_014646055.1 Wenjunlia tyrosinilytica
TCCCCCAACGACAACGCCCCGGCCACACACGCCGCAGCGATCTCACCCTGCGAATGACCGACGACGGCCGCGGGCCGCACTCCGTACGACTGCCACAGTTCCGCCAGCGACACCATCACGGCGAAGAGCACGGGCTGCACGACATCGACGCGTTCGAGTCCGGGCGCGCCGGGCGCTCCTCTCAGGACGGCGAGCGCGTCCCAGCCGGTCCACGGCTCCAGCGCCCGAGCGCAGCGCGTCATGGACGAACGGAACACCTCGCTGGAGTCGAGGAGTTCGACGGCCATGCCCTCCCACTGGCTGCCCTGGCCCGGGAAGACGAAAGCCACGCGCCGGGGCTTGTCGACGGCACCGGTCAGTACGGCGGCCGACTGCTCACCGGCCGCGAGCGCGTCGAGACCTGCGAGCAGGCGCTCCGGACTCTCCCCGCTGACGGCGGCGCGGTGTTCGAAGGCGGTGCGTGTGGTGGCCAGCGACAGACCGACGTCACCGGTACGAGGCCCGGTGGCCCGTACGTGGTCGGCGAGCCGCCGCGCCTGGGCGGCCAGGGCGCCGGCGGTCCGGCCGGACAGGATCCACGGTCCGTGGTCCGCCGCCGATGCCCTGGCGGGGGCCGTGGCCGGGGCGGTGGCAGGGGCTGGCGGGACCGGGTAATCGGTCAGGAGCACATGGCAGTTGGTCCCGCCCATCCCGAAGGCACTCACCCCGGCCGTGCGGGGTGTTTCCTCGGCCCAGGGCTCCGGCCCGGTGACGACCCGCAGTCCGAGCGCGTCGAGCGGGACGGCCGGGTTGGGGACCTCGAAGTTCAAGCTGGCGGGCAGCAGACCGCGTTCGACGCTCAGCACCGCCTTGACGAACCCGGCGATCCCGGCCGCCCCTTCGAGGTGTCCGAGATTGGTCTTCACCGAACCGACGGGCAGCGCGGCCGTCCTCCCGCCGTACACCGAGCCCAGTGCCGCGGCCTCGACAGGGTCACCGACCGCCGTGCCCGTGCCGTGCAGCTCGACATACCCCACGGCGTCCGGACCGATCCCGGCCGCGTCCAGCGCCGCCCGGAGCACCTCCTGCTGCGCCTGCCGACTGGGCGCGGTCAGGTGCTCGCCCCCACCGTCGTTGTTGACGGCGGTGCCGATAATCACCGCCCGCACCGGGTCACCGTCGGCCAGCGCCGCGGCGAGCGGCTTGAGCACCACGACAGCGCCGCCCTCGCCCCGGACGAAGCCGTTGGCCCGTGCGTCGAAGGTGAAGCACACGCCGTCCGGGGACAGGCCGCCGAACGCCTCGGCACGGGCCGCCGTCTCGACCGCGAGATTCAGATGGACCCCGCCGACCAGCGCGGCCCCGGACTCGCCGCGCCGCAGGCTCTCGCAGGCCAGGTGGACGGCGACCAGGGACGACGACTGGCCGCAGTCCACGGTCAGACTGGGGCCGCGCGTCCCGAGGGCGTAGGAGACCCGGTTGGCGATCATGCCGCGCTGGACGCCGGCCATGGAGTGACTGGTGACCGCCGCGCTGCCGCGGGCCGCGAGCAGGGCCGCGTAGTCGTCCGCGATGGCGCCGACAAGGACCGCGGTACGGCTGCCGTGCAGAGCGGCAGGGACGATGCGCGCGTCCTCCAGGGCCTCCCACGCGAGTTCGAGAGCGAGGCGCTGCTGCGGGTCCATGGCGGCGGCGGCCTTCGGCGGGATGCCGAAGAAGTCGGCGTCGAAGCCGGCGACGTCGTCGAGGAAGCCACCCCTGGCGGCGCCGGCGGGCACCGCGCCGGTACCGGCGCGGTAGGCAGGGCCGAGCCGCTCGGCCGGGATCGGCCCGACCGGACTGCGTCCATCGGCGAGTAACTCCCAGAAGGCGTCGGGGGTGGCAGCCCCCGGCAGTCGGCAGGACAGGCCGATCACGGCGATGGGCTGGGCGGCCTCGGTCGTTCCGTCGCTGGACACGCGTGATCACACCTCGGTTCGGTCAGGTCACCAGGTGACGGAAAGGCTTTGCACGCCGTGGACGACCATGTCGTCGTGGAAAGCGACGTCGGCCATGGGCACTGCCGGCGTCAGCGCGGGCAGGCGGCGGGTCGGCGTTCCCCTCGCGCGACCCGGAGCTCCAGCCCGGCCAGTCCCTGTCCGGTGCAGTGGTGCACGCCGTGGCCGAGCGTCAAGTGGTCCCGAACCTGCCGGTGTACGTCGAAGCGGTCCGGCTCGGCGAAGACCGAGGGGTCGCGGTTGGCCGCGGGCAGCCGCACGATGACGCCCTCACCCGCGCGGACGACCGTGCCGCCGGCGTCGATGCCGGCGGTGGCCGCACGGCCGATGCCCCCCTGGGTGACGGTGTGGAAGCGCATCGTCTCTTCGACCTCGGCGGTCGTGTCGGAGCTGGACCGTACGTCGCCGAGCACCGCACGGGCGTCGTCGTACCGGGTGACCAGCCAGGCCGCCTCGCCGACGGGCGGGTGCGCCTCGACCGGTCCTCGCTGGGTCCGCCGGCGGCCGTACTCGGGCGCCGGGTCCATCGGGCAACTGCTGGGGCGGGCCTGCGGGAACGGAACTCCCGCCGGGCCTGCGGCCGTTCCGCGTTGACGGCGGTCACCAGGTGACCGGGAGGACGCACGGGCTGTAGACCATCGAGTCGTCGCGGAAGGGAAGTTCGCCTACCGGCACCGCGAGCCGCAGACCGGGAATCCGGCGGAACAGCGTGCCGACGGCGACTTGGATCTCGACCCGTGCGAGGAACTTGCCCACGCAATTGTGAATGCCGTGGCCAAAGGTCATCGGGTCCGGTCCCTGCCTGCCGATGTCGAGACCGTCCGGCAGCGGGTACGCGTCCGGGTCGCGACCGCCGGACGGGGTCAGCAGGATGACGCCCTCGCCGGCCCGGATGAGCTGCCCGGCCACTTCGACGTCCTCGGACGCGACTCTGCCGACACCGTACTGGAGCACGTTCTGGTGCCGCAGCAGTTCCTCGGCGGCCGACGGGAGCAGCGCGGGTTCCGCCGTCAGCCGCTCGGCCTGTTCCGGGTTCTCCAACAGGGCGAGCACACTCAGGGCGATGGAACTGGCGGTGGTGTCGAAACCGGCCGACAACAGCATCAGGCCGATGACGACGACCTCCTGGCGGGTCAGTTCACCGTCGCGGATCTCGTTGCCGGCCAGCTGCCCGAGCAGGTCGTCGCCCGGCTCGGCCTCCTTCGCCTCCACCAGCGCGTACATGTACGTGAAAAGCTGGGTCATGGCCTCGGTCTGCTGCTCGGACGAGGCGTCACGCCCGGTCAGGGTCAGGACCCACTTCCCGAACCGGTCCCGGTCGGGGTAGGGAACGCCGAGGAACTCGCAGATCACCATGGCGGGCAGGGGCGAGGAGAAGCGGGCCACCAGGTCGGCGGACGGTGGGCCCGCCAGCAGGTCGTCCAGCAGCGCGTCGACCATCTCCTGGATGCGCGGACGCAGGCGCTCCGCCGCGCGGCTGGTGAACCAGGACGCGACTGTGCGCCGATAGCGGGTGTGATCGGGGGGGTCCATCGCGACGAAGGCACCCGGCTGGCGCTCGCCCGGAACGTATAGACGCGGATATCCGGGGTGCGTCATGTCGGAGCTGAAACGCGGATCCACGAAAATCTCACGGATGTCGTCGTATCTGCTGACGAGCCAGGGCGAGTCACCGGTGGGAAGGGTCACGCGGACGACCGGCGAACGCTCGCGTAACGCGCGGTATTCGGTCGGCGGGTCCATCGGACACTCGGACGCGCGACCGAAGGGAAATTTAACCGGGTTGACCGGGGAAGAATTCACGACATACCTCCCTGCATTCAAACGCGACGGACCGCGCCGCGCACCGCACGAGAAATATAAGAGGTCGCACACATTCGCTGGAGGGGCCACATACCCCAGGCGGAAAGGTACCCGAGGGCAGAAAGAACCCGGGATTCCCTCGTCATCGTGCCCCCCGGCTGATCCGAGTGTCAACACAGGCACTCAGACACCGCAACGCACGTGGCAGCGAGCCCCGGGGACAACCGATCGAAAGCCGCCACACGCCCGACTCTCGCATACCGCTCACACCACCATCTAAGCCCCCGTAACATGAAACATTTCATGTGCAACGATCGGCAGCATAGAAACAAATATGACCTTCCTGCCGGAATATGCAAATGATTGCACGTGCGGGAACATAAACGTGACATAGCTCATGTTGCCTCGGTGCGCGGGGTGCCCCCATCTTGGAGCCGGAAGGCGTCGTGCATCCGGGACCATCCGGAACGGCACGTGACAGCCGGCGAGCCCGGCCGGCGTCCTCGAATCGTGGCCGCCCCATTCCTCCTGCGCGAAGAAGAACTCACAAGCGGCGGCAGAATTGTCCCGCTGACCAGTCCTGTCCTGCCGGCGGCACACCGGCGTACGTCTCTGTCCATGCCCGCACCCGATCGACGGAGCCGACAGTTGCGAGAACCGGCGGACACCGCTGAGTCCAGCGACCCGGACCCCGCGGTGTCCCCCGCGCTCACGGTTCCCGACAGTTACCGCGCGGCCGTGGTCTTCGCGGACGAAAGCGCGATGTTCAAGGACGTGAGCAGGCAGGACAAGGTCCCCACAATCCCTGCATGTCCGCGAGGTGCCCACCCCCCGGCCCGCGCCCGGCGAAGTGCTCGTGGCCGTCATGGCGAGTTCGATCGGCTAGGACACCGTGCGGAGCTCGCTCTTCGAGCCGCTGCCGACCTTCACGTTCCTCAAACGCCTCAGCCGCGCGGACGCGGCTTCGGCGTGATCACCCGCTTCCAGACCTGAAATCCATCGTTCCAGCTGCGCCCCCGGCGTGTCCGGTGCGCCAAGGGCTCCGAACAGGAAGCTGAGGTACATCGCGATGAACGGCACCGACCCGACGAGCGACTGGATCCGGCGTTTCCATCGATCGGCGAGCGCCACGTCGCGGCTGGTGTGCTTTCCGCACGCGGGCGGTTCCGCGAGCTACTTCCACGGCGTCTCCAAGTCGTTGACGCCGGACACCGAAGTGCTGGCCGTGCAGTACCCCGGGCGTCAGGACCGGCGCGGGGAGCCGCTCCTCGACAGCGTCGGCGCAATGGCCGATGCGGCGTACGAGGCACTCGCGCCGTGGACGGACCGTCCGTTGGGGCTGTTCGGGCACAGCATGGGCGCGTTGGTGGCGTTCGAGGTGGCCGCCCGGCTGGCGGGCGACGGGGTGGTACCGGTGGGGCTGTTCGCCTCGGGACGCCGGGCACCGTCCTGCTACCGGGACGAGAACGTACATCTGCGGGACGACGCGGGTGTCATGGCCGAGTTGAACCGGCTCGACGGCACGGACTCCCGGCTCCTGGACGACGCCGAGTTGCGGGAGATGATCCTGCCTGCGCTGCGCAGCGACTACCGCGCGGTCGAGACATACCACTACACCCCCCGGCCGACGCTGGTCTGCCCGGTGTGGGCGCTCGTCGGGGACGACGATCCCAGGACGACGCTGGACGAGGCGCGCGCGTGGAGCGAACACACCACCGGGCTGTTCGAACTGACGGTGTTCCCGGGCGGCCACTTCTATCTCAACGCACAGGCCGACGCCGTGGTCGACCTGGTGCGCTCGCGA
Source organism: Wenjunlia tyrosinilytica (assembly GCF_014646055.1). Taxonomy (GTDB): domain Bacteria; phylum Actinomycetota; class Actinomycetes; order Streptomycetales; family Streptomycetaceae; genus Wenjunlia; species Wenjunlia tyrosinilytica. The sequence continues at coordinate 5,584 of NZ_BMMS01000046.1, forward strand.
CTCTCGGCGCACCGCACACCGTGACATCGAGGATTTTCGCCATCAGGTAGGCGGTGACGAGCTACCAGGGAACGCATGCGCTGAACTGGACCGATGCGTCCATGGTCGTTGCCCTGCGGGACGGTGCAGTGCGATTGCCGTGATGACGAGATCCTCGCGGCACATCCAGCGGCCGGCGATGGCTTCGAGGGCATTACCGGCCACCTCCGGCGCTGGGACCAGCAGCCGGGCGGAAAAGGTGCCCGCGTCCGGCTCGATCTCGATCTCGGCTTCGTTGAAGTCCAGTTCCCGCCGGGTCAGCGGGTACCAGACCTTGAACACCGACTCCTTGGCACTGAACAGCACCCGGTCCCAGTGCACTTGTCTTCGGGCGGACCCGAGCGCGCGGACCCATGCACGTTCCCGTTCCAGCGAGATGACTTCCAGGATCCCTGCCGGTAAAGGGCCGTTGGGCTCGGCGTCGATGCCGAGCGCCATGAAGTCGGCCGAGCGCGACACTGCGGCCGCCCGGTATCCCGCGCAGTGGGTCATGCTGCCCACCACACCAACCGGCCACTGCGGGGCCCCGCGTGTGCTCGACAGCAGCGGAACCGGCGGCAGACCCAGCGCGCCCATCGCGCGGCGCGCGCACCACCGAGCGGTCGCGAATTCACTGCGGCGGTCCGGCACAGCCAGGGCGATGGCGGCCTCCTCTTGCGGGTACAGGCCCTTCAGCGCCGCTTCCGGGTCGTCGAACGCCTCGGCCGCGGCGACCGGCGCGGGCAGGAGTTCCTCGATCACGGCGCTCTCCCGGAGTCCGGCCGGGGAGGAATCCGACGCGGATGACTGCGGTCCGGCCAGAGCTTCCACTCGCGCGGGCAGCCGATCGAGACCTCCTCTAACCTCACCCCGTCGTACCAGGTCGTGCGGGGAAAGTGCGGGTGGTGCCCGTACACCACCGCGACAGCACACAAGCGCGTGTGCCCGCCGGCGGTCGGTTCCGTGCCGCACCACTGCGCGAACTCCGGGTAGCGCAGAACGTCGGTCGGCCCGCGGACCAGCGGAAATTCGACCAGCCGCAGGTAGCGCTTCTCACCGCGCAGGTCGACCGGATCGCCGGGATGTGTCCACAACTCGTGGTTCCCCGGCGCCCGCACCGCCTTGGAGAAACGGCCGGAAAGCGGGGTCAGCGCCCACTCGACGTCCTCGAAAATCTCCGCGACATCGCCCGCGACGGTCAGCCAGTCGGAGTCGGACTTGGTGCGGAGAGAACCGACAATGGAACCATTCTCCTGGTAAGCGACGTTCAGGTCACTCACAGCCAATAAAATCCCCACGCCCCGGACAGCCCCCTCACACCCGTTGCCGGAGCTGTACTGAAGTCGCCCTGTGACAACCGGGGTCACTCTATCGTGCAAGCGGCACCATGCCCCGGCGGTGCAGCTTGCAAACCGGGTCGGGCGCGGACGAGAGGGAATTGAAATCGCGTCAGCCCGAGGCGGTCCGTGCCATCCCATGACCTCGACGGGGGTTGTGGGCTGGCCGAAGAAGGACGCGGGCACCGCGTCCGCCCCGACCTCTCCCCTGCCGACATCCCCCATCCGACGCCGCCGCACTGACGTCGGCCCGGGCGCGTCGGCCCGGGCCGACGCGCAACACCGGCCGGCGCGCCCTGAAGCCGCCCCCGCGGCGGAGCCCTGAAGGTGTTGCTGCTACTGGCTGATGGTTGCCGACGGCGGAGTCCAACGGCTTTTGGGCGGGATGGTGCCGCTGACTCCGAAGTCGTTCTTGAGCTGTTCGGGGATGGCGTAGTGCATGACGCGGCCGCGGGTGAGGGACGACAGTTCGAAGACGCTTGTCAGGTGTCCGAGTCGGTCCAGGGCCCAGCCCGCCAGGGGTGAGCGGTCCTCAATGGTTTCCAGCAGCCCCAGCAGGGCGGGGGCTGCCTTGACGACGGTGTCCCAGGTGGTGCGGGGGACCTGCAGCCAGTCGGCGCAGGTGTCACCGATCAGGTAGCGGATCAGGGCGGAGACGATCGGGTCGAAGAAGGTGCCGGGCACGACTTCCTCGTAGAGGTCGATGAGCTGGCGGGTGAGCTGGGCGCCTTCCTCGCTGGGGCCCATGTGGCGAGTCATGTACAGGTCGGAGAACTCGCGGGCTGACTGCAGGTCCTTGGGGACATGGTCCTGGTCGATGCCGAGGATGGCGCCGACCACCCGCCAGGCGTAGTAGTAGGCCTCGGCGCCTTCGTTGCTCATGTGGATGCCAAGGCGGTGCAGGGCATCGAGGACCTGGATGGAGAACATCATCTGCCCGCCGATCATGTCCTCCTGACAGATCGGCGTGCCCAGGGCGGCGGTGTCCCAGCGGTCCTCCCGCTTGAGGTGGTGGCGGATGGAGGCATGCAGCAGCCGCACTTTCTGGGCCGCGGGGATGAAACGACTGCCGGCTTCGAACGCGCCGGGCTGCATGAGGTAGACGGTGAACTGGCCCGTCTCAGCCATCCGTTTGGAGGGGTACTTCAGCGAATGGGTGGACGACAGCAGCTTGGCCACGTGGGGCAGGACGTAGCAGGCGGGCATCGAGGCGAACGAGAGCGCGGTGGAGATGTGCACGTTGTTGTCGATGAAGAACAGCCGTGCCTTCTCCATCTCACCCCAGTCCACCCAGGCCGGGGGCGTGCTGGTCTCGTTCAGGTACTCGCGGGCCACGTCCGGCAGCCCCTCGGGAAGCTCCTGCCCGACGGTGGAGACGTAGCGCATGAGCGTGTTGAACGTGCCGACCTCTCCGCGCTCGAACAGCGTCGCCACAGTCGCGTCGGCGAGTTCGTCCCCTTCGGTGCGCAGGGCGTCCATGGACGCCGCGGTGTAGGTCATGGTGCTCCTCCGGTGGGGTGGCGGTCAGTGAGTGCGGGTGGCTGAGAGGGTCGCCAAGGCAGACAGCGCGCGGCGGGCCTCGGTGGTCAGATCGGCGTCGGCCAGGGCGTCGTGTGCTTCACGCAGCCGGGCGGTGATCATGTCTTCGACGTGGGCGACGGCGCCGGTGCGGTGAGCGATCTCCCGGGCCCGTTCCACCTGCTGCTCACTGAGGTTCGCCTGCCCGAGCAGGTGGTGCAGCTCGCGGTGTTCCGCCTTGGTGGCGGACGTGAGCGCGTGGGCCATCAGAGCGGTGGGCCGGTTCCCGGCCAGGTCATCGGCCGGGTCCTTGCCGGTCTGCTCAGGATCACCGAACAGGCCCAGCAGGTCATCGCGCAGCTGGAACGCCTCGCCCAGCGGCACGCCGTAGTCGCTGTACGACCGCAGCAGCCGCGGTGGGGCACCGGCGAGAAGGCCGCCGATCTGCAAAGGGTGTTCGACGGTGTATTTGGCGGTCTTGTAGCGGATGACCTTCACCGACGCGTCCGGGTCCGGCTCGGCTCCGGTGCGCAAGACCTCCAGGCACTCACCGGCCACCAGTTCGCGGGCCAGGACCGCCCACAGAGGCCGGGCCCTGCTCAGGTAGGCGCCGGGCAGGCCGGAGGTGGTGAACAGCTGCCCGGCCATCGACATCAGCAGATCACCCACCAGCATGGCCAGAGCCCGGGCGCCGGCCTTCGGCCGCGCATGATCGGTGAGGACCTCGCGCAGGGCGATGTGCCCGGTGGGCCGGCCGTGCCGGGTGCGGCTGTGGTCGATCAGGTCGTCGTGCACGACGGCGGCCGCGTGGACCAACTCGATCGCGCTGGCGGCGCTTACCAGCGCCTCGCTGTCGGGCTGCCCGGCCCCGCGCCAGCCCCAGTAGCAAAACGCCGCCCTGAGCCGCTTGCCGTGCCCGGCCGCGGCATGAAGCTGCTCGGCGACCGGCGCCAGACAGGCGTCGATGTCGGCCAGAGCCTGCGCTTCCGCGGTAACGAACTTGCTGAGGACCTGGTCGATGCGCTTCTTCAGTAACGCGTGCTCTTCCCGTTCACTCACTGCGGCTTCCCGCCTGGGTGCGAGCGGTGACGGTGCGGGCGAGGACCTCCAGGTGAGTGGGCGGCGCGGCCGCATGCCGGCCCAGGAGCAGGCGGCCGCGGGCCTTGGTCTCCTCCTGGCCGTCCACCAGAAGGTCCCCGATGTCGGCGCGGCGCAGCAGGCCGCTGACGCCGCCCACCGCGCTGCTCAGCCCGCACACGGCCAGATCGGCAAGGCCGGCCACCAGGGCCAACGTGTCTTCGGTCAGGCCCGGCTTGCGGCCGTCATGGTGTGTCACAGCATGTCTCCCTGCATGGCAAGGCCCGCCCCGGCTCCGGCCGGTCGGCCCGGAGCAGCGCGTAGCGGCGTTCGGCACAACACGATTCGAGTCTGGCCACCGAACACGCCCCAGGCAGCCCATTTGCACCATCGAGTGATCTTCTTCAAAGATCCGCACAAGCAGTAAGGGGCACCTGTTACGGGACAAGAACCTGATCACGGCTGGTGCTTCGAGCGGCCGGCTGAAGCCCGCCGAGCGTCCGCGCCGAGCACTGTCGGCACCCACCACCGGTACGCGTGATCCGACGGCTCGGTCCGAGGCCGGGCCCCGACCTTCTGGCTCCGCGGGCCGAGGGACCCGGCCTCGGGCACCTTCTGCGCATGCGCCTTCCCCAGGGTGTGCTTACACTCATAAGCGGCAGAGCCTTCGGTCATTGATCCGAAGGCGACATCGAACCGGCTCCGACTCGGGCTGCCGCGCCACCCGCGGTGAATGGCCGACGAGTTTGGAGGTGCCACCTCCATGTCAGTCCTCTGGGGTGTTTCCTTCGACGCCACGCCGTTGTCCGGGGTCGTCGTGGAATTCATCAAGGTCGCGAAGATCTTCCATTCCCGCGGCTACCGCGTCCACTTGGATCTCGGTTACGACATCAAGGCGGACAAGAATTCCTTCTTCCGCCCCTACACCGACGAGGCCGCCCTGCTGCCGGACTGGGTGCGCCTGGACAGGGTCGAGGGGATCGACACGGTTCCCGGGTACGACGCCGCCGTGGTGGAGGCCGTGCTCCGCGAAGTCGTTCAGCAGGGGGACGGTGAGCGGTGGCGGCCGGCCGTCGCGTCGCTGACCGGCTGCCTGAGCGACCGGATCCTGGCGACGTGGGAACGGCTCGGGGTGTCCCTCGTCGTGGTGGAGAACGGCACACTTCCGGAGAACATCGCCTACACCCAGGCCCTTTACCAGGCCATCGAGGAATACGGCAGACGCCACCGGCTCGGCCGGTTCGTTCTGTGGCGCGATCACGACCTGATGTGGCAGAGCGAGCCGAGTGCGGCCAAGTACGGCGCCTTCCCCTACGCGCACACGCCGAAGCCGCGGGATTCCTTATTCATCCACTACGCGGCGCTTCACCACGAAGCGCTGCGCCGTACCGTGGCCTGGGCACCGGACCTGCGCAACATCGATGTCCTGCCGAATACCTTCGCCCACCGTCCCGCCCGCGTCGACGAGCGCGGCACCGCGTTCCGCCGCGACCACGGCATTCCGGATCAGGTGCCGCTCATCGCCCGTTTCACGCGGATCATTCCGCAGAAACGCATCGACAGGGACATCCATCTGCTGGCCGCGCTGGCCGACCGCACCGACGCCCACCTGTTCATTGCCGGAGACCCCGCGGAAGCCCCCGCCGAGCACGCCGCACTCGTCGCGCTGGCCGAGGCGCTGAAGGTCGGCGACCGAGTGGTGTTCGGCGGCCGACTGGCCCCGCACGAACGGGACGTCGGACGTTGTGCCGGAGGCGGGTACTCGGTCCGGGACCTGCTCGCACACGCCGACGTCGCGTCCTTCATGACCTCGCGGGACTACGAGAGCTACGGCAACCCGATCGGCGAGGCCATCGCCTCCCGCGTCCCCTACGTCACCACCCGGTACGACCTCTATGACGCCGTCTACGCGAGCAAGGGCTTTCGCGCTCCCGTGCTGGACACCCGGGCCCACGATCTGCCCGCGGGAGTCTTCCTGGACGAGGTGGCGGAACTGCTGACCGATGAAGGGCGGCGGATGCGGACGGCCGAGCACAACTACAGGCTGGGAGAGCGCCATCTTGGCCGGGCTCAGGCGGAAGGGCTGCTGGACCGGCTGTTCCTGACGCCGATGGCGGACCGGACCAGGATGAGCGTCGTCGTGCCGGTGTACAACGAGGCGGGCAGCCTGCCCACGACCTTGGAAGCGCTGTACCACCAGCGCGGCCCCGAGGGGCTGCTGGAGCGGTCGCTGTACGAGGTCGTGCTGGTCGACAACAACTCCACCGACGACACGGCCGCCGCCGTCCGGCGTTTCGCCGCCGACCATCCCGATCTGGCGATCCACCTGCTCACCGAACCGGAGCAAGGCGTCTCCTGTGCCCGCCGGACCGGCATGGAGTTCGCGAGCACCCGCAGCCGGGGCCGTGGCGTCCGCGACGACGGGCGCTTCTACCTGGTCTCGGCGGACGCGGACTGCCGAGTCGCCCCGGACTGGCTGTGGCAGCTCTACACCGCGATGGAGTCCGGGAAGGCCGCCATCGGCGTGTGCGACTACACCTACGCACCGGAGCACTTCGCTCACCGGCCCCGCCTGTGGGAGGTGATCTCCCGCACCCTGCGCTGCCGGGCGGTGACCTTCGCGCTGTTCGGCGGCTTTCCCGACGGCAAGGGCTTCGCCGTGGACCGGGACGTCCACGACGCGGTGGGCGGCATCGAGGTCTTCTACCAACTGCGCGACGGGCAGTTCGTCAACCACCTCTCCGACGACTGGGACTTCGGCATCAAGGTGCGCAACTCGGGGGAGGACATCGTCTACGCACCCCTGTCCCGGGTGGAGATCAACCCCCGGAGGGTCGACCACGCCCTCGACGAGGTGATCACCGGCCGGGCATACGGCTCGGACGGTGTCATCGTCATGCGCGACATCCGAGCCCAGCGGTCGGCGGTGGACCAGGGCAGGGACCTCACCGAAGCCGAAGCGCGCGAGGCATGGGCGTTCTCCGTCAAGGACTTCGTCCCGAAGAACACCGTTCTGCCGGTTCTGCTGAGCCCGTCGCTGCTGGAGGACCACGGGGTGGCCGAGTTCTTCGGCCGCTCTCTGGCCCAACGCCTGGCGTGCCGGGTGGAGGAGGTCAAGGACGAGATGCGGATGATCGACTTCGCCCCGATCCACTCGTACAAGACACCGTCGTACCGCCTGTACTTCGAGTTCGCCGACGAGATCTTCGCGCGGCTGCGCGCGACCGTGGGTGAGGACGTCGGACACCCGCCGCCGCTGCCGGCGTGCCTGCGTGACGTGCCACCGGAACGCTTCGCCGAATTCGTCCGGTACTACTGCGAGGACCGCGAGTCCGGGGAGGCGCACAACTACTTCGGAAACGGCGGGGTGTTCTGATGAGCACAGCGTACGAGCGGACACTGGACTCGCTCAAGGAGACGGACCCGTCCTGGCCCACCCCGGCCGTGGTCGACGCTCTGGCCGCGCCGGGCAATCGGCACCTGCTCACTTACGTCGCCGAGGACCCGTTCGGAGCCCACGTCTTTCCCGGCAATGTCGAGGGCTACGCGCCCGAGGACTTCCTTGCCGACCTGCAGGCACAGCTGACCGCGACCGCCCCCATCCACCTGTGGGCCTACATCCCCACCTGTGCCTACCGCTGCCACTTCTGCCAGTACCCCGTGGTGCTGGTCAAGGGCAGCCCGCAGGCCGCCGACGCCAAGGCCGGCCAGTGGGTGGACTGGAACATCCGGGAGGCCCGGCTCTGGCTTCGGCGGGTGCCCGCCTTGGCGACCGCGCCGATCGGCGAGTTCAACGTCTTCGGCGGAACACCGTCACTGCTGCCCCCGGACGCCCTGCGCCGGCTGATCGGCTTCTACCGGGAGAACTTCGCGTTCGGTCCGGGGACGGCCATCCGCGTCGAGGGCGACCCGACCACCCTCACACCCGACAAACTCGAACTGCTGGCCGCGCTGGGGTGCACCAAGATCTCCTGCGGAGTGCAGTCCTTCGACGACCCGGTTCTGCGCCAGTGCGGCCGCCGGCACAGCGCCCGAGCCGCTCTGGACTTCCTGCGCAACGCCCGGCGCACCGGATTCGAATGGATCAGCGTCGATCTGATGTACGGTCTGCTGGACCAGACGGTGGACAGCGTGCGGCGAGACCTGGATGTCCTTCTGGAGCACAGCCCCACCGCGGCGGTGTGCACGAAGCTGCACCTGAGGTCGTACTCCGACACCCGGACCGGCGTCACCGGCGTGCAGCCCGCGGCCTGGCAACTGCCCGACCACCGGGAGCGGCTGCGGCGCAACGGGCGCCACTGGCCCTCCCTCGGCGAGCAGTACCAGATGCGGGAGATCCTCACCGACGGTTTGCGCAGGCACGGATACACCGAGCACCCGACCATGTACTTCGCCCGCGACGGCCTCGGGCCGGAGACCTGGAAGTCCATCATGGTCGACCAGGACAAGCAGGAGGCCGAGGTGGCGATCGGACTCGGGGGAAGTTCGAGCTGCCGCCGATCCGAGGCGATCACGGAGGTGGACTGGCGGCGCTACTCGGAGGCGGTCGATGCCGGCCGGGTACCGCTGCGGTCCGCGACCCGCTTCACGGCCCCGGCTCAGGAGGCGCGTGCCGTCAAGATGGCCCTGACCAGTCTGCGCCCCCTGGACGACCGGCTGCACCGACAACGCCACGGCGGCCGATCCCTGTTCGACGAGCCGTGGCGCACCCGATTCGACTCGCTGGCCGAACGCGGACTGCTGGCAGTCGACGAGCGCATGGGCGAGGTGCGACTGACCAGCGATGGCGAAGTGCTGGTCGAGGCGGTCATCAACACCGAACTCGACAACGCCCAGGCCGAACGCCACCGCTGCCCGTAGCGCCGCACAGCGCGGACCTTCCGCCCAGGAGCCCTGGGCGCAGCCGCCAAACGGTAAAGATGTCGCCCGCGGCTCCGCTTCACGGGCAAGGACTGTATCCGCCTCCGCGGCGCCGCTCGAGCGCGGCGAGGGCGCGGGAAGTCGCGAGCGGGGCGTCCGCGGCGCTGCGGATGACTTCTTGAGCGCTTTTCGACGCCTGCGTGTCCGGATGGTCCTCGCCCAGGACGTCCCGTCGACGCTTGAGCGTGGAGCTCAGGAGGGAGCGCGCCGCGGTGTGCTGTCCTGCGCACCACGTCGCGAGAGCGACGTTTCCGGACGAAGCGAGGGTGTCCGGGTGGTCGGGGCCGAGAATCCGCCGGCGTTGCGACAGCACCTCGTTCATGAGGGCGAACGCCCTGTCACGTGCCCCTGAACGGAAGAGGTCGACCGCGTAGTCGCCGGCGGAGCCGAGAGTGTCCGGGTGTGATTCGCCCAGGATTCTTCGACGCTGTTCCAGAGTCTGCTCCGCGAGTGCCAACGCCGCCTCAGTCTCACCGGCGTGGATGAGGTCGTTGGTCGCATTGCTCATGGAGGTCAAAGTGTCGGGGTGATCGGGACCAAGGACGCGCCGCCGCCGGTCAAGGGTGTCCTCGTTCATCCAGCGGGCGGCGGCGTGTTCGCCGAGGTGGAACAGGTCGTTGGCGAGGTTCCCGGCCGAACTGAGTGTGTCCTGGTGGTTCTCGCCCAACAGGCGCCTGCGCCTTTCCAGAGTGTCCTCGTCGCGAGCGCGGGCCCCGGTGTAGTCACCGGTGAGGAAGAGGCAGATCCCCATCTTGCTCGAAGACGTCAGCGTGTCGGGGTGATCGGGGCCGAGGATCCGCGTACGTCGGGCCAGGGTGTCCTCGTTGAGAGCCGATGCAGCCCGGAACTCGCCCGCGTGCACCAGGTCGGTGACAAGGTTGCTCGCCGATCGGAAGGTCTCCTGGTGATCCTCGCCGAGGATGCGCCGCCGTCGCGCCAGAACCTCCTCGTTGAGGGCGCGTGCGGCCGCGTATTCGCCGACGTTGAAGGAGTCGGTGGCCAGATTGGTGGCGCACATCATGGTGTCGGGGTGGTCATCACCGAGCACTCGGCGATAGCGCGCCAGTGTTTCCTCGCGCATGACCCTGGCAGCCGCGTAGTCGCCCAGCCAGTGCAGGTCGTTCGCCCATAGGTGCAGAGCCCACAGGGCATCGACGTCATCGGGACCGTGGCGGGTGACCAGGACGTCATGGGCTCGGGTCACCAGGTCCAGCGACGACTGGACGTCACCGCGCCGTGCGATGAACTCGGCCGAGTCCAGGAACAACGCACGCGCCTGCCGGTCCCGGCTGACGATGAGATCGAGGCTGCGCACGTGCGGCAGCAGCGCGCTGTACTGGGCCCAGTTCTCCGGGTTTCGCGGCAGGCCGGGTCTGCAGGCGGCCACGAGGCGCTGGGCGATCGCGGTCCGCTCCGCTTGCTCGCCTTCGTCCATTCGGTCACGCACGATGAGCCGGCCCAAGCGGTGCAGTTGCATCATTCGGGGCTCGACCTGGGCCAGCCCGTACCGCCGGATCCTTCTGACCGCCTGGTAGAACTGCAGCTCGTCGCCGATGACTCCCGCGCCGTGCTCGGCACCGGCCGCGAGCAGGTCGAGCGGGATTGGCTCGGGGGCCAGGGCCGCGGCCGTCTGCAGCAGGCCCAGCGCCGTCGGGTCTTCTTGGCGCAGGCGGTCCATGGCCAGTGCCCAACTGGCGGCGAGTGAGGCGGGACAGTCCTCGGGCGCGCCATCGGCGAGGACCGACGCCGACTGCTTGCGCAGTAGCTCAAGGTACTTCTCGACGGGCATGCCGGTTTCCGCGATGGTGCTGGCGGCCTGGGCCAGGGCCAGTGGCAGATGGTCCAGGTAGTCGGCGAGGGTACGGGCCGACCGGGTGTCCAGTTGCGGCAGCCGCCGTCGCAACAGTTCCAACGACTCGTTGACATGCAGGGCGTCGACCTTGACGAGTTCGCCGTATCCCTCCCAACCCGGATCGCGGGAAGTGATCACCACATGGCCATGACCGCTCGGCGGGACAAGACAGGCCGCGAGGCCGCGGTCGGTCACATTGTCGAGGATCAGGAGCCAGCGACGGCGCTGGGCGAGGGCCGCCACTACACGTTGGGCCGGGCTCTGTGAGTCTGTCCTGGGGACCACGCCAAGCCGGTCGCCCAGCACAGCGAGGCGTTCATTCGCCGTCACCGCGTTCTCCGCGGGAACCCACCATACGATGTCGTAGTCCTCGATTCGCTGGTACGCGTACTCGGTGATGAGTTGCGACTTGCCCACCCCGCCAGTGCCGTGCACGACCACGACACTGGGTGTGCGGACCGGGACCGGTCGGCTGAGCCGCTCCCCCAATTCCCTGAGGCTTTCGCTCCGCCCGATGAAGTGCCTGCTCCTGATGGGCAGCTCCCAGATCTCGGGCAGCTCCCGGGGGAAGACAGCGGCCGCTTTTCCCATGTCGAGCGCGCAGACGCGGCCGTTGGGAGACGCCGACGGTGCCCCGCCGACCGCGGCGGCCAGCCGTTTCGTCGCGGTGTCCTCGTCCGTGTCGGCCACATCCACATAGGCGATCGGGCGCAGGAGCGGTGGCAGGGCGCACTGCTTGACGCGGATCCCGACCAGCTTCTTCATGTGCAGCGCTGACGTCCACTCGTACTCGCACCAGCGTGAGCGGAAGTACTCTTCCGAATAGATCGCGACAACCGTCCGGGCGTGCGACAGTTGTGTGTTGATCCAGGCGACGAAGTTCCCGCCCGGGCGGGAGTCCCACTCCTGGATCCGCACCTTGTGGCCCAAGGATTCCAGGCTTTGCGCAACCCAGGAGGCCCACTCCAGGTCGAGCGCCGTGTAGGAGACGAAGACATCGCAGTGCTCTGAAGAAGTATCTGAAGAAGTATCGGTTTTCACTCACGCCTCTTCGGTTCTTTTCCACGCGGTGCGCAGTACTTCGACGCCCGCTCCAGCGCTTTCGCCCCGTGTCTCGAAGGCAATGACTCCACGCCAGTTGACACGGTGGACGGCCTGGAGCAAATCCGCCACCACGAGGGTGCCGTGGTCGAGCCCCAGGTGGTCGTCGGCGCTGCCGTCGTTGTTGCTGAGCGACAGCGCCGCGATGGACGGTGCGAATTCCCGAAGGGCCGGCAGAGCCATTGACTGGTTGACATTCGCGTGCCCGACATCCAGGATGAAGCGCGTCGTCGGGATCCGGGCGAGCACCTGCGCGTACTCCTCACGTCTGGTGAAGACGTACGTGAAGGGCCGGAAGCGAGGATAGTGCGACAGGTTCTCCAACCACAGCTCGGTGCCAAGCGAGGTGGCATCGGCCTGGGCCACTTCAAGTGTGCTGATGAACCGGGCCAAGGTGGCTTCTCGTCCGCTCCTGGTCGGCCGCGGCTCTACGTAAGCGCCGCCATGGATGATGACGGCAGGCGCATTCAGGTCGGCCGCGAGCCGCAACTCGGTCCTCAGATAGCCCAGTGCGGCGTTGCGCAGCTCGGTGATCTCTGTGGCGTAGGGCACCCGGAAATTGCCGTGGATGATCGGCGTCAGCCCGAGTGTGCGAGCTCGTGCCGCAAGGCCCCTGCGCCGGGCGCGCGGCCATTGATCGGGTAACTCGGAGGGTAAGCTCATATCGATGTACCAGTGCGTGCACCCCTCGGCATACGCGGCGTCCAACCCTTCCTCGGCGGCGAGGTAGCGTTGAACCGCTATTCCCGAGACGAAGGGCAGTCCTGAATGCATCATTCCCCCTCGCTGAAGCACTCATCCGCGCAGCCAATCCCTTGCGGGCAGCTTAGTACCGCGTCTGCGCTCATGGGCAGACTTTGACGCAGCGGCCCACGCGGGTTGTCCGCGCTCGGCATTCTCCGCCGCCGGCCCCACTGGGCCTTTTCCAACCCGCGCTGCCGGATGGGCGGTTGGCCTGACGGTCAGTGAAGCAGGCCCACCGTGGTTCTCGTCCACGGTCGCCTTCGCCGACGCCTCCGGCCGGACCGGTGCGGTCAAGCGCCCGCAGCTCGAGGGCTACCCGGTCAAGGCCCCGGGCCGTCCCCCTCCAGGTTCGGCCGCCGGAGCGCCGCCCTGCTGCGCACCTGGCCGCCCGCGCGGGCAGCAGCGCATCGATCAGCGACTCCCGCCCATTGCCGCCGCTCCCCCTGTTCCGTATAGTCCTCTGCGTAATAGAGTTCTTGCCAATAGGGAGTGTCCATGGAGCCAGATGCAGCATTGCCATGCGGCACGGGCCGCCCGGAGGTAGCCGGATTGGGTGCCCGAAGCGGCGCCGCCGTGCTGGATGCGCTCGTCGCCTACGCGATCGTGCTGGTCTGCGGGTGGACCTGGATGTTCGCTAAGAATCCCCCGGTCACCTCGTCCTACCAGGCCGTTCCGGGCTATGTCAGCGCGACGGTCCTGATTGCGGTCTGGCTCTACCTCACCGGCACGACGGCCGGCGGTGGGACGCTGGGCATGCGGGTGGCCGGACTCCGCGTCCGCCACGCCGACAACGCCTCCCCGCCGGGCCTGGCCAGGGCAGCGGTCCGCTCCCTCGTCCTGGTCGCCGCCGTCTGGCTGCTTTCAGGGGTCCACTCGACGCTTGTCGTGGCGTACTTCCTGCTGATGCTGTTCATCCCCGGCCACCGCCTGCCACACGACCTGGCCGCGGCCACCACTGTGGTGCGCGTGGCAACCACAGCCGAGCCTCAAGCGGTCCCCCGAGCCGTGGCGGCCCGGCCGAACCTCGACCCCACCCGGGCCCGGGCCATCCTGACAGATCTCGAGAACCTGCGGCAGCGTTCCGCAGGGGACCTGCACCGCGCGTCGGTACCGTTGATCGTCCTTGGCCTGATCGAACTGGCCGGAGCGGGCGCCGACCTGCGGCAATTCGGCGACCTGTTCGTTCTTCCCTGGCTGTACTGGGTGGTCGCCGGGCCCGTCGGCCTCGCCGTCACAGCGTGGTGGTATCGCCGGTTCCGACGGCGTGACGGTGCCGGGCCGGGTGAGCGCGACATCGTCGTCATCGCCGTCCTGGTCGGCTGCGCGGCAGTCGTCTGCGCGTTCCTCCCGCTCGGCGGGGCGATAACCGCTGCCGGTTTCCTCGCCGTGGGGCTCGTCCGGCACAGCCGGGTCCTGACCGCTGCCGCAGCCGTATCGGGCATTGTCATCGGGTTGGAACAGCCGTTCCACGCGCTGTCGACCGGTCTGACCAACGCGTATCCGCACGTGCCGGCGGCCCACCTGCTCGATCAGCACGGGACCACCGTCGTCCTCGCGGTACTGGGCATGGGCCTGCTCGTCGCCGGCAGCCTCACGTTGCGCCGGGAGCTGAGTGCATGAGTGACGGACATGCGGAGCAGCCGCATCCTTCCGTCGGTCTCGACGACGTCGTGCACCACCGTGCCCGGCTCGGGATCCTGACCGTGCTCGGCCAGGTACGGAAGGCGACATTCTCCTACCTCAAGTCGCAGCTCCGGCTCACCGACGGCAACCTCGGCCGACACCTCGAGGTGCTGGCCGCCGAGGAACTCGTCACTCTCATCAAGGGGTACGAGGGCCGGCGGCCCCGGACCTGGGTCGAGATCACCGATGCCGGCGATGCGGCGCTGGCCGCCGAAATCGCCACCCTCAAGCAACTCGTGAGCCGATTCGAGCAACACGGCGCCTTACCTCGGCAAGACCGTTGATCCCCTCGGGCGGCGCCTGCGGGGGCGGGGGCTCGCCACCCGCCACCGCCGGGACCACAGCTCCCGGCGGTGGTGTTCCCCACCGTCCACTGCCTGCTGGGCATCTCCCGCCACCCCAGCACCCGGCAGCCCCGGCCCGGATGCTGGTCCGCGCGTTCGGGAACATCCTCGGCGTCATCGCCTATGTGACGCACGGTCGGGACGCCGACCGACGAGTGCGGCCTCCCGCACCCGAGGCCGACGGAATCAACCGGACCATCCTCGTCTGCGGTGTGCGGCCCTGATCCGTGCGGTGTTCCGGGCGGACCGATCTCCTGTGCTGAGGCCGGGTAGCATCGACCGAGCCGGGGATCACGGGCGCCACCAGCCACGGTTCCCGGCTTGGGGATGGACAAAACGAAGGGCGGGGCCGGGCATGACGACGCCACCGGGAGGCGGCCGGGATCCGCAGGCGCTCCTGCAGGATCTCGAGACGATGCTCAACGCGGTCACCGACCAGGCGATCGTCAAGCTGGGGCCGCACGGCGAGGTGGTCCGCTGGAGCCGCGGCGCCGAAGCGACGACCGGCTACGGGGAGAGCGAGGCCGTCGGGCGGTCGGTGTCGGTCCTGCACACCGAGGAGGACCGAACCGCCGCCCTGATGGAGCAGGAACTGGAATCGGCCCGCCGGAACGGACGGCGGGAGTTCCAGGGCTGGCGCGTCCGCAAGGGCGGGGAGCGGTTCCTCGCCCACATCACCCTGACACCTGTACGTGCCGAGGACGGCGCGGTGACCGGCTTCGTCAAGGTCTTCGGAGACGTCACCGAGAGCGCGCGGGCCGAGTCGCTGTTCCACGGCCTGCTGGAATCCGCCCCCGACGCCATGGTCATCGTGGGACAGGACGCGCGGATCGTCCTGGTCAACCGGCAGGCGGAGGCCCTGTTCGGCTTCGAACGCGCCGAACTGGTCGGCCGCGAGATCGAGGTCCTGGTGCCGCCGCGGTTCCGCGACCGCCACGTCGGCCACCGCTCCGGCTTCCTCGCCGACCCCCGGCTGCGGCCGATGGGAGCGGGGCTGGAGCTGTCCGGGATGCGCCGGGACGGCACCGAGTTCCCCGTCGAGATCAGCCTGAGCCCCCTGGAAACGGTCGACGGCACGCTGGTGGCCGCGGCGATCCGGGACGTCACCGAGCGCCGGGAGACCGAACAGCGGCTGCTGCGGCAGCGTGACGAGATCCTGGAACTGTCCACACCGGTCATCCAGGTGTGGGACAAGGTGCTCGCGCTGCCCATCATCGGCACCCTGGACACGCTGCGGGCGACCCGGCTGACCGAGGGCCTTCTGGAGAAGATCGCCCGGACCCAGGCCGAGGTCGCCATCCTGGACATCAGCGGTGTGCCCACCATCGACACCCAGGTCGCCCAGCACCTGCTGAAGACGGTCCAGGCCGCCGCGCTGATGGGGACGGTGAGCATCATGAGCGGGGTACGGCCGGAGACCGCCCAGTCCATGGTCCATCTGGGCATCGACATGGGGCGCCTGCGCTCCCGCAACACCCTGCAGGAGGCGCTGCAGCTCGCCTTGGCGGTGCTCGCCGAGCGCGCCGGGACCGCGGCCACCGCCGCCCGGCCTCTGATGTCGGGGGACTCGCGGTGACCGACGACGTGGTTGCGGTCATGAAGATCGGTGACACGCTGCTGGTGGCGCTGCAGGGCGACCTGGACGACACCACGGTGATCCAGATCGAGGAGCAGCTCACCCGGGAGGTCGCCCGCACCGGCGCGTCGGGGATGCTGATCGACGTCAGCCGGCTCAGCGTGGTCGACTCGTTCATCGCCCGCGTCCTGGCCCGGATCGTGGCCATGGTCCGGCTGCTGGGGGCGCAGGCGGCCGTGGTCGGGATCCAGCCGGCCGTCGCCATCACCCTGGTGGAACTCGGCGTGCAGATGGGGCACTTGGACACCGCGCTCAACGCCGAGCAGGGCCTGGCCCTGCTGGAGCGGCTGCGCCGCAACGACACCGGCACGGACCGGCCGTGACCACCGGTGCCGCGACAGCCCGGCAACCGTCCGTCTTCGACATCGTCGACGAATCCGACCTGATACGGGTGCGCAAGGTGCTGCGTTCCGAGGCCGAGTCGGTGCGGCTCAACCTCGTGGACGCGACGAAGCTGATCACGGCGGGCAGCGAACTGGCCCGCAACATCCTCTACTACGCCACCGGCCACCGTGGCCGCATCAGCGTCGAACAGGTCTGCCGGCAGGGCCGACGGGGGGTGCGGGCCACGTTCGCCGACGACGGCCCCGGCATCGCCGACATCGCGGCGGCGCTGACCGACGGCTTCTCCACCCGGGGCAGCCTCGGGCTGGGCCTGCCCGGGGCGCGGCGGCTGGTGGACGACATGACCCTCACCTCCGCCGCCGGGTCGGGCACGACCGTGGTGATCGTGAAGTGGCAGCGGTGACGGCGCGGTGAAGAGGGGGTGGCGGCGCTGAGCGAGGGTGAACACCGCCGCCATGCGATCGGGGTCGAGGAGGACGTCGGCGCCCTGCGCCGGGCCGTGGCCAGACTGGCCGCCGGACAGCACGCGCTGCGCGAGGGCGTGGCCGAGCTGGTCGCCACCGAACTGGGCACCAATCTGCTCCGCCACGCCCACCCGGGCGGGTACGTGCTGGCCCGGAAGGCCGGCGACGGGATCGAGCTGGTCTCCGTCGACCACGGCCCCGGCATGACCGCCGCGGCATTCGCCCCGCCGCACGCAACGGGCTCGCCCGCCGTGCAGCCCCCCTACCGCGGGGGCGGGCTCGGGGCAGGGCTGAACGTCGTCCGCCGCAACGCCGCCGAGTTCGACTGGTACTCCACCCGGAACGGCACGGTCGTCTACGCCCGGCTCGGCTCCCCCGCCCCGGACGTGCACGCGGGGTGGCGTTTCGGCGCCGTCAACATCCCCCTCGGCGGCGACGGCGAGTCTGGGGACGCCTGGGCCGTCGCCCCCGGCCCGCGGACGGCCGCCTTGGTCGTCGACGGCCTCGGCCACGGCCCGGGCGCCGCCGTCGCGGCCCGCGCCGCGATCACCAGCTTCGAGCACGCCCAGGTCACCGACCTCGGCCGGCTCCTCCAGAACACCCACGAGGCGATGCGCGGCACCCGAGGCGGCGTCCTGGGCGCCTGCCTGATCGACC
This sequence comes from Wenjunlia tyrosinilytica, assembly GCF_014646055.1. Lineage (GTDB taxonomy): Bacteria > Actinomycetota > Actinomycetes > Streptomycetales > Streptomycetaceae > Wenjunlia > Wenjunlia tyrosinilytica. Next base: position 23,280 of record NZ_BMMS01000046.1, read on the forward strand.
CCGACCGCGGCGAGCTCGCGTACGCGGCGGTCGGCAACATCACCGGACGGGTCGTCACCGGACGGGCCGTCACCGGCACCCGGTCCTTCCACCTGCTGGACCGCCCCGGCACCCTGGGCACCCACCTCCCCGTACCTTCCCCTCGACTGCAGCACTGCCCATGGGAGCCCGGGGCGACGCTCGTCCTGGTCTCCGACGGGATCCATTCCGGCTGGAGCCCGGAAGACCACCCGCGCCTGCTGGAGCACCATCCGTCGGTGATCGCCGCCGTACTCCACCGCGAGTACGGCCGGCCCACCGACGACGCCACGGTGCTCGTGGTCCGCCAGGTCACCCACATGGCATGATGAGCCGGTTCCCGTCATCAGGCGAAGGGCGGTCAGACATGGGGGACGTACGCACTCCCCGGACCGCTGACAGCACGGGCGACATGGCCGAGCGCCTGGCCGAACTGGAGCGCCGCGCGCGGCTGGCGGACGAGCTGAGCCAGGAGCTGGAGGACACCAACCGCGGCCTGATCGCCCTGCACACCGAGCTGGAGGCCCTCCGGGCGGCGGAGTCCCGGCTCGCGGCCATCGTGGCCTCGTCCGACGACGCCATGATCGCGGTGAGTCCCGCCCTCCTCGTCCAGACCTGGAACCCGGGCGCCCAGCGGCTGTTCGGCCACACCGAGCAGCACATTCTCGGCCAGCCGGTCGACACCCTCATGCCCGAGGCGGCCTCCGGCGTCTTCCGGGCAGTGGTGGAGCAGATCCGCTCCCACGGGCACGCCGACTCCTACCAGAGCCGCTGGCTGCGCACCGACGGCACGGAAGTCGACGTGGCCGTGACCGTCTCCCCGATGCGCGACGCCGACGGCGACCTGATCGGCTTCTCCACGGCCGCGCGGGACATCACCCACCAGCTCGCCGCGCAGGCCGAGCTGGCCGCCGCGCGTGCCGACCGCGAGGTGATGGCCGAGCGCGACCGCATCGCCCGCGACCTGCACGACATGGTCATCCAGCGGGTCTTCGGCGCCGGCCTCGCACTGCAGAGCATCACCGCCCGCATCACCCAGCCGGACACCGCCTCCCGCGTCCACAAGGTGATCGGCGAACTCGACGCCACCATCCGGGAGTTGCGCGGCACCATCACCAACCTCAACCAGCCCGCCCAGAAGGCGGCCAGCCTCCGCGCTCAGGTCCTCGACGAGACCAGCGCCGCACAGGACCGGCTCGGCTTCGCCCCCACGGTCGAGTTCGACGGCACCGTGGATGCCGCCCTGCCCGACGCGATGGCCGCCCACCTGCTCGCCGCGCTGCGCGAGGCCCTGTCCAACATCGCCCGCCACGCCCACGCCTCCGCCGCGCGGGTCGCCGTCCACGCCGGAGACGAACTGCTCCTGGAGGTCAGCGACAACGGCCGCGGCATCGACCCGTCCGTCACCCGCAGCAGCGGGCTGACCAACCTGCGCCGCCGCGCGGAGAAACTCGACGGCACGTTCGAGGTGACCCGCCGCCCCGAGGGCGGCACCCGCCTGCGCTGGCGCATCCCCCTCACCACCGGGGGCCCGGCCCACACCCGCTGACTTCGCCTCTGCCGACCGCCGCCGCGCGGGCCGAGCGCCGACTTGGACGTCCCCGGCATCATGCGGACCCGGCGCCTGCCGCGCCCGACCCAGGCGGCCGAGGCCCGCAACACGCTCCATCCGGCCCGCGGCGCCGAGGCGCGCACCTGGATCACCCTCTTGGGCACGGACGCCGCCTACGGCATTCCCATCACCGCCCTGGGCCCTCGGCATGCGTCCGGACGGATACCGATGCGGGACTCCACCGGCGCACTGCCCACGCGCCGTGTCCGGGGTTCGAGGGGCGACAGCAGGATCCCAGCGCGAGGACCCTCCGCCCGGCGGAAGGGACCCTTGGCCCATGGCGCCCGGGCGTCCGGATGCGGACAGTGGCTGAAAGAGCGCCGGTCGCAGACGAGGAGCCTGGGTTCGCGTGCGATCCCAAGGCCGCGGCACCAGCATGAGAGAAGGACGGACAGCATGGACCAGCCGTCGAGCACGACGAGCGACAGCTCACCGGCGTCGGGGGCGCCCGAGGCCGGCCGGGCGTGGCTGATGCTGGCCTTGGCCACGATCGGTTTCGCCGTGAACTTCTGGGCGTGGGCGCTGCTCAGCCCGCTCGGCCCGCGCTTCAAGGACAGCCTGGACCTGAGTTCCTTCCAGCAGTCGCTGCTGGTGGCGGTCCCGGTGGTGGTCGGCTCGCTGGGCCGGATCCCGGTGGGCACGCTGACCGACCGGTACGGCGGCCGGGTGATGTTCCCGATCGTGTCCGCGGCCACCATCGTTCCCGTGCTCTACCTCGGCCTGGCCGGCCACTCCTCACTCGCCGCCCTGCTGGTCGGCGGGTTCTTCCTCGGCATCGGCGGCACCGCCTTCGCCGTCGGCGTGCCGCTCGTCAACGCCTGGTTCCCGCCAGAGCGGAGGGGTCTTGCCATCGGGGTCTTCGGCGCCGGCATGGGCGGCACCGCGATCAGCGCCCTGAGCACCGTGAAGCTGGTCGACGCGCACAGCATGTCGACACCGTTCCTGATCACCGCCGCCGTGCTGGCCGTGTACGCCGTGAGCGCCGCACTGCTACTGCGTGACGCACCCGGCCGCACCGTGCCGACCGAGCCGCTGGCCCGCCGCCTTGCCTCCACCGTCCGGCTGGGCATCACCTGGCAGGCGTCCGCGTTGTACGCGGTGGCGTTCGGCGGGTATGTGGCGTTCTCCGTCTACCTTCCCACCTACCTCAAGACCGGCTACGGGCTGACGCAGGCGGATGCCGCGAACCGGATGGCCGGCTTCGTGCTCCTCGCGGTGGCGATGCGGCCGACCGGGGGCTGGCTGTCGGACCGCATCGGCCCCGTCCGGGTGCTGGCCGGCTCGCTGTCCGTGGTCGTGGCCGGGGCGCTCGTGCAGTCGTTCACCCCGTCCCTGGCGCCGGTGGGCACCATCGCCTTCCTGGCCATGGCCGCCGCACTCGGCGCGGGCAGCGGCGCGACGTTCGCCCTGGTGACCCTGCTCTCCCCGGCGAACCAGGTCGGCTCGGTCACCGGCGTGGTCGGCGCCGCGGGCGGCCTGGGCGGCTTCCTGCCGCCGCTGGTGATGGGCTCGCTGTACGGCGCCTCCGGGTCGTACGCGGTCGGCCTCGCTTCGACCGCAACCCCTTCACCTGGCGGACGAGGCCGACACCGCGGGCCGCCCGGTCGGTGAGCACGTGGTGGAGGAGCTGAAGCAGGGCGGTTGCGGTTCGCGGGCGAGGACCCGGACGCGCCCGAGAACTTCCCACGCGTCCTGAACGTGTGGCGGGCGAACCTGCTGGGATCCTCGGCCAAGGGCAACGAGTACTTCCTCAAGCACCTCCTGGGCACCGACCACGCTGTGCGAGGCGATCCTGGCCCTGTCCGGCACCACCAACGGCCACCTGGCCACCCAGGGTTTCCATGCCCTGGAGGCCCGCACGGGCACACAGCTCGCGGACCTGGCCGCGGAGCACGAGGGCAAGCGGATCACCTTCGCCGACACCCAGGCCGCCCCGGTGCCGGTCATCACCTCCCCTGAATGTCCCGTTCGGAGACCGGCGGGCGCCGCTACTCCCCGTTCACCGTCAACGTCGAGCGTCTCAAGCCCTGGCACACCCTCACCGGCCGTCAGCACTTCTACCTCGACCACGACTGGATGACCGCGCTCGGCGAGCAACTGCCCGTCTACCGGCCCCCGTTGAACATGAACGCCCTCTTCGACGAGCTGCGGATCGGCGAGACGGGCGAACTCCTCCTCAACGAGGTCTCCGAGAAGATCAAGTTCGAGTTCGAGCAGACCTTCATGTTCTACCTGCCGCGGATCTGCGAACACTGCCTCAACCCGTCCTGCGCGGCCTCCTGCCCCTCCGGCGCCATCTACAAGAGGGAGGAGGACGGCATCGTCCTGGTCGACCAGGACCGCTGCCGGGGCTGGCGGATGTGCGTGACCGGATGCCCGTACAAGAAGGTGTACTTCAACCACCGCACCGGCAAGGCCGAGAAGTGCACCTTCTGCTTCCCCCGCGTCGAGGTCGGCCTGCCCACCGTCTGCTCCGAGACCTGCGTGGGCCGGCTGCGCTACATCGGCCTCGTCCTCTACGACGCCGACAAGGTCCTGGAAGCCGCCTCCACGCCCGACGACAAGGACCTGTACGAGGCCCAGCGGAAGGTCTTCCTCGACCCGGCCGACCCGCAGGTGACGGCCGAGGCCGAGCGCGCAGGCATCCCGCGGGACTGGATCGAGGCCGCCCAACGCTCACCGATCCACGCCCTGATCAACACCTACAAGGTGGCCCTGCCTCTGCACCCGGAATACCGGACGATGCCGATGGTCTGGTACATCCCGCCGCTGTCCCCGGTGGTCGACGCCGTCCGCGACACCGGCGAGGACGCCGAGGACCACCACAACCTGTTCACCGCCGTCGACGCCCTGCGCATCCCCGTCGACTACCTCGCCCAGCTGTTCACCGCCGGCGACCCGGCCCCGGTGGACGCGGTCCTGCACCGCCTGGCCGCCATGCGCGCGTACATGCGCGACATCAACCTCGGCCGCGAGCCCGACGCCGCCATCCCCAAGGCGGTCGGCATGGGCGAGGAGCAGATGTACGACATGTACCGGCTGCTGGCCCTGGCCAAGTACGACGAGCGGTACGTCATCCCGCCCGCCCACGCCGAACAGGCCCACCAGCTCGACGAGTTGGCCACCGAATGCAGCCTGGACCACGAGGGCGGCCCCGGTATGGGCGGTTCGGGCCCCTTCGGCGAGACCTCCGGCGGCGCCGCGCCGATCGCGGTGGAGAACTTCCACGCCCTGCGCGAGCGGCAGACCTGCGACACACCGGCCACGCCCAGCGGCAAGGCCGGCCGGGTCAACCTCCTGAATTGGGACGGCAAGGGCTCCCCGCCGGGCCTGTTTCCGCACAAACCGTCCGGCACGGGAAGCGCCGCCGACGACGTCGGCGGCGGGGAGAGCGAGCCGAAGCCATGAAAAGGAGAACCACGCGCACCGCCCGCACCCAGTCCTTGCACTCCCACGCCTGGCAGGTGCAGTCCCTGCTGCTCGCCATCGCGGGCCTCCTACGACGGGGTCGGGCAGCCGGCTGGGCCTGGTGCGCCGCACATGGACGCCACGGCCGTCACCGGGCCGATGGTCACCGGCCCACGGTCCGCCCGGACTTGAACCGCGGCCCTGCAACGGCGGACGCCCCACGGGTGCGCGTCGGACGCGTTCGGGTGCCGACAGGGCGAGGCAGGGCCGGACGGTCACCCATTGCCCGGGACCATCGGGCCTGGTGAGGGACGTGTGGCCGCTGACTGCGGGTGCGGCGGCGCATGAGGATCGATCTCGGATCAGGCGGATCTCAGTGGTCCGCGGCAACCGCATCAAGGAGCGCAGTCATGTCCAGTCCCACACGGAGCGGTTCACGACCGGCTCCCCCGGCGGCACTCGGCCTCCCCGCCGCGTCCGCCCTCGTGATCGGCAGCATCATCGGCACCGGCGTCTTCGCCCTGCCCTCCGCCCTCGCCCCCTTCGGGCCGATCTCGCTCGTGGCCTTCGTCGTCGTCACGCTGGGCGCGCTCGCGCTGGCCATGACCTTCGGGTCCCTGTCGAAGCGGACCCCGGCCAGCGGCGGGCCCTACGTCTACGCCCGTGAGGCTTTCGGCGAGTTCGCCGGGTTCCTCAACGCGTGGTCGTACTGGATCACCGCCTGGGCCGGAAACGCGGCGATCGTGGTCGCGTGGGTCGGCTACGTCGAGGTGTTCGTCAACACCGGCCACCACAAGTGGATGTCCGTGCTCCTCGCGCTGGTCGGGCTGTGGATTCCCGCCGCGATCAACTTCACCGGAGTCCGCAACATGGGCGCCTTCCAGGTGATCACGACCGTGCTGAAGTTCGTCCCGCTGGTCTTCATGGCCACCGTCGGCCTGCTGTTCATCGACGCCCGCAACTTCGGCTCCTTCAACTCCAGTGGCCAGTCCGCGCTCGGCGCGATCTCGGCCGCCGCGGCCATCGCCCTGTTCAGCTACCTCGGCCTGGAGGCCGCCTCCGTGGTCGCCGGCCGGGTCCGGGAGCCCGGCCGCAACGTGCCGCGCGCCACCGTCTACGGCACGCTCGCCTGCGCCGTCATCTACATCCTGGGCACCCTCGCGGTCTTCGGCACCGTCTCGCACAGCAAGCTCGGCTCCTCCACCGCGCCCTTCACCGACGCCGCGAACAACATCTTCGGCGGCAGCTGGGCCGGTGACATCGTCGCCGTCGCCGCGATCATCTCCGGCATCGGCGCCCTCAACGGCTGGACCATGCTGTGCGCCGAGATGCCGTACGCGGCCGCCCGCGACGGCCTCTTCCCGAGCGCGTTCGCGAGGCTGCGCGGCGAGGGCGGCGTCCCGGCCTTCGGCATCGTCGCCTCGACCGTGCTGGCCTCCCTGATCACCGTGTTCAGCTACACCCGCTTCGACGACGTCTTCACGAAGATCGTGCTGCTGAGCGTGCTCACCGCGGTGATCCCGTACCTGTTCTCCGCCGCCGCCCAGCTGTACTGGCTGCTGGTCCGCGGCCGCGAGACGCTCTCCGCCCGCCGCCTGGCCCGAGACGTCACCGTGTCGGCTCTGGCGATGGCGTTCTCGTACTGGTCGATCCAGGGCAGCGGCTACCAGACCGTCTACTACGGCCTGTTCGTTCTGCTCCTGGGCATGCCGGTCTACGTCTGGCTCAAGCACGGCCAGGGCGTGTACGGCGAGACGGCCGCCGGCCAGTCCACCGCTGCGTCCGCCGTGGAGTCCGCCGTGGAGTGCGCGGTCGTCCCGCAGGCGCCCGCCGTCCCGGCCCCGTCCGCCGAACCTCCGACCCGCGCGCCGGAGACCCAGGTCGCCACCGAGCGCGCCACCCGTCGCAGCCGGACCGGACCGGTCGTCGACCTCCGGTCGATCACCCGACGCCGCCACCACAACTGATCCACCCGCCCCACCGCACAAGGGACTTCACCACCATGACCGCATTCCACGTCGACTCCGAGGCCGGCCGCCTGCGCCAGGTGATCCTGCACCGGCCCGGACTCGAACTCTCCCGCCTCACCCCGCGCAACGTCGACGCCCTGCTCTTCGACGACATCCTGTGGGCCAAGCGGGCCCGCGAGGAGCACGACGCCTTCGCCCAGGTCCTGCGCGACCACGGCGCCCGCGTGCACTACTTCACCGACCTGCTCGCCCAGACCCTTGACGTCCCCGATGCCCGCGACTGGCTGCTGGACCGGGTGGTCACCCCGGCCACCGTCGGCCCCGCCCTGATGGACCCGGTGCGCGCGCTGTGCGCCGACCTGGACAGTGAGACCCTCGCCGGCTACCTCATCGGCGGCCTCCTCAAGAGCGACCTGCCGCTCGCCACCCCGCACAGCCTGGTCTGGAAGGCGCTGCAGCCGGACGACTTCGCGCTCGCCCCGCTGCCCAACCACCTCTTCCCGCGCGACAACTCCTGCTGGATCTACGACCGGTTGTCGGTCAACCCGATGGCCAAGCCCGCCCGCAGACGCGAGAGCCTGCACGCCGAGGCCATCTACCGCTTCCACCCGATGTTCGCCGACGTCGCCCCGCAGCCGATCCTCGACGGCGCGGTGGGCACCCTGGAGGGCGGCGACGTCCACGTGCTCGGCAACGGCGCCGTCATGGTCGGCATGGGCGAGCGCACCACCGCGCAGGCCGTGGAGAACCTCGCCGCCCGGCTGTTCGCGGGCGGTACGGCGACCCGGCTGATCGCCGTCCAACTCCCCGCCGCACGCGCCTATATGCACCTCGACACCGTGCTCACCATGGTCGACCGTGACGCCTTCGTCATCTACCCCGGCCTCGCCGACTCCCTTCGCTCATGGACGCTGACGCCCAGCGGCGAACGCGAGACCGGCTTCGACGTCGCCCCCGACTCGGATCTGGCGACCGCGCTGGCCCAGGCCCTCGACCTGGACAAAGTCCGGATGCTGTCCGCGCCGCAGGACATCCGCAACGCCGAGCGCGAGCAGTGGGACGACGGCAGCAACTTCCTCGCCCTCGCCCCCGGCGTGGTCGTCGGCTACGAGCGCAACGTCACCACCAACACCTTCCTGCGCAAGCAGGGCATCGAGATCGTCACCATCGCCGGCGCCGAACTCGGCCGCGGCCGGGGCGGCCCACGCTGCATGAGCTGCCCCGTCGAACGCGACCCGGCCGTCTGACCGAGCCTGAAACCCAGCAAAGGGGACCATCGTGACCATCGACCTGCGAGGCCGCTCCTACCTGAGCGAACTCGACTTCACCGCCCCCGAGATCCACCACCTCCTCGATCTCGCCACCGACCTCAAGAAGGCCAAGCACGCCGGCACCGAACAGCCCCGCCTCACCGGCAAGAACCTCGCACTGATCTTCGAGAAGACCTCCACCCGCACCCGCTGCGCCTTCGAGGTCGCCGCCGCCGACCAGGGCGCACACACCACCTACCTCGGCCCCGGCGACACCCACATCGGCGCCAAGGAATCCATCGCCGACACGGCGCGCGTTCTCGGCCGCATGTTCGACGCCATCGAGTACCGCGGCTCCGCCCAGTCCCTCGTCACCGACCTCGCGGCCCACTCCGGCATCCCCGTCTACAACGGCCTCACCGACACCGCACACCCGACCCAGAGCCTGTGCGACGTCCTCACCATGCGAGAACACAGCCCCAAGCCGCTGCCGGACATCGCCTACTGCTACCTCGGCGACGCCCGCAACAACATGGGCAACTCGCTGCTGTCCATGGGCGCCCTGCTCGGCATGGACGTACGCATCGCCGCGCCCGAGGCGCTGTGGCCGGACCCCGGGCTGGTCACGACGTGCCGTGAGCTGGCCGAACGCAGCGGAGCCCGGATCACCCTCAGCGAGGACGCCGAGACCGCCGTACGAGGAGCGGACTTCCTGCACACCGACGTCTGGGTCTCCATGGGCGAACCCGCCGAGACCTGGGGAGAGCGCATCGACCTGCTGCTGCCCTACCAGGTGGACGCCAAGGCCCTCGCTGCCACCGGCAACCCGGATGTGAAGTTCATGCACTGCCTGCCCGCCTTCCACGACCGCCGCACACGCCTCGGCCAGGAGCTGCTGCGCAACTACGGGCTGGACGCACTCGAGGTCACCGACGAGGTCTTCTCCTCGCCCGCCTCGATCGTCTTCGACCAGGCGGAGAACCGGCTGCACACCATCAAGGCCGTGCTCGTCGCCACCCTGGAGGACTGAAGTCATGCGCATCGTCATCGCCCTCGGCGGCAACGCCCTGCTCCACCGGGGCGAACGCCCCGACGCCGATATCCAGGAGGCGAACATCGACCGGGTGGCGCCCGCACTCGCCGCCCTCGCCCAGGAACACGAGGTCGTCGTCACCCACGGCAACGGCCCCCAGATCGGCCTGCTGGCCATGGAGAGCTCCGCCGACCCCGCCCTCACCGCCCCCTATCCGCTGGACCTGCTCGGCGCCCAGACCGAGGGCATGATCGGCTCCCTGCTGGCCCGCACCCTGCACAACGCCCTGCCCGGACGCCGGATCGCCGCACTGGTCACCCACACCCTTGTCAACGCCGACGACACCGCCTTCGGGCGCCCTACGAAGTTCGTCGGCCAGGTGTACTCCCGCAAGACCGCCGAGGCGCTCGCCCGCAGGCTCGGCTGGCACATCGCCGAGGACGGCACGGGATGGCGCCGCGTCGTCCCCTCGCCGACACCCGAGCGAATCCTGGAGACGGACACCATCCACGAGCTTCTGGCCAGCGGCACGCTGGTCGTCTGCGCCGGCGGCGGAGGCGTCCCCGTCACCGCGGACAACGACACCGGTGCGCTGACCGGCGTGGAAGCGGTCGTCGACAAGGACCTCACCGCGGCCCTGCTCGCCGAGGACCTCAAGGCCGACTTCCTGCTCATCCTCACCGACGTCCCGTGCGTCTACGACGGCTACGGCACCCCCGACCCGAAGCCCGTCCTCGACGCCACCCCCGCCGACCTGCGCCGCGGCGGCTTCCCCGAAGGCTCCATGGGCCCCAAGACGGAAGCCGCCGCCCGGTTCGTCGAACGCACCGGAGCCCTGGCCGCCATCGGCGCCCTGGATGCGGCATACGAGATCGTCCACGGGAAGGCGGGAACCCTGGTGCGCCCCGATCTGGCCGTCGGCTGACACGCCTCGGACCGCGCGATTCAGCCGGCGCTCCCTGGGACGGGCGACACCCGCACCCGTCTTGCGGTCGGCGGCGCGACAGACGCCGCCACGCGCCGAGTGCCTGATCGCCCCGTGAACGGCATACCTGTCATGCAGGAGAACGTGCCCCGGCGCCTTCGGGGCTCCCCCGCCGCCGGGTCCGCGGTTCCAGGCAGCGGGAACCGCGTCCAGTACGGGGGACAGGACCACGGTTTGCGCGGGTCCTCGACCAGGGTGCCGTCGGGTGCTCGGAGCCTGAGCCGGTGGGCGCCGCCGTTGCCGAAGTACGGCACTTCGTCGAAGGCACCGTCGCGGTAGTGGACGAGGCTCCCCCGGCGGTGGGGCCGGTCGGAGAGGATCGCCGGACCGGGCAGCCCCGCGGTCGCCCGGTCGAGTGCCTCGGCGAGTTCCCGGAAGTGGTCGTCGCCGCGCGGAACGCCGACCTTGCGGTAGACCCGGGCCACATGGCTCCCCCCTGTGCGCGGACGGATTCCAGCGCTCGGTGCGGATCGCCGCCGCTGAGCGCGGCGTGGGCGAGGGTGGACCGGGCAAGAGACGCCCACCAGCTGTCGCTTGTGCCGGCGGCTGCCGCGCGCCCGAGCCCCATTCCCTCCGAACCGGCGCCGATGCGGCTCGAAGTCATTGCACTCCGAAACCCCTCAGTGGAGAACTTCATGCTCTCCCTGAAGCGCATATGGTCATATCTCCAGATGGAGTGGGATTTCTTGCTTCCAAGACTTGTAGGAGACGACGATTTTGGAAGCGCTCTCAGCCAAAAGTCTTGACGTCATCCATGTGCATGACCACAGTGACGCCATCGAATGTCGGCCACATTCAGGTTGTGGGCGATCGCTCGACTCCCCCACTGCCTTGGAGGTCTTTCGATGGTGTCCCGTCGCGCGTTCCTCACCGCCTCGGGTGCGGCTGTGCTGTCCACCCCCGTGCTGGTCGGCCTGCTCAACTCGCGTGCCTCCGCCGGGCCCGCGACGTGCGAGCTCGCCCTGGAGAACACCAGCATCCCAGGCACGGTGAATGCCTACGTCACCGGCAGAGAGGTCGGCACCGACCGCGTGATGCTTCTGCGTGCGGACGGCAGCAAGTACTACCCCCCGTCGCCGTCGCAGACCCACACCCCACTGGGGGTGAACTGTGCGATCCCGCTGAACGCGGCCGGCGCCGGCCCGAAGGTGCTGACACTGCCGCAGATGTACGGGGCACGCGTCTACTTCGTCCGTGACGACACCCTGGACTTCTTCATCAACCCTGGACCGGCTCTCGTCGAACCCGGATTCGCCACCTCGACGGACCCGAACTACAACAAGATCTGGTCCTTCTGCGAGTTCACGTTCAACAGCACGCAGCTCTACTCCAACGTGTCGTACGTCGACTTGGTGACCGCGCTGCCGATCGGCCTCAAGCTGACGGGGAGCGCGACGCACACCGTGCAGCCCATGTCGGAAGGGGCACTCGCCGGGATCGCGAGCGGTCTGTCCGCCCAGGCGGCGCAGGACGGGCAGCCCTGGGACCAGTTGGTGGTCAAGAACAGCGCAGGCACGCTGATCCGAGCCATCTCCCCGCAGAATCTGATGGCGCCGTACTTCGGCCAGCCCGATCAGATGCCCTTCCGCTCGTACTGGAACGCTTACATCGACAAGGTCTGGACGAAGTACAGCAGCACCGACCTCCGCGTGGACCTGCAAGGCGGCCGCGGCGTGTACACCGGACGCGTCACCGGTGGGCTGCTCACCTTCAATGACGGGTCCACCTTCGCCAAGCCCGCCTCGAAGGACATCTTCACCTGCGACCACGGACCCTTCGCCAACAACCCAGGTGACTCCGACATCAGGAAGGGACTGCTCGCACGGGTGGCGGCGGCGTTCAACCGCAGCACCCTGCTCACCTTCACCAACCAGCCGAACGGACCCACCGCCGCGGACTCCTACAAGGACGCCACGACCAACCACTGGGCGCGAATCGTCCATGCCAACTCCCCCATCGGTTACGCCTTCCCGTACGACGACGTGACCGGTGACGGCCAGCCCGACGTCTCGGGCGCGGCGATCGACCCGAACCCCACCCGCTTCACCGTCAGCGTCGGCAACTCCGGCAGTGGAGGAGGAGGCGGCACCAGCGGCGGCACGAACGGCGGGACCACGGGCGGCACGACGGGCGGCACGAACGGCGGGACCACCGGCGGCGGAGGCACCTGCGGACCGGCCTGGAGCGCCAGCGCCTCCTACACGCCGGGAGACGTGGTCTCCTACAACGGCCACACCTACACCTCCACGTGGTACTCCACCGGTGCCGTGCCCGGCGACCCGAGCTCGTGGGCCTCGTGGACAGACGGCGGCACCTGCGGCTGATCCCTCCACAAGCCCGCACTACCACCGCAGGTATGTCCGCTACCGAGGGCGACCCGGCTCCGTCGACGACGCCGACCGGGTCGCCCTCGACCGGCTTTGACGCCGGCAAGCGCGGCGGGCTCGGCAGAAGTGGGAATGGTTGTGCTCGGATGCCGTCAAGGACTCCAATCAATGCGTCCGCCGGCAGCGCCCAGCAGTCGGGCCAAGTGCGGTTTCTTGGTGGACCGCGGTGGTTCCCGGTCCGCCTCGGCAGACTTCGTTCACCGCAGGGCCGTCCAGATCCTGGGGCGTTGGAGCCGGCGGCTGAACGAGATGCGCGTAGGCGTTCTCGTGGTAGACCTGTTCTGCCAGAGCCCGCGCGAAGGAGGCGAGGCCGTCGTCAGCCTCCGTTAATGCGTGGGCTGCCAGCGGTCTTGCGAGCTGGGGCCACTCAGTCAGCATGACAGCGCGCAGAGCCGCTGCTCGCACCGGCGGCTCGGGCGCGAAGAGGGCCGACGTCACGGCATCCGCGACCTCGGGGCAGTAGCGATCCGGGGCTGACGCGGCAGCGGCCGTGAGGACCAGTGCCCTCGCTTCCCCTTTCGTCGCCCGCAACAGACCGAGAGCCTCTGAGACGGTGAAGCAGCGGAACTCCCGGAGCACCATAGCCTCTGCCTCGGCCATCGCACGCTGACGCACCTCCGGTTCGTCCGCGCTCACTTCGGCGAATGACACAGAAACGGTGTCCCCTGGGGAGAATCCGATGATCGCGCCGTCAAGGCTGTGCCACACGAGTGTGGAACCACGCCACTCGTGATTCTCGTGGCCCGCATACCACCAGCCCTCGCTGGACGCGAAGTCTGCGAAAACTCTGGTGTCCAGAGGGTCCCTGAAGGCGATTCTCCGCCACCGCCACCAGCTACCCGCCATGATTACCCCCAACGGACATGATGACGTCCCGATCGAGTGCCACCTTGGACCGTCACGCCGGCACCGATGGGCTCAGGCGCGTGGGCAGACCTATCTCACACCAGATCCGTTTGCCTTCCCTGAGAGGATCCTGGCCCCATCGGTCTGCAAGTGTCTCCACCAGGCCCAGACCTCGCGCGTGCTCGTCATGCCCGACAGTTTTTCGCCGTGGGACTGTAAATCGTTCGGTGTAACTCCCGATCGTGGAAGATGCATCGATGACCAGTGAGAACGTGTCCGAGTCCGAGACC
>NZ_BMMS01000047.1 GCF_014646055.1 Wenjunlia tyrosinilytica
CGTTCCGGTCTGGACCATGGACATGTGTGACTCCTTGCGGTTTCAACGTCACCGACTGCGGCCGCAGGTGTCCTGCCCCGGACGGTATTCACCCATCCGCCAGTCACTCCATCGGATGATCACTAATCAGCCAATCCGAGTGCATTCGACATCCCGGCACGCCCAGGCGGCAGGTCATCCCGGCAGGCAGCGTCGGGCCGCGCCCCGCGGTGGGCGGCGGCCCGACGGCTCACTCCTGGGCATCCACATGGTCCGCCTCGGGCTCGATTTCCAGAACCGCCAGGTATTCGGCGGCAGCGGGGTGCTTCCGCAGCGCCGATGCGCTGGCAGATGCTCACCGCTTGGCGGAGGTCGGCTAAGGCGGTGTGGTGGTCGCCGGTGCTCGCCTGGCAGCGGGCGGTTCCTTCGAGAGCGTGGGCTTCGTCAAGGGGGCTTTGTACCTGGTGTGCAAGGCGCAGGGCTGCCCGGTACACGGAAAGTGCCTGCCCCGGCTCTGTGGACGCGGCCAGGAAAGCACCAGTGCTGTTGAGCGCCTCGGCTTTCCCCTGGGCGTCGCCCACTTCCCGGAACAGGGTCAGAGACCGCTGGAGCAGGTCGGCCGCCGCCGAGTACTCCGCGGTCGCGGCCCGTGCCCGGCCCAGATCCTGCAAGGCGTCGGCTTCCCCGAGACGATCACCGGTGTGGTGTGCGGTGACGGCGGCGGTCTGGTGGAGGGTGATGGCTTCGTTCCAGGGGACTTGCTGGCGCAGGAAGGCGGCCAGGGCAGCGGTGAGGCGGATGGCTCGGCGGTGATGTGCGGTGGCGTGGCTGTGGTGGGTGCAGGCGGTGAGGTTGGCGCGTTCGGCGCGCATCCAGGCCAGGGCCTGCCGGTGGGTGGACAGGACGGGTTTGGCGGCGGGGGCCGTATCGGCGGGCCGGGGTGTGGGGCGGGGGGTGTCGGTGAGGTGGTGGTCGGCTGTTTCGGCGGTGTGCTGGTAGTAGTCCAGCAGGCGCCCGGTGGCGGCGTCGCGGTCCTCGGCCGGGTCGTGTCCGGTGGTGAGGGTTTGGGCGTAGGTGCGGATGAGGTCATGGAGGCGGTAGCGGCCGGTGGCGGGGGAGTCGATGAGGTGGCTGTTGTAGAGGGCTTCCAGTTCCGGCGTGCTTGGGGAGAGGGATACCGGTCAGGGCGGCGGTGGCGTAGGCGTCGGTGTCGGGTCCGGGGTGCAGGCCGAGGTAGCGGAAGAGGCGCTGCCGCTGGGGCGGCATGGCGCTGTAGGACATGTCGAAGGCTGCCGCCACCGCCCGGTCGTCGGCAGCGAGTTCACTGAGCCGGTCGCGGGTTGCGGCGAACTCCTCGGCGTACTGGGACACGTCCCAGTGGGGGTGGTGGCCGAAGCGGCCGCCGAGCAGGGCGATGGCCAGCGGCAGGATGCCGCACAGCTCCACGATCTGGGCGACGGCACTGGGACAGGGCGGTGGAGCTCAGGCTTGTTGGGTGCCTTCGCGTCGTCACTGCGCTTGTGACGGGCAGGGGTGCTGCTGCGGGGTGTGGTGCAACCGCGGCAGGGTGCGGGAGCGTGAACGCAGCAGGTGACGGGGCGGGCTTCAAGGAGGCGATCGGTGACGTTACTGGCCGGTGATCCCACGTCTGTGGGCGGCTACACCCTGGAGCGGCGTCTGGGGAGCGGCGGGATGGGGTGGTCTACCTTGCCCGGTCCAGCACGGCCGAACGGGTCGCGCTGAAGGTGATAGGTCAGGAGTGGACGCAGGATTCGCAGTTCCGGGCCCGGTTCGAGCTGGAAGCGGCTGCTGCCCGCATGGTCCACAGCGCCTGCACCGCACCGATGGTGGACGCGGATCCGTACGCGCCGCTGCCGTGGCTGGCGACACTGTTCGTTCCGGGTGTCTCGTTATCGGTCCGCGTGCGTGACGACGGCCCCATGGCGGAGGAAGAGCTGCGCGTCCTGGCTCTCGGGCTGTCCAGGGCCCTGCAGGACATCCACCGTACCGGTGTGGTCCATCGTGACCTGAAGCCGACCAATGTGCTGCTGACCGAGGACGGCCCATGCTTGATCGACTTCGGTGTGGCGCGGGCCGTGGACGGCAACTCCTTGACCCAGACAGGCCAGGTGGTGGGGACGCCTCCGTTCATGGCGCCGGAGCAGTTCACCGCCGCACCCAAGGTGGGGCCGGGGGCGGACGTGTTCTCCCTCGGCTCTCCCGGCGTCGGTCCGCGCTGCGGCACAGGCGTACCCCGGTGACGTGGGTGAGCAGCGGGCAGGCACCCGGTGGCAGCGCGGCCACCGCGTGCAGGGTAAGCGGCATCAGGACTGTGATCAGCCACGGAAGATCTCCCATCGGCAGGCGGGACGGCGCAAGGCAGGCTGTATGCGAAGTTGCGCCGACGCAGCTGTCCTCGCCCCGGCTGCGCGGCACTGGACCGGGGCCGCTGCGGCCGGGTGGAGCACGCACAGTGCTGGGCACCCGGCGCGCGAGGGTCCAGCCCCCGGAGTTCAAAGCTGGTGGTGTGCGGTGGCCAGCAGGGCGCGCAGCAGGGTGAAGGCGCGTTCGGCGTCGGTGACCTGGTCCGGCGTCGGGACGGTGCTGCCGTAGGCCCGGCCGGTCCCACCGGGTTCGGCCTCCCAGTGGGTGACGGGGGTGAAGGCGGTGATGCACTTGCCGAGGAACCAGGCGAGCTGTCCGCTGGAACTCGCCGACGCCACGGCCGTGGCGGCCACCGCCTCGCGCAGCTGTTCCAGCCGCGCTGCCAGCGGCAGTGCGGCTCGCTGTGCGTCGGGCAGCTTTCCCAGCACGGTGAGCAGTTCCCGGACCGACGCGCGGTCGGCTTCGGTCACTTGCCAGGTCCCCGAGGCCAGTTGCGCCCGGGCATCGCGGACGGCCGCCCTGATCGCCGGTTCCATGGTCACAACGGCACAAAGTACCGGCATCACCGCCGTCCGGCGGGCACGTCACACAGCCGACACACCTTCCTGCCCCGCCTGTGGCGGGTCGGGGCCGCACCCGAATGCGGCCCCGGCCCTCAACCTCCGGGATGCAGCCATCCGTGAGGGACAGACCGACCAGGGCGTCCCTTCCCTGCACGCCGGAAGCCTGCTTCCCTCATCCCCAGCCCGCCCGGCCCACCCGGGAGTTCGCCCGTTCGCCGCACTCGTGGCAGGCGGAAGCGGGACCGGCACGAGGCCCGGGGGAGATGTCGGCCTCACCTGCGATCTCGCGCACGTGCTGCACCGTCACGCTGGCGACGCCGCCACCAGCACCGCGCAGCCACCTGCGACCGCCGCTGGTATGAGACCACCGCCACGGCGATCACATGACCTGTGAACCGCCAAGGTCACGAACTGCAGTTGCCCGGGTCGGAGCGATGCCGGCTTCGGCCAGGAACCGAGGCTGACCGCCCGCTACTTCTTTCGAAATTCCTCGACCACGGCGTCCGCGTCCGCGTCGTTGGTCTCGGTACCTACGCTGCCGATGCCGGTACGCCCGCCTTCATTCTGCCACTTCTGCATCAGCCGGCGCTTTTGGTCACTGGGCAGTTGCTCCACCCACTTCCGGTTCTCCGGTGACATCCGGCCCGTCATCTCCGCCATCGGGTCCTCAGCCATCTCACGTCCTCCTCCAATCACGGCAGGACCGCTGCCGCTGTTTTACAACCTCTCGTTGTTTTCAACCTCTCAGACGGTCGGCCCCGCCGCCACCGGGGGCCCGGTCCGCGAGCTGTGCCCGCGAACACCGGGTGACGTGCGGGAGCCGACCGCCGAAGCCAGAGAGCGGCCGACCCCCGCTCCAGCCGCGCGGGCTCCCGCCGCTCCCCGTCGCAATCCCGCCTCCGCCCGCTATCTGGGAGGGGCCGCGCCTCGAGAGGATGACCGCATGAGCGACCTGGAGGAGCTGCGCCGGCGGCCGGAGGCCCTGGAGGGCGAGGTGGACCGGCCGCGCGAGGAGAACGCGGCCACGCGCACCCCGGTCGGCATGGCCGACCGCGACATCGCCGAAATGTGCACCACCATGGGCGCCCAGACCCAGACCCTCAACGCCCTGCGGGAGACGCAGCTCGAGCAGGGCCGCCCCCTGCGACTGCCGCCGAGGTGGTGGGCACACTGATGACCGGTCAGGCCGCGCTCGCCGAAGCGCTTGAGCGGCTGGCCGCCCAGCAGCCGCCCAGGGAGCCGGACGGCACTTGAGTGCCGGGGGCCGGGCCAAGGTCCCCCACGGAAACCGTGCCACCCGCACTGTCGGGGTGGGCCTCCGCTCAGGGGGTGGGTTCTGACAATTCCGGCCGGGAAGTACGAGGCCGAAAGGCACTGCCGTGGCCGGGACTGCCGTCATCAACCGAAACTGCTCACGTCGAATTCGTGCGGTAGGTGGCCCGGCCAGCCGGGAGGTGTGGCGGGCCGGGGCTGCACCGGAACGCGGCCCGGCCCTCGGCCTCCGGGGTGCAGCCATCCGTGTGGCTGTGGATCACCAATCTGGCCATCCTGCTGGGGCTGGAATTCGACGCCGAGATGGCCCGCGAGCGGGCGATCGCCGGCGGCCACCCCGAGCGGGAGGAGCCCTACGTCCAGCCACGCGACACCCGCAAATGGACCGAGGAGGACCGCAAGGAGACGGGCGGCAACTGACCCCGCCGCGGCTTGAGGGCCCGCGCGGCTGGCCGCGGGCGGCAGCGCCCCGCCTGCTGCTACGAGCGCTGTGCCACCGTCGTCGACGCTTGGTGGGGGCCGTCGGCGTCACAGGTCGGTGGTCCCGGGATTGAGTGATGGGCGACGGCCGGTGATACGGGTGACGCTGACGACGATGGTGACGGGTCCCTGGATGGCGTTGCGGGTCACATGTGGACTGACCGCCGCTCTGACGTAGTCGTGGACGTCGCGTGCGATGTCCAGTGCGCGGCGGTCGTCGTTGACTGCGCAGCGGACTTCGACGTGCCAGGCACCGGTTCGGGGAGTGTATTCGGCGCGGATGCCGGCCTCGGGGGGTGGTGCGCAGGAGCCGAGAGCCTGCCGGGCCCGGATGGCGGCGTCGGCCAGGCACTGGCGGAGGCTGGGCTGCAGTTCAGCCACCCCGGCAACCGCCAGTGCCGCCTGGGCGGCAGCCCGCTCGACGCCCGTCGTGTCGACGGCGGTCACCGTCCGCGTCCGTTCTGTGGCGCGGGTTCAGCAGAAGCTGTGGACTTCAGCGGTTCCAGTACGGACACGATTTTCAGGTCGATGCCGCTCACGGCCAGGCCGAGCTCTTCTCTGGCGGCGTACGCGACGGCCCGGCGCACTTCGGCGGCCCGAGGGGGGAGGGGTTGATCGAGGGTGGTGGCGAGGGTCATGGCGATGGTCACCTCGGTGTTGCTTTGGTCGAGGGACAGACGGCAGCTCGCGGCGCGCACCCCGGGGACGCGGTCGGCGGCCCGGCGCAGGACCTTTGCCACTGCGGTCTGCGCGATCCGCAGTTCTCGCGCCGGATCGTCCAAGGGCAGCATCCGGCCGAGCCGGACCTCGGCGCGTACCGCGCGCACAACCCTTTCCGCCACTGTGTGAGCGCTGGGGCGTTCCCCACGGAGGGTGCGGGTGGCGTTGTCCAGGGCTGTCAGCCCCTCGAGCGCCTGTCGGCAGAACGTGCAGTCGGCTTGGTGTGGGTCGGCCTGATCACCGGCGGCGCGGGCCCGATCCCAGACGTGGCTGACCAGGCGTCCGCAGGGCAGCCGTTCGTCCCCGACGAGCCGGGCCGCGTCGATGTCCCGTCGCGAGGTGGCCGGCTCGTCGCACGGGGATGTGCCACGCGGGTCGTCTATCGCCATGAGGCCATCTCCTCCATCAGGGTTCGCCGTGCTCGAAACAGCCTGCCGCGTACGGTCTGCTGGTTCTCGCCCACCACCTGCGCGATCTCCTCGTACGACAGCCCTTGCAGCTCCCGCAGGACCCAGCAGACGCGCTGAGCGGGCCGGAGGTTGCGGAGCGCTTGGGCCAATGCCGCCGTGGCGGCTGCACTTTCGGCGGCACGGGCGGGTTCGCCACTGCCATCGTGGGCCGCCGGCTCGGCAACGGCGCCCAGGGGCACGGAGGGGGTGTGTCCGCGTGAGGCGTTGAGGCACCGGTTGGTTACGATGCGGTACATCCATGTGCGGAACGTCGCGTCCCCGCGGAACTCCGGGAGTCTGCGCCATGCGCTGATCAGGGCTTCCTGCACGGCCTCCTCGGCGTCCGAGAGGTTGTCCAGCATGTGGTAGGCCAGTGCCAGCAGCGCCGAGCTGTGCCGGTGGACCAGTACGGCGAACGCGTCGTCGTCGCCCTCGGCCGCCCGGGTGACCAGCAGCCCGTCGTCCAGGGCACCCAGGTCGTCCGCGGTATCGCCGATCCGCTGCACCGGGGCAGGAGCCGGCCTGGTGGGCGGGCACGGGTCCGCACGCCGAGGTTGTGAGTATTCTCCCTGCTTTGTGCCCACTGTTCGCTTCCCACTGTTCGCTTCCCGCGCGATTCGTGTTTCGTGGACCGGAAAAGAGTCCGGCCAGGCGCCCCAATCGCCGGCTTGCGCAAATTGGGTCCCCGGCAACTGTGACGATTTCGACCTAATTGTGTCTAATCCTATGACGGGCGCTGACCCGGTGTCCGCACCCCGGCTCTGGAGAACGTCATGACGGACACGACCCCCCCGGCTGCCACTGAAAAGCGCCGACCTGCCGACGAGACAACGGCACGGCAAGGCCCGAAGGACCACCTCCGCTCACCGGAGAGCCGCGGGCGGACCACGATCGCGGACAGCGTCGTGGAGAAGATGGCGGGGACACTGACCCGCGAGGTTCCGGGCATCCACAACCTCGGCACCGGAATGGCCCGGACCATGGGGGGCGTCCGGGAGCGGATGCCCGGCGGGCAGCCCAGCGTCACCCGCGGCGTGCACGTTGAGGTGGGCGAGCACCAGGCAGCCGTGGACCTCGATGTGGTCATCGACTACGGCTACCCCATCACGGACGTCGTCTCGGATGTCCGCATCAACGTCATCTCGGCCCTGGAACGCATGACCGGGCTGGAAGTCGTCGAGGTGAACGTCGCCGTCGACGACATCGACGTGCCCGGAGACGAGGAGGAACGGGAAGAGGGCGAGCACCGGGTGGAGTGAACCCCCAGCCTCCGCCCCGGCCGCGCGGCCGGCACCACGCGCCGGAGGAGGCGACGACACAAGACTGGTGAATGGAAGATGAACACAACTGTGGCGGGACTCCTGACCGGCCTGGCCTTGGGCTTCGCCGGCTACTTCGGCGGCTTCGGGGCTTTCATCGTGGTTGCTGCCCTGGGTCTGGTCGGCCTGATCGTCGGCTTCCTGGCGCGTGGCGATGTGCATGTCACCGATTACGTGCACTCCCGTAGCGGTGACGGGCGCCGCGAGACCTTCGAACCCCGCCGGAGCGGTTACGGACCCGCTTCCCGCACCGAGTACAGGGGACGCGTGCGGTGAACGCCCGGTCCCCGTCGCACGCCCTCCCAGGTGTCCCAGGACGCGAGGCTGCGGACGCTCCCTCCCTCCCGGCGCCCGCCCAGCGCGGCGCGACGCTGATCCCCGACACCGTGGTGGCCCGCATCACGGCCCGGGCGACGCGTGAAGCCCTCAGCCGGCAAGGAGGCGAATCTCCCGCGGGCCTGGGCGCGCCCCACTCCACGGCCACCGTGCACGACGGCTCGGCACGGCTCGCAGTCACCTTGGACCTGCCGTATCCCGTCGACATCGCCGGCGCCTGCGGCGAGATTCGGCACTACATCGCTCAACGGGTCTCTCACCTGACCGGCATGCGCATCGACGACATCGCTGTGTCCGTCCAGCGACTCGTCCCCGGCGAGAGCCGGCGACGAGGACGAGTCCACTGATCCGGAGACACCAAGCCTTGACAGGATGATCATGACTTTCCGCAATTCGAGCACCCCGCCGGACCCCCGCGGCGAATCCCCGCGACCGCGGCCGGACACCACGGCGGCACCGGCCGAGAATGCGCGCCCCCACGACTCGCCGACCGCCCAACCGCCACCTCGACGAACACCGACGCAGGAACCGCCTCACCGTCCTTGGGGAACGCGCAGGGTCTGCGCCGCCGTGACCGCCTCGCTGATCGTGCTCGCCGCTGGCGCGCTGCTCTTCGAAGCCGTCTGGACACGCACCGGGCACCGCGCCACCGCTTGGTGGACGCGCCTGACCGCCGAGTTCGCCACCCGCCCGGTCGACGACGTCTGGATCCTCACCGGCGCCGCCGTCGCAGCCGCCCTGGGCCTGATGCTGCTCGTCCTGGCCCTCACACCCGGCCTGCGCCGCCAACTGCCGCTGCGAGTTCCCGCCGACAGCCCTGGACCGATGCGTGCCGTACTCGACCGCAAGGGTGCGGCGCTGCTCCTGCGTGACGCCGCCATGCGTGTCCCGGGAATCAGCGCCGCGCGAGTCCAGGTACGCCGACGCCAGGTCAAAGTCCGAGCCGACGTGCGCTTCCGCGACACAGCAGAAGTAGAGGACGAACTCACCGATGCCGTCCGGCGCGAAGGGCGCGACCAACTCGCCCTGGCCCGCCCGCCGCGTCCGGCGGTCCGCGTACGCCGAAGCCCGACCTGAACGGCATAGGACCGGGTCCGCCAACCAGTACTGGAGCAGACGATGAGGGAACACACCAGGACCAACCGCGTTCTTCTGGCCCTGCTCGGCCTCGTGCTGCTGGGCGGCGGCCTCCTTGTGCTCGCCGGCGGTGCCGACATCTACCGGCGTTGGAACCTCACACCGCCCGCCGGCTGGCCGCTGACCACCCCCCAGGACGTCCTGATCCCGCGCGCCGACCAGACCCGATGGCTCGACCAGGGCTGGTGGTGGCCGACCGTCATCGCCGCCCTGATCCTGATCATGCTGCTCGCCCTGTGGTGGCTGTTGTCCCAAGCCCGGCGGCGCCGCCCGCGCAAACTGGTCGTCAAAGACACTCCGCGGGAAGCCGTGGCGGTCAACGACCATGGGCTGCGAGACGCCCTCACCACAGACCTCGACATGCTGCCCGGCGTCCGGCGGGCCAAGGCACGCTTCTGCGGGCCTGCCCATCGCCCGCAGGCCCGGATCGGCCTCACCCTCGACTCCGGCAGCACTCCGGGGCGAGTGCTCGAGGACGTGAGCGCAACTGTGGAACGGGCCCGCCGGTCGGCCCGTTGGGACGAACTTCCCACCCATGTCCGCCTGGGCGTCGCCCCGCACGGCCCGCACCGGGTGGAATGACGTCACGGTGCACGCTCCTCCCCGAGGAAGCTTTGACCAGCGCCAGGACGCGTTTGTCCTTCACCCGACCCGTTCGAACCGGCGGTTGCCGGGTGAGAAGACGGTCACCTGCCGGAAGGGCGGCGCCCGAGGGTGCCGAAGCCCGGAGGCGGACGGGTCGGCCCCGCCCGAACGTCATGGCGAGGCGTTCAAGAAGCAGCTCACCGTCGCCACCTCCTCCGTCCAGGGCTCCGGCTGGGGCATGCTGGCCTGGGAGCCCCTGGGCAGGCGGCTGATCGTGGAGCAGGTCTACGACCATCCCACGGCAACCCGAGATCGACGTGGCGCACAGTGGGTCCGCTGTCCACCGACCCCGCCCGCCTCGCGGACCAGGTCGCGAAAGTGTCCTGGGACGGCGGACACATCATGAACGGCGTGGCCGCCATGCTGGACTACGCCTCACGCCCCGGCCCCGTCCGCCCGCGGCTGCGCGCGGCCGCCCTGCGGGTCCTGGCCAAGAGCCCGTCGGTCCGTGTCGTCGGCACAACGTCATGGCTGGGGCACCAGGCCATTGCCGTCTACCAGACCGAGACCTGGCACGGCAGCACCCAGCGCGTCTCCGTACTCTTCGATCCCGCCACCGGCTATCCCATGGGCAGCGAGGACGCCCTGTTCGGCAACGCTCGAAAGCTCAACGTGAAAGTGCCCGCCGCCCTCGAGGTCAGCGAGATCCTCAGCAGCGGCCGCACACACGATCCCGACGGAAGGCCCTGAACATGCCTGAGCGGAGGTATCCGAGGCCAACCTGGGCGAAGTCAGCCGGCCTGCCCGGCGTGTCCCCGGAACAGACCGCTATTCCCACGCCGGAGCACTTGATCAAGGACGTGCGCGAGGGCGTCGAGGCAGGCCGCTATCAGCGGGGGGAGCTGCTTCCCCCTCGAGAAGAACTCCAGAGCCTGTACCGACTGTCCGCAGCCGACGTGGATGCCGCCATCCGCCACCTTCGACGAGCAGGGCTCCTTCAGCTCACCGACGAGTACCAGGACACCTACTTCATCGAGACGCGAGGCCAGCACTTGCCGGAAAGCACCGGCGCAAGCTCCGCCAGCGGGCTCCGCTGGCGGCCATGGAAGTGGCATCGCAGCGCACAACAGCGCCCGTAGCAGGAGCCGCCAGCGTCGTAGATGGTGGCTGGGGCGCCACAGGACCACCGCCAGAGGGCATTTGGTTCGGGTGTGGCTCCCTCTGCAGGGATGTTTGTGATCAGGCCCGTGAGTTCGTAGTTGTGCTGGTCGGGGGTGGGGTAGAGGCGCTGGTGCTCGCGGGCGAGGTGCGAACGCTCGCCGTAGGCGTCGAAGTCGCCGTTGTCGATGAGAGCGTGGGGCTTGAGTACGGCTTCGGCGCCGTCCATTCCCCAGCGGCTGCCGGTGGTGTCGAGGCGGTCGCCGATCAAGTTGCGGCAGGCGCCTTCGATCGGGCCGGTGGCGATCGGCCAGCCTGCGGTGAACGCGGTGTCGTAGCGGAGGGCGAGGTGGCCGGTAAGGGAGCTGACGCAGGCGTCGGCTCCCTCGCGCCGGGTTCCGCGCAGCCCGGTCTGATCCGCCTGGGTGCTGATCTCGGTCGCCGCCCGCGCGGCGTGGCCGCGGAGGATCGTGGTGAGGTGACCGGCGACCCAGGATTCGCCCACGGGTGTCTCGTTCCGGGGATGCGCTGCGTACCCGGCCCGTTACCATGCCGATGCGGCGAGGGGGAGAGGCATGGACTCACGGCGTGCGCACTTATGGCGCGCGGCGGCTTGGCGGCCGCTGGTTGCGGGCGTTCTGTGCGTCCTGCTCGGCCCGGGCGCCGCTAGCGCGGCCGACGGCAGCCCGCTCGCCGGTGAACTGCTCACCTCGTCGGACACCATCGACTCCGGACACCCGGTCGACCTCGTGCTCTCGGTCCAGAACCGGCAGTCCGTGCCGGTGAGCCTGCAAAAGGTCGACGTCCTGGCCTCGGACGGACTCAGGGCGTGCGCCTGGCGGCAGACCGCATGCGACGCACATTTCGCGTCCCGCCCGGCGCCGGTCCGCAGCGTGGCGGCTGGCGATACCGCCACCCTCCGCTACCGGCTGCGGTCCCAGGGACGCCTGTGGCCGGGTCCGAAGCTGGTGGTCGTCAGCGTACACGGACGCTACGTCCTCAAGGGCAAGCCGCACCAGGTGTCACTGACGCTGAGCAAACGGGTTCAGTTCGCTGTGCTGGGCGAGGCGCAGTTCATCAGCGGCATCGGGGTCCCCTCGTTCCTCCTGCTGCCCGGGTTCCTGCTGCTCGCCACGTACCGCCTCCTCGCACGGCGCAGCCGGCAGGGCGAGGCCGCCTTACCGCAACTGGACGTCAACGCCATGGAGTTCGTCGCCCTGTCGGCGTCGCTCTCTATCGCTGCGGTACCCCTCTTCTGGGTGATCTCGTGGTTCGCCGGGGAGCCGAGAACCTATCTCGATGGCTACGACACCCAGGATCTCCTCGCGGTGTGGATCGGCTCGATCGCCGCCGGGGCCGTCGCCTTTTCCGTGCCCGCCGCCCTGGCTGCCATACAGCTGTGGCTGCGGACCCCGCAGCTGACCGACAGCCCGGGGCAGGCGCTGAGCCGGCTGGCCAGAGCCGGCGAGGGGCTCACCCGGACGCAGATGCGCTTCCGCCACGCCGGGCCCGGCGGCGAGGTGCCGGCGCAGGCCTTCGTCTACGCTGCTCCGGCCGTCGAAGGAGATCCCTATTGGCTGATGCCCCCGATCCGCTACACCTGCCGGGCCGGGGCCGCGCCGGACGTGCACCGAAGACTTGTGGAACTGCTGCGCGGCGAAGCACCGGCCAAGGCGGTCCACGACTTCCTGCGCCAGCACGCGAAGGACGTGGACCTGTCGTGGGCGCCGGGCGCGCTGCGCGGCCCCGTCCAGGTGAGCGCCCCACAGGTGCGGGGCGAAGTTGCAGCGGCTCCGCTGCTGCGGATGGAGGCGCCCTGACATGGGCCGGGAAGGGCGGCCCCGTGGACCGCCCCCGGCGCGAACGCCTGAATCCTCCTCCCACCTGGGCAACCCCAGGCCGCCGGTGAGCCACGTCACGGGAGTCGGATGAATCAAGGTGGAGGATACGGACTCTTATGGAGGTGTCAAGCCAATGCTTCGCGTTCAGCAGCTCCGCCTGACCTATGCGTGGAGCGTCACCACTCCGGGGCTGCTGGACGGCGCCACGCATGGGGCCCCGGCACCCGCGATGACGTTTCCCGCCGACTACGTCCGCGCCTTCGACGCCGTCGGGAACACCGGCGTGATTCCCGCGGGCGGCGCCCCCTGGCCCGGTAGCACGGACGAACCGTCCCTGACCCGTCCATGGCCCCCGCGCAACGAGGCCGTGGACGAGGTAGTCAACGTGTGGGCCAGAGCGCTTGGTTCGCGGGACTACGCCTCGCTGAGCAGTCGGCGCTTCTGGCGCGCCCAGATCCCGCTGGCAGTTCCTCGCCCGCCTCTGCGCCTCGCGCAGGACACGGCAGAGACGGTGGTGACCGGGACCGCCCTGTGCCACCCGCTGGGCAACTCCGTCGCCGTCACGGCGGCGATCAGCGGCGATCTCGACCCCGGCCGACTGGCCGAGCGTGTGGCCGACATCGATCAGAGCGCGCGGCTCCGGCTGGCAGACGGGCACACCACCCAGACCTACCCGCTGCGCACCCTCGGCCCCGAGCTGCTGCGGCGGTTGCACACGCACCGGGGCGGGACGGGCATCGGCGAGCCCGAATTCGATCCGTTTGTCGTCGTCACCGTCGTCCGGGCCGACCCGGACTGCACGGACGACGAATGCCGGGCGACCGAGGGCGGCGCTGTGCACCATCTGCTGCACGCCCTGGCCACGCGCGCCCGCCTCACGGAGTGTCCGGTGCCGCGCCGGCTCGCGGAACACAGCCTGCCGGGCCGCACCCACCAAGGGGGAGGCGTCCTCTACCGGCTGCCCCGGACCCGCGTGGTCTGGGCACCGTACCGGTTCCGGCGTGCAGGACGCAGCCGCTGGCTCGGCTGCTACCACCACAACCTGGCCTTGGCGAGCATGCTCACCGACGCCTGGCTCGGCGTCACCGCCTGGGCCGCCGACACCATCGCCGAGGGGCCGCTCGCACCGGGAGCTTTCGAGGTGGCGGAGCGTTGCGCCGCACTCCTCGGCCTCGTTTATGAGGAGAACCCCCGGCCGGCCCCCGTGTACCGCACCCGAAGCATGGCCGCTCAGATCGTGGACAGCGGGCTGGTACCCGCCCTGCAGGACGTCCGTGGCTATGTCGGCGCCCTCAGGGAACTCAAGCCCGCCTCACTAACCCCCGGATGAGAGGAAGACAGACCATGGCCATTCAGTCCGGCGCTCAGGGGACCGAGCAGGTCCATTCAACTTCCGGCGCCGAGCAACTCCCCTTCAGGCTGGGCGTGTACGAGCACTTCACCGGCAACCAGTACCAAGTCGACGGCTTCGGTCGTCTGGTGTTCGGGGACGGGGAGCAGGAGAACGTCGGCGAGCAGGTCGTCGTCTACCACGCCCTATTCACCTCGCCGAGGTACGGAGAGCAGGCGGTCTGGATCCGCCCCGTCGACAACTTCACGGAGGAAATCGTGATCGACGGCCGCACTGTCCAGCGCTTCCGCTACGTCGGCGAGCATCCGTCTGACGAGTGACGTGACCCGGCGGCGGGGCTCACCGGGGTGTCAGCCGATAGGTGAGGGCCTGCACCGCGAGGGCGCAGCACCAGACCCACCACGGTAGTCCCGCCATGGCCACCCACACCGCGGACGTGACCGCGAGGCCGAGGGGGTAGACGAGGGGCGTGTGCCTTCGGTAACCCAGCCGCACGGGAATCGATGCGACCCCCTCGCCCGCGTCCTTGGCCGCGTCCCGCACGTCACCCAGGAGGTTGCGGATCGTCATCAGGACGAAGACCAGCAGGACCTGTCTGGCATGGGCACCGGGCAGGGGCTCGATGAGGGCGACCTTGAGGCCCGCGTTGATCAGCGGCGACACAGCCGCCAGGAACGGGATGCGTTTTTTGAGGGAATAGCCCGCGGCCAGCACGAGGAAGGGCACACACATCGGGTCGGCGACTAGGACCACCCCGGCGATCCACAGCAGCGCCCAGACCGGCCAGGGCCACCGCAACCGCCCCATGTCCCGGTGCTGCCACTCGAGATGGATCAGGAATCCGAACCAGAGAAGGCTCAAGCCCACCATGTCGCGCAGCCCTGCGTGCAGGGCCTGAAAGAGCAGAAGCAGGTCGACGTACGAGTAGATACGTAACTGGCCGAGGTAGTTGAGAGCGTGCTGCATCACTGACCCCCCACGTCGTCGAGGCCCGGTGAGAGCGCGCTCTCACCGGGCCTACCGAGAACTCAGATCCGGAACACGGCCTTGGCGTCCAAAAATTCATCGAGCGCGCTCAGCCCCAGTTCCCGCCCCTGCCCCGAGAGCTTCACGCCGCCCCACGGCACTTCGATGGCGAAATAACCGAAGCAGTTGACCCAGCACGTTCCCACGCGGACCTCACGGATGAACCTGTCGGCGAAACTCTCGTCCGACGTCCATACGGACGTGGACAGGCCGTAGTCCGTGTCGTTGGCCGCTGCGATGGCATCGTCCGGACCGTCGACGGGGTAGATGCAGCCGACGGGGCCGAAGACCTCCTCCCGGGTGATCCGCATGCCGCGGGTGGCGCCGGTCAGGATCGTCGGCGCGTAGAACAGGCCGCCCAAGTCCGCTCCGCCCCCGCCCGTGGCACAGCTTGCACCCTCCTTCAGGGCACCCTTGACATAGCCGTCGATGCGCTCGAAGTGCTGCCGGTCGATTTGCGGCCCCTGCTGGGTCGCCTCGTCGAGTGGGTCGCCGAGGCGCCGCGACTCCGCGGCCGTGACCAGCCGGGCGAGGAAGTCTTCGTAGATGTCCCGCTGGACGTAAGTCCGGCTCCCGGCACAGCAGTTCTGCCCCGCGACGTCGAACATGGCGTCGATCGTCCCGGCCACGGCGGCGTCCAGGTCGCAGTCCGCCATGACGACATTTGCGCCCTTCCCACCCAGTTCGAGGGTGAGGCGGGGCATCCGGCTGGTGGAACCGGCCACGATGGACCGGGCAGTGTCCACCGATCCGGTGAAGGTGATTTTGTCGACCCGGGGGTCGGCGGCCAGCGCCCGCCCCGCGACATCACCGACGCCGGTGACCACGTTGAACACACCCGGCGGGAACCCCGCCTCGGTCGCGAGCGCCGCTAAGGCCTGAGCGGACAAGGGGGCCCGCTCGGGCGGCTTGACGACTACCGTGCAGCCAGCGGCGAGGGCCGGGGCGATCTTCCACGAGATACAGGCGAACGGGAAGTTCCACGGGGTGATCGCCGCACACACCCCGACCGGCACGGCGCATACGACGACACGCGCCGTGCCAACGTCCGGCTGGGTTGACGGCTCCCGTTCCAGGGCCGCGCGGGCGTAGTACCGGTACACCTCCAGCGACTGGGGCACATCCCACCCGCGCACCCCCGCGAGGCGCTTGCCGGTGTCCGTCGCCTCCAGCAGGGACAGGCGCTCGGCGTCCCGCTCGATCAGGGCGGCGAACCGCTCCAGCGTGTCAGCCCGCTCCTGGGCGGTCATGCGGGGCCAGGGCCCCTCGTCGAAGGCGGTGCGGGCAGCGCCCACGGCGGCGTCGACGTCGCGGGGACCCGCGGTCGGCAGCACGGCGAGGGTCCGCTCCGTCGTGGGGTCGAGGTCGGTGAGCTCCGCGCTGCTCACGGGATCCCGGAATCCGCCGTCGATGAACGGACGGAGATCGAGGGCGGGGATGAGGGAGGAGACGACCTGGTTCCTGCGGACGTCGGCGGGGGTTTCCCTGGTCATGAAGTTCCTTTCGGATGGGTTCCGTGCACCAACAGCCGATCCGGTTGAGCAATAAAGAGTTCTCTCGGATAACGGACGAACAGCGACTCCCGCGGGAACATGAACTGCGGGCACGATCCTGGCAGCCGTAATTGCTCCCGGGGGATGTGGAACACCCGCGCCGCGTCCGCCTCGGTGTGGTTCGCGTCGAGCCAGGATTCCCGCTCGCGCGCGTTGATGAAATCGAGATTGTCCGCCAGGGCGTGTGTGCTCCCGATCTCGATCACCCAGTCCGCCCGGTCGCCCGACAGCGTGAACCAGGGAAAGTACCCGATGCCACCGCCGTAGTAGCTGAAGTCGTCCCCGGCATGGCTGCTCGGGCGCTGCACGAGGCGTACCTCCGTGTGCAGGGTCCGGTAGACCAGCAGGACGTGCCACAGGGTGGCCAGCATGATGAGCGGCACATCGCGGATGTCCTCCGAGGGCAAGGGGAGGAGCCGCTGGCTGAAATAGTCGTCGCGCCCGTTGCCGATCTCTCCGGAGGTCCGCATGAAATGGTGGTAGCAGGAGGAGAACAGCCAGAGGTTCGCGGTGCCGAAGAGGGATTCGGGGCAGTAGTTCCGTACCACGTCGAGGCAGTGTGCCGCCTCGTACATCCGGTGCCTGATCACACCGAGCCCGGCCGCAAGTCCGGTCTGGAAGGAGATCTTCGAGAAGGTTGGTGGGTCGAACTCCCTGCGGAACCGGGGTAATCGCTGCTCCAGCAGCGACCAGCCCCTCTCCCCGATGGCGTCCACGCTCCGCTGCGGATGGAAGAAGTGCGGGATGAGCCGGCTCAATTCCGGCAGCATCAGTAGTTCGGGTCCGGACAGCGAGGAGAAGTAGTCCGCCACCCAGCGCGCTCCCCACAGCAGCGAGAACGTGGCGAGGTTGAGCCGGTTCTGTTCCGGTATGTAGATGGCCTCGGCGCGGGATCTCCAGTCCGTGCGGCTGAAGTACTGGTTCAGGTCGAGGCCCCACCAGTGGAAGCGCTCGAAGGGCGACACCATCAGCAGGTCGTTCGGCCGCTGGGAACGGTCCCGCTGCACCGCGAGCGCCAGCATCAGCGGCGAGCCGCTTCGGCTGAACTCGAACAGACTCTCCAGATCGCGGCGTTTGACGCCGAGTTTGATGCAACGGCCGCCGAGCGGGCTTTTGTCGACGAACTCCAACCGTGCGGTGGATTTCACCTGCCATTCCAGGGTGATGTTCTCGGAGTTCTTCCAGAGCGAGGGAACGGTGATCCGAAAATCCACCTTCTGGGTGTCCGGCACTATCTGTGAGATCTGCGGCGCTCCGCTGCCGGTCAGCCACCATTCGAGCATGTCCTGGAAAGTGCGCTCAGCGATGTGACCGCGCTGTTCCGCCTCCTGCCCGGGGACGATGGTGTTGCCAGGCATTATGACCCCCTAGGGTTCATTTGGATCGGGACGTTCGTCGGGGGGTTGCCGAAAAGGCCGCCTGAGCATAGCGTCGGCGCATGACGCCGTACACGGGAAACCTCGCTCCCGGATTACTCACACCGGCGTACACGCCACCGTTCGCGCGATCCCGTGCGTGGGGCATGCCACCCGCGTGTCCCGGCTCCCACTTCGACCGGCCGGTGCGCGGTGTGCACCCACCACAGCCCGGGCGACGACCACCAGCAAGCCCCGAAGCCACGAAATCCCGCCCGATCGAAGTGGTCGGACGGGATCTCGTCAACCGAACCCGGGCTAACTCAAGAACGGCCGCCACCCCCAGAGCCAGGGACTCAAGGGACACGAGTTCCCGATGTAAGTCGTGAAAGTCGAGGATCCAGCCGTCTGGAACCCAATGATCGACTCGCTGCACTTGCCCCCCTCGCCACCCTCACTCGGATAGCTCAACGAGTCGGCGGTCCGACAGTTCTGTTGGGCAGTGAATCGGCGTCAAATCCAAAGGGCCTGACCCGGTACGCCGACCAGCTCACCTCCGCCGACCTCCCTAGCCTGGTCCTACGGCCCACGCCGCCGCAACACCCGCCTGCCCACCTGTACACACCGGGCGAAAGACTGCGCCAACTGCCTGGACTACGCGCTGCGCTGGCACTCGCGGATCCTCCAGCCCTGACCGGCCCGGCTCGCAAGCAGAAGATGACCCGGCTCGGGTGGCACCGGCCACGGGCGCTGACGCAGGGGCGGCCGCCGACACCCGGTACCAACCACTTGATCCCTCCGATCCCAGCTGCGCCCAGGGACCTCCCACAGAGCCGGATGGGGCGGCATTGGGCTGGGTAGGGTGGAAGGACTGTCGTGGGGGTAGGACGGACGCGGGTGCCCTGACATGGGGTTCCTGGCATCCGCCCCCAATTTTCGGGGCCTCGCGGCACCTGCACCGGCACGGGGTGGGCCGCGCGGGGCCCGGCAACCGGGCCGTTCCCGGCGGCCTGTGATGGTATGGCTTCTATGCGGGCACTGCGGTGGCGTCGGCTTCGACCGCGACGGCGGGCACCGTTGCTGCCGAGGGTGTAGGAGACCGAGCCCTGCCTGCGTTCGCGGTCCAGGAAACCCTTCGCGACGAGCGCTTCGAGTGTGTTGCGCACCACCTGGAAACCCGGCTCTTCGCGGTGGGGGTGCGCCGTGGCGAGCTCGGCGATCACCTCGCGGACCGTGCGGGGCTGCTCGTGCCGGGCGAACAGCCCTTGACCAGCCCGCGCAGCGTGGATGCGCTGCCCCGCACCGCGGGCACCGCCTGGGACCCGGCCGCTGCCCTCTTCTTCCGGTCTGTGCCCGCTGTGCTGCCGACCTGGTCGCCCGCGCCCGGGGAACCGGCGCGGCAGGGTTCGCCGCCCCGGGCCCACCACTGCCCACCGACCCCGGTGCAGCCGACGGCGCCGACGGGGCGGACTCACCGGTCAGGGTCCCGTGCACGCACACCAGCAGGGCGTGATCGCCCTCCAGAGCGGCCAGCCGGACCCGCAGCACCCGCAGCTGCTCGCCGATACGTGCCTGCTCCCGGGTGTTGGCCTCCAGGTCCGCAGCACCCTGGCCGCGTACTGGTCCTTCAGGGCGGTGGTGCCCGACTCGGCCGACATGGCAGCTCGCTCTCCTGACACCGCGGTTGTTGCTGCCGGATGCTACTCACCCGGCAACAGCAAAATGGCATATGCATCAGCATCGGCAACGGCCCCCCGGCGCCACGCCGAAGCCGGGCAGAGCGCTCGAGGCTTCCGGCGAGGCGCACAGCCACGCAGACACTGCCGCCCCACCCATCCGGGGCGTACGGTCGGCAAGGCCCCACAGCCGCCCCGCATCAGAGGTCACCGGGCGAGGCCCACCACCGTGTACTCACGGTTCGAAACGCATCTCGACGCTCGCGCCGTCGGGGCTTGCGGCGGGTGGAGAGAGCGCCGTCCCCTTGATGTCACTGCGGACCGAGCCCGTACTCGGTCAACCACCCGAGCATTTCCTCGCGAGAGGCCTCGACGAGACGCCCTCCGGTGAAGCGACATCGTAGGTCACCTCTGCCACGCACCCCGCAGGAGGAACGAAGGACAGCGCCTCCTCCTCGGTGGCGAACTCGGCCTCCGCCAGGACCAGGCCCTGCAGGAGACCCTCGAAGACATCGACGCCCAACGGAGGCACGCTCAAACGCGTCTTGCACACCACCGCGGCCGGCAGCGAGGCGAGCAGCTCGTACTCGGCCGGCGACAAGTACGTACTGGTGACCAGGCCCTGAACACCGCCCGGACGAGGGACCGGCACCTTCTGAGTGAGCTTGAGCTCGCAACCGCCGCCCGGAAAATCTGCACGCCGCAGCCGCAGACGTGTCCCCACCAGATACCGGTCGGTGATCACACGGGCGACCGTCACCCTTGACCGCGCCGGCGGTCCGGCCAGCAGGAACCGCCTCTCCCGCTCCACACGCGCATACCTTCCGGCACAAACCGACCGACCCTGAACCCCACCAGCCCCCTCCATCACGAAAACAGCCTCTCACCTCCTTCTCCCACATCACCTCGAGCCGCCGCGCTCCGCCCCTTTCACACGCACGCGAGACGATGACCGGCGCTTGGCCCTCAATGGCTCCGGCGTCTGATTTCAGTCGCTGGGTACGAGCCGTCCTGCCCCCGGACACCGGCGCACACCTCCGCCCGGACCGTCCGCCGTCCGCCACCCGCAACAGCACCACAGGCACACCGCCGTGCGCCCCGCCAAACGGCCTCTTCGACGCGCCCGGCCTGCACCATATGTAGGGGTCATTTCTGCCAGGATGTGGCTAAAGGCACAAGGGAAACGGGAGTGCATGTTCGAGCTGATCTACTCGGCCCCATATCCACTGACGGGACCGGTGTTCGTTGCCGCCTTCGTGCTGTTCTCCGCGCTGGGTGTGTTCCTGTTCCGCCCCCTGGGCGCAAGGATGTTGGGTCAGGAGAGCACTTGGCGTGAGATGGTCACACTGGCGCTGCAAATTTGCGTCACCTTCTTCGCGCTTCTGCTCGCGTTGGCGGCCATCACGACGGTCGGCAACTACGCGGACGCCCGCAACAAGGTATCGGCGGAAGCCTCGGCCATCGCTGTGCTCTATCGAGGGGTGTCGGAATTCCCTCAGCCCACTCGCGGTGAGTTGCAGAAGGAAATTGCCTCCTACACCAGGTACGTCGTGTACACCTCCTGGCCCGAGCAACGCCGAGGGAAGACGCCGACCGGTGCCATCAAGATCGTGTCGAGTATGCAGCAGACCCTCTTCTCATTCAGACCGGGTACCGCTGCGGAGGGCATCCTTCTGTCCAGCACGGTGTCGGCGTTCCAAGTCTTCATCGACGCGCGGCGTGAAAGAATCTCGGCGACCGGTGAATCCATTCCCGGGCTACTCTCGGCAGTACTCACGATCGGGGTACTGATCACGATCGCCCTCACGTGGTTCCTGCCCGTCAGGACGCGGGCGGCCCACTGGCTGATCGCCGGAGTTGTCGCCGTCCCCGCAAGCCTGATCCTCTTCACCATTGCGGCTCTGAGCCATCCCTTCCGTGGCAGCGCCGGCATCAGCCCGTCCCCGTACCTGGTGCTCCTGCAGACGCGCCTGCCCCACTGAGTGCTCAGGGCCTACCTCATTCAGTCCGTCGGAACCTCAGGAAGTGCTGGATCCTAGCGCTCCCGGCCGCGCGGGGGAGACTGCCCACAGACTGGCAGGCAGGGGCGACACGGGGCCGGGGCGTCCGGGGCGGTTTCCTTACACGGCCTGGCCTGCGGCGTACGGACTGGTACTACCTCTGTCTGCGGCTGGTCCAGGAGCGGTATCCGAGTACGGACGACGGCTTCAAACTGCGCACCGCCGAAGTAGACCGTGCCGCCGGAGGGAAAGCTGAGGCCAGCGGCGGCACGGTCCCCACCCGGACCGGCCAGTGCACCGGGTCGGCCTGCACGATGGTGGTGTGGTGGGTGAGCCCGCCCTGGCGGTCGGGCAGGAGTGAGCGGCCCCGGTGCGGGTGGGCCATCTTCTGCGAGCAGGATCCCGCGGGGCGTGCTGGAGGCGATGCGCACAAGCGGGCACGGGCGGGCTGCACGATGAGTCGTGCTGTTCTACCGGCACTGGCCCTCGAGGCCGGCGCCGCCTCCGACGCGGGCAAGCCCCTTCCCGGCCTGCCGATGGGAGACGGCCGCAACAACCTCGACGTCCCCCACGTGCCCGTCCTCATCAGCTACAGCCGCTACTCCGGCCTGCGCGCATCCCACATCACCGACCTGCTCTGGCTCGGCGACCCAAGACCGGCACACCCGTGCGCCTCGCGGCACGTGCCGGGGGCGCACCCGGCATCCGAGCAACTGGCAACCGGAGCACGTCCGGGTGTCGTACGCCACAGACCCGGGCCCTGCACCGCTACCCGCACCGGCGCAACGCCAACGTCCGCTCTACCAGGGCGGATCGCGCACCGGGCAGTGACGCCCCGCCCCCGGCGCCTCCGCCGACCCGGCCGAGGCGTACCGAGCAGCCCGACGAGCCCGCGCCGCACGACCGGCCAGGCGGTAACCGGCCCATCTCTCACCGGGCGACGTTTCGGTACCTTCAACGGGATGGTCCCGACCACCAGTGATGCATCAGCCGTCAGGCAGATAGGTGGGCAGGCTCCCGGGGCCGGCTCAGACGCGCCAGCTCTTCAGTACCTCGGTGACACTGGCGGCGGTGGATTCGGGACGCTTGAGCTCGGCGGCCAGCGCGCTGACGCCGGACTGGCTGAGCTTGACCTCGGTGCCGGCAGCGAGCAGGTAGCCGTGGGCGACGGCTACCGCGACCCGCAGGTTGGAGCGCTCCAGCCACCGCATCCGGCCCAGCGTGTGGGTCAGGGCGGCCGCACGTGCGTAGTTGCCGTGGTAGACCTGCTGCCCGGCCAGAACCGCGCGGTGGCGCTCGACGGCGGCGATCGGCACGCCGTAGTCCTCCGGCGCCGGATCGTCCTGCCCTGCCCGGCGGGCGACCTCGAGGATCCAGGACAGGTCGACGTGCAGGATCACGCGGCCTCGATCTCGTCGATGAGATCCCCGTATCCGTCCAGGACCTCCTGGGCGCCGGCGAGGAAGGACTCACGCAGCTGCTCGTTGTCCGCCCGGATCAGCCCCTCGACGTACTCGTTCACGGGCATGTGCCGGGTATCGGCCGCCTGCCGGGCCATCTCCGCAGCGTCTTCATCCAGTCTTAGGTTGACCTGGGTCTTCGCCATAGCCGCGATGCTACCACCTGATAGCACCGCTTGCTGCCAGGTGGTAGCAGAGCCTCGACCGCAGAACAGAACCAGGCACCCTCCGCGAACACCGACGACTGCCCAGCGAAGAGGCGACCAAAGAAGACGCGGCGAGCCACAACAACCCGGTCCCCCCGCCCGGCACACACCCGGGTGCTTCCCTGGGTCACCGCTGATGGGGATTCTTGAAAAGGACCAGGGCTGCTCCTCGCCTCAGTCGATCACGCCCTCAAGCAAGTGGGGAAGTTTGGCGAGCACCGGACCCGAGTGAGTCGCATGGAGGACGCAGCCGACGGGACGTTGGACGCCCTGCGAGGAGCAGCAGTTCGCCGCCGTGACCCGGGCGGGAGCAACTCATCGTGCCCGCACACGAACAAGCCGTACTCGCAGAGAAGATCTGTCAGGCGATGCGCAACTGACCACCGCACGTCCTGAGCGGCCCACCGGCCGAGGAGGTAGGGCTCCGTCTCACGGGCCTGGCGCACGGTGTGGTGCAGCGTCGGTTCCCTGTCTCCGTGGCGTATCGGCGGCCGCCGCCTCAGCCGGGTGCGACGTTGTAGGCCACCGTGCCGGGCATGAACCGGCCCTCGATGTAGGGAAACGGCCCGTCGGGCAGGTCGTAGACGGCCTTGGCCGGGCCGGGCAGTGGCCGCTGCGAAAGGGCAGTGTCCCAGGTCGTGACCGGGGTCCTCCAGCGAGCCAGCGTCAGGCCGCTCGGCAGCGTGGCGTAGCGGTCGGCGTGGAAGTCGACGGGAGCGCCGCGCTCGTCGAGGAACACCCGTGCTGTCACGGAGCGCGCCGCGTCGGTGAGTGTGACGTCGAACGCGCGGCCGTCGACCGCTGCCCACGATGCGGCAGGGCCGAGGAGCATCGAGGGGGCGAGCAGGACGGCGTCGTTGAGATAGGTGATCAGCTCGCTGTGGTCGAACTCCTCGCCCTTGCCGTCGGCCACAGGGACGAGGTTCATCAGCTTGACGAGCATCCGCCCGTGTCCGTGGACGTACGTGTCCCGGCCGACGACCGGTACCAGGTGTGCGAGGCGGATCCGCAGGAAGAAGACGCGGGCGATCTCGACGGCGGAGTTGTACTGCCATGCCTCCGCCGTCGCCCAGCCGGCGTCGGGCCGCATGCGGAAACGGCCGACGAAGCGGGCTCGGAACGACCAGTCGCGGGGCCTGCCGACGACGCCCATGAACCGCATGTAGGGCTGCACGGCGTCCGGCAGCCCGGCCAGGTCGGCGTCGGTCACCACACCTTCGGGGTGACCGGACCGCAGGTGGGCGGCGGCGACGTCCGCCACCAGCCGGTCGTAGAGGCGGTCCTTCGGCCGGAGCGGGTTCTCGCCCGGACTGC
Source organism: Wenjunlia tyrosinilytica (assembly GCF_014646055.1). Taxonomy (GTDB): domain Bacteria; phylum Actinomycetota; class Actinomycetes; order Streptomycetales; family Streptomycetaceae; genus Wenjunlia; species Wenjunlia tyrosinilytica. The sequence goes on from NZ_BMMS01000047.1 coordinate 24,166, forward strand.
CGCGGCCTGTTCCTGCGCGTGTGCTGATCATCGGCCCTGGCTCTCTGGCGTGGTGCCGCCGCGCGCGGCACCACCCCCATGCGACGCCTTGGGAGACCCGGCGGACAAGGGCCGTGAGTCCCCGTCGCTCGGGACCGGTGGTCCCCACGTGCCGCCTGCCCGCCACACAGGAAGATGGGCCCGGGACCCGGGACTGTTCGGCCCTACCCCGAGGCCGCCTTCTGCGTGGATGCTCGCGATGAGGTGGGCGAAGGATGCTCGCGATGGGGTGAGCGGACGTGAAAGCGACGATCTCGGTAACCGGACTGGTCAAGAAGTTCGGTGCGACCCGGGCCCTCGACGGTCTCGACCTGACGGTTGGGACCGGGGAGGTGCACGGTTTCCTGGGGCCGAACGGCGCCGGCAAGACCACCACGCTCCGAGTCCTGCTGGGACTGCTGCGCAGGGACGCCGGGGCGGTTTCCGTGCTGGGCGGGGATCCGTGGCGGGACGCGGTCTCGCTCCACCGCCGGCTGGCGTTCGTGCCGGGGGAGGTGAATCTGTGGCCGAACCTCACCGGGGGCGAGGTGATCGACCTGCTGGGCACGTTGCGCGGGGGCCTCGACCGCAAGCGCCGGGCCGACCTGCTGGAGCGTTTCCAGCTCGACCCGGGCAAGCGGTGTCGCGCCTACTCCAAGGGCAACCGGCAGAAGGTGGCCCTCGTGGCGGCCCTCGCCTCCGACGTCGAGCTGTACCTCCTGGACGAGCCGACCTCCGGTCTCGACCCGCTGATGGAGGCGGTCTTCCAGGAGGTGGTCCGAGAGCTGCGTGGGGCCGGCCGGAGTGTGCTGCTGTCCAGCCACATCCTGTCCGAGGTGGAGGCGCTGTGCGACCGCGTCACCATCATCCGCGCGGGCCGGACCGCCGAGTCGGGCACCTTCGACGAACTGCGCCATCTGACCCGTACGACGGTGACCGTCGAGACCGCCGAGCCGATCGACGCGCTGGGTGAGGTGCCCGGCGTGCACGACCTGAGCAGGGACCACACCCGTGCGCGGTTCAGTGTGGACCCCGGTGAAGTGGGTGAGGTGCTCAGACGCTTGGTGACGTTCGACGTCCGTACCCTGACCAGCTCGCCACCCACGCTCGAGGAGCTGTTCCTGCACCACTACGGGGACGACATACGCGTCCCGGACGCCTCGGACGCCGAAGCGGGTCTGGGGAGTTCACGATGACCGGGCGGACGGCCGGGCTGACCGGCACGGTCGCGCTCACCCGGCTCGCGCTGCGGCGCGACCGGCTCACCCTCTCCGCCTGGGTTCTCGGGCTGAGCGCCTTCATGGCCGGCATCACCGCCATGAGCGTCAGCGGCCTCCCCACGCGCCAGGACGTGATCGAACAGACCGAGCTCATGGCGGGCAACGCGGCGATGCGCATGCTCGGCCTGGCCTCCGGCGCCAGTGTCGGCGGTTACACGCTGGTCCGCGGCTATCTCACGCTGGCGGTGCTCGCGGCGCTGATGAGCACATTCGCCGTGGTGCGGCACACCCGCCAGAACGAGGAGACCGGGCGCGCCGATCTGGTCGGCGCGACCGCCGTGGGGCGGTACGCGGGGCTCGCCGCGGGAGTCGTCGTCACGGTCGGCGCGAACATCGCGCTGTCGGCGCTGCTGGGCCTGGGGATGATTGTGAACGGTCAGCCGATGGCGGGTTCAGTCACGGCCGGCGCGTCGGTCGGCGCAGTGGGCATCGTGTTCGCCGGTGTCGCCGCGATCGCTGTACAGCTGTCGTCCACCACGCGCGGGGCGAGTGGTATCGCCTCGGCGGTCCTCGGGCTCGCCTTCCTGCTCAGCGGCGTCGGGAACATGCTCGGCCGGGCCGACGCGAGCGGGCTGCGGGTGGTCAGTGCCTGGCCGTCCTGGGCGTCCCCGATCGGCTGGGGCCAGCAGATGCGGCCGTTCGGCGGCGACCGCTGGTGGCCGCTCGCGCTGTTCGCCGTCCTTTTCGCCGTCCTGCTCGGCGTGGCCGGCGCGCTCGTGCGCCGACGGGATGTCGGCAGGGGCATGCTCCCCGAGCGGCGCGGCCACGCCGAGGCCGCGCCCGGGCTGCTCAGCCCCTTCGGGCTGGTCCGGCGGCTGCAGCGCGGCGCCCTGCTCGCCTGGGCGGTCGGCATGCTCGGTTTCGGCCTGGTCCTCGGCGCCATCGGCGGCGAGATCGCGGACATGGACGGCTCGGCCCGCTACTGGTACACACGCGTGGGCGGCACGGACCGGATCGTCGACGCCTACCGCACCTCGATCATCGGGATGGCCGGCATGGCCGCCGCGATCTACACGGTGCAGATCCTGCTGCGCATGCATGCCGAGGAGACCGAGGGCCGTCTGGAGCCCGTCCTGGCGACCGCGGTGAGCAGGGCACGGTGGGCGACGGGCCACATCATGAACGCCGTACTCGGCGCCGCCGGGCTCCTCCTGCTCTTCGCGGTCGGCATGGGAGTAACGGCCGGCCGGACGCTGGGCGGAGGTGTCGCCGCCCAGCTGGGCGACCTGACGACGGCCGCGCTCGCCCAGCTGCCGGGGATCCTGGCGCTCGGCGGTGTCGTGGTCGCGGTGGTCGGGCTGCTGCCGCGGTGGGCCGGCCCGGTCTCCTGGACCGTGCTCATGGCGTCCGTCCTGCTGGGCCCACTGTTCGGCCCGAGCCTGAAATGGCCCCAGTGGGCCCAGGACCTCTCGCCGTTCACCCATACCCCCAAGGCACCGGCCGCCGCGATCACCATGGCCCCCGTCCTCACACTCCTCGTGGCCTTCACCGCCCTCGCGGTGGTCGGCATCGTCACATCCCGCCACCGCAACCTGGCCCTCCCGGCCTGACCTCCCGACGTGGAGGGGGACTCTGACGGGCCTGCCGCACAACTTCCGTGAGGTGTTGCTGAAGGAGGATGCGGGCCTCGCGGCTGGAGTGGGGCGCAACCGGCCGTGACCGGTTGCGCCCCGCTGCCGCGCTGCCCGTCCTGGAGGCGTACGCCCGGCTGGCCTGACCGTACTGAGCGGCGGTGCGCGGTACCGAACGGCGTGCGGACGTATTCGGCGGGATCGCGTCGAGGCTGCGGGGTGCGGTGCTTCCCCACCCCGCGGCCTCGACCCACCCCATGAGCCGTCAGCTGACGCTTACCCGCTCATGAACGGCTCCACGGTGTGGCTGACGTACCAGGTGTCCTGCGCGGCACCGGAGCACAGTCGGAGCCCCCGGGTGCCCACGCAGCTGTCGTTGTCACGCTGGAACGCAGAAGGAATGCTTGTCCCCCGAGGCCATGGCCAGCGCAGGTCCGCCTGGGGAAACAAGCTGAGCGACTCTGTGACAGCCAGAGCACCGGATGGGGAGATTCAAATATCGCCATCACCGCGACCGCGTGGCCCCGGACAACCGGAACGCACCACCACCGCCGAGAAAGCCGCGCCCGCCCTGGCGCCGACGGCTGCGCCGCTGTTGCTGCGCGCCGGTGCTACGGCTGGTCCAGGTCGTGCAGGAGTGTGTACTGCCCGGGCGCGTGTGCGGTGGCCGGGCTCGGGCGGGGGCGTTGGCCCAGGGCCAGGGGGTGTGCGGTCCGGTACCGGCTGCCGACCGTCGTCGCTGTCCCGCAGCCCCGTAGGGGTCGGGGATCATGCCCCGGCCCCAGTACGGCAAAGGCCTCTCGGGCACGATGCCCACTTCCTTCAGCGGGTCGATCGGGTCCGGGGCCGCGGAGCAGCGGTGCCGCCAGTTCTCGCTCGGGTCGAAGGTGTGGCCGAAGACCTCCGCGGGCGCGACGGCTTCGCCGACCGTGACGACGTCGGCGTCGAGCTCGACCCCGGGGATCGCCGCCGTCGCTGTCCCCGTGCTCGATCGCGGTCCGGCCCGAGGCGGGGAAGTCGAACCGGTGCAGATGGCTGCGGTCCCAGCGCAAGCGTCGTCGATCGCCTCCGTCGGCACATGCAGGGTGCGGCCGGGATCCACGGCGAAAGTGCGTCCCGGTGTGGGCCACAGGTCCCCGGCGAGCCCGCCGCCCAGCAGATCCACCCGCACCGTCCACCAGCCGCCCAACACCGCCATGGACACACACTGGAACCGCCGTCGGCCCCGCTCCGCCCGGTGAAGCGCGATCACCCGGTCGGGACACGCCCCGCGCCCGCCGACGAGCGCTCCGGCTCGCGCGACAACGGCGATGTCACCCGCGGCGTGAGGGTCGCCGGTGATGTCCACGCCGTCTTCGAGTACATCGAGCGCAAATCCGATGGGCGCCCGACTGGCTCGACCTGACCGTGCCGGACGACCGTTTCGTCGCCTCCACCTTGCTGCTGCAGTCCTGGCACCCCGGGTCCGCGTGGTTCGTCGCCGCCAGCGACATCGACCTGCAGACCAACTGACGGCAGTCGCACCGCGACGACAAAGGTCTTCGCCCTGGGCCGCTGGATCAAGCGGGCGGGCAAGGCGTACGCGGCCGGCACCCTCAAGCCTGAAGGGTTGCCCGTTCAGTCGGGGTCGGCCGCCTGCCGGGCCGCCACCAGGCCCGACTCGTAGGCCGCGATGACGGCCTGCGCCCGGTCACGGACGCCGAGTTTGTCGTAGATGCTGGTGATGTAGTTCTTGACGGTGGAGACACTGATCTCCAAGGCGCGCGCGATCTCGTTGTTGTCCAGGCCGGTGGCCAGCAGGCGCCAGACCTCCACCTCGCGCGGGGTGAGGTCGACAGTGTTTCCGGCGGCGGGCCGCCGCCGGCCCGGGGGCGCGACCTGCTCGGCCCTGACGTAGGCGGAGATCAGCCGGGACAGCAGACGGGGAGCGACGGCGGCCTCGCCCGCACGGACGGTGCGGATCGCGGCCACCAGGTCCTCGGGCGAGCTGTCCTTGGGCAGGAAGCCGTACGCGCCGGCGCGCAGGGCAGCGACCACGTACTCGTCCATGTCGAAGGTGCTGAGGGCGAGCACCCGGCACTCGGGCAGGTCACGGGCCAGTCGCTCGGTGGCGGCCACCCCGTCGAGCACGGGCATCCGGATGTCCATCACCACGACGTCGGGAAGGTGCTCGCGGGCGAGCGCGAGGGCCTGCTCGCCGTTCTCGGCCTCGGCGACCACCGTGACGGCCGGGGCGGGACCGAGGATCAGGGCCAGCCCGCGCCGCACGAGCGGCTGGTCGTCCGCAATCAGTACCCGGATCGTCCGCTCGCCCGCGTCCTCGTCCACGGCATCGGTCCCGCTCACCGGTCAGCTCTCCTTGTCCTCGCCCGTCGGAGCTTCCAGCGGCAGGTTCGCCACGACCCGGAAGCCGGCCTCGGGCAGCGGGCCGGCCTTCAGAGTGCCGCCATGCAGGGCGACCCGTTCGCGCATGCCGATCAGACCGTATCCGGTGCCGATGCCGACGGCCGGGGCGGACTGCGCGCGGTCCGTCGCGCCCCGGTCGGCGACGGACACGCGCACGCGCTCCGGCAGGCAGGTGAGGCGGACCTCCACCGGGACGTCGGGCCCGGCGTGCTTGCGGGCGTTGGTCAGTGCCTCCTGGACGATCCGGTAGAGGGTGAGACCGAACACCGGGGGCAGCTGTCCGGGATCGCCGTCCACGGTCAGCTCGGCCGGCTGTCCGGCCTGCCGGGACTCCTTGATCAGGCGGTCGAGGTCGGCCAGGCCGGGCTGCGGCGCCTCCGGGGCGCCGTGCGGGTCGGCCGCCGTGTCCTCGTCGGCCCGCAGGACGTCGAGGAGTTGCCGCATCTCGCGCAGGGCCAGCCGCCCCGACCCCTCCAGGGTGACCAGGGCGTCGCGGGCGGCACCGGGGTCGTGGTCGAGATTGGCACGGGCGCCGCCCGCCATCAGCTGCATGGTGGTGATGCGGTGGGCGACTACGTCGTGCAGCTCCCGCGCGATGTGGCGGCGTTCCTCGGCCACCGCCCGGTCGGCGAGGAGCCGGCGGTTGGCCTCCGTCTCCTGCTGCCACCGGTTGACCGCGAGGGCGGCGCCGACGATAAGGCAGGCGGCCAGGCAGGCGCTGGTCACGTTCAGGAACCCGCGCGGGGCGGCGAAGTTCGGGGTGAGCAGGGTGACGCCGATCGCACCGATCGTCAGGGTGGCCGTCGCCCACGGACGGCCGGCCCGGGCGGCCGAGTAGAGGGCGACCGTCAGGACGGCGCCGAAGTGCTGGTCTGTGGCCACCGTCAGGTTCAGCAGCGCGCCGAGGACCAGGATGACGGTCATGACGGTGAGCGGGAAGCGCCTCCGCATGAGCAGCGGCAGCGCGGACACCGTCAGCAGCAGGACGCCGACACTTGACACAGGCACGCCTGTGACCTGCGAGAACGCGGTATATCCGACGAGGTCCACGACGGCCGCGCCGACGGTCAGCAGGGCGTCGTTGCGGGTCCACGGCAAGGCGTCGGCGTGCGGTGGAAAGAGGCGCCCGCGCAGTGTCTGACGCGTCGGCACGGCGCTGCGACGTGTCACCATGGCGGGCGGTCCTCTCTTCGCCGTTCTCCGCTGTCGTGCCGGACGGTCCGCTCGGCATCAAGGTTCTTCGGCCATTGTCCCTCCGCGCCGCAGCCCATGGCTCCGCCCCAGGGCCGAAACCGGACCAGGACCAGGGTCCCGGTCCGGCGGCCGACCGGGTCCAGGGCACCATACGGCTTCTCATCCCACGCTCGTACGATCTCCGCGCACTCCGGTGATGTGCTGGAAGGGCACTGTCCGAGACAGCTTTCGAACGGGAGTCCCCGTGATTCGTGCCCTGACCGGATTCTCCACGAGAAATCCATGGAAAGTCATCACTCTCTGGATGCTGCTGGGAATAGGACTGGCCATAGTGGGTCAGGCACTGATGTACCGGGTCACCGAGAGCCAGCTCGGTGACTTCCTGCCCGAGAAGTACGACTCGGCGGCGGCACTGAAGGTCGCCGAGGACAAGTTCGGGATCAAGCCGGACGCCAATGCGGTGACCATGCTGGTGAAGCGGGCCGACGGAAAGCCGCTCGGCGCGGCCGACCAGAAGCGCGCGGAGGCAGCCGCAGCGGCGCTCGGCAGGCAGCGGGTGACCATGCCGAAGTCCGAGGACGCCCCCGACTTCCTGGCGAAGGACTATTCCCAGACGCCGAAGGTGACGCCCGGCGCGGTCGCCCCCCACCGCGCTTTCGTTCTCTTTTCCGTCGGCCTCTCCGGTAATTCGACCGACCCCGGTCTGCAGAATGTGTTCAAGGAATTCCGGAATACCGCTTCCGGCAGGTACGCGCAGGACGGACTGCGCACCGGATTCGCCGGCGGTCTGGCCGACCTCGTCGACAGCCACGAGGCTGACAAGACCACGAGCACAGTGGCCGGGGCACTCACCATCGGTCTGATCGTGCTGCTGAACGTGCTGGTGTTCCGCGGTGCCTTGGCGGCGCTGCTGCCGCTGGTGGCGGTCGGCGTCGTCGGCGGGGCCGCCGCGGGTGTCGTGGTCGGCGCGGCGGTGCTCACCGGGACCAGGCTGGACCCGAGCACACCGCAGCTGATCAGCGTGGTAATGCTCGGCATCGGGATCGATTACTTCCTGTTCCTGCTGTTCCGCTTCCGTGAGCGGTTGCGCGCGCAGCCCGAGCGCGGCGCCCGCGAGATCGCGGGTGAGGTGACGGGGCGGGTGGGCGCCGCGATCACCTCGGCGGCGCTCACCATCGTCGCCGCATTTGCCACCCTCGGTGTCGCCAGCTTCGAGCAGTTCCGGGTACTCGGCCCGGCCGTCGCGATCTCAGTCATGGTGATGCTGCTGGCCAGCCTGACCTTCATGCCCGCCCTGCTGGCGGTCACCGGCCGCAGGATGTTCTGGCCCTCCCGCGCCCTGAAGCGCACGCCGCGCGAGGGTTCGGCCGGACGCTTCGGCGACGCCGTCGCCCGGCGACCGCTCGCCGTGACGGTCGGTGCCGTCGTCCTGCTGGGTGCGCTGGCCGCCGGGATGGCCGGCATGAAGATGGACTACAGCACCGGCAGCGGCGGCGGTGGTACACCGGCCGCGGCCACCGCCGCAGAGATCTCCCGCACCCTGCCCGCGGGGGTGTCCGACCCTACCGAGGTCTACGTCACCAGCGGCGGCGGCGGCGCCCTCGACCGGCATGACGTCGACGTCCTGGTCAAGGCGCTCGGCCGCACGCAGGGCGTGGGCCAGGTGACTCCGGTCGTCTACGACAAGGCGGGCGACGCCGCCCGGATCGGCCTCTACCTGACCGCCGACCCGCAGAGCCAGAAGGCACGCGACCTAGTGTCCGGGCCGGTGCGGACGACCGTCGCACGGCACACACCCACGGGCGCCGAGGCACACGTCGGCGGCACGGCGGCGATCTTCGCGGACATCTCCACCGCCGTCTCCGAGGACCTGAAGCTGGTCTTTCCCGTGGCCGCCGCGCTCATCGCGCTGATCCTGTTCGTCCTGCTGCGCAGCGTCCTGGCACCGGTGGTGCTCATTGTCTCCGTCGGGCTCGGCTTCGCCGCCACGCTCGGCGCCTCCGCCCTGGTGTTCCAGCATCTGCGCGGAGAAGCGGGCGTCAATTTCACCCTGCCGCTGGTGCTCTTTCTGTTCGTGGTCGCCTTGGGCACGGACTACAACATCCTGATGAGCGACCGCATCAGGGAGGAGATGGAGTGCCCGGGCCCGGCCCGCTCGGCGGTGGCACGCGCGGTACGGCATACGGCACCGGCCGTGGCCAGCGCAGGACTGGTGCTGGCCGGTTCCTTCGGCAGCCTCGCGGTGAACCCCGCCCCGTCCACCCAGCAGATCGGCTTCGCGACCGCCCTGGGCATCCTGCTCTCGGCGTTCGTTCTCTCCGTCGCGCTGGTCCCGGCGCTCGCCGCGCTGCTCGGCCGTTCCCTTTGGTGGCCCGTCCGGCCGCACCGCACCGCGAGGCAGCCCTTGGCGTACGAGTCCGGGCGGCAGCCCGGCGAGCCGGGTTCCGCCCCGGTCCCGTACGACCGCATCGGCACAAAGTGACCGCCGCACCGCCGTTTTCGCGCTCCCGCACGGCCATCACCGCGAGGAAGGCGCGGGCGAGCACGGCGAGCCTGTGTGCCGGTCCCAGCCCCGTCGCCCCCGCTGGCGGCAACCAGGGCATCGGCGGTGGCACCGGCGGATCACACGGGTCAGTACTTCAACCGCATGTGAGGGGTCGTGGCCTCGGCATTGAGCCGTCCCGTTCGATGCGAGCACCGCCGAATGATCGCGTCCGGGGAGGGCGTTCATCACGCAAACAGCCTCTCAACCTCCACCCGATCGAGTGCTCGGACGGCCACGCGCAGTGGCGCGTCTCGTGCGCCGTCCGGGATCCACACGCAAGTTGATTGAAGTGCAAGAACACATGGCCAGGCACATGAAGCGCATCACTCGCCGACGGCTGCTGGCGACGGCGGTGATGGCGGCGGGGGCGGTCCTCGCTCCGGTGGCGGTCAAGGCGGCCACCGTCGACCGCTGTGATCGGACCGGGCCTCGATGGCGTGCAGGACCGCGACCATGTCGGACTGGTCGTGCCCCAGGGCCGCGGTCTCGCCGAAGAGGGCATCGCCTGGTGGCCCACCTCTGCCGGTGCGGCCACCGCATCGTTGGAGGCCGTCCGGCCCCCTGAGCCCACCGATGGCTCGAGCGCGACATCGACGAGTTCGAGGAGCGCACCGGAGACCCGGTGCGCCGGCGCCGCAAAGCTCCCCGGTCGGCCCGACGTGCTGTCCCCGGGTGCGGCACGGGGCAGTCTGTGGTGGCGAGGTCGTCGCCCGTGATCAGGCCAGGTACTGGTAGGGGGTGTCGGCGCTGGTGCCGGCCGGGGTGTGCACGGTGACGGGGACGGTGCCGGGCGGCCCGGCGGGGGCGGCAGCGACGATCTTGGTGTCGGAGATCGCTGTGAAGGACACCGCGATGCCGCCGAAGCGTACCTCGTCGGTGTAGGTCAGGTTGCTGCCGGTGATGGTGACGACGTCGCCTCCCGCGGCCGGGCCCTGGGAGGGGTCGAGGGCATTGACCACCGGGGTCCCGAGGTAGGTGTAGTAGGCACCGCCGAGTCCGGGCAGGCTGGTGCCGCCCGGTGTGGTGACGGTGACTGTCGCCGTGCCCGAGCCGCTGGGAGCTTGGGCGGTGATCTGGCTGTCCGACAGGACGGTGATGCCGGTGGCGGTGCCGGTTGCGAAGTGGACGGCGCCGGTGAGGGTCAGGTTGCTGCCGGTGATGGTGACGGTGTTCCCGCCGGAGACCGGCCCTTGGGTGGGGTCGAGCCGTGTGACGGTCGGGGCGGGGATGTAGAAGTAGGGCAGCGGATTGCTGGTGCCGCCCGGCGCGGTGACCGAGACGTTGACGGCAGCTGCGGGGGCCGTGACGGTGAGTTGGCCGGCGGTGTTGCCGGTGATGGTGGCAGGCTTGGTCCCGAACGTCACCGTGGTGGCACCGATGAGAGCGGTACCGGTGATGGTGACGGTGTTCGCGCCGGCGGCCGGTCCCTGGCTGGGAGTCAGAGCGCTGATCGCGGGCACGGGGTTGTAGGTGAATGCCGCACCGTTGCTGGTGCCGCCCGGGGTGGTGACCGTGACGTTGACCGTTCCCGAGCCGGCGGGCGCGGCCGTTGTGATCTGGGTGGCGCTGACCGGCGTGAACGACACCGATACCGAACCGAACTTCACCAGGGTCGCTCCGGTGAAGTCCGTGCCGGTGATCGTGACGGGCGTGCCCCCGGCGTTCGAACCGCCGTTGGGACTGAGACCGGTGATCACCGGAACGGCGTTGTACGTGTACGGCACACCGTTGCTGGTGCCGCCCGGGGTGGTGACCGTGACGTTGACCGTTCCCGAGCCGGCGGGTGCGGCCGTTGTGATCTGGGTGGCGCTGACCGGCGTGAACGACACCGATGTCCCACCGAACCTCACCGCGCTCGCTCCGGTGAAACCCATGCCGGTGATCGTCACGGGTGTGCCCCCCGCGGCCGGGCCGCTGGTGGGACTGACACCGGTGATCACCGGCACGGTGCTGTAGGTGTACGGCACACCGTTGCTGGTGCCGCCGGGGGTGACCACCGTGACGTTGACCGTTCCCGAGCCGGCGGGTGCGGCCGTTGTGATCTGGGTGGCGCTGACCGGCGTGAACGACACCGATGTCGCACCGAACCTCACTGTGGTCGCTCCGGTGAAGTCCGTGCCGGTGATCGTCACGGGCGTGCCCCCGGCGTTCGAACCGCCGTTGGGACTGAGACTGGTGATGACCGGGACCATGGCGCACTCCTTCTGGCTCACGCACGCTGTGCCCCGGCTGACGCGGTGTCGGCCGGGGCACGGCGGCGGTCCCCCGTTGGGCCGAGGGATCAGACGACGGTGAACACGTCGGCGGCGACGACAGCGCTGGTGCCGCCCGGGGTGGTGACCTGGACGTCGTAGGTGCCGGCGGCGAGCCCGGCGGGGACGTCGGTGAGCAGGCTGCCGGGACCGGTGGGGGTGAAGGAGGCCGCCACCGACGCTCCGCCGCCCGTGGGGGTGAAGGTCACGGCGCTGGTGTCGCTCAGGCAGGTTCCGCTGACGATGACGCCCAGGGTGCCGGCCGCCCCGGAGGTGGGCGACAGGCCGGTGACCGCGGGAACGTCGCAATAGGTGAACTGGCCGGGGGCGCCGATCGGGAGGCTGACGCCGCCGGCGCTGGTGACCGTGAGGTCAACGGTGTCCGTGCAGGCCGCGAAGGCACCGTGCACCGGCGGTGTGACGGTGAGCTGGGAGTCCGACACGACAGTGGGCACGGCGGTGCCGACCGCACCGAAGGTCACCAGGGTTGCGGTCGACAGCGCGCTGCCGGTGATGGTGAGTGCAGGAGGGGCGGCCGGCCCGATCTGGGCGCTCAGAGCCCCGGGCGCCGGTGCGGCGATGTAGAACAGCGGCAGGGAGTTGCTGGTGGTGGTTCCCGCGGTCACGCTGACGCTGACCTGACCGGCGCAACCCGCCGGGATGACGGAGGTGACCGTGCCGGCGGCAACGGTGGCGGGGGTGACCGACTTGGTCCCGAAGTTCACCTTGGTGGTGCCCCCCAGGGCGCTGCCGGTGATGGTCAGCGTGACCCCGCTGTGGCTCTGGGTCGGGCTCAGTGCGGTGATGGTGGCCATGGTGTGTCTCCTTTTCGGGGATTGCTGCCCCGTGGAAGGGGCCGGATGGTTGTGATGCGGGTGGGCAGTCCGCTCAAATCGCACGGCCTGCCGGGCCGCAGGGCGCCAGGACCCCTCGGACCGCATTGGGGACGCGCGAATCGGGCCGACCGGCAGGGCCGTCAGGACGCGCCCCGTTCCGTCCCGGCGCAAGGCACCTGGATCAGGGGTGGGCTGACCGCCCTCGCGGCCGTCGGTCCCTCAGCAGGGCGCAGGGCCGCCCGTGGCGGCGCAGTTGTGCGGTCTCTCGTCGTTCACCGGAGCGGCTGTCACAGCACCGTGCATCCGAAGTCCTTCGAGACGCTGCGCCGGGCGGCCACGCCGGACTTGTGGCCACCGCTGCCGTTGAGTCTGTGGGCACCGTCTGCAGCGGAGGGACCGGATGCTGCTGCGCGCACGACGCTCCTCGGTCGTGTCCGTGAGCCACCGCACCACCCGACGCCCCCGGAGGGAGTGCACCGTCCGATGGATCAAGTTCCCCGCAACCATGAGAGGGCCTGCTCGTCGCGACCCGGCGACGTGAGCGCTGCCGCACAGGTTCCCTGCCGCTCTCCCCGGTGGAGGGATGGGCAGCCCACCTGCTCGGATGCTCTCAGTGAGCGTTTTCAGCGCTGCCGCTCCAGGGCGAGGATGGCTGCGGTGATTGACGACATTCGATTCGGACTGCATCGTGCCCTGC
>NZ_BMMS01000048.1 GCF_014646055.1 Wenjunlia tyrosinilytica
CGACATCACCTTCGACGGCCGCCTGTCGGCAGCCCGCCAGTAACCCCAACTACCCCAGTTACACCGCTCGTTTGACAGACCCGGTCGGCGCTGCTGGGCACTCGAAGGGACCGGCAGCTACGGCGCTGGCCTCGCCGCCTTCCTCGAAGACGCTGGTGAACGCGTCGTCGAGGTCTGCCGCCCCAAACGGCCTCCGGTCCGTGGAGGCCGCAAGACGGACATGCTCGACGCCATCCGCGCGGCGCGGGAGGCCCTGGCCACCGAGCACCTCATCCAGCCCCGAAGCCGCGGGGAACGCGAGGCGATGCGCGTGCTGCCGGCCACAGGCAGGGCGCCGTGCACGCCTCCACCGCAGCCATCAACCAGCTCAAGGCGCTGATCGCCTCCGCGCCGGATGACCTCCGTGCCGAACTGCGTCGCCTCAGCCGACCGCAGCAGGTCACACGCTGTGCCGGTCTCCGCGACCGGCACGCGCTGTCCGCCGAGCACCGCATGACCATCCGCGCCCTGCGTTCTACCGCCCAGCGCATCCGGCACCTCCAGGCCGAGGCCCGCGAGCTGGAGAGCGAGCTCCTGCAACTCGTCCGCCAGCAGGCCCCCGAACTCTTGGAGTTGCTCGGCGTCGGGCCGATCACCGCAGCCCAGATCCTGGTCAGCTGGTCGCATCCGGGCCGGTTCCGTTCCGAGGCCGCCTTCGCCTCCTTCGCTGGCGTCGCGCCGATCCCGGCCTCGTCGGGCCCGACTAACAAGCACCGGCTGAACCGGGGCGGTACCGCCAGCTGAACCGGGCCATGCACACGATCACCCTGATCAGGATGCGGCTCGATCCTGCCACGAAGACGTACGTCGCCCGTCGCATCGGCGAGGGCAAGAGCTCCCGCTACGCCCGGCGATGCCTCAAGCGCAACATCTGCCGCCAGATCTTCAAGATCCTCGAACGAAGGAACCATCGGGACGTGGAAGAGCTTCCTCAAGCGGCTTGACACGACATAGCAGCCTCGGGGGGTGCCGGACCATTCCCGCGTCTGCGGGACGACTGTTGCGGTGCTGGCGCCCCCGCTCGGGCTGCATCCGGCGGCCGGGCGGGAGCGGTGTCCGGTGGCGGCGGTAGACGTCCATTCGTTGGTTCCTGCCCCGCTCTCCTGGCGGCGAACCGCTCCACCATCCTGGACGAGTACACGCCCGTCAGGCCCGGTTGCGGCCTGGTCAGCTCACGCAGTCCCGGGAGAGGCGCTGCTCACCTACACCTCGGAGGAACACGGAGGCAGGCTGCTGACCACGTGCGGCAACCGACGCGCGGCCGTCTGCCCTTCCTGCGCTCGCGTGTACCGAGCGGACACCTACCAGCTCATTCGTGCCGGACTGGTCGGCGGCAAGGAGATCACGGCAGAGATCGGCGAGCACCCTCGGGTATTCGCCACCCTCACCGCTCCTGGCTTCGGCCCGGTCCACACGCGCCGTGAGCGGGACGGCAAAGTGACCGCCTGCCGTCCACGGAAGGCGTCCGAACACTGCCTGCACGGCTGCCTGTCGCTTGCCACCTCCGGCACGCGGAGGGTGAACCTCGCCTCGGCGAACCGCTGTGCGTGCGCTGCTACGACTACCCGGGGCTGCCCTGTGGCAAGCGCACGCCGGAGAGCTGTGGCATCGCTTCGCCCTGGAGCTGCGCCGTGAGCTCGCTCGACGCATCGGCCTGTCGCGTACGGAGCTCAACGGGATAGTCCGGCTCTCGTACGTCAAGGTTGCCGAGTACCAGCGACGGGGCCTGATCCACTTCCACGCGGTGATCCGCCTCGACGGTCCCGACGGACCCGGACCACCCCCGCCCGGCTGGGCTTCTACGATCCCAAGCGCCACAAGGAACTTGTACTGCTCCGCCGCAGCGGTGAACAGCAAGTCGAAGTTGCTCGTACTTACTGCCGGACACTGCTGTACACGCGGGAAAGGGCGGCAAGTGGGCACAGAAGTGGATCTTCACGCCGCGCTTCCACATCAGCAACCATCCCCATCCGTACGGGGGCGTGGGCGGTACACCGGCTGAACACGTTCAAGGGATGGACCAGCCACGGCGACAGGAACTGGGACGTCGGCCTCGTGACCGTGTACCCGCTGCACGGCAAGAAGCTGGTCAACCAGGTGGGCGGCAACGGCATCGAATGGAACTACCCGCGCACGATCAAGGTGAACGCCTTCGGGTACCCCGTGGACCCCTCGGTCGGCTTCCCGACGACGCAGTGGACCTGCGAGGGGACCACACAGGACAACCACGGCCGCAAGACGCTGCCCCAGTGCGACCTCAAGACGGGCAGCAGCGGCGGCCCCTGGCTGACCGGGTACAGCCCCAGGACCAAGCTCGGCTACGCCGACACCGTCACCTCCACGGCGGACAAGGACCACGTGGGCGTGACCGGGCCCTACTTCGGCAACGGGGTCCGGGACCTGTACAACAAGGTCGGGGACGACACTTGACCTTGTACGGACGCGGAACGCCTTCGGGCGCAACGGAGTCCAAGCAGCGTAACCGCGTTTCGAACGCCGTACGGCGAAGCTCGACGAATCACATGACCGCCGGTGCGGGGATTTGGCAGGGAAGGATCCCGCACCTCCCATGAGAGCGAGGACCACATGCGCAAACCTCTCACCCTGATCGGCTTAGGGGTCGTGACCATGCTCATCGCAGGCTCTGCCGGATACGCGTCCGCACAGGACGGCTCGCACAGCCCGTCCTCGGGCAGCGGTCCGCAGACTGCTGTGAGCCATACCGTCCCGGACTTCGACCCCGGCTACTGGACGCCGCAACGGATGCAGCACGCCGAGCCCGCGCCCATGCCGGTCGACGACTAGGGCAACCGCGCACCGCAAGCCGGTCACCCATTGCAGGGGCAGACGGTGAACGGCGCAAGGTGATCTGTGCACGTGCAGCCCTGACCGGGCGCATCGTGGACCAAAAAGGGGGGAGGCCTCTACACGGGGGCCTCGCCTCCCTTTCGCTCAGGGCTCAGCGCAGGCGGCCGAGGTGGATGACGCTCACGCGTACCTGCTGGTCGCTGATCTCGTACATCACGCGATTACCTGCCGACATGGATACGCAGCAGGCCGGCGCTGCCGAACGCGCCGTCGGGCCTTGGATCGTCCGCGAGGCGGTCCACTGCGGCGAGCACCTGCCGCACGCCCTGCGGGTCGTCCTTGGCGAACCGCTCCGCCTGAGCGAGGGCCTCGGGCTCCCGGACGACCTCGCAGCTCACGCCTCGCCCTCACCGAACACGCGGCTGTACGCCTCGTCGTGCGGGACTCCGGCGTCCTCGCCGCGGGCCTGGCGGGCGCGGTACGCGGCCAGGGCGCGCAGCTCCTGCAGCTCCAGGGCGTCGGCGGGGCTGACCAGTATCGCGACGGTCTGGCCGTGGTCGGTGATGGCGACCGGTTTACGAGTGACGCTGATCTCACGCGCGATGGCGCCCAGCCGGGCGCGGGCTTCCACGATGGAATAGGTCGTCTCCGTCATGCACACCACCTTACAGAAGTGTGCACGTCCGGGGGCGAACGTGAGGCCCGGAATTGTGTGCCTCGCAGCGATAGACCCGGTGCGGCATTTCGCGTCCTACCGCGGGCAGCGGCACTTCCCCGGCTTCTACAGCGCTTCTGCAAACCCCTCGCAGCCCAGACACCCGATTGATCAGCCTTCGGACACCCGACAAGCTCGCTGCCACTTCCACCTTGGGCTCACCGCCCGCGAGCCTAAGGCGTCCAGGACTGCCGTCTTGCCGGGCGCCGAGATCCACTGGAGATTCCCTCAACACGGAGCCGGAACGGCACCATGCGACCATGCCGATATGACATCTGGTCGGATCATCTTCCTCAATGGCACCTCCAGTTCAGGGAAGTCGAGCATCGCCCGGGAGCTACTAGACATCCTGGACGACGGCGTCTTCTTCCACCTGGCAGTCGACAGCTTCAACGCGATGCGCAGCAAGCGGGAGCTAGGGACGGAGGAGCTCGACGCAGCGCTGCGGCGGACCAGAAGGGGCTTCCACCGCTCGATTGCGGCCATGGCCGAGGTGGGCAACGACATCGTGGTCGACCATGTGCTGAGCGAGCCGTGGCGACTGCTCGACTGCCTGACGGTGCTGCCACCCGAGGACGTACTGTTTGTCGGCGTCCACTGCCCGCTGGACGAGCTGGCCCGCCGCGAGCTGGTCCGGGGCGACCGCCGGCCGGGCCTCGCGGCCCACCAACACGACCTGGTCCACGCCCACGGCGACTACGACCTGGAGTGCGACACCAGCACGGCAAGCCCACGCGAATGCGCACAGCGCATCAAGGAGCTCCTCCCGCACTGCCCCAACCCCACTGCCTTCACCCGCCTCCGCCGACGCCACCTGACGGACAGCCAAGAACCGCCGACGGCGAAGCACAGCCTCTTCGGCTAGGGCCAAACGCGCTCATACCACGCTGGACTTCCACAGACGCCAGGTACAGTGAGAATCCCGAGGTATGACAGTCTCACCCCAACCGGCAAACCCGCAGCTCAGTGCAAGAACCACAGTCAACTTCACTCCGGCAGGACAGCCGGTCGGAGCGTTCACCCTTTGGGGTGAGGGGTTCCGGCTCGTTCCGTGCGTTGAGGTTCCGCTGACACCCTTGGCTGCATGGGCCCTCGCCCGTGGGCTGGGGGTGCGCGATGGACAGTGTCGCTGCGCCGGTGAACGGCCGTCGGAAGCGTGGTCCTCCGGAGGAGTACCAGGACTGGGGCAAAACCTGGAGCCGACCCTCCCCCGGCGAGCACACACGGTGACACCAAGTTCTGTCTCCATCGAAGAATGCACGACCTGCGGACGTCCGAGCACATGAGCCAGGTGGCTGCGGTCAGCTCTCCCAGACCTCTGAATCAGCCGCAGCCATCCGGATCAGGGGAACGCCTTCGAGCTCGGAAGCACCGATGCCCAGCTCGCTTCGAAGATCGCGCCGTAAAGCGATGAGCAGCCCGTCCACGCTGGCGTTTCCCTCGCGAGCCAGCGAGTCTCACACCGATGCCGCGAGCTCGATGTGCTCAGGAGTCCCCAGCAGGAGGACATCAGCCATGGCCTGCTCAAAGGCGTAAGCGCGCTCAGGAGAAAACCTCCGGGAACATGTCCAGCAGTGTCGGCTCCCTCACCCGGCAGTCAGGAACCGCTGCTGAGCAGATGACGGGTCCGGTGGCCGTAGCGTACGCGCCGTCGAAGACGTTCCTGAACGCCGTCACCCTCCAGTACGCCCGGGAGCTGAGCGGCACGAACATCCTGATCAATGCCGGCTGCCCCGGCTATGTCGCGACCGACCTCAACGGCTTCCGCGGCGTGCGTACCCCCGAACAGGGCGCAGCGATCGCCATCAAACTGGCGACCCTGCCGGACGACGGCCCGACCGGCAGGTTCTTCCAAGACGCTGGCGTAGTCCCCTGGTGATGTGCACGGCGGTCATCAGCCGCCGGGTGAGGCGGCTTCGCCCGCGCGTCTCGAACCGGTATATCGACGCGGGTTCCAACATGAATGGCAATTCACCGCAGGTTGCAAGCAGTGTGACTATGTGGTTCCAACTGTCAGCGTCGCGTGAAAGGTGGACCATTGTCGACGCTTGAAAGTTGACCCCCTCCAGGCGGCTGGCTCGTTGAGTCAGTCCGGGAGGAGTGGTGATCAGCGTGGAGGACTGGGCGGAGATCCGTCGGCTTCATCGGGCCGAGCAGATGCCGGTGCGGGCAATCGCGAGGAAGCTGGGGATTGCCAGGAACACCGTCCGCAGAGCCATCGCGGACGACGCCCCGCCGAAGTATCAGCGGGCGCCGAAGGGTTCGATCGTGGATGCTGTCGAGCCGCAGATCCGCGAACTGCTCGGACAGTGGCCGCAGATGCCGGCGACGGTGATTGCGGAACGGATCGGCTGGACCCGTGGCCTTACCGTCCTCAAGAACCGGGTCCGTGAGCTGCGTCCGGCCTACCAGCCGGTCGACCCGGTCTCGAGGACGGTCTATGAACCGGGCGAGCTGGCCCAGTGCGACCTGTGGTTCCCACCGGCTCAGGTCCCGCTCGGCTTCGGGCAGGTGAGCCATCCGCCGGTCCTTGTGATGGTGGCAGGCTACTCGCGATGGATCACCGCGCGGATGCTGCCGTCACGTTCGGCGGCCGACCTGATCGCCGGGCACTGGCGACTGCTGACCGAACTCGGCGCCGTCCCCAGGACACTGGTCTGGGACAACGAGGGAGCCGTGGGCTCCTGGCGCTGCGGTGGTCCGCGCCTGACCGAGGAGTTCGCGGCGTTCGCCGGGCTGCTGGGCATCAAGTTCGTGCTCTGCAGGCCCCGGGATCCCGAAGCCAAAGGCCTGGTCGAGCGAGCGAACGGCTATCTGGAGACGTCGTTCCTGCCGGGACGGGTGTTCAACTCGCCGGCGGACTTCAACGTCCAACTGGCCGACTGGCTCGCCAAGGCCAACCGGCGCATTCACCGCACGTTGCAGGCCCGTCCGGCCGACCGGATCGACGCCGACAGGTCCGGGATGCTCTCGCTGCCTCCCATCGCCCCGCCCGGCTGGTGGAAGGCATCGCTCAGGCTGCCGCGGGACCACTATGTCCGCCTGGACACCTGCGACTACTCCGTCCACCCGCTCGCCATCGGCCGACGCGTCGAGGTGGCCGCGGACCTGGAACAGGTCCTGGTGACCTGCGACGGAGTCGAGGTCGCCCGCCATGCCCGCAGCTGGGCCAGACACCAGACGATCACCGATCCCGACCATGCCGCCGCTGCCGCCGCCGGCCGCAGGACGGCCGGCACCAAGCAGGTCACCCCGGACCTTACCGAGGTCGAGGAGCGGTCGCTCGACTCCTACGACCGCATCTTCGGCGTCATCGACGGCGGACTGACCACCGGTGAAGGGGCGGCGTGATGAGCCCGAACAGCACCAAGCAGGCCGGCGGCAAGCGCGACGTCTCCTCCGAGCTGATCTATCTGACCAAGGCTTTGAAGGCTCCGGCTCTGCGGGATGCGGCCTCCCGGCTGGCCGAGCGGGCCCGTTCTGAGGATTGGAGCCACGAGGAGTATCTGGCCGCCTGCCTGCAGCGTGAGGTCGCCGCACGTGATGCGCACGGCGCCGAAGGCCGCATCAGGGCGGCCCGCTTCCCCTCACGCAAGTCGCTCGAGGACTTCGACTTCGACCACCAGCGGTCGGTCAAGCGGGAGGTCGTCTCCCATCTCGGCACGCTCGACTTCGTCGCCGGGAAGGAGAACGTGATCTTCCTCGGGCCGCCCGGAACCGGCAAGACCCACCTGGCCACCGGGCTCGGGATCCGGGCATGCCAGGCCGGGCACCGCGTCGCCTTCGCCACTGCCGCCCAGTGGGTCACCCGCCTGGCCGAGGCCCACGGGAACGGAAAGCTGTCCGACGAGCTCACCCGGCTCGGGCGCATCCCGCTGATCGTGGTCGACGAGGTCGGATACATCCCGTTCGAACCCGAGGCCGCGAACCTGTTCTTCCAGTTCATCTCGGGCCGATACGAACGCGCGTCCGTGATCGTCACGAGCAACAAGCCCTTCGGACGCTGGGGCGAGGTCTTCGGCGACGACACGGTCGCCGCGGCCATGATCGACCGCCTCGTCCACCACGCCGAAGTCATCAGCCTCAAGGGCGACAGCTACCGGATGCGGGGCCGCGACCTCGGACGGGTTCCAGCAGCCAACACTGGGGAATGACCAACATCAACTGACCGACTGGGGGTCACTTTTCAACCGCCGGAACCGGGTCACCCTTCACGCGTCGCCGACATCCAACAAGCGTGACCTGCGGGGTCCGAATCGCAAGGTCACCACACCCTCATGGTTCCAACTACCGCGTCCCGTCACACATCATGCTCAGATGGCCCACGACATAGTGTTCTTCCTCGCCGCCGACGACGAGACCGCTGCTGCGACGCGCCTGGGGGCAGTGACCCACTCCGGCCACGCCCACCCAAGGAGCTGCTCAACCGGACGTGGTCCAGCGGCCTGCAAGCTCTTCCAGCTCGGCGGAACTGGCGTTCCAAACCCTGGCTGCAACAGGCCTTCGATGCCGACGGTGCGCAGGTCGCGGTACCACAAGTCGAAGCGGCCTGTGGCCGTGTCGAAGGCGACCAGCTCTCCGTCCAGTGTCGAGTAGGCGGGTGCTCGACGCGGCCCTGTGTATCCGGCTACACCAACGGCAGGAGCGCCAGCGCCTCTTTCGCGTTGTGCTCGGCGATCCCCTGCATGAACGCCCGGTCGGGGAAGTCACCGTCGAGGAGACGCAGCGGACCGGCTACCAGCGACAGACGCATCGCGAGCATATAGAGGTCGAGCCGCTGCGGATCGAGACCGGGCCGTGCCAGTGCGGGGTACCACTCCCCGAAGCGGAGCTGGAGGAAGACGTACTCCCACTCGACGTCGAAGTACATCAGGCCCTCGATGTCGATCAGGACAGGGTGACCTTCGGCGTCGACCAGGACGTGGTCGGGTCCGAGTTCACCGTGGATCAGTCCGTATTGCGCGCGAGGGCTCACCCGATCAGCCAGTTCCTGCAGACGGTCGCACAATGCCGTGCCGGCTGCCGCGATCCTGCCGTCACGCCCCGCCGCCTCCTCAAGGTCCCGCATGGCGCGGTCGAGGACCCGTCGCTCGCACGAGATCTCGGATGCGGAGCCGCCCCGCTCCAACAGGTCCACCCTGCCGTAGTGCTGGGCCTGGTGCCGGTGCATCACCTCAAGCATCTCAGCGAGGTCGCCCAGGGCTCCCGCGGCGCGCGTGGGATCGGTTTCGAAGAGTGCTTCGAGCGTGCCGCCGGAGGCATCCTCGACCACGGCCACGTCCGCCGGATACTGGCGACGGCTGTCATCCGCCAGAAGCACCTGCGGAACCCGCACCCCGAGGCTGTTCAAGCTCCGCTGCGCGGCGAGGAACGGGACCAGCCCGGAGGCGGGCGCGAACGGGTCAGTCGGGTCGGCTTCGTGCGCGCCTGGCCAGAAGTTCTCAGCTTCGGCCCAGCTGTAGACGATCACACTCGCCGGGTGGCTTCCATCGAGGCGGACCCGGTACACCCCTTTCTTGCTTCCCCCGCGCAACCGGTCCACCGCGACAACGTGGCATCCCGCTCCCAGTGCGTCACCCACGAGCCCCGACAGGTCTTCGATGTCCGCGAATTGCCGCATCCGCAGAACCTACTGAAGAGGCCGCCGCGCGTTCCACTGGATACCTCCTCCGCAGCCTCCGACTGCCGACGAATGGGCGACGCCCGGGAGACCCTCCAAGAGACCGTCGCTCAGGGCCCGCAGCACGAGCCTGGCCACATGCACCCAGCACGACATTGACGACTGGCTGTCCACCGACATCTGGGTCCGCTACCTCGCCCGGACCTTCCTGGTCTGGTCAGTACGGAACCGCCACGCTCACCGTGTCCTGATCCCGATCCCGCCCAAGGACCCCTCGACGGCCGTCATTGAGCAAGATCAACGATGGGCCCACGTCCGCCGACTCGTGAAGGGAGACGGGGTCGAGACCGCCACCCGCGTCGCGGGTCTTCTTCTCTTGCTGTTCGCCCAGCCGCTGAGTCGGACCTCCCGGATCCGGCTCGACCAGGTCTCCCGCGCGGAGCACGGGGTTGCGCTCATGCTCGGGTCTCACCCGACTGACCTGCCGCCCCCGCTGGACTCCCTAGTGTTGGAGCTCGTCCAGCAGCGGCACGGCTACGCCGTCCTCGGACGCAGTGACGATCACCCCTGGCTCTTCCCGGGCACGGCCGGCGGACAGCCGATCAGCAGCCGACAGCTCATGCGCAAGCTCACCGCCCTGGGCATCAAGGCACGGCCCGCCCGCAACACCACACTCATGGAGCTCTCCTGGGAACTCCCCGCCGTCGTCCTCAGCCGCCTGCTGGGACTTCACATCAGCCGCGCCGAGAGGTGGACCAAGGAGGCCGGATCAACCCGAGCTGACTACGCCGCCGAGATTTCCCGCCGCGGCACTGCCGCCCCGATTTAGGAGGGGGATGGGCCGATTCGTATTCTCCATGACGCCGCCGCACGCCAAGACCCGGTCGCAGCAAGGCCGCACGCCCGTGGTCCGGATCCGCGGCCGCTCCCATAGACGGATATCCATCGCCGCACTGACCTGCCACAAGCCCGGCCACAGATCCCGGCTGATCTACCGGCCGCGCCGGGACGACGGACGCAAGAGCTTCTCCTGGCGCGACTACCGGGACCTACTGATCGCCGCCCATCAGCAGCTCGGCGGGCCGATCGTACTGATTTCGGACAATTTCAACGTTCAAAAGGCAGCCGGTTGCGGGAGTTCGCCGCGTCACGCGACTGGCTGACCATCAACCCCTGACCGCAGACGACACCATGAGTTCAATCTCAGATAGCCGCGTTATCTGTCGGTACGTCGAAACTCACGTCGCGACTGACGCGACTTCTCTTTGTATAGACGGGAGAATGACTCGCCCTCCACGCTCGTCCAAGTCAGGTCGACTCGCGCCCGGCGCTCCTCCTCGTAATTCTGCTTGGCCACAGAGAAGTCGACTTCCTCCTGCTTGTCTACTTGCCGGATATCCAATCCTCCGCAGACAACGGGTACGGCATGGCAGAGGGGATCGCCTGAGCGGAAGTGAATTACTTGCCCTTCACCTGGTCGCCGAAATACTACAAACATTGGCCGAGGGTACCACCATGTTTCGAGCAATCCCGAAACATGCAATTCCTTAACAGGTGAATCTGGATGGCCGAGTGTATAAAGCCCGATTGGTGCTTCGGTCGCAAACGTGTAACCCGTCAGCACACCAAAATAGCCAGGCGCGAATTGATGCACGATGTCGCCCGGCGGCTTGGGTCCCACTCGGTCTGACATTTCTACCGTCATCTCGCCGCTTGGGCCCCCAGTGACGGTAGCGGTGAAGGAATATGGAAATGGCACTGTGATTGCCGGTGGAATTAGCCTCCAGCCATGGGCGGCAATGCATGGGCAAGGCCGGAGGGCGGGCAAGAGCCGCCAGCTTGCGATCGACGCCGTTAATAGTCGGACGCATCCGGCTGGGTGCCGGAAACCATGGCTCGGTAGACGTGTATTTGATGATCACTTCTTGGTTCCCATGGCCAGCGTTTGGACCGTATTGAAATTAGAAAATGAACCCAAGTGTCGATTGAAGATCGACGAAACTGTGGGGCGTAGAGAATTCCCGTACCCGTGTACCATTGCAATGCCGTTTGAGCGAACACGAGGCAGCCATGCCGTCAAGTCTGCCGACAGCGTGTCATAGGAATGTGAGGCATCAACGTATAGCAAGTCGACCTCGGGCACTTCGTCCGTTACGTCGCTACTGCAAGAGTCCTTGACTAGCAACTGTACGAGTTCGGTAACGCCTGCCCGGCCCAGTTGTTCTTCAATTCTGGGAAGCTCGCTGGGCAACTTCCGTGTAGGGTCGACGGCCTCTAGTTGCTGGCGATGCCACTCCTGATCGCAAATGAATGTGAGCTTCGCGTCCGAGTGGGAAGCCTGTAGGCCCAGAGCGATCGCAGAAGCGGTGCCTCCACGTCGCCCTCCAATCAGCAAAGCCGACGATGTGCCGACGAGCGAACGTGCAGCCACATAAGCGGACAGGTCCTCGAGTTCCAGCGCGGTAGTCTCGCCCGGAGCCACACGAGTCCGCAAGTTGTGGACTTCATCCGGCGTAATCGTGCAGGGTTCGCCGGATCGGGCCCACGTGGTTGGCAGTACCAATCCAACGTCGAGCAGGTTCCGCATAAGGCCAAGCGTGAACCTCGGGTCGATCTGGCTTTGGAGCGAAACGACGCCGCACGTTCCAATGCCAGCCAGAATCGCCATGGCAGAGTCGCTGATCCTCAGTACGGCGGTAGCCGGTGCATCAGCACGCAGGTACAAAAGCCAGTCCGCATCGAGCCGGCGAGCGCGAAGGTCACGGCTCAGCAGAACCGAAGCATCAGGGACCAAGAGCGGCGTCAGCGCGGAGTCAAACGACTCTGGATTCGGGCCTTGTTCACAAACTGGCCGTGTGATCGCCGAAGTCATTGCGTGTGGCGGTACGACGTAATGAAAGCGGCCTTCTCGTTGGGGAACACCATCGCGACGATGCAGATCGGCTGCGTCGGGATAGCCGATGCTTCAGAGTTCAGGATGCTTACCTGGACACTGTAGTCGTCCGCATCAACACCGCGTTCCTTGAGTGCCGGGACTGATCCTGGATAAACTTTAGCGCTTCTCCAGCACGCATCTCCCCCCAGTACATTGACCACGGCTCATCTTGAATCTGTTGCACGTGATCGTCGATTCTGACGAAATCAGTGAAGATTGCGGGGTTTTCGGACGCCATCACCACTCCCGATTGTCACATCGTGTAGGACTGCGCACCGTGCACAGTTGAGTACATCTTTATCGGATTTCGACGATGAAGGTTCGCAATATCGCTCCAATGCTCTATGCGTTTCCATGTAATTCACTCAGTTGGCCCAAGCAGCCTTGTCCCGTAACTGCCGGTCACGGGTGAGACGAGCTCGGCGTGTGTCTGCTGTGTTCAAGGCGTCGGAGCCGTACTGGATATCCCCGGTCACCGGGCTGAGCCCGCGTGAGTTCGGCAAGCCAATCCCGGTGATGATGGCGGCCGCGAGCTCGGGGGTGTCCCGGAGCACGTCACACGTTCCGTGCTCCACCTGCAAGCATCCCTCGGGGATACCGCACGGACCAGGAGCCATCTGCCCCTACGACGCCACGAGTCCAGTCTCAGTAGCAGGCGCCTCTCCTTGGACATCGGCGCCCTGCACGCGGCCCACGCTGGCCGAACGTGATGATCGGCGTTTGGTTTTCAGTGGGTTCGGCGTTGGGTTTCAGTGGCTGGGTGCTGGTGAGTGGTGCTGCTCGGGTGGGTGGTGGGGCGGGTTTGTGCTGAAGGCTGCTGCCGGGTTGGCACTGAAAGGTGACGCCGATTGCCGCTGAAGGATGGGCGCCGAGTGTTATGGCGTGGGCGCGGGGGTTGAAACCCGGGCGGGCGGGGGTTCCGTCGTTGGTGTGAGGTCGTGCGGCGTGTCGGGTTGAACCGAGTGCTGGGGGGACAGCTTCGCCTGGTCCGAATGCGGCAGCCGCTGCTGCCCTTGGTGGCCGGGGGAGGGCCATGAGGCCGGTGGGGGAATCGTCTGGCTGCTCGTCGCCGGTTCCGTATCAGGCAGGGTTGACCGCGGTGGTGGGCCGTCAGGGTGCGGTTGCCCGGCTGATGGCCCTGGACGGCCGTGGTGAGTTGGCCACCGCTCATGTGCGTCTGGTCGCGGTCGCGTTGGGGATCACGGAGCGGACGGTGTGGAACTGGGTGTCCGCGGCGCGCAGTGAGGGCCGGTTTCAGGCACGTGTCCGCGGCGGGTTCACCGCCACCGCGGAGGTACGACGGCTGCTGGCGCTGTGGGGCGGCAATGTCGCTGCGGTCCACCGTCAACTCGCCGAGCGAGCCGGCGAGGAACCGGCCGCCAGGGACGGGCTGATCGAATAGTGCCTGGATCAGGTCCATCGAGTGGGGGGCCTGTGCGTGGCCGCGCACCCGCATGCGCCCTATCCGTCGGGCGACTTCATGTTCCTCTTCCCGGGGCTTCGACGTGGTGGTGGTCTGGAACGGACTGTGGACTTCGGACCGACCCTGGAACGCTGACAACGAGACCGCCCTGGCGCAGTGGAGGCGGAGCCTCGCAGCGGACATCCACACGGGCTCGTGGCGGCCGGCGATGGGCAACAGCGACACCCACTTGGGGGGGCAGATCGGCATCCCTCACACCGTGGTCTTCGCCAAGGAACTGAGCACCGAGGCGGTCCTGGCCGGAATCCGTGCTGGCCGCAGCTGGATCTCCGAGTCGGCGGACATGGACGTGTCGTTCACCGCCAATGCCGATGGTCGCGCCGCCGGGGTGGGAGAAGAGCTCACAACTCATGGTGGGCAGGTCGAAGTGCAGGTGGCAGTAGAGGTGTGCCGGTGGGGACCGTCGGCTTCCACACCGATCAAGGGAAGGTTCACCGGGCGTCTCTCCCCGGCGACGGGGCAGGTGTAGTGCAGTGGGACACGACGGCGGAGGACCCGGGGTTCGTCCGCATCGAGGTCCGCCATCCCAACGGGCACGTCGCCGCACTCACCAATCCGATCATCCTCACCTGACCGCTCGTTTCACCGTACGGTGCGCAGGCGACGGAGGCAGATGAGGCTGCAGGCCAGTTCGAGCAGGCCCTGATGGAGGTTGGCGCGTCCTTCGTAGCGGATCCGGAGCCGTTGAACTGGTGCAGCCAAGCGAAGGCCCGCTCCACCACCCAACGGACCTTGCCAAGCCCCCAGCCGTGGGCCACGCCACGTCGGGCGATCATCGGTTTGATGCCGCACTTCCACAGCAGGCGGCGGTACTTGTTCGAAGTCGTCGCCCCGGTCGGCATACAGGTGCCGCGGCTTGCGGCGAGGCCGTCCTCGCAGCCCCCGGATCGGCGGGACCGCGTCGAGCAGCGGCAGGAGCTGGGTGGCGTCGTGGCGGTTGCCGCCGGTGAGGGTGACGGCGAGCGGGGTTCCGTGCCGGTCGACTATCAGGAGGTGCTTGGAACGGGACGGGCGCGGTCGACCGGCGAGGGGCCGATGTGATCCCCCCTTTGGGAGCCCGGACATGCGAGCCGTCAACAGCGCAGTGGTCAAGGTCCAGCAGGTCGGTGCGGCGCAGCTCGGTCAGCAAGGCTGCGTGCAGGCGCGGCCAGACGCCGGCCTCGGCAGCCGCGGAGAGGAGGTCAGCGGCAGGGCTGATCTCGGATCACATAGCCGCTCAACGCCGAAAATGGAGTCGGACAGCACTGTGCCAGCAGGGCAGACGTGCCTGATACGCACTATGAACGACGTGAGCAGGCC
The DNA here is from genome assembly GCF_014646055.1 of Wenjunlia tyrosinilytica. Taxonomy (GTDB): domain Bacteria; phylum Actinomycetota; class Actinomycetes; order Streptomycetales; family Streptomycetaceae; genus Wenjunlia; species Wenjunlia tyrosinilytica. The sequence goes on from NZ_BMMS01000048.1 coordinate 14,900, forward strand.
GAAGCCGCCCGTGGGCAGGTTCACGCCTTTTCCGGGGACGGCGCCCGCCGCTCCATCGCCTGCTGGTACAGCCGGCCCGCGCGGTACGAGGAGCGGACCAGCGGACCCGACATCACGCCGGAGTAGCCGATCTCCTCGGCCTCCTCCTTCAGCTCCACGAACTCGTGCGGCTTCACCCAGCGCTCGACGGGGTGGTGCCGCGTCGAGGGCCGCAGGTACTGGGTGATGGTGATGAGCTCGCAGCCGGCGTCGTACAGTTCCTGCAGCGCCTGGCTGACCTCCGCGCGCTCTTCGCCCATGCCCAGGATCAGATTCGACTTGGTCACGAGCCCCGCCTCGTGGGCGCGCGTGATCACTTCGAGGGAGCGCTCGTAGCGGAAGCCGGGGCGGATCCGCTTGAAGATCCGCGGCACGGTCTCGACGTTGTGGGCGAGCACCTCGGGGCGGGCGGAGAAGACCTCGGCCAGTTGCTCGGGCACGGCGTTGAAGTCGGGGATGAGGAGCTCGACCTTGGTGCGGCCCTCCGCGCGCTCCGAGGTCATCGCGTGGATCTGGCGCACGGTCTCCGCGTACAGCCAGGCGCCGCCGTCCTCCAGGTCGTCGCGCGCGACGCCGGTGATGGTGGCGTAGTTCAGGTCCATCGTGACGATCGACTCGCCGACCCGGCGGGGCTCGTCACGGTCAAGCTCCTGCGGCTTGCCGGTGTCGATCTGGCAGAAGTCGCAGCGTCGGGTGCACTGGTCGCCGCCGATGAGGAAGGTCGCCTCGCGGTCTTCCCAGCATTCGTAGATGTTCGGACAGCCGGCCTCGTGGCACACGGTGTGCAGGCCCTCGCCCTTCACGAGCGCCTGCATCTTCGTGTACTCGGGGCCCATCTTCGCCCGGGTCTTGATCCACTCGGGCTTGCGCTCGATGGGGGTCTGGCTGTTCCGGACCTCCAGGCGCAGCATCCTGCGTCCGTCGGGTGCGATGCGTGACGGCTCCACTGGTGTCTGGGGCGGCGGCATGACTCCTCCTGGTTCCTTGTCCGTTGCGGGGGTGCCGGGCGGGTTCTTCCGGCAGGGGTACAGCGGGTGCTTCGCGGCCGGGGCGGACACCCGGGCGCTCAGCGCCTCGGTGTCGTACGCGGGCTTCAGCGCCTCGGCGATGATGTCGGCGGCCTCCCGGAGGTCCTCCTCCTGGAAGCCGCGGGTGGCCAGCGCCGGGGTGCCGATCCGCAGCCCCGAGGTGGCCATCGGCGGCCGCGGATCGTTCGGGATGGGCGTTGCGGTTGACCGTGAAGCCCACCTCGTGGCGCCGGTCCTCGGCCTGCTGGCCGTCCAGCTCGGAGTTGCGCAGGTCGACCGGGACCAGGTGCACGTCCGTGCCGCCCGACAGGACCGAGACGCCGTGCTCGGTCACATCGGCCTGGACCAGACGCTCGGCGAGGATCCGCGCGCCGTCCAGCGTGCGCTGCTGGCGCTCCTTGAAGTCGTCGGAGGCCGCGACCTTGAAGGAGACCGCCTTCGCCGCGATCACATGCTCCAGCGGACCGCCCTGCCGCCCCGGGAAGACCGCCGAGTTGATCTTCTTGGCGAGCTCCTGCGTCGACAGGATGACATCGCCGCGCGGACGGCCGAGGGTCTTGTGCGTGGTCGTGGTCACGACATGGGCGTGCGGTAGGGGGTTGGGGTGCAGACCGGCGGCGACGAGACCCGCGAAGTGGGCCATGTCGACCATCAGGTGCGCGCCGACCTCGTCCGCGATCCGGCGGAAGGCCGTGAAGTCCAGCTGACGCGGGTACGCGGACCAGCCGGTGACGATCAGCTTCGGACGGGACTCCTTGGCGAGCCGCTCGACCTCGGCCATGTCGACCTGGCCGGTCTCGCTGTCCACGTGGTACGCGACCACGGTGTACACCTTGCCGGAGAAGTTGATCTTCGTGCCATGGGTCGGATGACCGCCGTGGGCGAGGTTCAGGCCCATGATCGTGTCGCCGGGGGAGAGCAGGGCGAACATGGCGGCGGCGTTGGCCTGCGCGCCGGAGTGCGGTTGGACGTTGGCGTGCTCGGCGCCGAAGAGGGCCGCGGTCGATGGCGATCTGCTCGACGACATCGACGTGCTCGCAGCCGCCGTAGTAGCGGCGGCCCGGTAGCCCGCCGGGTACTTGTTGGTGAGGACGGAGCCCTGTGCCTCCATGACCGCAACCGGAGCGAAGTTCTCCGACGCGATCATTTCCAGGGTCGACTGCCGGCGGTGGAGCTCGGCGTCGACAGCGGCGGCGACGTCGGGGTCGAGTTCATGGAGAGGCGTGTTCGGAACAGACATCTCCGATTCCCTCGGGGTCAGTTGCCGGAGGGGGTGAGCTGGGCGTACTCCTCCGCGGAGAGCAGGTCCTTCGGCTCCTGTGTGACACGCACCTTGAATAGCCAGCCGCCCTCGAACGGTGCGGAGTTCACCAGCGACGGGTCGTCCACGACGTCCTGGTTCGCCTCGACGACCTCGCCGCTGACCGGCGAGTACAGGTCGCTGACGGACTTGGTCGACTCCAGCTCGCCGCAAGTCTCGCCCGCGGTCACCGTGTCGCCCACCTCGGGCAGCTGGGCGTAGACGACTTCACCGAGCGCGTTGGCCGCGAACTTGGTGATGCCGACCGTCGCGACGCCTTCGGCGGCGTCCGACACCCACTCGTGCTCCTTGCTGTAACGCAGCTGCTGGAGGTCGCTCATGACCGATTCTCCTGGATGCGGGGGAGTGCCGATGAACGGGAGGGGTGGTGCTTATGATCACTTCTGGCGCTTGTAGAACGGCAGCGCGACGACCTCGTACGCCTCATGCGTACCGCGGATGTCGACGCCGACACCCCCGCTGCCCGGGGCGGCGTGCGCCGCGTCCACGTACGCCATCGCGATCGGCCTGCCCAGCGTCGGAGACGGGGCGCCCGAGGTGACCTCGCCGATGACCCGGCCGCCCGCGACGACCGGGAAGCCGGCGCGCGGAACCCTGCGGCCCTCGGCGATCAGGCCCACGAGCTTGCGCGGCGGGTTCGTGGCGGCGCGCTCGGCGGCTGCCTCCAGGGCGGCGCCGCCGACGAAGTCGCCCTCCTTCTCGAACCTCACGACCCGGCCCAGTCCCGCGTCGAACGGAGTGAGCGAGGTGGTCAGCTCGTGCCCGTACAGCGGCATGCCCGCTTCCAGGCGCAGAGTGTCGCGGCAGGACAGACCGGCCGGGACCAGACCGGCGCTCTCGCCGGCCTTGGTCAGCGCCTGCCACAGTTCCACGGCGTGCTCGGGCGATACGAACAGCTCGAAGCCGTCCTCGCCGGTGTAGCCGGTGCGCGCGATGAGCGCGGCCACGCCCGCGACGGTGCCGGGCAGCCCGGCGTAGTACTTCAGACCGTCCAGATCGGCGTCCGTGAGGGACGCAAGGATGCCGAGGGACTCGGGGCCCTGCACGGCGAGGAGCGCGTACGCGTCCCGGTCGTCGCGGACCTCGGTGTCGAAGCCGGCGGCGCGCTCGGTCAGCGCGTCGAGGACGACCTGGGCGTTGGAGGCGTTGGCGACGACCATGTACTCGGTCTCGCCCAGGCGGTAGACGATCAGGTCGTCCACGATCCCGCCGTCCTCCTGGCAGATGTGCGTGTAGCGCGCGCGGCCGACGCCGACGGTGGAGATGTTGCCGACCAGCGCGTGGTCCAGGGCCTTGACGGCCTCCGGACCCGTGACGGTGATCTCGCCCATGTGGGAGAGGTCGAAGAGGCCGGCCTTGGTGCGTACGGCGTTGTGCTCGTCGCGCTCACTGCCGTACCGCAGCGGCATGTCCCAGCCCGCGAAGTCGGTCATGGTCGCGCCCAGCGAACGATGCACGGCATCGAGGGCGGTGAGACGGGGGGCGGGGAGAAGTGACATCTCTGTCCTGTCGTGGTCGTGGTCTCGGTCAGCCGGCGAATGCGATGTACTCGTCGGCGCAGAGCAGGTCGCCCGGCTCCTCGGCGATATGGACCTTGAAAAGCCAGCCGGTTCCGTAGGGATCGGTGTTGACGGCACCGGGGTCCTCGGCGATCGCCTCGTTCAGTGCCACGATCTCGCCCGAGACGGGGGCGACCAGATCGCTGACGGACTTGGTCGACTCGATCTCCCCGCACTGCTGCCCGGCCTCCACGCGGTCGCCGACCTGGGGGAGCTGGATGTAGATGACATCGCCGAGTGCGTCGGCGGCGTGCTGGGTGATGCCGACGGTGGCGAGGCCGTCTTCGGCTGCCAGCCATTCGTGGTCTTTGGAGTACTTGAGGTTCTGCGGGATGCTCATAGCGTTCCCTTTCGCGGAGGGTAGTTGGGTGCCTGCCGGGTGGGTCATCCGGCGTATGTGTCGATGGGCGGGCATGAGCAGACAAGAGCCCGGTCGCCGCTCGCGCCGTCGATTCGCCGCACCGGCGGCCAGTACTTGTCCAGGCGGAGCCGGTCGTGGGGGTAAGCCGCGACGGCCCGGGAGTACGGGTAGGGCCAGTCCCCGGCCAGCATCTGCGCGGTGTGGGGGGCGTTTCGCAGCGGGTTGTCGGACCGGTTGCTGGTGCCCTGGGCAATCGCGTCGATCTCGCCTCTGATGGCGGTCATCGCCTCGCAGAAGCGGTCGATCTCGGTGAGGTCTTCCGATTCTGTCGGCTCGATCATGAGCGTTCCCGCCACGGGGAAGGACATCGTGGGGGCGTGGAACCCGTAGTCGACGAGCCGTTTGGCGACGTCGTCGACTGTGACACCGGTCTGCCGGGTCAGTGGCCGCAGGTCCAGGATGCACTCGTGCGCCACCAGACCGCCGGCGCCGGTGTACAGGATCGGGAAGTGCGGTGCGAGACGGGCGGCGAGATAGTTGGCGGACAGGACGGCGACCTGTGTCGCCCGGGTCAGGCCTGCGGCACCCATCAGGCGGACGTAGGCCCATGCGATGGGCAGGATGCCGGCCGATCCCCAGGGTGCGGCCGAGACGGGACCTCCACCGCCTGCCGGACCTGCCTCGGGGACCAACGGGTGGGTGGGGAGATGGGGCGCCAGGTGGGCTCGTACGGCGACTGGTCCGACGCCCGGGCCGCCGCCGCCGTGCGGGATGCAGAATGTCTTGTGCAGGTTGAGGTGCGAGACGTCGGCCCCGAACCTGCCGGGCCGGGCCAGGCCGACCAGTGCGTTGAGGTTCGCGCCGTCCAGGTAGACCTGGCCTCCGGCGTCGTGCACCAGGGCACAGATGTCGCGGATGCCCTCTTCGTAGACGCCGTGGGTCGACGGGTAGGTCACCATGATCGCGGCGAGGGTGTCCCGGTGCGTGTTCACCTTGGAGTGCAGGTCGGCCAGGTCGACGTTGCCGTCGTCGGCGCAGGCGACGACGACGACGCGCATGCCGGCCATGGCGGCGGAAGCCGCATTTGTGCCGTGGGCGCTGGAGGGAATGAGGCACACGGTGCGCTGCGGTTGGCCGGCGGCCCGGTGGTGGGCCCGGATCGCGAGGAGACCGGCCAGCTCGCCCTGGGATCCGGCGTTGGGCTGCAGGGAGATCGCGTCGTACCCGGTGATCGAGAGGAGGTACGTCTCCAGGGATTTGATGATGTGGAGGTAGCCCTCGGCCTGGTCCAGCGGCGCGAAGGGGTGGATGCGCGAGAACTCGGGCCAGGTGATGGCCTCCATCTCGGAGGTCGCGTTGAGCTTCATGGTGCAGGAGCCGAGCGGGATCATCGTCCGGTCCAGCGCCAGGTCGCGGTCCGCGAGCCGGCGCAGGTACCTCAGCATCGCGGTCTCGGAACGGTACCGGTGGAAGACCGGATGGCTGAGGAAGCCGCTGCTGCGAAGCAGCGTACGGGGGAGCGCGTCGGGGGCGTTCCGGCCGATCTCCTCCTCGTCAGGTGCGGGGCAGCCGAAGGCCTCCCAGACAGCGGCCAGATGTTCGAGTTCGGTGATCTCGTCGCAGCTGACAGCCACGTGATCGCCGTCGACGAGCCGCAGGTTGATGCCCCGGTCGCGAGCCGCGGCCACCACGGAGACCGCCCGCCCGGGGACCCGGGCGAGGACCGTGTCGAAGAATTCCTGGTGCACCAGATCGATGCCGCCGGCGCGCAGACCCGCGGCCAGCACCACGGCGTGGCGGTGGACACGCGTGGCGATCGCACGCAGTCCCTCCGGTCCGTGATGGACCGCATACATGCCCGCCATCACAGCAAGCAGGACCTGGGCCGTGCAGATGTTGCTCGTGGCCTTCTCGCGGCGGATGTGCTGCTCGCGGGTCTGCAGGGCGAGGCGATAGGCGGGCTGCCCGTCCGCATCATGGGAGACACCCACGATGCGGCCCGGAAGCAGACGCTCCAGCCCTTCTCTCACCGCGATGTAGCCGGCGTGCGGCCCGCCGAAGCCCATGGGCACACCGAACCGCTGCGCGGAGCCGACCACGATGTCCGCGCCGATCTCACCGGGCGGACGGAGCAGGGTAAGGGCAAGCAGGTCGGCTGCCACTGTCACCAGCGCTCCCCGGGCCCGGGCCTCGGCGACGAGCGCCCGGTCGTCGCGCACCTGCCCGCTCGTCCCCGGGTACTGCAGTAGCACACCGCAGAAGTCTCCGTCGGGTAGGCCGCCGGCCAGGTCGGCGACGACGACCTCGACACCCAGCGGTTCCGCACGGGTGCAGAGCACTGCTACCGACTGCGGTAGGCAGTCCTGATCGACGAGGAAAGCGGTGCGGCCCCGGGCTGCCCGCACCGAAATGGCCATGGCCTCAGCAGCAGCAGTCGCCTCGTCCAACAGCGAGGCGTTGGCGGTAGGCAGACCGGTCAGGTCGGCCACCATGGTCTGAAAGTTCAGGACCGCTTCGAGCCTGCCCTGGGAGATCTCCGGCTGGTACGGCGTGTAGGCCGTGTACCACGCAGGGTTCTCCAGCACATTGCGGACGATCACAGGCGGCGTGAAGGTGTCGTGGTAGCCGAGTCCGATCATGGAGATCATCAGACGGTTGCGGGCCGCCAGCTCTTTCAGCTCCGCCAGCAAGTCCGGCTCGGAGGCCGCCGCGGGCAGGTCCAGGGGCCGACTGCTGCGGATGCCGGCCGGGACGGCCGCCGCGACGAGGGCGTCCAGGTCCTGGTATCCCAGATGGGCCAGCATCTTCTGCTGATCATCGGGAGACGGGCCGATGTGCCGTGAAGTGAAGGGCTGTACGTCGGAGTGGGCCAGAGGGCGAGTGTGGTGCACGGAGGTTCCGTTCGTTGGTGCCGACGGCGGCGTCGGCGAGCGATCGGTGGCTCTCCCGCTCTGTCCTTGGGCCTGAGAGTTTCACCGCACCTGCTAGGGGCGCGGGTTTCCCCGTCGGCGAGGCGCCGAGGGCGCCTGCTTTCCAGAGTGCGCCTTACCCGGGCGGTACCGGTGCCTGAGAGTGTCCGGAGAGTGGTTGCTCCTTCGGCGCCCCTGCCGTCGGCGGTCCAGGGGGCTCTCCCACTCGGGTTCGAATGGCGCGATGTTCAGTTGTGTTGTCGCGTCCGCCCTGACCGGGCGCCCTGCCGGGGGCTGCATGTCCCCCCGCAGGGCCCGCGCGGCCTAAACGGGTGTCACATAGGCGCCGCTGATACCGCCGTCGACAAGGAAGGTGCTGGCCGTGATGAACGAGGAGTCGTCACTGGCCAGGAAGGCCACGGCAGCGGCGAGTTCGTCCGGCTCGGCGAACCGGCCCAGGGGAACGTGGACCAGGCGCCGGGCGGCACGCTCGGGGTCCTTGGCGAACAGCTCCTGCAGGAGAGGGGTGTTCACCGGGCCCGGGCACAGGGCGTTCACCCGGATGCCCTCGCGGCCGAACTGGACGCCCAGCTCCCGTGACATCGACAGCACGCCGCCCTTGGAGGCGCTGTAGGAGATCTGCGAGGTGGCTGCTCCCATCACGGCGACGAACGAGGCCGTGTTGATGATCGATCCCCGGCCCTGGCGCTGCATGTGCGGGATGGCGTACTTGCAGCACAGGTACACGCTGGTGAGGTTCACCTCCTGCACCCTGCGCCAGGCGTCGATGCCGGTGGTCAGGATGGAGTCGTCGTCCGGGGGCGAGATGCCGGCGTTGTTGAAGGCGATGTCCACGCTCCCGTACTCGGCGACCGCCGTGTCGTACATGGCGCGCACCGCGTCCTCGTCGGTGACGTCGGCCTGGACGAACAGTCCGCCGACCTCGGCGGCGGCGTTCTTTCCGGAGACATCGTCGAGGTCCACGCACACCACCCTGGCCCCTTCCGAGGCAAGGCGACGGGCGCTGGCGAGGCCGATGCCGCTGCCGGCTCCGGTGATGACGGCGACGCGGCCGTCCAGTCGGTTGGTCATGGTCCTACTCCTTCGTGGATATGAAGATGTTCTTGGTCTCGGTGAATGCGTCGAGCGCGTCCGGGCCGAGCTCACGGCCCAGGCCGGACTGCTTGAACCCGCCGAACGGAGTCGAGTAGCGCACCGAGGAGTGGGAGTTGACGGACAGGTTCCCGGCCTCGACACCCCGGGCGACGCGCAGCGCCCGGCCCACGTCGCGGGTCCAGATGGAGCCTGACAGGCCGTACTCGCTGTTGTTCGCGATGCGTACGGCGTCGACCTCGTCGGTGAAGGGGACGACAGTGACGACTGGTCCGAAGATCTCCTCGGTGAAGGCCGGATCGTCGTGCCCAAGGGGTGTCAGGACGGTGGGCGGGAACCAGAATCCGGGCCCCTCCGGTGCGGTGCCGCGGATGGCGACCGGGGCGTCCTCAGGGACGTAGGCGGCTACCTTGGCCCGGTGGGCGGCCGAGATCAGCGGCCCCATGTCGTTGGCCTCATCACTGGGGTCACCGACCCTGACGGCCTGCACTGCCGGTTCGAGCAGCGTCATGAAGTCGTCGAACACCGACTGCTGCACCAGGATCCGGGACCGGGCGCAGCAGTCCTGCCCGGCATTGTCGAAGACCGCGAGCGGCGCGGCGTCGGCCGCCTTGACCAGGTCTGCATCGGCGAAGACGATGTTGGCGCTCTTGCCGCCCAGCTCGAGGGTGACCGGCTTCACCTGCTGCGCGCAGCCTGCCATGATGTGCTTGCCGACCTGGGTGGAGCCGGTGAAGACGACCTTGCGCACGTCAGGGTGCGTGACGAAGCGTTCGCCGACGACGGAGCCCCGACCGGGAAGGACCTGGAACACGCCGGGGGGGATACCCGCCTCCAGGGCCAGTTCGGCCAGACGTATCGCTGTCAGCGGGGTGAGTTCCGCCGGCTTGAGCACCACCGTGTTCCCGGCTGCCAGGGCCGGGGCCATGCCCCAGGCTGCGATCGGCATGGGAAAGTTCCACGGCGCTATCACACCGACCACGCCGAGCGATTCCTTGAAGGTGACGTCGAGTCCCCCCTCGACAGGGATCTGGCGGCCGAAGTTCCTCTCGGGCGCGCCGGCGTAGTAGTCGATCACATCGCGGACATGGGCGGCCTCCCAGCGGGCGTTCCCGACCGTGTGGCCGGCGTTGGCCACCTCGAGCTGAGCCAGGTGCTCACGATCTGCATCGACCGCGGACGCAAAAGCACGCAGGAGCCGTGCCCGGTCGGCAGGGGCCACCCGCCGCCACGTCGCGTATGCGGCGTGAGCCCGGGCGATCGCCGCGTCGGTCTGTGACAGCGTCGTCAGCGCCACCGTCTCGATGACGTTCCCTGTTGCCGGGTTGACCACGTCGTGGGAGGCGGTGGTCGTGCCAGGACTGAGTGTCTGGGTCATGAATCGCTCCTCTCCTTCCTGCTGTGCGTGATGAATGCCTCGAACAGCCGGGTGTCCTCGGCGTCGGCCTCGGGATGCCACTGCACCCCTACGACGAAGCGGTGGCCCGGCAGCTCGACCGCCTCCACCGTCTCGTCCTCGCTCCACGCGGCGGGCAGCAGCCCGGTCCCGAGCCGCTCGATCGCTTGGTGGTGATAGCAGCTCACCCGTGCAGCACCGCCGAGGATGCCGCCCAGGACACTGCGCGGTCGGATGCGCACCGCCCGCTGCGCGAACGTCGCCGGAGCGGGCTGGTGACCGTCGTAGCCCACCCGGTCGGGCAGGTGCTGGATCAGCTCCCCGCCCAGTGAGACGTTGAGCACCTGCATCCCCCGGCACACACCCAGAACCGGAAGGTCCCTCTCCAATGCGGCCTGCACAAGCTCGAACTCCCAGTCATCCCGCATGGTGTTGGGTGCGCCGGTCCTCGGGTGGGCGGTGGCCCCGTAGCGCGCGGGATCGATATCGGGGCCACCGCTGAGCAGCAGTCCGTCGAGAGCCTCGACGACATGATCCGCGCCGCCGCCCTGCGGGGGCAGCAGCACCGGAGTGCCTCCGGCACGGGTCAGTGCATCGATGTATGCCTGCGGGATCAGGGCCGCCGGCTGCTGCCAGGGGCCCCAGGCCGCTTCGTCGAGGTAGCTGCTGACCCCGATGAGGGGCCTGCTGGCGAGGGCGGGCCGGAGGTCGATGGGACGGCTGCGAGGACGGGGCGGGGGCGGGGACGGCCACAGGGGCCCGGGTGTCGGCCGGTGCGGGGCTGCGGGCCCGCCGAGCGCGTTCACAGCCGCTCGAAACTACGGCGACGCTCCCAGTCGGTCACCGCCGCGTCGAACGCCGCCAGTTCCACCCGGCCGGCGTTGGTGTAGTGGCCCACCACGTCCTTGCCGAACGCGTGCGACGCCGCAGGGCTGGCCTCGAACCTCTCCACCGCGTCCCGCAGGGTGCTGGGGACCCGGGGAGCGTCCGAGGCGTAGGCATTGCCGACGAATTGGGGTTCCAGAGGGAGCCGGTTCTCCAGGCCGTGCAGGCCGGCAGCTATGAGGGCCGCCACCGCGAGGTAGGGATTCACATCACCGCCCGGGACACGGTTCTCGAACCGCAGGGAGGGGCCGTGGCCGACCACCCGCAGGGCGCACGTGCGATTGTCACGGCCCCAAGCGATCGCAGTGGGGGCGAAACTGCCGGGAACGTACCGCTTGTAGGCGTTGACGGTGGGGGCGAACAGGAGCGAGAAGTCCGCCAGGCAGGCGAGCTGGCCTGCCAGGAAGTGCTCCATGAGAGGGGAGAATCCGTGTACTCCCGCCCCGGCCATGGCCGGGGCGCCGTCCTTGTCGCGCAGACTCAGGTGGATGTGGCACGAGTTTCCCTCGTGCTCGTTGTACTTGGCCATGAAGGTCAGGCTCACCCCCTCCTGGGCGGCGATCTCCTTCGCTCCGGTCTTGTAGACGGAGTGGTCGTCACAGGTGATGAGAGCCTCGTCGTACTTGAAGGCAATCTCGTGCTGCCCCAGGTTGCACTCGCCCTTGGCGGACTCCACGGTGAGACCGGCGCCGGCCATCTCGTTGCGCAGCCGGCGCAGCAGCGGCTCCACCCGGCCGGTTCCGAGGATGGAGTAGTCCACGTTGTACTGGTTGACGGGAACCAGGTGCTGGTAGTTCTTCTCCCAGGCCTGCTCGTAGCTGTCGCGGAAGACGATGAACTCCAGCTCCGTCCCGGCGTATGCGCTCAGTCCGTGCTCCGCCAGCCGGTCGAGCTGCCGGCGCAGGATCTGCCGGGGTGAGACGGACACCGGGGTGCCGTCGTGGGCCGTCACGTCGCACTGGACCATGGCGGTCGCAGGGTGCCACGGAACCATGCGCAGCGTGGACATGTCCGGCGTCAGGACCAGGTCGCCGTAACCGGTCTCCCAGGAGGAGATGTCGTATCCGTCGACGGTGTTCATCTCCGTGTCGACGGCGAGCAGATAGCCACAGGCTTCGGCGGCGTGGGGGAGCACGTCGGTGAGGAAGTAGTCCGCGGCGATCCGCTTTCCCTGCAGGCGTCCCTGCATGTCGGTCATGGCCAGCACGACCGTGTCGATGCTGCCGTCCGCGACGAGGCTGCGCAGCCTGTCGAGGGTGATACGTCCCTGGTGGGTCATCGCAACTCCAGTTCCCTCTCAAGTGCGGCCAGTTCCTCGGGAGAACCCTGGATCTTGGGACCGGAGAACCAGCGGCGGGCCGAAACCAGCCACCACACTCCGGCGAAGCCGAGGACAGCGAGAACCGCGACGGGTGTGTAGTTGAACGTGGTAGCCGTGATGGGGCTGGTGCTGGGAAGCATGAACAGCACCGAGATCAGCCCGACCCAGCAGATCGCAACGAGGCCGATGGGCTTGCTCCAGCGGCCCAGGTGCCATGGGCCGCGCTGGAAGTCGTCGCCCAGACGTAGCTTCAGGAACACGGGTATGACGTAGGCGATGTAGAGACCGATGACCGAGACGGAGGTCACGGCCGCGTAGGCCGTCGTGTTCCACAGGTAGGGAAGACCCAGGGAGAACGCACAGACCGCCGCGAGCCATACCGCCTTGGTGGGGGTCTGGGTCTTCTTGTTGATCTGGTGCCACCAACGTGATCCCGGCAGCGCCCCGTCGCGGGAGAAGGCGTAGATCATGCGGGAGTTGGCGGTTACGGAGGCCATCCCGCAGAAGAACTGTGCGCCGATCACGATGAGCAGCAGCAGCTTCGCACTGGTGAAACCGACCGCGTCGATGAATATCTGCGCCGGGGGAACGCCGGTCGCGCTGCCCAGGGCCCCATCGTAGTTCTGGATGGCGAATGTGATGCCCAGCAGCAGAACCCAGCCGGCGGCCAGGGAGACGACGATCGACATCACGATGCCGCGCGGCCCCGAGCGGGCAGCGTCCCGCGTCTCCTCGGTCATGTGGGCCGAGGCGTCGTAGCCGGTGAAGGTGTACTGGGCGAGCAGAAGGCCCAGCATGGCCACATAGAAGGGATTGCCGAAGCCGGTGTTGTTGACGAACTTGGTGAACACGAACTCGGCCGGAGCGTGATGGGACGGCAGCGCAACCAGGGCGCCCACGATGATCAGCACACCGAAGATGTGCCACCACACGCTGACATTGTTGAGGACCGACACCAGACGCACGCCAAGAGTGTTGAGCAGGCCGTGGGCCAGCAGGATCCCGCCGAACAGCATGATCACGTGCTCAGGGGTGGCCGCAAAGCCGAACTGCATGTCCAGGAAGGCATTGGCGAAGAACGCCGCGCCGAAGTCGACTCCGGCGGTGACCGCGACCTGCCCGAGGAAGTTGAACCAGCCGGTAAACCAGCTCCAGGCCGGTCCGCCCGACCGGGCGAGCTTGGCCGCCCAGTAGTACAGGCCCCCCGCCGTCGGATAGCTGGAGCAGACCTCGGCCATCGCCAGACCGACGAACAGCGTCATCAGCCCCACCAGAGGCCAGCCCCAGATGATCATCGCCGGACCGCCGGTGTTCATGCCGAAGCCGTACAGGGTCAGACAGCCCGACAGGACAGAGATGATCGAGAAAGAAACCGCGAAGTTCGAGAACCCAGACATGGAGCGGGCGAGCTCCTGGGTGTAGCCCAGTTCCTGCAGCCGCTTCTCGTCGGCGGACATGCCCGGACCGGGTGCTGCGCCTGCCGCGGACCGAGCGGCCGATGAGTTCACCCCGGCGTCGTCCTCTGACCGTGCAGGAGCCATAGGGCACCTCCTTTGCATGCTGTGGCTTCGAAGGGGCTCGATGCGCTCCCTCGATCCAATGGATCAGATTGAGTCCATTGGAGTGATGGGGGGAATGTGTCATCCCCGATCGGCGGCGTCAATGCTTTCCGGTGGCTGATTTGTCGTCATGTGCGGGACTGGGAGGTCGCTGCCGCGCGGCTGTGGGCGGGACCCCGGCCGCAGGCGCCGTTCCCTTGCCGTGGCGGCCCGTCTCCACCGAGGGAACTGCAGGCTCAGTGGCGACGGCGCCAGTGGCCCGGCGCGGCGAGGGTGCGGTGCACGCTCCGCACCCGCCGCCCAGCGGGCCCTGCCGGGGATCCCCGGCAGGCCTCTTGACGGGACGCCCTCCGCAGTGCCTCAATACGTTCCAGCATTGAGATAAAGGTATGAAAATATTCCAATGCTTGGGGGTGGGCTCCGGTCATCGGCGGTCCTCAGGGGCTCGGCACGCACGGGGCGCAGTCGCGCCGACTGCGGCCCCGCACTGCTGTCTGTTCCCAGGCGTCGTGAAACTGCCGTGCATGCGGCCGTAGCAGCACCTCCTCCGGCGGCGGACCGAATCCTCCGCCTCCTCTCGACCCGAAGGTGATCCCATGAAAACTCGCCGATGGGCCATCCCCGTCGCCGCTGCCGTCCTCGTCGCGGCCGCAGCAGTCCCCATCGCCCTCGCCACCCCGCCGACGAAGCACCGTGACTGTCCGACCCTCGATTCCAGCCTCACCTGGTACGGCGAAAACCGTCAGGCGCTGCAGAAGTTCATCGACGCGGAAGGCGAATGCCAGGGCCCGGGCAAGCGCCCGCTGGCGCTCTTCGACTGGGACAACACGGTCGTCAAGAACGACGTCGGAGACGCCACCACCTTCTGGTTGCTGCGCAACGACAAGGTGCTCCAGCCCCCCGCCAAGGACTGGTCGGCCACCAGCCGCTATCTCACCACCGCGGCCGGCACCGCACTGGGCACGGCGTGCGGGAGCAGTGCGCCCGCTGGAAAGCCCCTGCCCACCAGCAGCAACACACAGTGCGCCGACGAGATCCTTTCGGTCTACAGCAACGGCACCACCACCCAGGGTGCCCCGGCGTTCAGCGGATTCGATGCCAGGCGTATCGAACCTTCCTATGCATGGGCCGCGCAGCTGCTCGCCGGACACAGCGCGCAGCAGGTCAGGAACTTCGCCGCGGAAGCGCGTGCTGAAAACCTTGCCGCACCCGAAGGCGCCACCCAGGCCGTCGGCACTCACCAGGTAACCGCCTGGGTCCGCTACTACGACCAGCAGCGCGACCTGATCAGCACGCTGGGACGTGCCGGCTTCGACGTGCGGATCATCACAGCCTCGCCGGAGCCGGTGGTGCAGGTCTGGGCCCAGACTCTCGGAATACGGCCCGACAACGTGGTCGGCATCCGCAACGGTACCCAACAAGGCAAGCTGACCTACCACCTCAACAGCTGCGGTGGAGCCGCCGCCGACTCCGTGATCACCTACATCGACGGCAAGCGCTGCTTCATCAACCAGGAAATACTGGGCGTGTCCGGTGCCGCCGCGTTCGAGCAGCAGCCGGCCTCCAAGCGGCAGGCATTCGCCGCCGGCGACTCCAACACCGACGTCACCTTCGTCACCGACGCGACCGGCCTGCGCCTGGTCATCAACCGCAACAAGGCCGAGCTGATGTGCCGCGCCTACTACAACAGCGACGCGAAGTGGCTGATCAACCCGATGTTCATCAAGCCCAAGGGAGCCCTGCTCTCGCCCTACCCGTGCTCCACCAGCGCCTACGTCAACTCGAACGGCACCACCGGCCCCGTCATCGACACCAACGGCAGTGTCATCCCTGACCAGGCCGACACCGTGTACTGAGCGGCGGATCACGAACGTCGAGGGCGCCACGGCTGCAGCCGTGGCGCCCTCACACCTCTTCCCCCAGCGCTGAGCCCCCTCCCTCCCTGCGGCCTGCCCCCACGCCGCTGCTGCCGCTCCATCCCGGAGAGTACGCAGACACCCTCCGTGTTGCCGTTCCTCCGTTCCGCGGAAGGAGCAGCCCGCACAGATACGCCGGGCGAACGCGCGTGGCTCGGCAGGTGGGCGGGTCGGAGCAGGAGGCACACGTGCAGGCCGGGCCCGTTCGGTTCGGCCGAGGCCGCGCTCCCGGTCCTGCCCCGACAGCTCACCCTGCCGCCTGAGGCCGACTGCTCCGACCGGCGCCGGAGATCCGAGCATGCGGCCCGCCGCGTGCTCGGACACGGCACAACTGTTGGGCAGCGGCTTGTCGAACACCTTCTTTCCCGTCCGGTTCACGGCGGTGGGTCATGTCCCGTGGGGTGGTGTAGTCAGGGCAACTGTTTCGGTTCCGGTTGTGGGGTGATCTGCGGTTCGGGTTCGGTGGGC
>NZ_BMMS01000049.1 GCF_014646055.1 Wenjunlia tyrosinilytica
TCATCGCCCTGCCCTTCTTCGGGATCATCTCCGAGGTGATCCCGGTGTTCTCCCGCAAGCCGATGTTCGGCTACATCGGCCTGGTCGCGGCGACGGTCTCGATCGCGGGTCTGTCGGTCACGGTGTGGGCGCACCACATGTACGCCACCGGCGGGGTGCTGCTGCCGTTCTTCTCGTTCATGACCTTCCTGATCGCGGTGCCGACGGGGGTGAAGTTCTTCAACTGGATCGGGACGATGTGGCAGGGCTCGCTGAGCTTCGAGACACCGATGCTCTGGGCCACGGGCTTCTTGATCACCTTCGTGTTCGGTGGGCTGACCGGCGTCATCCTGGCCTCGCCACCTGTCGACTTCCACCTCTCGGACTCGTACTTCGTGGTGGCGCACTTCCACTACGTGGTGTTCGGCACGGTGGTGTTCGCGATGTTCTCCGGCTTCCACTTCTGGTGGCCGAAGTTCACCGGCAAGATGCTCGACGAGCGTCTGGGCAAGATCACCTTCTGGACGCTGTTCATCGGCTTCCACGGCACCTTCCTCGTCCAGCACTGGCTCGGTGCCCAGGGAATGCAGCGGCGCATCCCCGACTACATGGCCGCCGACGGGGTGACCACCCTCAACACGGTCTCCACCATCGCGTCGTTCCTGCTGGGACTGTCCTTCCTGCCGTTCATGTACAACGTGTGGAAGACGGCCAAGTACGCGCCCAAGGTCGAGGTCGACGATCCCTGGGGCTGGGGCCGCTCGCTGGAGTGGGCGACCTCCTGCCCGCCGCCGCGTCACAACTTCCTGACGCTGCCGCGGATCCGCTCCGAATCTCCGGCGTTCGATCTGCACCACCCCGAGATCGCCGCCGGAGAGGTCCCCACGCCGGCTCTCGAGGGCGAGGCGCGACGGAAGGTCTCCCACGAATGACCGAGACCGACGCACGCCACCCCCGTGCCATCGCCGCCGGCGTCAATGAGATCGAGGGCTATTTGCTGTGGCAGGCGCAGGTGGCCCGAGCACGTGCGGGAGCACGTGACTTCTCCGCCAGGCTGCCCTGGCTGACCACGGCCCAGCGCATGGAAGTCGAACGCGTCCACTACGAGGACCAGTTGGTCAACGCTCAAGCCGCTGTGAAGGCAGTCGCCGAGCGCTGCCGAGAGGTGCGCAAGGAGTACGAGGAGGTCTATCGGAACCTCCGCCGACGCCTGGCCACCGCCTTCGCCCTGGGCACCTGCGTCGTCCTGACCCTCGCGCTCCTCGTCGCGCGGTAGCGGGAGGGGCCCCTGAGCCGGGAGCGCAGGCGCCCGGCTCACGGGCGTCACTCCTCCGGAGAGCGAACAACCCGCGCCGGGTTGCCGACGGCGAGGACGCCCGGCGGCAGGTCCCTCGTCACGACCGCTCCCGCGCCGACCACGGTGTTCTCGCCGATGGTCACCCCGGGCACCCGGGCAGACGATGACACCGCCGCCGAGCCAGACATTGTCGCCGATGGTCATCGGGACCGCCTTCTCCCAGCCGGCCCGGCGGCGTTCCGTGTCGAGTCCGTGCGCCGGAGTCAGGAACTGGACGTTCGGTCCGATCTGCACATCCGAGCCGATGGTGATGCGGCCCGCCTGGGGCCCGCGGGGTCTGCGGGGCCGATGGGGCCGATGGGGCCGATGTCTGCGGGGTCCATGGGGCTGACGGGGCCGGTGAATCGTTCGCGCCCGGTATGACAGAGGGACCAACGGTGGTGCGGTCGAGTGGATCACCGTTCGCGGCCGGTAGACCCGCGCGTCGGTGGGTAGGCGCTCATGCGGGCGCGCCGGTCGCCACCGGACGGCGTGCCGAAGGAAGGACTGGAGGAAGGAAGGACTGGAGGCAGGATGAGCGGCGAGACGTGGACGGTCGTGGTGATCGCGGGCGTGCTGGTCGCGGCGATGGTGGCGGCGGCGGCCGTCCTCCTGGTCAAGATGGTCCGCGCCCGCAAGTTGCTGCGCAGCGCCGGTGTCCCCCTCAACAACAAGCTCCTCTTCTGGGGCTCGATCGCCTATCTGGTCTGCCCGGTCGATCTGCTGCCCGACCCGATCCTGCTCGATGACCTCGGCCTTCTGTTCCTGGCACTGCGGTCGCTCTACGCGGCCGCGGACGCGGCGGGGCTGCGTCGGCCGCGGATGGCCGGCGGGACTGCCGCCGGGGTGCGGAAGGAAGCGGTCGTCGAGTCCGGTGCGGGCCGGCGCTGACGGCTCGAGTCCTTCCTGTCCTGATCATTGCGTCCTGATCATTTCAGCTCGGCTCATTCAGCTCGGCGACGAGCGGCCGGCGTCGCAGGTGGCTGGGGAAGGAACCCATATGTTCCGCGATACCAAGGCGTTCAGCGGCTTCGCCGTGGACGACATCGAGAAGGCCAAGCAGTTCTACGGCGAGACGCTGGGCCTGGACGTGTCCGAGGAGCACGGCCTGCTGCACCTGCGCATCGCCGGTGGCACCAGCGTGCTGGCCTACCCGAAGCCCAACCATGTCCCGGCGTCGTTCACGATCCTCAACTTCCCCGTCGACGACATCGACAAGGCCGTCGCGGAGCTGGCCCAGCGGGGAGTGCGCTTCGAGCGGTACCCCGGCATGGACATCGACGAGAACGGGGTCTTCCGCGGGGGAGGCCCCTACATCGCGTGGTTCACGGACCCGGCGGGCAACATCCTCTCCGTGCTCCAGGAGAGGTGAGCCAACTGGTGCGCCACATGCCGCGAAGGCCGCACGGCTGAGGAGTGCCCCGCGGTGGGCCCATCACCAAAGGATAGGTAGCGCTTGCAACTAGTCGGCGTCTGCAATTATTGTGGACGCCCGTAAGGCGCTGCCACATTCTCTCCTAAGGTGAACTCCATGCCTCTGGCACTCCTCGCCCTCGCCATCGGAGCCTTCGGGATCGGCACCACCGAGTTCGTGATCATGGGGCTCCTCCCCGAGGTCGCCGCCGACTACGGGGTCTCCATCCCCACCGCGGGCTTCCTCGTCACCGGATACGCGCTGGGCGTCGTGCTGGGGGCGCCCCTGATGACGGCTCTCGGCACCCGGGTCTCCCGCAAGCGCATGCTGATGTTCCTCATGGGCCTGTTCATCGCGGGCAACGCGCTCTCCGCGGCGGCTCCGGTCTTCGGCGTCATGCTCGCGGGCAGGCTCCTCGCCTCACTGGCCCACGGAGCCTTCTTCGGCATCGGCTCGGTGGTGGCCGCGGAACTCGTCGCACCGGGGAAGAGGGCCGGGGCCATCGCCATGATGTTCACCGGCCTGACCGTCGCCAACGTCGTCGGCGTCCCCCTGGGCACCCTCGTCGGCCAGCACCTCGGCTGGCGCGTCACCTTCGCCGCCGTCGCCGTGCTCGGTGTGCTGGGCCTGCTCGGCATAGCAGGGCTCGTCCCCGAGCGGCCCAGGCCCGCTGGTGTGCGGGTCCGCCATGAACTGGCCGCCTTCCGCAAGGTGCAGGTACTGCTCGCCATGGCGATGACCGTTCTCGGTTTCGGCGGCGTCTTCGCGGCCATCACCTACATCACGCCGATGATGACCGACGTCACCGGGTTCGCCGACACCTCGGTGACATGGCTGCTGGTGCTGTTCGGCGTCGGCATGGTGGCGGGCAACCTCGTCGGCGGCCGCTTCGCCGACCGTGCGCTGATGCCCATGCTGTACGTGTCGCTGGGATCCCTGTCGCTCGTGCTCGCCCTGTTCACCGTCACCGCTCACAACAAGGTGGCGGCCGCGGTGACCATCGCCCTGATCGGAGCGCTGGGCTTCGCCACCGTCCCGCCGTTGCAGAAGCGGGTACTGGACCAGGCGGCCGCCGCCCCGACGCTTGCCTCCGCCGTGAACATCGGCGCCTTCAACCTCGGCAATGCGCTGTCCGCCTGGCTCGGTGGCCTGGTCATCTCCGGGGGCCTGGGCTACACCGCCCCCAACTGGGTCGGCGCGGCCCTCGCGGCCTCCGCCCTGGCCCTTGCACTCATCTCCGGCGCCCTGGAACGCGCCCGTCCCGCTACTCGTCCCGCTTCGGCAGCCGACACCTCCGGCACCACCGAACAGCCGGTCCCCGCTTCGGCTGTGACCGTTCGACGGTGATCTTGGACCGCGTCCTTTGGCTGCGGTGTTCGACCGCGTCTCTTGACTGCGACGTTTGACTGCGGCGTTTGACTTCGTCTCCGTTCGCGGTCAGTCCCGTGAGTTGCCGAAGAAGATGCGATAGGCGATCAGCAGCGCCAGCGAGCCGCCGATCGCGGCTCCCCAGGTGGCCAGGTCGAAGAACTGATGCTGGACCGGGCGGTCCAGGAAGTGCGCCGACAGCCAGCCGCCGACGAAGGCGCCGACGATGCCTATGACCGTCGTGCCGACCAGGCCGCCCGGGTCACGGCCGGGAAGCAGAAGCTTGGCGATGGCCCCGGCGAGCAACCCCAGAATGATCCAGCCGATGATGCCCACGTCTGTGTCCTGTCGTTCGACTGCGTCCGGCTGCGATAGTGGCCGACTCGCGCTGACCTTGAAGACGCCGCCCGGGAGGCGGCGGTTCCGCACCTCGCGCCGGGGCGGGCCGCCTCAGCCGTGGCTCTTGTCGCACTCGGGGACGCTCCTGCACCGGTGCCTCGCTCAGCCCCAGCGCCGCCGGTGTGCCGGACCGCCCCCCGCGCCGGCACCAGAACCGTCCAGTCCGCTGCTCAGCATGCGGGCGATTGCGGCAGAGCCGGTCCTAGTCGACCGCGCTCTTCAGGCCCACGATGATCAGCCCGAGAACGCCGGCCACCAGCCCCGCCGCGAACACGGGCATTCCTCGGAGCCCATGGCGCGCGGCGCTGAACATCCCCCAGGCCACCAGGAGCGCCACCGCCGACCAGACGGCGATCTCCAGGGCCAGGAACGAGGTCGCGCCGCACAGCGAGGACAGCAGGAGGACGGCCAGGGGAGGGATGGAAGCCTGCGCGATGGCCCAATCCCTGCGCAGCGTGGCCATCAGCCGGCGCTTGGAGAAGGCGGGTCCGTTCTCGGGATCATGGCCGACCTCGTCGGCGTAGACATGCGTGAGCCAGTAGACCAGCACCGAGACGATCGTGGCGAGGGTCACCTCGTCCACGTGGATGGGGGGCTCGGAATAGGCGGCCATGATGGCGCCGGTGACGACGGTGCCCAGAATCGCCTCGGTGGGGTTGTTCAGAGGCAGGAGCCATCTCCCCAGCGATTCGGGCCACTCCCGGGTTCGCATGGCGTCATCATGCCCGGTGCGGCGACCGCAGCCCGTCATGCCCAATTCGCCGGAGAGCCGCCTGGCACCGAAGGCCTGAACCGCGGCTGATCAGGGCAGGATGCTTTTGATCATTTCCCCGTGCCGACCGCGGGCGCGCGGAGGCCACTCGAATGGGTGCCACAGCCCTGACGGCACCCGTGGGGGCAGTCCCTTTCCCTTGGCCGCATGTCCGCTCAATTGCTTCTGCCGGGGGTGGCGCGGGGTGGCTTGCTGCCATTCCCCTCCCCGGGAGTCCGCACCGCCGTCACGTATCGGCGATGGCCCCGACCCGCATTGACGCGATGTCAACATTGCCTCCGGCAACCAATCCCCGTTGACGCCCGCCTGTCATGGCTGATGTGCGATCCGGGTCGCATTGTGGTCGCCCGAACGGTCGAGGCTGCCCGTATGTGCGTTGCCCGACAGCCTGGCTGCCCGTTTGCCAGTCACGTTGCGATGGCCACGGAGGAGGGCGTGTTGGTTGTTGACCACCTGGAGGAAGTGGTGTGCGACCTCGTGGTCGACGGCCCCTGGCAGGGCGGTTCGGCGCAGACAGCCGTCGTCTGCGCCGTGGACGAAGGGGAGCGCCGGTCCTACTTCTGCCGCGACACCGCGTATCTGGAACTGCTGTGGGAGGCGGAGAAGCGCGGTGTGCTCAAGGGACTGCGGCTGGAGGGCAGACAGGTCTCCGTCCTGCTGCCGATGTACTGGGACGGGTGGCCGGAGGAGTGGTGATCCTGTGGGCCGCCGACCGCCGAGAGAGCCCGGGTCGGCCCGGCGAGCCCCCGGCTGCCGCGATGCCCTGTCCGGCTCTGCCGCGGTGCCATGCTGGAGATGAGACACGGAGGTCGCCATGGGGTTCTATGCCGAGCGGGTCGTGCCCCGGATCGTCAATGCCGTCTGCGGGCTCAAGACGGCCCAACCGCTGCGGCGCCGAGTCTGCGAGGGACTCAGCGGCGAAGTCGTCGAGATCGGATTCGGTTCCGGGCACAATGTCCCCTACTACCCTTCGGCCGTCACCGCGGTTGCCGCGGTCGAGCCCTCCGATCTCGGATGGAGACTCGCCGAAGGGCGGGTGAGGGCGTCCACCGTCCCGGTGCGGCGCGCCGGCCTCGACGGCCAGTCCCTGCCGTTCGAGGACGGCAGTTTCGACGCCGCCCTGTCCACCTGGACGCTCTGCACGATTCCCGATGCCCTTGCCGCCCTGCGTGAGGTACGGCGCGTCCTCAAGCCCGGAGGCACCCTGCATTTCATCGAGCACGGGCTGGCCCCGGAGGAGGACGAGAATGTGCGCCGCTGGCAGCGACGTCTCGAGCCGATGGAGAAGCGGCTCTTCGACGGGTGCCATCTCACCCGGCCGATCGCCGAACTGCTGACGACCGCGGGGTTCACCATCACGGAGATCGACGTCTTCTACGAAAAGGGAGCACCGAAGCCGTTGGCCGCGGACTCCCTCGGCACCGCCCTGTCTCCCTGAGCCGCTACCCGTCCCCCTGAGCCGCTACTCGTCTCCTTCCTCGTCCCCCTCCTCCCGCTGCTCCTTGCCCCGCGCCTCGTCAACGCCCATCGGCAGCGGCAGCGGCCGGTGCTCGCGGTGTTCCCAGATGTCGGCCAGGACGACCTTGACCATGCCGGCCACCGGGATGGCCAGCAGCGCACCGAGGATTCCGGCGATGTCGGCCGCGAAGAGCACGGCCAGCAGGACGGTGAGGGGGTTCAGTTTCACCGTGCGCGACATGATCACCGGTTGCAGCAGATGGTTCTCCACCTGCTGATAGGCGATGAAGAACGCCACGACGACAATGCCCGCCGTCACGGAGTGAACGAACCCGGCGAGCCCCGCCACGATCGCGCCGAGCGTGGCGCCCACCAGGGGAATCAGGTCGGCCACGGCGACGAACAGCGCGATCACTCCGGCGAACGGCACCCCGGTGACCAACAGGACGGCGTACGTGAGCAGGCCGCAGATGACGCTGATGAGCAGATTGCCGGACAGGTAACCCGTGATCGACTTGGCGCAGGCGGAGCCGACGCGGCGGATGCGCTCCGCGTGCGACTCCTCGACCAGCGCCATCGTCCCCCTGACGATCCTCGGCCCCTCGAGCACCATCAGATAGGCGAGCACGAAGATCGTGACGATTCCGGCGACCGTGGTGGCGGCGGTGCGGACATAGCCGAGCAGCGGGGTGCCGAGGCCCGACGCGAAGTGGCGGATACGCCCCTCGTTGCGCTGGACGTACTCCAGGACGTGGGCGCGGCGCAGCAGATGGCCGACGGGCCCGTGCCCGGCGCGGGCGTCATTGATGAGGCGCGGCAGCCGTCCGGCCAGGTGGGCGCCCTCGCGTGCCACGGGGGTGATGAACAGCGTGACCAGCCCGAGGACCAGTACCGCGACGAGAAGGAAGACGACGAGTGTCGCCACTGTCCGGCGGCACCGGGGCACTCGCCGTTCCAGCAGGTCGACCAGTGGGTAGAGGGCGACCGCGAAGAACACCGCGACCAGGGTCCACACGAGGACGCGCCGGGTCTGTACCACCAGCTGCAAAGCGACATAGGTCGCCAGCACCAGGCCGATGGTGGCCAGGATCGTCCGCACCGGGACTGGCCGGGAGCCCATGCTGACCGGTTCCCCGTCGTGACGCCGAGGAAATCGCCGACGGGTCGGCGTCACCCGGATGCCCCGCGGCCGCCCCCGGCTCGGCTCGAACGCGGTGCCTCGTCGTGCAGTGGCCGTCACGCGCCGGCCGAGGCCCGGTGGCCGAGCCTGAGTGCCAGGGGGGAGGGATGAGCACTGCCGCGGCCACCGCACCCGGTCGGGCAATCCCTCGATCTGATGTGCGGCCGCCAAGGCGGACGGCTCGCACGACGGACGGCCCACCATGAGCCGAAGCAGGGCCGGGAAGTGCTTGAATCGTTCAAGGCGGCGCGTATCCGCTTCGCCGGGAGGAGACTGGTCCCATGTCTCTACCCAGAACGCATCGGTGCCCCGCCTGTTCGGCCCGCGCCCCCGCGCCGGAGCCGGTCCTCCACGAGGACATCGTCGTCGGCGCGCCCCTGTCCATGGAGGAGCTCGACGAGGCGCAGCTCCTCGAGCGCTTCGGCCGCAAGTACGCTCATGACGGCTGCCGTGTGACGGAGGTCCGCCGTGTCCCGAGCGACACCTTGAGCGGCTACGCCTGGTCCGTCCGCTTCATCGAGAACGGCTGACGCGCGGTGGTTGCGCCGACGGCATGCCGCGGAGGTCGCGTGGGAGCGGCCGCGGGAACGTCCGACGCCGACCGGTCGTGACAGCGCGGCCCGGCGGGGCTGGCCCGCGCTGCCGGTGTCAGCTCTTCCCGGGGCCGGTGGCGAGTTGGTCGGCGCTGCCCCCTCGCCACTCGATCAGGAAGAGCGTCGCGTCGTCGCTCGTGATGCCGCCCCGTTCCGCCTTGAGCATGTGGGAGAGGGCGCGGACCACCGCCCGAACACCTTCCTGGGTACGCTCGACACGCGTGACGACTTCCATCAGCTGTTCCTCACCGAACGGGGCGGCGCCGATTTCGTGCTCCTCGATGAGGCCGTCGGTGAAGCACAGCACCTGGTCGCCGCGCTGGAGCGTCTGCTCGCTGACGAGGGGGTCGTTGCCACCGAAGCCGACCGGCAGGGTTGTCCGGCTGTCGAGTTGCCGGACGACCTCGTGGTCGCGGATCAAAAACGGTGCCGGGTGGCCCGCGTTGACCCATTGGAGGTGGCCCGTCGCGATGTCCAGGCACATCATCTGCGCTGTGACGAAGTGGTCGGGGCCGAACTGCTCGGCGATGGCCTTGTCCATGAAGGCGTACATCCCGGCGAGGCCGACGTCGGCGCGCCTGGCGTGCCGGTAGGCGCCGATGGCGACGGTCGCCATCGTGGCGGCGTCCAGGCCGTGGCCCATCGCGTCGACCATCGCCACGTGCAGGATGTCGTCGTTGAGCGCGTAGTCGAAGCTGTCTCCCGCGACTTCGTAGGCGGGTTCCAGGATCCCGGCCACCTCGACCTGCGGGCAGGACATCGCCAGCGGAGGCAGCAGGGACCGTTGGATCTCCGCGGCCAGGCCCATCGGGGCCCTGCGCCGGGCCTGGAAGAACTGGTCGGTGTAGGTGTCCTTGGTGACGATCATGTCGGCCACCAGGCCTGCGAGCCTTCCCAGCAGCCGCCGATCGTCGTCGTCCACGGTGTCCAGGGTCAGGGACAGCACCCCGACCTGGTCGCTGCCGTCCAGCAGGGGCAGAAACATCCGGATCCCGTCGGCCTGCGTCACCTCGACGGCGGTCCCGCTCAGGAAAGCCGCCCCCGCGGGGGAGTCGGCGATCGGCTCGATTCTGCCTCGGTCAGCCCCCTGCCGGGCAGGGGCACCAGCACCAGCTGCTCGTAGTCCTGCAGGTGGATCGAGACGTCGCGGCCGCCGACGCCGGCCACCTCTTCCGCGATGAGCGGGGCGATCAGCTGCGGCGGCATCTGGTGAGCCCGGTCCAGCAGCACGCCCAGCAGCCGCTCGCCGAAGCCTTCCGATCGGTCCACGTCGGGCCTGCCGTGCTCCCGCTCACCTTCTGCCATGCCACCCACTGAAGCATATTCGCCCTATTTGTAATGAAAAGGCGTTACTGAAAAGGCGCATACGCGATATCTACGCATCCGCCGTCGGCGGGAAGAGGGTCGCCGGTGGCTTCGCCGGTCCGTAAATCTGATCGAAGCATCTTCCTGGACATGTGAAATGCACCATTGTGCATGTCGCAGACTTTTGGCATGGTCATGTCAAAGGCAGTCAAGGCGGCGGCGCCGTATGCCCGCGTTGGAGGGCTCCGCCGTGCGCTACTCCTGCGCACCACCCCGGACCCATCCTCATGCCGCGCGTCGTACGCGGCTGCCCATTCGCTGGGAGGCGGCACCGTGACCAACCATCCGGCGCGACGAAGACTCGCACGACGAGGACGGCCGAGGAGTGACTGCTCGCTTCCGAACCCTTGTGCAGCAGATTTACCCCCCAGTAAAATGTCACACCCCATACCGGAGGAATCCATGCCCCAGATCGCCCTGCCGTTCCCGAGCCGCCCATGGCGCGGTGTCATGGTCGCCGTGCCCATCCCGCTGCGCGACGACCTGAGCATCGACTACGACGCCTTCGCCGAGCACATCACCCGATTGATGGACGCCGGCTGCGACGGAGTGGTCCCCAATGGATCGCTGGGCGAGTACCAGAACCTGACGGACGACGAACGCGACCGTGTCCTGCGCACCGCAGTGGAGGCCGTCGGCGACGGCCGCCGGGTCATGCCGGGTGTCGCCGCCTACGGAAGCGCGGAAGCGGTCCGCTGGGCCGAGCGGGCCGCCGAGGCCGGGGCCGGGTCCGTCCTGCTGCTGCCGCCCAATGCCTACCGGGCGGAAGCGGCCGCGGTGCTCGCCCACTACGCCGCCGTCGCCGCGGTCGGCCTGCCCGTCGTGGCCTACAACAACCCCTACGACACGAGGGTCGACCTCACCCCGGACCTGCTGGCCGAGCTGTTCGGCGAGGGCGCCGTCGTCGCCGTCAAGGAATTCAGCGGCGACGTCCGCCGGGCCTATGAGATCGCGGAGCTCGCCCCCGGGCTCGACCTGCTCGCCGGGGCCGACGACGTACTGCTGGAACTGGCCCTGGCCGGAGCGGTCGGGTGGATCGCCGGATATCCGAACGCGCTTCCCGAAGCCTGTGTCGCCCTCTACCGAGCCGCGGTCTCCGGTGACCTGGAGGCCGCGCTGCCGCTGTACCGTGCTCTCCACCCACTTCTGCGCTGGGACTCCAAGTCGGAGTTCGTGCAGGCGATCAAGCTGTCCATGGACATCGCCGGATTCCATGGCGGACCCTGCCGACCGCCCCGGGCGCCTTTGGGAGCCGAACAGGAGGCCATTGTCCGTGCGGCCACGGAGAAGGCCCTGGCCGAGGGCCTGAACTGACGATTCGCACCCCTGCCGGGTCGGCAATCCATTTGGTCGGATCTTCAGCTAGAGTGACGTGACATATCACATGTAAATTCCCGTGTTCGGAGGTCCGACCATGGCCAGCACGCGGCCGCGGAACCTTGTGTCGGTGCAGGAGCATCTGCGCGATCAGGTCGCCAATGCTCTGCGAGCCGCCTTGATCGCCGGGGAACTGCGTCCGGGTGAGGTCTACTCCGCCCCCGCACTGGCCGCCGAATACGGTGTCTCGGCGACACCGGTACGGGAGGCGATGCTCGATCTGGCCCGCGAGGGCCTGGTCGAGGCCGTCCGCAACAAGGGCTTCCGGATCACCGAGATGACCGAGCGGGATCTCGACGAGTTCACCGAGATCCGCGCGCTGATCGAGATCCCCACCGTGGTCGGGATCACCGCCACCGCCTCGGCCGAGGAATTGGAGGCCCTGCGCCCGGCCGCCGAGGAGATCGTGGCCGCTGCCGCCGGTCACGACCTGATCGGCTACATCGAGGCCGACCGCCGCTTCCACCTCGAACTGCTCGCGCTCGCGGGCAATCGTCATCTGGTGGACGTCGTCGGCGACCTGCGCAAGCGCTCCCGTCTCTACGGGCTGTCCGACCTGGACCAGACGGGTCAACTGGTCGAATCCGCGCAGGAGCACATCGAACTCCTCGATCTGATGCTCAGGCGCGACGCCCAAGCCGTCGAGGAATGCATGCGGCACCATCTGGCGCATGTGCGCACCCTCTGGGCGGCCGGTCAGGACGCGTTGGTCAAGAAGCAGTCCGGAGTGGGCCTCCAGGGCCGACGGTGAAATGCCCATGGGGCCGGGTTAATTGAGCCGATAATATTCATATTCCGCCATGCGGGGGAATTCTCGAAAATTGAAGTGACACCCTTTCGGCCTACGCCGACGATGGGGAGCATCCGGCGGTGCGGTGCATGGAACCGCCGGTGAATTCTCCATCAGCGGAGGTACGGGATGTCCTGCTCCATCGACAACCGAAGGGCTCTCGAGTTCCTTCAGTCCAGCGGACTGGTGAACCTCGACATATCCCTGGAGCACCTGGTCCGCGCGACCACCACGCTCGACGAGGTCGCCGGCTACGTGCTGGCCTGGGAGAAGTACGTGCTGGTCGTCGCATCCGAGTGTGACGCCGCCGCCAATCCGGGCGACTAGTCGGTCGACCCCGCGGCGGCGGGGCCGACCCCGATGGGCAGACCGTTCCTAGGGGGCAGGGTGACACCGAAGTGCACGGGGAGCGAGCTGCCCGAACTGTGGCGCGCGGTCGAAGACCGAGCCGTTTCCTGGCTGGCCGCGCACCACGGACGTTTCGACCCGGACGCCGCCGACGAGACGGGTGTCCTCTTCGCCCGCAAGGCGCTTGTCGAGGTGGCCCTGCTGGTGGGGCTGCGAGCGCGTCTCGACCCGGCGCCTTTCGATCCCCATTACCAGCAGTTGTTCGATCGGATGGCCGCGGTGGCGAGCCGCGCGTCGTACCGCGAGCTCGTCGGGCGCGACGAGCGTGCGCTCCTGCTCTACGCCGGTACCCATGCGGCACTTCGGTTGTGCGGGCACGCCGACCGGGAATTCCAGCACCTCCTCGAGCAGTCCGTCGCGGGCCGCTACGCCGCCTGTTTCGAACGCATCCCCTATCGCCAGCTGGATCTGCTGCACACCCTGGAACTGGCGGGCGTGGAGCACGACATGCCCGGCGTCGAGGATGTGCTTCCCTTCACCTTGCTCTGCGCGGATCCCTCCGTCCTCAAGCTGGGGGACCGCGACATCTACGCGATCACCCATACGTTGTTCTACGCGACCGACTTCGGTCTGCGCCTTCCACGGTGGCCCATCGGCTTCGACCTGTCCCGGGCCACGGAACTGCTCGAGGCGCTCTGCCTGCTGTGCCGCAGACGGGGGAACGCCGATCTGGTGGCCGAGCTGATCTGCTCGCTGCTGTGCCTGGGCATCCGTGACTCGGCCGAGGCGGAACGGGCCTGGGCCTTCCTCGCCGATGTGCAGGAGCCCGACGGCCGGGTCGCCGGTCCGGACGGGATCGTCCATCCGGGACTCGAGGGCAGTGGCGAGGACCACCGCTCCTGGGCCACGGCCTATCACACGACGATCGTCGCCGCGCTGGCCGCGCTGCTGGCCCGCAGCCGGGCCGTCATCCGCCGTCCCCGTCCGGAGCCGCCGGCGGCACTGGACCGGGCAGAGCTCGAATCCGCCCTGTGCCGAGCCACGGTCTGGCTGGTGGAGTCCGCGGCGGTCTGCCCTCTGGACGAGGCGATTCCCTCGGTGGCCGCGGCGGTCCGCGGGGCTCGCGCGGTGGGTGAGCCGGAGCTCGCCCATCCGGCGGTCACCTCGCTGGTCGGACGTGTCGGGGCCGCCTCCGAGCAGGCACTGTGGGGCAGCCATGGAGCCGACGTGGTCTTCGAATGCGCCCACGGTGTGACGGCGTCAGGTCTGAGCTGTCCCTCGCTCGATCGGTTTCTGACCGACACTGCGGACGCACTCGCCGGCGTCACCGTGGTTCCCGCGGCTGCCGCCGCGGGAGTCGGCCATCTGATGAGACTCGGGCGGCTCGCCCCCCACACCGCGGACTCCCTCCTCGCTTCGGCGGACCCCGCGGAGCTGAGGGCGAGGAGCCGCCCGTCGGCCGTCGTGGCCAGGGATCTGGCCCAGTACGCCGGGGACGAGCCGAGCCGCATCGACAGCGACGACCCCGGCTGGTACCCGGTGGCGGAGCGCCTGGCCGCCGCACTGCCGGACGCCTGCCGGAACTACCGGCTCGAGGAGGTGGCCGTGCTCCTCGGCGGCCTGGCCCTGCTCGGCTGGGCCGACCACCGTGTCACCCGCGACGGGCTGGAGTTCCTTCTCCGCCAGCAGAGCCCCGCCGGATCCTTCGGCTTCACCGCCCGCGACGACCCCCAGGAGCGGGCGAGCGCGCAGCGGCGGTGGACCCAGAGCTGTGTGGTCGCGCTGTCCCACCTGGTGACGGTCACGGGATGATCGAGTCGACATATCCGCCGTCCACGCGGACCGCGGCGCCGGTGGTGGCCGAGGCGTAGGGCGAGCTGAGGAAGACGACCATGTGGGCGATCTCCTCGGGCTCGATCAGTCGGCGGAGCAGGGACTGGGGGCGGTGCTCGCGCATGAACGCGCGCTGGGCCTCCTGCCAGGGGAGGTCGCGGTCGACCAGTTCATAGACGAACTCCTCGACTCCGCCGGTGTGGGTGGGCCCGGCGATCACGGAGTTCACGGTCACACCCGTTCCGGCGGCCTCCTTGGCGAAGCCCCGGGACAGCGCGAGCAGCGCCGTCTTCGACATCCCGTAGTGGACCATCTCCACGGGGATGACGACGGCCGAGTCGCTGGCGATGTTCTGCACCCGCCCCCAGGAACGCTCCATCATGCCGGGCAGGTAGAGGCGGGTCAGCCGCACGGCCGTCATGACGTTCGCCTCGAAGTAGCGCCGCCATTCCTGGTCACTGATCTTCAGGGCGGGCCGGGCGCCGAAGATGCCGAAGTTGTTGATGAGGATGTCCACCTGCGGCAGCAGGTCCACCACGCGCAGCACACCGCTGTCCGCGGTGATGTCGGCCACGACCTGGACGAGATCGGCGCCGGGGACTTCCCTGCGCATCAGGTCGACGGCGCGGCCGACGGAGTCGGGGGAGCGGCCGTTGACGGCCACCCGGGCTCCCGCGCGAGCGAGTTCAGAGGCGATGGCCGCTCCGATGCCCTGGGTCGATCCAGTGACCAGGGCGGTCTTTCCGGTGAGATCGATGCGCATGAGAAAGGGTTCCTGTCCTCGCCGCCGTGTCACCCCGCCCGGCGCCCATGATCCCCCGCCCCGCCGCGGCCGGCGCAGCCGCCACGCTTGTGTCGTCTCCGTCCGAGTCTCTTCTCAGTCCGGGGCACCGGGCGGCCGCGGTGGCTGCCCGACGAGGCGGGCGTACTGTCCGCTCAGGCCGTCGAGAAGTGCCTCCAGACCTGTCTCGAACGCGCCCTCGTCGATCTCGCGCTGATGGTCGGCCAGCAGATGGGCCTGGTCGAGATGCGGGTACTCACCGGCGTACACACCCGCGTCGGTGGGGAATCCCGAGGCGAAGGAGCCGAGCGCCGAGCCGGTGATGAAGTAGCGCATCAGGGCTCCGACGCGGGTGGCGTGCGCCCGCGGCCAGCCGGCCTCGACCAGGCCGCCGAAGACGGCGTCGGCCAGGCGCAGGGCGTTGGGCCGTCTGCCCGGGCCCTGGGCGAGGGCGGGTACCAGGTGGGGGTGCGCGGCGAGGGCGGCCCGGTAGGAGCGGGCCCAGCCGCGCAGCGCGGCGGGCCAGTCGCACCGGCCGAACATCGAGACGTCCACCTGGCTGAGGACATGGTCGACGACGGCGTCGGTCAGCTCGTCCATCGTGCCGAAGTGGTTGTAGAGGGAGGGCCCGCTCACGCCGAGCTCGGCGGCGAGCCGCCGGGTGGAGAGGGCCGCGAGTTCCTCGGCGTCGATGATCCGCAGCGCCGCCTCCACGATGCGGCCGCGGCTGAGCAGCGGGTGGCGCGGTCGCGCCATGGGTCACCTCCTCAGCAGCCCGAGCCGATGTCGAGCCACAGGGCCGAGCCGAACGGGTCGGGCGACGTGGAGGCTACACCGCCCGGGCGGTGGCCGCTCCGGCCGTCTTTTCAACCCTGGAACCCGCCGTGTAGGGTACAAAACTTGCAGCGCTAGTTTAAGTCGAGCCGCTCAGCTCCTTGCCGAGCGCCCGTCCCTCCCGAAGGAGCACATCGTGGACTTCTCCCTGAGTGACGAGCAGAGGGCGATCCGGGACACGGCCCGGGCCTTCATCACCAAGGAGATCCTGCCGCTGGAACAGCAACTCCTGCGCCGCGAGCGTCTGCACCAGCCCGGCCTCGAACGCGAGGAACTGCGTGAACTCCAGCTCAAGGCGAAGAAGTTCGGCTTCTGGGGGCTGAGCACCCCGCAGGAGTACGGCGGCATGGAACTGCCCGCCGTCACCCAGTCGCTGATCTGGACCGAGATCGGCCGCTCCTTCGTACCGTTCCGCTTCGGCGGCGAGGCCGACAACATCCTGTACTACGCCAACGAGGCCCAGAAGCGCGAGTATCTGCTGCCGACCATCGCGGGCGAGCGCGTCTCGTGCTTCGCCATCACCGAGCCCGGCGCCGGATCCGACGCGGCGAACATCAAGCTCTCCGCCCGGCGGGACGGCACAGACTGGATCCTCAACGGCGAGAAGACCTTCATCACAGGGGGCAACGACGCCGACTTCGCCATCGTGATCGCCGTCACCGACAAGGACAGGGGGGTCCGCGGCGGCGGCACCACGGCCTTCCTCGTCGACCGCGAGATGGGATGGAAGTCCGAGTTCATCCAGACCATGGGGGAGGGCGGCCCGGCCTCGCTGGTCTTCGACGACGTCCGGGTGCCCGCGAGCAATGTCCTCGGCGAGATCGGCCAGGGCTTCGACCTCGGCATGCAGTGGATCGGCAAGGGCCGGTACATCATTCCCTCGCACGCGCTCGGGATAGCCCAGCGAGCCCTGCAGATGGCCATCGACCACGCCAACACCCGGGAGACGTTCGGCAAGAAGATCGGGACCAACCAGGCCGTCCAGTGGATGATCGCCGACTCGGAGACCGAGCTGGAGGCCGCCC
Source organism: Wenjunlia tyrosinilytica (assembly GCF_014646055.1). GTDB lineage: Bacteria > Actinomycetota > Actinomycetes > Streptomycetales > Streptomycetaceae > Wenjunlia > Wenjunlia tyrosinilytica. The sequence continues at coordinate 16,853 of NZ_BMMS01000049.1, forward strand.
GCTGGCTGGTCCTGCGCGCCGCCTGGACCGTCGACCAGAACGGCATGGAACCCCGGCACTCCTCCTCCATGGCCAAGCTCTACGGCGCCGGCATGGTCAACCGCGTCGTGGACCGCGCGCTGCAGATCCACGGAGGCATGGGCTACACCCGCGAGCTGCCGCTGGAGCGCATGTACCGGCAGGTCCGCCTCTTCCGCATCTTCGAGGGCACCGACGAGATGCAGCGGCTGATCATCTCCCGCGACCTGCTCAAGGGCTACTCCAAGCTCGGCGGCCACCTCGCGTGACGCACCCTGACCTCGGACCTCGGACCTCTGGCCTCGGACCTCTGGCCTCGGACCCTGGCCTCGGGCCCCTGATCTCGGGGCCCTGATCTCGGGCCCCTGATCTCGGACCCGTGACCTCGGGGCCCGCGACTTCCGGGCCCACTTGTGGAGGGGGCGGCGCGTACGCGGGCCCGGTACGGCCGCACGCCGTACGTTGCTGACGTGGATCGTGCACCAGTCGCCGTAGGGCGCGGCGGGACGGATGAGGGCCCCGAGCGGCTCTCGGCCTTGTCGGACGGGGTCTTCGCCATCGCGATGACCCTCCTGGTGCTCGATGTCTCGGTCCCGCGAGGACTGGACGACGCGGCCTTTCACGAGGCGCTGCGTCAGGCTCTCCCCAATGTCGGGGCGTATGCGCTGAGTTTCGCGGTGATCGCGAACTTCTGGAGCGACCACCGCCGCGTCCTCGGTGGCGTTCCCCGGGTGGACGCCTCGGTCGTCGGGCTGACGCTGCTGGGGCTCGCCCTGATCGCTCTGCTGCCGTTCCCGACGTCTCTGCTGGCGGAGTACGGATACGAGCCACTGGCCGTGGCCATCTACTCCGGCAGCGTCGCCGCCACGAACGCGGTCCATCTGGCCCTGCTCCGGACTTCCCACAAACGCCTGGGGCCACCGCCGGATCCACTCACCGCCAGGGTCCGCAGGCTCGACGCCGCCGATCTTGGCTCCAGCGTAGTGGTGTTCGGTGTCGCGGTGCCCCTGGCCTTTGTCTCTCCGAACGTGGCCATGTTCTTCTGGATCATCCTCGTTCCCGCCAAGCGGGTGATCGGCGGGAAGCGGCGACGCGCGACAGCGGCCGGCGGCGACGGCACGTTCTAGGCGTCGGCCTCACAGCAGAGGACGCCGACCCGCTGGATGAGGTTGTTGGCGAAACCGCCGCGGTTCCACGGTTGGCCGAGCGGCTGGGTGTGCCCTCCGGCATCGGTGGCCCGGGCACTGAGCACATGCGGGCCCGGCGTGGCGGTCCAGGCAGAGTGCCAGTGCTGCCAGGCCCAACGTTGCGAGTCCGGAGGCGCGAGATCGGCCTCGGTCCAGGAACCGCCGCCGTCCGTGCTCACCTCGACCCTGGTCACCGGGGGACGGCCGGACCATGCGCGGCCCTCCAGTCGCACGGGTCCCGGGCGGACCACACGGGTCCTGGACATGAAGTCCGGGAAGCCGGGTGGGATCAGCAGGGCCCGCGGCTCGATCCGGGTGACCGGCGTTCCCGCTTCCTCGGCGTCCTGCCGGAGGCGGTAGGCCACCGCCTGCTGGAAGCCGGTGAACGGTTCGTCGGTCAGGCTGATCTCACGCAGCCACTTCACCTGCGCCATGCCGTACCAGCCGGGCACTACGAGGCGCAGGGGAAAGCCGTGCTGCGGGGGCAGCGGATCACCGTTCATCGCATACGCGACCAGCACCTGCGGGTCCGCCCCGGTGGCCACCGCCAGGGGCAGACTGCGCTGGTAGTCCTGTTCGACACCGCGCTCCACGCCGTGGTCGGCTCCGGTGAAGACGGCTTCGACGGCGTCCGGCTCTGCCCCGGCCTCGTCGAGCAGTGTCCGCAGCGGGACACCGGTCCATTCCGCGGTGCCGACGGCTTCCACCAGCCATGGCTGGCTCACCGGGCGTGGCGACAGCAGTGCCCGGCCGTTGCCGGCGCACTCGATCGTCACGCGCCGGGTGACGGCCGGGAACGATCTGAGGGCCGCCATGTCCAGCGTCAGCGCCCTGCGTACTCTGCCGCGTACCTCCAGCCGCCAAGTGCCGGCGTCCGCGGCGGGAATGTCGTAGTGGGTCAGCACGTAGTGCAGGCCGGGCGGGGTGATCTCGTAGCGGAGGGCCTCCAGGGGAAGGCCGTGGTTGCGGGCCGCCAGCGCCAGTTCCTCCTGGCTGATCGCCTCGTCCGGTCCGGCCAGTCGTGCCGCCGCGCTCACATCGGTGGGATGCGCGTCCATGGGTCCATTGTCGTCCCCCCTCGCCCACCCGGCTCGGGCCGATGACAGCCCGCGCTGGAGGTCGCGCGCTCCCGTCCCACCGGGTCCGAGGACCGTGGAGATCACCCTCGAACCCGACGGCGACGGGACGCGACAGTCCCGGTCCGCCGGTCAGGGCTCGACCACGATCTTGCGGCCCTCCCCGGCCCGGAAGCGGGCGATGGCCTCGGGGTACTGCTCGAGCGGCAGCCGGTGGCTGATGAACGTTCCCGGGTCGAGGACACCGGCCGCGAACAGGTCGGCCGCCCGCTCGTAGCTGTGCAGAACGGCCATGGAGCCGGTGATGGTGATCTCCTGGTTGTAGATCCGGTACGGCTCGATGGTCGCCGTCGCGGCGTAGTCCGAGACACCGAACTGCAGGAATGTGCCCGCCTTGGCGACGCGGCCGAGGCCGTCCTGGATGGCCGCCTGGTTTCCGGTGGCGTCGATCACGACGTCCCAGCCGCACGGCTTGTCCAGTTCCCACGCCGAGCGGGCGGCACGGGAGCAGCCCAGCGTCCGGGCCGTGGCGAGCCGCTCGGCGTTGATGTCGACCACATCGACGCTCGCGGCGCCCGTGCGCTTGGCCAGCTCCAGCATCATCAGCCCCATGGTGCCGCTGCCGTAGATCAGCACCTCTGATCCGAGGCGGCTGCCGAGGACGTCGTAGCCGCGCACGGCGCAGGACAGCGGCTCGATCAGCGCGGCGTCGGCCGTGTCCACGTGGTCCGGCAGGCGGACGCAGTTGGCCACGGGTGCCACGGCGTACTCGGCGGCCCCGCCCGACACGGTGACTCCGATGGCCGCCCAGCGGTCGCACAGGTTGTTGCGGCCCCTCCGGCAGTAGCGGCACTCGTGGCAGTACAGGGAGGGGTCGACGGCCACCCGGTCACCCACCGCCAGCTCGGTCACCTCGCTGCCGATGCCGACCACCTCACCGGCGAACTCGTGTCCCGGTACCACCGGCAGCGTGGGCGCGAACTCGCCCTGCAGGATGTGCAGATCCGTCCCGCACAGCCCGCAGGCCGCGACGTCCACGACGACCTCCCGGGGACCCGGAGCGGGGTCGGGCACGGTGGTGACGCTGACCTTGCCCGGGGCTTCGATGACGGCGGCCCTCATTTGACTGCTCCTAGGGACAGGCCCTGGACCAGCTTGTCCTGGGCGGCGAAGCCGGCGGCGAGCACCGGCAGGGAGATCACGACGGACGCGGCGCAGACCTTGGCCAGGAACAGGCCCTGACTCGTGATGAAGCTCGTCAGGAACACGGGGGCGGTCTGCGCGGTCACTCCGGTGAGCACCCGGGCGAAGAGCATCTCGTTCCAGCTGAAGATGAAGCAGATCAGCGCCGTGGCCGCCAGACCGGGCCCGGCGACGGGGGCGACGACCCGGGCGAGGATCGACGGCAGGCGGGCGCCGTCGATCTGCGCCGCCTCGATGATGGAGACCGGGATGTCGGCGAGGAAGGACTGCATCATCCACACCGCGATCGGCAGGTTCATCGAGGTGTAGAGGATGACGAGCAGCCAGATGTTGTCGAGCATGCCGCTGTTCTTGGCGATCAGGTAGATCGGCAGCAGCCCGGCCACGGCGGGCAGCATCTTGGTGGACAGGAAGAAGAACAGCACATCGGTCCATTTGCGGACCCGCCGGATCGACAGCGCGTAGGCCGCCGGGAGCGCCAACAGCAGGACGAAGAGCGTGGAGAACGTACTGGCGGTGAAGGAGTTGATCAACGCCGGCCAGGGACCGGTCCCGGCGGCCGAGTCGAAGAACTCCCGGTAGGCGTCCAGCGTGAGCCCGGCGCCCAGCGAGGGCGGGTTGGTGGCGGCGTCGGACTCGCTGTGCAGCGAGGTCAGCACCATCCAGGCGACGGGGAGGAAGAAGGCCAGCCCTGCCAGCCAGGCGAGCAGGCCCAGGGCCAGACCGCGGCGGCGCGCGGCACGTGCCGCACGGTGCGGGGCGACGGTGTGCACGGTCATGCCCGCGACACCTCCTGACGGAAGAGGGAGGAGACGACACGCAGGGCGAAGGTCGCCAGCACAATCGATCCGATCACCACGAGCACCCCGGCCGCGGAGGCCTGGCCGTACTCATGGGCCTGGTAGAAGGTCTGGTAGATCGTGTAGGGGAGGTTGGCGGTGCCGAGGCCGCCGGAGGTGATGGTGAACACCGCGTCGAAGTTCTGGACGATGTAGATCGAACCCAGCAGCACCCCGAGCTCCAGATATCGCCGCAGGTGCGGGAGGGTCAGATAGCGGAAGATCTGCCAGGTGCCGGCGCCGTCGAGGCGCGCGGCCTCGACCATCTCCAGCGGCCGGCTCTGCAGCCCGGCGAGCAGGATGAGCATCATGAACGGGGTCCACTGCCACACCAGCGCCGCCTCCACCGCGATCAGCGGCATGGACGAGATCCAGTCCGGCTGGGGAGGACGGTCGATGCCCACCAGGTCCGCCGTCCAGCTGAGACCGCCGTTGAACAGCCCGTACTCGGGGTTGTAGAGGGCGTGCTTCCACAGCAGGGCGGCGGCCACGGGAACGAGCAGGAACGGGGCGATCAGCATGGTGCGCACCAGCCCCCTGCCGATGAACGCGCGGTCCAGCAGGAGGGCGAGCCCCAGCCCCAGCAGAAGGCTGACCAGCACCGTGGAGGCGGTGAGGACGGCGGTGGTGCCCACCGAGTCCCGCAGCTGGGGATCGGTGGCGACCGATGTGTAGTTCGACAGGCCGGTGAACCGGCGCTCGTCCGGATACAGGGCGTTCCAGTCGAAGAGGGAGATGACCAGGGTGGCCACGAAGGGCAGCTGTGTCACCGCGATCAGGAAGACGAGCGCGGGCAGCAGCGGGGCACGGGTGGCCCAGGCCCGGGCTCGGCGCCACTTCGCCCGGGACGAGGGGGCCGGAGCCGGGGGGCCGGTGCGGTCGGGCCGCACGGTCGTGGGCGCGCTCATCGGCCGCGGTACTCCTTGGCGACCTTCTCGGCGAGCGCCTGCGACTTGTTCAGTGCCTGGTCGACGCTCTGGCGCCCGGCGATGGCGGCGCTGATCTCCTGCGAGACCTTGGTGCCCAGGTCGGAGAACTCGGGGATGTCGACGAACTGGATGCCGATCGTCGGACGCGGCTGCACACCCGGGTTACGGGGGTCGGCGCCGGTGATGGACCGCTTGGTGACCTCGTGGAACGCCGCTGCGGCCTTGCGGTAGTCGGCGTTGCCGTACGTCGAGGCCCGCTTGCCCGCCGGGACGTTCTCCCAGCCGATCTTCTCGCCGACGAGGGCCTCGTACTTCTTGCTCGACGCCCAGGAGATGAACTTCCACGCGTTGTCCGGGTGCTTGGACGCCTTCTGCACACCCCAGGCCCAGGTGTAGAGCCAGCCGGAGCTGGGGGTCTTGTCCACCGGCGCCTGGACGTACCCGATCCTGTCCTTGACGGGGGACTTCGCCGACTCCAGGGACCCGGCGGCGGCCGTGGCGTCGTACCACATGGCGACCTTGCCCTGAGCGAGGTTGTTCAGGCACTCGGCGTACCCGGACTGCGCGGCGCCCGCCTCGCCGTGCCGGCGCACCAGGTCGACATAGAACTTCGTCGCCTTCTTGAACTCCGGCGCGGTCAGGCGCGCCTGCCAGTCCTTGGTGAACCAGGTGCCGCCAAAGGTGTTGACCACGGTGGTCAGGGGCGCGATGACCTCTCCCCACCCGGGCTGGCCGCGCAGGCAGATGCCCTTCATCCCCGGCTTGGCGCCGTCCGCCTTGGCCGCCAGATCCGCCACCTGCTGCCAGGTGGGGGAGTCGGACATCTTCAGGCCCTTCTCGGCGAAGACGTCCTTGCGGTACATGAGGAAGGACGACTCCCCGTAGAACGGCTGGCCGTAGAGCTTTCCGTCCTCGGCGGTGAGGGACTCGCGCATCGGCGCGAGGATGTCGCCCTGGTCGAACGCCTTGTCCTTGGCGACATAGGAGTCCAGGGGGTGCAGCCAGCGGTTCTTGGCGAAGAACGGGATCTCGAAGTTGCTGATCGTGGCCACGTCGTACTGCCCGGCCTGGTTGGAGAAGTCCTGGCTGATCTTGTCGCGGACGTCGTTCTCCGGCAGGACGGTGAAGTTGACCTTGATGCCGGTCTCCTTGGTGAAGTGGTCGGCGGTCAGCTTCTGCAACTCGATCATCTGAGGGTTGTTGACCATCAGGACATTGACCGTCTCGCCGCCGCCGGAGGAGGCGGTGCCGCCCGCTCCACTGCACGCCGCAAGCAGGGCCGCGGCGGCCCCCGCGGCGGCGACGGCCTGCGCGGTGTGCCGGCTTCTTCTGTTTCCTCTGTATGCCATGGCGGGTGTCCCATCTGTTGCGGCTCCGGGCGGCGGCGCCGGGAGCCGGGCGGTCGGTTTTCGGGTGCGTGGAACCCACCCGTCGGCGTCGACGGGAGAAGAGGAGGTGCGGGTGAAGTTGTTCAGGGGCGCGGTTGCGCAGGGGCGGCGCCGGTCACACCCGGATCACCTGGGGTCCCAGGAGGGAGTAGCGGTGGGCCTCGGCGACGGGCAGGCCGGTGTCGGTGACGATCGCCTCGACGTCGGCCACCTCCGCGAACCGGCAGAAGCTGGCCGCACCGAACTTGGTGTGCACTCCGGCGAAGACACGGCGCCGGGCCACCCGCATCACCTTTGCCTTCACCTCGCTGACGGCGGGGTCCGGGGTGGTCAGTCCGTGCTCGCGGGAGATGCCGTTGGCGCCGATGAACGCCAGGTCGATCACGAAGCCGCCGAGCATGGCCGTGGCCCAGTGGTCGACCGTCGCCAGGGTGCCGCCCCTGACCCGGCCGCCGAGCAGCAGCACGGTCATCCCGGGGGAGGCGGCCAGCACTCCGGCGGCCGCCAGTGAGGCGGTGACCACGGTCAGCTTCCGGTTGCGCGGCAGGGCCTCGGCTATCAACTGGGGAGTGAACCCCTCGTCGATGAACACCGCCTCGGCGTCACCGAGAAGGTCCGCCGCGGCGGACGCGATCCTCCTTTTCTCCGGGACGTTCATCGTCGTGCGGAAGGCGAGGGTCGTCTCGAACCCCGCGCTCTCGACCGGGTAGGCGCCTCCGTGTGTGCGGCGCACCAGACCGTGGTCCTCAAGAACCCGAAGGTCGCGGCGCACCGTCTCCTTCGCCACGTCCAGCTCGCCGGACAGCTCGGCGACATTCACCGAGCCCGCGCGCCGCGCGATTCCGAGGATCCGGCGTTGGCGTTCCTCCGCGCCCACGGGCACCTCATTTCCTGTCCACGCGTTTCGACCCGCATATGCCCGTTCGGGCCGATGAGCACAGTTGTACAGCCGTCGCAGCCGACTGAACAGATCTGTTTCATGAGTGGTTGCGCCTGGGTCCGACCGCCCGCCACACAGCATTGCCGCAGTTCACATCGGTTGTGGGCGGCTTCCGGGGCTTGCGGGCGCCCGATTGCCCGGTGCTCGGGCCCGTTTGGCGCCCGGTGACCGTTCGGGCGGTCCGCGCTACTGCGGGCGGGCGGGAGCGGGGTCCGGCACGGCCGACGCGTGGGCGGCCGAGTCCAGCAGCGCGGTCACGGTCGTGGCCATGTGGCGGTGGGCGGGCGCACGTCGAGGCCGGGGGTGCGCCGGCGGTCCGGTCCGAGCCTCAGTGTGCGGCGTTGCCCGCCTCGATCCCGGCGTCGATCTCCTTGGCGGCGCGGTGCAGTGACTCCGGAGGGGCCTCTCCTGCCCAGATGGAGGCGAACGCCTTCCGGAACGCCTTGGTGACCGACGCATAGCTGGGACTGGCGGGGCGGGTGACTCCGGTGCAGTCGGAGGTGATGAGATCCTCCTCCCCGCACAGTCCGTCGAGTTGGCGCGTGAGGAGGTTGAGAGGTCCACCGGGACCGTACGTTGTCGACTTCTCCAGAGCCGTGGTGGTTCCGGGGATGCCGCCCGTGGCCCGTGAGGTCTCCAGCAGTTGCTCGTCCTCCATCAGGAAGGCCAGGAATTCGGCCGCGGCGTCCTTGTTGCCGGAGGCACGGCTGATGCCCCAACTCCATGTACCGGACGACGTCCTGCTGCCGGCGCCGAAGTCGGGCAGGGGCAGGACGACCAGATTCCCGCCCAGGACCTTGGAGAAGGAGGGGTACTGCCACTGTCCGTTCCACGACAGTGCCGTCGTGCCCTGGGTGAAGCTGCTCGTGTCGGTGAGTTCGACGAAGGGCTTCCACTCCTGGATGTGCTCCATCGCCCGTGCTACCTCACGCCTGTCGATCGCCCCGACCGCCGTCGGCTCGCCATGACGGTCGATCAGATCGCCGCCTGCCGACCACACCATGGGACTGAAAGCGAACGTCAGCCATTCGCCGTCACCATTGGACCGGCCCAAATCGAGAACGTGTCCGTCCTTGTCGTGCTCCGCCAGTGTGCGCAGCGCCGCGTCGAACTCCGCCGCTGTCCATGACTGCCCCGGCCGGCTGGGGTAATGGACATGCGCGGCGTCGAGCCGTGCCTTGTTCGCGTACAGCAGCACGGTGGAGCCATAGGCGCCCACCGCGTAGAGATGCCCGTCGCTGATGCCGCGGTCGCCAATTCCCGGCAGGAGATCGGCCTGGAGCGACGGAGGCAGCAACTGCTCGAGCGGGGCCAGTTTGTTCCGCCGTACATGGCCGCTGATGAACGGGTCCTCGATATCGACCAGGTCGGGAAGGCGGTGATTGGCCGCCGCGGCCACCACCCTCTCGTTGTAGTTCTTCTCCTTGTCAGCCGTGGGGAAAGCGATGTCCACCCGGATTCCCGACCGACTGCGGTTGAACTTCGCGACCTGTGCTCGCAGAACCGAACTCTCGGGTCCGGGGCCCGCATGGGACCACACGGTGATCACGCGGGCGGGTTTCGGACCCCCGCTGTCGTCCGGTGCCAGGGAGAGGATTCCTGCCGTCGCCGATACGAAGGCTACTGCGGCGATGGTCAGGGCCCGAGGGGAGATCATGTGGTTGTTTTCCTTAGTACGTGAACACGAGGGCATGTGAAATGTCGCGAGAAATGGCACGAGAAAAGGGCACGAGAAAGGGCACGAGAAAGGCAGTGGGCAAGGGGCCGCGCAAAGGGAACGGGGCTCTACTGGAGCCGGGCGTCCGCGGTTTTGGCGTCGCGGACCCGATAGGTCGCCAGGCCCCACTGCAGATCCGCGACCAGTTCCAGCCCGCAGTCGGCGAAGGCGGGCAGCAGCCGCTGGATCCGGGCCTTGAGGGCCCGCAGCGTCAGGGGGAGGCTGGGTGTCCCCAGGAGCAGCCTGAGGCGGTGGCAGCAGATGGGCGCCTGCGCCCTGCTGATCACATCGAACAGGAGCCGCTGGCTCGCGGAGGTGCCCGCGCACCACCGGGTGGGTGACGCGGGGATGCACCGCCTCAGATCGGCGTAGATGCGCCCGGCCAACTCGGCGGCCGGGGCATGCCGGTCAAGGACGTCGAGGGCACCCGCACCGAAGGCCGTGAGCGCGTCGCGTCCGTCGGGCCGCAGAACAGCCACCGGGGCGATCAGGGAGGCGGCCCGGACGAGGCCGGCCAACTCCTCGTCACCGGACCTGGGCAGATCGAGCAGGAGCATCGCCGGCCTGCGCTCCAGCACGGAGGCGCAGGCGGTCTCGCTTCCCCAACGCACCGCGGCACCGAGGGTGAGCCCGGCCCGCTCGAGCCGGTGAGCCAGCCCGGCGTCGAACGTCTCCTCCACTGACATGGCGATGGACAGTTGAGCGGGGACCAGTTGGTGCCGATATACGCGCTCTGTCGTCTGGTGCGACATCGCTGTGCCCCTCCTGTGCTTCGTGCTTGGCGCTGTGCGCTGGGGGCCATGTGCTGGGGGCCATGGGGTTCGCCGCCTCGAGTGGGACGGACGGTGGGGAGGACCGAGGTTGAAGTACCGGGGAAATGACCAGACATCGCCCCCGCGGGGCCAATCGGTCTTGCGTCACGTGTCACATTGCAACTGAATGGTGGGGCGGCGACGCACAGGTTGCCGCGGGTCTCGACCGAGGTGGTGGAGAAGGCGTGACGAGTGCCGAGTTCGTGGAAGTGCAGTCGGCCATAGGCAGATTGCGCGAGTGCGTGGAATCGCTGAGGACGGCCGAGGGCGACTCGCTGTGGATTCGCAGACTCCTGAACGACGTCGACCGGCTGGAGCTGGACGGGGAGGACGCGGTACTCCATGTGGCGTCGAGACTCCGTGCACCCGTGGCAGCGCCGGGATCGGCTGTGGAAGTCGCCGTTGTCCCGGACGACCCCTACGACCGTGTGCTCTGGCAGGGAGCGGACGACGAGGGAATCGGGGGGTACCAACGTCAGCACTACTGAAGGTCCTTGCGGTGAGGGCGCAGGACCCGGCCTCGGCGGAGGCGAGGTTACTTCTTGACGAACTCGGGCAGCACGCGGGGCGGCCAGTTGCCGACTGTCAGGATGCCTTTGGAGTAGGCACGGGAGACGAGGGCGGCACGGTTGGGCGCCTTGAGTCGACGCAGCATCAGGCCTACGTGGTACTCGACTCCTTGGCGGCTGAGGTAGAGACGGGCGGCGAGTTGGACGGTCGAGGTGCCGGTGGCGACGCCCTCCAGGATGCGGGCATCGAGGGGAGTCAGCAGCGGCTTGGGCAGGCAGGCGGCGTCCTGGTTGTCGGGCGCCTCCTCATCCGGGCTGACCATCACGACGATGCCGGTCAGGCCGTCGCCCTCTCCGCAGACGGCCACACCGGTCATCTCCGCGGAGAAGACCCGGTCCGCCACCGGCATGGCGACCACTCGCTCCACGAACCGGGCGCGCTGGCCGTCCGACAGTCGGGTGAAGTGCCGGGGCAGGACGCTCCTGGCACTGGGGTGCAGGAAGTCGTAGATGCTGCGTCCGCAAATATCTGTGGACGAACGGGCGAACTGCCGGAAAAAATCCGCATTCGCCGCGGCGATATTGAGAGAAGGGTCGAGGCTGGCCATGCACGTGACCCGACCGGAGTGCCGCTGCCTGTATTCCGGGTGACCGATCCCTGCCTGAGGTGAGGCGAAGGCGCGGGCAGCGGAGCGGGCAGGAGCGTCGGCGGATTCGATCATAAGAGGTGCACACTTTCTCTGGCGTCGGAACAAACACGGGGGATTCAGGTCCTGCGGCTCAAGTGCGCCTGCTAGGGCTTCTGGTTCCGAGATGTGACTGTTTCTGACCGCTTCTGGCTTGGCTCGGGGCGAGCGTAGGCACGGGGGATCTTGAGCGTCAACGATGGGTTGCCTGGTGGGCGAAACACTGTGGTAGGTCGCCCCCTCGGTTCGGTCGGCCGGTTTACCCCCTGGTCAGCGGTACGGTCGCGTGCCGAGCCCCGTCGTGCCGTCACGTGCCAGAGCCGGCGGGCGGCTGGACGTGCCCGTGTCGTGTGTCCGAAACCCCTTGTTCAGGCAGCTGTACCCATGGGTTCACCGACCGGAACGACCTTTAGGGGCCGCCCTAGTCGCGGCGGCCCTAGCGTCGGAAGGCCTCGCCGCTCAGCGATCTCCGTCTGCCCCCATGCCCTGATGGGAACGCGGAGCGGTGAGGCACTCCCTACCCCACGTCTGCGGTCCCCGCGGCCGGTGAAGCTGGTGGAGCCAATGAACGAGTCAGGACGCGGAATGCGCGAGCTCAGCGTTGCAGCCCATCGCCCCATCGCCGTCATCGGTATGTCGTGCCGCCTCCCCGGAGCGCCCGACCCCGCCGCCTTCTGGCAGCTCCTGCGCGAAGGCGTCAGCGGCATCCGGGACATCCCCGAGGACCGTGGGGACACATGGGAGACCTGGGATCCCGACCGAACGGGACACAGCCGCCGGGGCGGATACCTGGACCACGTCGACCGCTTCGACCCCGGCTTCTTCGGGATCTCCCCCCGTGAGGCCGACGGCATGGACCCCCAGCAGCGCCTGGCCCTCGAACTCGCGTGGGAGGCGATGGAGAACGCCCGCATCGTCCCCGAGCGGCTCGTCGGCAGCGCGACCGCAGTCTACGTCGGGGCCGCACACGACGACTACGCCACCCTCCTCCACCGACAGGGCCCCGACGCGGTCTCACACCACTCGATGACGGGCACTCACCGCAGCCTCGTCGCCAACCGGCTCTCCTACTCGTTCGGCCTGCGCGGCCCCAGCCTCACCCTCGACTCCGCCCAGTCCTCCGCGCTCGTGGCCGTCCACCTCGCCTGCGAATGCCTGCGCAGCGGTGACAGCGACCTCGCCATCGCGGGCGGGATCAACCTCCATCTGGTCCCCGAGAGCACCCTGTACGCCGAGAGGTTCGGGGCGCTGTCCCCCGACAGCCTCTGCTACACCTTCGACGAGCGGGCCAACGGCTACGTCCGGGGAGAGGGCGGCGCGTTCATCGTGCTCAAGCCCTTGGACCGGGCACTCGCCGACGGTGATCCGGTGCACTGCGTCATCCGCGGCAGCGCAGTGAACAACGACGGAGGAGGGGACACCCTCACCGCCCCCGACGCCCGGGCGCAGGAGGAGGTGGTACGGCGCGCCCACCGCCGCGCCGGGACCGCACCGCGCGACGTCCAGTACGTCGAACTGCACGGTACCGGCACCCCTGTCGGCGACCCGATCGAGGCCGCTGCCCTCGGCGCCGCACTCGGCCGGGACAGGGACCCGGACGAGCCACTGCTGGTCGGCTCCGCCAAGACCAATGTGGGACATCTCGAAGGCGCCGCCGGCATTGTCGGTTTGCTGAAGACAGCGCTGGCCATCGAGCATCGTGAGCTGCCGCCGAGCCTCAACCATGAGACCCCCAACCCGAGGATCCCCTTCGACGAGCTGCGCCTGCGGGTGCACAGCGGACTCGGCTCGTGGCCGCGCCCCGACGCTCCGCTCGTCGCCGGTGTCAGCTCGTTCGGCATGGGCGGTACCAACTGCCATGTCGTCCTGGAGGAGGCACCCGGCGCCGTCCCGGAGCCGGCACATGAGAACCACGGCCCGGAGCCGGTGACGTCGCGGGCGCCCCTTGTCTCCGGTGCGGTGCCGTGGGTGGTCTCCGGGCGCGGCGGGCAGGCCCTGGCGGGTCAGGCTCAGCGCCTGGGCGCGTTTGCAGGGGCACGGGCCGGGTTGCGTCCGGTGGATGTGGCGTGGTCGTTGGTGCGGTCGCGTTCGGTGTTCGAG
>NZ_BMMS01000050.1 GCF_014646055.1 Wenjunlia tyrosinilytica
GTGACGCACGCGAGGCTGCCCGACGGCAGCCGGAAGGCCGGCCGCTCGCTCGCCTCGCGGGCGGAGAAGCGAACGAAGGGGTGTTCCGGTGAGCGAACACGAGTCACACCTCAACGGATCGGTGCCGACTCCCCGCAGCGACGAGGGGGAGGCCGTCGGCACCCGCCGCGGCATGTTCGGCGCCAGTGGCACCGGTGACACCTCCGGCTACGGCGGCCTGGTCCGCGCCGTCCGCTTCCCCGGCGCCTCCCACCGCCCCTACGGCGGCTGGTTCGACGAGGTCGCCGACGAGCTCGACGGCGCTCTCGACGAGCAGGGCATCGACTACGAGGCCGCCGTCGACAAGGTCGTGGTCGACCGCGACGAGATCACCTTCCACGTCCGCCGCGAGCACCTCAAGGATGTGGCGAGGACGCTGCGCGACGACCCGGCGCTGCGCTTCGAGCTCTGCACCGGGGTCAGCGCGGTGCACCTGCTGGAGGACACCGGGCGGGAGCTGCACGCCGTCTACCACCTGCGCTCGATCACCCACAACCGGCTGATCCGGCTCGAGGTGAGCGCTCCCGACGCCGACCCGCACATCCCCTCGCTCGTCGAGGTCTACCCGACCAACGACTGGCACGAGCGCGAGACCTACGACTTCTTCGGCCTCGTCTTCGACGGCCACCCCGCTCTTACGCGGATCATGATGCCCGACGACTGGACCGGCTTCCCGCAGCGCAAGGACTACCCCCTCGGCGGCATCCCCGTCGAGTACAAGGGCGCCCAGATCCCGGCTCCCGACCAGCGGAGGTCGTACACCTGATGTCGAACCGGAACGACGCAGCCACCCACCACGCGGAAGCGCGGGAGACGACCGAGGGCACGGTCTACACCGTCACCGGCGGCGACTGGGACGAGGTCGTCCAGGCCGCGGGGCGGGCCGACGACGAGCGGATCATCGTCAACATGGGCCCGCAGCACCCGTCCACGCACGGTGTGCTCCGCCTCATCCTCGAGATCGACGGCGAGACCGTGAAGGAAGCCCGGTGCGGCATCGGGTACCTGCACACGGGCATCGAGAAGAACCTGGAGTTCCGCACCTGGACCCAGGGCACGACGTTCGTGACGCGGATGGACTACCTCACGCCGTTCTTCAACGAGACCGCGTACTGCCTCGCCGTCGAGAAGCTCCTCGGCATCACCGACGAGATCCCGGACCGCGCCAGCGTCATCCGGGTGCTCCTCATGGAGCTCAACCGCCTCTCCTCGCACCTGGTGTGCATCGCCACCGGCGGTATGGAGCTCGGCGCCACCACGATCATGATCTACGGCTTCCGCGACCGCGAGCTCATCCTGGACGCCTTCGAGCTCATCACCGGCCTGCGGATGAACCACGCGTACGTCCGCCCCGGCGGCCTCGCCCAGGACCTGCCGCCCGGCGCCGTGGACCATCTGCGCGAGGTGGTCAAGAAGCTGCGCAAGAACCTGCCCGAGTACGACAAGCTCGCCACCGGCAACCCCATCTTCAAGGCCCGCATGGTCGACGTGGGCTACCTCGACCTCGCCGGGTGCATGGCGCTGGGGGCGACCGGGCCCATCCTGCGCTCCGCCGGACTGCCGCACGACCTGCGCAAGACGCAGCCGTACTGCGGCTACGAGACGTACGAGTTCGACGTGCCGACCACCGACACCTGCGACTCCTACGGCCGGTTCCTGATCCGGCTCGACGAGATGCGCCAGTCCCTGGGCATCGTCGAGCAGTGCCTGGACCGGCTCGAGCCCGGTCCGGTCATGGTCGCCGACAAGAAGATCGCCTGGCCCGCGCAGCTCGCGCTCGGACCCGACGGCCTCGGCAACTCCCTCGACCACATCAGGAAGATCATGGGCACCTCCATGGAGGCCCTGATCCACCACTTCAAGCTCGTCACCGAGGGCTTCCGCGTCCCGCCCGGACAGACGTACCAGGCTGTGGAGTCCCCCAAGGGCGAGCTCGGCGTGCACGCCGTCAGCGACGGCGGCACGAGGCCGTACCGGGTGCACTTCCGCGACCCGTCCTTCACCAACCTGCAGGCGATGGCCGCGATGTGCGAAGGCGGACAGGTCGCCGACGTCATCGTGGCCGTGGCGAGCATCGACCCCGTGATGGGAGGGGTGGACCGGTGACTTCGGAAACCACGAGCGCGGTCAACCTGGGGCTGCCGCAGCTGCCCGCGCCGGACTATCCGGCCGAGGTACGCGCACGACTTGAGGCGGACGCCGGGGAGGTCGTTGCCCGCTACCCGGACAGCCGCTCGGCGCTCCTGCCGCTGCTGCATCTGGTGCAGTCCGAAGAGGGCCATGTGACCCGGACCGGCATCCAGTTCTGCGCCGAGGTGCTCGGCCTGACCGCCGCCGAGGTCACCGCGGTGGCCACCTTCTACACGATGTACCGGCGCAAGCCGTCCGGTGACTACCAGGTCGGCGTCTGCACCAACACCCTGTGCGCGGTGATGGGCGGGGACGCGATCCTCGACGAGCTCAAGAGCCACCTCGGCGTCGGCAACAACGAGACGACCGAGGACGGCAAGGTCACCCTCGAGCACATCGAGTGCAACGCGGCCTGCGACTTCGCCCCCGTGGTGATGGTCAACTGGGAGTTCTTCGACAACCAGACCCCCGAATCCGCCAAGCGGCTCGTGGACGACCTGCGTGCGGGCCGCACCGTCGAGCCCACCCGCGGCGCGCCCCTGTGCACCTTCAAGGAAACGGCCCGCATCCTCGCCGGGTTCCCGGACCCGCGCCCCGGCGCGGTCGAGGCGTCCGGCGGGGCCGGGCACGCCTCGCTGGTGGGGCTGAAGCTCGCCAAGGGCGAGACCGCTCCGGCCAGGGTCGTCATGCCGCGGGGCACCGTCCCCCAGCAGGCGGACGAGCCCGCCGAGCCCTCGGACACGGCGAAGCCCTCGGACACGGCGAAGCCCGCGGGCGCCGGTGAGGCCGCCGACACCCCCAGTTCGCACGACGCACCGCAGAAGACCTCCGCCTCCGATCCCGCCCACCCCGAGGGCCCGGTCAAGGATCCCCAGGCGGAGGACGGGAAGACCGGCGGCGCGACCCCCACCGGCACCGAGGAAGGCGAGGCCCGATGATGACGGTCGATTCGCCGGAGAAGCTGCTCGCGCCGGTCCTGTCGGCATTCTGGGACCAGCCCGAGTCCTGGACGCTGGACACCTACCACCGCCACGAGGGCTACGAGGGGCTGCGCAAGGCCCTCGCGATGCCCGCGGACGACGTGATCGCCCTCGTCAAGGACGCCGGGCTGCGCGGCCGCGGCGGCGCGGGCTTCCCCACGGGCATGAAGTGGCAGTTCATCCCGCAGGGCGACGGCAAGCCGCACTACCTCGTGGTCAACGCGGACGAGTCCGAGCCGGGCACCTGCAAGGACATCCCGCTGCTGTTCGCCAACCCGCACTCGCTCATCGAGGGCATCGTGATCGCCTGCCACGCGATCCGCTCCTCCCACGCGTTCATCTACCTGCGCGGTGAGACCGTCCCCGTGCTGCGCCGACTGCACCATGCGGTGCGCGAGGCCTACGAGGCGGGCTACCTCGGCAAGGACATCCTCGGCTCGGGCATGGATCTGGAGCTGACCGTCCACGCCGGAGCGGGCGCCTACATCTGCGGCGAGGAGACGGCGCTGCTCGACTCCCTGGAGGGCCGCCGGGGCCAGCCGAGGCTGCGCCCGCCGTTCCCCGCCGTGGCCGGCCTCTACGCCTGCCCCACGGTGGTCAACAACGTCGAGTCCATCGCCTCGGTGCCCTCGATCCTGAACCGGGGCAAGGAGTGGTTCCGCTCCATGGGCTCGGAGAAGTCCCCCGGGTTCACCCTCTACTCGCTGTCGGGGCATGTCGCCTCGCCCGGCCAGTACGAGGCCCCCATGGGCGTCACCCTGCGCCAGCTGCTCGAGCTGAGCGGCGGAATGCGCAAGGGGCACCGGCTGAAGTTCTGGACGCCCGGAGGTTCCTCCACCCCCCTGCTCACCGACCAGCACCTCGACATCCCCCTGGACTACGAGGGCGTGAGCGCCGCCGGATCGCTGCTCGGCACGAAGGCGCTCCAGTGCTTCGACGAGACGACCTGCGTGGTGCGGGCGGTGACCCGCTGGACGGAGTTCTACGCCCACGAGTCCTGCGGCAAGTGCACCCCCTGCCGTGAAGGCACCTACTGGCTCGTCCAGTTGATGCGCGACATCGAGGCGGGCAAGGCGAGCCTGGAGGACCTCGACAAGATCGCCGACATCGCCGACAACATCAACGGCAAGTCGTTCTGCGCCCTCGGCGACGGCGCCGCCGCCCCCATCTACTCCTCGCTGGAGCACTTCCGCGACGAGTACGAAGCCCACATCGAGCAGCGCAGCTGCCCCTTCGACCCGGCCGCCTCCACCGCGTGGGCCGACCGGTCGAACTCCGCACACCAGGAGGTGAACGCATGACGGTCACGACAGGTTCGGCGACTGGCGCCCCGGCGGTCCCTCCGGAGGATCTGGTGACGCTGACCATCGACGGCGTCGAGGTCAGCGTGCCCAAGGGCACGCTGGTGATCCGGGCCGCCGAGCTCATCGGCGTCGAGATCCCCCGCTTCTGCGACCACCCGCTGCTCGACCCCGCCGGTGCCTGCCGCCAGTGCATCGTCGAGGTGGAGGGCCAGCGCAAGCCGATGGCCTCGTGCACGATCACCTGCACCGACGGCATGGTCGTCAAGTCGCAGCTGACCTCGCCGGTCGCGGAGAAGGCGCAGCGCGGGGTGATGGAGCTGCTGCTCATCAACCATCCGCTGGACTGCCCGGTCTGCGACAAGGGCGGCGAGTGCCCGCTGCAGAACCAGGCGATGCAGGTGGGCGACCCCACCTCCCGGTTCGAGGGCGCCAAGCGCACCTACCCCAAGCCGGTGCCGATCTCCACGCAGGTCCTGCTGGACCGTGAGCGCTGCGTGCTGTGCGCGCGCTGCACCCGCTTCTCCCAGCAGATCGCGGGCGACCCGTTCATCGAGCTGCTCGAGCGGGGCGCGCTCCAGCAGGTGGGAACGGGCGAGGGCGAGCCCTTCCAGTCCTACTTCTCCGGCAACACCATCCAGATCTGCCCGGTCGGCGCGCTCACCTCGGCCGCCTACCGGTTCCGCTCCCGCCCCTTCGACCTCGTGTCGTCGCCGGGCGTGTGCGAGCACTGCTCGTCCGGCTGCTCGATCCGCACCGACCACCGGCGCGGCAAGGTCATGCGGCGCCTGGCCTCGGACGAGCCGGAGGTCAACGAGGAGTGGAACTGCGACAAGGGCCGGTTCGCCTTCCGCTACGCGCAGGGCCGCGACCGGCTCACCACACCGCTGGTGCGCAGCGCGGAGACCGGCGAGCTGGAGCCGGCGAGCTGGCCCGAGGCCCTGGAGGCCGCGGCCAGGGGCCTCGAGGCGGCAGCCGGCCGGACCGCGGTCCTGGCGGGCGGGCGGCTGACCGTCGAGGACGCCTACGCCTACGCCAAGTTCGCGCGCGTGGCGCTCAGGACCAATGACATCGACTTCCGCGCCAGGGTCCACAGCGCCGAGGAGGCCGACTTCCTCGCCGCCGAGGTCGCCGGACGGGGTGTGGGCCTGGACGGCTCCGGCCCGACCTACGCGGAGCTGGAGAAGGCACCGGCCGTGCTCCTCGTGGGCCTCGAGCCCGAGGAGGAGTCGCCGATCGTCTTCCTGCGGCTGCGCAAGGCCAACCGCAGGACCGGGCAGAAGATCTTCTCCATCGCCACGCACGCCGGCCGCGGCCTGGAAAAGCTCCATGGAACGCTCCTGCCGGCCGCTCCCGGCACCGAGCCCGACTGGCTGGAGGCCCTCGGCGGCACCCGGGCCCTGGAGGGCGCCGCCACCGACGCGGCCGAGGCGCTGCGCACTCCCGGAGCGGTGATCCTGCTCGGCGAGCGGCTCGCCGGGGTGCCCGGAGCGCTCACCGGGGCGGTGCGGCTGGCCGCTGCCACCGGAGCGCGGACCGCGTGGATCCCTCGCCGCGCCGGTGAACGCGGTGCGCTGGAGGCCGGCGCGCTGCCCGGGCTCCTGCCCGCGGGCCGCCCCGTCACCGACCCGGTGGCCCGTGAGGAGACCGCCCGCCTGTGGGGCGTCGCCGAGATCCCGAACCGCTTCGGCCGGGACACCGGGCAGATCCTGGAGGCCGCCGCGGGCGGGGAGCTGGCGGCACTCGTGGTCGGCGGTGTCGACCCCGACGACCTTCCCGACCCCCACCAGGCCCTGGAGGCGCTGGAGGCTGTCGGGTTCCTGGTGAGCCTGGAACTGCGGCCCTCGGCCGTGACCGAGCGCGCCGACGTGGTGCTGCCGGTGGCCGCGGTGGCGGAGAAGTCCGGCACCTTCCTGGACTGGGAGGGACGTGCCCGCCCGTTCCAGGCCGCGCTCAAGCCCGACCAGATGGTCACCCGCCACCAGCTGCCCGACCTGCGGGTGGTCAATATGCTGGCGGACGCCCTCGACGTCCACCTGGGCCTGCCGGACGTGGCCGCCGCCCAGCGCGAGCTCACCGAGCTCGGCGCCTGGGAGCGCGGCTATGCCTCGCCGCCCACCGAGTCCGGGCGGCCGGTGGTCCAGCCCGGCAAGGGCGAGGCCGTTCTCGGGGGCCACCGGCTCCTGCTGGACAACGGCAGCCTCCAGGACGGCGACGAGCACCTGGCGGGCACCCGGCACGAGGCGGTGGCCCGGATGTCGGCGGCGACCGCCGCCGAGGTCGGCGTCGCGGACGGCGAGCCGCTGCGGGTGACGGGACCTGCCGGATCCGTCGAACTCCCCCTGCGGATCACCGGGATGCCGGACCGGGTGGTCTGGCTGCCGCTGAACTCGACGGGGAACGGCGTGGCGCGCGACCTGGGAGCCAACCCCGGTTCGCTCGTCGGGATCTGCGCCGGGGCGGCCCCCGCCGAGGCGGCGGCCGCAACGGCAGTAGCGGAGGAGCAGTCATGATCGTCGCGGCAGCGGACAGCATGTCCGTCTTCGGGAGCGACCCGTGGTGGTTGGTCGCCCTCAAGGCGGTGTTCGTCTTCGCCTTCCTGATGCTGACGGTGCTGCTGGCCATCGTCTGGGAGCGCAAGGTCGTCGCCTGGATGCAGCTGCGCATCGGCCCGAACCGGCACGGTCCCTGGGGGCTTCTGCAGTCCCTCGCGGACGGTGTGAAGCTGATGCTGAAGGAAGACCTGATCGTCAAGGGCGCCGACAAACCGGTGTACCTGCTGGCCCCCGTCGTGGCCGCGATCCCGGCGTTCATGGCGTTCGCCGTGATCCCGTTCGGCCCGGCAGGCGGCGAGGTCTCGGTCTTCGGCACCCGCACCTCGATGCAGCTGACGGACCTGTCCGTCGGCGTCCTCTACATCCTGGCCACGGCGTCGGTCGGCATCTACGGCATCGTGCTGGCGGGCTGGTCCTCCGGCTCGACCTACCCGCTGCTCGGCGGTCTTCGCTCGACGGCGCAGATGATCTCCTACGAGATCGCCATGGGCCTGTCGTTCGCGGCGGTCTTCCTCTACTCCGGGTCGATGTCGACCTCGCAGATCGTGGAGGCCCAGCAGGACCGCTGGTTCGCGGTGCTCCTGCCGGTGTCGTTCATCGTCTACATCATCGCGATGTTCGGTGAGACCAACCGCGCCCCCTTCGACCTCCCCGAGGCGGAGGGCGAGCTCGTCGGCGGCTTCAACACCGAGTACTCCTCCATCAAGTTCGCGATGTTCATGCTCGCCGAGTACGTGAACATGGTGACGGTCTCCTCGGTCGCGACGACGCTCTTCCTCGGCGGCTGGCGGGCCCCCTGGCCCATCAGCACCTTCTGGGAGGGGGCGAACCACGGCTGGTGGCCGATGCTCTGGTTCGTCGTGAAGGTCCAGCTCCTGCTGTTCCTGTTCATCTGGGTGCGCGGCACGGTCCCGCGGATGCGCTACGACCAGTTCATGAAGCTGGGATGGAAGATCCTCATCCCCGTCTCGATGGTGTGGCTGCTGCTCGTGGCCACCGTCCGGGCGCTGCGCAACGAGGACTACGACTTCCAGGAGATCGCACTCTACGTCGCGGGCGGTGTCTTCGCCGTCCTGCTGGTCTCCCTGGTCGTGGACATGCTGCGCGACCGGGGGGCCAAGGAGGCCGAGGCCGCCGAACAGCTCTCCCAGCAGGAGAGGTTCGACCCGATGGCCGGAGGCTTCCCCGTACCGCCGCGGCCGGGGCAGACCCTGCCCCCGGTGCCCAGGCGAAAGCCTCGCGCCGAGCGGCAGCTTGTCGGGGCGCCCCCGGCAGAAGACGTCGAGGACGGCGGCGACAATGCCGCCGGCAAGGAGTCTGACAATGCCTGAGTTCCTGGGTCCGGTCTCGGGCTTCGGCGTGACCTTCGGGGCCATGTTCAAGAAGCGCCTGACCGAGCAGTACCCCGAGGAGAAGAAGCCCACTGCGCCGCGCTTCCACGGCCGCCACCAGCTCAACCGGCACCCGGACGGGCTGGAGAAGTGCGTCGGCTGCGAGCTGTGCGCGTGGGCGTGCCCCGCGGACGCCATCTACGTCGAGGGCGCCGACAACACCGACGAGGAGCGCTACTCGCCCGGTGAGCGCTACGGCGCCGTCTACCAGATCAACTACCTGCGCTGCATCCTGTGCGGGCTCTGCGTCGAGGCGTGCCCCACCCGGGCGCTGACCATGACGAACGAGTACGAGCTCGCCGACCGCACCCGTGAGTCGCTCATCTACACCAAGGAGGAGCTGCTCGCCGGTCTGGAGGACGGCATGGTGGGCGCGCCCCACGCGATGTACCCGGGCACCGACGAGCAGGACTACTACAAGGGCCTGGTCACCGAGGCGGCACCGGGAACGCAGCGGCAGGTGGCCCGCTCCCAGGGCGAGAAGCCCGAAGAGGAAGAGGTCGGGGCATGAGCAACCTCGCCGTCACCGCCACCTCCACGGGTGAGGCGGTGCAGTTCTGGATCCTGGCCACGGTCGCCGTGGGCGGGGCGCTGAGTACGGTCCTGATGAAGAAGGCCGTCCACAGCGCCCTGAGCCTGGCCGCGACGATGATAGTGCTGGCGGTCTTCTACCTCGCCCAGGGCGCGTACTTCCTCGGCATCGTCCAGATCGTCGTCTACACCGGCGCGATCATGATGCTCTTCCTGTTCGTCCTCATGCTGGTCGGTGTGACCGCGGCGGACTCCCTCAAGGAGACGCTCAAGGGCCAGCGCTGGCTGGCCGCGCTGTGCGGCCTCGGCTTCGGCGTCCTGCTCATGGCGGGCATCGCAAACGCGTCCATCGGCTCGTTCACCGGCCTCGGCGCGGCGAACAAGCACGGCAATGTCGAGGGCCTGGCCACGCTCATCTTCAGCAAGTACGTGTGGGCCTTCGAAGTCACCGGCGCCCTGCTGATCACGGCGGCGGTCGGCGCGATGGTGCTGACGCACCGCGAGCGCACCGAGCGCCGGGCCAGCCAGCGCGAGCAGGCCGAGGCACGGGTGCGCGAGGGCAAGCAGGTCACCCCGCTGCCGGCGCCCGGTGTCTACGCCCGGCACAACGCGGTGGACATCCCCGGCCTGCTGCCGGACGGCTCCGTCGCCGAGCTCTCGGTCAACCCCACCCTGCGCGCCCGCGGCCAGATGCGGGACGTGAGCAAGGAACCCACCCTGCGCGTCGCCGAACTGGAGGCGCGGGCCGAGGAGTGGCTGGACCGGGCACCGTCGCGGCGCCCGGCCGCCTCCGGCGAGGCCGACGCCGGGTCGGCCGAGCAGTCCGACGCCGACCGGCACGAGACGGAAGGAGCGCCGCGGTGAACCCCGTCAACCGCCCGCCCGTCGCCCCACCCTCCGCCCCGGCGGCGGGCGCCGCGACGCAGTACGCACTCCGGAAGGCGGCCGCGAAGTGAACCCGGTCAACTACCTCTACCTGTCCGCGCTGCTGTTCACCATCGGTGCCGCGGGTGTGCTGCTGCGGCGCAACGCGATCATCGTGTTCATGTGCGTCGAGCTGATGCTCAACGCGTGCAACCTGGCGTTCGTCACCTTCTCCCGGATCCACGGCAACCTCGACGGCCAGATCATCGCCTTCTTCACGATGGTCGTGGCCGCCGCCGAGGTCGTGGTCGGTCTGGCGATCATCGTCACGATCTTCCGCTCCCGCCACTCGGCCTCGGTCGACGACGCCAACCTGATGAAGCTGTAGAGGGGCTGGATTCGTGGAGAACCTCATCGGAGCGCTCGTCGCGGCGCCACTGCTCGGGGCGGCGGTCCTCCTCCTCGGCGGAAAGGCGCTGGACCGGATCGGGCACTGGCTCGGCACGCTGCTCGCCGGCACCTCGTTCGTCATCGGGCTGATCCTCTTCGCCGACATGCTGGGCCGCAGCGGCGAGCACCGGGCCATCTCGACCACGCTGTACTCCTGGGTGCCCGTCAACAGCTTCCAGGCGGATGTGTCGTTCCAGCTCGACCAGTTGTCGATGACCTTCGTCCTGCTGATCACCGGGGTGGGCACGCTCATCCATCTGTACTCGGTCGGCTACATGGAGCACGACGAGCGCAGGCGCCGCTTCTTCGGCTACCTCAACCTCTTCCTCGCGGCGATGCTCCTGCTCGTCGTCGCGGACAACTACCTGCTGCTGTACGTCGGCTGGGAGGGCGTCGGTCTCGCCTCCTACCTGCTGATCGGCTTCTGGCAGCACAAGCCCAGCGCGGCGACGGCGGCCAAGAAGGCGTTCATCGTCAACCGCGTCGGCGACGTCGGGCTGTCCATCGCGATCATGCTGATGTTCACCACGTTCGGCACCTTCGCCTTCACCCCGGTGCTGGCCAGCGCCGACAAGGCGAGCGAGGGCACTCTCACCGGAATCGGCCTGATGCTCCTGCTCGCCGCGTGCGGCAAGTCGGCGCAGGTGCCGCTCCAGTCCTGGCTCGGTGACGCGATGGAGGGCCCGACCCCGGTCTCGGCCCTGATCCACGCCGCGACGATGGTGACCGCGGGCGTCTACCTGATCACCCGCTCCGGCCCCATCTTCAACCTGGCGCCGGACGCGCAGACGGCCGTGGTCGTCGTCGGCACCGTCACACTCCTCTTCGGTGCGATCGTCGGTTGCGCCAAGGACGACATCAAGAAGGCCCTGGCCGGATCGACGATGTCGCAGATCGGCTACATGGTGCTGGCCGCGGGCCTCGGCCCCATCGGCTACGTCTTCGCGATCATGCATCTGGTCACCCATGGCTTCTTCAAGGCGGGGCTGTTCCTCGGCGCCGGCTCGGTCATGCACGGCATGAACGACGAGGTCGACATGCGCAAGTACGGGGCCTTGCGCAAGTACATGCCGATCACCTTCGTCACCTTCGGCCTCGGCTACCTGGCGATCATCGGCTTCCCCGGTCTGTCCGGATACTTCTCCAAGGACAAGATCATCGAGGCCGCCTTCGCCAAGGGCGGCACCGAGGGCTGGATCATCGGAAGCTGCGCCCTGCTGGGCGCCGCGATCACCGCGTTCTACATGACGCGCGTGATGCTGATGACGTTCTTCGGCGAGAAGCGGTGGCAGCCGGCTCCGGACGCGGACGCCGCGCCCAGCGCCGAACCGGCCGCGGAGGGCCACGCGGCGGGCGAGATGCCCCACCCGCACGAGTCCCCGTGGAGCATGACCGTCCCGATGATCGTCCTGGCCTTCGGATCGGTCTTCGCCGGATTCCTGTTCAACCTCAACGACTCCTTCCTCAAGTGGCTCGAGCCGGTCACCGGCCACAAGGAGGGCGATTCGCCGCTGAGCGCCACCACGGTCACCGCCACCACCGTCACCGTGATGGTCATCGGCGTCGCCGTCGCCTGGCTGGTCTACGGGCGCAAGCCCGTTCCGGTGGTCGCGCCCAAGGGCTCGTTGCTCACCCGCGCCGCCCGCCGCGATCTGCTCCAGGACGACTTCAACCATGTGGCGTTCGTGCAGACCGGCAGCTACCTGACACGAGGGCTGGTCTACCTCGACCTCAAGGGTGTCGACGGACTGGTCAACGGCACGGCGGCCACGGTCGGCGGGCTGTCCAGCCGAATGCGCCGCCTGCAGAACGGCTATGTGCGCTCCTACGCGGTCTCGATGTTCGGAGGTGCCGCGGTGCTCGTCGCCGCGACCCTGCTGATGAGGGCGGTCGCCTGATATGTCATTCCTGCTCACGGCAACGGCCGTGGTCCCGGCGGTCGGAGCGATCGCGACCGCCGCGGTCCCGGCCGCCAAGAAGAGCGCGGCCAAGTGGACGGCGCTGCTGTTCTCCGCCGCCACGCTCGTCCTCGCGGCCGTGGTCCTCGGCCGGTTCGACACCGGCGGCCCCCGCTACCAGCTCACCGAGTCCCACTCCTGGATCAAGGCGTTCGGAGTCCGGTACGAGGTGGGGGTCGACGGGATCGGCGTCACGCTGATCGCCCTGACCGCACTCCTCATCCCGTTCGTCATCGGCGCCGCCTGGCACGACGCGGACGCGCTGGAGGACACCCGGCTGGGCCGCCGCTGGCGCCCCACACAGGGCTTCTTCGCGCTGATCCTGCTGGTCGAGGCGATGGTGATCATCTCCTTCGCCGCGACCGACGTGTTCCTCTTCTACATCTTCTTCGAAGCCATGCTCATCCCGATGTACTTCCTCATCGGCGGCTTCGGGGACCGGTCCGGGGGCAACACCGAGCAGGAGGCGGCCAAGCAGCGCTCGTACGCCGCCGTGAAGTTCCTGCTCTACAACCTCCTCGGCGGGCTGGTGATGCTCGCCGCCGTCATCGGCCTGTACGCGGTGACGGCCGACCAGATCGGCGGGACCTTCTCCCTCCAGGAGATCCTGAGCGCCCGGCAGGCCGGGAAGCTGGACCTGAGCGGCGCCGGAGAGAAGGCGATCTTCCTCGGCTTCTTCTTCGCCTTCGCCGTCAAGGCCCCGCTGTGGCCGCTGCACACCTGGCTGCCCAACGCGATGGGGGAGTCGACCGCCCCGGTGGCGGTGCTCATCACCGCCGTCGTGGACAAGGTCGGCACCTTCGCGATGCTGCGCTGGTGCCTCCAGCTCTTCCCCGAGGCCAGCAAGTGGGCCGCGCCCGTCGTCCTGGTGCTCGCCGTGATCAGCATCATCTACGGCGCTCTGCTGGCGGTGGGCCAGAAGGACATCAAGCGGCTGGTCGCCTACGCGTCCATCTCCCACTTCGGCTTCATCATCCTGGGCATCTTCGCGATGACCAGCCAGGGGCAGAGCGGTGCCACGCTCTACATGGTCAACCACGGGATCTCGACCGCCGCGCTCATGCTGGTGGCGGGCTTCCTGATCTCGCGCCGCGGAAGCCGGCTGATCGCCGACTTCGGCGGGGTGCAGAAGGTGGCGCCGATGCTCGCGGGGACCTTCCTGATCGGAGGTCTGGCGACGCTGTCGCTGCCGGGACTGGCGCCGTTCGTCAGTGAGTTCCTGGTCCTCGTCGGCACCTTCTCCCGCTATCCGGCGCTCGGCATCGTCGCCACCGTGGGCATCGTCCTGGCCGCGCTGTATGTGCTGGTGCTCTACCAGCGCACGATGACCGGCCCGGTCAAGGCCGAGGTCGAGGGCATGCACGATCTGAAGGTGCGCGAACTCGCGGTCGTGGCCCCCCTGATCGCCCTGCTGCTCTTCCTCGGGTTCTACCCCAAGCCGGTGATCGACGTGATCAACCCGGCCGTGAACCAGACGCTCTCCGACGTGCACAAGAAGGATCCGAAGCCGGCCGTGGAAGCCGTGCACACCAAGGGAGGTGCCCGGTGAGCGACGTACGCGAGGCTGCCCGACCGCAACCGGCATCCCGGGCCAAGGCTCGCCGAGCGAGCGGAGAAGCGAACCAGGAGGTGGTGACCAAGTGACCGCCAGCGCGACTGTCCACAGCCTGTGGACAACGGCGGCCGGGGACGGGTTCAAGATCCCCGCCCCGCACATCGAGTACGCCCAGCTCTCACCGGTCCTGATCGTGTTCGGCGCGGCCGTCCTCGGTGTCCTCGCCGACGCGTTCCTGCCGCGGCGCTCCCGGTACGGAGCCCAGCTCCTCATCTCCGTCGCGGGCCTGGTCGGGGCCTTCGGCGCCGTGCTCGTGCTGGCCTCCAACGGCTACGCGACCGACAAGGCCCACCTCGCCGCCATGGGGGCGGTCGCGGTGGACGGCCCGGCGCTCTTCCTCCAGGGGACGATCGTCCTGGTCTCCCTGGTGGCCGTCTTCACCTTCGCCGAGCGCAGGCTCGAGCCCAAGACCGACGGCGCCCGCACGGACGCCTTCACCGCTCAGGGCTCCGCCGTCCCCGGCAGCGAGCAGGAGAAGGCCGCCACCAAGGCGGGCTTCACCACCACCGAGGTCTTCCCGCTCACGCTCTTCGCCGTCGGCGGAATGATGATCTTCCCGGCCGCCGCCGACCTGCTGACGCTGTTCGTCGCGCTGGAGGTCTTCTCCCTCCCGCTGTACCTGCTGTGCGCGCTCGCCCGCCGCCGCCGGATGCTCTCGCAGGAGGCGGCGGTCAAGTACTTCCTGCTGGGCGCCTTCTCCTCGGCGTTCCTGCTCTTCGGCATCGCGCTGCTCTACGGCTACGCGGGCACCGTCTCCTTCGGCGGCATCGCCGACGTGGTCTCCGGCACCGCGCCGATGACCCCGGCACTCGCCGAGACGGCGGGCAACGACGCCCTGCTGCTCATCGGCGGCGCCATGGTGCTCATGGGACTGCTCTTCAAGGTCGGCGCCGTCCCGTTCCACGCCTGGACCCCGGACGTCTACCAGGGCGCGCCGACCCCGGTCACCGGCTTCATGGCCGCGGCCACCAAGGTCGCCGCGTTCGGCGCGCTCCTGCGCCTGCTCTACGTGGCCCTGCCCGGGCTGCGCTGGGACTGGCGGCCGGTGCTGTGGGGCGTGGCCATCCTGACCATGGTGGTCGGTGCGATCGTCGCGGTCACCCAGACCGATGTGAAGCGGCTGCTGGCCTACTCCTCCATCGCCCACGCGGGCTTCATCCTCGCGGGTGTGGTGGCCACGACGCCGGACGGCATCTCATCGGTGATGTTCTACCTCGCGGCCTACTCCTTCGTGACGCTCGGCGCGTTCGCCGTCGTCACGCTGGTGCGGGACGCGGGCGGCGAGGCCACCCACCTGTCCCGCTGGGCCGGGCTGGGGCGCCGCTCCCCGCTCGTGGCGGCCGTCTTCGCGGTCTTCCTGCTCGCCTTCGCGGGCATCCCGCTCACGAGCGGCTTCGCGGGGAAGTTCGCGGTGTTCAAGGCCGCGGCCGACGGCGGGGCCACCCCGCTGGTCATCGTCGGTGTGCTCAGCAGCGCCGTGGCCGCGTTCTTCTACATCCGGGTCATCGTGCTGATGTTCTTCAGCGACCCCAGCCCCGAGGGCCCCACGGTCGCCGTCCCCAGCCCGCTGACGACGACGGCCATCGCCTTCGGCGTGGTCACGACGGTGGTGCTCGGCATCCTGCCCCAGTACTTCCTCGACCTCGCGGACAAGGCGTCGGTCTTCGTGCGGTGACGACATGACGCCGGCGAACGTGACGCCGACGGCATCGCGGTGACGACCTGACGCCGACGACCTGACGCCGACATGACGACGCGGACGTGGACGGCCCGTTTCCCGGAGCACCGGGAGGCGGGCCGTCCGTGCGTTCCGGGGCTCAAGGCCTCTGTTCGAGCAGGCCAGTGCCGTGCGGGCATGCCCGCGCATGGCGCGGGAAGGCGACCGGCTAGTCTGCTGGTGAATCGGTGAATGTGGTCCGAGTATCGACCTAGCGACAGGAGAACCGCCGGTGACCGTCGACGTCGGGCCCTTCGGGCTGAGCGTTCAGGACGAGGCACTCGAGGCCGACATCCGCTCCGGTATGGCCGCGGTGGAGCAGGGGCTGCTCGAGGCCACCAAGTGCGACGTGCCGTTCATCACCCAGGCCGCCAGGCATCTGCTGGAGGCCGGCGGCAAGCGGTTCCGCCCGTTGCTGGTGCTGCTGGCCGCCCAGTTCGGCGACCCCGACTCTCCCGGCGTCGCCCCCTCGGCGGTCGTCGTGGAACTCACCCACCTCGCCACGCTCTACCACGACGACGTGATGGACGAGGCCACGGTGCGCCGCGGCGCACCGAGCGCCAACTCCCGCTGGGACAACTCCGTCGCCATCCTCACAGGGGACTTCCTCTTCTCCCGGGCGTCCAACATCCTCGCGGACCTGGGACCGGCCGCCGTGCGCATCCAGGCCGAGGCGTTCGAGCGCCTGGTGACCGGTCAGATCCTGGAGACCACGGGCCCCGCCCCCGGCGCCGACCCGATCGCGCACTACCTCGAGGTGATCTCCGGCAAGACCGGCTCCCTGATCGCCGTCTCCGGCCGGTTCGGCTCCATGATGGCCGGCGCCGACGAGCGGACCGTCGACATCCTCACCCAGTTCGGCGAGCGCATCGGCATGGCGTTCCAGCTCGCCGACGACGTCCTCGACATCGCCAGCGAGACCAGCGAGTCCGGCAAGACCCCCGGCACCGACCTGCGCGAGGGCATCGCCACCCTGGCGGTCCTGCATGTGCGCGCCGGGTTCGGCGACACGGACGACCGCCGACTGCTCGAACTCCTCGACGGCGACCTCACCGACGACGCCGACCACGCCGAGGCACTGAGCCTGCTCCGCGTCCACCCGGCGCTCGAACAGGCCCGCCGCGACACCATCCGCTACGCCGACGAGGCCCGCGCCCTGCTCGCCCCCCTGCCGGACATCCCGGCGAAGGCGGCGCTGGAAGGCCTGTGCGACGCGGTGGTCCACCGCGCCGGCTGAGTGCCCGCGCCGGGCCCGGCGCCACCGCCCTCCGCACCCGACACCGCCGCCGCCCCCTAGGGATGACGGCTGATCATCCGTCCCGGGGTCATCCCGTGGTCGTACACGGGGTTGCTTCCGGCGGGTGATGTGCCTTTGCTGCCGCCTTGATGTCATTGAGTCACCACTTCCGGAACGCCTCGGGCGACAATGACGGGGAAACCGAGAGTGGACGACGCGCACCGCAGGCAGATAT
Source organism: Wenjunlia tyrosinilytica (assembly GCF_014646055.1). Classification (GTDB taxonomy): domain Bacteria; phylum Actinomycetota; class Actinomycetes; order Streptomycetales; family Streptomycetaceae; genus Wenjunlia; species Wenjunlia tyrosinilytica. The sequence continues at coordinate 17,004 of NZ_BMMS01000050.1, forward strand.
GGCTGCCGCCCACAGGAGGTACGGCTCATGGCACCGATGGACCCGACGACCGACCACGATCCGGCAGACGAGACGAGCACGCTGCGCCGCGGCAAGACGGTCCGCCTGCTCGTTCCCGTGGGAGTTGCGGGGGTGGCGGCGGCGACGATCGGACTTGTCCCGGCCCTGGCCAGCTCCGGTGGCTCCCCCCACCCCGACCTGCCGAAGACCAGCGCCGAGAAGCTGCTGACCAAGCTCGCCGCATCCGATGTGCAGACCGTCTCCGGCACGGTGAAGATCACCACCGATTTCGGCCTGCCCGGGCTCCTCGGGGGCAGCGCCTCCCACGCCAGGGGCGGAAGCCCGTTCGGCCCGGGGCCCGACGCGAGCAAGGCCGCCTCCGAGATCGCCAAGAGCGCCTCCAGCGCCGACCCCTCGTTCAAGCTGACCGAGCTCGTCGCGGGCAGCCACACCCTGCGGATAGCCGCGGACGGGCCGGATCGGCAGCGCGTGTCGATCGTCGAGGACGCGGCCGAGTACAGCATCATTCACAGCGGTGACGAGGTCTGGGCCTACGACAGCGGGAGCAACCAGGCGTACCACGCCAAGGCCCCGGCCGGGCACGGCAAGCACGGCAAGGCCGGAGACGAGCGGGGCAGGCTCCCCGAGGGGGTGCCGACCACCCCGTCCGACTTCGCCAAGCAGGCGCTGAAGACCGTCGGCCCGACCACCTCGGTCACCGTCGGCAGCACCACCCGGGTCGCCGGTCGGGACGCCTACCGCCTGGTGATCAAGCCCAAGCAGTCCGGCTCGACCGTGGGCTCGATCGTCATCGCGGTGGACGCGGACAACGGCGCCCCGCTGAAGTTCACCCTCACCCCGCGCGGCAGCGGCAAGGCCGCCGTCGATGTCGGGTTCACCGACGTCGGCTTCGCCAAGCCCGCCACCAAGAACTTCCGGTTCACCCCGCCCAAGGGCACCAAGGTCACCGAGGCCAAGGACCGGCCCCGCGAGGACCACGGGCTTCCCGGCGGCCCGCTCAACGGGCTCGGCAACCGCCTGGAGGGGTTCAACGCGGTGGGCAAGGGGTGGACGACCGTCGCCGAGTTCAAGCTTCCCGGAGGCGGCCTGGACGGGTCGGTCTTCAAGGAGGACGGCAAGGACGTGCCCGGCGGCTTGGATCCCCAGTCGCTCCTGAAGAGCCTCGGTGACAAGGTCCACGGCGACTTCGGCAGCGGCACCGTCATCAACAGCCGCCTGTTCAACGTCCTGATCACCGACAGCGGCAAGGTCTACGCGGGCGCCGTCACCAAGGACGTCCTGATCGCCGCGGCCGACAAGAGTTGAGGAACGGCTCCACGATGGCACAGCCCGCCTCGGTGACCGAGGCTGCAATCGACACCCGCGGTCTCACCAAGCGCTACCGGGGCGGGCAGCTCGCCGTGGACGGCCTCGACCTCGCCGTGCCGCGCGGCAGCGTCTTCGGCTTCCTCGGGCCCAATGGCTCGGGCAAGACCACGACCATCCGCATGCTGATGGGCCTGATCGCCCCCACCGCGGGCTCCGCCCGGGTGCTGGGCGAGCCGATGCCCAGCGCCGTGCGCGGCGTCCTGCCCAGGGTGGGCGCGCTCATCGAGGGGCCCGCGCTGTACGGGCATCTTTCCGGCCGGGACAACCTGGTGCGCTACGACTGCGCCGACCCGACCGCCGATCCCCGCACCCGCGGGGCCCGCGTGGGGCAGGCACTGGAACGGGTGGGTCTGGCCGCGGCGGCGGGCAAGAAGGCCCGCGCCTACTCCTTGGGCATGAAGCAGCGCCTGGGCCTGGCCGCGGCGCTGCTCCAGCCGCGTGAGCTGCTGGTGCTGGACGAGCCGACCAACGGCCTGGATCCGCAGGGCATGCGGGAGATCCGGGCCCTGGTGCGTGAGCTCGCCGCAGAGGGCACGACCGTCTTCCTCTCCTCCCACCTGCTGGACGAGATCGAGCAGGTCTGCACCCATGCCGCCGTGATGGCCCGGGGGCGGCTGATCACCCAGGGCACGGTCGGCGACCTCGCCGAGGGCGTACGCGGCCGGCTCGTCGTCGGCACACCGGACCCGCCGGAGGCGGTACGGGTACTGAAGGAGAACGGGATCGTCGGGCTGGTCGTGGACGGGGATCTGGTCACCGGAGAGCTCCCGGCGCAGGATCCGCCGGATCTCGCGGAGCTCAACGCCGCCCTGGTGCGCGCGGATGTGCGGGTGCGGTCGTTCGGCACCCAGCGCGGATCGCTCGAGGACGCCTTCGTTGCACTGACGGGGGAGGGCTTCGATGTCGACGGCTGAGGAGCGGGTCGCGGTGACGGCGGCGCCGGTGGCGGCGAGGCCGCGCGGGTTGCGCACGCTGGGGCTGTTCCGCAATGAGCTCGTGGTGACGTTCCGCCGCTGGCGCACCCTCGCGCTGTTCGCGATCCTGGCGGGCATCCCCGTCGTGGTGGGGATCGCGGTGAAGATCGAGACCAGCGACGGCGGTACGGCCGGCGGCGAGGGCGGGGGCCCGGCGTTCATCAGCCAGATCACCAACAACGGCCTCTTCCTCGTCTTCACCTCGCTCGCGGTGACGCTGCCGTTCTTCCTGCCCATGGCGATCGGAGTGGTGGCGGGCGACGCCATCGCCGGTGAGGCCAACGCGGGCACCCTGCGCTACCTTCTGGTCGCCCCCGCCGGGCGGTCCCGGCTCCTGCTCGCCAAGGGCTGGGCGGCCCTGGTGTTCTGCGCGAGCGGCGTGCTGGTGGTCACCGTCTCCGCGCTGGCCACCGGGTCGGCGATGTTCCCGCTCGGGGATGTGACGCTGCTGTCGGGGACCTCCATCTCGTTCTCCGAGGGTTTGCTGCGTGCCCTGGCCGTCGCCGCGGTGGTCACGGTCTCGCTGATCGGCGTGGCGGCGATCGGCCTGTTCGTCTCGACGCTCACCAACAGCGGGATCGCGGCCATGGCGACGACCGTGGGCCTGCTCATCACCGTTCAGATCCTGGACACGATCCCTCAGCTGCACGCCATCCAGCCCTACCTGTTCCCCCACTACTGGCTCAGCTTCGCCGACCTCGTCCGCGACCCGGTCTACTGGGACCAGATCATGCGGAACTTCGGCCTCCAGGGGCTCTACCTCGCCGTCTTCGGCTCGGCCGCCTGGGCGCGCTTCACCACCCGGGACATCACCGCCTGAGCGGGCCGGGCGGCGCCGGATGACAGCGTTGTCACGATGCCTTCAACAGTCTTGACACACATGGTCACCCAACGATCAGATGAGCGCGCTCCATAGCACTCCCGAACCAAGGACGAAGAGGGAGAACGGCGATGTCCATAACCCGAAGAGGGTTTCTGACGGCATCGGGGCTTGTGCTCGGTTCCTGGTCGCTGGCCGCATGCGGTGACGACTCGGGCGACGGCAAGAGCGCCGACGGCAAGACCAAGCTCTCCGTCTTCTCCTGGTGGACGGGAGGCGGTGAAGAGGCCGGCCTCAAGGCCATGGTCGCCGACTTCGAGAAGCGAAACAGCAAGATCAAGTTCTCCAACGACGCCATCGCGGGCGGCGCCGGCAGCAAGGCCAAGGCGGTCCTCGCCTCGCGGCTGTCCAGCCACAACCCGCCGGACTCCTTCCAGGGCCACGCGGGCGCCGAGCTCTCCGACTACATCAAGGCCGGACAGATCGAGGACCTCACCTTCCTCTACGAGCAGGAGGGCTGGAGGAAGGTCTTCCCCGAGACCCTGCTGCCCCTGCTCACCCTCGACGGCAAGATCTACTCGGTGCCGGTCAACATCCACCGCGCCAATGTGCTCTGGCACAACGTCAAGGTCCTCGAGGAGGCCGGGGTCTCCGAGCCCCCGAAGACCCTCGACGACTTCCACAGCGCCCTGGACAAGGTCAAGGGCAAGGGGAAGATCGCCCTGGTCGTGGGCGAGCAGTGGACCCAGCAGCACCTGCTGGAGACCGTGCTCCTCGGCAAGCTCGGCGCGGACGGCTACGCGGCCCTGTGGAAGAAGGGCGGCGACTGGGGCGGCACCCAGGTCAAGGACGCCCTCGAGACCTGGGCCGAGCTGCTGAAGTACACCAACACCGACGCCGCCTCCTTGACCTGGCAGGACGCCAGCAAGCTGCTCGGAGACGGCAAGGCCGGCTTCAATGTCATGGGCGACTGGGCCGACTCCTACTTCACCGTCGACCTCAAGCTGAAGCCCAAGACCGACTACGGCTGGTCGGCGGCCCCCGGCACGGACGGGCTCTACCAGTTCCTGTCCGACTCCTTCACCCTCCCCAAGGGCGCCAAGCACCGCGAGCAGGCAATCGCCTGGCTCAAGGAGTGCGGCAGCAAGGCCGGACAGGACGCCTTCAACCCCAAGAAGGGCTCCATCCCCGCCCGCAACGACGCCGACCCCGCCCTGTACGGCACCTATCTGCAGTGGGCGCTGGAGGAGTGGAAGAAGGACAAGGTCGTCGGCTCGCTCACCCACGGCGTCGTGGCCAACCTCGCCTGGACGTCGGAGATCGGCACGGCGCTCGGTCTCTTCCTCGGGAGCAAGAACGTGGGCAAGCTCCAGGACGCCCTCGCCAAGGCCGCCGGCAAATACGCCGTCTGAGCCCGGCTCCGACGCCACCCGGGCGCGTGCTTGCCCAGGGCCGCCCCGGGTGCGCATGCCCCGGGGCGGCCCTGTTCACCGTGCCCTTGACGCCACTCAAGCCGTTCATGCCCTTCATGCCCTTCATGGGAGGTCCCTTACGTGAAGCGCTCCAGTCCGCGCGACCGCCCCCGGCGGGGCAGGGCCCGCGCCCGCACCTGGCTGCCAGGGCTGCTCCTCATATCCCCCTCCCTCATCGCCGTGGCCGTCTTCGTCTACGGAATGATCGGCTACAACCTCAAGGTCTCGGTGTCCAAGTGGCACAGCTCGGTCAAGGACACCTCCTACGAGGGATTCAAGACCTACCGGGACCTGATGGACGACGAGCGGTTCACCCAGGCGTGGCAGAACCTGCTGACGTTCACCGTCGTCTTCATCGTCGGCACCCTCGTGATGGGCCTGGTCATGGCCCTCTTGTTGGAGAAGGGCGCCCGGGGCGAGGGCTTCTTCCGCTCGGTCTACCTCTTCCCGATGGCCATCTCGTTCATCGCCTCCGGCATCGTGTGGCGCTGGCTGATGAACCCCGCGCCCGGCGACCGCGCCTCGGGGCTCAATGTCCTGTTCGGCAGGATCGGCCTCGACGGCCTGCAGAACCAGTGGTGGCAGGACCCCGACTGGGGCATGGCCGCCATGGCGATGCCCGCCATCTGGCAGATGTCCGGCTACGTCATGGCGCTGTTCCTCGCCGGCTTCCGGGGCATCCCCGAGGAGCTGAGGGAGGCCGCACGCGTCGACGGGGCCGGTGAGTTCCAGGTCTACCGGCATGTCGTCTTCCCGCAGCTGCGGCCCGTCGCCCTGTCCGCGCTGATCATCGTGGGCCATATCTCGCTCAAGGTCTTCGACCTCATCGTGGCCGTCGCCGGACAGCAGATCATCGCCGACGTGCCCGCCATCTACATGTGGCAGGCGGTCTTCCAGGGCTACGACTACGCCAAGGGCGCGGCGATCGCCACATGCCTCCTGCTCTTCGTTGCCGTCCTCGTCGTCCCCTACCTCGTCCACACCTTCCGGCAGGAGAAGCGCTGATGGCCACGCAGACACTGGCCACGAGAACACCGGCCCCGCAAGCACTGCCCGGTGGCTCCGGTGCCAGGACGAGGACGATCACGGCCAGGACCGTGAAGTATCTGTTCCTGCTGGTCTTCGTGGTCGTCGTGGCCATGCCGGTCTACGTCCTGGTGGTCACCAGCTTCAAACCGCTCAGCGACATCGACCCGTCCAAGGCCTGGGACTTCCCCACCTCGTGGACGACCTCGGCGTGGAGCACCGCGTTCGACCAGCTGAAGAACGGGCTCGGCAACAGCCTCCTGCTCGCCGTGCCCGGCTCGATCGCCTCCGCCGTGCTCGGGTCGCTCAATGGCTATGTGCTGGCCAAATGGCGCTTCCCGTACGCGGACGTGGTCTTCGCGTTCTGCCTGTTCGGCATGTTCATCCCGTACCAGGCGGTGATGATCCCGCTGGTGCAGGTGGTGACCGACATCGACCTGTACGGCAAGATCTGGGGGCTGATGCTCGCCCATGTGGTCTACGGCATCCCGATCTGCACCCTGATCTTCCGCAACTACTACGCCTCGATCCCCACCGAGCTCATCGAGTCCGCGCGCATCGACGGAGCCGGGATGCTGCGTACCTACTGGTCGGTGATCCTGCCGAACTCCGCCCCGGCGTTCGTCGTGGTGATCATCTGGCAGTTCACATCGATGTGGAACGACTTCCTGTTCGCGGTCTTCCTCGTCCCCTCGGCGGAGAACTCCACGGTGACGGTGGCGCTGAACAATCTGACCGGCGCCAATGTCGTGCCCTTCAACCAGCAGATGGCCGGGGCGCTGCTGGCCTCCCTGCCGACGCTGGTCGTCTACATCCTGCTGGGCAGGTTCTTCATGCGCGGGCTGATGGCGGGGGCGCTCAAGGCGTGACCGGCTCGGTGGCGGGCTCGGGGAGGGGCTGGCGGCCGACCGCCGCGGCGGCGTTCGCCAGTCGGCGGGTGCGGGTGGCGTTGCGCAGGGCGTCCCAGGTGAGCACGGTCAGCGCGACCCACACCAGAACGAAGCCCGCCCACCGCTCGGGCGGCATCACCTCGTGGAAGTAGGCGACACCCAGCGCGAACTGGAAGACCGGCGCGAGGTACTGCAGCAGTCCCAGCATGCTCAGCGGCACCCGGATCGCCGCCATGCCGAAGAACACCAGCGGTATCGCCGTGACCAGCCCGGACGTCGCCAGGAGGAGGGAGTGCCCCGTGGAGACGGTGCCGAAGGTGCCGTCGCCGCGCACCGCGAGGATGGCCAGGAACACCGCGGCCGGCACGAACTGCACCCCCGTCTCGGCGGCCAGCGACTCTATGCCGCCGAGCCCCACCTTCTTCTTGATCAGCCCGTAGAGGGCGAACGAGAACGCCAGCGTCAGCGCGATCCACGGGAGCCGGCCGTAGCCGATGGCCAGGACAAGGACGGCCACGGCGCAGATGCCGACCGCCACCCACTGCGCCGGGCGCAGCCGCTCGTGCAGGAGCAGGACGCCGAAGCCGATGGTGACCAGGGGGTTGATGAAATAGCCCAGGGAGGTCTCGACGACATGCCCCGAGTTGACGCCCCAGATGTACAGGCCCCAGTTGACCGAGATGATCGTCGCGGCCAGGGCTATGAGCCCCAGGCGCCTGGGCCGGCGCCGCAGTTCGCCGATCCATGACCAGCGGCGCAGCACGGTGAGGATGAGCAGGACGGCGACGAGGGACCACACCATGCGGTGGGCGAGGATCTCGGCGGCGCCCGAGGGCTGGAGGAGGGGCCAGAAGAGGGGGAACAGCCCCCAGAGTGAGTAGGCACTGAAGCCGTACCAGAAACCGGTGCGCTGCTCGGTGCCGTTTGCCGGAGCTGCCATCCCCAGGACCTTTCACAGACCGCTCGGACGGCGGCCCCGCGCTGCCCACCGTAGCCAGCGCGGGGTGAGATGTCATCGCCGTATCACTAAGACGGTCATGACAGCTTGGCTTGAGCGTGGTCGCCGGAGCATGTGGGCGGCGGCTCAGGCGTGGCCGCCGGAGCCTTTGCCGCCGTCGAGCGCGGCCTTGACCGCGACGTCCAGCGGGGTGGTCGGGCGGCCGATGAGCGTGCGCAGGTCGTCGGTGACGGTGGCGAGCGCGCCCTCGCGGATGCGCGCGTTGGCGTCCACCAGCACGTCCACGAGCGGACCGGGAAGCCCGACGCCTGCCAGGATCGCGTGGTACTGCTCGTCGGAGACCGGCTGGTGGGCGACCGGCTTGCCGCACTGGCGGGAGACCTCGGCGGCGAGGTCGGCGAAGCTCCACGCGGTGTCGCCGGTGAGCTCGTAGACGCGGTTCTCGTGGCCCTCGCCGGTCAGGACGACGGCGGCGGCCGCCGCGAAGTCGTCCCTCGTCGCCGAGGCGATCCTGCCGTCGCCCGCGTTGGAGGCGATGGCGCCCCGCTCGATGGCGCCGGCGAGGTCGCCGAGGTTGTTCTCCGTGTACCAGTTGTTGCGCAGGAAGGTGAAGGGCAGGCCGCTGTCGCGGATGTCCCGCTCGGTGGCGCCGTGCTCCGTGCCGAGGCTCAGCGGGGAGTCGGGCCCGTCGGTGAGGCTGGTGTAGGCGAGCAGGCTCACCCCCGTCTCCTTCGCCGCCGCGACGACCGCCCGGTGCTGGGCGGCGCGCTTGCCGACCTCGTTGGAGGAGATCAGCAGAACCTTGTCGGCCCCGGCCAGGGCGGCCTTGAAGCTCTCGGGCCGGTCGTAGTCCGCCTGACGGATCTCGACCCCGCGGGCGGCCAGGTCGGCGGCCTTCTCGGGGGATCGCACGGCGGCGACGACCGATGCCGCGGGCACACGCTCCAGCAGGCGGTCGATGACAAGGCGGCCGAGCTGCCCGGTGGCCCCGGTGACAACGATCATGACGCGTTACTCCAAAGGATGGGAGGGATGCCGCTTCGGTATGCGTCGTCAACGTAGGCCGAGACGCTAACTTTAAGAAAGTACCCACTTTGAAGTAAGCTGGTGGTGTGAGGGTAAGCAATGAGGTCAGCGCGTTGGAGGCCATCATCGGCCCCGGCAAGTGCCCGGATGTCTACGATCGCAACTGTCCTTCGCGGGGCATCCTGGAGCACGTCACGAGCCGGTGGGGTGTGCTCGTGCTCGCCGCCCTTCTCGACGGCACCCACCGCTTCAGCGAACTGCGCCGCCGGGTCATGGGCGTGAGCGAGAAGATGCTCGCCCAGACCCTCCAGACCCTTGAGCGCGACGGCTTCGTCCTCCGCGAGGCGCACCCCGTCATCCCACCGCATGTGGACTACTCGCTCACGCCGACCGGTGAGGACGTCGCCCGGCAGGTCGCCTCCCTGGCGCGCTGGTGCGAGACGAGCCTGCCGCGGGTGGAGGCCGCCCGCAGTGTGTACGACGCGCAGAAGGCGGCGTCGCACTCGGCGGCGGCGCTCGGGTCGCCCGGCCCGGACACAGGAACGGCCCGGGTCCGCCAATAGCGCGGACCGGGCCGTTCAGTCCCTGGTCTTGCGGTCCCCGGGTGCTCGCGTCGGGGCGTTGGACGGGCCCGGGGCGGGGCGGCTCGGGCTCAGCCGACCGTCCAGGTGTCGTTGCCGGCGAGCAGGGCGGCGAGGTCGCCCTTGCCCTTCTGCTCGATCGCCTGGTCCAGCTGCTCGGCCATGTCGGCGTCGTAGACCGGCCGCTCGACGTTGCGGAACACCCCGATGGGGGTGTGGTGCAGCGTGTGGGGGTCGGCCAGCCGCGACAGCGCGAACGCCGTGGTCGGACTCGCGCAGGACGCGTCATGGACCAGCACCGCGTCCAGCCCCTCGACCGCCACATCCACCACCGTCAGATCGCCGGTCGCCCGGTCCCGCACGACACCCTTGGAGCCCAGGCCGTCCTCGGCGGGCGCCCCGAAGCGGATCGGCTCCCCGTGTTCGAGGCGGATCAGCGCGTCCTGGGCCGTGGACGAATCCTTCAGCGCGTCGAACGCTCCGTCGTTGAAGATGTTGCAGTTCTGGTAGATCTCCACCAGCGCCGTGCCGGGGTGCTGCGCCGCGGCCCGCAGCACGGAGGTCAGGTGCTTGCGGTCGGAGTCGATGGTCCGCGCCACGAACGACGCCTCGGCGCCGATGGCCAGCGAGATCGGATTGAACGGCGCGTCCAGTGAGCCCATCGGTGTCGACTTGGTGATCTTGCCGACTTCGGAGGTGGGGGAGTACTGGCCCTTGGTGAGGC
>NZ_BMMS01000051.1 GCF_014646055.1 Wenjunlia tyrosinilytica
CCACAGCACCCCAGACCATCGGCACACAGCGAATCGGCGCCACTGTGCACCTCACCGCCCGCCAACCCGTCGCCGCCTGAACCTTGCGCGGCGACGGAGCAGGGCAGTGCTCACGTTGTCGTCCGTCCATCAGCCACGCGGGCTCAGCCGCGCAGCCTCGACACCTCATGGATCCGACGCACGGCGTAGGTCGCGGTGACCACTGAGGCACGGGCGCTGGCCAACGCCTGCCGGGCCGCATCCAGATCGCCGCTCGGCAGCAGCGCCACGACTTCCGCGGCGCAGTCGAGCAGGTGCAGCGCGGCCCGCGCCAGCTGGCCGTCCGGGCCGGGGCGCGCGAGCACCGCCCGGCGGGCCAGGTCCAGCAACGCGGCGGCGTCGGCGTCTACGGGAGCAGCAGCCGGCCCCTTCCCGGCCTGCCCGCTCATGACGGTTCCCGTCGCGTCGGCCGACGCCATGGTGCCCGTCCTCGGGATGTCGGCCTTGCGGGGCATGGCCGTCACCGCTCGACGGCCTGCAGCAGCAGCTGTTCCAGCGAGCCCACCAGTTGCAGTGCGGCCGCGTGCCGGCTGGGCCCGAGTCCGAGGAACTCGTCCCGGGCGGCTGTCCCGCCACGAGCGGCGCGGCGGTCGACCACGACCCGCAGGGCCGCGGCCGCCTGTCGGGCGAACAACGCGAGCAGGTCGAGTTCGCCGAGGCTGGATCGGGACTGCGGCGCGGGGTCCAGCACTTCCAGCACGCCCAGCACACGCCGGCCTTGGATCAGGGGCGCGGCCATCAGGGAATCCGGGACGTACTGGGTCGACTCGGCCAGGGACCGGTCGAAGGAACTGTTCCCGGAGAGGTCGTCGACCACCATGGGCTCACCCGAGACGGCCACCCAGCCCGCGATTCCGGATCCGGCGGGAAAGCGGCGGCCCACCAGGAACTCCTCGCCCCGTCCGGCCACGGCCTCGAACACCAGCTCGTCGGCCTCCTCGTCGAGCAGGAAGACCGAGCTTGCCTGCGCCCCGAACAGGGCGCGGGCCACGTCCACCACCGACTGGAGCAGCTCCCGCGCCAGCGGGTCGTCCGCGGACCTTTGATCCGCGGGCCCTTGAACGGCCTGCCCGGCGGGTTCATTCTCCTGGGCCATCGGACACCTCTGCTCCCATATGGACGTTGGCGGCGGAAAGGTAAAGCGTGTTCTTGAGCTGAAACGTCGTCATCCCCGGGTGCTGGGAGAGAATGCGGGCGCACAGTCCGGTGATGAACGGCGTGGCGAAACTGTTCCCGGCGGTACGGATCGAGGTCCCGCCGAGCCACGGCACTCGCACGTTCTGCCCGGGGGCGAAGAACTCCACCGGAGGCTCCGGGTTGTACAGGTAGAGGTCGGGGTCGTCCTCCTGGTGGCTGCCCACCGAAATGACGGAGGCGAAGCGCCAGGGGAAGCTCTCGACGGGCGTGTTGTGAGCGGAGGCGACGATCACGGTACGGGTGAAGTACGCCTCGTCGGCCAGGGCGCGAAGCTCCTCGGCGAAGCGCGTCCTGGTGGTGGAAAGGCTGAGGTTGATGACGTCGAAGCGCTGGCGGACGGACCAGCGCAGCCCGGCCAGCAGGACCTCCCCGGTCCCGGAGAAGCGCTCCCCCAGGACTCGGACACTGGTGAGGTGGCAGTCCGGCGCGATCCGGCGAATGATCCCAGCGCAGGCCGTGCCATGGCCGCAGCTGTCCCCGGCGTCGGTCCGCTGCACGGTGATCCCGTCCTCGCCGTCGACGACCATCCAGGCGTCCTCCACGGGCCCGACCAAGGGGTGGTCCCGCTCGACGCCGGAGTCGACCACGCAGACCCTGACCCCGCGCCCGGTGGGGCCGCCCGTGATCCACTCGGGCGACGGCGGTCCCGCGTCCGCGGCGACCGTGATGTCCCCGGGGTGTCTGCCACGCAGGCTCCAGGTGAGTTCGTGGCCGGGGGCCGACCGGGTGTTCTCCATCCGTCACTCCTCCACTGCGTCGGCGGGCCCTGACCTCGACGGCGCCCGCTCAGGGGCATCGAGGGCCGTGCCGACCGAACCGGCCCGGGACGCCCGGGACACCAGCTCCAGGGCCCAGCGAGTCCCGGGCAGGTGCTCCTTCTGCCGGAAGCGCCGCTCCGCGTCGGCCGCCGCGGACACCGCCTCGTCCCAGCGGCCGAGGAGCCCGAACGTGTGGGCCTGGTCCAGTGCCGCGAGCGCCCGTACGATCGGCGAATCCGTCAGGGCCGCGGTGTCCACGGCGGCAGCGGCCAGGGCGACGGCCTCGTCCGGGCGCCCCTGCCCGGCGGCGATCCGGGCTCGAAGGCCGCCCATGGCCACGGCGTCGGCGCGCGCCGGATCCGGGCCCTGCCCGATCGTGTCCAGACGGTGCGAAGCGGTGCCCCACTCGCCTCGGTCCACCATGATCCGTACGGTATCGAGGAGGATCGTCCTGGCCAGCCCGCTGTCACCGAGCCGTAGGCCGGCCTGCGCCGCTCCGTCGAGCAGTCGGCGCGACTGCTGTGGGCGGCCCGCCAGGGACTCCACCTCCGCAGCGAAGACCGGAAGGAAGACGTCGGCTTCGGCGTAGCCCAACTCCGCGGTGAGCCTGGTGGCTTCCGCCAGGCAGGCGCGGGCCTCGGACCACTGTTCCTGGAGGGCCAGCAGGACGGCCAGCGGGCAGTTCAGCGTTGCCCTGACCGTCCGCCGCTCGCCGCCGTGTTCGGCCAGCAGCGAGCGGCAGCGGGCCACCGCGCCGGAGACCGGCTCGGGCCCTCGCCACAGTGAGACGCCGATCGCTCCCAGGGCCGCGGCCCGTTCGGGTTCGGCGTCCGCGCCGACCGCGTGGGCGAGGGCTCTGGTGAGCAGGCGGTTCGCCTCGCCGTGCCGGCCGTGCAACTGGTGCTCCTGGGCTGTCCGGATGCAGGCCCGGGCCTGCCCGAGGTCGTCCTGCGCCGCTTCGAAGACGGGCAGAGCCGCACGGGCCGCCCTCGCGGCTGCGCCGGCACCGAGCGCTGAGTCCGCCACCGCCAGTGCGAGCCTGGCGTGGGCCGCCTCGACCGGGTCCGCGGGCGCCCTGAGCACCTCGTGCAGGAGGGCGCGTCCCTCTCGCGTCCTTCCCAGAGCCAGTCTCACGTCGGCCAGGCGCCGGGCCACGGACGTCCACGCCGGCTCATCGGGGCTGTAGAGCCGCGCGGCCCGCCCCAGCAGGTCATCCGCCCAGGTGAGGTCCGACCTGGCGAGGGCCCTGGCGCCGCCCCGGGCGAGGGTCAGGGCCGCGGCCAGACGCAGACCCTCGGTTCGCTCACCGCGCAGCCCCAACTCGGCCCGGTAGCGGTACGCGAGTTCCAGGTGACCGCCTGCGGCCGCATCACCCCGCTCGCGCACACTGCGCAGTTCCGCGCAATGGGCATGCCGCTCGCTCCTGGTCCGCTTCGACATCCGCTCGTAGGTGACCTCCTGGATGAGGCCACTGGTGAAGCGGAACAATTCCGGACCGGACCCCGGGTGGTGCGTGTGCTCGATCAGCCGACGGCGGCCGAGTCGGCGCAGCACGGCGCCGAGCCGGTCTCCCGCGTGAGTCTCGCCGCCGTCGGCACCGGGGCTCCCGGGGATGCCGCCGTGGTGTGCGAGGCCGTCGGGGGCGCCTTCCGGTCCGCTGCGGGAGAGTTCGGCCAGCTCCTCCGCCGCGAATTCCCGGCCGACCACCGAGGCCAGGTCAAGTGCGATGCGCTCGGTCCGATCGAGTGCGTCGATCCGCGCCCCGAGCAGAGCCTGCAGGGTGGGTGGCAGCTCGTCCGCCGCACCGGTCTCGGACACCGCCGCCAGCAGATGCTCCAGGTGGAGGGGGTTGCCCTCCGCACGTTCCAACAGCCGCTGCAGCCCCGTGTCCCAGTGCGCGCTCACCTCGCACAGTTCCACCGCCAAGGCGGCCGCCTCATCGGGGGAGAGTCCGCCCAGCATCAGCAGTTGCCCGGCGGGCCGGTAGCGGCACCGGTCCGGGCGGTTGTCGAGCAACTCTGGCCTGGACAGGCACACGATCAGCACCGCGGCCTGCTCGAGCTTGCCCACGAGCCGGTCCAGGAGGTCGAGGAGCGGGTCGCCGGCCCATTGGCAGTCGTCGATCACCAGTACCACAGGGCGGGAGGCCGACAACGCGGCCAGCAGGTGGGCCAGCGCGGCACCGGTGTCCTCCAGCGAGGGGTTGGGCGTACCGTCGCGCAGCAGACCGTCGGACAGGACGTCCAGTGCCTCGGCTGTGCGCGCACCCGCAGGCGGGCCGCCGAGCGTGCCCGGATCGGCCGCGCCGTCGCACGCGGGCGTGCGGGCCCTCCACGGGTCGGCCGCCAGGAGCTGCCGGACGGCGTCGCTGATCGGCGACAGACTTCCGTGGTCCCCGTACGGCCGACACCGGCCGGTGCCCCAGGAGGCCGCCGCGTTCCCGAGCCGGTCCAGCCATTCCCGGACCAACCGGGTCTTGCCCATCCCCGCGTCGCCGAGGAGCGTGACGCGCCGCGCACGCCGATCGCGGGCGGCCCGGTCGAATGCCGCGTCCAACGCCGCGAGCTCGTGGTGGCGTCCGACGAACGAGACATCGAAGCGGCGCAGCAGTTCGGGATCGTCGCCGCCGAGGCCGAGCAGCTGGTAGCCGATCACCGGTTCGGACTTGCCCTTGAGGAGCAGCGGGCCGAGCTGCCGCGTCCGGACCGTCGGACCTGCGGCGAGCACGGTCGCCGGGCCGACGAGGATCTGGCCGGCGGCCGCGTTCTGTTCGAGCCGGGCAGCCACGTTCACGGTCTCGCCCGAGATCAGCGCCTGCCGGGCCGAGGCATCCGAGCCGGCGACGACACTGCCGGTGTTCACACCTATCCTGACGTTCAACCGGATACCGAGAGCCGCGTGGAGGTCGGTGTTCAGTCCGGCCAGTGCGTCGAGCATGCCCAGGGCGGCCGACAGCGCGCGGCGCGCATCGTCCTCGTGGGTCACCGGGACGCCGAACACGGCCATCACCGCGTCCCCGATGAACTTCTCCAAGGTGCCTCCGTGCGACTCGATCTGTTGTCTCATCAGGTCGAAGTAGCGCAGGGTGACGGAACGGAGGGTCTCCGGATCGAGGACGCCGGAGAGCGCCGTCGATCCGACGAGGTCGCAGAAGACAACCGTCACCACCTTCCGTTCCTCGCTCGAACCGGGCGTTGCGCACGGCGTACCGCAGGACAGGCAGAAGCGGGCCTCCGGCGGCAGCGCGCGCTCGCACGAGGGGCAGTGCATGACAGGTGTCCCTTGTCGTCGGTGGTGGAGGGACGGCGGCGGCTAGAAGAGGGCCCCGCCCGCGATGTCGCTGTGAGCCTGGACCTCTGGGGCGACATCCGCGAGCCTGCCTTTGATGTCGAGCAGGAGTGCGAGTTCGTCCTCGGTCAGATCGCGCAGTACCTCGTGCTGCTCGTCCGAGAGCATTTCGAGTTCGAAGCCGGCTGCCCGGAGCTTGTCGAGTGCGTCGTCTCGCTGGGTCATGTCGGTTCCTCAGTCATCGGCGTGCCGTGGTGGTCCGGGGCGGCGGTGAGCGGCGGCCTGGAGAGGCGGGCAAACAGGCTGGTCAGCGCGTCGGCGGTGTGCAGGGCGCTGACCGCCACGGTTCTCTCCTGCGCCGGGGTCAGTGGGAGCGTGTCGAGCAGTTCGTCCAGGGCGCGGACGTGTCCGGTGTCCAGTTCCGCGTGGTCGCGGACGGTGCGAAATGCCGCCTCGGGCAACCCGGTCAAAGCCGCGAGCCGGTCGGCCAGCCAGGGGGCCGGGGCGTTGCCCTCCAGGACGGCGATGTACCCGAGCAGGGCGACCGGGTGATGGTGCTCGATCCAGTAGTACTGCGCTCCGACGAGGCTCGCGACGGCAGGCGGGGGCGGTTCGGCAAGCGCTGCGGCCGGGTCCTCTCCGACCGCGGCGAGGTCGGCGAGCAGCCAGTCGTCGTGGCCCCGCTCCTCCACGGCGTGTTCGTCGAGGTACCGTGCGAGCCGGTCGGCGACCGGGTCGCCTGCTCCCAACTGACGGCATTTCGCGGCAGCTTGCTCCATCAGCGGCACCGAGGCCCGGACCACGGCGTGCATCGTCCTCAGATACCGCGCATAGCGGGATCCGAGACCTTGCCGACGCCACAGCTCGGCCGTCGTCGTACGCAGCGCCGGGGCCGCGAGCGAGAGCTTGGCGCGAAGGGCGAACGCGGCGGGCGGCCGCTGGTCCGGCGCGGTCATCGTGCGATCCTCCCGCCGAGGTGCTTCCCGGCGCACCGCACATCCCCCTCGGAGGACCCGCGCTCGGGCGACCGCTCGGCACTCACGACCAGGTCGGCATACGGGGCGGAGCCGTGGCGGCGGACCAGGGCGACCGGGCCGTCCTGGACCTGCACCCTGGCCGCCTCCCGGTCCAGCAGTTCGCCGACCGGGCCGGACGCGACTCGGCTCACGGCCTCGATGACCGCGGGCTCGTCGCCAAGGCTCCGGCAGGTCCCGCAATATCCCTGGCACGGGGCCGTGGTCCGCTCTCGACCGTAGCGGGCCTTCATCCGGACGGGCCCGGCGACACGGACCATCCGCAGAACGGGCGAGGACAACACCCGTTGCCGTACCGCCCGCCAGTCGTCCTCGGCGATGTGCCCCAGGCGCAGGTGGTCGGGCACGGGACGCCGGTCGACCACGTCCTGGTTGCAGCAGGCGACCACCGTCCCGTCGAACGCGACCACCGGCCAGGCCGCCGCCGAGCAGGGCAGCACCCGGTCCGGGTCGACGGGCGGCCGCGGCCTCGCGGCCCAGGCCGCCGCTCGGCCCATCGGCCGGACCTCGGTCACGAGCATCGGTACCTGGTCGCCGAACACGTGGCGGACCTCGTCGGTGACCTCGGCGAGATAGGGATCGTCGGGACCGGATCCGGTGATGTGGAAACTGGCGGTCACACCTGAGTCGAGAATCCGCCGTACCGCCTGGAACACGTCGGAACGAGGGACCTCACGCTCGTGGTGGACGTCGAGGCTCGCCGAGAAGTGGTCGACCGCCGTGATCGCCCCCATGATCCTGGCGGGTATCCGACGCTGCCGGGCGAAGAACATTCCGCTGAGCAGAGCGGTACGAGAACCTGCTTCCCGGGCCCGGGAAGCCAGCCGCTGCGCCAGCTCCGGCAGCAGCAGCGGTTCTCCACCGGTGAGCATGACAACGTCGGGGCGGTTGTCGTCCGTGAAGGACGCGACGAAGCGCAGGAGTCGGCCGGAGTCCGGTTCCTCTCCGCGCATGGTGGAGGCGGTCGAGCAGTGTGCGCAGGCCAGGGGGCAGCGCCGGGTCAGAGTGAGCAGCAGGCCGGCACCGGGGAGAGGCCGCAGCCCGATCAAGTCGGCCAGTTCCACACCAGTCTCCTCGGTCGGTCCACGGTGGGCCGCTCCGCCGCGGCCGTCTGCGGCACAAGGGTGCCGGAGGCCGGTTCGTTTTCGGTTGGCGGGAATTTGGAAAACGGTATGTGCGCAGGTCGGACCGGTTTGTCTCGGTCGGCGGGGGTCCGGGCGAGCGGGGCTCGCGATACGCCAACCCCGGCCTGTCTGCCCGGATACCGGAAAAATACCGCTGTCCAACCGCTTTCGAATCGCCGGTGGCTAGCTTGAATTCACCGACTCCGCCGGAGCCGGCACCCCGGCCGGGACAACTTCCCCGGAATACCGGTTGGGGCCGGAATGGCGGCAGTCGCATCAATCCCACTGCTCATGCGAGGAGTTCACCGTGGCTGACGAGACCAAGCCCACCGAAGAGGAGACCCCCGAGGTCGAGGCGCACGCCGCCGAGGTCCAGCCGGAGGCCGAGGAGGGCGTCGCCGGCGCCACCTACCACTACAACTACTCCGTGTGGCCCGAGTAGACCGCCGCACGCGGGTGGCGCCGTCGACCGCGAGGTCGGCGGCGCCGCTGCCGTATCCGGCCGGATCACCGTTGGTGCACGAAGTCGGGCTTGGGAGATGGGCCCCGGGCCCGGCCGCCGCTCGACGGCCGGGCCACGCATCCGGTACACCGCGTCAGGTGTGCGGTCGTACCACTCCTGCCCGGAGCAGTTTCGACACCAGCCGCACCGAGCCGCCCTCGTCGAGCTCGGGCATCAGGTCGAGGGCACGCCAGGGCAGCGCGCAGTCGGCCTCCCACCGCGGAATGAAGGCACGGGTCTGCGAGGCGTCGAGCGCGATGACGTCGTCGGCCAGGTGGAGCCGGGCTCCGCCGTCCGGCAGCCGGTCGACACCGCTGACCGCTTCGGTGACGGTGACCAGCGGTGTGTCGGGCCCGACCTGTCCCATCAGCCCCGAGCCGACCGGAGCGCGCACCGGTTCCGGGAAGGTCCTGCGCATCGTCTTGGTGAGTTCCTCGACGAAGGCCGTCCGGTCGACGGCTTCGAGGGCGCCGGTCAGTTGCCCGATCACCTCGTCGACCACCTCCGCCAGCAGCTCGGGGCGCTGCGCCAGTCCCCATGGCAGCTCGCGGCGCATCTCTGCGCTCGCGTCCAGGCGCCGAACCAGGTTCTCGGCGATCGATTGCGGGGTATGGAGCCCGAAGTCGAAGGTGATGTGCAGTGACGGCTCGTCGAGTGCGAAGGCGTTGTGGACCCATCCGCGGGGTATCCAGAGCACGTCACCGGCCCGGAGAGTTGTCTCCAGCGTCGGCACGCCGTTCCTGAGGCGGTCCCAGTCCGTGTCGTCCAGGGCCTCCGGGCGCCAGGGCCGGCGCACCGAGGGATCGGGGACCACCGGCTCGTGCACCTGCCACCGTTTGCTGCCCTCGGTCTGCACGATCAGTACCGAGACGGGGTCGTAGTGATGAGCGAACCCCTGGCTGCCGGCCGGTGTCAGATACGCGCCCGCCCGAACCGGGATTCCGGCTTCGTGGCCGAGTCGGCGACACACATCACCGACCGGACGCCAGGTGCGGTACAGCGCGTCGAACACCACGGTGGCGCCCTGGCGCAGCAGCTCACCGATGGCCTCGGCACGCACGACCTCGGCGAACGCGGACTCGATGGGTCGGTCCGCGTAGGTGTATCTGCGCGGCGGGACGATCTGCCCGTCCTGAACGACCCTCACCATCCCCTGCCGCAACACGCCGTCGCCGAGGAGACGATCCACATCGTTCAGACTCAGCAGCCCCGTGAGGGGTGCGGCGGGCATCCGCCACACCATGGGGACCCGCGGCGGGGCCTGCCGGAACGCGTCGGGGTCGGGAACGAGCCGGGACAGCGCGCGAAAATACATGGGGAATCCGTTCTCTCTGCTCCTCGGACCGGCCGGAGTCGAAGGCCGCCGGTGCATCGGGCGGGGACGCGACGACCCGCCCGGGGGCCCTTCGGGCCAAGGGAATCGGCCGCGGATGGAACCCGACAAGCGCGCGGGCAGGATTCTTCGGTCTTTGATTCGGGCCCCCCAGCAACGGCTTCCCGTCCGCAGGCACCGCGATTCGGCAGGCTGTGCTCACTGGTTCGTTGCCTCACCACGGGGGCGGCGCGCCGCCACCCGGGCTTGCTCGCGGCATCACACGCCCCGACAGCGACGGAAGGGACAAGAGAGCATGGCCACCGCGCTCCCCGCCGCTCTCATCGCCTGCTGTTTCCGGAAATCCGCCCATGTCTCGGGCAACGGGCGCTTCGAGCTCGTCCGGGCGTCGGCGGTTCGCTGAACAGTCCGGCACACCGACGGCGGGAATCGCGGTGCCGGGACCACCGATCACCCGAACCCGCACGACAGGCGGCGCTGCGGTGCGACGCGCCCCGGTGATCCGACCCGGCGCGGGTGAACCGGGCGACTTCCCGAGACGGAAGTCGCGGCAGCTGCCTGCGCGACGGCCGGACCATGCACAGATTCTATGGCTCGGCAAAGAAATTCGCCTTGGACTTATCACTGGCGGAGGACAGAAGGTGGTCAGCGCCAACCCCCGTGAAGAATCAGCGAGCTGTCGGCATGTCCGCACAGCACCACGGCACCACCTGAGCCAAGGAGACTGACGATGAATCACCCGGGGTTCCTGGAGAGAGCGCGAGAAACGGCGGCCATCGACGATCTCCTGACCGACGCCGCCGCTGGGGCGGGCCGGGTTCTGCTGGTCTCCGGCGTTGTCGGCTCCGGCAAGACCGCCGTGCTCGAAGCCGCCATCGCCGAGGCCCGCAGCCGGGGTTTCACCGTACTGGTCACTCGCGGCAGCTTCCCCGAACGAGGTGTGCCCTTCGGACTGCTGCGCCGACTGGTGTGCCATGCGTCGCGGCAGCTGGGCGACGAGGCGCTCGCCGACGCCCGGCCGCAGGTGCCCGCCCCCCGCGGTGAGAAGCCGGCCACGCAGGGCCGCACCGACGCGCAGGCCCCGGCCGACGACGACTGGCAGGCCGAGTTCCGCCTTGTCCACGGGGCACTGCGCCTGCTCGCCGCGCGGGCGCCGGTGCTCATCGCCATCGATGACGTCCAGTGGGTGGACGGTCCGTCCCTGCGGTGGCTGAGCACCGTGCCGCGACGGGTCGAGAACGACGTGGTCGCCGTGGTGTGCACTCTCGGGGACGGCGAACAGGGCGCTGAGCCCGCGATGCTCGACGAGTTCCTGGCCACCCGGCCGCAGGAACTGCGTCCTGCCGCTCTGAGCACCACGGCCGCGGCGGCGCTGCTGGAGGGAACGCTCCCGGTCGCACCCGAGCCGTCGCTGGTCACCGCCTGCCACAACGCCACGGGTGGCAACCCCCTGCTGATGACGGCCTTGGCCACGGCCCTGACGGAACACGGGACCGCGGCGGTCGACGACGCGACCATCGAGACGGCCGACCTGGGGATGCGGACCCTTGCGTCCACCCTCCATGCCCGACTGCGGCGTACGTCGCCGCACGGCCTCGCTCTCACCCATGCGGTGGCGGCACTTGGACCCGACGCCACCGTGGAGCGCGTCACAGAGCTGCTCGGCATCGACCAGGCCACCGTCGCGCAGACAGCCGTGGTGCTGGAGCGGATGGGGCTGCTCTCCTTGACCGAGCAGCGGGTGGACTTCGCACAACCGCTCGTGCGCCACACGATCACACAGGAGATTCCGTTCTCCGCACTGCATGAACTTCGCGCTCGGGCGGCCCGCCTGCTGCGAGCGGCCCGCCTCCCGCAGCAGCGCGTGGTCGAGCAGCTGATGGCCATTCCGATGCTCGGCGAACCATGGGCGGCGGAAGAGCTGCGCAGCGCCGCCGCGACGGCGCTGGCCGGCGGATCACCCGCGACCGCGGTCTCCTACCTGCGGCGGGCGCTGAGCGAACCGGACGGGTCGGGCCCGGATCTCCTCGCCGACCTCGGCATGGCCGAGGCCTACACCGACGTCGTGGCCGCCACCCAGCACCTGAGCGACGCCCTCGGCCACCCCGGCCTAGGGGAACGCGATGACGCCGCGCGGCGGGCCCTGGTCGATGTGCGTGCCCTGGCCGGCCACTACCGGGCAGCGATCGACCTTGTGGCAAACGTCCCGGCCGAGCGGGCAAGCGACTGGGAACCACGGTTAGTGGCGCTCCGGCTCGGCCACACCTGCGGCGCGGCGGAAGCGGTGCGGGCACTGGACCGATGGAGCCGGTCGCCGGTCGGCCAGGGCCCAACCGTGGTTCGATCCCTGGCCCTCCTCGCGGCACACGAGTCGTGGATGGGCGAGTCGCGCACCCGTGCGCTGGCGCTCGCGGATCGGGTCCTGGCCGTCGCACCGTCCTGCCCCGACGCGGTGCAGCCTTACGCGAGCGCTGTCCTGGTGCTCGCACAGGCCGGCTTCCTCCCGGCGGCGCGGGAGCGCTGCGACGCGTTGATCACCGCTACGGGGCGCTGGCAGCACCGCCCGTCGCTGGCCGCGGCCCACTCACTGCGGTCGGCCGTGGCCAGGCTTCACGGCCCCTTGCCCTTGGCTGTCGAGGACGCCAGGTCGGCCTTGCGGATCATGGACGGCTGCGGGCTGGGCCGTCGGACGCCGGCCGCGATCGAGGCGCTGGCCCGGCTGGTCGAAGCCCTGGTCGACACCGACGCCATCGACGAGGCCGCCGGCCTGCTCGAATTCTCACAGCTCACGGATGAGGTGCCGCAGACCTGGGCCGGCGCGATGCTGTTGATGGCCCGGGGCCGACTGCGGACGGCCGCAGGCCACCCCTCCTGCGGCGCTCGCGATATGCAGGATGCCGCGGACCGGCTGACCGCGTGGAGCGTCGGGAATCCCGCGGTGGCGCCCTGGCGGTCCGAACTCGCGCTGGCGGCCCACGCGCTGGGTGACCATGCCGGTGCCGGTCGGCTCGCGGCGATGGAAGTCGAGTTGGCCCGCCAATGGGGAGCCGCGGGGCCGCTCGGCCGTGCGTTGCGTTGCCACGCCCTGGTGGTGGGGGGACCGTCCGGGCTGGCCATGTCCGAGGAGTCCGCCTCCGTACTGGAGCATTCCGGCTACCGGCCCGAGCTGGCCCGGGCGTTGACGGATTACGGAGCGGCCCTCAACCGGGCCAACCGCCCGGCGCAGGCCCGGCGCTCCCTGCGCTCCGCCCTCGATCTGACCGAGCGCTTCCCGTCACCGGTCCTCGCCGAACGGGCAGGTGCCGAGCTGGCGGCCGCCGGCGGCCGACAGCGCAGAACCCGCAGGGCGGGCATCGCCGGGCTCACCGCCGCCGAGCGCCGGACCGCTTCGCTGGCCGCGACCGGCAGGACCAACCGGGAGATAGCCGAGAAGCTGTTCGTGCACCGGCGCACGGTGGAACTCCATCTGACCAGCGTCTACCGCAAACTCGGCATCCGCGGCCGGGACCAGCTGCCCTCGGCCATGGGGATCCCGGACCCGGCCCCCTCGTCGGACTCGTCGGGCGTGGTCACACCCGCCGGGCAAGTCCGGCTCGAATCAGTTGGGTGACGATCTCCAGGGCTTCGGCTTCGTCGAGCTCCGGCCCCAGATCCAGCGCACACCAGGAGTCCCCGCCCGACTCCAGCACCTCGGCGAGGGCGCGGGCAGCCGGCGGCCCCAGAGTGAGCGAAGCGTCCGCCATCTCCAGTCGGGCGCCGCCGTCAGGAAGGCAGCGGCGGCGGTGGAGGGCCTCGGCAACCATGGCCACACGGCTTCCGGGCGTCAGATCGTCGGCGAGCGCGGATGTGACCGGGGCTCGATCAGGCTCCAAAAACCTGGGGCGCATCGCTTCCACCAGGCGGTCGGCGAGCCGGTCCGGGTCCAGACCGGCCATGGCACGGCCCAGTTGCTCCATCACCTCGGCGCATGTCTCGCGCAGTCGGTCGGGGTCCCGGACCGCGCCCCACGGCAGTTCACGGCGCAGTTCGACGACCTCGTCCAGTTCCTTCACCACTTCCTTCGCCAACCAGTACGGGGTCAGCGTCTGGAAGGCGAAGGTGATGTGCAGGGAGGGCTCGGTGGTCGCGTAGGCGTTGTGGATCCACCCGCGGGGGATCCACAGGACATCGCCGGGGTGCAGGACCGTCTCCAGCGTGGGTTTCCCGTGCCGGAGCCGATCCCAGTCCCCGCTGCCGAGGGCGTCCGGCCGCCAGTTCTGGTGCTCCAGAGGGTCGGGGAACACCGGTTCGTGGATCTGCCAGGTCTTGGTGCCGACGGTCTGCACGATGAGCACGGAGTGCGGGTCGTGGTGGTGGGCGAACCCCTGGTGATGAGCGGGTGTGAGATACGCGTTCGCCTCGACCGGCACTCCCACCTCACGGCTCAACCCGCGGCACATGGTCGCGACCGGACGCCAGGTGCGCTGCAGTGACTGGAGGATCACGGTGCTGCCCTGCTGGAGCAGGGTGGTGATCGCGGCAGCGCGTACGACGCTTTCCATTCCATCGTTGATCTGACGCCGAGGCCAGGTGTACTCCGACTCCGGGACGCTCCTGCCCGCCCGGACCACGCTGATCCATCGTGAGCGAAGCACCCCCCAACCGATCATGCTGTCGAGGTCGCCGAGGCTCAGCAGCCGGGCCAGCGGAGCAGGCGGCATGTGCCAGACGGCCGGAGCCGGGGGCGGTGCGGATCGAAAGGTGTCCGGGTCCGGTACCACCTGGGGCAGTACGTGAAGCTTCACGGTGATTCCTTGGCGTCGAGTCCAAAAGCCTGTCGAGAGAACTACACGCAGCTGGAGGAAAGCAAGGAACGGCCCGTAATTCCTCGGTAGATCCTGGGGAGTCCGTGCCCAGCGCCTTCCGAAGGGCACCGAAGGTCTCCGAAATACCGTGGCCGACTCTCCCATCGGGGTCCGAGACGGTACCGAAGCGTTTACACAGCCCACTTGTCCCGCGAGATCGTCGAGCGTTTGACTTCGCAGCCGACGGACCGGCACGAGGAGGCTGGAACCATGAGAGTCAGTGACGTCGTCCCCGACGGTGCGGCTGCAAGCGGTACCAAGAAGATGCACCGGGACGGAACCGATCGACTTGTCTCGCCCACGGAGACCGTGGAGAGAGCGCGGCCCTTCTTCTCCGCCATGGGAATCACCAGGGTCGCCAATGTCACCGGTCTCGATTTCCTCGGAGTACCGGTGGTCATGGCATGCCGGCCCAACTCGCGTTCGCTCGCGGTCTCCCAGGGAAAGGGGCTGACCCTGGACGCGGCCAGGGCGTCCGCCGTCATGGAGGCGAGCGAGCTCTACCACGCCGAGCACATCACCCTGCCGCTGGTGCTCGCCACGTTGAACGAGATGGCCGACACGGTTCCGGTGGCCGATGTCTCGCATTTCGTGACGCGCGACGGCCGCGACTTCCCCCCGAACCGCACGCTGTTGTGGATCGAGGGCCGCGAACTGGTCAGCGGCGAACCCATCTGGCTCCCGTACGACGTCGTGCACACCGACTACCGGGCCGCGTCACTCGGCCGCTACGCTGCCCATACGCTTCGCGTCACCTCCAACGGCCTCGCTTCGGGCAACCACCTCCTGGAGGCGACCAGCCACGCCCTCTGCGAGCTGATCGAACGGGACGCGAACAGGCGTTGGGAGCTTCAGCCGTCCGACAAGTGGTCGCGCACTCGGCTGGATCTGGATTCGGTCGACGACGCCGGCTGCCGGGAGATCCTGGACCGGCTCGCCGCCGGAAAGCTGGGCGTGGCGGTCTGGGAGACGACCACGGCCATCGGCATTCCCTCGTTCACCTGCCTTGTCGCCGAGAACCCCCGTCACGCCATTCTTCCGCTGTACTCGGCGGAAGGGCAGGGATGCCACCCGCGCCGTGAGATCGCGCTGCTCCGGGCACTCTCCGAGGCCGTTCAGGCCAGGTTGACCGCGGTGTCGGGGATGCGCGACGACATGGGCCGGTCCGAATACCACCGCTGGCGCGACCGGCGAACTCTGGAAAGGAACTGGACCGTTCTCAGCCGTGGCGGCGGAATCCGCGACTTCCGGGCGATACCCACCTATTCGCACGCGTCGTTCGAGGAGGACATCGCCCTCCAGATCGGGCGGTTGCGGTCCGTGGGAATCGACCAGGTGATCGTGGTGGACCTGACCAGACCGGAGATAGGTCTGCCGGTGGTACGCGCCGTCGTCCCCGGACTTCTCGACAACATCCCCGCACCCCGGCGGGTCGACTGCCTGGGGAGGCAGCGATGACGATTTACGTATTCACCGGCCCGACACTCGGTCCCAAGGACCGTCCCGACGATCTCGACATGGTCTACCTCCCACCCGTGGAGCAGGGCCACGTCTACGCGCTCGCCAAGCGGCAACCCACCGCCATCGGCATCATTGACGGCCGCTACCAGGACGTCCCCGCCGTGTGGCACAAGGAAATCCTGTGGGCACTGGGTCAAGGTATACCGGTCTACGGCAGCGCAAGCATGGGGGCGTTGCGGGCCGCCGAGTTGGCCGCCTTCGGAATGCGTGGTGTGGGCTGGGTGTTCGAGGCCTACCGCGACGGCGTCATCGAGGACGACGACGAGGTCGCCATTGCGCACGCCGGGCGGGAGGACGACTTCGTGCCCACTTCGGAGGCCATGGTCAACATCCGCAGGACCCTGGCGAGCGCAGAGCGGGACGGACACATCACCGCCGCCACCCGAAGACGGTTGACCGCGCTCGTCAAGGAGACGTTCTTCCCGAGCCGCAGCTACGGCATGCTCCTCGAGCTGGGGCGGCAGGCCGGTCTGCCGGGTGACGAACTCGACGCGCTCCGAGGCTGGTTGCCGAACAACCGGATCGACCAGAAGAAGGCGGACGCACTCCGGATGCTGCGTGTCATGCGAAGCGACATCGAGGCGGGAGTCAAGCCCGAGGCCGACTTCACCTTCCAGCACACCGTCTTCTTCGAGCAGGCCCGCCTGTCCGCGGCCCTTGCCACGGCCGACGACGACCGTCTGGGCGGGAACGTCACCATTGAGGACCTGATGGGCGAGCTACGACTCGACCCGCCCGCGTATCACCGGATCCGCGAGCGGGCGACCACCCGGCTGCTCGCCGGCCGCACCGAGGACAACGAGGCCGCAGCGCTGTCCGAGGAGGAACTGGCCTGCGCCGCCGACTGGTTCAGGAACGAGCGGGACCTCCGCGGCGAGAGCGGATTCCAGCGCTGGCTCGGCGCCAATGAGCTGACGTCCCATCAGTTCATGTCACTGGTCAGGCAGGAGATCGCGCTCCAGCAGTTCAGGGCGTCCCTCGGCCGCGAGGTCGACACCGTCACGGACAACCAACTGCGTGCAGACGGTCTCTATCCGCAACTGGCGGAGCGGATCAGGACCAAGCGAAGCTTCCTGGCCGATCGCGGTCTGTACGATGCCGCGTCGGTCCGCCCCGGCGACATCTCGGACGCGCAGCTCATGCGGTGGTACTTCGAGCGGCTGGGAACCGGGGTACCGGAGAGCGTGCTGGAACACGCCCGCAGCCTCGGATTCCGCGACGAGACCCGCTTCCTGCTGGCCGTCCGCCGAGAGTACTGGTTCACGACCCTGAACGGCGCCGAGGACGCCGATGCCGACAAGACCGCCGCCGAGCGCTGAGATTGGTGCGAGATCCCTATGCTGGTTCTTGGCTTGAACGGTGGGTTCGCCACCGAGGACGCGCCGCTGGACCGACGTGACCAGAATCTGCATGACGCGTCGGCCTGCCTGGTCCAGGACGGCGTGCTCCGGGTGGTCGTGGAGGAGGAGCGGCTGAACCGCCTGAAGAAGACCACCAAGTTCCCGGTCAACGCGATTCGCCACTGCCTGTCCGAGGCGGGCGCCGAACTCTCCGACGTCGATGCGGTGGCCTTCACCTTCGACGAGCACTTCGTCGACTCGTTCCTGAACGCCAGGCACATCGAGGACCCGACGCTTCCCGTCCGCTACTCGCGCGAGCTGATCCGGGAACGGCTGCGGGAGGCCTTCGGCACGGACGTCCCCGAGGGGTCCATCACATACTCTGCGCACCACCGGGCCCACGGCCTCTCGGCCTTCGTCCACTCCGGACTCGACGAAGCCCTCGTGGTGGTCATGGACGGCGTGGGAGGGCTGGACTCCACGACCGTCTACCACGGGAGCGGTGCCGACCTGAACACGCTGTCGAGCTACCCGGCGGCGAAATCCCTCGGGCTGTTCTACCTCGCCTGCACCAAGATGCTCGGGTACGGCTTCGGTGACGAGTTCAAGGTCATGGGGCTCGCCCCGTACGGCGACCCGAGCGTGTACCGGCAGGCCTTCGGCAGGCTCCACGGGCTGGGCGCGGGAGGCGACTACGAACTCCGAGCGCACGCCGCGCCCCAGGTGTTCCTGGCGGAGGGTTTTCGGCCGCGGCGGCGGGGAGAGGGGTTCACCCAGCAGCACAAGGACTTCGCGGCGGGCCTGCAGCACACCCTGCAACGGATCGTGCTGCACATCCTGGCCCACTGGCGCACCACCACCGGCCTGCGCCAACTGTGCCTGTCCGGCGGCGTCGCACACAACTGCAGCATGAACGGCGCCGTCCTGCGCTCGGGACTGTTCGACCACATCTTCGTCGACCCCGCCTCCCACGACGCCGGCGCCGCCGTCGGAGCCGCATACGGCGTCCACCACCCCAACAGCACAACACCGCCCACAACCACACCACGCACCCTGCAAACCGCCAGCCTGGGACCCTCCTGCGGAACCGACCACGACATCGAAACCACCCTCAACACCTGGTCCAGCGTCGTGGACTACGAACACTGCGAGAACATCGTCGACCGCACCGCACAACTGCTCGCCGACGGCGCGGTAATCGGCTGGGTCCACGGACGCTCCGAATTTGGCCCCCGCGCACTGGGAAACCGCAGCATCATCGCCGACCCCCGACCAGCCAAGAACAGGGACCGGATCAACGCGATGATCAAAAAACGCGAAGGCTACCGCCCCTTCGCCCCCGTCGTCACCGCAGAAGCCGCCGACACGTACTTCGAAATACCACCCACCACCGCAAACCTCACCTTCATGTCCTTCGCCCTGACCGTCCGCAACGAACGCAGACACGAACTCGGCGCAGTCACCCACATCGACGGCACCGCCCGCGTCCAAGTCGTCGACCACCACTCCAACCAACGCTTCCACCAACTCGTCCAACGCTTCGGCGACCTCACCGGAACACCCGTCCTGCTCAACACCTCCTTCAACAACAACGCCGAACCCATCGTCCAAACCGTCCACGACGCCCTGACCACCTTCCTCACCACAGAACTCGACCACCTCGTCATCGAAAACCACCTCATCCAACGCCGCCCACCCAACCCCGCCACCCTCGACACCTTCCTCCTACAACTCCCACCAACAACCCGACTCACCAAAAGCATCGGGATGACATCGGCCGGCGAGCGGACGGTCCGGCACGAGTTGAACCTGGGCAGCCCGACCAGCAGCCACGAGGTGTCCCCGCAACTCTTCGCGCTTCTCGAGCGGGCGGACGGCCGCACCCCGATCGGGGAACTGGCGGCAGCCTGCGGCATGAGCGACGAGACCAGGGCCGAGCTGTTCGGCATGTGGCAGCGCAGGTACTTCACCCTGAGGCCCGCTCCGATCCCGGTACGGGAAGGCAGCCGATGACCACGATGGACGGCGTTGCCGATGACGCTGTGGAGCGTGGAACCAGCAAGGGCTACCGCCAGGGCACCGACCGGCTGGTCGCGCCGACCGAGACGCTGGAGAGGGTTCGTCCGCACTTCGCCAGGATGGGTATCACTCGTGTGGCCAACGTGACGGGCCTGGACATCATCGGCGTTCCGGTCGTCATGGCCAGTCGGCCCAACTCGCGTTCGGTGAACGTCTCCCAGGGCAAGGGGCTCGCCCTGGACGCGGCCAAGGCGTCGGCCGTCATGGAGGCCAGTGAGGGATACCACGCCGAGCACATCAGGAAGCCGTTGGTCGCCGGCACCTACCAGGAGATCCAGGACAGCCGTTCCGTCATCGACATCTTCCAGCTCCCCCTGGACGACCGGCGAACCGTACGGGACGACCGGACCATGCTCTGGATCGAGGGCCGCGAGTTGGTGCGCGATGAACCGATCTGGGTGCCGTACGACATCGTTCACACGGACTTCAGAACGACCTCGCCCTACGGCAAGGGGACCTTCGTCTGCTCCGCGAACGGCCTGGCCTCGGGGAATCACCTCCTGGAAGCCGTCAGTCACGCCACCTGCGAACTCATCGAGCGGGACGGGAGCAGGCTGTGGACGATGCTGTCGCGCGAGGCGCGGCGCGAGACCTGTCTGGACCTGGACACGGTGGACGACGTCGATTGCCGTGAGGTTCTCGACAAGCTGGCCGCGGCGAAGACGGCCGTCCGCGTGTGGGAGACCACGACGGACGTCGGACTGCCGTCCTTCCGGTGCGTCATCGCCGAAGACCCCGACCACGCCGTCCTGCCGCTGTATCCCGCGGCCGGCTTCGGATGTCACCTGCGGCGGGAGATCGCCCTGCTGCGCGCGTTGACCGAG
Organism: Wenjunlia tyrosinilytica; assembly: GCF_014646055.1. Classification (GTDB taxonomy): domain Bacteria; phylum Actinomycetota; class Actinomycetes; order Streptomycetales; family Streptomycetaceae; genus Wenjunlia; species Wenjunlia tyrosinilytica. The sequence continues at coordinate 19,884 of NZ_BMMS01000051.1, forward strand.
GCGGTGCAGAGCCGCCTGACGTTGATCTCGGGCATGCGCGAGGACACCGGCCGCACGGAGTACGAACGGCTGCGTTCCCGGCGGAACCTCGACCTGGTCTGGGCCGGGCTCACCCAGCCGCTCCCCGGCCGGGACTTCCGTGCTGTGCCCACCTACTCGTACGGGTCCTTCGAGCAGGACATCGCGCTGGAGAACGAGAAGCTGCGGTCGGTGGGCATCGAGCAGGTGGTGGTCGTCGATCTGTCCAAGCCGGAGATCGGGCTGCCCGTGGTGCGAGTGGTCATCCCCGGTCTGCTGGGCCCCGAAGGCGCCCCGGGGAGACGGGCGGAATCATTTTTGGGACGCCACCGATAGCTTCCGCCGGTCCACCGCAATGCCACCACCACGATATGTCAGCGACAGCGTCCACGGATTTGGTTGGAGGTCGACATGCTGGTCCTCGACCCAGCAGCACAAGGACCTCGCGGCGGCCCGTCCTGCTCAACACCTCCTTCAACAACAACGCCGAACCCATCGTCCAAACCGTCCACGACGCCCTGACCACCTTCCTCACCACAGAACTCGACCACCTCGTCATCGAAAACCACCTCATCCAACGCCGCCCACCCAACCCCACCACCCTCGACACCTTCCACCTACAACTCCCACCAACAACCCGACTCACCAAGAGGTCCCGTGCGGACGGCTCGGGCGCTCTGCTGGTGAGTCACGAAGTCCATCTGGACCATCCCGGAGGCGCCCGGTCCGAGGTCTCCCCAGAACTCTTCCGGCTGCTCGAACGGGCGGACGGGCGGACCCCGGTCGATGAGCTCGCGCGGCTGTGCGGCTCCTTCGACGACGACGTCCGGACCGAGCTGCACGGACTGTGGCAGCGCAGGTTGATCACACTGAGCCCGTCCCCGGCACGCTGAAACAAGGAGAACAGACCCATGTCCCTGGCCCCGGAAGTACACCTGTCGGCCGACGAGCCGCTCCCGCCCGCCGGTGCGCTCCGACGGTGCGTCCGATTGTCACCGGAGCGCTTTCTCTCCGACTACTGGGAGAAGCAGCCCCTCTTCAGCGCGGCGGCCGACCTGCCCGCATCCTTCAACGACCTGTTCGCGATCGATGATCTCGACCGCCTCTTCCGTACCGGAAGTCTTCGCTCCACCTTCGTCCGGGTCATTCGCGACGGTCAGGACGTCGATCCCGGTCACTGGCGGCGTTCCGGGGACAGCGGTGTGAAGGTCGCCGTCACGGACTACGTCGATCCGGTGGCCGTGGGAGCCTATTGGGACGCGGGCAGCACCATCATGGTCTACACGATCGACGGCCTATGCCTGCCGGTGGGCGACTTCTGCCGCCGGCTCGCCGACGACGTCGGCCACCGGGTGACGGCCAACGCCTACGCCTCACCACCCGGACGTCGTGCGCTGCCGCTTCACTACGACAACCACGATGTCTTCATCCTGCAGATCGACGGCAGCAAGCGCTGGCGAGTCTATGACGCGGTGGCTCCCCTGCCCTTCGAGAACGAGCAGGGCGGCGACCTCGGGGACCCCGGGGACCGGACGCCGTTGATCGACGTCACCATGCGTCCGGGGGACACGCTCTACATTCCGCGCGGCTTCAGCCATTGCGTGCAGACCGAGGACCAGCGCTCGATCCACCTCACCCTGGGCGTCGTGGGCCTCACCTGGCACGACGTGCTGAGCAAGGTCCTGGCAAAGGTTCTGGCCAACGAGAGGGCGTTTCGGCCGGTGCTCCCGCTCGGCTTCGGCGGGGGCGCCGCCCGGGTTCGTGCCGAGCTGCCCGAGCTTGTCGAGCAGGCCGTGGCCGCTGTCGCCCGGGACGGTCTCGCGGAAGCCTTCGATGCCGTCGAGGCCTGGGAGTCCAAGGCGAAGCAGATGGAGGTGGCATCCGTCCTGCAGCGCACCGATCAGGCGGCATCCCTCGCCCTCGGTTCACGGGTGCGCCTGCGCAGCGGGATCCGGCCGACGCTCTCCGATCACCGAGCCGACGGTGCAACGGTGCTGGTCCTCCACCGACGACGGATCCCGGTGCCCGAGCACCTGCTGGGCGTCGTGCGGCTCCTTCTGGACGGCCGGGCCGCCTCGGCCCAGTCCCTCGCCGCGCTTGTGCCGGATACGAGCGCCGACGAGACGTTCACTCTCGTGCGGGCACTGGTCGGCCACGGCGTTCTGGTGCCGGACGACGACCGCCCGGTCCGCTCCGGCACCGGTTCCTAGCCGGGCGACGCCCGGCAGCCCACCAATACGCCGTGCCTCGGCACCGGGCGCATCCCACATCGCGAAAGGAGTCCAGGTGGAGGACCGGGAGCACGAACCGCGGCAGGTGCGGTTCTCAGTCCTCGGCCCGCTCTCGGCCGAGATCGACGGGCGAGCGCTCTCGCTGGGTCCGCTCAAACAGCGCCTGGTCCTCGCCACGCTGTTGTGTCGTCCCAACGCGCCCGTACCGATCGATGTGTTGATGGATTCGGTCTGGCCGGAGAATCCGCCGAGAACCGCGCGCAAGAACCTCCAGGTGTATGTCTCGACCCTGCGCAAGCTCCTGTGCGACGGCAGCGGCCGGGACCGGATCCCCCACCAGGCGGGTGGCTATGTCCTGCGGGTGGCCCCGCCGGAACTGGACACGTTCCGATTCCAGGCACTGGCACGGTCCGGTCGCGACGATGCCGCAGGCGGTGCGCCGGCGTCGGCCGCCCGGCTGCTGAGGCAGGCGCTGGACCTGTGGCGGGGCGAGGCGTATCCCGGCCTGGACTGCTCCGAGCTGATCCGAAGCGAAGCGGAACGGCTGGAGCGGCAGTACCTCGGCGTCTTCGAGGACTGGGCCGAGGCCGAGGTGCTGCTGGGCAGTGCCCCGCTCGTCGCGGAGGCGATCGGGGAGATCGCCGAACGGCATCCGCTCCGCGAACGACTCCGCGCGGCACAGATGACCGCGCTGCACCAAGTCGGCCGACAGGCCGAGGCGCTGGCCGTCTACGACGGGCTGCGGCAGGTATTGGCTCGCGAGCTCGGTCTGGCGCCGAGCGCGGCGTTGGAAGGCCTCTACAAGACCATCCTCACCGGGGGCAGGAGCGGCACCAGGCACAAGCCTCGTCCCCCGGGCGCCGACAGGATCATCACCACCCGCACCGTACTGCCCCCGGACATCGCGGACTTCACCGGCCGCCAGGAGCAGGTCCGCGAGCTGTTGGAGGTGGTCGGAACCGGGCGCGGACGGGTCGCCTTGGCAGTCGGGCCGGTCGGCGTGGGCAAGACGACGCTGGTGACCCATGTGGCGCACCGGCTCCGCGACGAGTTCCCGGACGGTCGGTTCATGGTCAAGCTGCGCCACGAGGACGGCTCCTCGCGTCCCCGGTCAGCGGTGCTGGCCGAGCTCGCCCGGCTGACCGGCCTGGCAGGCCGGATGCCCGAGGACGCCGACCAGGCCACCGCGGTCTGGCGCAGCTGGCTGGCCGAGCGCAAGGTCCTGCTGGTCCTGGACGACGCCCCGGACGAGGGCAGTGTCCGGCAACTGCTTCCCGGAGCAGGGGCCGGCGCGGCCTTGGTGACCTCCAGGGCTCACCTGGCCGGCCTCGCGTCGGCTCAGCGCGTCGAGGTCCCGCCGTTCTCCGCAGGCCAGGCGGTCGACCTGCTCGGCCGGATCATCGGCCCGGACCGGATCCATAGCGACTTGCCGGCAGCGCAGCAGATCGTCGCAGCGAGCGGGCTGCTTCCGCTGGGGATCCGGGTGAGCGGTCTGAAGCTGGCCGTCCTGCGGCACCTTCCGCTGCATGAGTACGCGACGCGCCTGGCCGATCCTCTCACCGTGCTGGACGAACTCGCGGTCGGAGACATCGCGTTGCTTCCCCGGCTGGCCGACGGCTGGCAGGACATGCCCGAGCCACGCCGCACTGCCCTCATCAGGCTGGCTCGGCTTCCCGTGTCGCGGCTGTTCACCCTGCACGAGGGCGCCGCGGCGCTCGGCTGCGGAACGGCGCAGGCGCTGCGCGAACTGGAGTCCCTGATCGACACGGGAGCGGTCGGTTCACCGGTCACCGAGACGACGTCGGACGCGGCGCTGTACACGATCCCCCGGCTCACCCACCTGTACGCCCGCAGGATGAGCCCCGCCGGAACACCCTGCTGAGGCGGTCCCGCTGCTGAGGGAATCCGGCTGAGCCGCACGGCACAGCAATGACGAAACTCAATTCGGTGGTGACAGATCGTGGCCGTTGTTCACAGCAACAACGCCGATGGGTGCGCCCATTGAGCGTCTGCCGATCCACCACGTCCCACAATCCCTGACCGCCGCTCGTGATATCCGGGCGGATCGGTCGGCACCTCCCACACCTGGTCGACGGAGGCGGCGACGCACGCCTATCCCGGCCGCGGGCTGCCGGGTCAGGTCGAAATCGTCGACGACTTCGAGGGCGAGGCTGCCCGGCCATGGGCCGCCGTGTCCGACGTGGAGCCGGGTGACGTCACCGCCTTCATCGTCGATACTGATGACGAGGTCGGGGTCGGCCGAGCGCAACTGCCCGGTGGGGTAGGGCCGAGCTGATGGTGCACGCCAACAGCGTCCTGAACCGGGTGACACGGCTGGAGAGCCTGCTGGACGTCGACCTCGCCGAGCCCCGTGTGTCTGGAGATCCAGCTCGCCCTGGATGGCGGCGACATGGCCGATGCCACGGGTGTGTCGAGCCACAGCCCGTGCTCCTGAAGTATGGGTGCTCCCCCATGTACTTTCCGGGGCCCGGCGGGCACGATCATGGCCGAGGCACGCCCTCTCACTTCAGTGTGGAGCGAAGGAGATCCGACGGTGAGCCGATTCGCAGCACTGACGCCAGGGGTATGGGGGTGCTCGCAACGCCCAACCACTGCTTCGATCTGAGGATCGATCAGACATCGGTGGAGGGGCTGGTCCACCTCCACCGCGACGCGGAGCCGTCGGGCTGACCGCGCTCGGGGTCTTCGGCGCGGCCGCCGGGTCCACCCCGGTGGAGCGGCGCGAGGTCCTCGGTTGGCTGGACGGCCGCATCGCGCAGAACTAGGCCAATGGTGAAGAACCCGGCCTGCCTCATGCGGAACCAGCCCCGCACCACAGCACGAGGCGAGTCGGAGGCCGGTCAAGCAACGACACAAGACCACCGAAGGCAGTGACGGTCTGCCTGCCGCCGGTATGCACATCACCCGCGTGAACTCCACGCATGACGCGACCTTCCATGTTCACTTGAATAGAAAGTCTCTCGTCACATGAACTTCAAGCGCCACGCCAAGCGGGCCTTCGTCACAGCAGCCTTGTCCGCCTCGACGGTCACTGGGCTCGCCCTCTCCCAAGCACACGCCGCCGAACCCTCACCCGTCGCGATCGAGAAGGTCGACGAGTCAGAGGTTACTGACGAAACGGCGCAGGAACCGCCGACCAACGAGGTCGACAACGCACAACCCGATGCCCTTGACACCACTGCGAGAACCGCAGAGCCCCCAGCCGACACCACCAACACGGCTTCGGCACGCTCCCCCATCTTCGAAGTGCTGGGGGAGAACACCCACGACACCAACGCCGACACCAACCCCTCCTCCGTCCGCGAAGAGCTGAGATACCGCACCCTGGACACCGACACCGACACCGACACCAACACCTCCTCCGTCCGCGAAGAGCTGATGGATCGCCACCTGGACACCGACACCAACACCAACACCGACCCCTACCCCTACACCGTCCGTGATCAGCTGATGGATCGCCCCATCATCGAAGAGCCGAAAGACCACAGCCACGGCAACAACGCCGACACCCGCCCCTCCCCCGTCCTCGAAGAGCTGAAAAACCACACCCACGACACCAACGCCGACACCCGCCCCTCCCCCATCCTCGAAGAGCTGGGGGAGAACACCCACGACACCAACGCCGAC
>NZ_BMMS01000052.1 GCF_014646055.1 Wenjunlia tyrosinilytica
CGGGGGTGTGGCGGCTGCTGCACCGGCATGGGTGGTCCTGGCAGTGTCCGGCCCGCCGAGCTCTGGAGCGCGATGAGCGCGCGGTGGAGTTGTGGAAGAAGGATGTGTGGCCGCAGGTGGAAGCACCGCGGCGGCGCTCGGGGCACACATCGTCTTCGAGGACGAAGCCGGGTTCGCGATGACGCCGCCGCGGGCTCGCACTTGGGGACGGCGCGGGCGCACGCCCGTCGTCAGGGTCCGCGGCCGGTCCCGGCGGCGTATTTCCATCGCGGCGATGTGCTGTTGCCGGCCCGGCGAACCGTCGCGGCTTATCTACCGTCCGCGGTTCCACATGCCGTTCAAGGGCGCGCGCAAGAGCTTCGCCTGGACCGACTACCGTGACCTTGCGGTTCGTGCTCATCTACAGTTCGGCACCCCGATTGTTCTTATCTGGGACAATTTGAACACTCATCTGGCTGCCGGGATGCGGCAGTACGCCGCCGATCACGACTGGTTAACCCTCGTCCAACTGCCCAGTTATNGCTAGAGCGCACTCTTCGCCGGAGCCTGAGCCATATCCAGCGCCACCCCGAACTCATCGACGGCTGCCTCGCCGGGACCGGCTTGACCCTCACCCCACACCCGACATGAACCCGAAAACCTCAGTAGCAGGGCATGGTTTCGTGCAGTTCGTCGGCCAGGGCGAGGTCGGGCCAGGGCATGGGGGTGTAGGTGCTGTCGGGTTCCAGGCGCCGTACGGCGCGGGTCAGGGAGGTCGGCAGTGTTCCTGTGCAGGCGTAGAAGTCCTCGGCGGCGATGTCGCAGACCTCGTCGGTGAGCAGGCCGTGCAGGGCGCGCAGCAGCAGGATGGTCTCGGGGATCTGTGTGTGCTGGGTCTGCTGGCGTTTGGTCTGCTTGCGTCTGTTGCGGTGGTCGGCTTCGTGTTCGAGGTTGGCGGCCTGTCCGGCCCAGTGGCGTGCGTCGCGTGTGTCGCCGCGTTTGAGGTGGAGGGCGATCTTGCGCCGGGCGGCGGCGTGGTGGCAGCGCACCGTGGTCTCGGTGACACCCATGATGCGGGCGGTCTCGTCGGTGGGGTACTCCAGCACGTACCGCAGGACCGTCACATCGAACTGCCGCTCCGGCAGCCGGGCGATCGCCGGATACAGGCCCAGGTGGCTCTCCATCGCGGCGAACTCCTCACGCACACTCTCGAGCACCACCCGGGTCACCCGGGCGAACACCGCCGTCTGCGACATCGCCGACTCCCGGCCCGCGCCTGCAGGTCCTCGGCCACGCTCTCCTTCAGATGGCTCCGAACGCCTCGGCGAACTCGGCGTCCGCGAACAACTCACCCAGCTCGTCACGGACCCGCATCGCCAGCGGGTACGGGCCCCGTGCCGCCACCGCCCGCGCCACCTGCGTGGTCAGCTCAGGCACCTTCGGCCACGGCCTCGGCTGCATCGACATTCCACACCCCACCCGCGACCGGGAACGCCAAGACGGCCGCTGCTGTCCCGACCAACGAGCCGCCGGCCCCGCCGGGCAGCAGGATCGGTGACAGCGTTCTTACCGGCTCACCCACGTCGATGTGCCGGGCACGGACCACCCGATCCCGGTCCGCACTGGGATGGGGGTCGGTGCATGAAACTGGCCCGCGCGGCCTGAGGCTGTGCGCGCCCCGGCCAAGGGTGCTTGCGGCTCGGGTGCCGCTGTTTGAACGGGTCGGGCGCCCAGCTGTTGTAGGACCAGCGCAGGAAACTGTCCAGGTGCCGCCGCCCGGAGATCCAGGGCAGGATCCGGGCCTCGACCGCAGGCGAGTAGGTGAGGGTATGGGGGTGCGCGGGCAGGCCGTATGTGTAGAAGGTGGTGATCTTCCCGGCCCTGCGCCCTGCGTCTCAGGCGTCTGTTCCGGCATCGGTCCCCGCATCGGTGCCTGTGCCTCCAGCCGTCCCGCCGTCGGCCGTCCCGCCGTCCGTCGTCGCTTGCCCGACCGTCAGGGTCACCGTGCTGCCGGTCTCCGCCTGGCCGCCCGCGGGGTTCTGGTCGATGACGGTTCCGGCCTGTTCGGTGGACGCGGCCTGGGGAACGATGTCGGGGACCAGGCCTGCGTCACGGATCGCCTGTTCCGCGTCGGCCTGGGACCAGCCCACCACCGACGGCACGTCCACCGAGGGGGCACCGGTCGAGGAGTCCGTCGCGATGAGCAGGGTCACCGTGGATCCCGCGTCCGCAGTACCGCCGCCGTCGGGCTCGGTGCCCGCGGCGAGCCCGAGGTCCAAGTCGGGGTCGTCGACGGCCTTGGTCTCCACGGCGAAGCCCTGGTCCTTCAGCCGCTGGGTCGCCTCGGTCTCAGACAGGCCCCTGACCTGGGGCACCGTGACCTGCTCCGTGCCGGCCTTGTCGTCGGGGGCGGTGCCGGTCACGTCTGGCTCCGGGGGCAGGTCGATCTCGACCCGCTCAGCGGGGTCCTTCACGTCCACGACGGTCATCGAGTCCTGGGGCTTGTCGGCCTTCTCGACCCGTACGACCCGGTTCTTCTTGACCTTCCACTTCTTGTTGCCCTTGTCCTGGTGGCTGAACTTGGTCTCGACATCGCCCGGTTCGTACTCACTGACGGCCAGCGGGTTGCCGCAGTTGCACTTCACGCGGGGCACCCCGAACACGTCGACGAGCACGGCGGTGCCCGCTTCGAGGACGGCGTCGTAGCGGTTGGCATCGCCCTTCTTGTAGCCGTGGTTGGCGACGAGGGTGTCGTTGGAGAGGACGACCTCCGTAAGCGACTTGACGTACTTCTTCACGTTCTTGTTCTTGGCTGCGATGCCAAGGGCCTTGGCCCAGGCGTTCTTCTTCTTGGTGTTCCTGGCGTCCAGCAGGAACTCCAGCAGCAGCTCCGGATCGCACACGTTGATCTGGCGACTGCCGCCGTACAGCCCGGCCTCACTGCCCTTGTGCGAGCCGCCCTTGTCGGTGAGGTTCCTCCCGAGGTGGAGGCCGTCGCCGAGGTCACCGCTGAAGAAGGCGTTCTCGGCGACGTAACCGACGGCTTCGGCAGCCGCCGCTCGGGCCACGCACGCCAGGCCGGTCATCGACCCAAGGATGACGGCGAAGGCCACGAACGCGGCCGCGGTCCTAAGGCTGAACATACGGAATGTCTTCGTGGCACACGCCATGGCCTGCTCCCCCGTTGACGCCGGGACCTTACCCGGTCCGGCGGCTTCAACGGTCCCAGCACCAAGGAGCGTTCGCCATCCGTGTCACTCACAGCAGGGAGGCGTATTTCAGCTAAGCCCGGCGCTCCCGCGCGCGCTTCACCGCCAGTCCGATGGCGCGTGCCACCGCAGCTCGTGACGCTGGGCAACAGGCGCCATACCGGTCCCGGCAGTGATCGAACCGAACACAGACCAGCGCCGCCCCGAGACCGCGATTGCGGCTCATGACAGATCCGTTACCGCCACCCCCAGATCGCTCACACTCGTCCAACGGCTCAGAACCCAAACCGTTTCTGATCATTAGCGGTTCTGGACGTCCGTCCAGAACCGCTGGAGGTCCGTCCACACGTTCTGAGCGAATGTCCAGAGGTCGGCGCGCAGTTCAGGGTTGCGCACGAGGACGGCGGCGACCGCGACGAGGAGCAGGAGCTTCAGCAGGCCGCCGAGACCGGAACTGGAGCGGCCCCGTTGCGGCCGCGGCTACGGCGCATGGCGTCCAGGTGGTTGTTCGCCTGCCGCCTGGCGGAGTCATTGAAGGCTTGCTGGCCCGCTTGCTGAGCAGGGTCGGGAAACATCGTCGGCCACCGCCGGAGTCGGACGTCCATGTGCGCGTGTCCACGCGTCCGGTCGGGCACAGGGTTGCCCGCGGACGAGGTCTGTTACGGAAGGCTGACGCCCCCCGTGATCCGCGTGGCGGAGAGGCAATGGTCCTGCAGGCGCACGCTTCGCCGCCGTCCGCGTACAGGCGTATTCGACCGCGCTCGATTGCGCGCCCCCGCGCCCGGGTGGCGCGCGAATCGGGCAGACCAGCCATACGGGCCCGTTCCCGGCCTTGGGGACACACGGCTCGCCGCGTGACCGAATAAGCCAGCAGGATCGGTGACAGCGTTCTTACCGGCACGTCGGCCGTGGGTTCAGCGTGACTGAGGTGCTTTCACTGGGAACCCACGGTGTCTTCGGCAGGCGGGACTCGCGGGTGTCGGTCGGCTCCGCGAGGGAGGCCCCGAACACCTTGACGTCGACCTTGACCTCCTTGAGGGCCTTGCGCAGACGCCGCCTGGGCATCTGGTTGTACATGCTCAGGACCTTGGAATCAGAGATGCACAGGTAGAAGCGGGGCGGTCGGGACGTCGTGGCCATGGAGCACCGTCCTGGGCTGAACGCGGACAAGCGGGCCCGCATGCTGCGGCCCCGCCAGGGTTGATACCCGCTTTCTAGTCCGAAGAAGTGCCGTTTTCGGAGGTGGACCGCCCCTACTGACCTGTCTGCCGGCGGGCCCACCGCAGTCCGATCCCTACGTGCTGCTGCGCGAGGCGCCGACCGCGTCCGGCCGGGTGACGGCCGATGGGCTCGGTGTACAGGGCGGTGTCGGTCCTCCCGTGGGGAGGCCGGGAGGGACGGCGGGCCCGCCGCCGTCCGCGTGACAGCACGCGGGCGTGCCCCCGGAGGGCCCCTTCCCTGAAGCGGAAGGGGTGCCGCCTGCGCAGGATGCACTGAATTCGGCCACGCGGCAGGGTTCCCGCTCAAACGCATCGGACTGAAGGACGGGTACGGGTACGTACCCGTACCCTGAGGCGATGGGAAGGAGCACGACGTATGACCGATGCCAACATTCGCATCCCCGAGGAAGCCAGAGACCGACTCGCCGCGATAGCTGCTGCGGAGGGGCTGTCGCTTCGCGCGTATCTGGCGCGTCTCGCGCAGACCCTGCTGACGCCGGCCGAGCGGGCCGAGCGGGCCGAGAAGGCGCGGGCCGCGCTGAAGGCGTGGAACGGCTACGCCCCGACCGTGACTGAGGAGCAGGACCTCGACAGCGAGCTGGACCGGCGCCTGGCCCGGGTGACCGCCCGGTGAGCGAGGCCATGCACATCGTCCTGGACGACACCGCGATGGCCGCGGCCGGGCAGGGCAGCATTCTCGCCTCCCGCCTCATCCACCGCGCCCATGCCGAGGCGAACTGGTTCCTCTATGCCCCGACGTGCGCGCTGGTGGAAGCCGACCGGGCCCGGCCCGGTACGGCGGAACATCTGGCCTCCCTGCCCGGCGTCACCGTCCTCGACCTGGACCTCGCCGCCGTCCTTGCCGTGGCCCGGCAGCAGACCTGGGCGGCCGCGCACAGCCTGCACGCCGCGCAGCCCACCCCGGATCGACCCGACGGGGCGATCATCGCCACCACGAACCCGGACAGATGGAGTGGCGAGGCGGTCCGCGTTCTGGACCTCACCTGATTGGCAACGCGGCCCTGGTCCGCAGCCTTACCTGGAGGCGGTCCACCTGGACCAGGACGGCGGCGACGGCTGGACCGGCGACACCGAACGGCACTGGCGGGCCCGCGGGTTCCGCCCGATGGGCCGCGAGCTGGTCGTCGACAAGTGCGTGGCCGACCACGCCCCGCCGCGCGCGCCTGGCTCAACGAATCGACCATCCACTTCGACGCGGGCCTGCACGGGCAGTGGTCGTCATCGGCGGACCTGGAGTGTGCGACATCCCGCGAGTTCCCCTGAGCCCTGCTGAGTCCCCAACCTCGTGGCCAGGGGGTTCTTCCTCCTTCGTGTGCTCTGCTGCTCTGTGACGTAACTTCGGAATTTTTGAAGCGTTCTCACCTTGTCTGACCGATCCGTAGTCGCACCGAAGGTGAGGAGGCTCGGGTTGGCGGCGCTGGCAGTCGTACGGGACCTGCGTGGGCACTGGGCGCCCGCGTCGGCGGAGGAGCTGGAGCGGTTCGAGACTGACGTGCTGTCCGGGTTCGTTCTCGCGCGGGCCTCGGCGGGCCTTGCGGACGGCACCATCCGCGGGGACGTCGGGCACCTGGAGCAGATCAGGACCTGGTTCGGCCGACCGCTGTGGGACATGGAGCCGGCTGATGCCGACGCGTACTTCGGGAAGGTGCTGCGGAACTCGCCGAGCGGCACCCGGCTGGCCCGGTCGCAGGCTCTGACCACGTACTTCATGTTCCTGGAGCTGCGGCACAAGGTCGAGATCCACCGGATGACCGGCCGGGTGGTCGAGTGTCCGATCGACGAGATGAACCGGCCGCGCGGGGCCAAGGACGCCCAGCTGCGGATTCCTCCGACCGAGTCGGAGGTCGGGATCCTGTTCACGGGCTGGGGTGGTGAGCTGGCGACCTGCCTCAAGTTCGCTCCGACCGCCCGGAACTACACCACGGCGAAGCTGATGTCGCAGGTCGGCCTGCGGGTGAGCGAGGCATGCAAACTTGACCTGGCCGACATCAAGTGGAACCTGGGACGCTTCGGAAACTCCATGTCCGCCATGGCAAGGGCGCCCGTGGCTCGGGTCCGCGCGAGCGGATGGTGCCTCTGATCAATGGCGCCGACCGCACGCTGCGGTGGTTCATCGAGGACGTGTGGGGTCAGTTCGACGACGACCACACCCGCCCCGGCGCCCCGCTGTTCCCCTCCGAGCGCAAGAACGCCGACGGCTCCTCACGCCGGGTCGGCGACGACGCCCTGCGCGGCGGGCTCAAGGTCGCGGCCAAAGCGCATCTGCCGGGATGGGGCGAGCGGCTGACGCCGCATGTCCTGCGGCATTTCTGCGCGTCCCAACTCTATGAGAACGGATTGGACTTGCTCGCGATTCAGGAGGTTTTGGGGCATTCGTGGATCGCCACGACGATGCGATACGTCCACGTCCAGCAGACCCGGGTCGAGGACGCCTGGGTCGCCGGGACCGAGCGAGCCGCGAAACGGCTGGAAGGGCTGACCCGATGAGGTGGAACCTGCGGCTGACGGCCGCGAACAAGGGTATCTGGAAGGCGTCCGAGCTCCAACGGAGCCTGGCCGAGCAGGGGTTGGTTATCTCGGCGGGGAAGATGTCCGGACTGTGGTCCGGTCAGCCGATCTCCCTCAAGCTCGAGGACCTGGACATCATCTGCGTCGTCCTCGGCTGCGAGATCGGAGACCTGCTGATCCCCGAACCAGACCAGGTCCGCCGTCCTGGCGAGGAGACCAGGCAGCAGGCCGCCGCCGCATCCGGTCCCGCTCCGGCGACAGCGGTGGTCCCGCGTCGCCGGGACGGCCGATCGCTTCCCCCGATGTGACCCATGGGCCCGAGTTCCTGCCAGGAATGCCTCGCCTGGGGACGGTTCTTCGAGCCACGTTGCCCGACGTGTTCCTCGTTCGCCAGCCGCCGGAACGTGGGCGAGTGCGCCGGCTGCACCCGCCGAGTGCCTTTGCGGGAGGAGTACTGCCGTCTGTGCTGGGTCCAGACGAGAACGGAGGCTGCCGCGACCGGCGACAGACCGGAGGTTTTGCTGCCTCGCCTGCGTCACCAGCAGTTGTTCTTCTACGGCCTGACGGCGCTCTGGGACCGCCAACCCAAGCAGACCGTGGTGAAGTACGGTCGCCGGGGCCGTCCCCGGCGACCCGATCCGGTCCCGGCTTTGCCGCCGTCCCTGTGCTGGCTCCAGCCTGCCCTGTTCGCCGCCCGCCCGGACTTCACGCGGTCGCCGGCAAGCACGGCCCTTCCCTGCGGCAACCCGTGGCTGGCCTGGGGCCGTCACACTGCCCACCGGCTCGGTGAGGCACGAGGCTGGCCTCGTAAAACCCGGCTGAACGTCGATCAAGCCCTCGTCACGCTGCTGTCCGGCCACGCCGACGGCGACGTGATCCAGTACTCCGAAATAGCCCCCGTGCTGCGGGCCCGCGAACGTGAGCACCGTCCGCACGACGGAAGTCCTCGACCGCATCGGCGTTCTCCTCGACGACCGGCCCGCGACCTTCGATCTGCGGCTTGAACGGAAGCTCGACGGCCTCGCCGCCGGGATCCGACAGGACGTCGAAGGATGGGCACGGACCCTGCACGACGGCGGGCCCCGGTCCCGGGCCCGGCATCACGCAACGGTCTGGAACTACCTCAACCGGATCCGACCGGTGCTGAGCGACTGGTCCAGTTGCTACGACCACCTGCGCGAAGTGACCCGCGACGACGTGATCACACACCTCGACACCGTCCACGGCTCTCCACGCCAGCACACCATCGTCGCGCTGCGATCCCTGTTCCGGTGGGCGAAGAAGAACGGCACCATCTGCACGAACCCGACCGCCCGCATCCGCGTCGGCCAGCACGAAGAAGGCGTCGTCCGGCCCCTGGAACCCGAGCACACCAGCGGGTCCGTAGCCGCCGTCACCCACCCCGCCGACCGGCTGATCCTCGCACTCGCCGCAGTTCACGCCGCACGACCTGGCGCCATGCGCCGCCTACTGCTCGACGATCTCGACATTGGAAACCGCCGTCTGACGATCGACGGCCGCACCCGCCCACTGGACGATCTCACCCTTCAACTTGCCCAGGAATGGCTGGAGTTCCGTCGTCGCCGCTGGCCCGGCACAGCCAACCTGCACCTGCTGATCAACAAGCAGACCGCCCTGGGAACGGGCCCCATCAGCAAGAGCTCCGTCGCCGGCCCGGCGTTGCACGGCCAGGTCGCGACACTGGAACGACTCCGCATGGATCCGGCGGCTCGAAGAGGCACTCGTCCACGGTCCCGACCCGCTCCACGTCGCCGAGGTCTTCGGACTCAGCGAGAAGACCGCGATTCGCTACGCGAACTCTGCCCGCCAACTCCTGGAGCGACCCGTCGAGCGGCTCTGACTGTCGTGTCACGTCGAAGATGGCGTCGCGTTCACGGACCGGGGGAATCGGCAGCCAAAAAGCCTTCGCAGTACCCCATAGAGGGCTGGTAGCAATTGATGATGTCGACTGAAGCCCTTGACCCGATGGAACGTCTCCTCGCCGAGCGAGCCTGCGAGCATCTGATCGTCGAGTTCGTGCGCCGCCTCGACCTGGGAGATCCGAGCAGTGTCGCGGACCTCTTCACGCCTGACGGGGTGTGGGAGTGGCCTCTCGGCGACCGCAGAGTGGAGGGGCGTGAGGCGCTCCGCAGCTACTTTGGTTCGCGCCCCAAGGACCGGCTGTCACGCCGTATGTCTACGAACATCTTGGTCACGGTGAATTCTGCGTCGGCGGCCACCGCCACCTCTTACTTCGCCACTTACCGGGTCGACGGCTATGCCGATGGCATGGTGCCCCCGAGGCTCCCCGCGAACGTGGGCCACTACGAGGACACGTTCCGAAAGGTCGAGGACACCTGGCTCCTCGCCAGCCGAGTCACGCACCTACCCTTCGGCGGAGAGACGGTGCGTCTCAGCCACCCCGATCAGTCGTGACTGTGGGGGCCAACCTGGCTATGTCCACCCGCCGCCGTGGCGCCGGCCCGGCGGCTTCACCACGAACCCACGGATCCGACGCCGCGAGGCACAGCGACAGACCCTTGGGTTCCCACCGGGAACCCTTCAGTTTTCGTGAACTCGCGGGGGTCCTGGTGTGTGACCCAGATGCACCAGAAACCCGCCACGGGATGATCTCGGAGCGTTGAGTATCCCTCGCATCCGTTCGGCCCGGTGTCGTTTATGGTGACGTTGGGTTTCGTCTTGGGGTGGAGTGGTTGTGACCTTGATCGAGAGGACTGATGGTTGTGTGGCATTGCTCATGAGTGACGACTCGTGAACAAAGTCAGGGAGTGAGTGGGCAGCTTGGTCAGGTGGTGCTGTCCGCTGGGGCGATGCGGGCGAGTGCGCCGATCTCCAGTGCGGTCCACAGGGCTCCGTCGGGGCCGGGGGTGATGCCGTGTGGTTCGGAGTGAGGGGTGGGCAGGTCGTGGACGGTGAGGGACCCGTCGGGGGTGAGGGTGCCGACGCGGTTGCCACCCCATTCGGTGAACCATGCGGTGCCGTCGCCGTCGACGGTGATGGCGTGCGGTCGGGCGGTGCGGTCGGGCAACGGGAACTCGGTGATCTGCCCGTCGAGGGTGATCCGTCCGATCTGCCCGGCGGCGATTTCGACGAACCACAGCGCTCCGTCGCGGCCTGCGGCGATCCCGACTGGCCCTGCCGCCTCCGTCGGCAGGGGATGGAGGGTGACCGCACCGTCCATGTCGATCCGCCCGATGGCATTGGCCTGGTTGAGGGTGAACCACATACCGCCGTCGTCACTGGCGGTGATCGCTGAGGGAAACGCGCCGGTGACGGGCAGCGGGAACTCGGTGATGTGGCCGGTGGCGGTGATACGGCCGATGCGGTCGGCGGCGGTCTCGGTGAACCACAGCGCACCGTCGGGTCCCGCCGCGATGCCGAACGGCCCGCAGCCGGGGGTGGGAATGCCGAATTCGTCGATGACACCGTCGATGGTGATCCGCCCGATCCGGTCCGCCCGATACTGGGTGAACCACAGGGCGCCGTCCGGGCCGGGGGTGATGACGGTCGGCCCGCTGTCGGGGTCGAGCCGGTGGCTCGTCGGCTCCTCCCCGGGGACGAGCCGGCCGATCCGGCCGCTGTGGACGAGGGTGAACCACAGCGCGCCGTCCGGTCCCGTGGTGAGGGCGTAGGGTCCGGCCGTCCTGTCGGCCACCGCGTGCTCTTCGATGGATACCTGGGGCGAATGACTCAAAGGGGCTTCCCCAATCCGTGCTCGGTGGCGATGCGTTCGATGTCGGCCGGGGTTCCGGCCATGATGGTGCGGGCGTGTTCGGTGACGAGGTCGGCGGGCCAGTCCCACCACGCGGCGCGCTGCAGCCGCTCGATGCCGGCGTCGTCGAACCGTTGCCGGATCGGCCTGGCCGGGTTGCCGCCGACGATCGTGTAGGGCGGCACGTCGGCGGTGACCATGGCGCCAGCCGCGATGATGGCGCCGTCGCCGATCCGTACGCCGGGCATGACGGTTGCCCGGTAGCCGAACCAGACGTCGTTGCCGACGACCGTGTCGCCGCGGCTGGGCATGGCGGTGACGATGTCCAGGGTCTGCTCGGCCCATCGGCCGCCGAACATGGTGAACGGGTATGTGGACACCCCCATCGACGGATGCTCGGCACCGGCCATCAGGAATGTGGTCCCCGAGGCGATCGCGCAGTACTTGCCAATGATGAGACGCTCCGGCCCGTAGGCGTAGAGGACGTTGCGGTGCTCGAAGTCCGTGGCACCGTCCGGGTCGTCGTAGTAGGTGTATTGGCCCACGGCGATATTCGGTGAGGTGACCAGCGGGTTGAGGAACACCACCCGTTCGTGGGCGGGCAGCGGGTGAACGGTGGTCGGGTCAGGTGACAACGTTGGGGTCCTTTGCAAGGGTTGCGTGATATGTCGCACGCGGTCGGGGGCCGGGCGTTGCCGGGGCATGGCTCGGATGCGGCCTGGCACGGCGGGACTTCAGGCGTTCTCGGGCGCAGACGGAGTGACTCGCTCGACGAACCGGACGATCGCACCCATTGGGGTCGGTGACCCGGAAGAGGCGCTCGCACGGCAGTTGAACCCCGCCACGGAGTGCAGGCCAGGGAGTGCCCTGGCCTGCCACTGCCTCAGGATGCCACCGGCTGCTCCAAGTGGCTGCCATAGGGCCGTGTGATGATCTCCATGCCGTGCCCGGCCGGATCCATGAAGTACAGGCCGCGCCCACCGTGGTGGTGGTTGATCTCTCCAGGCTGCTTCAGATGCGGATCGGCGTAGTACGTGATCCCGGCCTGCTGGATTCGCGCGAAGGCCGCGTCGAACTCCTCGTCGGAGACGAGGAACGCGTAGTGCTGCGTGACGATCGACTCCGCCGGGACGGCGGCGAAGTCCAGTGTGACCCTGTTGCCGGTGGCCACGGGAACGAACGGTCCCCACTCTGTCCCGACCTCAAGCCCCAGGATGCGCGCCAGGAACTCGGCCGACTCCCGGTTGTCCCGGGCATGGATGATGGTGTGATTCAACTCGACTGACATGTGTGGAATGCCTCCGCAAGGCAATCTCACGGGCACCTCCATGCCTCACCCAGACGGTGACCGACACGCGATGCCGTGCCCGTGATCTTAAACAGCAACGCTCACGCTGTCGAGGCGTCATCCGAGGAAGTCCGCGTCGCCTCACTGCTGGTGTCGATCGCCGCCCAGTGGGCCCGCGTCACCCATCAGGCCCTTGTACGGCAGGCCGAGTCGCAGTACCGGCGCGACCGCCCGCTGCCTTTGGGCAGCTCCATGCCGCACTGACCGCACCGCCGGACGCATGTCTCCAGGGTCCTCCCATCCGTCGGTGCGGGCCAGGGACCCTGGGTCATTCCTCGTCGGTGGCGCCCGGATCGCGAAGCGGACGCAGGCCACCCGGCAGGTCGGGAAGCTGGAAGGAGTACCGGCCGAGCATGTTGATGTGGTGCCGCACGAACGGGGAGAGGGAGGCAACGCCAAACTCTTCGTCAAAGCGATCGTGCAACTGGTCGACACCTACGGCCCCGACCAGATCATTCAAGCCGTCGACCGCCTCTGCCCGGAGGACAAGGCGCAGGTCACCGTCTCCACCGCGCACAAGGCCAAGGGACGGGAGTGGTCCTCGGTGCGCATCGGCAAGGGCTTTTCCGCCCCGCCGGTGGACGAGCTGGGTCTGCAGCGCGCGCTGCAGTCCAGCGAGGCGCGCTTGGTTCTACGTCGCGGTCACCCGCGCCCGCGACCTGCTCGACACCGAGGGCATCGCCTGGATCGACCAGTACGAGAAGCACGCTGCCGACGCGGGCCTGGACGGCACCGTGGCCGGACGGCCGATGATCGAGCTGAGCCTCACCGGGCAGCTGAAGTACGACACCTCCCCGATCTTGCAGTTCATGACCCGTCACCTGCCCCACATCCAGAACCTGGTGGGCGGCTACCAGGCGCGCATCGCACACCTTCCGCCCCCGGTGCAGCCGCTGGACGTGCAGTACCCGAACTGGCCGGCCCTCGGCCGCGCCGTCGACTACCGCCTGCGCCTGAGCCTGGGCGGCCGTCTGGGACCGGCCGTGGACGCCGCCGTGATGCTGCTGGGCGACAGAGCCCGGCTGCACGGCGCACCGGACCGGCAGGTCCGCAAGGCCCTCCACGCTGCGGGCCAGGACCTGCTGGAGACCGTTGACGCCCACCTCGCCGACCCCGCCGTACTGGACGGCGAAGCCCTCACCCGGCTGTGCTTCGTCGCCGGATTCTTCGAAGACATCGCCCGCACCGGGCAGATCCGCCGCTTCAGCATGCTCGCCCAGGCCACCCCCACAACCACCCTGGACGACCTGACCGCCGGCCGCCCCCGACTACGTCACCACCGACATCGACCAGCAGATGCAGCTCGCCGAGGGGCCCTTCGCCGCCTTCCGTGCCCTGCCGCCCGCCGCGCGCGTGTGCGGACCGGTCTTCGCCGGCAGCAACGACATCGGTGGCGCCGACGCCGACTACATCCTCGGCGGCCTGCTGCTGGACTGCAAAGCCACCAAGGACCCCCGCCGCCTGGGCCGCGGCGAGATCCACCAGCTCGCCGGATACCTGCTCCTGGACTACGACAACGAGTACGGCATCGACCGCGTCGGGCTGTACCTCTCCCGCCAGGGCGCACTGATCACCTGGCCGACCGCGGAATTCCTGCGCAGCCTCGGCGCGGCCGAGCCCCTGCCACAACTGCGCGCACAGCTACGCCAGCATCTGCACGAGGCTGGTCATCGCGGCCGCGACACGTCCCTGCCCCGGTGACCGGCCCCTGCAAGCGCGCGCTGCAGACGGCAGGAGGCGGGCCGAACAGGCCGATGGGCCCGCGAGGAAGAACAGGTAGCGGCTGCATGCCGCCCCTGCGCCGAGGTGATTCGGCCTGCGGCCGTGGACGTGCCCAACCGGCCCAGCGTCTGTGATCTGAGTCACTTTCAGGCAGGGGGCGGGGGTGGGGTCGAGCCTTGGGGCGGGCAGGTGCCTGTCGGGTCCTTGCTGGTCAGCGTCTTGCTGGAGAGTGTTCATGCGGTCACTTTGGGCACTGGCTCATGCCTGGTCGTGACAGGTCAATCACTCGCTGTCGAAAATCCCTCGGGGGCTCGGTACGTGTTTGGGCACCCGGATCCGAAATCCTGCGGTTGAGGACGCACAGTCCTGCGGCGCCCTGAAAGGCAAGGAGTGTCGGGTGCCGCCCCGCAGGATTTCGAGGACAGGCCCTGTGACCGTTAACGACGCGCTCGCCGCGGTGGTGGTGGCCACCGCGCTGCGGGTTTTCGCCCCGGACGTACGCACGCTGACCCGGCGTGTCCTGAGCGCCGGGGTCCGGGTCGGTGCCGCCGGGCTGCTGGAGGACACCACCCGCAGCGCAGCCGGGCCGACCCCACCGCTGGAGCCTTCTCGCGACGAGGAGGTCTGACCATGAGCGTCCCGCCGTCACCAGAAGGAGCCGACGCGGCCGGCGAAGCACAGTTCACCCTGCCGCGCGGCTTCCTCGATGAACTCAACGCCCTGCAGGGCCTTCAGTACCGGATGCCACCGGACCTGGAAGCCTTCTACGACCTGTACGCCCGCGCCCACCTGCGCTACGCGCACACGATGCTGGGCGACAAGCAGGCAGCCAGGGCCGTGGTCCGCCGCGTCTACTCCCACCTGGCCCTGAACTGGCTGGTGGTGCTGAAGGAGGAAAGCCCCGCAGCGTACGTCTTCGCGCTCCTCAAGCAGCGCGTGGAAGGCCACCTGCGGCTGACAGGCCGGACCTCGCAGCTGGTGCGGGCCGCCAGTTACCAGCACGCGGCCCGCGCGACCCTTCAGGCCATGCGCCGCCAGTTCCTGGTGATCGAGTCCCCGCTCGGCCTCTACACCGCCATAGCCTCCCTGCCCGACCGCCAGTACGACGTCATCGTGCTGCACTACGTACTGGGATACCCCTGCGCCCGCATCGCCAACATCATGGGAATCAAGCCGGACACCGTCCGCTCCCACCGCCGCCTGGCCCGAGAACGCATCGCCGTCAAGCTCGGCCTGCCCTCCCACTCGGCTGCCGACGAAGACAAGGAGTAACACCGTGCCGCGCAGCATCAACAGAGTCCTGGCCGAAGCCGCCCAGCCCGACCCCTTCACCGATGACGACCTGGACGACATCAAGCAGGAGGTCGTCCGCGACATCACCGCCAGCCTCATCTTCGGAGCCGATCCGGCGCCCCTGGGCCACTTCCCCACCACCCACGACCAGGCCAACAAGGACCTGCAGGCCCTCTCGGCGCAACTGCTGCACCACGACGACGCCGCGGAACTCCTGGCCAAGCTGTGCGACGAAGGCATCGACCCCGACGGCGCCCTGCACTTCGCATGCCTGCTCAACCTCGCCGGATACCACGACGGCGCGCAGTTCTGGTGGCAGTTCTCCGCCGGGGCCGGCAACGCCACCGCCGCCTACTGCCTGCAGCTGTTCCACCTCGGCCGCGGAGAGATGCGCGATGCCGACCACTGGGCCCACCAGGCCTTCGCCCTCACCGACCAGTACCCCAGCCCCGTCTTCGAACGAGCCATCTGCCCTGATCCCCACTTCCCCCACGCTGCCCTGCGCGAAGCGGTCGGACGGCTGAAGGTCGACGAAGTGGAGGAGTTCGGCTTCGGCCGGGTCCTGCACCCCGACCCCGGCCTCGCCGAACGCATCGAAGAGCTCGCCGACGCCCTGTGAAGCACGACGCACCGCACGAGCGCACTCGGCGCGCCAGACCCTGACCGCCATCGAGGCCGCTGCACGGTGGACAGGCACGGACAAACCAGCGCGCATGAAATAGGGATCGCCCTGCCTGACACCGACGCCAGTCCCGCTGCGGCCGCTGGTCACCAAGTGTCCGGCCCGTACGCGCGGGGAGCGACCGGTGGGCCTCGCCCAGGCCGAGCTGCTGAACCGGTCCGGCCCGTACGCGGTGCTCACCCTGGTGGCGGGTTCTGGGGGGGGCGGTCAGGCGACGTGCAGCTTCTTGCGGCGGTCGCGGGCGAGTTGTTCGCGGTAGTCGGCGACGGCCTGGTGGTAGTGGGCGACGAAGTCGGGGTCGTCGAGCTGGTCGGCGGGGTCCATGGCGTCGACGGCGGCCCGGGCTTCGGCGGGTGTGTCGTATCCGGCGAGCATGGCGTTGATCCGGTAGACGCCGTTGCGCTGCTTGGTGACCAGGCGCGCCAGTATGAGCTCGCGCAGCCCGGAGGTGACGCTGGGTCGGCTCAGGCCCAGCAGGGCGGCGATCTGGTTCTGTCCCATCTCGACGCGGCCGCCGGTCTCGCTGCGCGAGCGCAGGGCGAGCAGCACCCGGTAGGCGGGACCGGGCAGGTCCAGGCCCGCTACCACACCCTCGGCATTGACCGGCGCGAACAGCAGCCCTTGGCTCACCGCCCCTGCCCCCTCTCCTGCCAGGCCCGTTCGACCGTCCGGTGCTCGCCCTGCACTGCGAGCTCCTCGAACCGCCGGCGGCGCGCACGACTGACGCTGGAGGGGGTGGCGGTTGGTGTACCAGGCGCGGGCTGACCTGGAGTGTTGCGGGTTTGTTGAGAGGTCAGGTGAACGGTTCCAGCCGGTAGGTCGGGGTGTGTGAGCTGGGGCTGTGTGTTCTGTGCTGAGTGTGGGGGATTCGTTGTAGGTAGCTCTAGCGTGAAAAGGCCCGGTTGGTGTTTGTGCTGGTCAGGGCTTTTTGCGCTGGCGGGGTGTGGGGTTACTGAGATTCCGAGGGTGATGTCGCGTCCTGCAGCGCCCTTGAGCTGGGCCTATGGGCGACTGCACGGCGACACCACGCAGAGATCATCAGTAGCGGGTTCGTGTGGGGCGGTGGTGGGTTTCGGTGAGGTGGTCGAGGCGGATGGCTTCGAGTGATGCCTTGGTGATGCGTTCGGTGCCGTCGCAGACGGGCGGTGATGGGCGGCTTGGCGGATGAGTCGGGTGAGGCTTCCGATGCGGCCGGCGGTGCGTTGGTGGAGGTAGGGGGCGTGGCGGGGGAGGGTGCCGGGTTTGTGCTGTTGGAGGTCGAGGTTGTTTTCGATGTCGGTGATGACGTCGCGGAAGGGTTGGCGTTGGCCGTGGCGGGCGGGGAGGGGCCGCAGTCGATGAGGGTGGCGCGTCCGGCGAGTTGGGCGCCTCTGACGCCGGTGAAGAGGGGGGTGTCGGGGAGGTTGGCGTCCACCTTCGTCTCGCCGTTCTGCGTGCCGTGGACCAAGAAGACACTGGCGGCGATAAAGCCCAGGTCGGAACTGCTCGCCGCGTTCCTGATGGCCTGCATCTTGTCGATGCAGGCGGCACATCGCGGCGAGCCGGGCGAGGAGCATCGAGGTGTCATGATCGCGCCTCCTGCGGCCGGCGGAGCGATTGCGGCGACGCCTTGGGCAGGCGCAGGACGAGGCGGGCGCCGCCCTGGGAGCCGGAGGGGGCTTGGGCGGTGAGGGTGCCACCATGGGTGGTGGCGATGGACCGGGCGATGGCCAGGCCGAGGCCGGTGCCGCCGTCCTGGCGGGTGCGGGCGTCGTCCAGGCGGGTAAAGCGGCCGAAGACGCGCTCGCGGTCTTCGGCCGGGATTCCAGGGCCGTCGTCGGTCACTTCCAGGACCACGTCGTGGCCGTCGATGGCCACGCGGACCCGGATGGTTGCGGCCGCGTGGCGGCGGGCGTTCTCCATGAGGTTGATCAGCAGCCGGGTCAGATGGGCGGCGTTGCCGAGTACCGGTGCGGGGCCGGGGGCGTCGACGTCCACGGGCAGGGTGGCACCTGGTCGACGGGCCAGGTCGTGGGCGAGGGGGGTGAGGTCGACCTGGCGGTGATGTGGTTCGTGGTGGGCGTCCAGGCGGGCCAGTAGCAGGAGGTCGCTGACGAGGGCCTGGAGGTGGCCGGTGTCTTCGAGGGCTTCGGCGGCGACCTGGGGCCAGTGCGCCCTGTCGGGGCGGGCGAGGGCGAGTTCGAGGCGGGTGCGCAAGGTGGTGAGCGGGCTGCGCAGCTCGTGGGAGACGTCGCCGGTGAAGGTGCGCAGTCGTGTGACGGCGCGGTCCAGGCGGTCCAGGGTGGCGTTGAGGGTGGTGGCCAGGCGGGAGATTTCGTCCCGTGCGGGTGAGACCGGGAGGCGGCGGTGCAGATCGTTGGCGGTGATCTCGGCGGCCTCGCGGCGCACCGCTTCGACCGGAGCCAGGGCCCGGCCTACCGTCACCCATGTCAGCAGCGCTCCGAGCAGCACGATCAGCAGCACACCCGTCGCCAGAAGGACGAGCATGCCGCGCAGGGTGTCCTCGGCCGCGGTGAAGTCGACCGCGCTCTGGGCACGGTAGCGGCCGTCGGCTGAGAACGAGGACACCTTGCCCCCCTCGGTGGCCGTGGGCGCCTGGGACACCGGGGCCGTCGGGGCCGTCGGTTTCTGGGACGGTGCAAGGGCGGCCTCCGGCACGGGGACCAGTTTGTCCTGGGCCAGGCTTACCTCGACGCCGTCGACGGTGTACACGCCGGTGCCACTCCTCCCTGCTTGGTCCAGTAGCGCCACCGCCAGATCGGCTTGCCGCTGCGAGGAGTTCCGGGCCGACTGCCACAGGTCGCCGCGTACCGTGGTGAGCAGGATGGCTGCCCCCGCGGCCAGCGCGACGGCCAGGACCGTGGCCACGGCGAGGGTCATCCGGCCCCGCACGGTGGATGGCCATATGCGGCGCGGCGACCGGCGGCGTGCGGGTCCGGGCATCAGGCCCTCAGCTTTCGGTGGACAGCCGGTAGCCGGCGCCCCGGATGGTGCGGATGCTCCTGCGCCCGAACGGCGCGTCGATCTTCCGGCGCAGCGCACTGACGTACACCTCCACGATGTTCAGGTCGCCCTCGTAGCACTCGTCCCACACGCGCTCGGCGATGTCGGTTTTGGTGATGACCTCATCGGCCCGCTCGGCCAGACAGGCCAGCACCGCGAACTCCTTCGCTGTCAGTACCACTTCGTCCGGGCCGCGCCAGCAGCGTAGTGAGACCGGTTCGATGCGCAGGTCTCCCACCTGTAGTGCCGCCGTCGCGCGGCGTCCGGAACGGCGGATGAGGGCCTTGAGGCGGGCGATGAGCACGACGAAGGAGAACGGCTTGGACAGATAGTCGTCCGCCCCCGTCTCCAGACCTTCGGCCACGTCGTACTCCCCGTCTTTGGCGGTGAGCATCAGCACCGGCGTGCTGTTGCCCGCTGCGCGCAGCCTGGCGCAGACGGCATAGCCGTTCAGACCCGGCAGCATCACATCCAGCACGATCACGTCATACGTTCCCGACAGCGCACGCCGCAGCCCCTGGCGCCCATCGGCGACCCAGTCCACCTCGAAGCCCTCGTCGGCCAGCCCCTGGCGCAGCAAACCCGCCAAACGTGCATCGTCCTCCACCATCAGCATGCGCATGAGGTGCAGCCTGCCTCACCGGCGGCTACCGCGACGCCGAAGCTGAAGTCCGCTTCAGGATTTCAGCGTGGCCTCAGCACCTCCCTGCCACGGTTGCACCCACCACCACCGCGGATCGAGCGGTGATCGGACCGGAAGGACATACCGTGCGTCAGTCCAAGACCCTCAAGAGTGCCGTCATCATCGGTGCCACCGCTCTGCTCGGCATCGGCGTCACCGTCGGTGCCGCGCATGCGGGTGGCGCCGACACCCCCGACACCACCAAGCCCGCGCCCTTCGCAAAGGTCGTCAACAAGCAGACGGGCAAGAGCTCGAACGTCCCCCTCAAGGAGATCGGCAAGGACGAGATCGGCGAGGGGGCGATGTCCTGCGCCGTGCCGCTCGACGGTGACGGGGCGGGCGGAGTGGCCTTCAAGCTCGACAGTGCCGGCAAGCCGGGCAAGAAGACTCCCGTCAAGCTGATCAGCAAGGGCAAGAGCGACGGCAAGTCGGCAGTTTGCTCCGAGCTCGTCGAGGGCAAGCCGGCGGCCCCCAACAAGGTCGAGGGCAAGCCAGCGGCCGCCAAGAAGTAGGCCGGTTCGCATCAGCGCCACCTGACCCACAGGGCCGTCCCGCTCGCCAGGCGGGACGGCCCTGCGTGCCTCTGGATTGCCCAGCGGGAGAGCAACCCGTGACACGGCCGACGCGGCGTGGTGTTCCGCTCGCCGCAGGCATCGCGGCCGCTGCCGTTGGCGCTACGACGTCGCCCGCAGCGCCTTCCGGCTGCCCTACGTGTGGGCCAGGACGGCGATCCACCGTGACGCGGACACCGCTCTCCCAAAGCCGCACGATCGCCGGATACTCGGCGACCCACTCCTCCTGGAACTCCAGGAACCGGACTTCTGCCACGCTCGCGGTCGAAGCCGTGCAGACGGGCTTGAGTACCTGTGTCTCATCCCTTCGGCGAGAACCGGCCCGGGTGGAGTCGAACAGGTCTGGGTGGAAGCCGCCATGGCGGTGCAGGGGCTGCCGGTCCCTCTGCGAGTGCGGGTACCGTGTGGAAGATCGCAGGAACTCGGCTGCCGACGGTGTCCGGCCTGGCTAGCCTGGCTTCGTGGAAGATCGAGAAGTGCTCGTTGGCGGCGTGAATCGAGTCGTCCGGGAAGGCGGCCTGGTCCGGCGCCCGGCCAGCCCCTGGAGCGTCACCGTCCAGCGCCTGCTCGCGCATCTTTGCGAAGTGGGATTCACTGGCGCGCCGCGCCCGTACGGGCTCAGCGATCACGGTGCCGAGGAAATCGTCGAGTACCTTCCTGGAGAGGTTGGACACGACTTCGCTGCACCCGAGGTGCGGAGCGATGCTTCGCTGGTAGCCGTGGGACGCTTGCTGCGCGATCTCCATGACGCCTCCGCGGACTTCGCTCGCAAGCGGGACGATGTCTGGCAGCTTCCCCCGCGCGAGCCGGCGGAGGTGATCTGCCACGGCGACGCGGCGACGTACAACACCGTCTTCCGAGAGCAACTTCCTGTTGCCTTCATCGACTTCGACACGGCCACCCCGGCCCTCGACTGTGGGACGTCGCCTATACCGCCTATCGCTTCGTCCCGTTGTACGCCCCGGACGAAGTGGAACACACCTTGCCGATTCCGGAGGCAAAGCGACGCCTTTCCCTGTTCGCCGACTCCTACGGCCTGTCCCCAAAGGAGCGGTCCCAGCTACCGGCCACGGCGGCGGAGAGGTTGAGAGCGCTTGTCGCTTGGCTGCGCCAGCACGCCGCAGCGGGCCATCCGGCGTTCAGCCGACACGTGGCGGAGGGCCACGATCGCCGCTACCTCACGGATGCTCAGTGGATCGAGCACCACTTCGCCGCCGGTCCCCATGACGTCCCAGGCCAGCCTTCGTAGTCTTGGCATACTGAGTACGTGATTTCATTCCTGAGCTGCAGGCTGCCCGGCTCAGGAACGGACGACGACCTCAGCAGCTCGTTAGCAGCGGCCTCCGCGTCTGCCCCAGACACCTCCTTGGTGAAGTGGGACACGACCTGGTCGAAGTCCTTCAGCAGGGTCAGCCGGCCTTCCAGGCCCCGGATGTCCTCGTTCACGGGGTAGCGGTACGTGGACCCGTCACCGAAGTCGTCGCTGTTGTTGGTGACGTGACGCTGGAGGGGGTGGCGGTTGGTGTACCAGGCGCGGGCTGACCTGGGGTGTTGCGGGTTTTCCGAGGGTGATGTCGCGTCCTGCAGCGCCCTTTAGCACGGTGGTTTCCGGGATTCCTGCCACCAACGGATACCGCGTGCGCTACCGGTTGACGCGCTCCCTCCGCGCTGCCGCTGGCCCTTCAGCCGCCGTCTTCCTGGCCGGCCGCCAGGATGTTCCTCAAGGTATCGGCGGGCATTTGCGCCCACTGGGCGACTTCTTCCAGGGGCATTCCGGCGTTCACCGCCACCAGGGCGGTCCGCTTCCAGGCGTTGTCGATCAGGGCGGTGCTGTGCCGGAGGGTGCGCAGGAGCTGCCGGGCGACATCGGCGGTCGGCCCGGTCTGCACTCCGCGCAGCTGGAGCAGCTGTTCCTCGGCGCTCTCGATGGCCCGGGTGATCAGCGTGCGCTGTTCGGCGGGCACCGCCGCCCGCCACATCCTCCCCGAGCCTGGTGCCTCCTTCTCCTTGCCCAGCACGCGCAGCTGTCCGGCCATGGTGGCGGCCTGGTGTTCCTGGCGCAGCCACCAGGGACCGTTGTCGTATCCGGGCGGTCCGCCGGCACCGCGGCGGATGCGGATGACGCCGCCCATCCAGGAGGCCAGCGGGCCGCCGTAGTCGGTCGCGGCCACAGCTCCCAGCCAGGACCGTTCCACCCGCTCGCCCAGCCGGCGGCAGAACGACCCGTCGGCGGGCAGCGGCCGCGGCCACCCGGCGCGGCTGTCCCGCCACACCAGCTCGGCCATGGCCGGATCCAGCAGCGAGTCGGCGACGGCCACCACCTCGGGAAAGACGACCGCGTCCCGCCCCACGATCCGCCACCGCTCCAGATCACCACCGGCGTTACCGCCCGCGACCTGATGCAGCCGCCGCGGCCAGATCGCCTCGCTCTCCCAGTACAGGGCCTGTTCCCACCACCGGGCCACCACCGCATGCGCCAGCGCGAACACCCGCTCCGGCTCGGCCCCGGCCCGCACCGCCCGCCGCGCTACACCCGCCCACCGCCGCTGCGCCGCGGCCACCTCCGGCACGCCCCGCACGTCCAGATGTTCCAGCGGCTGGTCGGCGTCCGCGTCCAGGAGCCACCGCCCGTGCCGGACACACACCCGGGACCACAGCGGCGCGTACCACACCACCCGCCGGGCCATCCCCGTACGCCTGGCCGTGCACAGGCGGCAGCCGAACGCCACCGGCCCGGCGACCGCGCCGCCGATCCGCCACGCCGCCGCAGGCACCCCGTCCTCCCTGTCCGGCAGTTTGGCGTCCTCCTGTTCCCAGGACGGCAACGCCCGCGCCAGCACGTCCTCCTCGACGCCGCACAGGCCTGCCAGGAGCTGCCGCCCGGCTGCGTTCAGCAGTACCTCGGCGTCGGCCCGTGCGCCCCCGCTTTCGTGCCGGGGCGGGTAGTTGCGCCAGTGCCAGCTGGAGCGCAGCGCCTTCGCTTCCATCCCGTAGCGGTTCGCGATGCGGCAGATCAGTGATGAGGTCGTCTCCCCAGCGACGGGGACGACGCGAAAGAGGCCGGTGTGGGGATTGCTGCTGTGGGCGGTGCCATGGTCATCGGCCACCTCGGCTGGCTCCTTACCCGTCGTTGTGCTGACCCCAGCCTGGCCGGGCTGTTGCCGTGGGGTCCGGAAAACGACCAGGAATGCCGTTGTCCTTCCGGCCAACGAGACGTTGGCACCGCGGATCCGGTAGTGCGTTGTTGGTGCTTCCCCCATACATCCCTTGCGAGTGCCCATCCCGTTCTGGCCGGCGAGGAACGGGTGTCCGCCGTGTCGTGTGCGCGTCGGCGCGGGCGTCGTGACGCCGGGCAACGATGCCTTCAGGCGGTGTCGGCGGATGGCCGGGCTCCCGCGTCAGTGGTGTGCTCGCATCGTGGCGGCGGCGAACGGACAGCCGTCTGCGGTGCACGCCGGCAACCGAGCCTCGACGCAGCAGACCCCTTGCCCGTCATCGGAGACTGCGCGCGTCCAGGCTGCGGGAAAAATTTTTGAGGCTCCCCGCTTGCCGGCAGGGAGCCTCAGAGCCGCTGGTGTCCAGGTCAGTAGACAACGAGCTGGCGGTTCGCCACGCGTTGGTGGCGACACCTATAGAACGATCGCAGACGTTGTTCGGCTAGGCAAACGGACACTTCAAAAACAACCGTGAACAGGCGCGCTGATCGAAATGCTGTGACCGTGACTGGACCGTACTTGTTGAAGATCATGACAGTTGTTCAGTCCTTGGGACTTGTTCACTGCACGCTAGGGACGACCGTGTCGTGCGTTCAGGGCAGCCAACGCCCTCTACGCATCAGCCGGATTCGAGGAGATCGACCGCCTGTATTCCTATGCCCGCCAGCCATAGGAGCGCCATTCGGACAGAGGTCCGAAAGCGGCCCCGATCGTGTCGCATCCCCACCCCCGCCGGGGCTGGAATGCAGATAGGATGACGACGATGAAAAGCCGCCACCCCATCGGCGCGACACAAAATTCAGTGATGTCGCGTCAAGGATTTCAGCGTCTCAGCAGAGCCCACAGGGATCCGGGATTGGCCCCAATCTCTACCCAGATACCACAGTGATGCACTAGCAGGATCGACCGGCGCCGGATGGGGTGGCTCGAAATCCCAGGCCACACCCCGGGCAGAGTTTTGATGCACACCGGCCGCGACCTGCACTCACCTCTCGCCC
Source organism: Wenjunlia tyrosinilytica (assembly GCF_014646055.1). GTDB lineage: Bacteria > Actinomycetota > Actinomycetes > Streptomycetales > Streptomycetaceae > Wenjunlia > Wenjunlia tyrosinilytica. The sequence continues at coordinate 24,186 of NZ_BMMS01000052.1, forward strand.
CGTGCAGGACTCATGACCTTCCGTCACCCGAGACCCACCGCCCCTTGCTGCCAGCCTACGGGGGTCCGCGAAGCGGCCCCCCGTCCGGCCCGGCGAAGCCGGGCGGGAATTGAGCGAAGCGAA
>NZ_BMMS01000053.1 GCF_014646055.1 Wenjunlia tyrosinilytica
GGTGGTTCCAACTGGCCGTACCCGAGCTCGAACGTCGCGGTGACGGCCAGTTCGCCCACCCGCAGCTCGTCCAGCCGCCGCCGCTCGTCGGCCAGCTTCTTCGCCAGGACCGAGACCGTCCAGGTGCGCCGGGTGGCCAGGCGCGAGGCGGCGATCCGGATGGCCAGCGGCAGGAAGCCGCACGCCGCCACCACGTCCATGGCAACGTCCCGTTCCGCTCCGACCCGCTCCTGCCCGACGATCCGGGTGAACAGGGTCAGCGCCTCCTCCGGGCTCATCACATCCAGGTCCACCAGGTGGGCGCCGGCCAGGTCCACCATCCTGGTNCGCCAGCACCCGCCGCCCGGCGAGCATGGAGCGGTAGAGCGCGGACCGCTCCTCCAGGCCCTCGGGGATCGCGGAGTCCGGGGTGCCCAGCGCCCGAAGGAACGAGCCCAGCACCGCCTCCGGCTCGGCCGGGCGCGGCCCCTGCCCCAGCAGGTCGACGTACAACTGCCCGTCGGGGAAGTACTCGCAGGCGGCGTGCGCGACATGCACGGCCAGCGTGGTCTTGCCGACACCGCCGATACCAGCCACCGCGGAGACCGCCATGACCCGGCCCTCCGCGCTCGACAACTGCTCGCTCAACTCCTCCACGAACGCCTTGCGGCCGGTGAAGTCGGCCACCGTCGCCGGAAGCTGGGCCGGGCGGACGCTCTGGTGCTCCTCCGCACCCGGCGGCGCGGGCGGCGCCGCGTACACCGCGGGCGTCAGCGCGGGGTCCGCCTGCAGCACCCTGCGGTACAACTCCGCCAGCTCCGGGCCCGGGTCGACACCGAGTTCCTCGGCGAGCAGGCGCCGGGTGTCGGCGTAGACGCCCAGCGCCTCGGCCTGCCGCCCGCCCCGGTACAGCGCCAGCATGAGCAGGGCACGCAGCCGCTCGCGCAGCGGGTACTCGGCGGACAGCGCGGTCAGCTCCGAGACCGCCTCGGCATGGCCGCCGAGCTCCAGATCCAGCTCCAGACGGCACTCCAGCAGCGCCAGCCGCCAGTCCGCCAGCCTCGAGCGCTGCGCCTCGGCGTAGGGGCCGGGGACACCCGCGAGCGGCTCGCCCTCCCACAGCGCCAGGGCCTGCCGCAGTAACTCCCGTGCCCGGCCCGGCTCACCGGTGGCACGGACCTTCTCGGCCTCGACGGCCAGCTTCTGGCAAGCGCTCAGGTCCAGGGCGGCGGGCGAGATCTTGACGACATATCCGCCCGAGTCGGAGACCAGGACGTCCGGGCCCAGGGCCTTGCGCAGACGGAAGGCGTAGGTGCGCAGAGCGGCCAGGGCCTTGCCCGGAGTCTCCTCGCCCCATACGGCGTCGAGGAGTTCATTGGCCGTCGCCGTCCGGCCCTCGCGCAGCAACAGGGCGGCCAGGACCGCTTTCTGCTGCGGCGAACCCGTGTCCAGCGGCTTGTCCCCGCGCCGAGCCCGCACTGGTCCCAGCACGGCGAACCGCAGGTCCGAGGCCGTATCGCGTGTCATGGCTGTCCCCGTTTCCGGGCCTTGCCGACGCCCGGGCGCCGACGCGGAAATGTCTCGTCTATTAATCGTTCATCGCCTGCCGGGACAGTAGGACCCGGACTTCCTCCCCGCTCCGCTCTCTTGCACATGCCTGTCGGCACGCGCTGTCGACTCCGACAAGTGCACGTGCCTCGAACCCGCCTGTCAACGGGGTTTGAGCCCGCTCCGAGGGTACGCCCTGAGGGCCGCGGCGCGCTTCACCGCACCGTCAATCAGGACCCGCCATTCACCCGTCCACCGTCACGAAAGAACTGGCCGAATCGATGCACCCGCTCACTGTCGCCCCCCCACCAGCCCCCGGCCCGGGCCGCACCCTGGGCGCTCTCCTCAGCCGCCGCGCGGACGCCCGCCCGGACGCCCGACCCTACCCGGACCTGGGGATCACCTACGCGGAACTGCGCCTGCGGGCGCGATCGGTGGCCGCGTACCTGGGGTCCGTGACGCCTCCGGGGAGCAGGGTGCTACTGGCCTATCCGGCGGGGGAGGGGTTCGCGGTCGCGCTCTTCGGGTGCGTCATGGCTGGAATGGTCGCGGTGCCCGTGCCGTTGACCGAGGCTGTCGGGGTCGCTCAGGTGGAGCGCGCCGCCGTTTCGTGCGCCCCTCGTGTGCTACTGACCACGCCTGGGTGTGCGTACGAGGTGGGGTGCCTCGGCGGTGTGCGGGTCGTGGTGGCCGACGGCGCTCATGTGGACGGCGAGTCGATGGCCGGGCTCGCCGAGCGGTGGCGTCCCGTCGGGGTGATGCCGAGCTCACCGGCGTACTTGCGCCATGTGCCGGAGGGGCGCGGCGAGGCGGAGTTCACGCACGAGGACATCCTGGTCACCCTTCTCATGCTGGCGCGCACCGCCCGGCTGGGCCTGGACGAGCGGCACTTGGGCTGGCTGGCGGACGTGCACGGGCTCGAGCCGGGGTGGCGGGTGCTCCTGCCCGTGTACCGGGGGGACGGCGGCTGACGGGCGCGAGGGGAACGGCTGCCGAGGGGCGGAGGGGTACGGCGGCCGAGGGCACGAGGGGAACGGCGGCCGAGGGGCGCAAGGGGAACGGAAGCCGAGCCTGGCGGCGCCGGGGCGGCCCCTGTGCGGCTCGCAGTTAGCTGACGAATCATCAGATCGGCGCTACCGTTGACTCCATGGAGAGCTTCCCGGAGATCATCTCGGTGGACGATCACACGGTCGAGCCGGCCGGTGTCTGGCAGGACCGGCTCCCGTCGAAGTACCACGGCACCGCGCCCCGCGTCGTCCGTGCCCGGCTGAAGGAGATGACCTTCGTCGGCGGCCGGTTCGCACCGAAGATGGGCGGTCCCGGCGACGGTGGACCGCTCGCGGACTGGTGGGTGTACGAGGATTTGCACCGCCCGCTCACCCGACTGGACACGGCGGTCGGCTACTCCAGGGACGAGGTGCGCCTGGAGGCCATCACCTACGAGCAGATGCGCCCCGGCTCGTACTCCGTCCCCGAGCGCCTGGCGGACATGGACCTCAACCATGTCCAGTCGGCGCTGTGCTTCCCCACCTTCCCGCGCTTTTGCGGGCAGACCTTCACCGAGGCCAAGGACCACGACCTCGGGCTGCTCTGCCTGCGCGCGTACAACGACTGGATGGTCGAGGAGTGGTGCGGCCCGCAGGCGCGCGGGCGGATGATCCCGCTGACGCTCATACCCCTGTGGGACGCCGAGCTGGCCGCGGCCGAGGTCCGCCGCAACGCCGACCGGGGGGTGCGCGCGGTCTGCTTCAGCGAGATCCCGCCCAACCTCGGCCTGCCCTCGATCCACACCGACTTCTGGGACCCGTTCCTGCGCGCCTGCGACGACACCGGAACCGTGGTCGCCATGCACATCGGGTCCTCCTCCCGTATGCCCTCGACCTCGGCGGACGCGCCCCCGGCGGTCGGCTCCACGATCACCTTCGCCAACTGCTGCTTCTCGATGGTCGACTGGCTGATGTCGGGGAAGTTCGACCGCTTCCCCCACCTCAAGGTGATGTACGCCGAGGGCCAGATCGGCTGGATTCCCTACATCCTCGAGCGGGCGGACGTGGTGTGGGAGGACAACCGCGCCTGGGGAGGAGTCGCCGACAAAGTGCTCCGGCCGCCGTCGGAGCTGTTCGCCGAGCATGTCTACGGCTGTTTCTTCGACGACCCCCACGGCCTGCGCAACCTCGACGCGATCGGCGTGGCCAACGTCCTGTACGAGACGGACTACCCGCACTCGGACTCGACCTGGCCGAAGTCGAAGGAGGTCGGGCAGGCCCAGATGGGTCATCTGGCCCAGGAGGACGTCGAGAGGATCGTGCGCGGCAACGCGATCGACCTGCTGGACCTCACACCGGACGGCCTGTGGAAGGGCTGGTCGCAGGGGTGACCGCGGGGCGGCCGACCTGGGCCGCCGCCGTCGCCAGGGCCAGTGTCCGGTTCCAGCGTGCGGTCAGGGGCTGGTCGAACGCGGCGAGCAGGGCGCCGACGGCGGTCGCGGCCAGGTGCTCCCAGCCGGCGAGGTTGGGCTTGAGGGCGACCTCGACGATCATCGCGCCCGTGATGGCGACGACGAGCAGGCGTGAGCGCCAGCGCCAGGCGATGAACACCGCCAGGGCGACGACCGCCGCCGAGGGGCCGGTGTCACGGGTGAACGTGTCGTGCCAGGGGAGGCCGCCAGGTGCTTCGGGACCGAGCCGGATGGCTATCCGGGCATAGGTGGTCCCCGCCGCGGTGGCGGCGAGGGCCACCATGATCGTCCTGGTCCGCCCCAGGGTGAGCTCGGCCAGGCCGAAGACGACGAGCACCTGGGCCATGGCGCCCCAGGCCGGGAGGTCGAGGGCGGGCACGAACAGTGACACCGGGGTGCGCAGCAGTGCCTTCTCCAGCGGCAGGGCCGCCCGGACGACGCCCAGTCTCTCGACCGCCCAGCCGCCCGCCGCCGTGTGCTGCACCACGGAGAACAGCAGGATCAGTGCGACACAGCTCCAGGCCAGCGGCATCCCGCGCAGGCCCCCGGCCGCCCAGGCCGAGCGCAAGCCGTCGCGCAGCCTTCGCCACTCCTCGCGAGGCACCTGCGGCGCGGCACGGGTCGCAACGGCCTGCGGCGCCTCACGGAGGGTGAGGGACATCTGGTCGCTCCCGTCTGTCGTGGTGCCGTGATCCGGTTGCCGTGATGCGGTTGCCGTGATCCGGCTTTCTCGGCTCCTTTCCCAGGCTATTGAGGAGATTTCGGTCATGCGTGGCGCCCGAGGAGGAATCGGCGATCATCCGCGAGAGGGAGCGGACCCCGGGGGCGCCCCCACCCTTCGGCTGACCCACCCCCTACTTCCGGCCCCTCCGCGTCAGGCCTCCTCCACCTCCGGCTCCCTCCCCTCCGGCGCCCCTGCCGCATTCCGGCATCGCGTCCATCCCGCGCCCCGCGGTTGCCCCGGCCCGCCTGCCGCGGGCTCTTGTCTGACGGTCCATCAGATACGAGGATGGCGGAGACGCGCCGACCGGCGCCGCCGCCGACCGAGGAGGTCCCCGTGGTGCGGATCCTGCCGCCGGAGCGCCTCGTGTACGGCATGCAGCTCCCGGTCCAGTCGCAGAGCACGATCTACGCCGAGCCATGGGAGGCCGAGGCCGGTCCGGCGCAGCTCGCCAGGATCGCGACCGCCGCCGACCGGCTCGGCTTCCACTACGTGGCCGTCTGCGACCATGTGGCGATCCCCCGCCGCCTCGCCGCCGCCATGGGCACCACGTGGTACGACCCGGTGGCGACGCTGGCGTGGCTGGCGGCGCTGACCGAGAAGGTCAGGCTGCTGAGCCATGTGGCCGTGGCCGGGCTGCGGCACCCTCTGGTCACCGCCAAGCAGTACGCCACCTTGGACCGGCTCAGCGAGGGGCGGCTGATCCTCGGGGTCGGCGCGGGTCATGTTCGGGAGGAGTTCGAGGCCCTGGCCGTGGACTTCGCGGCCCGCGGGCGCGTCCTGGACGAGGTGGTCGACGCGCTGGACGCGGCGCTCACCGAGGAGTTCCCCGAGTTCGAGGGCGAGCGGTTCTCGTTCCGGGACCTGGGGCAGCGGCCGCGCCCCGCACAGGATCCCCGCCCGCCGATCTGGGTGGGCGGCTCGTCACCGGCGGCGGTGCGCAGGGCCGCGCTCAAGGGCGACGGGTGGCTGCCGCAGGGCGATCCGCGCGGGGCGCTGCCCGAGCAGATCGCGCGGCTGAGGCGGTTGCGGGAGGAGCACGGGATCGCCGAGCCGCTCGATGTGGGCGCGATCACGGAGCCGTTGTACGTGGGCGACCCCGGGTGGCACGTCGGCCGGCGCACCCTGAGTGGTGAGCCGGCGCGGCTCGCCGAGTCCCTGCGCGAGTACCGGGCGATGGGCGTGGGCCAGATCCAGGTCCGCTTCCGCAGCCGTTCGTGCGAGGAACTGCTGGATCAGATGCGCGCGTTCGCCACCGACGTGGCGCCGCATCTCCATGACTGAAGCGCTGGGCAACGCACACCACACGCGGGAGTGGCCATGGGCAAGCTGGACGGACGGGTCGTGCTGATCACCGGCGCCGCACGCGGTCAGGGCGAGCAGGAGGCGCGGCTGTTCGCGGCGGAGGGCGCGAACGTCGTCCTCGCCGATGTGCTGGACGAGGCGGGGGAGCGGCTGGCGGAGGAGCTCGGGCAGGAGCGGGCCCGGTATGTGCGGCTCGATGTGAGCCGCGAGGACGACTGGGCGCGCGGGGTGGAGTTCGCCCATGAGGCGTTCGGCGGGCTCGACGGGCTGGTCAACAACGCCGGGATCCTGCGGTTCAACGCCCTGGTCCACACCCCGCTGGAGGAGTACCTGGCGGTGGTCGGCGTCAATCAGGTCGGGGCGTTCCTCGGTATGCGCGCCGCCGCCCCCGCGATCGAGGCCGCGGGCGGCGGCACCATCGTCAACACCTCCTCGGCCTCCGCCCTGACCGGTATGCCGTTCGTGACCGCCTACGCCGCCACCAAGGCGGCGGTCGTCGGGATGACGCGGGTGGCCGCGCTGGAACTGGCCCCGAAGGGGATCCGGGTCAACGCGGTGTGCCCCGGCGGCGTCGACACCCCCATGACGAACCCGGAGGCGGCCACCGGGGCGCTGCCGGTCGACGCCTCCGCCGCGGCGGAGGCCAACAGCGCCTTCTACGCCAAGCACATACCGCTCGGCCGTATCGGGCGGCCGGGCGAGGTGGCCCGGCTCGCCCTGTTCCTCAGCTGCGACGACTCCTCCTACATCACGGGGCAGCCGGTGCTCATCGACGGCGGCTGGCTCGCCGGGGTCCAGCTTTTCTGACGCATCATCAGATAAATATTGACGCCGCACGCGGGCGGTGCCAGGGTGAGCTGTCTGACGATGCGTCAGATAGCCTTCGTCGTGGCATGAGGGACGGTGAACCCTTGGAATTCGGGATCTTCGTACAGGGATACGTGCCCAAGAGCCGGTCGCAGGCCGACCCCGAGGCAGAGCACAAGGCGCTGATGGAGGAGACCGAGTACGTCGTCCAGGCGGACCGGTCGGGGTTCAAGTACGCCTGGGTGACCGAGCACCACTTCCTCGAGGAGTACTCGCACCTGTCCGCCAACGACGTCTACCTCGGCTACCTCGCCCACGCCACCGAGCGCCTCCACATCGGCTCGGGGATCTTCAACCCGCTGCCCCAGGTGAACCACCCCGTCAAGGTCGCCGAGCGCGTCGCGATGCTCGACCACCTCTCCGCAGGGCGGTTCGAGTTCGGCACCGGCCGGGGAGCGGGCAGCCACGAGATCCTGGGCTTCCTGCCGGGCATCGAGGACATGAACGAGACGAAGCAGATCTGGGAGGAGACCATCGCGGAGTTCCCCAAGATGTGGCTCCAGGACACCTACGAGGGGTTCAGCGGCACGTACTGGTCACTGCCTCCGCGCAAGATCCTGCCGAAGCCGTACGGGCACTCGCACCCGGCCATGTGGTACGCGGCGGGCAGCCCCTCGTCGTACGCCATGGCCGCGCGCAAGGGCCTCGGCGTGCTGGGCTTCTCGGTGCAGAAGGTCTCCGACATGGAGTGGGTCGTCGACTCGTACAAGACCGCGGTCCGCGACGCCGAGCCCGTGGGCGCCTACGTCAACGACAACGTGATGGTCACCTCCACGGCGATCTGCGCCGAGACCTCCGAGAAGGCCCGGCGGATCGCGGCGTCCGGCGGCCTGAACTACCTCCAGTCGCTGCTGTTCCGCTACCACGACACCTTCCCCCGGCCCGAGGGCATCCCCGCGTGGCCGCAGCTGCTGCCCGAGTACACCGAGGAGATCATCGACCTGATGATCTCCGAGGAGCTGATGATCTGCGGCGACCCCGACGAGGTGACCGCCCAGTGCAAGCGCTGGGACGCGGCGGGCGCCGACCAGCTCGTCTTCGGGCTGCCGATCGGGATCTCCTACGAGGACACGATGAACACGGTCGAGCTCATCGGCGAGCACGTCATCCCCGAGATAGACACCGACCCGGTGCACCGGACCACCCGTCTGCGGGCGGCGGCGGGCTGACGGGGCCGACGAGCCGGGCGGCGGCTTCCCGGCCCGCCGCCCTCGCCCCGGCCGGTTCCGTACGGCGGCGGCCCGCCGCACGGAACCGGCCGGGGCCACCGGCGCAACGAGCGCACCGGCGGACACCGCGCACAGCGCACAGCGGACAGCGAGCGCACAGGAGGGGACAGGGGCATGCTCGACCACGTGATCAAGGGCGCCACCGTGGTGGACGGCACGGGCGCGGACGCCTTCACCGCCGATGTCGGGCTGCGGGGCGGCAGGATCGCCGCCATCGCCCCCGCGGGCGGTGTCGAGGAGAGCGCGCGCTCCAGCGAGGACGCCCACGGCCTCGTCCTCGCCCCCGGGTTCGTCGACCCGCACACCCACTACGACGCCCAGCTGTTCTGGGACCCGTTCGCCACCCCCTCCATGAACCACGGCGTCACCACCGTCGCGGGCGGCAACTGCGGCTTCACCCTCGCCCCGCTCAAGCCCGAGGACGCGGACTACACCCGGCGCATGATGTGCAAGGTCGAGGGCATGTCGCTCAAGGCCCTCGAGGACGGTGTGCCCTGGAACTGGAGCACCTTCGGCGAGTACCTGGACGCGCTCGACGGCCGGATCGCCGTCAACGCGGGCTTCATGGTCGGCCACTGCGCCCTGCGGCGGCACGTCATGGGCCCGGACGCCGTCGGCGGGCAGCCGGGCCCCGGACAACTCGACGCCATGCTCGCCCTGTTCCACGCCTCCATGGACGCCGGCGGCTGGGGGCTGTCCACCACCCAGTCCTCCACCCACTCCGACGGGGACGGGCAGCCCGTGGCATCGCGCCACGCCCGCCGCGGTGAGCTGCTCGCCCTCTCCCGCGCCGTCGGCGAGCACGAGGGAACGCAGATCGAGGCCATCGTCGCCGGATGCCTGGACCGGTTCGACGACGACGAGATCGACCTGTTCGCGGACATGAGCGCCGCCGCGTGCCGCCCCCTGAACTGGAATGTGCTCACCATCGACGCCGCCGTGCCGCAACGCGTCCCGCGCCAGCTCTCGGCGAGCGGGCGGGCGCGCAAGGCGGGCGGGCGCGTCGTCGCCCTCACCATGCCGATCCTCACCCCGATGAATATGTCCCTGGGCACGTTCTGCGCCCTCAACCTCATCCCCGGCTGGGGCGACATCCTCGCCCTCCCCGTCCCCGAGCGCATCGCCCGCCTGCGCGACCCCGACGTCCGCGCCGAGATGCTGCGCCGCGCCGGCAGCCCCGAGGCCGGCGTCTTCCGGCGGCTGGCGAACTTCGGCCGCTACGTCATCGGCGACACCTACTCGGCGGCCAACGAGGGCATGAGCGGCCGCGTCGTCCGCGACATCGCCGCCGAACGGGGCCAGGAGTCCTTCGAGACCCTGGTCCAGATCTGCGCCAACGACGACCTGCGCACGGTCCTGTGGCCGATGCCGACCGACAACGACCCCGACAGCTGGGAACTGCGCCGCAGGACGTGGGAGCACGAGGACGTCATGCTCGGCGGCTCCGACGCGGGCGCCCATCTGGACCGGATGTGCGGAGCGCCCTACACCACCCGCTTCATCGGGGACTGCCTGCGCCGAAGGAAGCTGGTGAGCCTGGAACAGGCGGTGCGGATGCTCACCGACGACCCCGCGCGCCTGTTCGGGCTGCGCGGACGGGGGCGGATCGCCGAGGGCTACCACGCCGACCTGGTCCTGTTCGACCCCGAACGCGTCGACGCGGGCCCGGCCACCCTCGTCCACGACCTGCCCGGAGAAAGCCCCCGCCTGGACGCCCGCGCCGAGGGCATCGTGAGCGTGCGGGTCAACGGCACGGAGACCATCCGCGAGGACCGGATCACCGGTGCGGTCCCCGGCACGGTCCTCCGCTCGGGCCGTGACACCCGGACGGTGGCGACGGCATAGGCCCCGCGTGCCTCAAGGAGGGGCGTCCCGGGACAGGTGCGGCTTCCGCGGCCGCTCGAAGGCGGTCGGTGGCGCCGGTCGCCCCCGTCGTTCGGTCATGACGGCCGTTCGGGGCCCGCTGTCATCGGCCGCCCAGGAAGACGGGGTTGGTCATCGCCACCATGGGCCCCGGCAGGCCCGAGGCGCCTCCGTCCGCGGGTGGGCGGCGGACCTCGGCCCGGACGTAGGCCGAGCAGGACGCCGTGGTCCGCCAGGTGGCCGTGCCCGAGCCGGAGGCTCCCAGCGCGGTCTGGGAGAGCTGGCCCTCGTCGGTCATGAAGCGGACCAGGGCGCCCGCGGGGGCGCCGGAGACGTCGAGGCGGACCGTGACCGGGTCCGAGGGGCGGACGCGGAGGCGGCCGCCGATGCCGGCGTGCACGCCCCTGCCGCCCGCCGCCGAGAAGCCGAGGTCGACCGAGGAGGACTCGGCGATCCAGCTGCGGCCGGCTCGGATACCGGCCAGCAGGGCGTGCCGCTCCAGATCGTCGGCGAGCACGACGGTCTGCGGAAGGCCGACCACCTGCGGCTCGCGGTGGGCATCACTGTTGCCCATCGCCGGGATCCAGTCGTCGCCCCTCCGGACCGAGCGCACCAGCATCGCGTCCCATTCGCCCAGCGACAGCTCGTCGTCGACCGTCCACGGGCCGTTCCACACCTCGACGGCGTCGGCGCCGTCGTAGCCGAACTTCCACTGGCAGGCGACGAACGGGCAGTAGGGATGCGCGGGCACGACCAGGCCGCCCGCCCGGTGGATCAGCCGGGCATGGCGGGAGTACTGGCCGTCCCGGGCCCGGTAGCGCCAGTCGATCCACTCGCCGGGGTCGGTGCCCAGAGCGAGGTAGTGGCCGTTGCGGGTGGTGATCTCCTCGCCGGTGAGGATCAGCAGGTCGGGGCCGGCGTGGTCGCCCAGGACACCGTGGGAGGAGGTGGTGTTGTGCTCGGTGGAGACGATGAAGTCCAGCTCGGCGGCACGCGCGGCGGCCACGAGCTCGGGCACGGTCCGCCTGCCGTCGGAGTACACGGTGTGCAGGTGGCAGTCGCCCCGGTACCAGGCGCGCCCGCGGCCCCTGGCCCGCTGCGGCGGGTAGTTCGGGGTGAACGCCGGTCCGGGTTCGCCGTACCGCAGGGTGATCTCGACCCGGTAGTCCATCCCCTGGGGCGCCACTGTGTAGGGGCCGAGGACGATGTGCCAGACACCGGGGTCGACCGGTCCCGGCAGATAGCCGGGGGTGGCCTCGCTCGCGCTGATCGCGAACTGCGTCCGGAAACCGCCCGACCAGCCGCGGAACCCCTCGCTCCCGAGCTCGTGGCCGCGCTGGTCGAAGACGCCGATGTCGCACGCGTTGCCGACGGTGCCCTGCGGGACCTGGGGCTTGTCGTACGTGTACGAGACGGCGATCTCGCGCACCCCGGCCGGTACCCGCACCGGAAGGTGGACGAAATCGGCGGCACCGGTGTCGAGATGGCCGGTGACGACCTCGGTCTCGTCGGCCTGCCCGGCCGCGTGGGCGAATTCCACGGTCGACACGGACATCGACAGGGGCATCGCGGTGGCGGCGCCCGCGGCAATGGACGTCCGGAGCAGCCGCCGCCTTCCAACGGCGCTGTCGGACAATGTGTCTGACGGACTATCGGGAACTGTGGCGCTCATGGCCCTCCCTCGTGTCGGCACTGTTCTACCGCCGCTCGAAGTACCGGACAATGAGCCTCCGGATGAACACAGGTGAATTCGCGCCGACACGCGGTCGGGCGCGATCCGAAGAACGCCGTAGTCGGCTGAACAGGCCGTACCGGCACAAGACGCCGTACCGGCACAAGACGCCGTACCGGCGGTCGGCGCCGGCACCGGCGGCCAGTGGACGGACGAACAGGCGGAGGCCCATCGTGCGGATCGGGACCACGATCTTCCTTACGGACGAGACCATCACCCCCACCAGGCTCGCCCGCGAGCTCGAACAGCGAGGCTTCCACTCCCTCTACCTCCCGGAGCACACCCACATCCCGGCGAGCCGTGAGTCGCCCTACCCGCCCGGCGGGGACCTGCCGCGCGAGTACACCCGCACCCTCGACCCGTTCACCGCCCTGGCCTGCGCGGCAGCGGTCACCGAACGGCTGCACCTCGGCACCGGAATCGCCCTGCTCGCCCAGCACGACCCGATCGTGCTCGCCAAGCAGGTCGCGACCCTCGACCACCTCTGCGGCGGCCGCTTCACCCTCGGTGCCGGATACGGATGGAACAGGGAGGAGGCCGCGGGCCACGGGGTGGTGTGGGCCAGGCGCCGGGACGCGGTCCGCGACAAGGTGGCCGTGATGCGCGCCCTGTGGGCGCCGGAACCCACCGCGTACAAGGGCGAGTTCGCCTCGGTCGAGCCCAGCCTGGCCCATCCCAAGCCCGCCACCGCGCCCCGCACCCTCATCGGCGGCGGCGCCGGGCCGCTGCTGTTCTCGCACATCGCCGAATGGGCCGACGGGTGGCTGCCCATCGGCGGGGGCGGTCTGACCGAGCAGATGCCCAAGCTGCGCCGGGTGTGGGAGGACGCGGGACGCGACCCGGCCGCGCTCCACGTCGTGCCGTTCGCGGTCCTGCCCAACCCCGGCAAGCTCGACCACTACCGCGGACTCGGCGTCGAGGAGGTCGTCCTCCAGCTCCCGCCGGGCGGCATCGACGAGGTGCTGCGGACGTTGGACGAGTACGCGCGGCACCTCTAGGCGCTACGGAGCGCTCAGGCGACACGTACGTCCCGGCGGCGAGGCGGGGACAGGGACGGGATCACGGGCGCCACCTGGTGGAATGGCAGGTGGCGCCCGCGCCGTTGCGTATATGCGCGCTTATGCTCGAACGGTTGCACCGCCGAGGGGACACATCTATGACCAGCACCGCCCTGCCGCGCCCGACTGAGCCCACACCCACCGCGAACGGCATGCGCCGGGCGCTGCGCCGGGCCCGTGACGGCGTGACCCTCGACGTCGCCGAGGCGGCGGTGCTCCTCCAGGCCGCCGGTGAGGACCTCGTGGACCTGTGCGCCAGTGCCGCCCGGGTACGGGACGCCGGTCTCGATGCCGCGGGCCGCCCGGGTGTGATCACATACTCGCGCAAGGTGTTCATCCCGTTGACCCGGCTGTGCCGGGACCGCTGCCACTACTGCACGTTTGTGACCGTGCCGGGAAAGCTCAAGCGCGACGGCCACGGCATGTTCCTCTCGCCCGACGAGGTGCTGGAGATCGCCCGGCAGGGCGCGGCGCTCGGCTGCAAGGAGGCGCTGTTCACGCTCGGCGACCGGCCCGAGGACCGGTGGCCCGAGGCACGTGAGTGGCTGGACGCGCACGGCTACGACGACACCCTCGCCTATGTGCGGGCCATGGCGATCCGGGTTCTGGAGGAGACCGGCCTGCTGCCGCACCTCAACCCCGGTGTCATGTCGTGGACCGACCTCCAGCGGCTCAAGCCCGTCGCCCCCTCGATGGGGATGATGCTGGAGACGACCGCCACCCGGCTGTGGTCGGAGCCCGGCGGGCCGCACCACGGTTCGCCGGACAAGGACCCGGCGGTCCGGCTGCGGGTGCTCGAGGACGCCGGCCGCTCCAACGTCCCGTTCACCACCGGCATCCTGATCGGCATCGGCGAGACCTTCACCGAGCGCGCCGAGTCGCTCTTCGCCATCCGCAGGGTCGCCCGGCAGTACCACGGCATCCAGGAAGTCATCGTGCAGAACTTCCGGGCCAAGCCCGGCACCGCGATGCGCTCCATGCCCGACGCCGAACTCGAGGAGCTGGCCGCCGCCATCGCCGTCGGGCGCCTGCTGCTCGGCCCGAGCGCCCGGGTCCAGGCCCCGCCCAACCTCGTGGACACCGAGTACGCCCTGATGATCCGCGCGGGCATCGACGACTGGGGCGGGGTCTCCCCGCTCACCCCCGACCACGTCAACCCCGAACGGCCCTGGCCGCACATCGACGAACTGGCGCGGCGCACCGCCGAGTCGGGCTTCGAGCTGCGCGAGCGGCTGACCGTCTACCCCGAGTACGTCCAGCACGGCGAGCCGTGGCTGGACCCTCGCGTCATGCCGCACGTCGCCGCGCTCGCCGACCCGGGCAGCGGGCTCGCCGTGGAGGGCCGCACCCCCGTCGGGCGGCCGTGGCAGGAGCCCGACGCGGCCTTCACCTCCTCCGGCCGCACCGATCTGCACACCGCCGTCGACCGCGAGGGCCGCACCTGCGACCGGCGCGAGGACTTCGAGGACGTCTACGGGGACTGGGAGGTGCTGCGCGAGCAGGCCGCCTCCGGAGCCGTTCCCGACCGCCTCGACGCGGATGTGCGCTCCGCGCTCGCCACCGCCGCGGACGACCCGGCCGAGCTGTCCGACGCCGAGGCACTGGCGCTTCTGCACGCCGACGGCCCGGCACTCGACGCGCTGTGCCGGATCGCCGACGACGTCCGCCGCGACACCGTGGGCGAGACGGTGACGTACTGCGTCACCCGCAATATCAACTTCACCAATGTCTGCTACACCGGCTGCCGCTTCTGCGCCTTCGCCCAGCGCCGCACGGACGCCGACGCCTACACCCTCTCCCTGGAGCAGGTCGCCGACCGCGCAGAGCAGGCGTGGGACGTCGGGGCGACCGAGGTCTGCATGCAGGGCGGTATCCACCCCGACCTGCCCGGCACCGCCTACTTCGACATCGCGAAGGCGGTCAAGGAACGGGTCCCGGGCATGCATGTGCACGCCTTCTCCCCGATGGAGGTCGTCAACGGGGCCACCAGGACCGGGCTCTCCATCCGGGACTGGCTGGCCGCCGCCGCGGAAGCGGGCCTCGACACCATCCCGGGCACCGCGGCCGAGATCCTCGACGACGACGTGCGCTGGATCCTCACCAAGGGCAAACTGCCGACCGCCACCTGGGTCGAGGTCGTCACCGAGGCGCACCGCCTCGGCATCCGCTCCTCGTCCACGATGATGTACGGGCATGTGGACCAGCCGCACCACTGGCTGGGACATCTGAGGCTGCTCGCCCGGATCCAGGAGTCCGCGTTCGAGGCGGGCGTCGAGGGCTTCACGGAGTTCGTGACGCTGCCGTTCGTGCACACCAACGCCCCCGTCTACCTCGCCGGTATCGCCCGACCGGGACCGACCACCCGCGACAACCGGGCCGTCACCGCCATGGCCCGCCTGCTCCTGCACGGGCGCATCCCCAATATCCAGACCAGCTGGGTCAAGCTGGGCACGGAGGGCGCCGCCGACATGCTGCGCTCCGGCGCCAACGACCTCGGTGGCACGCTGATGGAAGAGACCATCTCCCGGATGGCGGGCTCCTCCTACGGCTCCTACCGCTCCCTCCACGAGCTCGAGGCCATCGCCGCCGCTGCGGGCCGCCCGTCCCGGCAGCGCACCACCACCTACGGCGAGGTCTGCCAGGAGCGGCGGGCGGCGGCGCTCGCCTCGGACGGGCATCTGCCCGAACTCCTTCCGGTGCTGGAGAAGTAGCGCCCCCGACGGTCGATTACGCTGCTGCGGGCACCCGTGGAGCCAGAAGGAGAACGGGAACGCGATGGCATTGTGGGGACGCGCACAGCAGCAGGACTTCCGCGGCAGGGTGCGGGGATGCCTGCTGGGCGGTGCGATGGGGGACGCGCTGGGAGCGGCCGTCGAGTTCGACTCCCTGGGCGCCATCCGGAGCACCTACGGGGCGGCCGGGGTCGTCGATCTCATCCCCGCCTTCGGACGTCGAGGGGCGGTCACGGACGACACGCAGATGACCCTGTTCACCTGCGAGGGCCTGATACGGGCGCAGGTGCGCAAGGACACCGGCGTCTGGCACCCGCCGACGGATGTGCACCGCGCGCATCTGCGATGGGCGGCCACACAGAACGACTGGGGGCCCGACGAGCGGGAGGCGGACACCGGCTGGCTGGCCCGTGAGGAGTGGCTGTACTCGCGCCGCGCCCCCGGCAAAGCCTGCCTGTCCGGGCTCGCCGACTCCCGGATGGGCACCCTGGACAACCCCAAGAACCCCGGCTCCAAGGGGTGCGGGACGGTGATGCGTTCGGCCCCGTTCGGCCTGCTGGTCGGCTGGGACGCGGGGCTGGTCTTCCAACTCGCCGTGGAGTGCGCGGTGCACACGCACGGCCATCCGACGGGCTATCTGTCGGCCGGCGCCTTCGCCGTCATCGTCCATGCGCTGGCCCAGGGGGCGGTGCTGGAGGACGCGGTGCACCGGGCGCTGGACCTGCTGGCCGGACGCGACGGGAACGAGGAGACGACGGAGGCCCTGAAGGGGGCGCTGGGCGCCGTACGGCAGGGACTTCCGGGGCCGGAGCGGGTGGAGGCCCTGGGAGCGGGCTGGACCGCCGAGGAGGCGCTGGCCATCGGTGTCTACTGCGCGCTGGTGGCCGAGGACGTCCGGCACGGGCTCCTGCTGGCGGTCAACCACTCCGGGGACAGCGACTCCACCGGCTCCATCTGCGGCAATCTGCTGGGCACCCTGCACGGCGAGACGGCGCTGCCGCCGAACTGGGTCGCCGAGATCGAGGGGCGGGGAACGATCCTTCAGCTCGCCGACGACTTCGCCATGGAGATGACGCAGTCCACGGCGCTGCACGGACCGGCGGTGGAGGCCTCGGAGATGGACGGCGGCCCCTGGCTGGAGCGCTACCCGCAGAGTTGAGACGCGAAACGGCGCCCGCCCCCGTCGCGGTGACGGGAACGAGCGCCGGTCGGCTGTTCCGGGAGGAGCCCGTCTCGTAGGTGCCGGCGTCAGTCCGTCGCGCCCGCCGTGGACTTGCCCGCCTCCACGGGTGAGGCGGCGGGTGAGGCGGCGGGCGAGTCGTCGGGTGAGGCGGTTTCAACGGAGGTGCCGGTGGCGGTCACCGTGTCCGCGGCGGTGAGCGGCTGCGCCGCAGCGGCCGCGGCGGCCTGCGGCACCAGGGCGGCGGCCGAGGCGGTGCCCTCGCCGTCATCGTCGTCGTTGATCTTGTCCAGCACGGCGTTGCGCTCGGGTGTCTCCTCGGAGTGGAGCCAACCGAGGAGGGTGTAGAGGACGAGCGAGGTGCTCAGCGGGGTCACGATCTGGATCTGCGTGGAGACGCCGTCCATGCCGTAGTTCACCAGCCAGAAGGCGAACAGGCCGCAGGCCCACGAGACCAGAGCGGCCACCGGCCCGGACCGCCGCCACCAGCGCAGCAGGCCGAGCATGAACGGGATCGCGATCGGGCCCATGAGTCCGGCGACCCACTTGATCACGATGGTGATGATGTCCTTGAACGCGGGCGAGTTGACCTGGGTGGCCACCGACATGGACAGCGCCAGGAACCCAAGGGTGGTCCAGCGGGCCGCGATCAGCCCCGCGCGCTGCGACCAGCCACGGGCCTTGGCCGAGACGGCCGGCGCGATGTCGCGGGTGAAGACGGCCGCGATGGCGTTGGCGTCGGAGGAGCACATGGCCATGGTGTGGGAGAAGAAGCCGACGATGACCAGGCCGAGCAGGCCGTGCGGCAGCAACTGCTCCGTGAGCAGGGCGTAGGAGTCGGAGGCGTCCGGCTTCCGGGCCTTGACCAGCAGGGGGGCGACCCACATCGGGAAGAACAGCACCAGCGGCCAGAACGCCCACAGCAGCGACGACAGCCTCGCCGACCGCGTGGCCTCACGGGCGCTGCCGGTGGCCATGTAGCGCTGGGCCTGGTTCCACATGCCGCCGTTGTACTCGAACGTCTTGATGAACAGGTACGCCAGCAGGAAGGTCAGCGTGAACGGGCCTGTGGTGGGGTGAGTGTGGTTGGCCGGCAGGTCGTCCCAGACGGTCCACAGCCCGGAGAAGCCGCCGATCTCGCCCAGGACGGCGACGAACATCGCGATGCCCGCGCACAACTGGATGATGAACTGGCCGAGCTCGGTGAGCGCGTCCGCCCACAGGCCGCCGACCGTGCAGTAGACGGCGGTGACGGCACCGGTGATGAGGATGCCCTGGTTGAGCGAGACACCGGTGAAGACGGAGAGCAGGGTGGCGATGGCGGCCCATTTGGCGCCCACGTCCACGATCTTCAGCAGCACACCGGACCAGGCGAGTGCCTGCTGGGTGGGCAGGTTGTAGCGGGCCTTGAGGTATTCGAGGGGCGAGGCGACATGCAGCCTGGACCGCAGCCGGTTCAGGCGCGGGGCGAAGGCCTTGGCGCCGATCGCGATCCCCACCGCGATCGGGAAGGACCAGGTGACGTAGCTGGTGATGCCGTACTGGTAGGCGATGCCCGCGTAGCCGGTGAACATCACCGCGCTGTAGCCGGACATGTGGTGGGAGATGCCCGAGAGCCACCACGGCATCCTGCCGCCCGCGGTGAAGTAGTCGCCGACGGTGTCCACCCGCTTGTGGGACCAGACACCGATGAGCACCATCACGCCGAAATAACTGATCAGCACTGTCCAGTCGAGACTGTTCATGCCCCCTCCAGGGGTCCTCATAAGTCCGCGGTGGTCTCCTGCGTGCGCTTCGCGGGGACTGCCGGGACTGCTGGGGACTGCCGGGGATTGAACCCCGCCCCGAAGGCACGGTCAAGAACCTGAACAGGATTACGGCCATGACGGCCTGTCAAATGCTCGCAATATAGGGCGAATAGAACTGTTCTGTTCGCCTACATGAATGAGATTTACCGTCCGGAACAATTTTGCGCGCTCTTGACCTTCGGACGCATTGCTGACGACGTGACGGAGCGCACACCATGAACGAGCGCTTCGCGAGGGCTTGTCGAGAAGGGGGAACGACCGGGAGGCAGTGGGGAGTCGAGCGGCCGGCGGGCCTCAGCGCATGATCTCGCCCGCGTTCACCAGCAGCGACTGGCCGGTGATGGCGCGCGCCCGGTCCGAGGTGAGGAAGAGGGCGGCCTGCGCCACATCGGCGTCCGTCGCCAGTTCCGGCAGCGCCATGCGTCCGGTCAGCTCGCGCAGCACCCTCTCCCGAGGCACCCCGTCGCGCTCGGCCGCGAACCGTACGTACCCCTGGACCGGCGGGCCCCACATCCATCCGGGCAGCACGGTGTTCACCCGGATCCGGTGCGGCCCCAACTCCCGTGCCAGTGAGTACATGGCGGAGGCCAGTGCCCCCTTGGACGCCGCGTACGCCGCCTGGCTCACCTGGGTGGGCGCCGCCACCGACGACTGCGTCCCTATGAACACGACGGCGCCGCCGCGCTCCTTCAGCGCGGGCAGGCACGCCCGGGTCATCCGCAGCGTGCCGAGGAGGTTGACGTCGACCACGCGCTGCCACGCGGTGAAGTCGGCGTCCTCGAGCCCACCGAAGTGGGTGTCGAACGCGGCCACGTTCACCACCGCGTCGATCCGCCCGAACCGCTCGACGGCGAGCCCCGCCAGCGCCTCGCACTGCGCCTCGTCGGTGATGTCGGTCGCCCGCCACGCGGTCCGCTCGCCGGACGGGTCGACCTCGGCCGCCGTCCTGGCGAGGTTCTCGGGGGTGCGGGCGCCGAGCACCGCGTCGGCTCCGTCCCGTACGGCCGCAGCCGCCACCTGATGCCCGAGCCCGGTCCCCACACCGGAGACCACCACGGTCTTGCCGGCGAGCAGCATGGCCACCTCCGCGTTCGCCCGTACCCTGGCGCCGTAGCTGACGATGCGTCAGAGTAGGCCGGGTGTGGCGAGGATGGAAGGGAAGGGGAGGGGCCGCCCATGGAAGCCGACGACACCAGCGGCGAGGCCTATGCCCGACTGGCCTCCACCGGACCGTACGGGGTGAGGGTGGGACACGCGCTCATCACCATGGTCGAGCCCCGTCCGGGCCATGAGTACGCCTACAACCGCTGGTACGAGGACGACCACTTCATCGCCGGGGCCATGGCCATGCCCTGGATGTTCGCCGGCCGTCGGTGGGTCGCCACCCGTGAACTCCAGCTCCTGCGCTACCCCGAGAAGTCGGCGGTGGCCCAACCGGTCACCAGCGGCTGCTACATCAGCGTGTACTGGCTCGTCGCCGGGCGCTACGACGACCATATGAAGTGGACCGTCGCCATCAACAAGCGCCTCAATCGCGACGCCCGCGTCTACCACGACCGCACCCATGTCTTCACGGCCTTCCAGGACCACACCGCCACCGTCTACCGGGACGGCGCCGCGGGGCCCCGCGACTTCCACGCCCTCGACCATCCCTATGCCGGGCTGGTGGTCGAGGTGGTGGACGCGCACACGCCGGAGCAGCGGCCCGAACTCCTCGAATGGCTCTGCGCCAGGCACCTTCCGCGGCGGCTGCACGGCTCGCCCGCGTCGATGGTGACGGTCTTCCGGCCCACGCCGCTCCCGCTGGACCGCATGTCGTACGTCAAGCAGGTGGAGGGAGTCGGCACCCGGCTGACCCTGCTGTGGTTCCTCCAGCGCGAGCCCCGAGAGGTCTGGGCGGAGCACTTCACCGGCCTCGACGAGGAGGTGGAGGCGAGCGGGCTGGGCCGGGTCGAACTGGTCGCCCCGTTCATTCCGACCGTCCCGGGTACGGACACCTATGTGGATCAGCTGCGTTCAGCGGCCGGGACATGAGGTGGCCCGCCGCATGAGGTGGCCGAGGGCGCGCACAGCACCGAGCCCCCTCGACCGGGGAGGACTGGACGTCCGATCGAAGGGACTCGGGAACGGTGCGGCATTTTCCGACCGATCTTCAGCGATCGATCCTTACCGGTCGATCCCTACCGACCGATCATTGTCGGCCGGTCATCGTCGGCCGGTCATCGTCGGCCGGTCATTGTCGGCCGGTCCTTCCAGGCGGATCCTTACCGGCCGGTGTCGAACGCCCCGGCGCCGATCCCCGCGACGAACGAGGTCCAGGCCTCGGAAGAGAACGACAGGGACGGGCCCGACGGGTCCTTGGAGTCTCGCACCGCGACGACGGAGGAGTCAGGGGCGGCGAATTCCACGCACTGCCCATTGCCGCCGCTGTAGCTGCTCTTGCGCCACTCCAGGGGGGCGGTGATCTTCGTGTTCATTCGGAATACTCCTTAGCCACTTCTGCTATCCGCACCCGACTCTGTTCCGGGCCCAGTGCCTCTGCCCTCAGGTGCTCGTACATAACGGTATAGAGGCGCACGTCGCTCTCCCGCTCCAAGTAGAGGTCGCTTGTCACTCCTTCGAGGTAAACGACATCGCAATCGGTGCTCTCGGGAAACTTCATGATGGAGAATGCCCCCGACATGCCGGGGTGCGCTCCCACGGAGAACGGGATCACCTGGACGGTCACGTGCGGCAGAGTGCTCAACTCCGCCAGATGCTCGAGTTGTTCACGCATGATGTGGGCATTGCCGACCACGCGGTGCAGAGCCCCCTCGTCCAGCACGGCCCAGAAGCGGACGGCCTGTTCCGGATCGTGGATGCGGTCCTGGCGGCGCAGCCGCACCTCCACCCGCTTGTCGACCTCCGCCGCGGTGGCCTCGGGCTGCATCCCGGTGACCACCTCCTGGGCGTAGTCACGGGTCTGGAGCAGGCCCGGGATCAGCAGCGACTCGTAGTTGCGGATCGATTCGGCCTCGGCCTCCAGGCCGATGTAGACGCTGTACGGGATGTCGCCGAACGCGTGCCACCAGCCCCGCTGCCGCGACTCCTTGGCCATGACCATGAGGGAGTCGACCATCCGGTCGTCGTCCACGCCGTAGACTTGGCACAGATCGCGGACATCGCGCTGGCTGATGCTGCGGCGGCCGTTCTCCAGGCGGCTGATCTTCGACTGGGAGACCAGTAGCCGGGTCGCGACCTCCTCCGCCGTCATGCCCTTGGCTTCCCGGAGCTTGCGCAGCTCCGAGCCCAACCGGCGTCGCCTGACGGTGGGGTTGACGTTGGCGGCCACGTGAAGTCCACCTCCGGTGGAAGGTTTTTCCGGGTGCTCGCCCGCTGGTCATGAGCGTGCCACTCCCGATCACTGTTCGTCCCGCAAACGCCACTATGCGCGAGGTTCCGCGCTTTACGCGAGGAATGCGGACATGCCTGAGGGACGGTGAACCGGAGAGTAGTACTCCGGTTCACCGTCCCTCGTCGGCGGCTCCCGTTCGTGTCTTGTACGGACGGTACTGACGACGACCGGCGATGTTCAGCGTGCTCCGGCCCGGGCCATTCCGTGGGACGCGCCGGCGGCGGCCCTGGCCGGGTTGGTGGTCGCGCCCCTGGTGGCCGGTTGGCGGCGTGGCGCGGCCGCGACCCCGTTCTGGACGTCCATCACCGCGTGCGCGACGAGTCCGCCCATGGGGTCGTAGCGGATCAGGTCCCTCAGCCGGGAACGCGAGGACCTGCCCTCGTTGCCCGGGTAGAGGTGCTTGCCGAGGCCGACCGCGTGGGCCAGCGCGGCGAGCGCCGCGGTCCGGGGGTCCGGTGGGACACCCGTGCGGATCGCTGTGTCCACTCGCAACCTGATCTCGCGGCTCGAGGCGTCCTCGGACGCCTGATAGCGAGTCGTGGGCAGCACCCCGCACATCTGGCCCGGCACGGCATGGACCATGCCGCATCGCTCCAGGTGTGCCAGGTACGTCTGGCGCAACCCCAGCCGGGGTCCGCCTATCCAGTGCACCGCGCGTACCGGGCTGCCCCGGCGGCGCAGCAGTTCCAATGCGGTGTCCAGAGTCGGATCACCGGTCGGCCGTGGCAGCACCACGGCGATACGATCCCCGTCCGGGGCTATCCGTCCGGCCAGCGCGAGCTCCACTAGCTGCGCTCCGGCCAGACCAAGGTCCAGCGACTGCGGCTGTGCCGTGGTACCCGTTGCCGGGTCCAAAGCCAGCAGCAGAAGCTCTTCCGGAAGTGTTCTGCGGCTCCTGCCCATCCATGCCTCCCCGCGTGGATGAACCACAGGGTGACGCCTCTCACACTCTGCTGTCGAGAGCGCCTCGGTGGGATGGGCGGGAACCGGTAGGTATGTCGTTGTCGTCTACCCAGCGACGGCGGCGTTCGGCGGGTCTTCCGGCCGACGGGTCGGGCCCCGGTTATATGTGGATCTTTGGGGATAAAAGTGACAACGGGGTGTGACGGGCAGTCCTCCCCGCGACAGGCGCGTCGTAGGAGGTTTTGGTGTTGAGCGAGTCCCCCGGCAGTTCGGAACGCGAGGAGTCGTCGGGGGAGAGCTCCGCAGACCGGACGCAGGATCCCCGCCTCGCCGTCTTCCGCCGCGAAGAAGTCGAGATCGACGCGGCTCCCTCGGCGACAGTGCGGTTGAAGACGCTCGCGCCGAAGTCGAACGGCGGTGGAGGCACGAAAAAAGCCGGCGGCGGGACGTCCGTGGACGGGTCGGCGTCGAAGAACACGGCGGAGCGCGGGGACGCGGCGGACGACGAGCCCATCATCATTACGGCGGCTGACGTACTCGAGATAGACGGCGGCGAGGAGCCGGCTCGTGCCGGTGTCGTAGCCGAGGAGTCCGCCGAAGCGGCGGAATCGGGCGCTGAGGCGACGCGGGGCGTCGAGCCCGGCAAGGGGCGGGGCGCGGAGGCGGAGGCCGGGAGAGGGGCCCCTGAGGCCGGGGAAGAGGCTTCCGAAGCGGAGGGCGAGGCCCCGGATCGGGATGCCGAGCCGAGGGACGCGGTGCCGGGGGCCGTTGAGCCGGGGAAGGCTGAGCCGAAGGACGCTGTCCCCCCGACCGCTGAGCCGAAGGACGCTGTGCCTGCGGGCACTGGGCGTGAGGGTGCTGAGCGCCCGGGCGCCGGGCATGGGGACGCCGGGCATGGGGACGCTCGGCGCGCGGGCGCGGTTGGGGACGTCGAGGGTAAGGGCTCCTCCCGCAGTGAGCGGAGTGAGAAGTCCGGGACGGAGCCGGGGCCGAACGCGTACAACGAGTCCGACTCGCCATCGGCCGCAGAGCCCGACCTCGGGAAGCAGCCCGAGCGCGCGGCGGGGGCCACGACCAACCTGAAGCCGGTGGCAGGGCGGGGGGCGCAGGCCGCGCCCGAGGGCGGGTCTTCGGCGGGGGAGAAGCCCGTCGCCGGGCCGGG
>NZ_BMMS01000054.1 GCF_014646055.1 Wenjunlia tyrosinilytica
AGAGCACACTAAGGAGGAGGAACCCCCTGGCCACGGGGCTGGGGACTCAGCAGGGCTCAGGGGAACTCACGGGATGTCGCACAGAAGGGCTGGCCGAGCTTGGCGGGGCGGGTGGTGGCCGTCTGAATGACGAAGTCCTCGTCATCAGGCTTGAGCAGGCGGGGACGGCCTCCCGCCCACCGAGGGTCCAGGCAGGCCAGGCCGATCTCGTTGAACCGGTGGATCACATCCCGGACGGTGTCCTCGTCGGCCTGCACCAGCTGGGCGATCACCGGCACCCGGTTCCCGCCGGCCGAGGCCAGCAGCATCATCGCCCGCCGGTAGCGCACCGAGCTGGTGCTGCCCCGGCGCACGATCTGCTGCAGCTTCTGCCCCTCCTGATCGGTCAGTCTGCGAACACGGACAGGCTCAGCCACCGCGCCTCCAGCGGTCGGATCGGACGTCACCACACATCCAACCGCCACGACCACCAACCCGGCGAACCAACGCGGTCACACCACTAGCATCAGGAGCCGGATGTCGCTGGTCAGCGGCGGCGCCCACGGTATCGGCCGCACCACGGTCCGGGCCCAGCCCGGGACGGATTCGATGTCCCCTATTACTACTGAGCTTCAAAGCGTGGTGTCGGAGGGGCTGACGGCCCATGATCCCTGCGGTATGCCCACTGCATGAGGTATGCGCAAGGGGGCGGGCTGACCGACGAGCGGCGAGCTTTCCGCGAGAAGTTGAGGATGGAGGCGTGCGAGCGGTTCGTCCATGGCGACGAGAACGCGGTCATCGCGCGCGACCTGCGGGTCAGCGTTCGGTCGGTGCAGCGCTGGCACAGGGCCTGGTCGCAGGGCGGGCCGAGAGCCTTGACCTCCAAGGGGCCTGCGTCATTGCCGCTGCTCAGCGACGAGTTGTTCGCCGTGCTGGAGCAGGAGTTGGCCAAAGGGCCGGTGGCGCGCGGCTGGCCGGACCAGACCTGGACTCTGTCACGGATCAAGACGCTCATCGGGCGCCGGTTCCACAAGAGCTACACCGTGCAGGGCGTTGCTGCGCTGCTCAAGCGGCACGGCTGGAGCTGCCAGGTGCCGGCCCGCCGGGCGGTGGAGCGGGATGAGGCGGCGGTGGTGAAGGAGACCTGGCCGAGCGTGGAAGGACCGTGGCGGCGCTCGGGGCCTGGCTCGTCTTCGAGGACGAGGCCGGCTTCTCGATGACGCCGCCGACCACCCGCACCTGGTCCCGCCGCGGCCATACCCCTGCAGTCCGGGTGCGGGGCCGCTCCCGCCGCCGCTTATCCGTCGCCGCCCTGGCCTGCTACAAGCCCGGCGAACGCTCCCGGCTGATCTACCGGTCCTGCCCCGACGCCCGGCCCGACGGACGCAAGAGCTTCTCCTGGAAGGACTACCGCGACCTCATCCAGACCGCGCACCAGCAACTCGGCGGCCCGATCGTGCTGGTCTGGGACAACTTGAACACTCACCTGACGGCCGGGATGCGCCGCTACATCGCCGAACGGGACTGGCTCACCGTCTACCGGCTCCCGCCCTACACGCCGGACCTGAACCCGGTCGAGGGCATCTGGTCGGTGCTGCGGCGTACCACCACGGCCAACCGCGCTTTCGCCGACCCGCAAGACCTGATCACCGCCGTCCGGCGGGGCCTACGTCAGCTCCAGTACCGTCACGACGTCCTCGACGGCTGTCTCACCGGAACTGGACTGTCGCTCGCCTCACCATGACGACATCACGCTTTGAAAGTCAGTAACAGCAAAACGCCGAAGCGGCCCACGAACTGGAGAGGCGCGGGGCCGAGTTCGGCGTGCGGGTGATTGACACGAGGGCCGACGCTGCCGACGCGGACGCCGCACGTCGCTGGGTCGACGAGGCCCAGGGACGCCCTTCGGTCGGTAGAAGCGGTGGTCACCTCCGCCGGGCATCACCCGGGACCGGCCGCTGGCGCTCATGGAGGACGCCCAGCGGCGACAGGTCATCACCGCCAACCTCGACGGCGCCCACATGTCTGCCGCGTAGTGGTCCCGGCATGATGACGCGCAGCCGCGGCACCACCGTCATCGTCTCGTCGGTCGGGGGCGTGAGTGGGCGCGCGGGCAGACCAACTGCTCCGCGTCCACGGGCAGAATCATCGGCCTGTCCCGTTCACTGGCCAAGGACGTCGGCTGCGTCGGGTTGCAGGTCAAAGCGGTCGTTCCCGATTCACCGACGCTGGCGTGGCGGCGGCCATGACCGACAGGGCCTGCAGGCGCTTGCTGTCGATCGCGCTGCGCCGCATGGGGTGGCCCGACGATGTCGCCGACCTGATATCCGACCGCGCGACGTCCATCCCCGGCGCCGTCCTCAAGGTCGAGGGGGATCTCGCGATCCAGCTCGCGCCGGCGCCTGGACGGCCGACTCCGCCGACGGTCGAACTATTGAGAATAAATCTTTGCATTGATATCTTCTCGCACGTGCCACACCAACGAGAGCTGTCCGACATCGCGTCGCTCAAGGCGCTGGCGCACCCGCTGCGGCAGCGGATGCTGACCCGGCTCCAACGCCGCGGGCCGGCCACCTCCGCCGACCTGGCTGTCGAGTTCGGTGTTGACCGCGGCGCGACCAGCTACCATCTGCGTCAGCTGGCGCGCTTCGGCTTCATTGAGGAGGACGAGGCCCGCTCGACCGGCCGCCTCAAGTTCTGGCGAGCCGCTCCCCAGGACATTCGGCTTCCGCGCCACTCCGCGAGCGCCGACACCGAAACGGCAGCGGGAGAGGTCCTCCGTCAATGGCAGCAGCGTTCGGAACGTGATCTGGCGGCGTTCCTGGCCGACCCGGAGAGCTTCGGTGACGTCGGCGCGGCCGCCCTGCAGTCCTTCGGCAGCACCCTACTCACCGCCGACGAACTGACCCACTTCACCGAGGAGTACATCGCGCTCCTCGACCGCTGGTCCCGGGACCCGGAGCAGGCGACACCCGGCAGCCAGCACATCACCGTGCTCTTCCACGCGTTCCCCACCCCTGACGAGAGGAACCGGTCATGACCGCCTCGACCGAGACGGCAGCCACCGAACGGCCGTCGCTCTGGCGGAACCGGGACTTCCTGGTCATGTGGGGCGGCCAGATCGTCTCCACGCTGGGTGCCCGCTCCAGCACCACCACGCTGCCGCTGCTCGTGCTGGCCCTCACCAACTCCCCCGCCGACGCCGGCATGGTCGGGGCGGCCACCACCCTGCCATACCTAATCACGCAGTTACTGGCCGGCACACTCGTGGACCGCTGGAACCGCAAGACAATCATGGTGGTCAGCGAACTCCTCGCGGGTCTGGCCATCGTGTCCCTGCCGATCGCCTACTGGCTCGGCAGCCTCACCGTGCCCCACATCGCCGTGGCCGCGTTCGTCCAGGGCACCTGCGCCGTCTTCTTCGGACTGGCCGAGCAGGCCGCTCTCCCCCGCGTCGTGCCCATGTCGCTCCTGCCCTCGGCGATCAGCCAGAACGAGGCCAAGAACCGGGGCAGCGCGCTCGCCGGCCCGCCTCTTGGCGGCCTGCTCTTCGGAGTGCATCGCGTCC
Organism: Wenjunlia tyrosinilytica; assembly: GCF_014646055.1. Lineage (GTDB taxonomy): Bacteria > Actinomycetota > Actinomycetes > Streptomycetales > Streptomycetaceae > Wenjunlia > Wenjunlia tyrosinilytica. The sequence continues at coordinate 3,548 of NZ_BMMS01000054.1, forward strand.
TGCCCTTCCTGGCCGACGCGGTCTCCTCCCTGATGGCCGCCGTGGGCTTGCTCTTCATAGGGCGCGAGCTGCAGGGCGAACGGACCACGGCACTGCGGCCGTTCTGGCGGGAGGCCACCGAGGGACTGCGCTGGATCTGGTGCAAACCGTTCATCCGCGCCGCCGTCCTGCTGATCGCCTCCAGCAACCTGGTCTTCCAGGCCATCTCGCTGATCCTCATCGTGCTCGCCCAGGACATGGGCGCGTCGTCCAGCGAGATAGGCCTGATGTTCGGCATCTACGGCGGCGGCGGGCTGCTCGGAGCGCTGGCCGCTGGTCGGCTGCACAGCCTCTTCCCACCCACCACTGTCATCATCGGCGCCAACTGGGTCTGGGCCGCGCTCCTGCCCCTGTTCGCTATAGCCCCCGACCCCCTGCTGCTGGGGGTGGTCGGAGGCCTCACCGCGTTCATCGGGCCGATCTGGAACGCCGTGATGTTCACCTACCAGGCCGCCCTCGTGCCCAACGAGATGCTGGGACGGGTCGGGAGCGCGGTCGGGACCATCACCGCAGGCGTGATGCCTCTCGCCTCACTCGGCGCCGGGTACCTGCTCTCCACCATCGGGGCCAAAGGGGCAGTGGTCGTGCTCACCGCGATCATGCTGGGCACCGCCAGCGCCGGCACGGCCAGCGCCGCCGTACGCCATGCCCCACCCCTGCCCGCAGACGACACCACGAAGTGACGACAACCCCGGGTGGGGCCGGCCGCAGCGCCGTGCTCAGGCGTCCTGGGCCGTCACCACAACAAGGCCCACGACGCCAGCCGGGTCCGTGCCCATGACGACACCCGCCCGCCCCCTGGGCCCCTCGGCGTTCCGTCGCCACCCCAAGTGCTCGATCACCTGGACGAGTTGCAGCGCGCTGTGGGCGCTGTAGCAGTCGCCGATCTCGTCCTCGCTCCACATCAGCGGCGCGTCGAGCACGGCCGCCACCGCAGCGCGCTGGGCCCGGTCCACCGCCGCGACGCCGCTCCTGCGCACAGCGACCACATCGACGGCGTCCGACGCGACCGCCGAGCGTCGCAGAACCCCGGCCAACGCGGCGGCGAGTACGTCGGCGTTGGCAGCGTCCACCATGCGTACGGTCACGGCCGCCAGCCGCGCAAGCGGCGCGCGCCCCGCCGTTCGCGCCGTCTCCTCGTCCTCCAGGACGAAGATCGCCGCGCCCTCCCCGGCGTCCCCGGTGTCGCGGGCCGACTGCGCCCACCACACCGCCGGCGCGGTGGCTTCCTCGGATGCGCCCACGAGCATCGTGTCCGCATGCCCGGCGCGCAGGGCCACCTCGCCGTAGCGCAGGGCGAGAACACCGGCCGTCGGGCCGCCCGCCACGGTCGCGTTCGCCGCCTGGGCGCCCAAGCGGATGGCCAGCGCGCCCGCCGCGGTGTTCAGCACGATGTTTGGAAAGCTGGCGGCATCCACGAGGTAGGGGCGAGCCCGGTCGAAACTGTCCGAGCCGAACTCGACCGTGCCGGACACACTGCCGACCGTCGTACCGACGGTGATACCGACCACGCTCCGGTTGTCATCGCCCATCTCGAGCGCCGCATCCTTGATCGCGGCCTCGCACGCGGCCATGACCAGGAGCGCGGAGCGATGGTTGAACCGCGCCACCCGCCGTCCGAACAGCACTTCGGGGTCGAAGTCCTCGACCCGGTGCGCCCGGTAGGAGCTAGCGTCCTGCGAGGCCACCGCATGACCCGGGGTGACCGATGCCATACCGGTGATCACGATCGCCGTCATCGCACACTGCCGAACAAGGTGACCGCGTTGTTGCCGCCGAAGGCAAATCCGTTGTTCTGCGCCACGCGCACAGCACTGTTCCTGCTCCGATTCACCACCAGGTCAAGGTCGGCGAACTCCGGATCCGTGACCTGGTGATTGATCGTCGGGGGGAGGAAGCCGAGGGAGACGCTGAGCGCACAGGCGACGGCCCCGAAACCGCTGGCAGCCCCCATCGTGTGCCCAAGCATGGACTTGATCGAGTTGACCGGCGGCGGTTTCTCGCCGAACACGGCGTGCATCGCACGAGCCTCGACCAGGTCGTTCGTCTTCGTCCCCGTGCCGTGCGCGCAGACGTAGTCGATCTCCTGCGGTGAGACTCCGGCCCTGCGGTGGGCGAGTGCGAAGCAGCGAGCGATGCTGTCGACGTCCGGCGCCACGGGGTGTTTGGCGTCGCACGTCATGCCGTACCCCAACATCTCGGCGTAGATCCGCGCGCCGCGCGACTGAGCGTGCTCCAGCGCTTCAAGTACCAGGGCCACGCCGCCCTCGCCGGGGAGTATGCCGTCGCGGTGCATGTCGAAGGGTCGGCACACATCCGCCGCGAGGGCGCCGATCCGGTGGAAGCCCGCGTGGGTGAAGCGGTTGACGGAGTCGGCGCCGCCCGCCACGGCGACGTCCGCCTCTCCCAGGGTGATCAGGTCGAAGCCGTAGCCGAGCGCGTAGTTCCCGGCCGCGCAGGCGGTACCCAGGGTGATCACCTCGCCAGCGGCGCCGAGTTCGTGTGCCGCGGCCACGCCGAGTTGGGACGCCGGTGCCTGCGCGGCGATCCGTGGCTCCGGCCGGCCCCACCCCCCGCGGTGCCATGCTTCGGCCATGTCCACGAAGGCTGGCATCTCCCCGAACGACGTGCCTATGACGATCGCGGCACCGCTGCCGCAGACGTCGAGTGACGCGTCGTCGACGGCGAGCCGGGCGGCGGACGCCGCGAACAGGGCGGTCCGGAGCCCGCACATCGCGGAGGTCCCGCACGACCGCCAGTGCCGCCAACCCGAGCCCCCTCACCTTCACCCGGACCGCAGATCGGTCGGACGAGATGAGAACGCTTCAAGAATCCCGAAGTTACGTCACTTGGCNTTCCGCAGAACCGACCCGTCGGCCACCTGCGCCTGCCGGTTCCCGCTCGGCCATCAGGTGGCCACCGGCGGCGCCGATGCCCCCGGGGCCACGGCCGTCACGCCGGGCGGCGCGTCCGCGGCGCTGGGGCTCGCGGGTGGCCGCAGTCCTCTCGGCGGCGGGCGCCTTGGGTGCCTCCTTCACGGCCGGCAGCGCCATGCGCACGAGATCGCATCCGGAGGATTCGGGTGTGGCCATGACTGCTCCCATGGGGGGTGCAGGACCAGGCGGCCGGTACCGCTCAGGCGCCGGATCTGGTCGACGAGACGGTTGGTGAACAGGCGGCGGGCGAAGTTCTCGCCGCACTCGGCGATGGCCGTCCGGGACCAGAGCGGGGTCCTTCAGCGCGGCGGTGCGCAGGTCGGTGATCTCGTCGCGAGTGAGCTGCTCGAGGTCGGCCAGCCCGTCCTCGCCCACAGCGAAGGCCTCACGGGCCCGACCCCCTGGTGCCGGGGGCACATGAGCGAGGGAATCGGCGACCTGCCGGGCGACCGCGCGGCTGCTCGGGGGCTGCCAGTGCCCGCCCCAGTCGGCGTGACGCTCCTGCTCGGCCCGCTGGGACTGGCGCCACCAGGCCACGATGGCCTGGCGCTTGGCCGGGGTGTCGTACAGCAGGTGGGCGCCGTTGAGCCGGGCGGCCAGGAACCCCGAAGGCCGGTGCACGCACCGAGCCGGGGCTTCCTGGCTCACCACGGCGATGACCTCGGCCGCGGTCCAGCCGCTGTCGGCGACGTGGCGGACGATCCATGCGATTCGGGGGACCGAGGCGCCTCCGAGCCAGTTGAGCTGCCGGACGAGCTCGAATGCGAGCTGGTGGCGGCGGCCGACAGGGTTGAGCCGACGGCGAGAGGACCTGGCCGACGCCCTCCTCGGGGCGGATGACGGGCACCTGCCGTCCACGAGCTTGCTCTCAGGGGGAAGCCCAGTGGTACCGGTGGAGGGAAGAGCAAAGGAACCCACCCCTGTTGGGGTGCAAGACACCGATACGGAAGCCGCCGCCGGCACAGTGCGCCTGGTGCCCTTCGTGCGCTGCTGGCCCAGCCTGGCGCGGGCCTTCCTTCCCAGTCGCGCCATCTGCGCGCGACGGGCTGCGTCGATGCCTCGCACTGAACGGATGTACCTCTCGGAGGTTCCGGTGCGCAGTCCGAGCGCCTCGTCGAACATCGGGGGGATGGTACGGGTGAACTCCGAGGCCCGGCCGCCCACGCCCCTGACACGGGTCCCCTTGGAGACATAGGCGAGCAGGCCGCTCTCACGCAGCAGGCGCAGGTGGTACTGGACCGTGCGCTCGGACAGCGTCAGCCACAGTGCGATGTTGTCCACTCCCGGGCGGCAATGCTCCTTGAAGCGCGCAAGCACCTGTGCGACGCGCAGCGTGGTCCGGTTCAGCCGTTTGGGCCCGTGGGAGCGGTGATCCGCATAGGGGCCGTGATCGTGGGCCCAGTGCACAGCCTGCAGCCACGAGTACGGATCCGGGGCGATCCGTGCCGGGGTGGTGGAGACCCACTGCCGGGCATCGGGCAGCCGCAGGCCGCAAGCGGCCGCAGCCGGTGGGTCGGCTTGCGCTGGGACGGCGGTCTGGAGAGGCACAGGACAGTCCTGGGAAGTGGTCAGGGCAGCACGGAGGAGGCCCGCAGCCCCCCGGTGCGGGGGCTGGGCCGAGCGGAAGAGGTCATGTCAGGGGTCGCGAACCGTCCTGAACCATCAGCAGCCGGCCGGTTCCATCTGGGCCCGCTCAGCCGGGCGAACCTCCGCTTGCCTGACGGCCGGCGCCGAAGGACGCCCCGCTTCGGGGGCGCCTCGCAGCGCGCGGGTCGGCACGGCCCGCTGCGGGCCGAAGCACACGTCGCATCGGGTCCGGGGCGCAGGCTGCACGTGCTGCTCCTTCAGGCAGGGCCGGAAGACTGAAGACTGCTCTCGCCTCGCGGGCCGGGCCGTTCGAGGCCCGCTGGGGTGTCGGTTCACCGATCTCGGCCACGAGGGGCGTTCTCCCGGGGACGCCTGTCATGGCACGCCCGCATGCCGTGCGGGCGTGCCATGACCTCGGCGGCCGTCGGTGGATGCAGCTGAACTGGCCCGTGAACCGTCGCGACGCACGAAGAACCCTTTCCGCGCTGCATGCCGCCGTTGGCCGCCAACTCCGGCAGCGTCGGGGCCCGAGCAGGTACTTGCCGTGCGTGGATGCCGCCCCCTCGGAGGATCAGATCTGAAACATAGACGTACGATCCTCGGTGATTCAAGTACACAACTGAATATTGGCCGTGTCGGGGGCATCAACGACACACCCTCCTTGACCGTCGCCTTCAGATGTGACGTCATGGCTGGGGACCATCCTCACGGCATGATTGGTGGCCATGGAGCAACGCGACCTTCAACGGCTCGGGCAGGCACTCAAGCAGGCCCGCAAAAGGCTCGACTGGAGCCAGTCCACAGTCGCCAAGCAAATCCGGGTCAGCGTCGCCGTGGTCTCTGATGTGGAGAACGGCGCCGAGAGGCAGCGCGTAACGCGCACCATGCGCGACTACGCGGAACTGGTCGGATGGCCGGCGGGGTCCGTCGAGTCGGTCATCGCGGGCGGTGAACCCCTCGAACCCCAGACGCCGCCCCGGCCCGGACCCGAACAGGCTGCGGCCATCGACGACCTGGGCATGCGGCACCAGTTGCCGTGGGGTGTCGCGGATGAGATCGAGAACGGTCACGTCCTGGGCGCCCAGACAAGACGCCTCCCGAGCGGGGGGCTGTTCATCGCCGTTGTGGTCGCACCGCCGGACGCCACGACCGAAGCACGCCGACAGCAGCACCGGGAAGGCATCGAGCTCTTCGACAGCATGGACACCGGCCCTGACAAACCAGACGTAGCCCAAATTCCTCCGGGATCGGACTCGACCTGACCACTACCGGCCGCCCTCTCCACATCATCCGGCGAATTGTGTGCTTGGATCACCGGCTGTGGAGCCAGCTCGAACTGGGGATGGGAGAGGCCGGATGAACATCCTTGTGGAACGCCAGGAGATGCCCGAGCCGGAGGTGAGGATCGAGCAGGGCGCGGACCACGTCAAGGTCACCGTCTGCTCCAAGCAGCTCAAGAGCGACTTCGGCGCCCGGCAGCTCGAGGAGCTCTTCAACACGCTGGTTCCCGAGTGGGAACCGCTGCTCCCAGGAGCCGAGCGGACCACCCCGGTGGTCAAGGTACAGGTCAAGTGCATCTCCGGCACCCCGGACGGCCGCTTGGTCTGGGCCAGGGACGAATGGCTCGAGCAGGTCTTCTGCCTCCACGAGAAGGTGATGACCCCGCTGGGCTGCGAGCTTCTGGAAGAGCAGTTTCAAGACATCACACAGAGGTGGCAGCGCCGCCACCGCCCCGAAGCTCAGTAACCGGACACGCCATGCGCCCTCAGCTTGACTCTGTCGGGGATCTTGGAGTTCCTTTGCATGACGGGGGACACACCGAGCATGCACATCAGGTCTTCCGGGCACCGGAAGACGAGCGGGACCACGGACTCCCGAAGGGGAGCTCTCGTGGACAACCTCAAAGGTCCGCAGAAGGGTGGAAGTGACATGCGCTCTGCGCGTCACGCCTTCGTGGGGGTCACGGCCATGGCGGCCGTCCTCTCACTGTGCACTGCTACGGCCCATGCAACAACCACGGCACCAATTGCGCAGAACCAGAAGGGATACGTGCAGCTTGACGGCGGTAAGGCCGACTGGGTCTCCCTCGAGTACATCGAGAAGCACCCGGGTGTGGTTCCCGGCATCTCCCTGAAGAAGAGGTCGTCGAGCGACGCGGGCCCCTACAGCACCCACAAGTGCGATGACGTGGTGTGCCTCGACATCACGGGCAAGAAGCTGCACATCGACAAGTGGTCCACGCAGGCAGTGGGGAACGTCGGCTGCAGCCAGGCCACGTTCGACTTCTTCAAAGGCGGCTACGCCGACCGGAACGGGCGGATCATATGCCCGGACGGCAGCGGCCCGGGTGTCTACTTCGACAACGCCGGCCCGACCGGTTGGTACAGGGGCGGCACCGAGGTGTGCAACTACTCGCAGAGGATGCCCGGTTCCCCTTGTGCGGAGATCCACGACTGACCCTCGCACCGAGCGGTAGGTGAACCCGTGAGTGACGTCCCGTGAACGACGTCGAGGTTCTGGCAGGAGAGCGCCCCGAGGACGGGCTGACGTGGCGCGTGACGGCGGGCAGACGCCCCCGGAACTCTGTGGGAGTGATGGTCTCGTACAACCGGGGAGGCATCCGTGCCTCGACCGGCTTCCGCCGCGGTCCCGACCGTGCGGACAGGAACGCGATCATGACGCTCGGGCAGTCAGAAGGACTCCCTGCCTTCGTCGTGGGCTGCGCCCTGCCCGACGTCACGTCGATCACGGCTGAGCTGGACGACGGGGTCGACCAACCCGTGCCGCTGTCTCCCGTGATCGAGCCATTCGGGCTGCGATTCGCCGCCGCACCTGTGCCGGAGGGAACGGCACTGGTGGCATACCGGTACGAAACCGCCTCGGGGGCCCACCGCTCCTCTCTCGGTTCCTTCGATGGGCTCGGGACGGATCGGGATCAGGCCCCGGCAGGCTGGAAGCCTCTCGCCGGAAACGGAAACGACTGAGGCAAGGTGCGACGCTCCGGGTGACCGCACCACCACACGTGTGACCACCCGGAGACGCGTCCCCCAAGGACCACTGACCGGGCGGACCGGCCGTTGATGTGAGCGCGGCAGGAACAGGACTCGCCCTCATGGTGAGCACCTCGCCGCGCGGCCGACCCAACCGGTTGGATCATGATGCACCGCCGCCTCGCCCGGGACTACGAGACCAAACCCGCCCACTCCGAGAGCATGATCCGCCTCGCGATGATCTCTAACCTCGCGAAACGAGCAACGGGCGAAACGCCTATAACTTGGCACAACCCATGAACTATCCTATCTTCAACTGGAACGTCCTCTGAAGAGCTGGTGCGTCTGAGCTGGCCCCGGCGGTAGGAGCCCGCCATCGGGCCCTGCCTCATCGGGACGCATCCGGCTCGGCTGCCTTGGGGGAATCGAGTGATCGCCCTGGCCGCGGGTCAGCGGGCTGCTTCGAGAACGACGCCCCATGCTCAGCTCGGCGCTCGTGCATCGGCCGCCCCGTTCACCGATGTCGCCCATGGACTGATGCAGGTGGGCACGGAAGCTGCGGGGGCGTGGCCGAACGACCGCCCGGAGAGACCCAGAGGACTGGTCGGCCCACACCATCGTGTCCTTGAGGGCAACAGCTGCGCTCGAGGTAGACGCAGATGACCACGGCGAGTTTTCGCAGTTCAGTTTGTCGTCGACCATAAGTTCGACGACCCATGCCAATACACAGAGCCACGCCGGAACGGCCAGCTCACGCGACTGCTCCGTCTTCCGCGACGACCTTGAGTCCGCCTTCACAGTCGACGCCCAAATCTTGGAGTCTGGGTCCCGAATGGGCTCTTTTCGGCCAAGCTGACGCAATTCGCTGTGGCGGCCGGGGCCGCTTCTTACCCTGGGTTGCCGCACGCACAGCAGTGCTTCAGGCACTCCATGTGCATGGACATATCAACGGGGGAGCCCTGCAGTGGACCCAATCACCGCGACCGCTATCGCCGCCGCAGCCATCGCGGCCAAGGGGGCGCTGGAATCCGCAGGCGGTGAGGCTGGCCGCGCGTCGTGGGCGGGCGCATCCAGCCTGGTCGAGCGGATCAGGAGGCGGTTCGGTGGCGACAGCGAGGCCGAGCGTGCCCTTGAGGAAGCCCAGCAGCACCCGGCAGACGAGACCGCAGTTGCTGGCCTCCAGCAGATGGTGCATGCGTACATGTTGCGCGACCCGGCGTTCCAACGGGACCTCAGGCGCATGGTCGACGCCGCCGTCGCCGCCCAGAGCACGGGCGGCCGGGGCAACGTCAACGCGGCAGTCATCAAGACGGTCCAGGTCAACCACGGCAAGGTCGAGGTCCAAGGGGACCTGAACTTCAACTGACGCTCGCAGCTGCGATCGGCAACCCACCACACCAGCCCCGAACAGCCGGAAAGACCGAACGACCATGACTGAACGTCCCGCCGCCGAGTTGGGGGCACCCGGCCCTGAGGACAGCGGACCCGACGGCACAGGTTTGATCTCGGGCTTATCGCCCGACGTCGAGGGCCCTCTCAGCGAATCGGACGCCCTGCGGCAACTCGCGTCCGGCGGGGATGACAAATCTGAGCGCGAGGAGGCCGCACGGGTTGCCGCCATCGCCGAGATGATCACCGAGCGCCTGCAGAAGGACGCGTCAGGACTGAGCATCGGCACCCTGGCGCTGTTCAACGACTCTGTGTCGTTCGGCGGTGGATTCAACTCCGGGGGGCGTACCAGCAGTGGCCCGTCCACGGGGGACAGGGGCGGACTGGTGCGCATCGAAGACGACGAGCAGGCCGAACACATCGACGACTACATACAACCGGTCGGATACGACGATGCACTGAGCATCCTCCGTGACCGCCATCTGCTGGTCATCGCCTCGGCAGCGGGAACTGGCCGGGAGGCCGCCGCCGTCAACCTGGTCGCCGAGGCCTTGGCGTTCACCGGCGGCGAGCAGAGCGGGTTCTGCCACCGGGTCACCGATCCGGCGGCCGTCATCGCTGCCGACTGGCTACCCACCCGACAAGGCTCCGGGTACATGCTGATTCTGGACGAGACGGGGGCACGGACAGGGCAATGCGTCCGCGCGATCGACATCGACTGGCTGACGTCCACGGCCGCTAGGCTCAAGTCGGCCAGCAGTTTCATGGTGATTGTGACCGGACCCCCGCAGGGTGCACTCGCCAGGGCGGCGGAACGATCCGATTACGTGGTACGGGAGTTGGGCGAGGTAGATCCCGTCGCCCTCCTTGAGCGTCGTGTACTTGGGCACACGTCCGAGCCCGGCGATATAGCCAAGCTGCACCGGCTGCTCACGGAATCTGGCGCCCTCAGCGCACTGCGCGAGCAACCCGCACCCGGTACAGCGGTTCGACTGGCGTCGGTGATCCGGGGGGGCGGTGATCTGGCCCGTGAAGTCGCGGCACTGCGGGATCCCAGTATCCAGGTGCACAAGTGGTTCACCCGGCACGACGAACCGGCCGCGGTGTGTTTCGCGTTAGCCGCCGCCGTACTGGAGGAGTCGAGCTATCTAACGGTCTCCGACGCAGCGCTGCAGCTCCATGCTGCCGTAGAGCCCACGGCCGGACCGGCTCCTGACATCAGGTTCCGGGACCGGCTGGCCCACGAGCAGCCGTGGATCCAGATCGTCCTGCCCGATGGCGTCGCCGACGTGCACCGCGCGACGCCGCCCCAGGTCCGATTCCGCAGCCCGCTGGTGCGCCAGGCCGTACTCACCTACGCCTGGACGTATCTGGACGGACACCGGGCCGTCGTCCTGACATGGCTGCGCAAGCTGCTCACCCAGCAGGATGTCGAGGTCCGGGCCAGGGCCGCCGTGGCCGCGGGCATCACCGCCCGGGGGGATCACCGTCATGCACTGCACCGATATCTGCAGTCGTGGGCGGGAAGCCAGTCGTGGCCGCTGCGGCAGGCCGCCGCCACCGCGCTCGCAGTCATTGCGGGACGGCCGGAACTCACCGAGCCCGTCTGGGCGCTGCTCAACGAGTGGGTCTCCGATGGCAGCTCTCCCTTCGAACGGCGGCTAGTCAAGACCGCGGCCACAGCGGTCGGGGGGGTCCTCGGCAAGCAAGATCCTGAACGGGCCACCACCGTGCTCCGGGCGGCCCTGGACTGGCGTGATGACTGGGGGAATCTCACCCCGGTGGCCTGGAGCACCGTCCATCTCATCAATCAAGGATGTGCCCGGGAAGTACTCGAGGCACTGCTCGACTGGTCCGCTCCGCAGGACCTCTCGCCGATGGTGTCCAAGACGCTCTCCGTATTCCTCTTCGTTGCCCGGCAGCCGTACGCGGGCGAGGACCCGTCTCCCCTTGCCGCCGGACACAGCCGAGAGATGCCACGGCTCCTGCGTCAGGCAACGCAACTGCACTCGGAATTGGCGGAGCTCTGGGCACGCGCGCTGGCTCGGAAACCCGTGCAGACCCATGCCCTGGAAGCGATGCGGGAGTGGGTCGACACCCACGCCGGAACGGACCGGGCAACCCTTGCTGCGATCCAGTCCATCCTCGTCGACATCGCCTGCCGACCGGGCAAGCACCGGCAGCGGATCGAATACCACCTGGGGCACTGGGCCGCCGATCGCAACCGCCCGTCCCGCAACGCCGCCGAGTTGCTGAGCGTCGTGAAACGGGCGACATGAGGTCCGCACGGCCTGCGACTTCGACTGAAGTGTCAGCTCTCTGGAGGAAGCCATGCATCAGCTGACCTATGACCCGATCGTCGACAGCCAGGACCTCTCCCCCGTCCGACTACTCAGCCCACTGCGGTCACCGGCACCCGGCCACGCCCTGGTCCTCGTGCCCTACCGCGGGCCCGCGGTCACCGTCGAGCCGGGGGACGAGATCCCGTCCGCACGATTCGGCACGTACCGGAAGGTATTCACCGTGGACACGGGCGACCGCCGGCTCGTCCTCAGCATTCCGCTGCTGAGCCGGGACGCCACCTTCGCCTTCCAAAGCACCGTGGGTCTGACCTGCCAGGTCATCGATCCCGGCGAGATCGTGGCCCGTGGCATCCACGATATGAGCGGCGCCCTCTTCGGGCACATGCGGCGCATGATGCGCGGCGTCTCGCGGCACTACGACATCGCTGAGTTCCACGAGGCCGAAGCCGCTCTCAACGACGCGGTGCGGGACTTCCCGGGCGACACCGCGATCCAGCTCCGCAACATCCACGTCGAACTGCTCGTCGACGCCGACGAGGCGGCAACCAGCGGACGGAAGTACCGAGATGTCGTACGCGAGACCAGGCTCGCCGGTATGCGGCGTCAACGGCACCTGGACATGATGCACGAGCACGGGGTGGAGGGGTTGCTCGCCGAAATCGTGGAGAGGGAAGGCCCGCAGGCGGCACTGACGTGGATCGAGAAGGCTGAGGCCGCCGAGCGTGCGGAGCTCCTCAAGACGTTCCACATGGTGCTCGAGCGCGGCGACGCCGACCGGGAGCCGTTCGAGATCGCGGAAGCCGAACGCGATGTGATGAGCCGTGTCCTCGGTGGTTCCACGGCTCCGTTCGGCGGCACCAGAGGCAGCCGGTTCCGTGGCTCGCTCGCCTCGGCCGACCCGGACCATCCGGCGGGGAAGACTGCCGATCCCGCACGGTGTACCACGGGAACCACAAGGGAGGCCGCGCCACACCCCCGGACCGCGTTGGGCAGGGTTGTACCCGCCGAGCCGAGCGGCCCGCCAGACGATGAGCCGCTCGGCGGAACCGGTGAGCCGCCGCCTCGCCGATACGACCCGCGGCTCCGCGCAACGGCCCCCGAGCCAGAGCCTGCACCGGCCCCGCCGCCTCCGCCCGAGACAACACCAAAGGTTAGCCGCGTACGCGGCGCCCGGCCGGGACGCACATCCCCAGGTGGTGAAGGGTGGTGACCCTCCGGGTTCAACAGCACCTCCAAGGTCAAGGGCCTGTGCCCCGGGCTGCCTCCTTGCAAATCGAGCCGGGCCTCGTGGCTCTGAGCGTCTGGACGGAGCGCAAGCCACGCCAGGGGGAGGACGCGGAACCGCTGATAGTGCACCACCGGCCCACTGGCTCAGGCCTTCTCGCCGTCTTCGACGGTGCTGGCGGAGCTGGCTCCGGGACAGCATGGCATGACGGTCAGAATCAGATCCGCACGGGCGCGTGGGTGGGGTCCCGGGTCGCTCGGCTCGGCGTCGAGTCCTGGTTTGCGCATCACATCGTCGGCGGTACGGCGGTCGACGCCGATTCCCTGGAGGACCATCTCCGATGGTTGCTCAGCCGGATGACCACACCGGCGCGCAGCAAGGTCATGGGCAAGATGCGCAAGCAACTGCCGACCACGATGGCCGCCTTGCACTACGGCACCGTCAAAGGCCAGACTGTCTGCGAGGCTCTGTGGGCCGGCGACTCCAGGGCGTACGCCCTCACAGTCGACGGGGGGCTGCGGGCGCTCACCCGCGACCACACCGTGGACACGAACGCCCTCACCCAGCTCATCCAGGACCCGCAGATGACAAACATCCTCTGTGCGGATCAGGCCTTCTTCGTGGACAGCCATCAGGTACCTCTCGCCCAACCCTGCGTGCTGCTCTGCGCGACGGACGGGTTCTTCGGATATGTGCAGACCCCGGGCGACTTCGAGCATGTGCTGTTGTCCACGCTGCACCGCGCGGCAAGTCTGCAGGACTGGTCGCAGCGTCTGGCCACAGCCGTGGAGTCCTACACGGGAGATGACGCCTCGCTGGCACTCGCCGCCATCGGCTACGGCGGCTTCGAGCAGATGCGCGAGCAGTTCGCGCCCCGGTACCGGCAACTCGACGACTGGGCACGCACCATGCCCGACCCCGGCGACCTGGAGGCCATCCGCCACTGGCGCGAGGCCGGATGGTCGTGTTACCGGATCGACTACGAGGCGTGGATGCCCGGCCTTCCCGTCGAGGAGCAGGACGCATGAAGCACAACGAGGTCGTCAACGGCTACCGGATCGTCAACTCGCCCACGAACGCGGGCGGCGGAAAGTGCATGTGGGCCTTCGCGGAAAAGAGCGGCAAGCCGTACTTCATCAAGCAGTTCCTGTCCCCGAAGCGACCCAAGCCGGACGCGGGAGGCAGCGAGCGCAGCAAGCAGGTCCGCCTCGAGGCTTGCCGCGAGTTCGAGCAGCGCCATCGCGGGATCATGAAGCTACTGAAGCCGGACATGCCCGGTGGTGGACATCTGGTACTCGCGACAGACTTCTTCGCCCACGGCAGCACTTACTACAAGGTCACGGCACGCATTGACACATCGACCCTGGAGAAGCCGCAGCTCCTCGAATCCCGACAGAAGTGCATTCTCCTCAAGACGCTCGCGGTGAGTCTCCAGCTTCTGCACGAGATCGACGTCGTACATGGAGACCTCAAGCCGGCCAACGTCCTGGTGCAGAAGCGAACCGGAAACGCGTTCCACATCGCGAAACTGATCGACTTCGACGACTCCTACCTGACCGGGAAACCACCGGACCGCGAGGAGATCGCCGGCGACTCGCTGTACGGCGCGCCCGAATGGCGACGCTATGTGCAGGACGACGGGTCAGTGAAGGCCGAGCAACTGACGACCGCAGTGGACATCTTCGCTCTCGGCCTCATGACGCACTACTACTTAACAGGTGCGCTGCCGCAGCACAGCGAGCGCTTTGACTCCCCCGCTGACGCGGTCAGCGCGAAGGAGAAGCTGGAGCTTGATCCGCGCCTCACCGATCGCATGCGCAATCTCGTACTGGCGATGACCTCCCGCGCCCCGGCATCCCGTCCGCGCATCGCGACGGTGATCTCCACACTCAAGGACTCAAAAGTGTGCGACCTGGTACAGCGGCCACCCGCCACGTCCGCGGCGTCAGCCACGGAAGCCTCGTCGAATCCCCTCAAGGAGGACAGGGATTTCCCGTCGCCCGGTCGCCTGCGTACCAACATCAAGGGCACTCCCCGGCCCCGGCGGGAGCCCAGCTCGCCACGCCCGGAGACACCATCAGCCGCCACCGGCGCCGAGCCCACCGCACCCGGGGGCAGTTCCAAGGCGTCTGACGCCTCCAGGAAGTCAAGAGTTCGCATCAACCTGGGCGACCGCCGCAAGTGAAGAGGGAGAAGATCAATGAGCTCAGCCGCCGACCAGTACCGGGGCAATCTCCAGTACGCCGTGGACATCGTGCTATGCATCGACGCGACTGGCAGTATGAAGCCCGTCCTGGGTTCGGTGAAGTCCAGCGCCATGACCTTCCAGCCGCGTCTGGAAGCAGTGATGCAGGAGAAGGGCAAGTCGATCAGCCAGCTGCGCATCAAGACCATCGCGTTCCGTGACTTCGGTCACCAGGAGGACGACGCGATCGAGTCGACAGACTTCCTGCGGCTGCCCGAACAGACTGAGACGTTCCGCACGTTCCTCCACGGCATCGACGCAACCGGCGGAGGAGACGTGCCGGAGTCGGGTCTCGAAGCGCTGTCCCTGGCCGTGTCGTCACCGTGGGAGAAGGGCCTCGACCGGCGGCGGCATGTGATCGTCATGTTCACCGACGCCCCGGCCCACCCACTGGGAGGGCCGCACTCCTCCCTCCAGTCGTACCCGGCGTCCATCCCGCCCAGCAGTGACGACCTGCTCGAGCAGTGGGGCTACCCCAGAAGTCAAGAAGCTTTGATGGAACAGTCCGCCAAGCGTCTGGTGCTCTTCGCCCCCGACCAGGAGCCGTGGACCGGGATACAGGAAGACTGGGACATGGTCCTCCACTTCCCGTCCAAGGCCGGTGACGGGCTCCAGGAGTTCGAGATGGACCAGATCATCGACACCATCGCCAACAGCCTGTGAGTTCGGGATGAGCGACCAGTACAGCAACGGCATCGCATGCACGGAGGCCGTTCTCTCCCGCCGGTACGACCGCCTTGAGATCAATTGGGCGCACCGCGGTCTGCTGGACCTCCCGGTCGCATGGTGCCAGAAGGCAGACGTCAGCGACATCGAGGGCGGTCCCGACGTCCAGATCGTCCTGCGGTTCGCCCCACAGGCGGCGGAGGGCCAGCCACCCCAGGGGCAGATCGCGGTACGACTGCACGCTAGTGGCGGCAATGCCCTGGCAGCCCGCGAGTTCGCGGAGACCCTGCGGCGTGAGCTGAGCCTTAGGGAGCAGGACGACGAAGTCTGCGCCCCCCCTCCGGAGCTGGCCCACGTGCCCCAGCAGCACGCCGATTGGGTCAACTTCGGTCCGGGCCGGGATACACAGGAATTGTTTGAGGCGGTGCGACGACGTTTGGTACCCGAATCCAGCCAGTGACCCCCTCCGAGGAGGAGAAGGAACGCAATGGCGGGCCCGACTTGGAAATGCACCGCTTGCGGTACGTACAACGCGGTCAGTAGGCGCGCCTGCATGATCTGCGACTCGTCCGCACCCACGCCTCGAAAGCGGCCTGCGGCGCCGACCGGGACTTCGTGGACCTGTCCGGAGTGCGGGACCAACAACAAGCCAGGCGCCCCGGCGTGCATGGTCTGCGACGCATCCCGGAAGGAGGCTGCCCGTCCCAAGCCCGCCAAGACCTCTCCAAAACCCGGCTCTCCGTCATCACCGCGGAAGTCAGCGCCGCGCACTTCAACAACCGGTGGCGGACCGAAGAAGACAGGAACCCCCCCACGTCCACACCCGCCCCCGGGTCCCCGCTCAGCTCCGAAGACACATTCGAAGCCTCGTCCCACAAGCACGCCCTCGCCCGGTGGCGCACCGCGCCGTGCGACTTCGGCCGCGCCTACCGAGGGACTCTTCTATCCAGGCGCCACCGGCGGGTACTCGCCTCCGGCCACCCCTCGTCCTCCGCCGCCCGCCCCGCCTCCAAGTCATCCCACGTTCACACCGACCCCACTGCCCGTCACGGGGTCCGGTGACAGCTGCCTCAAGGCGTTCCTTATCAGCCTAGTCTTGCTGATCTTCGCACCGTTGTCGCTGGAAGGTTGCGGGAAGATGTTCGAGTCATCAGCGAGTCCTGATGATTCGGCGACTCCCAGCGCCTCGGCCGACCTGCAACCCTGTCCTTCGCGCATCGAGGTCGAGCTGCCCTACGGAGAGGGCGCGGTCCTGGTGAAGGCCTACCGCACAGAGGACAAACAGATCACTCTGTGCCGTACACCAGACGACATCCTCTACTACTACGGCGAGTTCACCGGCCGCCCTGAAACCGGTATCGCCATGCCTGCCCAGGAGACATCGGACGGCTTCACCGCCGAGAACACGCCATATCACTACGAAATTCACGGCTACACGGTCACCGTCACCAGGAACGGGGCGTTGATCGGCGAGGAAGGCCTCACCGTCGAACCATCGCCGCGCTGACGAAGTACGCGCGGTCAAGGGAAAAGGGCAGGAACGCCGCCTGAGTCCGACTGGGCCCAGTCGAGCCGCCTGGGCAGACACGCAGCCGACGCTCGCGCCAGCCCTCACAACCACCGCCCCGCACACCGACGCGGCACTGCCAGCCATCACCGACGACAACTACGTCTGGGTGAACAACACCGCCGCTGAACCAGCGTCATTCGCTCACGGAGGGTCTGTCCAGCCAACGGCTCTGGCCCGTAATCGGTGGTGACGCTGGGTATCTGTCAGGGCAGGAGGATGCGGTGGCGGAGGAGGTCGAACCCTGCTCGGCCGTGCATCTGGCGCATGATCTTCTGAAAAGTTGCGTGGAATCTGCCGGGGGTGATCATGTCTCCCCTGTGCAACCACGGACTTGGGAGATGCTTTGAGCGGCACGATGGTGCTCACGGAGAAGTGGCCGGTGTGCGGCCGGCACGAGCAGGCGGCGGCCTGGCTGACGATCTGGACGGACCTCGGACGCGCCCCGCGCACGATCGACGCGTACGGCCGAGGGCTGGCCGAGTACCTGGTGATGTGCGAGCGCGAGGGCGTCGACCCGGTTACCGCGAATCGTGCCATGTCGCGGTTTACATAGAGGAGTTGACCTCGCGGCCGCATCGCCGGGGCTCGAACGTGATCTCGATCGACTCGGGGGGCGGGGCTGTCGAACGCGACGATCCAGCAGCGGCTGGTGCCGGTGCGCCTGTTCTACGACTTCCTCATGGAAGAGGGGGTACGCAAGCGGTCGCTATACCCCGGGTCGACGAGGCAGCGGCCATCAGCGCGGCATGGTGCCGCGGTTGACGAAGCTGCCGTGGATTCCTGGCGAAGAGCGGTGGCTGCGGATCCTGGAGGTGGCCCGGCGCAAGTCGGTACGCAACCGGGTGATGCTCGCCCTGGCCTACGACGCGGCTCTGCGGCGCGAGGAACTCTGCTCGCTGCGGACCGATGATGTTGATCCGGCCCATCGGACGCTGCGGATACGGGCGGAGACGACGAAGAACCAGCTGGAGCGGGTGGTGCCGTACTCGGCGTCGACTGGTGTGCTGCTGTCAGAGCACGCGGTCCGGCTGGGCGTGTGACTGTCGGACGTCCGCAGCAGGTGGCGGAGAAGGACCCTTCGTCGACGCTGGAGGAGGATTTTTGCTCGCCCGCCTCCCGGTTCCCGGACGTCGAGCGGCAGTACGAGGGCGCGGTCCCGGCATGCGAGTGGATCGCCACCGACGATCCGGAACCGGGACCAGGCCAGCCAGGCGCAGAACAGCGTCGTCCTGCGCCCGCCGATGACCGGCCCGTCGCCGAAGTCATATTGCAACCACAGCCCCGGCTCGGTCACCCAGGGCCGGTAAACTCGCCGCCGACCGGCCCTGAACTGGGCCTTTGCCTCGGCGACAGTGCGGCGGGTGGTGCGTTCCCCGCCGGTGAAGCCCATCGCGACGATCCTCTTGTGGACCACGTCCGCGCGGATCCGGCCCTGCGAACGGACCACCAGCTCCTCGATCTTCGGCAAATAGTCGTCGATCGCGCGGGAACGGTGACGGCGCTGTTCCGGATTCCGGCCCGCGGCCCGCATCTTCACGTACCGGGCCACCGTGTGATGGTCGCACCCGGCCAGCTCGGCCGCAGCACGGTAACTCCCCGTGAGGTCGTACGCCTCCAGGATCTCCATGATCTCCCTGCTGTTCTTCACCCGCTCGACCCTCGCCGAACGAGATCTGGATCTTGCACGCGGGGCGATATCTGGCCGTACTCGGGGAAGCCAATGGCCATAGATTTCGCTGTAAGTGGCCGCCAGCGGGGAGCTTACGAAGGCCGCCGTCAGTTCACCAGAGCGGCTGTCACCGGGACTATCAGCATCAGCCACGACAGACCCACCAGCGGCTTCAGGACATCTGCAGCTACGCGGTACCGGGATCGAGCCGGTGCCAGGTCCCACACGCCGACTTTCCTCAGCAGACCGCTCTCCCACGCCGCCAATCCCGAGGCCACGGCATATGCCAGTGCATAGGACATCTGCAGGGATTGAGAAACGGTCGTCGGTGCGTAGCCGAAACCCCTGGCCGGTGCTGCGCCACCCATGAAGCAGTAGAACAGGGGGACGGCCAGGGCGAACAGGGCGACCCTCAGAGCGCTACTGGAACGCTGGTGCGAAGTCTCAAGAGGAGATCTCCAGGGAACAGTGAGCTTTTTCAGCGCGGTCACTGATCGGGTGACGGAATCGGCGCCCGCAACGCACGCGGCTCCCGTGCCGTTGGGGGAGGTG
>NZ_BMMS01000055.1 GCF_014646055.1 Wenjunlia tyrosinilytica
ATCGAGGCTGGCAGCAGCGGGGAGGGGGCAGCTTGGCTGTCCGGGCCGGGTGGCAGGGGGTCAGGAGCCCCTGCCGGTACGGGAGGTGAGTGCAGGTCGGAACCGGCATGCATCAAAACTCTGCCCGGGTGCGGTCTGGGATTTTGAGCCGTCCTCTCTGGCCCCGGTCGCTCCTTCTAGTGCATCACTGTGATGTCCGGGTAGAGACTGGGATCGGTCCCGGCTCCCTCTGGGCTCTTCTGAGACGCTGAAATCCTTGACGCGACATCACTGAAAGGCTTTGTCGCGCCGATAGGGTGACGGCTTTTCATCGTCGTCATCCTATCGGCATTCCAAGCCCCGGCGGGGGTGGGGATGCGGCACGATCGGGGCCATGGCTGTTGAGGGGTGAGTGGAGGTCGAGTTGCACGGCGGTCCGCTGGATGGGGAGGTGATTCCGGTGGATCCGCTGGACCAGGGTCCGGGGGTGGCCACGGTGGCGCAGGGGTGCGCCGTCCTGGGTGGGAGGTCCTGGTACGGGCCGGATGCCAACGGCCGGTGGGTGTGGCTGGGCGACAGCGCATAGCGGGCGGCAGCTGGCTTGCGCAGTGGCGCCCCGCACCCACCCCTGCGGGCCCATGAGCGGCCCCGCAACCAACCAGCCCGCGCCCACCTCCCGGGGGCGCGGTGCCGCTGCGGGCCACGACAAGCACAGCGCAGCGCCCGCCCGGAACTCTCCCCTTGACTCCGCCGAACACCACCATTCCAGCCTTCCAGTCCCCCCAAGAGTGTCAGGTACCTAACCACGCCTCAAAACCGCTCCTGACCAGGTATGATGTATCCCGCAGGGAAACCGGGGAGTCATCACGAACGCCACCGTGCGTGCCACCGCGCAAGCCGCGCTCGAAACCCGCCCCGTATCCCACGCCCAAAGCCCTGCGGTGCGCTGCCCGTCCCCCGGCCAAGCTCCGCTCTCCAAAGCCTGCCGCGCCCTACGCTGGGCCTTGTGCTCCGGCGGCCGGGGAACCCCCGTACCCGGCCGCCGGGCCCAACCCCCCGACGCCGCTACGACAGCGGCACCTCCCGGCCCCGGCCGGGCCCCCGCAGCACAGCGCAGCGCCCCCGCTTCCCGAGCTGCCGCACCACCACGCGCCACTCCCCCACCCCACCACGGGCACAGGCAGGGCGGCTGACGAGGGAAGTCCAGCCGTGGTGAGTCCCGAAAACCACCGCTGAACAGGGACGATGCGCGCGCCCGCTGCGCACGGGCGCAAGTGATGGCGCAAGGAATGGCGCAAGGAATAGTGCAAGTGATGGCGCAAGTAATGCTGCCGGCCGTGGTGAGTGCGCACACAGGGCCTCTCCCGTGGAGCCGGCCCCCGATGCCCGGCCGGGACCGGGAGAGGTGAACAGCGGAGCGGACGGCAGCCGGGCCGGGAGGGGTACGCGGTGCCGGATCGGGGGAAGCCGGGCCGGCAGCGGGGGGCCGGCTTCCCCCGCGGCGGTCCGGTCGGCCCCCCGCTACCGGCCACGGGTGTGCGGCGAACGGGTGAGTCCCGGCATGGGCCGGGGGCGGGTGGGGCGGGGATGAGCGCGGCAGGCCTGCGGCAAGCACGGGGAGGGACGTCCCTGGTCGGTCTGTCCCACATGATGGCTGCACCCCCAGGCCCAGGGCCGGGGCCCGCACATTCAGGGCGCAGCCCCGACCCGCCATTGCACTTTTCGGCGGTATCACTTACCGGACGAATTCGATATGACGATTGCTGCCAATTAGACGGCTATTCAGCCATGGCAGTGCTTTCGGACCGTACCGCAATTCTTGGCATCGAGAAGCGGGCCGCGGCGCTGCCGGAGAGCGGCGCACGGCTCGCGGTGATGTCTTCGCCGCTGGGTGGGTGGCCCTTGGTGGGACCCCCGTGCCGAGTTGTCGGGGGACAACTTGGGGTGCTGGTAACGGGTGTGTCAGGAGCTGCGATCCGTGGGTGTGGGTGTCCGGGAACTGCGGGTGGTGACCATGCGTGTTCTTCAGCGGACAGCTGGTGAGTGTGCGGCGTAGGTTGGTGTGCCGGCCCGCGGCAGGCGGCTGCGGGCGGGATGAGGACCATGGGGGTGGGGGATGGCGCGTTGGGTGCGGTGGCCGGTCACGGTGGTGGCGGCGGCCGTGGTGTTCGGGGGGTGTCTGTGGGTGGGGCGGTCGGTGCCGTTCGCGTGGATGCCCGAGGCGCAGGCCGACCGGTGGATGGTGGCGACCGCGTTCGCCACGGTGGTGGGCACGGTGGCGGCAACCGCGGTCGGCTGGTGGGCCGGCCGCGAGCAGCCCGCCCCGCCCCCGCCGCCGGCGTCGTCGGGGTCGGGGTCGGGGTCGGTGCGCCCTGCGGTGTCGCAGGAGGCCACCGCTACCGGCCGGGCGCGGGTGAACCAGGTCGGCGGGGATCAGGGCACCGCTTCTTCCCCCGCCGGTGCCGGTGGCGGCGGGGGGCCGGGGCGGGTGGAGCAGAAGGCCCAGGCGTCCCACGACGCGTCGGTCACCCAGGTCGGGGGGCACCAGCGCACCGGGCGGGGGGACGATGACCAGCAGCGGCGGCCCTGACCGCATCTCCCAGGAGGCCACCGCCTCCGGCCGGGCGCGGGTGAACCAGGCCGGGCGTGACCAGTACCACAACGAGTACGTCGACAACAGCACGACCACGGTGTGGGGGGTGGGGGCCGGTCCCGCGCCGCAGGCCGTGGCCGGGCTGCCGGCCGCGGTGGAGCTGGTCGGGCGTCAGGAGCGCGCCGGTGAGCTGCTGGATGCGCTGGACCCCGATCGGGCGGGGCCGGGGGTGGTGGTGGTGACGGGGCTGGCCGGGGTCGGCAAGACCGCGCTGGCCCTGCACGCCGCCCACCAGGCCCGCGCCCGCGGCTGGTTCGGCGGGGGCACGCTGTTCGTGCACCTGCGCGGCTACGACCGTGCCGGATGCGTGAGCGGCAGCCAGGCGCTGGAGGCCCTGCTGCGGGCGATGGGCATCCGCGACGAGGACCTGCCCCCGACGACTGGGGAGCAGGAGAGCCTGTACCGGTCCGCACTGGCCCGCCGCGCGCAGGCCGGCCCGGTTCTGGTCCTGGCCGACGACGCCTCCGCCACCGGGCAGCTGCTGCCGCTGGTGCCCGCCGGTCCCGGGCACCGGCTGCTGGCCACCTCCCGCGACACCCTGGCCAGCCCCGATCTTGCCGCCCGCCTGATCAACCTGGACCAGCTCACCCCCCGGTCGGCGGCCGACCTGATCGCCGGAGCTCTGACCCGGGCCCGGCCCCAGGACCCGCGCCCCATCCAGGAACCCGGGGCGCTGCAGGAGGTCGCCGGATGCTGCGGGGGGCTGCCGCTGGCGCTGACGATCGTCGCGGCCCAGCTGACCGCCGACCCCGGACTGCCCATAGCAGGCCTGGCCGACGCCCTCGCCGACGCCCGCACCCGCCTGGAAGCCCTGCGCTACCAGGACCGGGACGGGCGCTCTTTGGGCGTGCAGGCCGCCTTCGAGCTGTCCTACCGGCGCCTGGAGGAGGATCCCGCGCGTCTGTTCCGGCTGCTGTCGCTCAACCCCGGCCCCGACGTGGCCACCGACACCGCCGCCGCCCTGACCGGCCGGCCGTTACGGGCCGCCCGGCAGGACCTGGCCGCGCTGGCCGGGGCGGGCCTGACCGGCGAGCAGCCCGTCGGCTCGGGCCGCTGGCGCATGCACGACCTGACCCGCCTGTACGCCGCCGAACTGTGCCAGCGCCACGACCACGGCCCGCCCCGCGAGCAGGCTCTTAACCGCCTGCTGGAGCACTACTACACCACCACCGACGCCGCCGACGACCACCTGCGCGCCCTGCCCGGCCAACCCGTGCCCGACCGCTTCCCCGACGCTGCTGCCGCACTGGCCTGGCTGGACGCCGAACGCCCCAACCTCACCAACACCGTCCCCCTCGCCGCCACCACCGGCCACCTGCCAACCGCCGTCTCCCTGGCCGAGTGCCTGACCGTCTACCTCCGCCGACGCCGCCACTTCCACGACGCCCTCACCACCACCGAACACGCCATCACCGCCGCCCGCGAACTCAGCGACCGCCACAGCGAAGCCCGGGCGCTGAACAACCTCGGCCTCGCCCTGCGGGAGGTGCGCAGGTTCGAGGAGGCCATCGACACCCACACCCAGGACCTGGCCATCTGCCGCGAACTCGGCGACCGCCACAGTGAAGCCCGGGCGCTGAACAACCTCGGCCTCGCCCTGCAGCAGGTGCGCAGGTTCGAGGAGGCCATCGACACCCACACCCAGGCAGCCGACACCTTCCGCGAACTCGACGACCGCCACAGCGAAGGCACGGCGCTGAACAACCTCGGCACCGCCCTGCAGCAGGTACGCAGGTTCCAGGAGGCCATCGACACCCACACCCAGGACCTGGCCATCTGCCGCGAACTCGGCGACCGCCACAGCGAAGCCCAGGCGCTGAACAACCTCGGCCTCGCCCTGCAGCAGGTGCGCAGGTTCGAGGAGGCCATCGACACCCACACCCAGGCAGCCGACACCTTCCGCGAACTCGACGACCGCCACAGCGAAGGCACGGCGCTGAACAACCTCGGCACCGCCCTGCAGCAGGTACGCAGGTTCCAGGAGGCCATCGACACCCACACCCAGGACCTGGCCATCTGCCGCGAACTCGGCGACCGCCACAGCGAAGGCCAGGCGCTGAACAACCTCGGCAACGCCCTGCGGCAGGTGCGCAGGTTCGAGGAGGCCATCGACACCCACACCCAGGCAGCCGACATCGCCCGCGAACTCGACGACCGCCACAGCGAAGCCCGGGCGCTGAACAACCTCGGCACCGCCCTGCAGGAGGTGCGCAGGTTCGAGGAGGCCATCGACACCCACACCCAGGACCTGGCCATCTGCCGCGAACTCGGCGACCGCCACAGCGAAGCCCAAGCGCTGGGCAACCTCGGCCTCGCCCTGCAGGAGATGCGCAGGTTCGAGGAGGCCATCGACACCCACACCCAGGCAGCCGACACCTTCCGCGAACTCGACGACCGCCACAGCGAAGCCCAAGCGCTGAACAACCTCGGCCTCGCCCTGCAGCAGGTGCGCAGGTTCGAGGAGGCCATCGACACCCACACCCAGGCAGCCGACACCTTCCGCGAACTCGACGACCGCCACAGCGAAGCCCGGGCGCTGAACAACCTCGGCACCGCCCTGCAGCAGGTACGCAGATTCGAGGAGGCCATCGACACCCACACCCAGGCAGCCGACATCGCCCGCGAACTCGACGACCGCCACAGCGAAGGCACGGCGCTGAACAACCTCGGCACCGCCCTGCAGCAGGTACGCAGGTTCCAGGAGGCCATCGACACCCACACCCAGGACCTGGCCATCTGCCGCGAACTCGGCGACCGCCACGGCGAAGCCCAAGCGCTGAACAACCTCGGCCTCGCCCTGCAGGAGATGCGCAGGTTCGAGGAGGCCATCGACACCCACACCCAGGCAGCCGACACCTTCCGCGAACTCGACGACCGACACGGCGAAAGCACGGCGCTGAACAACCTCGGCAACGCTCAGGATGCGATGCGTCGGCCTCGGGGACTGCCCGCACTGTGGCGAAAACTCACACGCTGAAGGCGAGAAGGATCCGCTGCGGGCCACCGCGATGGCGGGCCATGACGAAGTCATGACCGACACCCGGGATGGATGGCGATCGGGGGACGAGTGCAATGGGCTCGGAGTCCGATCAGTCCTGCGGTGTGTGACCTCGAACCTGCCCCGGCGTCGGCGCCGGTCCGAACGGCGCGGCTTACGCCTTTGGCCTGTCGGCACCGTCCTCGCTCTGGCCTTCGCCGCCGCGATCACGTGGCCGCCGCCGTGTTCTTCGCCGGGTGGGACCTGCTCGGCGCCCAGGGCCTGCAACCCGAGCACCGGCCGACCTCGAAGACGCTTTTCGAGCTGGTGAAACTCTCCTTCGGGGTGGTCGCGGGGGCCGGCGCCCTGGTCGCCCTGGTCGTGGCCCACCGGCGTCAGCGGGTCGACGAGGTTGGCGCCCTGCGCGATGCCACCCGCCCGCACACCGAACGCCTCACCGTCTCCCAACTCGGCGACGATTCCGCCGCGGTACGCCCCGGCGGCGTGCACGCCCTGGCCGGTCTCGCCGACCACGCCCCCACCCGCGACCTGGCCCTGGCCGGGCTCGCCGGACGGGAAAACCGCGTGTACGCCACGCTCATGGACGGGGCGGCGGTGCTCGCGTGTCATTGCGTGCCGCCGGTCAGGGCGGTCAGGGCGGTGGTGAGGGTGGCGGCCAGGGTGAGGACGGCGGTGAAGGCAATGGAGGACGGGAGCGGGAAGAGCACGGGCGGGAGCGGCGACGGCTCCGGAGGCGTCAGCGCCCCCGCCAAGGCCCTGTTGAAGTTCTCCACGCCCCGCGACCCGGCCGCGCTCGCCGCGTTCATCAACCTGCGGGTCCTCAACCCGGAACACGAGCACTGGCGGCGCGGGGTGGAGGCCGCCGTGATCTACGCCCGGGAACACGGCGACCTGCGAGTGCCGTTCGCGTACCGCGTCCCGGCCGGGGACGAGGCCGAAGCCGCGGGGTGGCCGGCCTCGCTCGCGAACTTCCCGCTGGGGCAGTGGACCGCCGACGCCCGCCGCTTCTACGCCCGTGGGGACATGGACGAGGACCGCGTCACGCAGCTGGACAAGCTCGGCATGGTCTGGTCGCACTTCGACGTTGCGTGGGAAGAGGGTCTGACCGCCGCACGCGGGTGGGCCGCCGAAAACGGGCACCTCCTGGCGCCGCTGGACGCCACCTTCCAAGGCGCCGCGGTGGGCATCTGGCTGAAGAACGCGCGGGCCGCCGCCCGGAAGGCGCAGCAGATCGAGCAGCGGCGTGCCGAGGGGCTGCCGGTTCAGTCGTCGGCTGGTGCGATGTCGTCGGCCGGTGCGATGTCGTCGGAGCGGCGCGAGCAGCTGGATGAGATCGACGCGTCCTGGTGCCCCGCGTGGCCGGTGACGTGGCAGCGGTGCTTCCACCTGACCCGGCTGCACCTGGACACCGGCGGGACGCTGCCCACCACGACAGGCGAGGTCGTGCGCCAGGGCGAGGATCTGGGGCGGTGGGTGCAGTCGGTGAGGCTCGGGTGGGACCAGCTCACCGGCGTGCAGCAGTGGATGTGCGAGCACGTCCTCGGGATCGAGCCCGCGGGCGAGGACGAGAAACCGAGGCCGCGCACGGGCCAGGCCGACAAGTGGGCGATGCACCTCGCCGCCGCCCGGCAGTTCTTCGAGCGCGAGGGGGCACCTTCGAGTGCCGCGCAAGCACGTCGAGACAGTCACCGTGGGCAGGGCCGACGGTGAGGACCAGGAGCAGCGGGACCTCCGGCTGGGTGCATGGGTCGGGAACCAGCGGTCCCGAGCGGCGACCCTGACCCCGGAGCGGGTGGAGCAGCTGTCCCTGGTCGGGATGCGGTGGTCGTGGGGCTTGTCCGGGGGCGCCTTGGGCTTGCGCTCGCTGTCGGCGGGAGGCTTGCCCGGGTCAGGGGTGACGGCGGGAGAGCCAGCCGCCGGCCTTCTGCTCGGGCACCTGGTCCTGTTCCCGGCGCTCGTGCTCGGTCCGGCTCGCGGCCTCGACGGCCTGGTCCTCGCATCTGTCGCACAGCGTCGGATGCCACTGTTGCCCCGGCTGCGGGTATGCCTCGGCCGTCTTCCATCGGTCGTCGGTGAACTTCCTCCCGCAGTCGGCGCAGACGGGGCGGCGGGTCTCACGCTCGGCTGCCTTCTGCTCGGCCTCGCGGCGCAGCTGCGCCCGGTATTCCTCCTGGCGGGCCCGCATCTGCTCCTGCTCCCGGGCCTGGGCGGCGACTGCGCGGGGGTTGCCGATCGCTTCTGGGAGGGGCTGCATGTGGCCGCGGCCGAAGCGCAGGAACACCGGGTCGGCCGGGCCGTGTGCGCGCAGGTTCCGCAGTCCGGTCGCGATGATCGGGATTTTCCCGTCGTAGAGGTGGTGACCGCCGCGCTGCCGCTCCCCTTCCCACAGGTGCCGGGTGAGTTCTCTAAGGCGCGGGACGGTGCGGTCAGGGTTGCGGTCGCCGATGCGGTTGAACACCAGCAGGACCGGCGGCTGCGGTACGTCCCCGATCCGTCCTGCGGGCACTGTCCAGCGGGTACGCCACATCGGGCGTTCTCTGCCGTCGGTGTCCTTCATCCTCCGCTTGAAGAACCGGGCGTACTTCTCGAGCTTGTCGGCAATCTCCTCAGCCGTCTCATGGCAGTTGTCGACCTCGATGAACAGCAGAGGTACGTCGTCCTGTGGCGCGGTCAGGACGATGTCGGCCTGGGCACCGCCCTTGCCGGGAGCGTTCCAGGTACCGGTGGCAGGCAGCGATACCTCTGTCCAGTACGACGCAATGGTGCCGATCCCGCCGGGAGCGTCGACGGCGACCCGGGCGGCGGCGACCGCTTCGGCCGGCTCGCCTGTGAGCCTGGCGAGGTTCGGCTTCGGGCGCAGCATGGCGATGACGGTCTCGTTGACGGCCATGGGGTGGGAGGCGCCGCTGGAGCCCGCGCCGCGGGCGGTGGAGCCCATCTCCGTCGGCGGGCGGTGCAGTTCGTAGGAGGCGGCTTGAAGGCCCTTGGGGGTCAGGTTCCGCAGGGTCTGTCCGGTCCGGGTGGTGCCGCCGTTCTCGGCGAGGCCGTGCCTGCGCATGTCGGAGAGCGCGCCGGTGTGCGCGGCGGTGCGGGCCGTCCTCCGTTCGGAGGCAGTCGGCTTCGTGGTGTGGCGGTAGCTCAGGTGCGGAGCGCCGATGCGCTGGATCTGGTCGGCCGTGGCCACCTTCAACACCCCGAGCACGCGCAGCACATCGCCGCGCAGATCGTTCGTCGACCCCGCCGGGTTGGTCTTCCGCTTCCCCGCCATCAGCCCTGCCCCCTTTTCATCACGCGCGGCCGGCCACCGGCCAGCCACCGGCCGACCGCGCCCGGCCCGGGAGCGGCGTGCGGCCCCCGGAACCCGATGATCTCCTCCCATACGGACATCAGCAGGAGACAAGAGGGTCGTGACGGCATGGAATTCGCGCCCATTCCGGGCCTGAACAGGTAGTTTTCACGTTCCCGGGGTGCCGGGCACCAAAGTGGGTTCCCATGAGCCGAAGCACGGTAGTTGTCACATAGGCAGTCTTGTTGTCACCTGCGAGATGCGGCGCCGGAAGGTCTCAACTCTTGACGGCCTCTGCGATCTGCTGGGCGGCCTGGGCGGGGGCGAGGTGCGTGGTGTCGACGACCTCGGCCTCGGCGTGCAGCCACGTGCGGGCCGCCTCGGCGTAGGGCTCGAGGTATTGGAGACGGAACGGGGAGTTGGGGCCGAGAACGGTGTCGCCCGCGATGCGCGCGCGGAGGGTGTCCTGGTCGGCATGGAGGACGAAGTGCCGGACCGGAATGTCGTGCTGGGCAAGGCCTGAGCTGATCTCGCGCCAGTACTGCTCGACCAGGACGGTCATGGGCATCACCAGGGCTCCGCCGGTGTAGTCGAGGATGCGTCGGGCGGTTTCGACCACGAGGGGCCGCCATGGCGGCCAGTGCTGGAAGTTGTCCGTCGCGGGCAGTCCTGGCTTGATGTCCATGAGTGTCTCGCCGACCTTCTCGGCGTCGAACACCCGTGAGTCCGGGATCAGCTGCTGGACGAGCGCACTGGTCGTTGTCTTGCCTGCGCCGTGGGTGCCGTTGAGCCATACGATCATGGACTTGACGCTAGCGCCGTGTGGGCCACGTGGACAGGCAGAGTAGAAGATCCGGTGCGGTCGA
Source organism: Wenjunlia tyrosinilytica (assembly GCF_014646055.1). GTDB lineage: Bacteria > Actinomycetota > Actinomycetes > Streptomycetales > Streptomycetaceae > Wenjunlia > Wenjunlia tyrosinilytica. Next base: position 9,783 of record NZ_BMMS01000055.1, read on the forward strand.
TCACCTTGGCGAGTTGCTTGGCGTGGTCTTCGAGTAGCGGCTTGAGGGCGCCGTAGTAGGGCTGGTGGTCAGCTTTGCGGAGCCAGTGGAAGACGTTGTGTCGCTCCCGGGTCCAGGCGGCGCGTAGTGCTGGGTCGGGTGCGATGTGCGGTGGGCAGGGCGCGAAGTCGGGCTCGCCTTCGGTGACGAGGGTCCAGATGTAGGAGCTGACGGCCAGGCGTCTGCGGTCGTCGCTGATGGGTTTTCGATGGTGTGTGAGGACCGGGATTTCTCCTGGGTCGGCCTCTGCGGGCTCAGGGAAGCGTCAATGTCAGTGGGCTCTGCCAGGGTGTGCGTCGTGGATGAACTGGTGGAGCGTGTCGACGATCAAGATCGTGTGCTGGGGATGGTGGTCAGCCGCCGGCAGGCCATCCAGGAGGGTTGGCTGCACCGAGTCGCCGTGACGGTGTGTCGTGATGAGCGTGGACGGTTCCTCGTCCACCGACGGTCGGAGCAGGTATCGCGCTTCCCCGGGCTCTATGAGGTCGAGGTCGGTGGTGCCGCAAATGTCGGCGAGTCCTATGAACAGGCCGCCGCGAGGGAGCTGGCCGAAGAGCTGGGCATTCGTGCGCTGCCGCGCCTGCTGTTCACGTTCATCAACCGCAGCGGCTTGAGCCCTCACTGGCTCGGCGTGCACGAAGCCGTGGTCCCGGACGCCGTGGTCCCCGATCCTGATGAGGTCGCCTGGCATGGCTGGCTGACCGAGCCCGAGCTGCGGTCGGCCCTGCTGGAGTGGCGCTTCACCCCCGACAGCCACGAAGCCTTAAGTCGGTATTTGGCGTTCCGGACCGCGCGGTCCTGACCTTGCCCATCACGCTCAGGCTCAGCGTCTATCGATCGCCTTGGTCAGGTGCTCGGTGTGGTCTTCGAGCAGCGGCTTGAGGGCGCCGTAGTAGGGCTGGTAGTCCGTTGTGCGGAGCCAGTGGAAGACGTTGTGCCGCTCCCGCGTCCAGACAGCGCGTAGCGCTGGATCGGGTGCGATGTGCGGTGGGCAGGGGGCGAAGTCGGGCTCGCCTTCGGTGGCGCGGGTCCAGATGTAGGCGCTGACGGCCAGGCGTCTGCGGTCATCGCTGATGGGTTTTCGGTGGCTTGTGAGGACCGGGAGCTGAGCGAGGATGTGCCACCACGTCACCGGCGAAGTCCAGGGCCAGCAGCACCCGGCTCTCCTCCAGGCTTTCCGCGCCGTGATGACGGCCGGTGCTGGTCAGGAACTGCAGGCCAGGACGGTGCCGTTGGTCCCGGCGCCACGTGAAGTGCCGCATCGGGTCGCTCGTGAGCACCGGCTCCTGTACGAGATCGTGCACCGAGCAGGACGCATCGTCCCCACTGGCCCGCCACGAGACCGCCCACCGTCTCGTCCAGCCGTCGTCCAGATCTAGGCCGGACCTGCCCGCGTCGACGTCGGTCGGCACGAAAAGGTCCTCCCAGCTGCACTGATGCGACCAGACGGACCCGGGGTCAGCGGCTTTGCCTACCCTTCCCGACCCAGCACGTGTAGCAGCCATGACCTCATCGAAGCGCCGTGGAGAACCTCATGCTCCCGATCTTTGTTTCTGGTGACAGAAAGACTGCTGAATGAGCGTCTGTGACAAGTCAGATGCCTCGCTGGTGACAACCAGGCTGCCTCGACCGTCCCCATTCACCAGCTCAGCCGGTCCCGCTGGTGACAACTCCTGAGCTTCGGCTCATCCCAAGTGGCCCTCGAAGTGAGCCCCGCAGGGGCCCACTTCGGCTTGCCCGGTACAGCCCGGCCATCAGCAAAACCGGTCGTACCGTGGCCGCACTGCCCGACGACACCGAGCCCTGCGCCGACTCCTTCACCCCGGACGAGATCGGCGCCATCCACCTCACGGCAATCCGCGCACGGGCCATGCACACCCCGCCGCTGCTGCGCCGGGCATCGGTCACACCACCGCGCACCTCACCCGCCAGATCCTCACCGACGAACCGGAGGACGTCCCCCGCGCTCTGCAGGCGATGCGCGATAAGCACCCGGAGCGGGCCCGCGCGGCGCACCCCGTGACCGGTGCGCACCGGTAGCCGCACCACCGCGCACCTGGCGCGCATCGCCTGCGCATCGCCTGCGCGCGCCGCCCACTGGCCGGTGCGCACGGCTGGGAGCGGTGCGCAATCGCCGGGCGCACCGGTGCGCACCATCCACACGGAATCCCGTGCACCAGGTGGGGGCCGGTGCGATGCGTTTGCCCTCGACCCGGGCCCAGGCCAAGGGGAAACGCACAGGTGCGCACCAGGGTGGATGCGGCGCATCGTCGGTGCGCACCGCCGCACCGTCAGCGCGCACCGGCCACACCGGCTGGTGCGCACTCACCATGCGCACGGTGCGCACCGCCGCATCGGGTGCGCTGCATCGGGTGCACTCAGCGGCTGGCTCCTCGCCCTTGGTGCGGTCCGGGCTGTTCGCGACGGTGCACCCGCTGGTCGTCTTCGCGCACCTTGCGCGGTGCGGGGGCGTCCTCCCGGTCGGCGTACCGGTCCATCGTCGTGCGGGCCCGGTCGGCCGCCTTCGTAAAGGCGTCCTGGAGGCGGCGCAGCCGCTCGGCGGTGAGGTTCAAGGCTTCCACGTCCGTACTCGGCTCCTCCAGGGCCCGCAGCGCCGTGTGGGCCCGGTCGGCCGCCTCCGTGAAGGCGTCCTGGAGGCGGCGCAGCCGCTCGGTGGGCTCGTTCTCCGGGCGGTCCGGCACGGTGTCGGCGTCCCGGTGCGTGAGCAGCTGCTCGGGCATCGCCGCTTGCTGGTGCGCGGCGGCGTCGTACACCCGGCCCCGCCCGGCGGTGGCGGTGCGCAGCTTCTCCCGCACCACCGCGCCGGCCAGGACGGCGCGGTCGTAGCGCAGCGGGACGCGGGGTGTCTGCCACTGCCCCGGCTCCTGGTGCGGGGGCCGGTGCGCGGCCGGTGCGCCCGGGTCGGCCGGGGCTTGCCGGTCCGGGTCGGGGACGGTGGCCGGCGGGCGTCGGGCGGGTTCGAGGTCGGGCAGGGCCCACCGGGCGGTGTAGAGGCGGTACTGCGACATCCGGCCGCGCAGCGTCTTCGGCTCGCTGATGTCCAGGCAGTACGCGGCGAGCGCGGCGTCCACGATGTGCTCGTCCAGGCAGGGATCGCGGCGGCGGCCGCGCAGGACGAGGGCGAGGTGACGGCGCGCTTCGGCGAGCAGGTGCCGGCGGTGGAACCGGCCTCCGCCGTTCATCACGAACACCATCGCGGTGACGTCGACGGCCGCCAGGGCGACGTCGACCACCGCGGCGACCCGGGACCGGATCGCGGCGGCCGCGGCGCGGGCGCGCTCGAGGAGCGAGTCGATGAGCTCCACCCCGAAGTTCAGGATCGCGCTCGCCTTCCACCAGGCGCGCAGCTGCGCGAGCGGCCGGGCCCTCTGCTTCGGCGGGCGGGTCATCTTCGCGGCGATCCGGTTCAGCTTGGCGCGGGCCCGCTCGGAGACCACGGGCAGGAACCGCGGCTTCCCGTCGCCGTCGACGGCGGTGACGTACTCGTGCTCCAGCTCCTCCAGGCAGGCGGCGATCTGCTCGCTGCGGCGCGCCGTCCATCCGATCAGCTCGTGCGGCACCCCGGCGACGTCCATCACCGGGCGGCGCCCGGCGGTGACGGTGCGCGGCTCGGAGGCCAGCCCCAACGCCTCACACGCCTCAGCCATCACGACTTCGTTGTAGAGCGCCGACGCGGCGACAGCCGTCTCGTACAGGGCCTCTGTGTGCACCGAGCCCCAGGTGCCGTCCAGACGCTGAGCTTTGACCGACAGCAGGAGGTGATCGTGGAGCAGCGGCATCCCGGAGCGGGCCTCGTAGTGGCGGAAGCGCGCGGCGACCAGGCCGTGCGCGGGCCGGGTGCGGTAGACGCCGCCGGCCCCGAACCGGATGACGGCGACGTCGTCCTCGATCCAGGTGAGCACCCGCTCGACGGCCCGCTCGTGCGCGGCCTCGATCGCCTCTCGCGTCTTGTCGTCCCCGAGCGCCCACAGGAGGTTCAGGGTCGGCTGCGGGCGGAAGACGAGGTCGACCCCGGTGACCTTCACCCGCCGACCGAGCGCCCCGGCCCGCCGCGCGGCCGCGGGCGTCTGCCCCGCTGCCGGCCGGTCGGCCTCGATCCGCTCCGCGTACGGGTGCCGACCTTCCCCGAACAAGGACCGCAGCTGCGCTTCGGTGACTTCCTCCCCAGCCACCAGGCCAAGGACGGCCAAGCCCCGGCCCATCCATCGCCCGGCCGGGACACCGGCCTCCTCCTGGACCTCGCGGAGCGGCGTGCGGGCCGGACGGCGGCCGTCGCCGACGACGACCCGGCACATGTAGTAGCGGTACATCTGACCGGCGGTGATCTTCGCGATATCCATCATGGAGACCACGCCACACATCCCTGACCTGCAAGGAAAGCGCGATCACCTGCACGTCCCTCCAGACGGGAGCAGCGGCCGAACCTTCCTCCCAGGCGCCCACCGGGCGGGAACCGGCTCCGACCAGGCAACGAGTGTCATCGCTCTCCAGCACCACCCTCCCCCCCACCACAGACACCCACCAAGGGACTTCCCCACCACCAAAGGAGCACCGCCCCTCTAGAACAGGCCGGGAGCGGGTCTCCGGGCCCGCCACGTCGTGTGGCGCCGGATCGGAGGCCACTCGATCCTCACCGACCCCAACCGATGCGCTCTTGCGGGCGGCGGGCGGCGGTTGATTGGCTGATTGTCCCGTTGGCCAGGAGGGGAAACACCGTGGCAGCGAACGAGGCCGTGACCGAGTCGGATCACCTGAAGTCGTTGATCATCAGCACCGCGCAAGAGCTGTGGGAGGACAAGGATGCCCTGGGCAAGTTCTTGAACGTCGTCCGGCGCAGCGAGGGGTTCGTCAAGTTCGCCGACACTCTGGCGCAGTCCGAGGTCCGGCCCGCGAAGCCGACGTTCTACGGCGTGAAGAGCACCGAGTTCCAGGACTGACCGAACGGCCGCCCGGCTCCCTGCCGGACCAGCGGCACCATCACGGCAGAGGGCCGGTTTCCCAGATTCGGGAAGCTGGCCCTCTGCGGATTGTCCAGCCGGAAGTGTCCCGGCCAGGAGACTTCCGAGCGCCCCTCCCCCGGTACCTCCGGCCCTGTCCTGCGTTCATCACATCGGACGGCGGGGCGGCTGCCCTTTGTCGCGTCTTGGCAGGGAAGGGATTCGTCGGCCCAAAGGAACGGCGGCACCCCGCGTGGGCACCGCACATCAGAAGTGGAGTCGGCTGTGGCACCTGTACCGAACGGCGTCTACATGATCGCCCGTCCCGGCGAGCAGCTTCTCACGATGGAGGGAGGTTCGTCGGAGCCCAAGACACCCGTTGTGCTGCTGCCGCCCGCCGGCAACCCCGGCGAGCAGGAATGGCAGCTGGAGGTACTCGGCAACGGCAACTGCACGATCCGCAATCTCAGGAGCGAAACCTGTCTTTCCTTCGACGGCGGCCCGGAGATGAACAAGCCGGTCGTCGGATACCCCGAGCCGCGCGAGTGGGCGCTCTACCAGAGCTCGCAGCCGCACACCTTCCACGTCGTCGTCCCTGGAGGCCCCGTCGACGGCCAGGAGCTGGCCCTGGACCTCAGCCTGCTGAAGATCTTCCCGCCCCGCATCGCCCTGAGGCCACTCGACGTCGACAACCCGCGTCAGGCGTGGACCTTCCAGTTCATGGAGTGAAGGCGTGAACCGGGTGCCCGGGTCGACCGCCGACCCGGGCACCACCCCGAAAGGGCGACCGTCCTCACTACGGCCGCTCACCGGGGCGGGGATGAGCGCAGCAGGCCCCGGGCGTGCACGGGAAGGGACGCCCCTGGTCCGGTCCGTCCCTCATGGATGGCTGCACCCGGTGAAGGCCCAAGGCCGGGGCCGCAATTTCAGGGAGCGCCCCGGCCCGCCAAATTCACCCGGTAACCGGGCCACTTACCGCACGAATCACACGTGGCCAATTTCCGGATCGGGGACGGCAGTCCGGCCGCGAAAGCCCTGTCCGGCATGGTGCTTTCCTGCCGGAATTCCTGGCATCGAGAAGCGGGCCGTGCCGCGCCGGGAGCAGCGCACCGCCCGCGGCGCGATGGTCTGCTGTCAGCGGTTGGCACCCTGACGGACCTCCGCCATTGGTCGCCATTGGTGGGGAACAACTTGCCCGGCGGTGACGGCTTCTCAGGTGGTGCCCGGCTCAGGCGGCCGGGCGCTCAGGCGCTCCACCGCTTCAGCGAGCGCGGCTTGTCCGGTGACCAGGGTACCCACCGCGTCGGCGATGGTGCGCAGCGTGCGGCCGTGGCCCTCCAGCACGGTGCCGTGGGCGTCCAGGGTGCGGCTCTGGTCGAGCTGCGTCTCCCGCAGTGCGCCGAGGGTCTGGGTGTGCGCACGCAGCGCGGCCCGCATCTCGGCCACGTCGCGGTCCGCCATGGAGGCCAGGGTGCGTGTGGCCGCGTTCTCCTCGCGCAACCGGTCCACCTCACCCTCCAGCGCCTCCAGGCGCCGGCGCAGCTCCTCCACCTCGCTCATGCGGTCCATCCTCTCAAGGGGGTGCCCGCCCCGGTAGGGCGGTGGGGTCTGGAGGCGCTGTGCGCCCCTGCGGCGGACGATCACTGCCCGGACGGGCTTGCCGCGGGGGGCCGGGGGGTGATCGTCCGCCAGAGCGGGATCAGACCGGCGCTGGGGGCCTGCCGCCGCTGCGGCTGTGTGTGGGTTGTCTGCGGTGCGGCAGGAGTCGCACACGGTGCCCAGGGCGGGATCCACGCGGTAGTGGGCGCAGCTTTGGCATTTGGGCCAGCCCAGGTGTCGTGCGCAGTGCGACCTCACCGCCGCCCTCGAACGGCTCCGCGCCGACGGCCGGCTCGAAGTGGCCCTCACCCACGGCGCCGACCCGCTCCACCTCGCGCTCGTCTTCGGGTATCGATGAGAAGGCCGCCATCCGCTACGCGGACTCCGCCCGTCGGCTTCTCCAGGTCGGCATCGAAGCCGATCCAGCGTGTTCGCCACGAATCCACGGGACCATCCCCGGCAATGGCAGCCCTGGACCTCGGGTTCCCGCTGAAGAACCTTCAGTTTTCGCGAACTCGCGGGGATCTGTGCCCCGGAGTCCTGCCTCTGACCCCAGAGGCAAAGTTACCAGCCGGTTGCTTGTCGTATCGTCATACAGTGCCTTTCTGGTCTTGGGAGACTCGTCCCAGGCGAGGGAGGGGAGCGCCGTGCGGCTTGGGGTGGTCGCCCCCCGACGTGGTGGAGTGCTGGACATTGGTGGACGGCAGGTCCGGCCCAGCGCCGGGGAAGGATGGGGGTGGCTGGTGGGACGGGTCGGCAGATGGGTGACGGCGGTCGCGGTCACCGTCGCCGCGTTCGCCGTGGCGACGTGGCTGTGCGGGGCTCTGGTCCTGGCGCCGGTGGTCCAAGACGACGCCACCCGATGGGCGGTGGCGTGCGGAGTCGGCTCCGCAGTGGCGGCCCTGGCCGGCATGGGCGGCTACGGGTACGCCACCGGCTGGCAGCGGACTCCCGCCCTGTCGCCGGTCACGGCGCCGGGGGAGCGGTCGGTGGCGATCGGCGGGGACAACCACGCGCCAATCACCACCGGCGGCACCACGGCTGCGGCACCGACCGCTGCCAGCCCCGCCCCGGCCCCCTCGCCCCCGGCAGGCCCCGCCGGGCCGGCGCAGCCCCCACGGGGCGCGGCCGCCTTCGGGGAGCGGTCGGTGGCGATCGGCGGGAACAGCCACGGGCCGATCACCACAGGCGACACCGGTCAGGGGCCCGCATCGTGACGCCACGGTCCACCCGGCACAGCGCGGACGGCACCAGCAGCCCCGCACCCGGCGCGGCCACGCCGTCACAGGCCCAGACCTCCGGGGAGCGGTCGGTGGTGGTCGGGGGAAACAACCACGCCCCGATCCTCACCGGGAACAACGCCCAGGTAGTGAACCTCCCCCAGCAGCCCGGCAGCATGCCCTTATTGGCGCTCACGGCACTCGGCATCATCGGCGTCGTCGGCGTCGTCGTCGGCGGCGTGTACTGGGGGGGCGAGGCCTCGGGCGACGGAGGGAAGAACAAGACTGCGGCGCACGGGCCTTCGGTCGGACCAAGCAACTCCGGCTCCTCCTTGCCGACGGACAGCGACACCAGCAAGAAGGACGACGGCTCCCCAGGCCCGACCCAAAGCGCCCCGGAGGCGCCCAAGACCTTCGCCGCCCGGATCCAGTACACCGAGGATCGGGGCCCCAGCTGCGCTGACGACACTTCCAAGTGCAGGGGCGCCTACCTCTACTCCAGCCCGTACGAGGGCGGCGTGCCTGGCGAGCATCTCACAGAAAGCAAACCGATCACCGTGACCTGTGCCATCACGAACGGTCGGCACCTAAAGTACGAGGTGGGAACCGCCTACCGCGGCCCCAAGCCGCCGCCCTACAAGACCTGGCTCAAGCTGGACATCGGCAAGTGGGCGACCGCCGTGTACGTCGAATTCTTCAACGGTGTCAAGCTCACGGATCTGCCCACCTGCGCCTAAGACGCGAGGAAGGCCCTGGTAGGCCACGACTGAGCGGGTTGTCGGCGAGGACGGCCAGGAGCACGCGGTGCGCCTGGGTGTGTGGCTGTCGAACATCCGCAGCAGGCGGGGGATGCTGACCGCGGAGCGGGCGGAGGCGCTCAACGGGCTGGGCATCGTCTGGACGGCGTAGGACGACCCGCGCCGCGGCGCGTGTCGGTGGGCTGAGGGTGGTGGGCTGAGGGTGGTAGGGGTGGCTGTGGTGCTTCAGCGGATCAGGGTGCGCAGGACTGGTGTGGTGGCTCCGGCGCCGGTCAGGCCGGCGAGCACGGCGCCGGCTGCGGGGCCTCCGGTGAGGAAGGTCATCCCGCCGATGATCGCGCCGATGAAGCATGCCGTCAGGAGCACCACGGCGGAGTGCACCGTCAGCAACGGCGGATCGTCGAGGTGGCTGGGGGCAGGAGGAGTGCGGGGCGGCGGGGTGTTCGGGTTGTCGGCCATGCCTGAAATTCCAGCGCCGCAGGTGCTGTCGGCCTCCATGGCACGAACGAATGCGCATGGATGCGATCAGGCGGGAACGGCGCCGCACGCGGGGGGTGTTCGGCCGGACACCCCTCCCGGGTTCGAGGGTGTTCGCAGGCGTTCGGGCAAGTACGGCACTGTCCGGTTCCCGGTCATTTAACCTGGTCGGCACACACGACCCCGGGGGACCAGACACCGTGACACAGACGGCCAGCACCGCCGACGGCAGCGCGCAGCCGGGCGGGAGGTTCGAGGAGCAGTTAGCCGCACTCGCCGGGGATCTGCGCCGACTGCGGATCCAGCGGGGCGCGCCGTCCCTGCGCGGCATCTCAGCTCGCGCCGCCCAGGGCCCGACGCCGTTGTCGGTCTCCGCGCTCAGTGAGGCGTTCAAGGGAAAGCGGCTGCCACGGCTGGACTTCTTCATGGCCCTGGTACGCACGCTGCTCTGCTTCGACGAGGACGGGCAGCCGCACGCCCCGGTCGGCACCGCCCCGGAAGTGGCCGCATGGCGCACGCGCTGGCAGGCAGTGGAGACCGCGCGTGTGGAGGACCTGCGCCGGACAGGCGGCTCGCCCCGCCCCCCGCGCACCACCGCAGCGACAGCGGCACCCACCGTCTCCGACACCCACCCGGCCGACCAGGCCGCCCGGAGCACTGACAGTACGGACCCACAGACGCCCGCTCGCGGTCATGAGCCCCAACGGGCGGCCGCGGACGTGCGCGTCCCGTACAAGGAAGCCCCCGTCGGCGCCCAACGCCCAGAACACCGCAGCCGACCCGCGACCCAGCCGATTCCGAACGACTTCTGGTGCACCGCCACCTTGACCGGACACACCGGCCCGGTCGTTGCGGTGGCGTTCTCCCCCGACGGACACCTCCTCGCCACCACCAGCCTCGACCACACCGTGCGGCTGTGGAACCCCACCACCCGACAACCCATCGGCAACCTCACCGGACACACCAGCACGGTCCGTGCGGTGGCGTTCTCCCCCGACGGACACCAGCTCGCCACCGCCGGCGAAGACAAGACGGTGCGGCTGTACGAGGCGCAGCGACCAGAGCGGGCACTGGAGGGCCGGATTGGTGGTCCCGCTGCTCGCGCCCTGCTGGGCACATTGAGCACCGGCGAATCGGTACCTCTGGGCCCCGTCCCCAACGTCGGCCCGGTCTTCGCCCTGGCGTTCTCGCCCGACGCATACCAGCTCGCCACCGCCAGCCAAGACAAGACGGTGAGGCTGTGGAACCCTGCCACCCAACAACCCATCGGCACCCCCCTCACCGGCCATACCGCCCCGGTTTATGTGGTGGCGTTCTCTCCCGACGGACACCTCCTCGCCACTGCCGGCATGACACCACGGTGCGGTTGTGGAACCCGGCCACCCAACAACCCATCGGCAACCCCCTCACCGGCCACACCCACACGGTCGTTGCGGTGGCGTTCTCCCCCGACGGACACCTCCTCGCCACCGCCGGCCGTGACCGGACGATGCGGCTGTGGATCACTCCCTGACAGCAGGGACAAAGCCCCCGCCTCACGCGCCAAAGGACGACACTGGTGAACGATCGGGCCGGGGTACGGCATCCTGCGCAGCCTCACTCACATGCTGGACATCGCTCCCGTTTTAGATCAGCTACGCCCGTCCCGTGCAGCACCCCTGCCGCCAGAGGTGGGCGGACACCATCGACCGCACGATCGTGGTGAGGTGCCGCCCACCGGTGCGGTAGCCACTGCCCGACCCGGGCCTCGAGTACGGCCCGCTCGGGCGCTGGGTCCACGAACAGCGCAAGGCTCTGGGGGCGGGCGAGCTGGAGGAACGGCGCAAGAAGCTGCTGGACGCCGACGACGTCGGGATGGTGTGAGGGCCCGGCGAGGAAGCCTGGGAGACCAAGCTTGCGATGCTCCGCTCCATCCGGCGTGCGCACGGCCACCTGGCCCCGCGCCAGGACGCCGTGTGGGGCGAGAGCGGGGCCGAGGGCCTGACGCCGGTCGGGCAGCACATGGCCAACCTCCCCAGGAAGGGCGGGCTGAAGGCGATCACCTGGCCCCGCCAAGTCAGCACGGTGGCAGGGTATTCATGGAGAGGAAGGGCCTGGTGCGTTGGAGGGCTGTGAGGCTGGTTTCCCAGTCAGTTGGTGATCGTCTCCCACCCCATCAGGACCGCCAACCGCCGACCGGGTACGGCCGGTGAGCGTGGCTGTGGCGAGGGCCAGGGTGACGGCTGCGGTGATCAGTACTGTGCCAGAGGGCTGGGTGTGGGTGAGGAGGAGGCCTGTCACGGCTGCGCTGGCGCCGTAGCCGATGCCGCTTCCGGCGTATTGGAGGGAGTAGCCGACGGGGTGCAAGTCGGTGGGGAGGGACTGTTGGAGTGACAGGTTCCGGGCGATGAGCACGATGGCCTGGCACACCCCTGCCGCGGCAAGCAGGCCGGCCATGGCGCCGAGTACCGGGACCACGGCGAACGCGCCCGCCGCCGCGATGGTGCCGTACAGCAGAAGAGTGCTGTGGAGCTCGGGGCTGCCGGGCCAGGTGCGCAGCCCGTACAGGAGCCCTGCGAGGATGCTGGCGAGTGCGAAGCCGGTGAGCATGGGCCCGCTGTATCCGACGGGTTCGTTGCGCTGCTCGAGCAGCGCCGGCAGGGCAAGCTCGACGGTCGCCAGCAAATACATCGCGGCGGCGCTGGTGAGGTAGATCCGCCAGGCCGAAGCCAACTGCCTGGCAGTGCCGCGTGTCGGGCTGTCCGGCTCGGGACGCCCGGTCTTCTCCGGCAGGAGAAGCACGCAGACGGCGCCTACCGTCGTCGCCGCTGCGGCGACGAAGAAGGGCACGGTCGCCGACCAGTGCACCGCGGACGCGGCCACCAGTGCCGGAGAGGCCGCCCACACGGACATGTTCAGCGACGACTCCCAGCTGAGCGCGGAGTGCAGGTGCCGGCCGGGAACCAGGTCCGCCACCATGGCGCGCAATGCCCCGGGACCCGCGGCGCCCGCCGCACCTGCCGCTGCTGCCATCGTGACGGCCACGGGAGACGACGCGTCGGGGACGAGTGCCAGCGCGGCGAAAAACACCGCGCTGACGAGGAGCCCTGCGGCGATCTCTCTGCGGAACGACCGGCTCCGCAGCCGGATTCCCAGCAGCGGGGCACCGACGGCCTCTGCTGTCGTGTAGGCGGCCGCCATCATCGCGCCGAGCGCGTAGCCACCCGTGGTCTCCCGGGCCAGGAACACGAACGCCAAGGGCGCCATCGCCACCGGCAGCCGACTGGCAGCCACCGTGAACGACCAGATGCCCATGTTCCTGCTGACCAGACCGCGGTACGACAACGGCGTCTCCTCTTGCCTCGGGTCGGTGCTGTGTCAGGTCGCGGAGTCCCGGCTCCGCGCGGAGGCCAGAAGCTGTTCAAGACTGGCCTCCAGGCACCGCCCTCCGTCCCAGGTCGGCGCCAGGATGACGTACTCGACGGTACCGCTGACCCGGTGTGGGTCTGTCAAACGAGCGGTGTAACTGGGGTAGTTGGGGTTACTGGCGGGCTGCCGACAGGCGGCCGTCGAAGGTGATGTCGA
>NZ_BMMS01000056.1 GCF_014646055.1 Wenjunlia tyrosinilytica
GTGGGGAAGTCGACGCGGGTGAAAGTGGAGGTGTTTCCCCCGCGCGTCTCGATGGGCTGGTTCGAAGACAGCTCGATCGTTCCAGTCTGGACCATGGACATGTGTGACTCCTTGCGGTTTCAACGTCACCGACTGCGGCCGCAGGTGTCCTGCCCCGGACCGTATTCACCCATCCGCCAGTCACTCCATCGGATGATCACTAATCAGCCAATCCGAGTGCATTCGATATCCAGACCCGCCCAGGCGGCAGGTCATCCCGGCAGGCAGCATCGGGCCGCCGCCCGCGGTGGGCGGCGGCCCGACGGCTCACTCCTGGGCATCCACATGGTCCGCCTCGGGCTCGATTTCCAGAACCGCCAGGTATTCGGCGGCAGCGGGCGCTTCCGCAGCGCCGATGCGCTGGCAGATGCCCACCGCTTGGCGGACGTCGGCTATGGCGGCGTGGTGGTCGCCGGTGCTCGCCCGGCCCACGTGCGGTACTGGGCCTGTTCACCGTGGGCGCTGAAGCCCCTGAGGCGCCCCAGCTGCGTGAACGCTCAAATGGCGGGGCTGGAGAAGCTGGGCATGGCGGCAGTCCAGGCCCCTCGCACGTGACCGCCACAACCGCCATGCCGCGCCTCCAGGACCCCAGCCGACCGTCACCGCGAAGCAAGCTCCACTCAGCGCGGGCGATGCCCCGCTAATGCTTACCGACGGCGAATCACATGTAGGTCCGGGTCTCGCGGATCTGGTTGCGCCGAGCGGCAGGAATTGTGCACACTGCTGCCGAGCACAGAGCGTCATGCCGCATCTCCGAGTGGACCGCCACCACTCGTCTCTAGAGAGCGGAGGACGAGATTCCGCCAGCGCCCTCGGGCGTGTGCCGTCTCCACAGACCATCGAGACGCTCCTAGGAGTCCGTCATGACGCTGCATCTGTCCGACCGCGCGAAAGCCGCGCGCGTTCTCCTCGCGCTGCCCCTGGACGCTGACTGGATCACCGCGCTGGCCCGTCGCGGGCCGCTGCACAGGATCCCGTACTGGCTCGCGGAGGCCGTCTACGCCGGGCACGAGACGCTCGCGCACGACTTCGTCGACTTCGTCGACCCAGAGCTGGCCAGTGCCCATCACGCCCTCGTGGCGGCGCTCGAGGACCTCAGCGACCAGATCGGGGGTACCTTCCCTCCGCAGCGCGACGAGCAGGACTACACCGAGGTGCCGCCGGAGTGGAAACGCACGGAGCCCGACCGCTACTACAAGTCGCTGCGAGACCTTTCCACCGCACGGCACGCTGTCCTGCACCGCTACAGGAAGTTGATCAACGCCATGAACCGCAGCGGGCATCTGCCCTCTCCATCCCCACCTTCCGGGCAGTCGGTGAGCGTCACCTCCGGGGACAACTCGCCGGTCCACGTGTTCGCGCCCCACGCCCACGCCTCCCAGGGGGCGACAGCCGACGCGAACGTCGACCCTAGGCCTGAGCCCGCGACCGCGACGACGCCCTGGTGGAATCGCAGCATCGTGCTGTGGACAGCCCTGGGTGCACTCGCCGCCGTCGCGGCCGCGGTCGCCGCGGTGGTCGCCCTGCACAGATGAGAGGGCGCAGGATGAGGAGCTGTACCCCGTCGACCGGCTGGTACGCGGCGCCCTGGAGACTCGGTCCGCCAGCAAGCCTTCTGCGCCAAGTGGTCCAGCGCAGCATTTGCACGGTTCGGTCGGCACACGGCTGCTGTTCGCGCAGCAGGCTGGCCCCGACCGGGCAGCACGCGTTCGGTCTGCACCGCTTGCAGCGCTGCACGACTGCCCGCTGCGGGAGATCGCGCGGATGCTGGGAAGGCTGGCGAAGGCGGTGCCGGACCCGGGCGGCACCATTACATGCAGCAGGTAGCTGAGGTGGTCGGCGAGCACCGGGTAGCCGCGGCCGGTGGAGATCCGCATGGCGGCGAGCGCCTGCAGGCCGGTGCTCAGCGGTGGGAGCTGGCCTGGCCCGCGCCGTGCCTGCCACAGCCCGCCGACTACCTCGGCGTTGCACCGACAGAGGCTGAACCGTTGGCAGGACGCGGGCGCCCAGGTGCATAGGCCGCTGCCGGTGCGACTCCCTGCGATTCTGCTACTACCCATGTGCGCAGCGTCACATCCGTGGGAAGATCCCTCTCGGCTTGGCAGGAAGGGCGACGGGGGCTATGACGGCCAAAGACGATCAGTTCGAAGCATCGGCTTCAGCGCTCGGGTACCTGTACCAGTTCGCCAAAGCCCTCGAACTGTGCATTGGGCAGTCGATGGGGGGCATCGAGTGGAGTGTCGCCGTCGAGGCCGCCGACGACATCGAGAAGCACACTGGGTCGCTGACAGAGCTGCTTCAGCTCAAGCAGCGCGCTGAGGGAACCCGCATGACAGACTCCGCGCCGGATCTGTGGAAGACACTGCGGATCTGGTGCGAGGCGGCCGCGAGCGGGCGGATCAGCCTCGCCGAGACCAACTTGTTCCTGCTGACCACTGCTGAGCTCCCACCAGGCAGCGCGGGTTATCACCTTCAGTCCACGGCGAGCGGAGACCGTGATGAAGACAAGGCCCTCGCCCTTCTGCGGGCGGCCCGTGCGGCATCCAAGAGCGAGAAGCTTCAAAAGGCGTTCGCAGCCTTCGACGCACTGGAAACGGTGGGTACGGTGCGGCAGAGCGCACTGCTCTCCCGAGTTGCTGTCATCGGCGGTGCTCCCAGGATCGATGAGGTCCGCAGCAAGATGCTCGGCCATGCGGTCCTCGCCGTGGACCGCGACCTCGCCAAACCCTTCCTCACCCGGCTGGAAGGGTGGTTTTACGACCGGGTGATCGAGCAAATGCGCACTCCAGGCGGCGTGCCGATCACTGGAGCAGAGTTCGATCAGGTCTTCAGCGATCTGCGCCACCAGTTCGGCCCCAACAATCTGCCCATCGACCCAGACATCGCCAGCCTGGACCCTGAGCCGGTCGAGTCTGCCGACAAGGTGTTCGTCCGCCAGCTCGATCTGATCGGTGTCGGCTCCGAACGAGTCCGCCTCGCCGTCCGGGACTACATCCGGGCCTTTGCCCAGCGGTCGCGCTGGTCGGAGGAAAAGCTGCTGCGTGCAGGAGAGATCGGCGACTACGAGCGCAGACTGGTTGAAGAGTGGCAGGCGCGCTTCGCCGAGATGCGGGAGGACCTCGGCCCCGAGGCGACCGAGGAGGAGATGAAGCGCGAGGCGAGGCTGATCTATCGCTGCGTTGACCGAGAGGCCCGCGCCCAGATCCGCGCCGGTCTCGAGGAAGTGTTCATCCCCAAGGGGTCATACCACATGCTCGCCGACGAACTCCGGGTCGGCTGGCATCCGGACTTCACCGCCCGACTGATAGCCCTCCTTGAGCCAGCCGGAGCACGCTGATGGCCGCCCCTGAACTGAGCCGCGAGGAGCGGGCCCTGTACAACCCGATTTTCACAGCACTGCTGTGCACCCGCGCTGTCCAGGGCTACGACAAGGAGTACGCAGCCCCCTGCCCGCTGCCGGTGGCCGTCACCGCCGCCGTCATGGCCCTGCAGCCTTCCATCCGTGCTGTATTACCAACGACCACGGGAACCGGCCTGATGGGATGGCTCGACGAGAACGACGCCGTGCGAATCGCCATGACGCGCAACGCAGCTGCCCTGGCTTCCGTGGTGCGGCCCGGCCTGTTGTTCGCCTTGCAGAGCAGCATCCTGCACTGCAACGGCGACGGCCTCACCCTGGTCCCACGCACGCTTACCAAGGCCGTGAGGGGCGAAACGGAACAGAACGTCACCATTCAGAAGGCGGCCGTCCAGCTCGGGCGCTGGCTGCCCAGCACCGGAAGTCTCAGCACCGTCCTGACCCTCCTTGGAGTCAAGCCGTGACCTTTCAGATCCAGGCGGTCACCATCTATGGCAAGCAGCCGGACCAGATGCGCACCGTGCCCTTCGACACCGGCACCCTCAACATCGTCACCGGCGACTCCCGGCGCGGCAAAAGCGCCCTGCTGACCATCATCGACTACTGCTTGGCCAGCTCGGGCTACCCGGTCAAGGCCGGCAAGGTCCGCGACTACGTCAGCACCTACGCCGTCACCTTGGTCAAGCCCAACCAGCGGCTCTTCGTCGCCCGCCGCGCCCCCGAAGGCAAAGCCGCCGTCAGCACCGTCCTGTGCATCATCTCTCAGGCCCCCGGCACCCCGCCTCCACCACTGGAGGACCTGAACTTCGTCACTCCGCTGGACGCGGCAAAAGACATGCTCAGCGATTTCTGCGGCATCGACCGCACCGTCCGGGTGCCAGCCGTCGGCCGAGCCCAGACCATTGCCCCATCCATCCGCCACGCCCTGTTCTTCTGCCTCCAGGCCCAGAACGAGGTCGCCAATCCCGACCTGCTGTTCCACTCCCAAGGCGAGGAATGGCGCCCCAACACCATCCGCGGCGTCATCCCCTACTTCCTTGGCGCCGTCGACCCTGAGCAGGCCCTGCTGCGCAACCGACTTCGCCTCCTGCGCCGCGACCTAGCCGATCTGGAAGCCGCACTCGCCACAACCCGCAACCTCGACCCCGCCGCCGGACAAGCCCGCGCCCTGCTCACTGAAGCAGTTGAAGCACACTTGGTGCCCCCGCTCACCGGTCCGGAGTCATCGGCCGCCGATGTCCTTGGCTTCCTGCGCCAAGCCCTGAATCACACCGGCCCCCAACCCGACCAGGACAGTAACGACGATCCCCTGGGCGTCCTCAACACGCGCCGCAACGAACTGCGTCGCCTCCACGGACAGACCCGCGTCAAGATCACCGACCTGAAGCGAGCCCTCGCTGAGAACAACGACTTCACCAGCCAGGCCACCGAACAACGCGCTCGCCTTGTGTCCCTCGGCCTGCTACGCCGGAACCCCGAAACGTCCGACGCTACGCACTGCCCCGTGTGTGACAGTTCCCTTCCCTCCGCCAACGCCACCGTTACCGCTCTCACCCGCGACCTTGCACATCTGGAGGGCGATCTGCAGGTCATCGGCAGCGATACCCCGGCGATCCAGCGCCTGATCAGTCAGGAAGAAGGCCAGCTGCAAGAACTGCGCTCAGCGCTCGCCCGGAATCAGGAAGAGATCAACGAGGTCACCGCCGGATTGCGGGCCCTGCAGCAGGAGCCCGACGATCTACGTCGCGCAGCCATCGTTCAAGGACGCATTAGCCTCTATCTGGACACCGCTGCCCATCAGGCGATAGCTCCCCAAGTTGATGACCGCCGAGAAGACTTGCGTCGCCAGATCGCCGACCTAGAGGAACTGCTCAGCGACGACACACAGGGCGAGCGCCTGGCCAGCTACCTGTCACTCATCAGCCAAAAGATCACGGGCAAAGCCGCAGGCCTGAGCCTCGAACACTCCGAGAATCCCATTCGCCTCGACGTCAACCGCCTCACTGTCGTAGCCGATAGAGCCGACGGGCCCCTAGCCCTCGCAAACATGGGCAGTGGCGAGAACCACCTCGGCTACCACGTTGCCACACTGCTCAGCCTTCATGAGTGGTTCGCCGAGCACCGCGGACCAGTGCCTCGCCTTCTGATCCTCGACCAGCCTTCGCAGGTGTATTTCCCTCCCGACCACACAGGTGAAGCCATCTTGCGAGCCCACGACCGCAACAAGCTGCTGAACATCTACCAGGCCATCCACCACACGTTGCGCCTACTCGGCGGGCAGTTCCAGGTGGTTGTCATGGAACATGCGGATCTGGACCACCCGGCGTTTAGCCCATACGTCACCCAACGATGGCGTTACGACAACGACCAAGCCCTCGTACCGCCCAGCTGGATCGGGCAAGCGACCGATTGAGCTCACCCGTGTCGGACCCCTAGAGAGCGGCGAGTCCTGGTACGAGACCCGATTGGACGAGCCCGGCCGTCGCAGTGAGCGGTACCGAAACCGACCATTGGCCAGGCGACTGTGCCGGAAGCCGGGTAGCCCAGGCCGCATGAGGCCTCCTACGACGCACCGATGAAGGCGACGAATGACCCGGCGCCGCCAGCACGAGGCCCCGGCCGCTGGTGTGACAGGGGCGCATTTCCGGTGGTGGATGAGGAGGTGTGGGGTGGAGCCGGGCGGTTCGGCTCAAGTCTTCGCCGAACAGGTCGGTGGACTCACCGAGCGATACCGCAGGTCGAGTGTCGGGCTGAAGTCCTGGTTGAAGGCGATCGCCGAGCAATTGGGCGGCCGCGCGGGCGAGCTTTTGTGCCGCCAGTTACGTCTGGCCGCCGGCCGGACCTGCCTGCTCGGTCTGTTGGAAGCCCCGCCGGTCCCGGAGCGGGCGCCCGGGGGGCTGGCGTCGACGAGTTCGCCTTCCGCAAGGGCCGGACCTACGGCACGATCCTGGTAAACGTCGAGACCACCCGCGTGGTCGACGTGCTGCCCGACCGCACATCGGAGACCTTCGCTGCCTGGCTGCGCGAACATCCTGGAGCGGAGATCATCTGCCGTGACCGGGCCAGCACCTATTCCCGGGTGGTCAAGAAGGCGGGCCCCGCACGCTACCGAGGTGGCCGATCGCTGGCACCTGCTGCAGAACCTGTCTCGTGCAGTGGAGAAGACGTGCCATCAGCACCGTCCCTGCGTGCGGAAATACGCGGAAGAGGTAGCCGAGGACCCGCCCAGGATGCCGCTGCTCGACGCGCTGCCGCCCACGCTGATCATCGATCGGGTCCGACGACGATACGAGGAGGTCAACCGCCTGGTCGACACCAGCTACCCGCTCAGCGAAGTTGCCCGGCGGCTCGGCCTGGACCGCAAGACCGCCCGCCGCTACCGCGACACCGATCTCGAAACCTTGATCGCCTCAGCCCGTGACCGACGCAGATCCCCCCTCGACCGCTTCAGCCGTTCCTCCAAGCCCAGTACGCCGCGGGCAACACCAACGCGGCCGAGCTCTACCAGCAGATCGTGGACCGCGGATTCCGCGGGGGCTACTCGACTCTCACACGCTACGTGCTCTCACTGCGCAAGAACGTCGCCGTCCCCGCCCCCGCTCACATTCCCAGCCCCTGCACGATCACGGGCCTGATCCTGCGAGCGAGAGACCAACTCTCCACCCAAGAGACAGCACAGCTCGAACAGGTCAGGCTGGCCTGCCCTGACATCACCAATGCCTGCAATCTGGCCCGCGTGTTCACTGACCTCGTCCGCCATCGCCGGGGCAACATGCTCGGCGAGTAGATCCGGCAGAGGAGCATGTATGGACGCGCGTCCTTCACCCTCCTGCGAACACGCATCCTCACATCGCCGTGATCATGGTCTTCACGGAATGGCGGCCAGAACCGGATTCAACGAGCGCCATCACCGCCCTGGTGAAGCCGCCGGGTCAGCTCGCGCAGCGCCAAAACCCTCGCCCAAACCTTCGGCGGCTCGGTACTCCCCAGCAGTGGTGTCGTGGCGATAGCGCACGGTTCCACGTCGCCGCGCCCCACACTCAGCAGCACGCGGTGGCTGCCCTGCGCCAGTAGGTGGCAGACGTCCCACTCACCTGACGTCGGCTGCTCGACCATCCCGTCAGTAGCCAGAACGAGGCGCTCAGCAGGGGGCACCGGCTCGGCTCCTTGTTCCAGCGACAGCCCGGTCCGCTGCTCCCTCCCGGTCACCGTCTTGCACATAATAAAAGAGATCGCCGAATCCGGATCGACAATGAACCAATCGAAGTTGGAGCGTGCCGTATCCGCCGCATCGGCATTTTGCGGTTCCGTCTCATCGTGGATCTGACGCGCCTGCGAATTCAAATTCAGGCGGATCCATCGCTTCCATTGGGCGGCACTGATCGTGGAAGGCCGGTCCTTGCTGTGCACTTCTTCAGAGCGCGCCACGTCGGCGTCCGCTGCGCCCTGCTGATCCATCAGCCCGATTTGTTCGGCTTCGGCATGAGCATCGTCAGCGATGGCCCGAGCCTGCCGGTGAGCCTCGCCGATGATCTCTCGGGCCGTCTCCTGGGCCCGCTCGTGCGCCTCGGTGATGATCTCGCGGGCCGCGTGCTGGGCTTGGTCGGTGATCCGCGTGGCTGCGGCCCGCGCATCTGCGGTGATCCGATTCGCCGCCCGCATGGCCTCGTCCAGCGGCGGCCAGGGCTGTCCGGCCCTGATCGGGCCCTCGATGGGGCAGGTGGCCGGGTGCGCCGGGATGACCGTGCGCAGTCCGGTGTTCTGGGTGGGGCCTTGACTGCCGGTGGGCGCTGTGTCGGTGAGGCGATCGAGGGTTTGCCTCAGGTCGAGGTCGTGCAGAGCCTGCTCGGCGCCGGGGACGTCGTGGTCGGCGGCGACTTGCAGCCATCGTCTCGCGGCCTGGTGGTCGCCGCTCTCGAGGTACTCGTGGCCCAGCGCGTACGCCTGGTGCCCTAGCTCGGCTGCCTCGACCCGCTGCCGCAATCGGGCCTTCTCCTGCGGGCTGCGCGCCTTCAGGCGCTCCATCACCGCGGCGAAGCCCTCCGCCTTCTCGGCCGCGCTCAACGTGATGCGCTCGCCCCGCGTTCCGCTGTGCTGCTGCTCGTGGTTCACCGGTGCACCTCCTTGGCCGTCGCGGTGGTCTCGTAGGCGTCCATACGCGGTGACTGCCGCAGCCTCCCACGCGCCTGCTTCAGGATCTTCTTCATGTTATCGATGCCGACACCGAGGACCTCGGCGCACTCCTTGACCGCAAACCCCGCCACATGGTGCAGGAGCAGGGCCTGCCGCTGGCGCTCGTCCAGCTCGGCCAGTGCCTGCTCGAAGTCGATGCGCAGCTCGACGGCGGCGAACCCCTCCTCGCGCACGGAGTCGGCCAGGTATTCGAGGTCACTGGTCTCGAGGGTGAGGGTGCGGCCGCGGCGGCGGAAGCGGTCGTTCAGGCGGCACTGCGCGATCCGGTATAACGTCCGTTCCGGCTTGGGGTGCCCGGGGGTGTTCGGCCACCATGCACAGAACTCCTCGAAGATTTGCCCGGCCAGCTCCCCGGCGTCATCGCGGCCGATCCTGCGGGTCAGGTACGTGAGCAGTCCGTCGATCTCGGCTCGGTAGAACGCGGCGAGCCTCGCTTCGTCGACCACCGGCAACGCCGAGGTACCCGGGGGGCCCGGGATGCCGGTGCTCTGCCCGGCGTGCCCGGCCGTACTGCGGCCGGGCACCGGGCCTGGATGGTCCTGCACGGTCACCGGTCGCGCCGCATGCTGCCGGACGCCGAGCGGCCCGGGCGGGCAGTGCCGGTCAGCGTCCAGGTGCCGGACGCTCCGCCGTGGTGCACCTGGACCTCCCGCTCGCCGTCGGCGACCTTGGCCACCATCTTGGCCAGCAGCTCCTGCTCACGCTCCCGACGCCGCTCCCTGGCCAGCTGCACCTTCCTCCACTCGCCGGCCCCGACGGCGGCAAATGCGACCAGGGTGGCCATCACCCCCTCCAGCACCTGCATTCCGTGCACCTTCGCACCGTCCGTTCCTCGTCTCGGCCTCGCCTGACACCCTGTTCATCGCGCGAGCAACCCCGGATGGGTACCGAAACGTCCAAGATCTTTTGGAGGCCCGCCCTCCGCCCCGTCACACGTGGGACCTGAACGGTGTTGGGAGGCGAGCCATATGGCGGGGACCGCCCGGTCCGCGCCGTTGCTGCCCGCCGCGCCGTCCAAGGGGAGGCCGGGCGGCTCACGGGGGCGCTCCCGCCGTGCCCCCCATTGTCAGGCGACGCGGAGCTTCTTGCGGCGGTTGCGGGCGAGTTGCTCGCGGTAGTCGGCGACGGCCTGGTGGTAGCGGGCGACGAAGTCGGGGTCGTCCAGCCGGTCGTCCGGGTCCATGGCGTCGACGGCGGCCCGGGCCTCGCAGGACGGCCAGGCGTCGCGGGGCAGCGACTGAAGGGCAGCGACTGAACAGCGGCTTGGTCGCTGCTCACGTCCATTGAAAAAGCGCAGCTCACAGGCGGTGAACCGCGATCGCAGCGACTGAAGCGACTCTTGGTTCGGGTATATGAGGACATTCCCGTGCGTGCGCGTGCGCGTTATATATAGGGAGCTTGAGTCGCTTCAGTCGCTGATGGCTGCCCGTCAGGGCATGTCACCTGCGGCTTTCTGCTTCTCCCAAGGCAGCGACCGAAGGTGCTTGAGTAGCTGTGCCCGCTGTTGAGTCGCTGCTCCCCAGTCGCTGGGGCCGGTCGCCGACACGAGTGCCCGACCGTTTGCCCGAGGTGCGCTCCGGCTGCGAGCGGCTTCGCTAGTCTATGTCCGTCGTTGAGTCGCTTCAGTCGCTGATGGGGGAGTCGCATGCCTGCTGAGCTGCGGTTTCCTGACAGCGACTCACGGCAGCCTGCTCCAGGTCCTTCAGTCGCTGCGCCTCCACTGTCCCTGGCCAGGTGGTGATGTCGGCCAAGGCTGGGCTGTGCATCCGCTCGCTCCCGGACGCAAGACGCCTGCGGCGAACTGCAAGGCGTGCCGGGCCCCCGGGCATACCCACACCGACTGCGCGTGCATCGCGGCGGGCCGCTGGTGCCACGGGTTCCACGCCGCCACACTCGACCCCGCCCGGATCGACCAGTGGTGGACCGCCCACCCCGACTTCGGTGTCGGCGTGGCGTGCGGCCCATCTGGGCTGGTGGTCATCGACATCGACGCCCACGGACAGAACCTGCCCGACCGGGACCGCCTGCTGCCGGGCATCGACATCCCCGGCCAGGTGGACCTGGCCGGGCTGGCCAACGGCTTCCACACCCTGGCGGTCCTGGCCGCACTGCGTGGGGCCGCCAGCCCGGCCGAGGACGGCGAGACCCTGCGGGTGCGCACGCCTTCGGGCGGCATGCACGTGTGGTACCGGGCCACCGACGGCCGCCGCTGGCAGTGCTCGGCCGGTTCCAGCCCCACCAGGGCGCTGGCCTGGCAGGTCGATGTGCGGGCCCACGGCGGCTACATCATCGCCCCCGGCACCACCACCGGCGCAGGCACCTACACGCCCGTCGGCGATGCCCGCCACCCGGCCGCGCTGCCGGGCTGGCTGGCCGGCGAACTCGAGCGCACCGGCCACCTGCCCCCACCACAGGTCCCCCTTCCTCGCACGGTGCTGGCCCGCGCCCGACAGGCCGTCATCGCCGCGGGCGGCGGACGCGACCGCGCCACCCGGGCCCTGTCCGCTCTCCTCGCCGAGGTGGCCGAGTGCGCCGCCGTCGCGGAGGGCGCCGGATTCTCCGACAAGCTCAACCGCGCCGCCTACACCGCCGGCGGCCTGGTCGCAGCAGGACACATGACCCACCAGGCCGCCGAAGACCTCCTGCAGCAGATCGCCGAGACCGCCCGCCCCGGGCAGGCCCGCCGCGCCGCGCAGATCATCCGCAGCGGCATGAACGCCGGCTCCCGCCACCCCCTGCACGTCGGGGGCCGCCCGTGACATCGCCGTCGGAGGACTTCCTGTTCGACTTCGACGCCCAAGCCGTCGCAGCCCAGATCCTCGCCCGCCCCGCCCCCGCGGGCACCGCAGTCCCCGCACAAGCCACAGGGGCCACCCAGAACCGCGCCTGCGCCGAGTACGCCACCGCGACCGGGCTGGTGCCGGACACCCTCAGCGACCGCGGCAACGCCAAACTCTTCGTCAAGCTCTACGCCAACGACTACCGGCACGTGCCCGGCCTGGGCTGGTACCGCTGGGATGCCACCCGCTGGCAGATCGACGAGGACGACACCGTGCTGTGGGCCGCCGGGGACCTGGCGGAGAACATCGCCGCAACCGACCCGCGCGGCCTCCACCCCGCCCAGGCCCTGCACCAGCACCGCCGCCGCGCCCTGTCCACCTCCGGCATGAACGCCATGCTCACCCAGGCCAAATCCGCCCCCGGCATGGTGCTCAACGCCGCCCTGCTCGACGCCGACCCCTACGCCCTGTGCACCCCCGCCGGCATCGTCGACCTGCGCACCGGCCTGCTGCGCACCCCGGACCCCAACAAGGACTTCCACTCCCGATCCACCTCCACCGGCCCCCAACCGGTCCCCGCCCCGCGGTGGATGCGCTTTCTCGCCGACACCTTCGGCGACGACGCCGAAGGCCGCCAGATGACCGGCTTCCTGCACCTGCTGCTCGGCTACTCCATCACCGGCGACGTCGGCGGCCAGGTCATGCCGTTCCTGTTCGGCTCCGGCAAGAACGGCAAATCCGTCCTGCTGGACGTGCTGATGAAACTGCTGGGCGACTACGCCGACGCCGCCCCGCCCGGCTTTTTGATGGCCCGCCCCTACGAAGGCCACCCCACCGACCTGGCCGAACTCCACGGCCGCCGCGTCATCGTCTGCTCCGAGGTCAAACCCGGCGACAAATTCGACGAGGCCCGCGTCAAACTGCTGACCGGCGGCGACCGCATCAAGGCCCGCCGCATGCGCCAGGACTTCTTCAGCTTCGAACCCACCCACAAACTCTGGCTCCTGGGCAACCACCGCCCCGAGGTCGGCACCGGAGGCTTCGCCTTCTGGCGCCGCATGCGCCTGATCCCCTTCGAACGCGTCGTCCCCGACGACCGCAAGATCGACAACCTCGCCGACATCCTGGTCACCGAAGAAGGCCCCGGCATCCTGAACTGGCTCATCGACGGCGCCCGCCGCTACCTCGCCGGCGACAAGGACCTCACCGGCCCCGAACGCGTACGCATCGCCACCACCGCCTACGCCGACACCGAAGACCACACCGGCCGCTTCTTCGACGAACGCTGCGCCCTCGATCCCGACATGCGGGCGGAGCAGGCACGCCTGTACGCCGCCTACCGCGCCTGGTGCCAGGACGAGGGAGCCCCCGCCATCTCCTCGCGCGCCTTCGCCGCCCGCGCCAGAGAACTGGCCGGGCGGGCTTCTCCGAAGGAGATGATCCTGTCCAACTCACGCAAGTACTACCCCGGCATCGGACTGCTCGCCGACGAACAGGACACCAGATGAGCTCCCTGATCAGCGAGGACGAACTCCTCCACGAAGCCGAACTCGTCTGGCTCGAGGACACCACCGACCTGGACTACGTGCGTCAGAGCCTGGACCGCCTGCCCACCCGCCGCGGCAGACCCGCCTACCACCGCGACGGACGCATGGTCGGCTACGCCCGGCTCGGCCCGCAGGCCAAGCCCTCCCGCTCCTCCGGCACTTTCCGCCGCCGCGTGTTCTGGCTGGTGCCCCACGACCGCGACACCGACCCGCAGGGCCTGTACGCCACCGGTGCCCCGGCCGAGGCCGTCGACCCGCGCACCCTGGCCGCGGGCAGCAAGGGCCGCAAGACCGAACGCTCCGAAGGCGGACCCCCTCCACGGCCATGCAAGAACTCGGAATAACACTCCCTCTGTGACCCGGCCCCCTATCGCACGGTTCCTGCGCCTCTTGGGCTGTCCCCAGCAGGTACGGTTCGCGATCTCACTGGAACTCACCATGGATCGCTGGCGTTTGCGCCGCCGACCTGCCCTACCTCCTCGCGTCCACCAACGGCCTCGGGCGTTCCGGTTCACCCCTGGACCCCTCAGCGACCCAGGTGTAGCTGCGGCATGCGGGGATCGCTGTGGGCAAGGTGAGATTCTCCATCGGCCACCGCCAAAAGCGAAGCTGCGCCGGGCGACCGCCAAGGCCCCGGATTCCGCCTCCGGCCTGCTCAGGAGACACGACGTGACCGCTGCCGGTCACCAGCATGGGCACACCGCCAAGCCTGAGCCCACCATGCGAAGCGTCCGCCAAGCCCTCACCGACCCCGAGCCCGGGCGCGCATTCCAAGCCGAGGCCGATGAGGAATCGCCAGCACGATTCAGCTCAGCGCTGGAAGCGCATCATGGCCCTGCTGGTCCAAGGCGGTGTTCAGGTCAGAGCCGAGACGAATCTTGTCCGGAAGAGCAACTTGGCAGTGATGATTGCCAGCTGAACAGAGACAGTTGCGCTGTGCCAGCCACATGCAGCCTCTCGTTCCCTGACCGATCGCTGCAGAAGATGAAACAAGGCCGGAGCATCCCATTCAGTTACGTGTCGCTCCCATGTGGCTCCGGGGATGCGGGGGTCGGACGCGCATCTTGGAAGTCCTGCCGACGTAGGCTCCGGTCGGGGACATGGCCGCCGTCAGCGGCAACCCGGGAGCGGACCAACTGCTCGCGGGTGTCGTTGCGCAGTGCGAGTAGCCTTTCCGCTTCTTCAGCTGACAGGTTCTTGATGGCCCATCGCCAGTCGCGCCGGGAGTGGTGCTGCTCACGCAACCAAAACCACTCTCGAATGATCAATTGCCCTAGCGGCGCCAGCACCGCGACACCGACCGCGGCTAGTACGCCTACCCAGTGGCCGTTCTCCGCCAAGACCACCGACAACCCAGCAGCTCCTGCCGCCCCGCCCGCAGCAGCCCTGAGCAGCGAACCTGGCCGGTCTGCGGTGTGGCGGGTGGGTGACTGCTGTTGCCTGCCAGCGGCACGTTGACGTTGCGCTCGGGGCATTGGTTCCTCCTCGGCTTGGGGGCCGTGCAGAGGGACAGGCCGCGAGCCTTCCCGTTTTCCCGAGATCGGGGCCAAGATCTTTTATGCCTACTTTCGAGATATGGATCACTGCAGGTCAGGGGGGCTTGTGGCATCTGAGCCATTGACGCTGAGCGAGCTCTCCGATGCCGATCTTGTGCTCTGCTTGCGGCAAGAACCACGACCACCACGGCAGGCGCGGACCCAGGTCTACCAAGTCATCATCGAACGCCATGCACACGACATTCACCGCTACTTGGCAGGCACACTGCGTAACGCTGAGGATGCCAACGATGTCGGGCAGATCACCTTCACCGAGGCTCTCAAGCTCCTGGAGGATTGCCGGTGGCCAGCCGAGTCAGCAAGACTGGGCGGCTGGCTGATGGAAATCGCCAAACTGCGTGTGCGGAAGCACCGCAGCCGGGGGGCAAAGGAGGTACTCGGCTTTGAGGAAAGCACTGTCAAAGACCTAGCCGACCACACGCAGGTTGTGCATCGTGGGCATGATCCCGTCCGCTTGGCCGAGGTGCTTCGTCTGCTCCCGGAAGTCGTGGCCAGCCTTGACCCGTTTGACCAGAAGCTATATCAGTTCAGACATGTTGCGGAACTCGGCACCATCGAGATCGCCGCACGCCTGAACAAGCCCGAGAAGACAATCAGCAATCGAAGCACCCGACTTTGCCATAAGATCGCTGAACGATTCCACGTCCTGATTTTGACCAAAGGGGACCGCACCCGCTGTCCCGAGCTTGCCCGAATCCTCGACGAGCACGTCGGCAAGGGCTTCACTAAAGATTTATACAAACAGGTTGTCAAGCACTACAGCACGTGCCCGACCTGTGGAGATTGCGTTGTGTGCCGACGCGAGATAAATGCCTTGAAGTGGGATTATGCACCCGCGCTCATCCCGGTTGTCTTCGCCACCGCATTCCGTGAGCAGGTGTCCCAGGCCATCGAGCACATTGCCCCCAAGACACATGCCGCCCCTCATCAACCATCCGCCGGCCGCGGAGCTCCTGCGGGAATGGGAGCGACGGCGATCGCGGTCAGTATTCTGCTGTTCACTAGTTCCTCCACCCCACCAGGCTCTCAGACGACTCCGGCGCCGCCACTTGTCCATGCGAGCCCAGTGGCCAACGTCCTGCCTTGCAAGGAAGAGTCTATCGTTCGTCCCCCTAAAGGGCGGATACCAGCTACCGTCCACCTACCGAACCATATTTTGCTTCCCGCCGAAGCAGCCGTCGCTGGAAGCCGAGATGTGTTCTACGGTGAGAATCGGCCACACTTTGTGCTTGGCCCCAAGGGGAGCACCTGCCAGGCCAGCCGCGGAGCCGATGGAAACGTCACCTTCGGTATGGAGAGGGACAACCATCACTCAGGCGTCATCGAAGCGTGGAGCCCCGGTGGAGTTTCCATCCAACGATCCTGGGGTTGTGAGTACATCCCTGAGGTTGCATCCCTGGTGTCAGACCACGACTGCACCCAGCCCTCGGGCCACGTCGTAGAGCCGATCTCAACTGGCACCCCCAACTTCTACGCCTCGCTTGTGTGGGCCCCACAAGGCGATCGACGCCTGTGGAACGACGGGATAACGCGGAGCAACAGCACCGTCGCATTGTTCGTCTCCCAGGTCTCCACCTCGGGGGGGAGCTCGATCTATTGCAACCTGCCAGACCGACAGGACAAGATCTGCGCCGCAAGCCTGAGTTTGTTTCTTGCTCAGAGCGGAGAGTCCGCAGGCATAAAGTCCGACAATTACAAGCGCCTTGCCAGCACCATTCGCGCTTTCGTTGAGCACCATTGAACCTGATCTGCTACGGACACCATCGCGGCCAGCGCGCCGGAGGGGGCATTCGGTGCGAGAGCTGTACCCGGCCGCCTCAGAGGCCGGGGTGGCGCTGCTGCCGGAGCTGGGCAGGCGGCAGCCGCGGATGAAGCTCGGGGGCAGAGTGCTCCGGAACACCGGATCCAAGCGACCCCGGCCCCGCTGCGCCCCGCCGTACGCGCTTTCGCGGAGGCGCTGGTGGCCCAGCGAGCGAATGCCGAGCGTCTCGGCCTGCGACCGAACCGGCTCCAGACCATCGAGATCCGCCTCGACACCATCCGAGACCTGGCACTCCACATCCACGCGCAGGGACACAGCTCCTGGACAGGCGTGAACGTCACCGACGTGGAGGTATTCCTCGCCCGCAACCCGGCCCGCAGAGCCTCCTGGCTCGCGGGCCTGAGACAATTCTTCTCCCACGCCCACCGCACCGGATTGGTGCTCCACAATCCCGCCGCGGCCGTGCAGGCCCCGCAGCCACGTGGCTTCAGCGGCTCAACGCTCACTCTCGATGAGCAGCGTGCCCTCTACCGCCGCTGGAGTGCCGGCAAGGATGTCCTCCCGCACGAGGCGTTCATCGGGCTGGCGGCTCTCCTCCACGCTGCCACCACCACCGAACTTCGCCACCTCACCCTCGACCACATCAGCACTGCCTCCCGCACTGTCCGCTTCCCCGGCCGCAGCGTCGACCTCGCCCTCGACAACGCCACATGGCGAGCCCTGGAAGGCTGTGAGTTGGGGGTGTGGTGGGGTGGGTTGGGCGTCATCTGGGGTGTTGGGTTGTTTGCCTGGTACGACGCGGCTCCTCGTTTCGTCGTGGCTGTCATGGGATGACCACGTGGCTGTCATCGGTCGGCTGGCACGGTGATGGGTGGCTGTCATGGGTTCGCCCGTTCCTGTGTGATGGTCGGCGGGCCTGGGTGTGCTGGGTTTGACGTCGCCTCCCTCCGGTGGTCGGAGGCGGCGTCACACGTCAGCACGGCGGTGCACGCAGGGGGCCGATGCCGGGATGGAGCTGTAGTCGGCAGGTGTGATCGGCTCGTTTCGGCTTCTGGACTCCCCCAGATGCGGTGGGCGTGATGGGAGTGCAGGCTGGAAGAGGGTCGTGCTGCCCTCTCGCCGACGCTGGAGACGAGTGCCTATGCGATGGCCGATACCTGCGGCGTCCCTGCTGATACTTGCTTTAGCAATGGGGTGCAGTACCGTCACAACGGAGGGCAACACCAACACAACGGCGCCTCCGGGTGCCACCAGCGCCACCGCCACCGCCGTCCCGACGAGGACGACAACGGTGACCAAACAGCCTCCTGCAACGGTCACGACGACACGGGTGGCACCTCCTGAGAACCCCGTTCCCCGTGGACCGGCGAACTCGTGCAACTACACCAGCAGCCGCCCGACGATCAGGCGTGGTTCATCAGGGGCGGCGGTCCAGCAGGCACAGTGCTATCTGAACCTGTCCATGACTGGGGTCTCGATGCCTGAGGACGGGGATTTCGGACCGGTCACTGAAGCCGCGACCAGGAGGTTCCAGCGCTGTGCCGGTATCACCGTCGACGGGCTCATCGGCCCGCAGACCTGGTCCTACCTCATCTACTGGGCCGACTCGTCCACTTACCTGTGCTGACAACTGGGATATCCCCGCCCACGGCACCAGCGCGCTGACCTCTCTCGATCCCTCCTTCCGCCCGTCGCGGCTGCAGGCCGCGCTCGACGGGCTCGAACTGCACCGTCTGATCAGCGTCATCGACCTGCCGCCTCCGGCGACCTGCCGCCGCTGCGCTGTCTGCAGGTGCACGCGGACATCCTCCAAGCCGTGTACTCCACCCTGCCCGCGCCCATCGCGGCCTCGATGCCGCAGCCCTCAGTAGCCAACCGTTCCCGGTCGGCGGGTTCGAACCGGGCCAGTCCCAGGTAGGGCGGCACGGCGCCGTCGTTTTCGGCATCGTGGGCGGCCGACTGTTCTACCGCGTGGTGCCAGCGCTGCTCCCACTGGGCGGGGTCTGCGCCGCACGCGGTGATGTAGGCGAGGGTGACCGGCAGCGAGGGCAGTTCGTGGCTGGCTGCGGACTTGGACTGTCGGCACGGTGTACCGGGTGCACTCGGCCCTTGCCTGGTAAGTGATGCCGCCTGCTTGCCGGCGCAGTTGGCGTAACTCGGATGCGAACTGCTGGACGGGACCGGCGTGCGGGTCCAGCGGGGCCTCGCGGCGCGGCATACGGATTCTCCTTGCGTGGGGACGGTGATCGGATGCGGGCGTCAACCTACGTCCTCGGCAGCGGTGCGCGCCGGGAGAGCCCGGGTTCTGGCCCGAGGGTGCCTCGAGTGCGAAATTGCGGGGGCTTGGGGGCGGCCGGACTGAGGACCCCCTGGGCGCACGCAAGAGGTTGCGGCGGCCGCGGCCCGGGTTCAACCCGGTGTGCACGCGCCTTGGGGCGTCTGGGCGTCTACAGCATCCGAATCGCTGGTTCCGCTGTCGGTGGGCTGCGCAGCGCTGGCCAGAAGCATTGTCGTGGCCCATGGCCGTCGAATGCGCAGCAACCGGCATGGGAATTGCGCGGTTGGTTGCGCGGTCAGCGGGATGTATGGCGGGCCGGCGGCTGCACCCTGAATTGCGGGCACCGGCCCTCGGCCTCCCGGAGGTGCGGCCGGCCATGAGGGACAGACCGACCAAGGGGCGTCCCTTCCGTGCATGCCGCGGGCCGACCGCGCTCATCCCCCCGCCCACGCCGGGGTCAGCCGTTCGCCGCACCTGGGGCGGGCGTGCGGCGGCGGGGGCCGACCGGCACCGCCGCGGGGGGATAGCCGGCCCCCGCTGCACCACGGCTTCCCCGCACTCGGCCCCCCATGCCGCCGCCCGGCCGCTGTCCGCTCTCACGGTGCCGCTGCGCATCGGGGCCGCGCCGGGAGCGTGCCTGCGTGCGCACTCACCACGCCCGGCAACATCACTTGCGCCATCACTTGCGACATTGCTTGCACCATCACTTGCGCCTGTGGGCACCGGGCCCGCGCATCTGCGCTGCTCAGTAGGCCTTTTCGGGACTCACCACGGCCGGACTTCCCTCGTCTGCCGCCCTGCCCGTGCCCGTGGTGGTGGTGTGGGGGAGTGGGTGTGGTGGTGCGCAGGCCCGGGAAGCGGGGCGCTGCGCTGTGCCTTCCACGGGCCCGGCCGGGGCCGGGTGGCGCCGCTGTCGTAGCGGCGGCGGGGGTTCCGGGTCTGGCGGCCGGGTACGGGGGATTCCCGGCCGCCAGAGCATGCGACACAGCGTAGAGGGCGGCGGGCCGTCGAGAGCGGAGCTTGGCCGAGTGGACGGGGCATGGGCAGCGGCAGCGAGCATCGGGAGCACGGCGAGCAGCGCTCCATGGAGCCGATCGCAGGACCGCTCGACGGTGAAAAGCTCGGACGTCCAGGCTCACCCCAAGAGAAGCACGCGTCGTGCAAGTGGTACACGTAGCGTGCTTTTCGGCTAGGCTCCTCCCGTGACCGACGAGGACCGCGCACTGCGAGAAGAGCGGCAAGCCGCTGCCCTGCGTGAGGTGGCCGACCTGGGCAGGCGCCGCGCCGACCTGGTCAGGCAGGCGGAGGAGTTGCTCAAGCCACTGAGCGCCGCGGCCGTGAACGCCGTGCGCATCGGCGCGCCCCGCCGCCGGACCCAGGACCTGGCACAGATCAGCACCGGGGTGTTCTACGGCTGGTTGCAGGACGCCGGCATCTCCGTGCGGCCCAAGCGCCCGGCGCAGCGTGACCGCACGGCGTGAAACCCTTGCCCCCACACCACAGACGAGGAACCCATGCCTGAAAACCCGATCCCCGAGCGCGAGCTCGCCGCGCTCACCCGCCGCATGGAGGAGATGGAGCAGCGCCTGACGGGGCTGATCCAGACCAACGGCATTCAGCTCGCCATGACCCTGGGCGAACGTCTTGCCGCGCAGGAGGCCCGGATCACCAGCCGGATCGAGGAACTCAAGCAGCACATCGACCACCGCAACGCCGAGATCATCGAGGCGCTGTCCGGGCGGGTCGGCCAGAACCCGGACCAGTAGGCACCAACCACGGGCCCCCACACGCGACATGGTCTCCTTCCCGGCTTGATCCAAAAACGCGGGCCCCTGCGGGGTCATGGGTGCGCTATCGCTGCACATCACGTGCGCCGCTGTGCGCAGAGCCCTTGTACAAGCCCTGATCACAGTGCCTTTCCGGCACTTGCGTTACCCATCGCAGGCTCCGCGAAACGGCAGAGGCACGACTCCTGCCCATGAGTATGGCCACGCGTTATCCTTTTGCCTCGAACGCCTGAGCGAAATAACCTTGCGTCAAGAGCGGTGCAGCAGGCAGATCTTGGCACGAGCGCCGCACAGGCAAGGGGGGGACGATGACTGTCCGAAAGTTCGCCGAGTTAGCCACCATCTGCGGGGTGCTGGTCCTGGGGACCGTAAGCGCTCCGTACGCCGCAACCGCACAAGCCCATCAGATACAGGCTTCACCCGCCGCGAAGAAGATGTGCGAGGGTAAGTCCTACAAGAGCATCGCGAAAAAGTACTACCGCGGCCCGTATGTTTACGTGCTGCGCTGCGGGAACGACTCCTTCGGCTACCGCCACCTCGTGAAGCGGAAGCGGTGGAGCAAGGCGTTCGACAAGAAGATGACGGACACGTTCTGGCGCGGGACGCCGAACGACGCCGGCGGCTTCTCCATGTACACCGACACGTGCCCGCCGATGGAGTACTTCCGCATCGTCTACAACGCCGGTGCGTACCACGGCAACGGCGTGAGGCCCCAAGGCGTGATCACCGCCTACTACATCGATCTCCTTTCAAGCAAAAAGCGCTGTTAAACTCGGCACATGAGCACAGACGTAGCCGCCGAGTTGCGCGATCGGCTCCAAGCCGAACCGCGTGACTCGGCGGGCACAGGCTTTGAACTCGAGAGTCTGAGGATCAATTTCCCGAGGAAGACCCTCGCTGAAGTCATTCTCGAAGTCCGGGTCTCCCCACCCGGCATGAACCCCGAACTCTGGCGAGTCCGCCTTCCCTACACCGGAACGGAAGCCAGGGTACTGGCCGGATCGCCACCCGAGGAAACCCTGGACTACTTCGCCTTCTTGGTACGCACCCATCTGCACGAATGGTGGCACACCAAAGCCAACGAAGAATATTCACAGAGCCTGGGAGTCAGAATCGACATCTCTCCCAGCTGATGATCGGCATTAGGTTTTCAGTGGGTTTCCCGCCTGATTTCATTAGCTGACGCATCGATGATAGGGAGGCGCATGCAATCCCATTCTCTACCCGAATGCACTGTGATGCATATGATGAGGCTATCGGGGCTGGAAGGGGTGGCTCAGAATCCCAGACCCCACCCATCACTGTTTTGATGCATGCCGGTTCCGACCTGCACTCACCTCCCGTACCGGCAGGGACTCCTGACCCCCTGCCATCCTGCCCCACAGTCAAGCCGACCCCCTCCCGCTGCTGCCAGCCTCGGTGCCCGCGAAGCGGGCAACCGTCTCCCCCGGGCGGATCCCGGGGGCAAGGAATTGAGCGCAGCGAAATTCCGACAGCTTTTCAAAATTCCCTGCGAAGCAGGGAATTCAGGCA
>NZ_BMMS01000057.1 GCF_014646055.1 Wenjunlia tyrosinilytica
GACCCTGACCGGCTCCAATCTCACAGAGGCCACCGCGGTGGCGTTCGGCGGGACGCCCGTCGCGTTCACCGTCGTCTCCGACACCCACATCACCGCCACGGCCCCAGCCGGAGCCGGCGGGCCGGTCAACGTCACCGTCACCAGCCCCGGCGGCACCAGCCCGGCAGCGGTCTACACGCGACTCGCTCCACCCGCCACCTGACCCAGGACAAGACGCAGACCACTTCGTGGATGGAGACACAGCCATGCGCAGACACCTCGCCCCGCAGACCGCCTCCGCGACGGCCGCACCGTGGTCAATCGTGACTCGATCATCGACCGCACCGGCGCCGGCCGCTCCACAGTCTCCCAGTGGTATGCCCAGCACCACGGGCAGCCCGAAGAGGCTCGCCACCCGGACAAAGCGGTGACCGGTCCGGGGGGGCGAAGGTCTCGCGGCGCCCGTCACCGCTACGGGAGTGTACGTAGTCGGTGACATGTACATCGCCGCCAGAAGCCGACGATCAGGCCGACCAGGCCCAGGGCAGAAACCACGATGAAAGCCCCGAAGCCGCCGAAGTAGTCGGCGAAGCCCTAGCGGGCGGAGGCGGGATTGCGGCGGGGAGTGGTGGGAACCCGTGCGGCTGGAGCGGGGGCCGGGCGCTCTCTGGCTTCGGTGGCCGGCTCCCGCAAGTCACCCGGTGTTCGTGGGCACAGATCGCGGTTCGGGTCCCCCCGGCGGCGGGGCCGACCGTCTGAGAGGTTGAAAACAGCGGCAGCAGTCTTGCCGTGATTGGAGGAGGACGTGAGATGGCTGAGGACCCCATGGCGGAGATGACGGGCCGGATGTCACCGGAGAACCGGAAGTGGGTGGAGCAACTGCCCAGTGACCAAAAGCGCCGGCTGATGCAGAAGTGGCAGAATGAAGGTGGGCGTACCGGCATCGGCAGCGTGGGTACTGAGACCAACGACGCGGATGCGGACGCCGTGGTCGACGAATTCCGAAAGAATTAGCGGGCGGTCAGCAAGCGATTCCTGGCCGAAGCCGCCGTCGCTCTGACACAGCAGTTGCAGTTCGTGATCTTGACGGTTGGCCGGTCGTGTGACCGCGGTGGCGGTGGTCTCGGACCAGCGGCGGTGGCGGGCGGCTGCCGGTGCTGGTGGCGGCTCGTCGGCGTGACCAGTGCAGCACGTGCGCAGAGGTGCAGGTGTCCTGCTCCGAGGTGGTGTCCGCGGGGGACCTTGGCCCGACCCCCGGCACTGAGGTGCCGTCCGGCTCCTTGGGCGGCTGCTGGGTGGTCAGGCACTCCAGCGCCTCGGCGAGCGCGGCCGACCAGTGACGAGGGTCTCCACGGCCTCTGCGATGGGTGCGCAGCGTGCCGTTGCCTTCGAAACGCCGGATGCCGTCACATCAACGACAAAATCCCCACCCGCCCGAGTATCCCGCACCAACGCCATAGCACTCGGCGCCGGTCGCTGGGTGCTGGTGATTGGTGCTGGTCAGGTGGGTGGTGGTGCGGGCTTGCGGTGAAGGCCGGTGCCGGGTTCGCACTAAAGGTGACGCCGATCGCTGCTGAAGGACCCAGCTGCTGAAACCCGACGCCGAACCCACCGAAAACCAAACGCCGATCATCACCTAGTGACGCCTTGTGATTTCTTTTCCGTCGAAATAGTACTGTCCCAGGCGCCGGAGGTAGCCCTTACTGTCGTAGAAGTCGTCTCCGGGCTTCCTGAGAATGCCCTGGTAGTCGTAGAAGTTTTCACCAGGTTGCCTGAGGATCCCTTTGCCGTCGTAGAACTCCTGGTCGGGGAGCCGTAAACAGTCCTTGCCGTCGAAATATCTTTCAAACCGTGAATACATGCTGGTGATTCTCTTCCCCCAAGGTGACGTCTGGTACGGGGCAGCTGCTGGGCCGTGGGCCCTTGCGGCGCGTCAGTTCCTCGAGCGCCCTGCCCTGCTCCTGCTCAGCGCTGCCGCCCATCCCCCAATACTCCACCCTCGGAGCCCTGCATGACTGCCCAACAGCCGATCCTGCGCATGAAGCGGGGGCAGCGCCGGACGCCAACGCTTGCCACGGCGACGGGAGGCTCGGACCACAGTGCAGAGCCCAAGCCCGTGCGCAACGGCCCGGGCTCGCGAGCTGCCGCCAAGACTGGCTACGTGCCGTGGTGCGCCGGTCGGCTGTGCGGATTCCCCGGCCGCGGCCGGGGTGAGCATGGTCGAATACCGCCATGAGCAGGGGCAGGGCCCGTTCCCGGGCGCGAGTGGGCAGTTAAAGGCGGATAGCAGGAGTCGATCGCCCAGGTACGCGACGAGCACACCATCACCCGTGAAGGGCAGATCACCGACCGGTGCAACACCGCGGTCGAGAACCTCGCCAGTGGTTCACTGGATGTACGCCTGGGCGGGATCTACGCGCTGCAGCGCATCATGCAGGACTCCCAACGGGACCGCCGCACCGTGGTCGAGGTCGCCGCCTTTGCTGATCAAGGCCTGGACGGCGCCAGCCGCGGCGGCCCCCTCGGTCCGGGTGAGGCCCGCCCGCTCACGCGGTTCCCGTTCCTGCCGTTCGAAGGGAAGTGGGTGAGCCGGGAGCGCCGGGGCCGGAGGCGGAGAGGTCGGTGCTGGTGGGGCGGCTTGATCCGGTCCGGTCGGTGGCAGCATGTAGTCCTCAAGCCAGGACAGTCCCAAGACGGTTCCGAGTAGAACGAAGGGCATCAGTGCGGGGAAGAGCAGTACGTACATGAGTACCGCCTAGTCGTTGGATGCCTGCGCCGCCGTGCGCACGCGGCTCGTCGAGTCGGGCGCTGGATGCACGGGCTTACGGGGTCTGGACTGTGCCTGTTCGAGCTACCGGGGGTGTTCGTTGTGGACGGGCCATCGGGGATGCTCTGGACGAATGGAGGAATGGTCCGCCTCCCGCCCCTGACCCGGATATTGGGTCGGCGCAGCCGGTCGATGGCGAGCCGTTTCCGGGCGGGCCAGTGGACGCCGGTGGCCCAGCCACGGCGTTCGAAGATGCGGATTGGGCCGACGGATCGGAACCGAAGCCTGCGCGCAGCCTGCGGCTTGCGCATCCGCGGCAGGAACACCGCGACCGCGGCGAGGGCAGACACCAGGACAGTGGTCACCACGAGGGAAGAGATAGACATGTCACTCACTCGTGACTCCTTGTCAGCATCCCGGTGAGGCGCCGTTCCCGGCCGGGCGTGCTGCCGAGGATCCCCGCCGGACACGCACCCGACCGGCCGCACCGACCGGCCCGGCCGCACCCGATCCGCACGGAATCAGCAGCTGGACGGCCCGGCGGTCATCCTCGCTGCCGGCGCGTTGTACCACAGCGGATCACTTGTCACCGCGGGCAGCGGTGTGGTGCCCCGCGGGGGCTGGCTCCCATAGCGCTGGGGATTGGGACGCCGCGGCCGTTGTGCCGCAAAAGGCCGTCACGCGAGCACACCGTATGCCGCGGCGTCCGAGCCACCCTCCGGCCGCTCTCGCGGGGAGGCCGCACGCGAGCCGGATGGAGTGGCGTTCATGGGGCCGCCGGTCTTACCTGCGGGCGGTCCGGCGGCCCGAGCGCCGACCTGACCGCTGGCGCGAGCGTCCGCCCCTGTTGCGCCCCTCGACCATGTGGTGGGCGAGCAGGAGGACCGCCGCGCCGGCGACCGCGGTGATCCAGGTGGAGAGGTTGAAGAACCCCTGGATGCCATCAACGTCGAACAACCGCGTGGCCAAGAAGCCACCCAGCAGCGCTCCGCCGACACCGATCACGGCGGTGACGACCAGTCCATGCGCATCCCTGCCCGGGATCAGCATCCTGGCGATCAGTCCGGCCGCAAGTCCCAGGACGATCCAGGCGATGATGCCCATGGCCGACTCCTCAGCTGTGTTGGATCAAGCGCTGCGAAGTCGCGGGCTTCCGGGCCGGTCAACGCAGAAAGGTCCAGACACCCGCGAAAGTGTGGGCGCCGACCAGACGATCGTGCTCGTCACACTTGAGCCAACCGCACCCC
Organism: Wenjunlia tyrosinilytica; assembly: GCF_014646055.1. GTDB lineage: Bacteria > Actinomycetota > Actinomycetes > Streptomycetales > Streptomycetaceae > Wenjunlia > Wenjunlia tyrosinilytica. The sequence goes on from NZ_BMMS01000057.1 coordinate 3,994, forward strand.
CGCGGCGGGGGAAACAGCCGATCCCAGAAGAACCCATCTACCTGACCGATCACCGTGTCGTGCCTGACGGGAACCAGGCGACGCGCATGACCGGCCACCGATGATCAGGTGCCCCTGGCACGTCCTTTCCAGCATCCGCGTCCAGGCCCTCACGTTCGATGGCGCCCAAACGCTCGGTCAGGGCGGTGATCAGGCCCCGGCAACCGCACCCGCACGTTCGGCTCGGCGAACCGCGCTCCCGCCCCGTCCGCGCCATCCCCACCGTGCCCCAGCGCGGCCCGATCGGGACAGCGACGAACCACCGGCACCAATGGCGCACCGTCCTCGCCAGCACAGGAGATTCGACAACAGTGCGCTGACCAGCAGAAACATGGGTAACCGGTTCGCTGGATCACCCGGGGAGCCTGCCCGGGGGCCTCCAGGCGATCGGCCGTGGTGATGAGCCCTACTCGGATTGCCTGTTTCCCCCACGGCACCATCGGGATTGACTGACAGCAACTTGCCGCGCTTGTGTCCGGCGTTTCCCTCACGGCGAGGGGGACTGGCCCTGCTCTCCGGCTCAGGCATGGCCGCGGGGCGCCCATGGAGGCCCGTCATGTTCTTCTTGTTCATCCTGGCCGCGGTCCTGATCGGCCTCGGCTTCCTCGCCCCCCTCTGGTGGGTGGCCGCGGCCGTGCTCCTCTTCGGTTGCGTCCACTACGGCCGCGGTGGCGCCGGGCGCCGCGGTTTCCGAGGCGACCCCGAGCACCAGGGCTATCGGGACTACCGGGACTACCGGGATCGCCAGGACCGCTGGGAGCGCCGATACCGCCGGGAACATCGGGGCCACGGGAATCGCCAGGCCCGCCGCCGGCACGAAGACCGCAGCTAGCCCATGGAGGGGTCCTGGTGTTCAGGAGGGTGGTGTCCGGGCCGGAAGCGATGACAGCGTTGTGAGGTATGCGCCATGCAGATGACGAACCATGAACGGCAGACACGGGGCCGCCGTGGATGTGGGGGAAGACCCCGGTCCGGCAGCGGACAATCGCAGTCCGCGCGCCGAAAAGGCGCGGTTGTTCCGGGCGATCGCCAACCGCCCGGTGGTTGATCAGGCAGGCGGCATGGTGATGGTCTTGATGCCGTGTTCTCGCAGCAGCGGGCCCCGGGGCCCGCTGGTCGAGGTGTCGCGACAGCGCGGTGTCACACTCCGCGAGGGGGCCGCGGCCCTGCTCGCCACCACAGAGAAGGGCCAGGCACTCCCCGAGGAGATGCAGCGCGGACTGCGCCGCGCACTGCACCGCCCTCCTACCGCCAACCGGCGGTGACAACTCGCCTTCTACCAGGCGGCTCGGGCACCGGTGCACGTATCAATGGGGGATCGCCCCTGGCGGCCCGGTCACGTGAAGGGACCAACCAATGATCCACATCGGGGATGTACGCGAATGGCGCACTCACCAGGTCGTCGACTCCGGCGGACACAAGATCGGCACGCTGGAGGCGATCTACGTGGACACCAGCACGGACCAGCCGGCCATGGCCACCGTCCAGATCGGCCTGCCCACCCGTCACCGCCTGGTCTTCGTGCCGCTGGACGGTGCGATCGTCGGTCCGGGCTATGTCAAGGTCGTCTACGACAAGGCGCTGGTCAAGCACTGTCCCGCGATCGGCACCGACGATGTGCTGCCCGCCACGGATGAAAAAGCCGTCTTCCAGCACTACGGCATCACCTATCGGCCCGGCGCCGACGGCGAGCGGCAGCTCGCCCGCCGCTGACACGCCCACCCCCCGAGCCAAGGGAGGCATCCGCCTCGTGGCCCTCTTCCTGTCCCTGGTCAACGAACAGCCAAGGGCCGGCGTTCCACGCCGACGCTCAGGCGGGCGTTGCAGCCGCTGGACAGCTCGCAGGTGACACTCCGGCCTTGGCGCTCCCTGTGGACGGCGGAACAAATGGTCAGTCCGCGGTCTGTTCCGTGGTGATCAGCCAGCGCAGCCGCTCGGACATGGCGCGGGCGCAGTCGACGATGGCGCGCACCTGATCGGAGTCGTCGCTGGCGCGCCACAGCACCGACCACGGGTAGTACGACGCCGGTTCGGTCAGCGGACGCCAGAGGGTACCCGGGAGTGCGGAGATACACGAGGCGGGCACGCAGTACAGGCAGCGTCCCTGGGCGACGAGAGCGGCGGCCGCACGGATGCTCTCCACCGTGCCCTCATATACCGTGGGGATAAAACCGGCGGTTCGGCACATCTCAATGGTGAACTGGTTGAACTCCGGGGCCTGCGCTTGTTCGGCGAGCAGCAGCGGCTCCTGGGCCAACACGGCGACCGGGACGGCATCCATGGCCGCGAACCGGTGCCCGCGGGGGATGAGGACGCCCAGCGGGTCGCGGCGGAACAGGTGGGAGGCCACCTGGTGCGGGGCCAGTTCCGCGCGGCCGATGCCCACGTCCAGCCGGCCGTCGACGAGCTGCTGGTACTGCTCCGGCACGCCGGCCTCGACCTGGTGGATTATCAGGTCGGGGTAGCGGGCCTGGACCTCGTACAGGATCTGCGGCATCGAGTCGTAGCTGCTGTCGATGATGCCCACCCGCAGCGTGGGCGATGCGCCGAGCGCGCTGCGGGCGACCTGTGCGGCGCGGTCCACCTGGGCCAGGATCTGCCGCGCCTGGACCAGGAACACCGCCCCGGCGGCGGTCAACTCCACATGGTGCGTGCTGCGCTCCACCAGGCGGACGCCCACATCGCGCTCCAGCCGCTGGATCTGCTGGCTCAGCGCGGATTGCACGATGTGCTCCCGGGCCGCAGCCCGGCCGAAGTGCAGCTCCTCGGACAGGGTCACGAAATAGCGCAGCTGGCGTAGCTCCATGCCCGGCCACCCTCCTGCTACCAAGCCAGCAGTTCGATTCGATGGGATCCGCCCGGACACAACCCCAGCCTCGAAGGGGAGTCTGCCGGTCACCTTACTTCCGCACCCAGTCCAGGAGGAATGGTCCACGCACCTTAACGAGCCGATGCACGGGTCATCGGTTCTGGTGATGGGTCCTGCTCGGGTTGCTGGTTTCCGTTGTGGCGCCTCCGGGGTTGACTGACAAGTGATCGGCCGGGCACCGCCCGGCGTTTCCGTCATGGTGAGGAGGGTCCTGCCATGATCTCCGGCCGACGGATGGCACACATGGCACCCCCGATCAGCCCGAACGGGGCGGCGCCGCGCTGTGAACACCTGGACGGGCTGGAGCCGGTCACCCCCCTCTCCGACGGTTGCCGGGACTGCGAGGCCCACCAGGACCACTGGGTCGCCCTCCTGGTCTGCCTGAGCTGCGGCTGGGTGGCCTGCTGCGACGTCTCACCGAACCAGCACGCCAAGGCGCACTACGAAGAGACCGACCACCCACTCGTCGGCTCCTTGGAGCCGGGATCGCACCGCAGATGGTGCTACGTCCACCAACGGCAGGTCTGACCCGGCCGCTCCGGTCGCACAACCTGGCCCATGCCCACCCCCCCTTCCTCCATAGGAGCCATCTGCCACCACGCCAAAACACCTCAGGAGTGATCGTGACCGTGCAGACGACGGTGGCCTTCCACGTCGGCGTCGAGCCATGTCCCGGCGGCGTGACGGGGACGTGGACGGGCAGGCGAGGGTTTCAGGCGGTGCCGACCGGGTTGATGGTCGTACTGCCCCTCGTGGGCCTGGCGATCGTGGTGTGGATGCTGCGGGGACGCGGCCTCGGCCCGCACCCGCAGATCACGCGCCCTGTCCTCACCTCACATCCCCCGGCGGAACCGGCTGGATACCCCACCCGGCACACGGCACGCTGGACCGGCCCTCCACCCTGACCACCCCAAAGACATTGACCGCACCGGAAGCACGCCGACAGGGGAGGGGGCAGGGAGTCCGACACCGCCGCCGACGCCACCCCGGCCGGTTCTGATGAAGCGAGGCCCCCCATGCCCATCCCGCAAACGCTGAACGTCTACCGGCACGACAGAGCCACCCGGGCGTTGATCACCCTGGCCGGTGAGATCGACATGGACTCGGCGCCCCTGGTGCGCGCCTTGCTGAGGCAGTGCCTACGCGACGGCATCCGCACCGTCGACATCGACCTCACCACCGTCACCTTCTGCGACTGCAGCGGACTGGGCGCCTTCCTCGAAGCGTCGCACCACGTCGCCGCGGCCGGAGGGACACTGCGGCTCCACCACCCGAGTCCGGCTCTGGCCCGGCTCTTCACCCTGACCGGTACCGGCCCGCTTCTCGGCCTCCCGGCCGCTCCGGGGCTGCCTGTCTTCCCGGGCGAGCTCAGCGGGAGTGCTCCCACCGCGCAGCTCGCGCCCTTCGGCGAGGCGGTGCCCGGGCTCGCTCCGGTCGTACCTGCCGTCTTGGACGGTGTGCGGTGACGGCCCGGCCCGAGCCAGGGCAACCGCCGACACCCGACGCTCGCGAGCCGTCCGCCATGGACACCGTGCGCCTGCGTCCACTGAACCGCTGGCAGGCCGAGGGCCTGCGTGAGGACCTGGCGGATCTGTATGTGGAGTCCACCAGCACCGCGCCCGGCGGGGAGTACCGCGGCCGGGAGGACTTCTTGGCCCGCCTCGCCGACGACGTGCGGCGGCCGGGGTTCGCCATGGTGGTCGCGGAGGCAACAGCCCTGGCGGGGTGCGCCTTCGGATTCCCCATGGGGCGTGACGGCTCCTGGTGGCAGGGGTTCGCCGGGGAACTCCCGACCGACATCGAGCAGCTCACCGCGTCCGGCCATGTCTTCGCGATCACCGCGATCGTGGTCCACCCGCATCAGCGCGACCGCGGCCTCGCCGGCCGTTTGCAAAAGCGGCTGCTGGCCGACCACCACGCCTCGCTCGGCGCCACCGTGGTGGATCAGGCCGACCGTGCCGCCTGCGCCGCCTTCCTGTCCTGGGGATGGCAACGGATCGGCGAGGTTCGCCGGCCAGCCGACCCGGCCGTGCTGGAGGCGCTGGTCCTCATCCTCGGCAAGCGCACAGTAGCGAGGCCGGACGGCCTCGCCCACGATCCACGCACCCAGCGCCCCCTGTAGCAACCCGGGACCGGTGGCCACGGATCGCGCGCGCCCAGGTCGGGCGGCGGTGCCGCGCCGCCCGGTTCGGCGCGGTCACCCGCCCGGCCACCGCCGCCACCCTGTCAGCGGCATGGAACCGGGTGCCGCCGCTCGCGGGCCGCACGCCGGCGACACAAGACACCCACCCCTACCGGGACCGGCCCGATGTCCAGGCGGCAGCGAAAACGAGCGGGTCATCCAGCCCCTTGGCGGGCCTGAACGGCCCCAGTGCCGACCCCAGGCCATGCCCGCAGTCGGAGCACACTCGCTCGACCACCCCGGATGATCACCATCGGCACGCACGACGGATGCGCCATCGAAGACGTCGACGCGTCGCCCGCGGGGACCAGAACCCGGACTGGCCACCTCGCCTCCGCACCCGGGGCGCAAGCGGTCACCAGCGCCTCTCTCGTATCGGCGAGGACGCGCAGCGCCTGCTCGCTCCACACGCGGCCGCCGCGGTGCGCGTCGCGCTGTGCGACCGTCCTGCCTGCCTCGAAGGCGCGCACGTTGCTCCTGCGTTCCGGCCGGATGCCCGGCACGGCAGCAGCCCAGCGCCGTCGCCGGGCATGGGCAAGCCGCCTCGCGGGAGAGCTTGCCCAGGATCCCCTTCCGGCTTGGCCAGTGGCCGAGCGGGGCGGTCAGCAGCCGACCGGTTCGGGGTGGCGTTCGCGGCGACGGCGCGGGGCGCCACCGCCGATTTCGTACAGGGCTCGCCGCGCCGGAGCCGGGGCAGGGTGGTGGCCAGGACCGCGACGGTGATGCCGCGCACGGCCACGGCAAGCGCGTTGAGGCGGTTGTCCAGCAGGTGCTCCGCCTTGCCCGCCAGGACGACGTGCAGCGTCGGGAAGCGCTCGCTGCGGGTGCAGCGGTGGCACTGCCAGAACGGGAACGTGCCGCCGCTCAGCGCCATCTGCCGCACCGTGGCCATCGGCACTCACCCCAGCATCCGCAGCGCGTCCGCGTGGGCCTTCGAAGCTGTCTCTGATCCCTGAGTGACCACTCACCTTCGCCGTTTCAGGGCGTGTGTCATGCCTGGAAGTTCCTCGTACAGCAATCGGCCGACCAGCGCACCGCCGAAGACAACGACACCCACACCGACCAGCCAGGACTGGATGACCAGGACGGTTCCAACGGGGCCGTAGCTGACGGTGTTGGATGCGATCAGCGGCGAGAAGACAAGCCGGGAGAAGACCCTCAGGCCGAGCAGCCCGATCACGGTGGCGACCGCGCCGGAAAACAGGGCACGCCAGCGGACCCGCCCGCCGAGCAGCAATCGCTGAGACCACCAGAGGAACAGGACGGCGCTCAGCGACGCGACGGCCCCACCCGCCAGGGGCTCGCGGCGCAGCGTGGTGGTGGCGGAGACGAAGAGGTATCCGGTGAGGACGCCGAGCCACACCACATGACGCCACCTGGCCCACCAGCGGGCCGGGGGCAGATCCCAGACCTTCTCGTAGCCGGTCTGCACCGCGGCCCCGAAGCTCAGGCCGAACACGGCCAGGGCGGCGATGCCGAAGGCGGTCGTGGTCCGCAGCGCCTGACTGGGCCGGGTGAACAAATGCTCGACCTCTGCTCTGGAGGCGGTCGACACGCCGAGCGCATTCCCCAGCCACTGCGCGAAACCCCGGCCGTGCTCGGGATCGGCAGAGGAGACAATGATCAGCAGCGGCACCAGCGTGAGGAACCCCAGCGCCGCGAAGCCCAGCGCACGCGACCCCAGCTCGAGATCGCTGCTCCGCCGCCATCCGCGCCCGACTGGTGAACGGCTGATCAGGCGGCGCAGCCGTCCGAACCAGGATGAACGGTCCGCGGCATATGAAGGCTTCATCGACATCCCTGTCGACTACCACGGCCGGAACCCCTACCGCGCGGGGGCGCGACGCAGAGGTTCCCCGATAGCCTGGCGGGACAAGGGGCTACCGGGGGGCTCAGCGGGCTGCGCCTGCCCTTGGGGGTGGCGTACCGGCCCCGATCAACGGCTCAGGAGGACAGGCCATGATCCATGCAGCCGATATCCGAGTGGCGCAACCGCAACGTCGTCGACCCGAAGGGCCACAAGATCGGTGTGCTCGAAGCGATGTATATGGACACCACCACCGATGAACCGGCCATGGCCACGGTCCGCAAGGCGCTGGTGAAGAAGGCGCCCTCGGTCGGCCTGGACGACATCCTGCCCGCCGGGGCAGAGGAGGCGATCTTCCGGCACTACGACCTGCCTTACCAGCCGGGCGGGGACGGCGGGAGGCAACCCGCGCGCCGCTGACCGCCCGGAACTCAGCCAGAAGGAGGTGTTCGCGTCATGGCTCTCTTCCTGTTTCTCGTTCTGGTCGCCGTCGTGCTGGGAATCATTGGAGCGGTGGCAGAGGGGCTGGGCTACCTGCTGATCATCGGCATCGTGGTTCTCGTGGCCGCTGTGGCCTTCATCGCCCTGCTCTGGTCCCGGCGCTCCGGTCGCCGCCCCATCCGATGACGCGGTGTCATCGGGTCAGGCGGCGGGGCATCAGCTCGCTGCCCATGTGGTGAGGCCTCACTGTGCTGTGGGAGGCGTTCGGAGTCGCGTGCGTGTCGGCGAGGCCGACGATGTAGATGTAGAGGCGCAACGCCAGATGCAGGAACTGTACGGCGGCGGGAGGGCATGGACCGCGGCAGGCAGACGGCATCGGCTCACGCCAACTGAAGGCCCAGCGCAGCGTTCCCGGGCAAGCCGCCGCGTGGGGCGGCTTGGCCGGGTCGTCGTTTCGTAGCGACCGTGCGCGACGGTCGCCCCGCCATCCCCCTCGCGCTGATCACCCCGATCAACGCCGGGGAACGCGAACGGCGGATCAACGCGGCCGGTCCGACCCTCGGCGATGTCAGGGACGTGGTCGCGGCCACCGCCGTCGCGCCGCGGAAAGCAGGCGACCACCGCCTCCATCCGATCGACGACCGGGATCCGGCTGGGCCCGAGGACACCGCCCTGCCGACCGACGGTCTCCATCCCTCGCCCGCTGGGCTATCGGCTGATGGCCGAGCGGCTGAGCCGTCTCGAACCCTGGAGGGGGCCCGGGTGCGTTCAGCGGCCCGCCACGAAGACCATGCGCCAGTGACCGCTCTCTGCGGTGAGGTCTCCCGCGGGCCCGGCCCCTCGCTGCCGCTGACGTGGGATGCCGGCCCCTTTCCGACCGCGATAGCAAGAGGCCGCCCCCGGCAGACAGGGGCGGACTCCTAGTAGGCCCGGCCATGCCGGCAACTGCCTACGCCGGTCGCACGGACGCGGCTGCGGGCCTCGCGTCACGGCCTCCTTCGGGCCAGGCTGAAACGGTAACTGCCCTCCGGCAGCGCCGGTTTCGGCGGGCGGGCCGGGAGACGGTTGCCGAGGCGGACCGGCGCCGGGTCACGGTAGCCGGCGAACTCCGCACCGCAGCGACGGACTCCGCCGCGCCCGCCCGTCCGGCGGACCGCGAACGGGAGACGGCGGCGCTTGTCCTCGTACAGTCCGCGCACATGGCTACCGGGCAGCACGCGCTGCCGGACGGAGGCCCGCCGGAAGGCAGGGCATTCGATGTCACAGGGGCTTGCGCAGGACCGCCAGCAGGTAGCCCATCTCGGAAAGCTGCGCGGCGGGCGACCGGATCAGGTCCATCAGCTCCACGGCTTCCGGACCGAACCGCCCCGCCATCTCGTCGTAGCGCCGGTCGGTGGCCTCCAGCATGCGGGTGGCCATCTTGGTGGTGTGCGCGCTCACGTCACGGAACTCCACCAACTCGAATCCCGAGTCCGCCACCAGCGAGCGGTATTCGGCCTCGGTCAGCATCGGGCTCGCCGACATCCGCCGAAGGCCGTCGCGCACCAGCGCCTGGTCCTCATCGGCGAGCGGGCCGGTCTGCAGCAAGTCCGCTACGACGAGCGGGGCTCCGGGCTTGAGGACCCGGCCGATCTCGCGCAGCGCCGCCGGCCGGTCCATGTGGATGAGCGACTCGAACGCCCAGGCCGCGTCGTACGACGCGTCGGCATACGGCATGGCAAGCGCGTCGCCGTGATCGAACGACACCCGGTCCGCCAGTCCGCGCTCGTCGGCACGCCGGTTCGCCTCGATCACCTGGGCCTTGTTGATCGAGATACCGCGGATCGTGGCCCGGGCGGCGCCCGCCAGCCGGAAGGCCGGGGTGCCGATGCCGCAGCCGACGTCCAGGATCTCGGTGCCGTCGGCCGGCGCCAGCAGCCCGATCATGACGTCGGTCATCCGGTCCGCGGCGACCTTGTTGGAGCTGTCGTCGTCCTCGGACTCCCAGTAGCCGGCGTGGAAGCTCTCGTCCCAGAGCTCGCTGAGCACTTGGGACGCGACGTCGTAGAACGCCGAGATGTCGGCGGTGCTGGGCAGCGGGTCGGCGGCGGTCATGGCGTCTCCTGAGGTCGTGTCCCCGTCGGCAGGCCGGCGGGTGGCGGAAGGATCGGTCCCGGCGTCGGGGTCGCGGTACTCGGCGGTGCCGGGGAAGTCCTTGAACACCCACCAGTCCATGTAGGTCCGGTCCGTGACGATCAGGCCGTCCCGGAACGTCAGCACGCTGGCCCAGTGCACCTTCAGCGCTTTCCCCACCGGGCTCGTACCGGTCATCACGCCCTCGATGAACGCCTGGTCACCGATGGCCGCGGTGCTCAGGACCTCGCAGTGGCGGTCCGGCATCGCCTCCCGGGCGGCCGCTTCCATCGCGTGGAAGGACTCCCGGTCGGTGATGTGCAACTCCTCGGGCGCGGTTATCTCGGCGTCGACCGCGTAGCACTCGTCGATCATCCGGTGCGGATCAAGGTTGTAGAGCTCCGCCCATTTGGCGACGGCTGCCAGGTTCGTTTTCTCGACTGTCATCCTCGACTCGTTCCTGCCGGTCGCAGCCGGCTGCTCAGCCAGTCGTGCACCGCGGTCGCGGTCGTACCGGCGTGGATGTCCAACAGGGAGAAGTGGTCTCCGGTCACCTCCTGCAAGGCGTGGGGCAGAGTCCACGAAGGCCGCGCATCGCCGCCGAGCAGGTCCGGCTCGAAGGAAGCGGCGCGCACGAACAGCGTCGGCACCGCCGTGGACCGCGGTCGCCACGTCTCGAAGAGCGCCGCGTACCAGGCCATCGCGGTGAGCTGGTCGTCGTCGACGGGCAGATCGGGGAACCGCTCCGCCAGCCGGTGCGTGGTGCCCGCCATCCGCAGCGCGAGGCTGTCGCCCGCGCCGCCCGGTGTGTCGAGCAGCACCAGCGCACGCGGCGGCGTGCCCTCGGCCTCCAGCCGGGCCGCGAGTTCATGCGCCGGCCACCCGCCCGAGGAGTAGGCGACGAGCGTGACGGGCTTGCCGCCGAATCCGCGGCGTACGGTGTCGGCGTGCCGTGCCGCGGCGGCATCGACGTCGGCGGGCAGCGCCTCACCCGTTCGGTACCCGGGGGTGGGCAGCACCCACACTTCCCGCTCGCCGCGCAGCGCCCCCGCGAACCGGGCGAACTGCACGGGGCTGACCGGGGCCACCAACGACGGTACGCACAGCAGCGCTTCACCGTGCCCGCCCTCTGACAGCCGTACGGGCTGGGCGTCCGCGGCCGCGTCGGCCGCCCCGAAGCGCGGCCGCAGCCCGGCGCCGATGCGCAGCAGATCGCACGCCTGCTGGTAGGAGCCCTGCGCGAAGGCCCGGCGGAAGAGGCCCGCGACCGCGCCCTGCGTTTCCCCGGCCGGGTGGGGGCCGGGGTCGGCCTCGGCCGTCCGTGCCGCGGCCAGGGCGCCGGTGATCCACTCGGTCAGCGCCTCGGGGGTCGGATGCTCGAACAGCGTCCCGGACGGGAGGGCAACCCCGGACGACCGGGACAGCCTGACCCGCAGCCCGGCCAGGGACAGCGATTCGAAGCCCAACTCCAGGAAAGTGCGGGTCCACTCGATGTCGGCCGGGTCGGCGTATCCGAGTTCCGCGGCCACTTCGGCGCGAACGATCCGGGCCAGGTCCGCGCCCGAAGCAAGGGGCTCGTCCCGCTGTGCCGACGCCGTGGGCACAGCGGTGGGCACAGCCGTGGGCACAGCGGTGGGACCGGCGGCCGGGGCTGGCTCTCGCGCGGCCACCGGCTCCAGCCAGTAGCGGGCGCGCTGGAACGCGTACGTCGGCAACTCGGCCCGGTCGGCCGGGCCGATGAGAGCGGCCAGATCGACCGGCCGCCCGGCGACGTACAGTGCCGCGGCGACGCCAACCGGCCCGCCCGCGGACGGGATGACGGTCGTGGCGGCGTCGAGGCAATCCGGAGCCAGCGCGGACAGTACGCCGTCAGGGCCGATTTCGAGGAAGGTGTCCGCGCCCGTCGAGCGGGCGGCGGTCAAAGCGTCCTGGAAGCGGACAGCTTCGCGAGCGTGGCGCACCCAGTGGTCGGGGGTGCTGATCACGTCGGGGCCCGCGACTTCGCCGGTGAGGGCCGAGACCACCGTACGTGTCGGGCTGCACAGTCCGACCGACTCCAGGACCCCCCGGAACGCCTCCGTCATCGGCTCCACCAGAGCCGAATGGAAGGCCCGTTCCACCGGCAGCGGATGGGAGCGGGGGAATCGGGAGGCTATGGCGCGGACTTCGTCCTCGGGGCCCGAAATCACCACGGAGGAAGGGCCGTTGACGGATGCCACCGAGACCTGGCTGCCCGCCAGCAGTGGGATGACCTCCGTTGCCTCCACGGGCAGCGCCACCATCGCGCCGGGCGCAAGGGCCTGCATCAGACGCCCACGCTCCACCACCACACGGCACGCGTCCGCCAGGGAGAACACCCCGGCGATGTGCGCGGCGGTGATCTCACCGAGCGAGTGACCCATCACCACGTCCGGAACAACGCCCCACGACTCCAGCAGCCGGAACAACGCCACTTCGAAAGCGAACAGCGCGGGCTGCGCGAACTCGGTGCGCGCCAGCACCTCCGGATCGGCCCCCAACACCACCTCCCGCAAGGACCAGTCGGCACACGCGTCCACATCCGCGCACACACCGTCGAACGCCTGCGAGAACGCCGGGAACGCCTCGCACAGCGCCCGCGCCTTCCCCACCCCCAACGACCCCTGACCCGCGAACATCACGGCGAGGCTGCCCGGGGACGAGGCGAGGCCGGTCCTCGTGGCCGGGGCCGGGACGCCGTCGGCGACCGCTCGCAGGCCCGCCACGGCGCCCGGCAGGTCGGTGGCCACCACGGCCGCGCGGTGCTCGAACGTGGCCCTTCCGGTGGCCAGGGTGTGGGCGATGTCGGCGAGCGGGGCGCCGGCCGACTCCAGATGTACGGCGAGGCGAGCCGCCTGGGCGCGCAGAGCGACGCGGCTGCGGGCCGACACCACGACCGGTACGGCTCGGCCGGCACCCTGCTCGGGTCCGTCCTCCCGCGCACTCGGCGTCGTCGTGCCGTGGCCGGTGGCGAGCTCGTCGGCATGGGTGAGGACGAGGTGGGCGTTGGTGCCGCTGACGCCGAAGGCGGAGACGGCGGCGCGGCGCGCTCCGGTCCACTGCTGATGTTGCGTCAGAAGGCGTACGGCACCGGCCTCCCAGTCCACCTCGGAGGTGGGCACCTCGGCATGCAGAGTCCGCGGCAGCACGCCGTGGCGCATCGCCATCACCATCTTGATGACACCGCCGACACCCGCCGCCGCCTGCGCGTGGCCGATGTTGGATTTCAACGACCCCAGCCACAAAGGCTGTTCACGGTCCTGTCCATAGGTCGCGAGCAGGGCCTGGGCCTCGATCGGGTCACCGAGCCGGGTGCCCGTGCCGTGCGCCTCCACCGCGTCCACATCCGCCGCCGACAACCCCGCGCTCGCCAACGCCGCACGGATCACCCGTTGCTGAGAAGGACCGTTCGGCGCGGTCAGGCCGTTGGACGCCCCGTCGGAGTTCACCGCGCTCCCCGCCACGGCGGCCAGCACCCGATGTCCCAGTCGCCGCGCGTCGGACAGCCTCTCCAGCAGCACCAGCCCCGCGCCCTCCGACCACCCCGTGCCGTCGGCGTCGTCGGAGAACGCCTTGCACCGGCCATCGGCCGACAAGCCACCTTGACGCGAGAACTCCACGAACACCCCGGGGTTGGACATGACGGTCACGCCGCCGGCCAGGGCCATGTCGCACTCACCCGACCGCAGCGCCTGCGCCGCCAGATGAATCGCCACCAACGACGACGAACACGCCGTGTCCACCGTCAGAGTCGGGCCTTCCAGGCCCAGGGTGTAGGCGACCCGGCCGGAGATGACGCTCGCGGCGTTGCCGGTCAGGAAGTAGCCCTCCAGCTCCTCGCGCGCCGGGCCGGCCAGTGCCCCGTATGCCTGGTCGAACGCGCCGACGAACACGCCGGTGCGGCTGCCGCGCACGGTCGCCGGATCGATACCGGCGTGCTCGAACGCCTCCCAGCCGGTCTCCAGCAGGACGCGCTGCTGCGGGTCCATGACCAGGGCCTCCCGGGGCGAGATCCCGAAGAACGCGGGATCGAAGCCGCCGGCGTCGGTCAGGAAACCGCCGGACCGCACGGAGGAGGTGCCCGGCCGGGCCCGGTCGGGGTCGTAGAGGCGCTCGAGGTCCCAGCCGCGGTCGGCGGGGAAGCCGGAGATCGCGTCCCGGCCCTGCGCCACCAGCCGCCACAGATCGTCCGGTGAACCGACCCCGCCGGGGAAACGGCAGCTCATGGCAACGATCACCACCGGGTCGGCCCCAGGGCTCGCGGTCCGCGGAGCCGGCGCGGCGGGGGCGGAAGGCTCGGGGGCCGCCCCGAACAGTTCGGCGCCGAGGAAGTCCGCGAGCCGGGCCGGGGTGGGGTGGTCGAAGACCAGCGTCGCCGGCAGCCGGGCGCCGGTGGCCGCGGCGAGTCGGTTGCGCAGTTCCACCGAGGTGAGGGAGTCGAAGCCGAGGTCGCGGAAGGCCCGGCCGTCCTCGATGGCGTCGGTGCCGTCGTGGCCGAGCACGGCCGCGGCGTGTGCCCGGACGATGCCGGCCAGTGCCGCGCCGCGTTCCGCGGGCGGCAGTCCCGCCAGACCCTCGTCGGCCCGGACGGCGGAGACCGCCCGCCGTGCGGGGCCGCCGACCAGGGCTCGCAGCATCGCGGGGACGCTGTCCAGGTGCTTGCGCAGCACCGAGGTGTCGACCGGGACGGCCACGAGCACGGTGTCGGGCTGCTCGGCCGCGAGGTCGAGCAGGGCGAGGCCGCGTTCGGAGGCCAGCGGGATCAGTCCGGTGCGGGTGAGGCGGTCCAGATCGGCGGCGCCCAGGTGGCCGCTGATGGCGCTGCGCCGCGACGCGTCCGCCCACAGTCCCCAGTCGAGTGCCTGGGCCGGCAGGCCGTCTGCGCCCCGGCGCCGGGCCAGGCCGTCGAGCAGTCCGTTGGCGGCGGCGTAGTTGGCCTGGCCGGGGCTGCCCAGCACACCCGCCACCGACGAGAAGAGCACGAACAGCGCGAGGTCGGCGTCCCGGGTCAGGTCGGACAGGGCGAGGGCCGCGTCCGCCTTCGGCGCCAGGACCGCGTCCACGCGTCGCGGGGTCAGCGAGCCGAGGACGCCGTCGTCGGAGACGCCCGCGGTGTGCACGACGCCGGTGAGCGGGTGGTCGGCCGGGATACCGGCCAGCAGCGCGGACAGCGACGTGCGGTCGGCGACGTCGCAGGCGGCGATCTCCACCCGTGCGCCGAGCGCGGTCAGTTCGGCGGCGAGCTGGTCGGCCCCCTCCGCCCGCGGCCCGCGGCGGCTGGTCAGCAGCAGGTGCCGCACGCCGTGTTCGGTGATCAGGTGCCGGGCGACGAGGGCGCCGAGCGCGCCGGTGCCGCCGGTGACGAGAACCGTGCCGTCCGGGTCCAGAGCAGCGGGCACGGTGAGTACCACCTTGCCGATGTGCCGGGCCTGGCTGACGTACCGGAACGCCTCGGGGGCGCGACGGATGTCCCAGGCCGTCAGCGGCAAGGGGGCCAGCGCGCCGGAGGACAGCAGGGCGACGATCTCGGTGAGCATCTCCTGGATGCGGTCCGGGCCCGCCTCGATGAGGTCGAAGGCGCGATAGGACACCCCCGGGTGCGCGGCGGCCAGTTCCTCCGGCCGGCGGATGTCGGTCTTGCCCATCTCGACGAACCGGCCGCCCTCGGCGAGCAGGCCGAGCGACACGTCGACGAACTCGCCGGACAGGGCGTTGAGTACGACGTCCACTCCCCCGGCGAAGCGGTCGCCGAACTCCAGGGACCGGGAGGAGGCGATGCGCTCGTCGGGCACGCCGAGCGCCCGTACGGCGTCCCACTTGGACGGCCCCGCGGTGGCGTGGACGGTGGCACCCAGGTGCCGGGCCAGGTGCACGGCGGCCATGCCCACGCCGCCCGCGGCGGCGTGCACGAGGACCGATTCGCCGCGCCGCAGGCCGGCGAGGTCCACGAGGGCGTAGTACGCGGTCAGATACGCCATCGGCAGGGACGCGGCGCGGGCGAAGGACCAGGGGGCCGGGACGCGGGTGAGGAAGCGCCGGTCCACCAGGGCGACGGTGGCGAAGGCGCCCGGCACGAGGCCCATGACCCGGTCGCCGGGGGCCAGGTCATCGACGCCGGGGCCGACGTCGAGGACGACGCCGGCGCCTTCGTTGCCGGGCAGGCCCGCGTCACCCGGGTACATGCCCAGTGCGTTGAGGACATCGCGGAAGTTCAGGCCGGCGGCACGGAGCGCGATCCGCACGCAGCCGGGCGGGGTGGGGTCGCCGAGGGCCGGGTCGGCGATCAGGCCGAGCCCGTCGAAGCTGCCCTGGTCGAGGATGCCGAGCCGCCACGGCTGCCCGGTCGGCGGCACGAGCGCCGTACCGGCCTCCGCCCGCACCAGGCGGGGCGTCGAGGCCCGGCCGTTGCGGAGTGCGAGCTGTGATTCGCCGGTGGCTATCGCGGCGGGCAGCGCGGCGCGGGAGGCGTCCGTACCGTCGGTGTCGATCAGCTGGAACTGGCCCGGGTTCTCCAGTTGGGCGGAGCGCACGAATCCCCAGAGCGCGGCCGTGGCGGGATCGTGGCGGCGGTCATGGGGGCCGGTGTCGACGGCGCCGCGCGTCAGGAAGACGAGCCGGGAGCCGTCCCAGTGGTCGTCGGACAACCACTGCGTGGTGAGGTCGAGCGCCTCGTGCAGCAACGGGTGGGCCTCGCCGTGCAGCGGGACGACGACAGCCGGCGGCGCCGGATGTGTCCGCAGTACCGCGAGGGGCCCGTCGAGGAAGGCCGCCTCCCTCGAGTCGGCCTCGGCCCCGGTGACCTTGTGCTCGGCCCAGCCGAGCCGGAACAGCGCGTTGTGGCCGGGGGCGGTGACCGCCGCCGCGGCGGCGGTCACCGCGGGCCGAAAGGCCAGCGCCCGGACGGTCGCGACCGGCCTGCCCTCCAGGTCGGTCGCGAGCACACGGACGGACTCGCCGGTGCCGGGCGACATCCGTACGCGGATCTCGGCCGCCCCGGACGCGGACACGGTGACGCCGGTCCAGGAGAACGGGAGCCAGCCGTCGTCGGGAGGCAGGAAGCCGCCGAGGAGGACCGCGTGCTGGGCGGCGTCGAACAGCGCGGGGTGCAGAGCGAAGCCCCGGGGATCCCCGGCCGACCGCACCTCCGCGTAGACGTCGGCGCCGAGCCGCCAGGCCGCGTGCAGGCCGCGGAACGCGGGCCCGTAAGCGAACCCCGCCTCGGCCAGCGCCTCGTAGAGCCCGTCCACTTCCACGGCGGTCGCGCCGGGAGGTGGCCAGGCGGACAGGTCGCCGGCGGCCGACGCGTCCGGTTCCGCTTCGGGGGCGAGCACCCCCGTGGCGTGGCAGGTCCAGGGAGTATCGGGGTCAGCGGCCGGGCGGGAGTAGACGCGCAGCGCACGTCGGCCGTCCGGAGTCGGCTCGTCCACGACGAGTTGCAGCCGTACGGTGCCGCTCAGCGGCAGAGGGGCGGCCAGGGTGAGTTCCTCGATCACGGCGCAGTCCACCTCGTCGGCGGCCCGCACGGCGAGTTCGAGGAAGGCCGTGCCGGGGAGCAGGACCACGCCGTTCACCACATGGTCGGCCAGCCACGGGTGGGTGTGGACGGAGAGCTGTCCGGTGAGAACCACCCCTTCCGTGCCCGCGACCGGTAGGGCGGCGCCGAGCAACGGGTGCGCGGCGGGGGCGAGACCGGCGGCGGCCACATCGCCGTTGCGCGCCGGGGACGCCCAGTAGCGGCGGTGCTGGAAGGCGTAGCGGGGAAGTTCGATGCGGCGTGCGCCCAGGTCCGCGAGGACGGTGTGCCAGTCGATCCGGGCGCCGTCCACGTGGAGTCGGCCGAGGGCCGCGTAGAGGGTCTCGACGGGGTCGTGCCCGCGTCGTTGGGTGGCGGTTCCGCCGGTCAGCGCGGACAGGGAACCGTCGGGACCGATCTCCACGAAGGTGCCCACCCCCGCGGCCCGCGCCGCCACCACCGCATCACCGAACAGCACCGCTTCACGAGCATGGCGCACCCAGTACTCCGCACTGGACATCAGACCCGAGCCCGCCACCTCCCCGGTAACAGCCGACACCACCACACGAGTCGGCGCCCTCAACTCGACCGACTCCAA
>NZ_BMMS01000058.1 GCF_014646055.1 Wenjunlia tyrosinilytica
CCCACCGGCAAGGGACAGGCCCGCTGGACCATGCGCTGGAAGACCGCACTGAACGCCTTCGACATCACCTTCGACGGCCGCCTCTCAGCAGCCCGCCAGTAACCCCAACTACCCCAGTTACACCGCTCGTTTGACAGACCCTTCCTCGCCGGTGACCACCACGGCACCATGAGCCTGGCCATCGACTCCGACATCCAGGCGTACGTCAAGCGCTACACCACCTCGTTCGGCATCCCGCGCGGCCCGAGAGCGGACAACTGGCCCGACGACAAGGCCTTCCTCGGCAGCGACGCCGACCCCTGCGACCGCAGAGCCCGCGGACCGCCCTCCTCCCACGCCTGCCGCCACCGCTGCACCGACCGGACACTCACCCGCAGGTCCTTGGCGATCACCGAGCTCGCCTCACCCGGGCGAAGCGCCCGCCCCCTTATGGATACCGCATGCCTCGGTCATACCGCAGCGAGCGAGGAGCCGTCAGCCCCTACGACACCACGAGTTCAATTTCAGCAGGTGGCGAAAAATCGCAGACCTGGTCTACTCCATGCAGGTTCCGCTGTCTTCGGCCACCATGTTGCTGGAGCTGCGGGTCCGCGAAGACCACTAATGTAATCTGGCATTATGCCAGAAATCGAACATGCCAACCGAACGGACCATCCACGACAGGTCGAAAGGAAAGGATCGGCGAAGCCCGCCAAGGCCCCCGAGGCAGAGCAGTCGACCGAGTCCGAGAGCGGTTTTGACTTGGACGCATATCTGGACGTGATCGGCTGGAACGGCGCGCGACGGGCGGATGTGGCCACGCTGCGGGGCATGCACTGGGCACATTTGCTGACATTTCCATTCGAGAACCTCGATCTTCTGAGTGCCACAGTCCCGTCCCTCAGGCCGTCCGATCTGATGGCTAAACTGGTTCACAGCCGCCGGGGCGGCTACTGCTTCGAGCAGAACACACTCTTCGCGTTGGCCCTGCAGGCGCTGGGTTTCGAGGTAACGCCCGTGGCCGGGCGAGTTGTTCTGGGGGCAGACTCCGTGGAGAGCCGCCCGCGCACCCACATGACACTGGTAGTGCGTGCTCCAGGAAACCTGCAGCCGTACCTTGCCGACGTCGGCTTCGGCTCGGTGGGCGGCCTGGTGGAACCGGTCCCGCTGACGGTCGATGTGGAGTCCCATCATCGCGGCCGCCGCCACCGGCTCGTCCACCTACCGCGCAGCGGCCCTCTGGAACTGTGGTCGCTCCAGGCACGGGCACCGGGTGATGTTGCCGGGGAGAGCTGGATCTCTCAGTACGTCTTTACCCTTGACCCTTTCGAGTCCATCGATACCCAGGTCGCAAATTGGTATGTGGCCACCCATCCCCGTTCTCCCTTCCGCAGCCGTCTCTTCGTACAGCGGGCCACTCCCGACGGACACCTGGCACTGGATGGTCGGCACCTCATCGAGACCGCTCCCGACGGCGCTGTTACTGAGCGGGATCTCTCCGATGAGGCCGAAGTCCTCCGCGTTCTGGATGAGCGGTTCGGCATCACCGCGCCAGAGAGCCCGCAATTGAGGTACTGAACCGCTCCCCCTGCGGAGGACGCGGCCAACCGGACTCAATGGACAGCTTGGCCGTCCGCCGGTGGCGCGCCGGGGCGCACGGACCCCAACGAGGTCGTGCACGGTAGGCGGGAGACGTCGAGGATGCCGGCAAGGCTCGGTGTCCACATCTGTCGCGCCGACGTCAGGTCCGCGGTCTGCTGATGGGACAGCAGGTTTTGGCGACGGCTTGGACGATGTCGCTCATGTGCTTGCGGCGGCCGAGGTGTCGGGCCCGGCGCCGAGGTGGTCGACGACCTCGGAGGCGCACAACGGCCCGTCTCGGTGACGAGTTCGACAATCACATGGGCTGACAGACCTGTGATCCCTCGGTCGCTGATGATCGCTGCACGAGACGAGTCGCCCACCACGCGACCATGTCGACACTCGACGTCTCCCCGCCTACCGTGCACGAGCTCGTTGGACCTGCGGTGCTGTCATGCCAAGGTGCAGGGCACGACCGTGGTCGTCGCCAGCCGTACGGCGGCCAGGCCGCGCGGGGCACGGCCCCCTTCGATACTGCTCGCCCTCAGCGATTGGCGGCATTGTCGTCGGGTGCTGTAGCTCCCCACCCCCTTCGTCCCGCAGCCACACTGATCCTTGGTCGCGATGGAGGGTGCCTCGAAGGGAGCCCGGCCAGTCCCAAGATCGGTTTCAGTCGGACACTTCATACCGTTTTGTGAGGTCTCAGACGGTACAGGTGCAACCGTTTGCTCCCAGGAATCTTGGTATCAAGTGTTGTGTAGCCAGGATACCTGCGCCTATCTTTTGCAATCGATCGCATTCGCTGGAGTGAGGAGATCGACTCATGACCAAACCCGCCTGGCACGCTTCGGAGGCGAACGCGCAGCCTGCGCCCGCTCGACCCCCAGTGCCTCGTCCGCTCATCGTCCTCGGCTTCGGCCTCATGGCCGTGTCTTTCATGATCAATGCGATGGACCGGCAGGTGTTCTACCCCCTGCTCCCGGAGATCGCCGCCACCTACAACTTCTCGCTTTCGGAAGGCGGGCTGCTTGCGACGGGCTTCACGCTCGGTATCGCGGTGGCCGGCATTCCAGCGGGCTACCTGGTGGACCGATGGTCGCGCCGGACGGTCCTCATCCTCAGTATCGTGATCTACTCGGTGGGCACGCTCGTCACACCGCTGGCCACGGCGTTCGGTGACCTTGCGGTCTACCGGCTGATCTCAGGCTGCGGGGAAGGCATGCAGGCTGCAGCGCTGTACGCCGCCATCAGCTCGTTCTTCCTCGTCCGCCGATCGCTCGCCCTCGGCGCTCTGGGTGTCGCGTTCGGGGCCGGAGTGTTCTTCGGCCCGTTGATCGGTACTGGGCTGGCCACCAGCTATGGTTCCTGGCGGGCTCCATTCGTGTTCTTCGGCCTTCTCGGGTTGGCGATAGCCGCGGTGATGACCTTCAGCCTGCACAAAGGCCTGACTGAAGGAACGGCCAGCGGCGCCGGCGAGGTGGTGGCCGAATGCGAGCATCTACCGGACACCCCCTACAACCGGAACACGATCTTGCTCGCCGTCGCTTCCGCCGCGGGGGGCCTGGTCTTCTATGGTTTCCTCGGTCTGTATCCCACCTATCTGCGCGAAACCTTGCATTTCAGCGTCGGCCAAGGGGCGCTCGCGACCAGCCTCGTGGGGGCCGGAGCGGCGATGTCCTTGCCCAGCGGTTGGCTCGGCGACCGGTTCGACCAGCGCAAGGTCTTGCTCGTCACTTTCGCCGGCGTCTCGGTCTCAGGCCTCCTGCTGTTCGCCGGGCCTCACACAACACAATGGCAGTTCGTTTGCGCGTTCTTGATGGGAACGTTTGCCGCCGGATCGATGTTCACCAACTGCAACAGCATGATGCAGCGTTCCGTCCGTCCCAGGCACGTGGGACGCGCCGCCGGGCTGTTCGTGGCGTCCTACTACAGCGCCGCTTCTGTCTCCGGGTTCGTCTTCGCGCGCCTCGTCACCACTCTGGGCTGGCAGCACGCCGCGCTATGGCAACTGACGGTGCTGCCTGCAGTCGTCCTCGTGCCAGTGTGGTTCCTCGATTCGAAGCGCACCGCACCATGAGGAAGCGTACGGGTGGCGTCTGATGCTTCTCAGGAACGTCTTGGAACGACGCCAAGCATGTCCAGAGGCACTTGCACCCGGCGGCCAGGCCAGTCGTCGAGACGCGCCCACTGGCTGTGCAGACCCCTTGGGGTGATCTTGCCTCGCAGTGGCATCCGACGCTCGACGGTACCCTCCTGCCTGCGGCAGATTCTGCCGACGTCTATGCCACCGGGAGGACAGAATCAGCCAAGGAATCGCGAACACCTTCTCTAGATCCAAGCCGGGAATCGGCCCCTGTGACGTCTAGCACGCCGATCCAGTAGACCCACGGACAACCAGACGTAGCGGGAGCGACACCCTTTTCGGCGTGCTATCCGCTCCCGCGAGCTGGTCGAGCAGCAGTTGGGCGGCCTCGGCGCCTAGCCGGTGGTGGGGCACGTGAACGGTCGTGAGCGGCGGAGTGAGCTTGTCAACGAACAGCATGTCGTTGAACCCGATGAGCGAGATTTCACGGGGGCAGTCCAATCCGCGCTCGCTCAACGCTTGGAGCACGCCGAGGGCGATCATGTCGTTCCCGGCCAGGATTGCCGTCGTCTCAGGATGTTCCTCCAGCAGGCAAGAGGCTGCCGCGGCGCCGGCGCTTTCGCTGTAGGAGGCGCACTCCACGACTACCTCAGGTAGCGAGTGCGCTGCTATAGCATGGTGGAACGCCTGGGCACGAACGAGACCAGTGGAAACCGTGGCAGGGCCGGATAGGTGCGCGATGTGCCTGTGCCCGAGGCCGACAAGGTGCTCGACAGCGGTCGCGACCCCAGCCTCGTCGTCACCGGTCACCGCAGGAAAGAGTGGCGCGTCGGTCGTCCGATTGATCAGCACGACCGGGATTCCCTGCTCCGCCACCCGAGTCAGTAGAGGATCATCGCGCATCGCGGAAGCGATCAGGAACCCATCGACTTTACGAGACAACAGCGCGTCGAACTGCGTTTGCGTGCGCAGCGGGTCGTTGTCAGTATTTGCAAGCAGCGCGGTGTAACCATGCGCACCGATCGTGTCCTCGATGCCACGCACCACGAGCGGGAACAGCGGGTTCGTCAGGTCGGGGATGAGGACGCCGAGCGTGGCCGACCGGTTTGTGCGCAAGCTGCGGGCGAGGGCGTTCGGCTGGTAGCCAAGGCGCTTGGCGGCCATCAGCACGCGACGCGCGGTCTTCGCGTTGACCTGGTCGCTGGTTCGCGGATTGAGCGCGCGTGAGGCCGTGGCCTTGTGCACGCCGGCGAGGCTGGCGACATCGGCGATGGTCGGTGGTTTCCCCATGGATCCTCATGTTAGGGCGTCTCTTGCAACCGGTCACACCCGAGTTTACCCCGAAAAGCTTGACAGTACCGAGGATCCAACGGGACGATAACGCAATCGATTGCAGCCACGCAGGGAAGGCATCGCGGTCGGCTGCGGAGAACGTCTCTCGAACTCGCCGGAGGATGACGATGGGCTATCGCGCGAACGAGCACCCGAGGATCGGGTGGATCGGCACGGGCCGGATGGGTTTTCAGCTTGCCTCGCGGCTGCTGGACGCAGGCCATGACGTGGCGGTATACAACCGAACGCGCGCAAAGGCTGAGCCGCTCTCGGCGCGGGGCGCGACGGTCGTCGATACCCCTGCCGAACTGGCTGCCCGCGATGTCGTGTTCATCATGGTGTCCGCGTCTGCCGACCTTACCGCGGTAACGGTAGGCGAGAATGGGCTTCTGACACGCGAGGTCGCGCCGGGACTGATCATCGATTCGTCCACTGTGTCCGTCGCGGCGTCGGCCAGTGCCCGAGAAGCGGCGACAGGCCGCGGTACGGATTTCCTGGCTGCGCCGGTGAGTGGAAACCCGAAGGTGGTCAAGTCGGGGAAGCTGACACTGGCGGCGTCCGGACAGCGCGAGGCGTTCGACGCGGCCCGACCGCTGCTGGACCTGCTGGGGCGCGGCGTGACCTACGTGGGTGAAGATGATGTCGCGCGCTTGGTGAAGATCGCCCACAACGTCCTGCTCGGCGTGATGACCCAGTCGCTCGCAGAGGTAACCGTGCTGGCGGAGAAGGGTGGTGTGAGCCGCGCCGCGTTCCTGGAGTTCATCAACAACTCCGTCATGGGCTCGGTGTTCAGCCGCTACAAGACGCCGGCGCTGGTGAATCTCGACTTCACGCCGACGTTCACGATGCCCTTGCTGCGCAAGGACTTCGATCTGGGGCTGGCGGCCGCGCGTGAACTCGAGGTGCCCATGCCGGTCGCGTCGGCCACCGCGCAACTCGTCGCCGAGGCCATTGGGGCGGGTTCGCGGGAAAACGACTTCGCCGAACTGATTCTGGAGCAGGCGCGGCGCTCCGGAATCGAACTCAGGCCAGAGGGCGTGTCGGTCGACGACGGGCTGGGCGGCTGACATGGCATCGATCAGTACAACGGTGCGCCCGCTGCCCGCGCCGGGGCACACTGGCGTCGACTTCGAGCAGCGGGTGGATTTCGACCGGCTGCGGGAGTATCGACTCGAGCGGGCGAGGGCGGCGCTGGAATCGAGCGAGTGTGGCGCGTTCTTGCTGTTCGACTTCTACAACATCCGCTACGTGACCCAGACGTGGATCGGCGGTGCGCTGGGCGACAAGATGACCCGGTATGCCCTGCTGACCCGCGGGGGCGAACCGGTGTTGTGGGACTTCGGTTCCGCGGCCAAGCACCACCAGTTGTACTCGCCGTGGCTGCTGCCGGAGAACTCGCGGGCCGGCATGCTCGGTCTGCGAGGGGCCATCGCTCCCAGCGATGGGCTGATGGAATCGGCGGTGCGTGAGATCAAGGGAATGCTCACCGATGCGGGTCTCGCGAATCAGCCGGTAGGCATGGATATCGTGGAGCCGCCGTTTCTGTTCGAGATGCAGCGGCAGGGGTTGAGAGCGGTGGACGCGCAGCAGTTGATGCTCGACGCACGGCAAATCAAGTCCAGTGACGAGATCATCCTCCTCACCCAGGCCGCAGCCATGGTCGATGGCGTATACCAGGACATTGTGGAGGCCCTCAAACCGGGCGTCCGTGAGAATGAGATAGTCGCGCTGGCCAACAAGCGTCTCTACGAGATGGGTTCGGACCAGGTCGAAGCCATTAACGCAGTCTCAGGAGAGCGGTGCAATCCGCATCCGCACAACTTCTCCGACCGCATCATCCGCCCAGGCGACCAGGCGTTCTTCGATATCATCCAGTCCTACAACGGTTACCGGACCTGCTACTACCGTACGTTCAGCGTAGGGAGCGCGACCCCATCGCAGCGTGACGCCTATACAAAGGCACGCGAGTGGATGGACGCCGCGATAGCCACGGTGGGCCCCGGTGTCGGTACCGACGACGTTGCGCGCGTGTGGCCCGCAGCGACAGAGTTCGGTTTCGAGAGCGAGATGGCGGCTTTCGGCCTGCAGTTTGGCCACGGTCTGGGTCTCGGGCTGCACGAACGGCCGATCATTTCCCGGCTCAACAGCCTCGACAATCCAGTCGAGATCCAACCGGGCATGGTGTTTGCCCTGGAGACGTACTGCCCCGCCAGTGACGGGTTCTCCGCTGCGCGGATCGAGGAAGAGGTCGTGGTCACCGACCAGGGTCCTCAAGTGATCACCAAGTTTCCAGCGCAGGAACTGTTCGTCGCCAACAAGTATTGATGAGAGTGCCAGTGACAACGGTTGAGCAAGACACCATTCTGCGAGATGTGCCCCTCGAACTGTTCCTCGACGGGGCCTGGCGTTCCGCCTCCGACGGTCTCCGGATCCCAGTGTATGACCCGGCGACAGGCAAAGAGATCGCCTCTGTGGCAAACGCCTCGGTCAGTGACGGAATCGCCGCAGTGGATGCCGCGCACAAAGCTGGACCGGGTTGGGCTGCGACCCCACCGCGCGTAAGGGCGGAGATCCTGCGGCGTGCATTCGAGGCGATGACCGACCGTACAGAGAAGCTCGCCGCGTTGATCGTCCTGGAGAACGGCAAGACGCTGGCCGATGCTCGCGGCGAGGTCGCCTATGCTGCCGAATTCTTCCGATGGTATGCCGAAGAAGCGGTGCGCGCGGTCGGC
This sequence comes from Wenjunlia tyrosinilytica, assembly GCF_014646055.1. Lineage (GTDB taxonomy): Bacteria > Actinomycetota > Actinomycetes > Streptomycetales > Streptomycetaceae > Wenjunlia > Wenjunlia tyrosinilytica. The sequence continues at coordinate 7,708 of NZ_BMMS01000058.1, forward strand.
ACCGTCCAGCTGGCTCCTTCGGGAGCAAACCGAATTCTTGTTGTGCGCAAGCCCATCGGTGTATCTGTTCTCGTCACGCCGTGGAACTTTCCGGCAGCTATGGCGACACGCAAGATCGGGCCGGCGTTGGCAGCCGGGTGCACAGTCGTCCTGAAACCGGCGAGTGAGACGCCACTGACTGCGCTTGCCATTGCGGAAATTCTCATGGAGGTGGGGGTGCCTGCCGGTGTGGTGAACGTACTGCCCTCGGCTCGTTCCGGCCCCGTCGTGCAGGCAATGTTGGACGATGCGCGAGTGCGTAAGCTCTCGTTCACTGGCTCGACGGAAGTCGGCAGGCGCCTACTCGCGACCGCAGCAAAGACTGTCGTCAGCCCTTCGATGGAGCTTGGCGGCAACGCCCCTTTCATCGTGTTCGCCGACGCCGACCTCGATGCCGCCGTGGATATCGCGATGGTCGCCAAAATGCGGAACGGCGGTGAGGCATGCACAGCCGCGAACCGTTTCTACGTCCAGCAGGGCGTAGCAGCAAGGTTCACCGCCCTCCTTGCCGAACGAATGGCCGCGCAGAAAATGGGCCATGGCTTGGATGCCAGTGTTTCACTGGGCCCGTTGGTCAACGCCGCAACACGGGAGAAGGTAGCGCAACTCGTAGAGGGGACTGTGGCGATGGGCGCCTCCGTGGTCACCGGAGGATCCATCAAGGATGGTCCCGGCTACTTCTATCCCCCGACGGTGCTCGCAGAGGTACCACCAGGTGCGCCGGTTCTGACGGAGGAGATCTTCGGGCCGGTTGCGCCCGTGGTCGTCTTCGACGACGAGGCCGAATCTATCGCGATGGCGAACGACTCGGAGTACGGGCTCGTTTCCTATGTGTGCACGCGTGATCTCGCGAGAGGACTGCGGGTCGCTGAGGCGATGGATTCAGGCATGGTCGGCCTCAACCGCGGGATCGTTTCCGACCCGGCAGCGCCCTTCGGCGGAACGAAACAGAGCGGGCTCGGCCGAGAGGGAGGACATGACGGTCTGCTTGAGTTCACCGAATCTCAGTACATAGCTGTCAATTGGTGAGCGCAAAACGAAGCTGCCGTCCCCCATGGTGAGCGACTTTTCATCGACCTGTCAGACGAGACAACCCTTGACCATGCGGTTGGACAAGGCGTGGTGTCAACACTCGACGGTGCTGGACGGCGCCGATCTTTCTCAAGCGTCCGGGACCAGCCAAGTATGGTCGTTCGCCCAGCATCGACGAGCACCAACATCCGCACTGTGGTGGTGGCGGGCGAGGCGTCGAGATGTGCCCCCGTCCGGAGGCCCCGTAGGCGAAGCCGACCGGCTTGTATCCACTCGGCACCCGCAACAGCCACCACCACTCGAACAGTCCGAGACCGCATGCCCTGCCGAGGAGAGCGAAGCGCAGGCGTGTGGTGGTCGGGTGCACGGGGCTCGGGAGGTGTGCGCCGGGGCGGCGGTCCCGGCTGACGGGCTGGGGTGAGGTGTGATGGAGTCCACCGCATCTCCGGTTGTCTCGGGGGCGGGGCTCCGGCGCGGGGCGGCCGGGGGTTTGGCGGGCCCGCGCCGGAGCGTGTTCACGACGGTCAGGCGGCGGTGTCGGCCCGCGACGAGTGGATCTTGTTGCCGAGAGCCCGGAGCAGGTCCTGCAGCAGGCCGATGGTTGTCTTGTCGGTGGGGTTGCCGGCCCGTAACGCCTTGGGGTTACCACTTACCGATGCCGCCAACATCTCAGTGCCGACCCAGGCTGCATTGGTGTGAACGATCGCAGAATATTGTCGGAAGCGGTCGACGAGTCAGTCAGCACCATGGGGTTGGTACCGCCTGAGAACTGGGGTCGGTGGTCACCTCGTCGCCCCATGGACGATGAGGTCCGCGGCTTTGCTGCGAGTGCGGGAGAGGGGCAGCTACCCTGCAGTCGGCCGCCGGCGGCCGCCGGGCCAAAGCGGGTGCCCGTGCTGCCGCGCCGCTCCAGTCGGCCCAGGGCGTTGGCAATGTCATGACATCGTCGATGTGCAAGTCACCTTGTCTTCGAATTGCGATCGATTGCAGTGTAGGCTGCCTCAGAAGGCAGCCTGGGGCAAGCCTCGGCTTGGGAGGGCACGATGCGTCAGATACGGCTCGGAACGTTCAGCCCGTCGGTGTTGCTTGAGGTGGCCCGGGTGACCGGCCGGCTGGACGCGGCCGGGCTGGCCGTCGTCGAGCTGCCGGTGACCTCGTCGCCGCAGCAGTTCGCCGACCTTTTCGACGGCCGACTTGACGCTGGACTGACCAACCCGGACAACGTGTTCGCCTACCGGTTCGTCCAGGAGAACCCGCTCGGGCGCACCGGCGACGTGCGGATTCTCGCGGCGCTGGACCGCGGCCTCGGACTGGCTCTGTTCACAGGCCCCGGCCGTGAGCAGGTCGAAGATATCCGCGGCGGGACGGTCGGCGTCGACGTGCGGGGCTCGGGTTTTGCCTTCGTCGCCTTCGAACTGCTGGCCAGGGCCGGCCTGCGAGCCGATGAGGACTATCGGGTCGAGGCGTTCGGCGCCACGCCCCGCCGGGTCAGAGCGTTGCTGAGCGGCGCATGCGTGGCCACCGTGCTGAACGCCGGCAGTGACCTGGTGGCCGAGGATGCCGGGGCGCGCCGTCGGTCGCCGGTCACCGAGCTCGGCCCTTACGTCGGTAGCGTGCTCACCGCGACCGGAATGGGTGTCGAGCGGAATCGGGATGCCCTGCGTGACCTGGCTTCGGTGCTGGTGGCCACCGCCCGTCACATTCTGCGCACACCTGCCCCGGCGGAGGTGTCGACCGCGATTGCCGAGCGTCTCGGTCTGACTGGTGATGCGGTCGAGCGGCACTTGGCGATCCTGCGCGACTCGGCCACTGGGCTGGTCGGCGACGGCCGACTGCGGATGGTCGAGCTTGAGACGGTTATCGAGCTGCGGCGGGCACACGCCCGTGGCGAGTGTCCGGACGCGGTTGCGGCTCTCGCCGGCGGTTTGCTCGACGAGACTTTCCTGTCCTGACGTCGAGCACGCCCTCGGGTGCCTGTCGACTCCGGGCCGGGCGGAGCCGCCCGCAGTCTCATTTACGGCTGTGAAGGAACGGTGGGGCGGCGTTGTTGCCGGCCCCACCGTGGCGTGGAGCGAGTCAGTCACGCGGAGGCCAGGTCGGGACCGGCGACTTACCCGAGGGGAACCGGATGTTCTTGGCTCGGACAAACTCGTGGAGGGTCTCGGCTGCATTCTCCCGGCCGAAGCCGCTGCCCTTCACGCCACCGAACGGCGTGCCCAGGAAGGCCCGCCGCATATAGTTGTTGACGAAGATCATCCCGGCCTCCAGGCGGTCGGCCAGTCGGCTCGCCCGGAAGTGATCCTCGGTGATCATCGCGCAGGTCAACCCGTACGCCGTGCCGTTGGCGACCGCGATCGCCTCGTCCTCGGTCTCGTATCGGATCACGCAGGCGATCGGGCCGAAGATCTCTTCTTGTGCCACCGTCATGTCCGGCGTGACGTCGACCAGTACCGTCGGCGGCACGAAGTAGCCGTCGGCCAGCCGAGGATCGTCCGGCAGGCCGCCCTGGGCGGCGATCCGCGCTCCCTGGTCCAGTCCGGACCGCAGATAGCCGAGCACTCGCTCCTGCTGCCGCCGGTCGACCATCGCGCCGATGTCGGTGCGAGGGTCGAGCCCGTCGCCGACCACCAGGCGCTCCGCGGCCGCTCCGAACCTGTCGACGAACTCGTCGTGGCGCGAGTCGTGCACCAGCAGCCGGGCGGTCGACGTGCATGCCTCGCCCTGGTTGTAGAACATGCCCTCGATCGCGACTTCGACTGCGGTGTTCATGTCCGCGTCGTCGAGCACGATCAGCGCGTTCTTGCCGCCGAGCTCCATCGTCGAGAACGTCAGATTTTCCGCAGCCGACCGCAGCACCGCCCGCCCGGTCGCCGTCGCGCCGGTGAAGGTGATCCGCTCGACCAACGGGTTCGCAGTGAGGGCGGGGCCGGCGGTCACGCCGGTCACCGCATTCAGTACGCCCGGCGGCAACACCGTGTTGGCCAGCTCGACCATCCGCAGCACCGCCAGCGGCGCTTGCTCGCCCGGTTTGATCACGACGGTGTTCCCGGCCGCGAGCGCCGGTGCGCACTTCTTGCTGAAGTGCAGCGGAGGCCAGTTGAACGGCAGGATTGCGGCGACCACCCCGTACGGCTCGTACTTGATCCGGGCCTCGATCGGCCCGGAGTCGACAATCTCGCCGTGCAGTGTCTCGGCGAGCCCGCCATAGAAGTCGAATGCCGACGAGCTGTAGGCGACGTCGAAGCGGAGCGCGTCTCGCTTCGGCTTGCCTACTTCGCGCGCCTCCAGTTCGGCGATCTCGTCGGCGTGCTCCCGAATCACCTGCGCGACCTGGCGCATCAGCGACGACCGCTCACGCGGAGTGGTGTGCCGCCAATACTCCTCGTACGCCCGGCGGGCCTCGGCCACCGCCCGGGCAACCTCCAGGTCACTGCTGGCCGCGACCGTGGCCAGCAGGTTGCCGGTGGCCGACTCGTGAACGTCGAACGTGTCGGCCCCGTCGGTCGCCAGCCACCCGCCGATGTAGCCGGACCAGACGGCCGTACGGTCTTCGATCCTCATGAGGTCTCCCTCCAGCACACGATTGCACAGCACTTTCACCAGTTGGATCCAGCAGATACCCTAATCCAACCGACTTGAATATGCGATCGGTTGCAAAGAGGGGGTTCAGATGAAGACCTTGCTCCAAGGTGGCCTGGTGGTCGCCCCTACCCGTGCCGACCTGCTGGCGGGCGGCGACGTCCTGGTCGACGGAGAGACCATCGCCGGGCTCGGCGCGCGCGGCGAGTTCGCCTCGACTCCTGTCGACCGCACCCTCGACGTCTCGGACTGCCTGGTGCTGCCTGGCCTGGTCAACACCCACCAGCACGAGTGGTATCTGCTCGGCAAAGGGCTCGGTGACGACCGGCTGCTGGAGAAGTGGATCTGGGAGTGCCTGTTCCCGCTCAAGGCCCAGCTCACCCCGGACGACTTCCGGGTGGCCAGCGAGCTCGCCGCGCTGGACATGATCCGCGGCGGCACCACCACCTGCGTGAACCATCTGGTCGCCGAAACCTCCGCGGGCGAGGAGGAGGCGATCCTGCAGCCGGTCGCGGCCAGCGGCATGCGGCAGTTCTTCGCCAAGGCCGTGCGGCCGGGCGACGTCAAGGACGACTTCGAGAGCGCACGCTCCTGCTTCGAGACCTGGGACGGCGCGGCTGACGGCCGGATCCGGGTCGGCCTGGTACTGGAGGCGACCTCGCACTGGGTGGCGGCCGGTCAGACCACCGAGGAGATGCTGATCGGCGGCCATGGCCTGGCGGCCGAGCTGAACACCTTCATCACCGCGCACATCGCGGGCGGGACGATGTCCAGGGAGGACGGCTATCTCAAATACGTGCTGGAAACCGGCCGCACCGACATCGAGTTCCTGCACCGCCTGGGCATCCTGGACCGGCGCTGGATCCTGGCCCACACCATCAACACCCGCGAACGAGATCTGGCGCTGATCGCCGAGTCGGGTGCCACGGTGTCGCACACGCCCAGCTCGGAGGCGGCCCGCGGGGGCGGTGTTACGCCCGTGCGGGAAATGCTGCGCCGCGGCATCCGGGTCGCGCTCGGCACTGACGGACCGATGGTCGACCACACCAACGATATGCTGGAACAGCTCAAATGGACTCGGCTGCTGCAGAATCAGGTCCATCACATCCCGTCCAGCATCGCGGTCGACACACTGGTGGCCATGGGAACCTCGTACGGTGCCGAGGCGCTCGACGCCTCTGGCATCTTCGGCACGCTAGCGCCCGGACTTCGCGCTGACATCGCCATGTTCGACATCAACACCCTGCATGCGGCGGTCACCCACAATCCGCTCTCGACGCTGGTGCACGCCGTCCGGTCGAGCGACGCCCGGCACGTGATGGTCGACGGCGAGCTCCTCCTGCATGACGGCCAGTTCACCAGGGCCGACCGGATGCAGGTGACCGACCTGATCAATCGGGCCGGGAAGGCCGCGAGGGCTCTCGGCCGTCGGGCCGGCCTGCTGTAGTAGACCGCCGGTCCCACCGCCTTCCCGGCTTGCGGTCGGCGGCGGGACCAATCGGGCATCATCGCGACGTGGCGATGTAAGTCGACTCCAGGCAGTCGAGGACGCTTCGCCCGATGCCGCTCTGCTTCACACCGCCGAAGGGCGACCGCCGGGTCGCAGACCAGACCTCGGTCGAGGCTCATCATCTGGCCTCCACGCGTTCGCTCACCCGCAGGCCGCGGCCGAGGTCTCCGGTGTACGGGCCGACCTGGGTGGCCGGGTCGGTGGCGTCACCGACGACCAGGGCCGCCGGCCGGGACGCCGGGCGGCGGCCCACTCCTCGACGTACAAGCGGTTGGCGGGCGGTGCGCGACTCACCCGCGTTGCGCATCTTGGCGATCATCGCGCCGTCGACCGCAGCATCGGGGTCGGCATCGGCGAAGACCAGGACGGAGCGTTGCCACCGGGCTCCATAGAATTGCTCACGACGTAGTCGGCGGCATCCTTGAACAGCAGCCGCCCCACCTCGTTCGAACCGGTGAGACGGCTTGCGCACCTGGGGGCGTGCAGCATCGCCTTGACCGTGCGGCCCGAACCACGACTGGGTAACACGTTGAGCACCCCTCCGGACTCCGGCCCCCCGCGAGCGGTCTTGCCATGGACAGCACGGTGAGGGGGCGCTAGGGCGCCGGCATGGGGACCATTGTGCAGCCAGCAGCCAGCAGCCAGCAGCCAGCAGCCAGCGCCGGTGGGCGCCGGCCGTGTCTGGCACCCACTTCGCCGTTGATGAACAGGGCGGTGGCGGTCATGCGTGGGGCGCTTCTCCGAAAGTGCGCCGGACGTGGACGCCCAGGTCGTGGGCCAGGTAGATCTCCAGGAAGCCGGGCAGACCACCAGCCGCCGCCTGCGCCTTGAAGGCGTCGACGAAGCGCGGATCGGGTTTCTCGGTCAGCAGGACTATGCGCCACACGTTCATCGGCTCGTCGTCGGTGCCGGCCACGCCGTGCTCGACGTGGAACAAGGGCTGGTAGGGATCGGCGAGCAGCGTCTCACCGTCCGGGCCCTCCATCCGGGCCCGGCCCAGGAAGACGACTCGCTGCGTTGCCGAGTCGGTGAACACGCCTTCGAGTACCCGGCCTCGCTCGTCATTGAGCCATGCCTTCTGGATCGACGAGCGCAGGTGGCGGCGGCCGTCCGGCAGGGAGGTGGCGGACCACGAACGGCCTTCGCTGACTATGTAGGGGATGTACGTCAGCGGGTCCCACGCCTTCTTCATCTCCATATCCCACACCTGGGCCCTGGTCATCCGGGTCCGTGGGGTCACCGCATACTGCTCGGCCAGCGTCTTGTTGACGTCGACCGGAGGTAGCGCGATCGAGGTGGTGCGCGGATCGTTCCACGCGTCGTCGAACTCGTCGTGTGCGGCGGCGACGGTGACTAGTTCGGGCTCGGTCACGGCGATCCCCTTTCCTCGGAGGTCAGCGACATTTGGTTACTAATCTGACGATATGCATCAGTGGCCATCATGCGATGCGGGTCAGCGGCGCACGGAGAGACTGCGCGAACACGCGCCTTCACTCCGCGGCCAGTGCCCCGTTGATCACTCGGTGATCCGCCAAGAGCTCGACCTTCATCGCCGAGCGAGCAGTGATCTTCCCCGAATCGAGCAGGACCGGCCGCTCGAGTGCCCTCGAACGCCCGGATGAGCACGAGCTGCGGTACATGGTGCGGAGAGCCACGGGTCGGCGGCGTCCAAGTCGTTGCCGACGACGAACTCGGTCCACGCGGCCTCGGGTGCAGCTCGTTCGGAGTGGCCATGGGTAGAGACTGACACGCGATTGGATCCTACATCAACGGCTTCCCTGCGAATATCTTGACATATAGCGTGAGGAGCGTTCAAGATTGGATCACATCATAGGAGTGAGCAATGGGACTTCCTGGACTCGCGGGAGTCGACCACGTCGGCTTCACGGTCCCCGACCTCGAACAGGCGCGAGCGTTCCTGGTCGACGTGCTCGGCTGTGAGTACGTGTACTCGCTCGGCCCGTTCATTCACGACGACGACTGGATGCGCGAACACCTCAACGTCCATCCTCGGGCGGTGATGCGGCAGCTGCACTTCTTCCGGTGCGGCAACCAGGCGATCTTCGAGGTCTTCCAGTACGAGGCCCCCGAGCGCGGGACCGGGCAGCCCGCCAACAGCGACGTCGGCGGACACCACGTGGCGCTCTACGTTCAAGACCTCGACCGCGCGGTCGCCTACCTGCACAAACAGGGTGTCCGGGTACTCGGCCGACCGACCGCCAGCACGGGGCCGAGCGAGGGCCAGCGCTGGGTCTATTTCCTTGCCCCGTGGGGAATGCAATTCGAGCTGGTGTCGTATCCCGGGGGCAAGGCCTTCGATCGGGCATCCTCGTGAAGTATGACTGACGAACTGACCGGATTCGGCGGGGCCGCCCATCGGGTGGCGGCTGAGCTGCGCCGCTCGATCCTCGACGGCGAGCTGCTGCCTGGCACCCGGGTAAGGCAGGAAGAGGTCGCCTCGCGGATCGGGGCGAGTCGGCTGCCGGTCCGAGAGGCGCTGCGCATGCTCACCGCCGAGGGGCTGCTCGAGGCGAAGCCGAACAAGGGTGCCCGGGTGAGCACGCTGACCGCCGCCGATGTCGACCTGATATACCAGATGCGGGAACGGCTCGAACCGCTCGCTCTGATCGAGACGCTGCCGCATTTCACCGACGCCGATCTGGCCAAGCTCGGCGATCTGCAGGAGCAGATTGCCGCGAACGACGACGTCGGCGATTTTCTCCGGCTGGACCGGGAATTCCATCTGCTGACGTACCAGTACGTGCGGCTTGAGTCGCTGTCCGAGACGGTGCTGCGGATGTGGAATTTGACTCAGCACTATCGGCGGGCGTTCATGCGAGTGGTCGGCTCCCACCAGCGCTGGGTGATCAACGCGGAGCACGATCTGCTGTTGGAGGCCCTGCACCGGCGCGACCCGGTGGACGCCGAGCGCTACCTGGCCGGTCACATCCGGCGCACCCGGGTCGAGTTGTCCCGACACCCGGAGATCTTCGAAGAGTAGGGCGAGGCAGTGTCGTTCGGTTTCATGGCCCCCGCAAACCTTCAGGAGGTCGCGAACAAAGGCGGGTTTCACCGGGCCACCGCGTCACGGGCGCTGAACCCAGCCACCGGTGTCGCTGCTCTCCCAAATTCAGCGAGAGCATTGACATCCGGTGGCAAAGTCAGCCCGCGCGGGTGGTCGCCGTCGACGAGAAGCTTGTACTACCGCAGCCCGCATGCTGCGTACCCGCCGATCAACACGTGATCGGCATCCTGGTGCCGGACATCCTCTGCTGTACGCGGCGGTGGTGCACGGCGCCGCCGGCGCGGTGCTGAACGTCCTGACGCCGCGTGCCGGAAGCACACTCGCAGTCTTCGGCGCGGGAGCGGTGGGCCTTGCCGCCGTGATGGCGGCCGCGTTGCTTCCGCTTCGGGCGTTGGTCGCCGTCGACGTGCAGCGCTCAGGCCTGGAGCTCGCCAAGTCGCTGGGAGCGACCCACGTCATCCACGCCGGGGACACCGACCCGGTGCGGGCGCTGCGCGAGATCACCGAAGGCGGCCCGGACCACGTGGTGGAGTGCAGCGGCGTGCCTGAAGTGCTCACCCAGGCCATCCACGCGCTCGGCACCGGCGGGTGCGTCGCGGTGGTCGGCGTGCCGCCCTTCGGCCAGACCGCCGCGGTCGACGTCGCGGACCTGGTGAATGGCGGTAAACGGGTGCACGGGGTGGTCGAAGGGCGAAGCAATCCGCCCACGTTCTTGCCGCAGCTCGCGAAGCTGGTGGCTGCGGGCCAACTGCCGATGGGGAAGCTGGTGGCGACGTTCCCGCTTGAGGACATCGAGCGTGCAGCAGCCGCCACGAACGATGGTTCCGTGGTCAAAGCTGTGCTGCTGCCCAGTCTCGGGCGCTGACCCCCAGGGCACCCGACCCACCCCGTTGGCTGGCTCAGCGGGTGTGGCGGCTGATGTGCTCACCCAGCGCTTGCAGCGCCGCGCTGCTCTCCGGAAGGAGAGAGTCGAACAGATGCCAGATATGCGGCGCGTCATGTGCAACCAGCAACGCCGCTTCGTCGCGGGCCGCGGCGGCACGTTCCGTTAGCCGGACCGTCGTCGTACAGCACCTCATCGGTCCCAGCCTGCACCTGCGGCGGCGGGAGCCCGTGCATGTCGGTTCAAACTGTCCGCGGTCGTCTCGGACCGGCTGGGCATGTCCGCTCGCGCGATGCTGGAGGCCCTGATCGCCGAGGAGCGCGATCCGCAGGTCCTCGCCGAGATGGCCAAGGGCGAGCATGCGCGCCAAGTGTCAGATCCTCGCTCAGGCACTGACAGCCAGTTCACCGACCACCACGCCCTCCTCGCCCGGGCCATGGTGGACCGCATCGACGCGGCAAGCGGGACCGAAGCCCGGCTGAGTGAGGAGATCACCCGACAGCTGGCCCCGTTTCGCCGCAAGATCGGGCTGTTGACCATGGTTCCCGGCGTCAGCACCAGCTCGGCGGAGAACGTCCTGGCCGACATCGGCTGCCGATGTTGCGCGGTTGCACTCGCCGCTGGTCCGGCGCCTCGTACTCGAAGACTTCGACGATCGCGACGTTGCCGCAGCAGAAGAAGTGCAACTGGCGCATCACAGCATCGCGGACAACACCTGGATGATCGGTCATCCAGGTGCTCTTCTCCTCGTGGAAGGGACCGAGTGAGTACTGGTACTCGCAGTCCAGAACCTCGACCAGGAACTGCCGTGCTTACTCGAGGTCGGGGACGGTGAGGCCGAAGTGGTCGACTCCGCTCAGGTGAGAGCCTGACTCTGCACCACGCATGACAAGTCAAATCGGATCCAATTGTGGAACGCCCCTCGGAGGTGTGGCCGGTTCAATGCCGTTTGTGGTGCTGGCCTCGCATGGAAGGTCTTGCGATTGGATCCTACTTGTGTCATCGTCCGGCAGTACAAGCCCACTTCGAGGAGGCTTCATGGCCACGCACCATCGGCTGCGTCCGGCGTCGAACTGGGTGGAGCTGCGGTCCACCCAGGCGGACTGGGACCGCGTCGACGGCGATGTCCTTCGCCGGATGCTTAGTCACCTGCTCTGGATCCGCTCATTCGAGGAGTACGTCCTGGAGCTCTCTGGTCAAGGCCTGGTCCACGGTCCTGCGCACTCAAGCATCGGGCAGGAGGGCGGGGCCGTCGGGTCGGTGCTGCCCCTCCGCAGCGCCGACGTCGTCAATGGTTCCCACCGAGGGCATCATCAGTTCCTGGCCAAAGCCTTCGGCCATGTGGCTGAACCGCCGACCGGAGCACTGCCCAAGATCACCCCGGAGGTCCGGATGGTCCTCCAGCGAACACTGGCGGAGATTTGCGGCCTTGCGCGCGGCTTCTGCCATGGCCGGGGCGGGTCCATGCACCTGCAGTGGCACGAGGCGGGTGCGATTGGTACCAACGCCATCGTCGGTGGGGGAGTGCCGCAGGCGGCCGGCTACGCATGGGCCCATCGTCGGGCCGGTGCTGATGCGGTAGCGGTGACGTACTTCGGCGACGGAGCCGTGAACATCGGGTCAGTACTCGAGACGTTCAATCTGGCGGCCGCGTGGAAGCTTCCGATCTGCTTCTTCATCGAAAACAACCTGTATGCGGTCTCCACTCGAGTGGACGAGGCAACCGCCGAGCCGCGGCTGTCCGCGCGAGGCCTGGGCTTCAACATTCCCAGCTGGCGGGTGGATGGCATGGACACGGTTGCGGTGTACCTGGCGATGCAGGAGGCCCTCGACGTGATGCGGTCGGGTGGCGGACCGACCATCATCGAGGCGGACGTGTACCGGTACTTCCACCAGAACGGCTCCTTTCCTGGGAGTGCCTTCGGCTATCGAGACAAGGGGGAGGAGAAGGCATGGCGTGATCGGGACGCGATCGACGCCATGAAGCGCCACGTGCTCCGTCGCCAACTGGCCACCGACGAGGAGATCGCCGCGGCGGAGGCGAACATCCGGGCCACGATGGCCGAGTTGGGCGACGGACTGCTGGAGCCGAAGCCCGGCGGCAAGCCCGGCCAGCGGCAAATCAAGTCGTCGGAATGGCCTGAGCCCGACTTCGTCGATGTGGGCATCCGCGGTGACCTGAGCGAATTCGAGGGCGTACGGTTCGAGGAAGCCGAGACCTTCACCGGCAGAACGGGCACGGCCAAATTTATCGACGCTGTCAGCAAAGTGATGCTGCGTCGGATGAGCGAGGACGACTCCATCGTTGTGATGGGCGAGGACGTCCACAAGCTCAAAGGCGGCACCAACGGTGCTACCAAGGATCTGCCGGAACGTTTTCCCGGCCGCATCCTCGGCACGCCCATCAGTGAGAACGCCTTCGTGGGACTGGGGGGCGGCATAGCGCTCGACGGCCGCTTCAAGCCCGTTGTCGAACTCATGTATGCCGACTTCATGTGGGTGGCAGCGGACCAGCTGTTCAACCAAGTCGCCAAGGCGAGACACATGTTCGGCGGTGACAACGATGTACCGTTTGTCCTGCGCAGTAAGGTCGCGGCAGGAACGGGCTACGGGTCCCAGCACACAATGGACCCCGTAGGGATCCTCACCACGGCCCCCGGTCTGCGTGTTGTCGCCCCGACCACCCCGTTCGACTACGTGGGGCTGATGAACACCGCCCTTCGCTGCAAGGACCCCGTCATCGTCGTGGAACATGTGGATCTGTACAGCTCTTCGGGCATGGGGCCGGTCGACGACCTCGACTACTGCATTCCGGTGGGCAAGGCAGCTTTCCGGAGACGTGGCGATGATCTTACCGTCATCTCCTACCTCTCGATGGTGGCCCGGTGCCTGGAGGCCTTGGACGAAATCGGGTCGGTACAGGCCGACGTCATCGATCTGAGGTGGCTTGACCGCGCCAGCGTGGACTGGGCCGCGATCGAGGAGAGCGTGAAGAAGACGAACAACGTCCTTGTCGTCGAGCAGGGTGCCCAGGGCACCTCCTACGGCGGCTGGCTGACTGACGAGATTCAGCGTCGCCTGTTCGACTGGCTGGACCAGCCCGTTCAGCGTGTCACCGGCGGAGAGGCATCCCCAAGCATCAGCAAGGTGCTCGAGCGCGCGGCCCTCGCCG
>NZ_BMMS01000059.1 GCF_014646055.1 Wenjunlia tyrosinilytica
CCTCCCCCAACGGCACGGGAGCCGCGTGCGTTGCGGGCGTCGATTCCGTCACCCGATCAGTGACCGCGCTGAAAAAGCTCAGTTATTCAATTACAGGCCCCGGCGGTGCCGGAGTACTGCCGCTGGACCCCGGCCGAGACGGTGCCTTTCTTGAGAAAGCCGGTGTCGTCGACAATGAGCACTCCCATCGAGGTCCCGAGCTTCTCAGCGACGTATTCTTGCAGGTCGTCGCGTATCTCGTCGGGGTTCCAGCAGGCCCGGCTCAGCAGATGCTGCAACCCGGCGGGAGTGCCGTGACCGGCATGCTCGGCCAACTGCCAGCTATTCTTCCGGCCCACCGGCCCGAGCAGGCCGTGTGCACATAGGCTCGCATCCGCCGCCGTAAGTCCACTCCGCCCGAACCGGCGGCCAATACGCACGAGCAGTTCTTCCAGTTCCGCCGACCAGACATCGAGTTGCACATCGTCTTGCACAATGGCCCGCCGCACCCGAAGTCACGAACTCCCAGCACCTGTACCTGTGTGATCAGTGCCGCGCCGACTTCCGCCGGTGAGGGCCGCAGGGGCTTCGCGGCACGCTGCGCGGGAGGCTTCGTCTTCAGTGGGGGAGTGGCGTCCTGCTATGGGTGAGAGGCGGTCGGCGCCTCGGCTGCTGTTGCCGCTGAACGAGGTCTGCGTGGAGCCTGCACGGGACGGTCCGGATGATGCCCGTGCTCCAGGTAGAAGCTTCCTGCGTCAGTGATCTCCGCCTGCCACTTCCCATTCTGCTTGGGCATGGTGATCAGGCGCCGTTCCTTGAGCGCGCGGGCGGTGAGAGCGAGCTCGGGACTGTCCCACGTGACGGGGTCGGTTCCGCCCCGATGCGAGTGAGGAGCGGCGGGCTGCCGGCCATTAAAGGAGACCACCGGTGCATGTCTATCGTCGTACCGCCTGTGGTCTCCTCGGCACAAGCCGTGGGTGACTCTTGCGGGGCGCCCCCGGCGCACGGCGTGCTCGAAGACGGAACGCCACTCGCTGGGAGCCGCCGGGAGGCCGCTCCCCGAAGCCGGCTCCCAAATGGCTCCCAAAACGGGGCCGCAAAGCAAATCAGGCCCGATGCTGATCTCTCAGCACCGAGCCTGACCTGGTGTTTCTCTGTCGGGGTGGCGGGATTTGAACCCACGACCTCTTCGTCCCGAACGAAGCGCGCTGCCAAGCTGCGCTACACCCCGAAGCACCGAGGACTACTCTAGCGGACCGCTCGGCCTGGGCGAAATCCGGTTTTCGCCGGGTCAGCGGGGGGAACGGCGGGGGGTCAGGGTCAGGAGGGTGGCCTCCGGGTAGCAGGCGAAGCGGACCGGGGTGTAGCGGTTGGTGCCGCAGCCCGCCGAGACGTGGAGGTAGGAGCGGTGGCCCTCCGCCTCGTGGGTGGACAGGCCGCGGGCGCGGTCCGGGTCGATGTCGCAGTTGGTGACGAGGGCGCCGTGGAAGGGGACGCGCAGCTGGCCGCCGTGGGTGTGGCCGGCCAGGATCAAGGGGTACCGATCGGCTGTGAAGGCGTCGAGAACCCGCAGGTAGGGGGCGTGCACGACGGCCAGGGAGAGGTCGGCGGACGCGTCGGGGCCTCCGGCGACCTCCTCGTAGCGGTCCCGCTTGATGTGGGGGTCGTCCAGGCCGGTCAGCTCGACCTCGAGGTCGTCGAGCTTGAGGCGCCCCCTGGTGTTGGTGAGGTTGGCCCAGCCCGCCGTGTCGAAGCCGTCGCGCAGGTCCGTCCAGGGGTTGTGGAGGGCACCGGTGATGGGCTTGTTGCCGTTGGTGCCGTGCTTGCCGCTGATGCGGGCGGTGATGTAGCGGGCCGGGTTGCGCAGCTGGGGGCCGTAGTAGTCGTTGGACCCGAAGACGTACGCGCCGGGGAACTGCATCAGCGGCCCGAGGGCGTCCAGGACCTCGGGGACGGCGCTGGGGTCGGAGAGGTTGTCGCCCGTGTTGACCACGAAGTCCGGGCGCAGCCCGGCGAGGGTGTGCAGCCACCGCTGTTTCTTGCGCTGGCCGGAGACGAAGTGGATGTCCGAGACCTGGAGGATGCGCAGGGGACGCGTGCCGGAGGGCAGGACGGGGACCTCGATCCGGCGGAGTCTGAAGGCGCGGGCCTCGTACCCGGCGGCGTACGTGATTGCGGCGGCTCCGGCCGCGGCGATCCCCAGAGGTACTCCATACAGCGCTCGCATTCCCCTATGGTCGCAGAAATGGCGTGGGAGGCAGAGTCGGGGTGCTGGCAGACTCGTACCCATGACCACGCTTAAGTCCCGCCTGCAGGAGGACCTCACTGCGGCCATCCGGGAGCGCGACGAGCTTCGCTCGTCCACGCTCCGGCTGACGCTTTCCGCCATCACCACCGAGGAGGTGGCGGGCACCCAGGCACGTCAGCTGTCCGACGAGGAGGTGCGGAAGGTGATCGCCCGGGAGGCGAAGAAGCGGCGTGAGGCCGCCGAGGCCTTCGAGAAGGGCGGACGTGCCGAGTCCGCGGCCAGGGAGCGGGCGGAGGGCGAGGTGCTGGCCGACTACCTGCCCAAGCAGCTCGGCGACGAGGAGCTGGCCGCGATCGTGGCCGAGTCGGTGAAGGAGGCCGCGGCGGGCGGCGCCGAGGGGCCGCGGGCGATGGGCGCGATCATGAAGATTGTGAGCCCCAAAGTCGCCGGCCGGGCCGAGGGCGGCCGGGTGGCCGCCGAGGTCAAGCGTCAGCTCGGTAGCTGACCGCACAGGGCGAGACAGGACGAGACAGGGCGAGAGAAGACGGAGAAGGGGCGGCCCCCTCGGGGAGGCCGCCCCTTCGTGTTCAGCGGGCGTGAGCGACGGTCCCGCTCAGCCGCCGGTGGTGTTTCCGCCGTCGTTCCCGCCGATCACGCCGGGCGGGAGGGTGAAGCTGGGGCGCGGGCGCGGGTGGTGGTGGCCATGGCCATTGTCCCCGTCGTTCCCGCCGTTGTCGTTCCCGCCGTTGTCGTTCCCGCCGTTGTCGTTGCCGCCGTTGTCCCCGTTGTCGTCGTCCTCGTCGGGCTTCTTGCTGTGGTGCGGGCGGGGCAGCGGGACGGTGTTGAAGGTCTCCACCGGCTTGCCCACCAGCGCTCCGCTGACGGCGTCGCGCCAGATCGGGGCGGGGGTGTCGGCGCCGAAGACCTTGCCGTGGTACCGGCCGCCTATGGTGATGTTGATCATCTTGCGCTCGTGCTTGGGGTCGCCCACCCACACGGCCGCGGCCATGTTGGGGGTGTAGCCCACGAACCAGGCGGCGTAGCGGAAGTCGGTCGTACCGGTCTTGCCCGCGCTGTCGCGGTCGGTGAGACCGGCCTGCGCACCCGTACCGAAGTCGACGACGCCCTTGAGCATGGTGTTGATGGTGTCGGCGGTCTGCGTGGACATGGCCTGCCGGCAACTGGTCCTCGGCACGCGCAGGCTCTTGCCCTTGGCGTCGCGGACCGCCAGGATCGCGCGCGGCTCGCAGTACGTCCCGCGGTTGGCGAAGGTCGCGTACGCGCTCGCCATGGTCAGCGGGGACATCTCGTTGACGCCGAGGGTGTAGGCGGCGCCGATGCCGAGCTTCTCGCCGCCGGCGCGCTTCGCGATGCCGAGCTTCCTGGTCATCTGCATGACGTTGCACAGGCCCACGTCGGCCTCGAGGGAGACGAAGTAGGTGTTGACGGACTTCTTCATCGCGTCGGGCATCCCGTACGGTCCGACCTCTTGGCGGCTCTCGTTGGGAACGGTGCCCGTGCCCGGGTAGTTGTTCCCCGCGCAGTCGCTGACCGAGGGATACGGCATCTCGTAGGGCGAGGGGTAGGTCTTGCCCGCGCTCATGCCCTCTTCGAGCGCGGCGGCCGCGGTGAACGGCTTGAACGTCGATCCGGGCTGGTAGCCCGCTCCTCCGCCTGCGGAGCGGTCGACGGAGTAGTTGATCTGGGTCTGGTTGGAGGCGAAGCCGTAGGGACGGCTCTGGCCCATGGCAAGGATCTTGCCGGTGCCGGGTTCGACGAGGGTCACCGCGGTGGCCACCGGGTCGCTGCGGTAGACGTGCCGCCTGATCGATGCCTGGACGGACTTCTGCGCCTGCGGGTCCAGGGTGGTCCTGATCGTCAGACCGCCCTCGTTCCAGCGCTTGACGCGCAGCTTCTTGGACTTGCCGAACGTCGGGTCGTCGAGGAAGACCTCACGCACGTAGTCGCAGAAGAAGCCGGCGCCGTGGACGGCGGTGATGCACCCGTTGCGGCTCCTGGTCACATTGAGGCCCAGCGGCTTCTTCTTCGCGGCCTCGGCCTGCGCCTCGGTGATGTCACCGACCTCGTACATGCGCTGGATGACCGTGTTGCGCCGCTTCTTGGCCTCGACCTCGTCGTTGATCGGGTCGTAGCGGCTGGGGGACTGGACGAGTCCGGCCAGCATCGCCGCCTGGGGAAGGGTCAGGTCCTTGGCCGACTTGCTGAAGTAGCGCTTGGCGGCGGCCTGGACCCCGTACGCCTGCTGCCCGAAGAACGTGATGTTGAGGTAGTTCTCCAGGATCTGCTTCTTGCCGAGCTCCTGCTCCAGCTGTATCGCGTACTTCAGCTCTTTGATCTTGCGGCCGATGGTCTGCTGGGTGGCCTGCGCGACCGCGTCGGGGTCGTCGCCCGCCTCCTCGATGAAGACGTTCTTCACGTACTGCTGGGTGAGTGTGGACGCGCCCTGGGAGACGTCGCCGGACTCGGCGTTCTTGCTGAGCGCGCGCAGGACACCCTTGGGGTCGACGGCGCCGTGCTTGTAGAAGCGGTAGTCCTCGATGGCGACTATCGCCTTGCGCATGACCGGCGCGACGTCCTTGAGGGGGACGATCGTGCGGTCGCGCGAGAAGACGGTGGCGATCTCGCCACCGTCCGCGTCGAGGATGTGCGACGCCTGGCTGAGTGCTGGGCGCTTGAGCTCGCCGGGGAGTTCGTCGAAGCCCTGGGCCGTGTTCTTGACGCCGAGGCCCATGGCGCCGACCGCGGGCAGCGCGAGGCCCGCGAGGACCACCCCCGCGAGAACGCTGATCCCCACGAAGTTGACGGCTTGCTGGGCTGCTCCGCGCCCACCGCCCGACCGCTTGTAAGCCATGGGGGTCAGCCTACGTTGCCGTTCGCCGGACATGGGACCACGTGTTCCCTTACTCTTGGGTAAGCAGTCGCGCCCGGACCGGATGCGTCCGCTCATCATCTTCACTCTTGTGGGTGATGAGGAGTGACCGAATTCCTGTCATATGCCAGGCGGACACGGTCGGTGGGCCGCGAGGCAGTGTTTATTTGTCCGGTACGTGTGGTTTGCCTGCGGATCACTCCGGTGGGTTATCTGCCGCGCACGCATAGTCCGTTCGGGCCATCGAAGATTGAGCACCGGGGGGCTGTTGCGACGTACCTCTCTTCCGTAACGTCCCGAGTGGCAACGGCGAATATGCCGTTGCCGCCGTGGGGGAGCCTCGATTCGGGAGAGGACGGCGCCAGCATGAGCTGGGTTACCGACTGGAGTACGCAGGCAGCGTGCCGCACGAGCGATCCGGACGAGCTGTTCGTCCAGGGGGCGGCACAGAACAGGGCGAAAGCGGTGTGCACCGGCTGCCCGGTGCGGACCGAGTGCCTGGCGGACGCCCTCGACAACCGCGTCGAGTTCGGCGTCTGGGGCGGAATGACAGAACGGGAGCGCAGGGCGCTGCTGCGTCGGCGCCCCCTTGTCACCTCGTGGCGCCGCCTCCTCGAGACAGCGCGCACGGAGTACGAGCGCAGCACCTTGCCGCTCGACCATGACTTCGCCGAGGCCGGCTGAGCCAAGGCATCGGCCTGGGTATTGGCCCAGGCGTTGGCCCGGGCCCAGGCGTTGGCCCGGGCTCAGGCGTTGGCCCGGGCTCAGGCGTTGCCGCTGGCTCAGGCGTTGCCGCAGGTCCAGGTCCAGGCCCAGGCGTTGGCTCAAGGCGTTTGGCCAGGGCGCTCGGCCGAGGGCTTTGGCGGCCGAGAGCGATGGCGGCTGAGGGCATTGGGCGCAGCGCCAAGGCCGTTGGCCGAGGTTGGCGGAAGCGTACGTACGAGGTCGTGAGAAGGCGTGTCGCGCGAAGGCGTGCGGAAGCGCGCGAGGCGTGCGATGTGCGTAAGGGCGTGGGGCGCGAGTAGTCGAAGTGCAGTGCGCGCGGGGGAGCGCGTCCGGACGGGCCTGCGGTCACACGCGGCGCTTGTGGCGTCAGCCCGCGGCGAGCTTCTCGCCGATGGCGCGCAGGCCGTCCAAGTCGTGCACATCGCCCGGCAGCGCGGCCACCTCGACCACCGGGACCTCCGGGTGCACGGAGAAGAAACGGTCCCTCGTGCGCCGCTCCCTCGCCACCACCTGCATACGCTCGGCGTGCAGGCGAAGGAGCCCGGCGGCGATGAGGTCCGGGCTCTCCGGACCGTGGGCGCCCGGGTTGTGGGCACTTGAGCTGTTCCTGTGCGGGGTGTTCTGCGAGCCGTTGGGCGAGCTGTTCGATTCGGGGGACTGCTCGTCCCGCAGGGACTCGGGAGAGATCTCGGGGGCGGTGAGGGGGGCACTTGCTTCGGGAGAGGAAGCGGAACGGGCGGCGCCGTGCGCTCGCCCTCCAGCTTTCCCTCGTGGGCGATCCTTAATACCCCCGGTTTCTTGATTTTCCGGGTCTGGGTCAACCGCCCTGCTGGGAGCGATGGTTGATGTGTCAACGGCCACTCCGGCGGCCTCTTCGAGGGCCTCGGCCGCCGCCAGGGCCCGCTCCGCGGTGAGCTGGGGAGCCCCACTGCCGTGCACCCGGTTCAGCACGAGCCCGGCGAGCGGCATCCGCTCGTCGGCCAGCCGCTCGACGAAGTACGCGGCCTCGCGCAGCGCGTCCTTCTCAGGAGCGGCCACCACGAGGAAGGCCGTGCCCGGTGCCTGGAGCAACCGGTACGTCTTGTCCGCGCGTTCCCGGAAACCGCCGAACATCGTGTCCATCGCCGCCACGAACGTCTGCACGTCCTGAAGCACATGGGCGCCCAGCACCTTGTTGAGGGCGCCGGTCATCATGCTCATCCCCACGTTGAGGAACTTCATCGCGCCCCGGCCGCCGACCTTCGCGGGCGCCATCAGCACCTTGATGAACCTGCCGTCCAGGAACGAGCTCATCCGCTGCGGCGCGTCCAGGAAGTCCAGCGCCGACCGGCTCGGCGGGGTGTCGACGACGATCAGGTCCCACTCGCCCCTGGCGCGCAACTGCCCCAGCTTCTCCATCGCCATGTACTCCTGGGTACCGGCGAACCCGGCGGACAGCGACTGGTAGAACGGGTTCTCCAGGATCATCCGGGCGCGGTCCCGGTCGGCGTGGGTCAGGACGATCTCGTCGAACGTCCGCTTCATGTCGAGCATCATCGCGTGCAGTTCGCCGCCCGCCTCGTCGCCGATGCCATCGACCCGGCGAGGGGTGTTGTCCAGCTCGCTCAGGCCCATGGACTGGGCGAGGCGGCGGGCCGGGTCGATGGTCAGCACGACGACCTTGCGGCCGCGCTCGGCCGCGCGTACGCCGAGCGCCGCGGCCGTCGTGGTCTTGCCGACGCCGCCCGAGCCGCAGCACACCACGATGCGGGTCTGCTCGTCGTCCAGCAGGGGGTCGATGTCCAACGCGCTCACACCCAGACTGTCGGTCACGCCGTGCCCCTCTGTCCCCTCACCGTGTGTCCCCTCACCGTCGGCTCACGCCATTCCCTGGTCCCGCAGGGCCCCCGCCAGCCGGTAGAGCCCGCCGAGGTCGACGCCCTCGCCGAGCAGTTCCAGCTCGTACGTCGGCAGGCCCAGTTCGGCGAGCTCGGCGCGCTCCTGCCGCTCCAGCACGAGGCGTTCGGCATGCTCGCGGGCCTGTTCGAGGAGCGGGGTGACCAGGCGCTCGGCCGCCGCGCCGCGGCTGGCGCCGCCGAGTCCCGCACCGGACAGGGCCTTGGCCACGGCCTGCCGGCTCCCGTTCTCCACCGCCCGGACCGCGCTGTCGTCGAGGATGCCCGGCCGGACCATGTTCACCACCACCCCGCCCACGGGGAGTCCCGCGGCCCGTAGTTCGGTGAAGCCGTCGACCGTTTCCTGGACCGGCATCTCCTCGAGGAGGGTGACCAGGTGCACGGCGGTCTCGGGGGAGCGCAGGACGCGCATCACGGCCTGGGCCTGGTTGTGGATGGGGCCGAAGCGGGCCAGGCCGGCGACCTCGGTGTTGACGTTGAGGAAGCGGGTGATGCGGCCGGTGGGCGGCGCGTCCATGACGACGGCGTCGTAGATGCGGCGCCCGCTCTTGTCCTTGCGGCGGACGGCCTCGCAGGCCTTGCCGGTGAGGAGGACGTCGCGCAGGCCCGGGGCGATGGTGGTGGCGAAATCGATGGCGCCGAGCTTCTTGAGCGCCTTTCCGGCGCGACCGAGCTTGTAGAACATCTCGAGGTAGTCGAGCAGTGCCAGTTCGGGGTCGATGGCCAGCGCGAACACCTCGCCGCCGCCCGGGGCGGCGGCGATCCTGCGCTCCTCGTAGGGCAGGGCCTCCTGCTCGAAGAGCTGGGCGATGCCCTGGCGGCCTTCCACCTCGATGAGCAGGGTGCGGCGGCCCTCGGCGGCCAGGCCAAGGGCAAGCGCCGCGGCGGCGGTGGTCTTGCCGGTGCCGCCCTTGCCGCTGACGACGTGGAGCCGCACTCCCTCCCAGTCGGGAGCGTGGCCGTTGCGGTCTTCCTCGATCCGACTCACGTCGTGAGCCTAACCAGGACCGGCCCCGGATATGTCGGTGCCCCTCTCGGCCGGGGCGGCCGTTTGGCCCGGATCTTCGTTCGGGGTGGGGTGGGGGCGCCTGGGGGCGGGCTTCGCGGCGGTGTGGAGACGGAGCGGGGGTGTGGAGAGGGACAGGGGCGGCGCGGCCGGACAGGGAGCGGGGTGTGGAGAGGGAGAGGAGCGGCGCGGCCGGGACACGGGAGGGGCCGGGACACGGGAGGGGGAGGGAACGGGGGCGAGCTGGGGGGAGGGGCCGGACACGGGAGGGCCCGGACACGGGAGGGGCCGGGACACGGGAGGGGGAGGGAACGGGGGCGAGCTGGGGGGAGGGGCCGGACACGGGAGGGCCCGGACACGGGAGGGGCCGGACACGGGAGGGGAAGGGAACGGGGGCGAGCTGGGGTCGGTCGGTGTGGTGGGCCGCGGTCACGTGCGGTCGGGCCGAGGGCTCTGGCTCGGGGCGGTCCAGGGACCGAGGCCCGGAGGTAGGGACGGGCGGCGCGGCCTCGACCGCGCCGCGGTCGGCTCGGCGTCCGGCTGAGGCCGGCCCGTGGCCGCCGCGGTTGAGGCCGACGGGCGGGTCCGTGTTCCCGCATGCCGCCGGAGTTCCCGCATGCCGCCGGCCCTGAACCGGGGTGTTCTGGGCCGAGCTTAGGTGACCTTTAAACTGCTGTCTGGCAAGATGTTTCCTCCGATGAGATCCCTCGATCCCAGGAGCCCCCCATGGCCAACTCCAGTCCCACCCTCACCGCCGCCCCCCACTCCGCTCCGCCCCACGCCTACGACGCCGGTCTGCTGGTCCTGCGACTCGTCCTCGGGCTCACCATTGCCGCCCACGGCAGTCAGAAGCTGTTCGGATGGTTCGACGGTGGCGGCATAGACGGCACCGGGCAGTTCTTCAGCTCGCTGGGTTACCCCTCCGGGCGCACGATGGCCGTCATCGCCGGGCTCTCCGAGTCCCTCGGCGGCCTCGGGCTCGTTCTCGGCCTGCTCACCCCGCTCGCCGGTGCCGCCGTCGCCGGGACGATGATCAACGTCGTCTGGATCGAGAAGGGCCACGGACTCGTCGGCGGATACGAGTTCCCGTTGCTCATCCTCGCGGGCGCCGCCGCCCTCGCGCTGGCCGGGCCCGGACGCTTCGCCGTCGACCGGATGCTGCCCTTCCTCCGCGCCCACCGCCTGCTCCACGGAGGCGCCGCGCTCGCGCTGGCCGCCGTCTTCGCGCTGTCGACCCTCCTGCTGCGCAACTAGCCCCCGCAGGGCCATTAGCATCACCCCATGACCAAGTACGAGTACGCCACGGTGCCGCTTCTGGTGCACGCGACCAAGCAGATCCTGGACACGTGGGGCGAGGACGGCTGGGAGCTCGTCCAGGTCGTCCCCGGACCCAACAACCCCGAGCAGCTGGTCGCCTACCTCAAGCGTGAGAAGCAGGCATGAGCGGCGTCGAGCAGAAGATCGCGTCTCTCGGACTCGAGCTGCCCGAGGTGGCGGCGCCGCTGGCCGCGTATGTCCCGGCCGTGCGTTCCGGCTCCTACGTCTTCACCGCGGGCCAGCTGCCCTTCGTGGCCGGCTCGCTGCCCGCCACCGGCAAGGTCGGCGCCGAGGTCACGCCCGAGCAGGCCAAGGAGCTCGCCGCCACCTGCGCGCTCAACGCGCTCGCGGCTGTGAAGTCCGTCGTGGGCGACCTGGACAAGGTGCTGCGCGTGGTGAAGGTCGTGGGCTTCGTCGCCTCGGCCCCCGACTTCACCGGCCAGCCCGGTGTGATCAACGGTGCCAGCGAGCTGCTCGGCGAGGTGCTCGGCGACGCCGGGATCCACGCCCGTAGCGCCGTGGGCGTCGCGGTCCTGCCGCTGGACTCGCCCGTCGAGATCGAGCTCCAGGTCGAGATCGCCGGCTGAGACCGGCGCACTCGGACTCGGACACGGCACCAGCACAGCTCCCGCGGGCACGGCTCAGGCGGGCACAGCTCACACGGGCACAGCTCACACGAGACCGGCGCCTCGGGGCACGACCAAGGTCCAGCCCCGAGGCGCTAGCCTTCGGACATGGGAGCCGAACAGCTGAACGGTGAGTCCCCTGCCGGGGCCCCGCAGGGCCGGTCGAACGGACGCTGGTGGCCCGATTCCTGGCCGGACCGGATCAGGGCGCTCGCCAGCGGAGAACTGGAGCCCGTCGTACCCCGGCGGGCCGCGACCGTCATGCTCCTCCGGGACACCCCCGACGGCCCCGCAGTCCACCTGCTGCGCAGACGCGCCTCCATGGCCTTCGCGGGGGGCGCCTACGCGTATCCCGGCGGTTCGGTCGATCCCCGCGACGAGCACGAGGCACTGAGCTGGGCGGGCCCGGACGCCGACGCCTGGGCGGCCCGCCTCGGCTGTGAACCCGCCTTGGCGCAGGCCGTCGTCTGCGCGGCCGTCCGAGAGACCTTCGAGGAGTCCGGCGTCCTGCTCGCCGGGCCCGACGCCGACTCCGTCGTCGCCGACACCACCGGCGAGGACTGGGAGGCCGACCGGGCGGCCCTGGTGGCCCATGAACTCGCCTTCGCCGAACTCCTGGCCCGGCGTGGCCTCCTCCTTCGCTCGGACCTGCTGGGCGCCTGGGCGCGGTGGATAACCCCGGAATTCGAGGAGCGCCGCTACGACACCTGGTTCTTCGTCGCCCTGCTCCCGGAGGGCCAGCGCACCCGTGACGTCTCCAGCGAGGCCGACCGCACGGTGTGGCTGCGCCCGGCAGACGCCGCGGCCCAGTACGACTCGGGGGAGATGACGATGCTTCCGCCGACCATCACCACCCTGCGAGCCCTGGCCGTCCACACCACCGCGCGGGAAGCCCTCGCGGCCTGCGCGGACCAGGACATGACCCCCGTGCTCGCGAAGGCGCGGCTGAAGGGCGACGACATCGTGCTCGAGTGGCCCGGCCACGGCGAGTTCACCCGGACCGTGCGAGGCCGCTCATGACCACCACGCTTCCCGGACAGCCCCAGCCGACGATCGGCGGGCGGGTCACTCCGCGAGCCACCTGCGTGCTCGCCCCGAACCCGTCGCCGATGACGCTCGACGGCACCAACACCTGGATCGTCGCCGAGCCCGACTCCGACCTCGCCGTCGTCATCGATCCGGGTCCGCTGGACGAGGGGCACCTCACCAACGTCGTGGAGGTGGCGCGCGCCGCGGGCAAGCGGGTGGCGCTGACCCTGCTGACGCACGGGCATCACGACCATGCCGAGGGCGCGGCCAGGTTCGCCGAGCTGACGGGCACGAACGTGCGCGCGCTCGATCCGGCGCTGCGGCTCGGTGATGAGGGACTGGCACCGGGCGATGTGATCACCACGGGCGGGATGGAGCTGAGGGTCGTTCCCACGCCCGGCCATACGTCGGACTCGCTCTGTTTCCACCTGCCCGCGGACGCCGCGGTACTGACCGGCGACACGGTGCTGGGCCGGGGCACGACGATGGTGGCGCACCCGGACGGTCGGCTGGGCGACTACCTGGACTCGCTGCGGCGGCTGCGGGCGCTGGCGGTCGACGGTGGCGTGGACACCGTTCTGCCGGGGCACGGGCCGGTGCTGGACGACGCGAAGGGGGCCGTGGAGTTCTACCTGGCCCATCGGGCGGCGCGGCTGGCGCAGGTCGAGACGGCCGTGGAGAGCGGCTGGGCGACGCCCGGGGAGGTGGTGGCGCACGTGTACGCGGACGTGGACCGGGCACTGTGGCCCGCGGCGGAGCTGTCGGTGCGGGCACAACTGGACTACCTGCGGGAGCACGGGCTCATCTGACGCCTGCGGCACCTGCGGCACAAGAACGCGCGAAGGGCCCCGGGTGCGTACCCGGGGCCCTTCGCGTTGTCCGTCAGCGGCCCGGCGGCCGAGCGACATGCGGCCCGGCCCGGTCGGGCGGCCCGGTTGGGCCCGGCCGCTCAGCGTGAGCGCTTGGCCAGCCGCTCCACGTCCAGCAGGATCACGGCGCGCGCCTCGAGGCGCAGCCAGCCGCGGCCCGCGAAGTCGGCCAGCGCCTTGTTCACGGTCTCGCGGGAGGCGCCCACCAACTGGGCCAGCTCCTCCTGCGTGAGGTCGTGGACGACGTGGATGCCCTCCTCGGACTGCACGCCGAAGCGGCGCGACAGGTCCAGCAGCGCCTTGGCGACACGGCCGGGGACGTCCGAGAAGACCAGGTCGGACATGATGTCGTTGGTGCGGCGCAGACGACGGGCGACGGCACGCAGGAGCGCGGCGGCGACCTCGGGGCGCACATTCAGCCAGGGCTGCAGGTCCTGGTGTCCCAGGCCGAGGAGCTTGACCTCGGTGAGCGCGGTCGCGGTGGCGGTGCGCGGGCCCGGGTCGAACAGCGACAGCTCGCCGATCATCTCGGACGGGCCGAGCACGGCGAGCATGTTCTCGCGGCCGTCGGGCGACGTGCGGTGAAGCTTCACCTTGCCCTCGCTGACCACATAAAGGCGGTCACCGGGGTCGCCTTCGTGGAAGAGCGAGTCACCGCGCGCCAGCGTTACCTCCGTCATGGAGGCGCGCAGCTCAGCGGCCTGCTCGTCGTCGAGCGCCGCGAAGAGCGGGGCGCGCCGCAGAACGTCGTCCACGAGGTCCTCCTTGCCGGCCGCGGGGTGGTCCCCATCATGCCCGACGATAAAACAGTGCGATCAGTCACAAACAAGTTTGACCTACGCTGCTCTGTGCCAATGCACAGGGGGGCCACCTTGGGGCGGGATCCGGTTGCTGACAGCCGCTTGACGTACCCAACCCGTAGGCTGACCGGGTGCCCGAAGCGCCTGCCAGGCGCTTGTATGGGGCCGCCGCCGCTCGGGTGAAGGAGGCAGCCGTGGATTCAGCTCTGGGCGAACAGGGGCCGAAGGCTCAGGACGACGACGCCCAGAAGACGTCTGCTCCCAAGAAGGCGGCAGCGAAGAAGACAGCGGTGAAGAAGACACCGGTGAAGAAGACACCGGTGAAGAAGACACCGGTGAAGAAGACGGCACCGAAGAAGGCAGCACCGAAGGAGACAGCGGCGAAGAAGGCGGCTCCGAAGAAGACGGCGGTGCGGGGGGCGGCCAAGACCGCCCCCGCCCCCCTCAAGCCCTGGAAACCCGAGACCCGCACCGCCCTGGTCCGCCGTGCCCGGCGGATCAATCGTGAGCTGGCCGAGACATACCCCTACGCCCACCCCGAGCTCGACTTCGAGAACCCCTTCCAGCTCCTCGTCGCCACCGTCCTGTCCGCGCAGACCACCGACCTGCGTGTCAACCAGGTCACCCCCGCGCTCTTCGCGAAGTTCCCCACCCCCGAGGACACGGCGGCCGCCGACCCGGAGGAGCTCGAGGAGCTCATCAAGCCAACGGGCTTCTTCCGCGCCAAGTCCAGGTCCCTGCTCGGCCTGTCCGCCGCCCTCCGCGACCGCTTCGACGGCACGGTGCCGGACCGCCTCGAGGACCTCGTGAGCCTGCCCGGCGTCGGCCGCAAGACAGCGAATGTCGTACTGGGCAATGCCTTCGGGGTGCCCGGAATCACCGTCGACACCCACTTCAACCGTCTGGTGCGGCGCTGGCGGTGGACCACCGAGGAGGACCCGGACAAGGTCGAGAAGGAGGTCGGCGAGCTCTTCCCGAAGAGCGAGTGGACCATGCTCTCGCACCGGGTGATATTCCACGGCCGTCGGGTGTGCCACTCCCGCAGGCCCGCCTGCGGGGCCTGCCCCATCGCGCATCTGTGCCCCTCGTACGGCGAGGGCGAGACCGACCCCGAGAAGGCGAAGAAGCTGCTCAAGTACGAGATGGGCGGCCGACCCGGCCAGCGTCTCAAACCGCCGGCGGACTACCCGGGCACGCCCGCCCCACCCCTGGGGGCACAGTGACGACGGCCGGAGACGTGGCGCTCACCGCGGAGGGGCTGCCCGACTGGCTGCGTCCGGTCGATGAGGCGGCCCGCGCCGTCCGGCCCGAGCAGCTGAGCCGCTTCCTGCCCCCCGAGCACGGGGGGCGGCCCTCTGCCGTCCTCGTGCTCTTCGGCGAGGGCCCCGAAGGGCCCGATCTGCTCCTGATCGAACGGGCCAGATCGCTGCGCTCCCACGCCGGGCAGCCCTCGTTCCCCGGCGGCTCCCTCGACCCCGAGGACGGCGATCCCGAGGGTGAGGGGCCCCTTCGGGCGGCGTTGCGCGAGGCCGAGGAGGAGACCGGGCTCGACCCGGCGGGCGTCCAGCTCTTCGGGGTCCTGCCCCGCCTCTACATCCCGGTCAGCGACTTCGTCGTCACCCCGGTGCTGGGCTGGTGGCGCAGGCCCTCGCCGGTGGCGCCCGTCGACGCGCGCGAGACCGCAGCCGTGGTCCGGGTCCCCCTCGACCGGCTCACCGACCCCGACAACCGTGTGCGGGTGTGCCACCCCAGTGGACACAAGGGGCCCGGCTTTCTGGTCGCCGACACGCTCGTGTGGGGGTTCACGGCCGGGATCATCGACCGGATCCTGCACTTCTCCGGTCTGGAACGTGAGTGGGACCGCGGTCGGGACATACTCCTGTCCGCCGACGCCCTGCGCCTCGACCAACGGGATGGGCTCAGGCAGAAGGGCCGCGGCCTGTGAATGTGCTGGACATCCTGCTGTTGCTCGCCGCGATCTGGTTCGCCGTGGTCGGATACCGCCAGGGCTTCGTGGTGGGCATCCTGTCCGTGATCGGCTTCCTCGGCGGGGGCATAGTCGCGGTCTACCTGCTCCCGCTGGTGTGGGGAGAGGTGACCACGCAGGACGCCCAGGGCTCGGTGGTGCCCGTCCTCGCCGTCCTGGTCGTGATCATCTTCGCGTCGGTCGGACAGGCGCTCACCACCCATCTGGGCAACAAGCTGCGCCAGCACATCACCTGGCAGCCCGCCCGCGCGCTCGACGCGACCGGTGGGGCGCTCGTCAATGTGCTGGCGATGCTCCTCGTGGCCTGGCTGATCGGCTCCGCGCTCGCGGTCACCACCTTGCCGACCATCGGCCGCGAGGTCCGTGCCTCCAGGGTGCTGACCGGTGTGTCGAGGCTCATCCCGCAGGAGGCCAACACCTGGTTCTCCGACTTCAGCAACGTCCTTGCGCAGAACGGGCTGCCGCAGGTCTTCCAGCCGTTCCAGAACGAGCCCATCACCTCCGTGCCCGCGCCCGACCCGGCACTGGTCAGGAGCTCGGCCGTCGCCCGGGCCAAGCAGAGCATCGTGAAGGTCGTCGGCACGGCCACGAGTTGCAACAAGGTGCTCGAGGGCACCGGCTTCGTCTACTCCCCGCACCGGGTGATGACCAACGCCCACGTGGTCGGCGGCGTCGACGAGCCGACCGTCCAGATCGGCGGCGAGGGCAGGCTCTACGACGCCACGGTCGTTCTCTACGACTGGCAGCGCGATGTCGCCGTGCTCGACGTGCCCTCGCTCAATGCCCCCGCGCTGCGCCTGTCCAACCGCGACGCCAGTGTGCGGGACGACGCGATCGTGGCGGGATTCCCGGAGAACGGCGCGTTCGATGTGCGCGCGGCCCGGGTGCGCGGCCGCATCCAGGCGTCGGGCCCGGACATCTACCACCGCGGCATGGTGCGCCGTGATGTGTTCTCACTGTTCACCCTCGTCCGGCAGGGCAACTCCGGCGGCCCGCTGCTGGCCCCCAATGGCGAGGTGTACGGCGTCATCTTCGCCAAGTCGCTCGACGACTCGCAGACCGGGTACGCCCTGACGGCGGACGAGGTGCGTGTCGACGCCGAGCGGGGCAGGCTGGCGGGAGGACGGGCGGACACCCAGGGGTGCGCCCTGTAGACACCGCCGCTGGACACCCGCCGCTGGACACCGCGAGCCCGCACGGCGTTGAGGCGTGAGGCACGCGTCGGCCGCTGCGCAGGGGCACGGGGCCGTGGCGTACGTACGCGTCAGTCGTTGCGTACGTGTCGGAGCCGGGCGGTCATCCAGCGGGCCCGCCGGCCGATGATTCGGGAGATACCGAGCGGCGGGCCGAAACGGTCGTCCTCGACCGTGTCCGCCGTTCGATCCGGCACTGTCGTCGTCAACGAGGCCGCGCGGCGTGAGATCCGGCGGCGGTTGCGTGACACGTCACGGTAGTCGTGCGTCCAGCCCATACCCGGGCTTGTGCCCGCAGCGCGGCGAAGGTAACCGCTCTTGCCGGGACCAGTTGGCCTATGCGTCTGACCTATGTGCACATGATCCGACAATCAACGGCGTGTGACCGGCTCACGAGCAACGCACGGACGTCTCACGGTGCTTGAGCGACCACATCCGCGTCAGCGGTCGGGTTCCGGGTCCTTGAGCCAGTTCACCAGCTCGGAGGAGAACGCGACCGGGTCCTCCTCGTGCGGGAAGTGGCCAAGACCGTCGAAGAGCCGCCAGCGGTAAGGGGCTTCGACGTACTGTCCCGAGCCGGCCGCGCTGTGCGTGCGCATCACCGGATCGAGTGACCCGTGCAGATGCAGCGTCGGCACCCGCAGGGGGCGCTTCATCCGGCGGTAGAACTGCACCCCGTCCGGCCGCGGCAGCGAGCGCACCATCCAGCGGAACGGCTCGATCGAGCAGTGCGCGGTGCTGGGAATCCGCATCGCCTGCTCGTAGACGCGCAGCGCCTCGTCGTCGGGAAGCGTGGGCCCGGACCACTCACGGATCAGCTTGCCCACCAGGGCCGCGTCGTCCGCGGCGAGCTGACGCTCCGGCACCCACGGCCGCTGAAAGCCCATGATGTACGCCCCCGCGGCCGTCTGCCGCATGTCCTTGAGCATCGCCGAACGCCAGCGGCGCGGATGCGGCATCGAGCAGACCGCCAGACGCCGGATCAGCTTCGGCCGCATCACGGCCGCGGTCCAGGCGAGGTAGCCACCGAGGTCGTGCCCGACGAGCGCGGCGTCCGGCTCGCCGAGGGAGCGGATCACCCCGCACACGTCCAGGGCGAGATTGCCCGGGTCGTATCCGCGCGGGGTGCGGTCGCTTCCGCCGACCCCGCGCAGGTCCATCGCCACCGCCCGGAACCCGGCGTCCGCCAGTGCCGTCAGCTGGTGCCGCCACGTCCACCAGAACTGGGGGAAGCCGTGCACCAGCATGACCAGCGGTCCCTCACCGATTTCGGCGATGTGGAACCGGGCCCCGTTCGCCGCGACGTCCCGGTGCGTCCACGGGCCGTCGAGCCTTACCACCGAGCTTTCAGCAACCGACATGTCTGAAGCCTGTCACATGATGGCCGCCCGCTGGTTTACGACCGCTCGCCCGCCGCGTGCGGCTTGACCGTCTTCAGGGTCGCCACGGTCTGCTTGGTCGACTCCATCGTGCGCCGCGGGGGCTCGACCCGCTTGAACGAACGGGCGGCGAACAGCGACAGCAGACCCGCGATCACCAGGAAGGCGCCACCGACGATGAGGAAGGACCAGGCCAGGCCCAGCCCCAGATTGTGGATCCCGTAGGCGGCGGCGAAGCTCAGTACCGGAAGGGAGAACAGGGCGAAGACCGCCCCGACGCCGATCGTCGCGCCTCCGATGCCCACGCGCTTGACGTCGTCGCGCAGCTCCGCCTTCGCCAGGGCGATCTCGTCGTGCACCAGAGCGGACATCTCGGCGGTGGCCGCGGCGACCAGTTGCCCCAGAGAGCGGTCCGTTCGGGCATCGGCGTCAACGGGCTGCGAGGGCCTTTCGGCAACGCTCATCGGGATCTCCGTCATCTCCGTCATCGAATTGTCCCCTGATCATGCCTTCCGGGCGTGGGGCCGGGCTACCCGACTCCTCCTAATGCCCGGCGGGGACGGCGCTCAGTCGCGGTCCGCGCGAGGTCCGGTGCTCCTGCCGCCGTCGGTGGCGCTACCGTCGGCGCTCCCGCTCCCGCTCCGGCTCCCACTGTCCGGGCCGGTGCCGCTCTCGGTGCCGGTGTCGGTGCCGTTGCCTGGGCCGCTGCCGCTGCCGCTGCCGTTGCCTGGGCCGGTGCCGGTGGCGCTGCCGCTGTCCGGGCCGGTGCCGGTGGCGCGGCGGCCGAGCTCCGCCAGCCGCCGGTGCTCCTCGGCCTTGGCGGCGTAGATCTTCGCCATCCGCGCGTGCCACTCCGGGTTGTCCCGCTCGTAGATGTCGGGGATCCCGTCGTGGTCCTCGTCCCGCTCCTCCTCCTCGCAGATCTCGCGGTACCTCCTGTTGCGCAGCTTCAGCAGGAGCGACGACAGCACGGCGGCGATCAGCGACCCCACGAGAACCGCCGCCTTCACCCGCTCGACCAATACCGGATCGCCCGGGAAGGCCAGCTCACCAATGAGCAGGGAGACGGTGAAGCCGATCCCGGCCAAGGAGGCCACGGCGAAGACATCGGCCCAGGCGAGCTCGGGGCCGAGCTCGGCCCTGGTGAAGCGGGCGGCCAGCCAGGAGCCGCTGAAGATGCCGACGGCCTTGCCGACCACCAGCCCGAGGACGACGCCCAGCGGCTCCGGCTCGGTGAACACCTGGCCCAGCGAGCTTCCGGACACCGCCACCCCGGCCGCGCACAGTGCGAACACCGGGACCGCGAGCCCCGCCGACAGGGGCCTGACCACATGCTCGATGTGCTCGCCGGGGGAGTGCTCCTCGCCCTCGCGGACGGTGCAGCGCAGCATCAGGCCCATGGCGACGCCGGCGACCGTGGCGTGCACCCCGCTCGCGTGCATCAGCGCCCAGATCACCAGTGCCAGGGGCACGTATACGTACCAGCCGTGCACCTCCTTGCGCAGTAGGAACCAGAACAGGACCAGTCCCGCCACCGAGCCGAGGAGCTGCGGGTAGTGCAGTTGCGAGGTGTAGAAGACGGCGATGACGAGGATCGCCCCGAGGTCGTCGACGACGGCGAGCGTGAGCAGGAACGCGCGCAGCGCCGAGGGCAGGCCGGTGCCGATCACGGCCAGCACGGCCAGGGCGAACGCGATGTCGGTCGCCGTCGGCACCGCCCAGCCGTTGAGGTCACCCCCTGCCATGACATTGGTGACGATGTAGACGGCGGCGGGCGCGGCCATTCCGCAGACCGCGGCGATCACGGGCAGGGCGGCCGCGGCGGGGTTGCGCAGCTCGCCCGCGACGAGTTCTCGCTTGAGCTCGATGCCGGCGACGAAGAAGAAGATCGTCAGCAGGCCGTCCTTGGCCCAGTTCGCCACCGACAGGTGAAGATGCAGCGAGGCGGGGCCGAAGGCGTAATCGCGCACGTTCTCGTAGACGTCGCGGGCCGGGGTGTTCACGAGGACCAGCGCCACGATCGCCGCCGCCAGCAGGAGGACGCCGCCGACGGTCTCCGTGCGCAGCGCGTCCGCCACGAAGTTCCGCTCGGGCAGGGGGAGGCGGCCGAGGAAGATGGAGCGGCGGGGCGGACTCGTCACGGGCGCGGACCTCCAGAGCGGCACGGCTGCGGAAACACGGGTGGTGCTGTTGCCGACCAGACTTCCCGGCGCGCCCTGAGATTCTTGATGCGTTGTTGACGTGTCGTTTCACTTTACCGGCGGTCCGGCGGGCGCACGCGCCGAAGGGGCGCCCCCGCCGGGGGGGGGCGCCCCTTCTGAGTGGGCTGTCGCCGTTGAGCGTCGTGAGCTCGGCGTGAGCGTCGGCTCGAGCCCTCGGTACCAGCCGCCGGCTCAGTCCTCGCTTGCCGCGCTGGGCAGTTTGCTTTGGATGAGGTCCATGACGGTGGTGTCGGTGAGGGTGGTGACGTCGCCGAGTTGGCGGTTTTCGGCGATGTCGCGCAGGAGGCGGCGCATGATTTTGCCGGAGCGGGTCTTGGGGAGTTCGGCGACGGGCAGGATGCGCTGGGGTTTGGCGATGGGGCCGAGGGTGTGGGCGACGTGGGTGCGCAGGTCGTGGGTGAGGGTGTCGGTTTCGGTGGCGGTGCC
>NZ_BMMS01000060.1 GCF_014646055.1 Wenjunlia tyrosinilytica
ACCCGCGCCGCACCCACCCCCAACGACCCCTGACCCGCGAACACCACCGCGACCGAGACCTCCTCCGAATCCACCGAACCGGTGAGGACATGGGGTGAGGGGCGCCCCTCGGCGAGGGCGGTGAGGCGGTCGAGCAGGTCACCGCTGTCCGCGGCGAGTACAACGGCTCGGTGGTCCAGCGCTCCCCTGGTGACGAACGAAGACCATGCCAGGTCACGCAGTTCGACGCCGTGGGAGACGAACTCACCGTATGCTCGGGCCTGTTCGGCAAGGGCCTGGGCACTCGCGGCGGACAGTGCGACGGGTACGACGGCCGGTACCGTCCCGGGCTCGTCGTCACCGTCGCCTTCGCGGTTCTCGCCGAGGGAATCCGGCTGCGTGAGGATGAGGTGGGCGTTGGTGCCGCTCATGCCGAAGGCGGAGACAGCGGCGCGGCGGGGTCCTGTCCATTGCTGATGCTCCGTCAATAACCGCACCGCTCCTGCGTCCCAGTCCACCTCGGACGTGGGCACGTCCGCGTGGAGGGTGCGCGGCAGGACACCGTGGCGCATCGCCATGACCGTCTTGATGACGCCGCCGACACCCGCCGCTGCCTGCGTGTGACCGATGTTCGACTTCAACGAGCCCAGCCACAAAGGCTGTTCACGATCCTGCCCGTACGTCGCCAGCAGCGCCTGCGCCTCGATCGGATCACCCAGCCGGGTCCCCGTACCGTGCGCCTCCACCGCGTCCACATCCGCCGCCGACAGCCCGGCACTCGCCAACGCCGCCCGGATCACCCGCTGCTGAGAGGGACCGTTCGGCGCCGTCAGACCGTTCGACGCACCATCGGAGTTCACCGCGCTCCCCGCCACGGCGGCCAGCACCCGGTGACCTGACCGCCGGGCGTCGGACAGCCGTTCCAGCAGCACCAGCCCCGCGCCCTCCGACCACCCCGTGCCGTCGGCGTCGTCGGAGAACGCCTTGCACCGGCCGTCAACGGACAGACCGCCCTGACGCGAGAACTCCACGAAAGCGGCGGGCGTCGACATGACGGTGACACCGCCGGCCAGCGCCATGTCGCACTCCCCCGACCGCAGCGCCTGCGCCGCCAGATGAATCGCCACCAGCGACGACGAGCACGCCGTATCCACCGTCAGGGCCGGGCCTTCGAGCCCGAACACATAGGCAAGCCGACCGGAAACGACGCTGCCCGCGTTGCCGGTGCCGACGTGGCCGCCGAGGTCCTCGCCCGAGCCGGCCGCGAGGCCGACGTAGTCCTGGACGCTGATGCCGACGAAGGTGCCGGTGCGGCTGCCGCGGAGGGCGGCCGGGGCGACGCCGGCGTGTTCGAAGGCACCCCACGCGATCTCCAGGAGCAGGCGCTGCTGAGGGTCCATCGCCAGCGCCTCCCGCGGCGAGATCCCGAACAGCGCCGGGTCGAACAGCGCAACGCCGTCGAGGAAACCGCCCTGGTCGGTGTAGCAGCGGCCGGGCACACCGGGTTCCGGGTCGTAGAGGGAGTCGAGGTCCCAGCCGCGGTCGGCCGGGAAGCCGGAGATCGCGTCCCGGCCCTGCGCCACCAGCCGCCACAGATCGTCCGGCGAGCCGACCCCGCCGGGGAAACGGCAGTCCATGCCGACGATGACGACGGGGTCGTCGTCCGGCGCGGCCGCGACGACGACGGTCGTACCGTCGGCGTCCGCGACGCAGGCTCGTTCGTCGGCGGTGACGTCGGCCAGGACGAAGCGGGCCAGTGCCCGCGGGGTCGGGTGGTCGAAGGCCGAAGTGGCCGGCAGCGGTGTGCCGAGCAGGTCGGAGAGCCGGTTGCGCAGTTCCACGGCGAGGATCGAGTCGACGCCGAGGTCCCGGAAGCTCTTGCCCGGCCTGACCTGTGAAGCCGACGGGAGGCCGAGCGCGGCGGCGGTCTGCGTACGGACGAGGTCGAGCGCGGCCGACTCCCGCCGGTCGGCGGCAAGGCCGAGCAGGCGGGCGCGCTCCGCGCGGGCGCCCTTCCCCCGGGCAGCGGCGGGCGCCGTTCCCACCGTCGCTGGGCGACGGGACGCGCGGCTCGGCGCCTCGCCGGTCTCGCGCAGCGTCGGCCAGTGGCGGGTGCGCCGGAACGGGTAGGTCGGCAGGTCGACCAGCCGAGCACCGGTACCGTCGAGGAGAGCCGCCCAGTCCACGGCGCCGCCGCAGACCTCGATGCGGGCGAGGGCGGACACAGCCGCGCCCACCTCCGGTCCGGCGGCGCGCTGGACGTGGACGAACACCGCGTCGGCGGCCTCGGCGCCAGCGGCGGCCATGGAGGACAGCACGCCGTCGGGGCCGAGTTCGACGAAGGTGCGGACCCCGTCCGCCATGAGGGTGCGGACGCCGTCGCCGAAGCGCACGGCCCGACGCATGTGACGGACCCAGTAGTCGACCGTCACTGGTGCGTCGAAGCCACCGGTGACGTTGGAGACGACCGGGATACGCGGCGCTTCCAGGCGTACGGCGGCGGCCTTCTCGGCGAACTCGGCGAGGACCGGATCGACCAGGGACGAGTGGAACGCGCGGTCCACCCGCAGTCGCCGGACGCGGACTCCCGCGGCGGTGGCCCGCTCGGCGACCAGGGCCACGGCCGCGGCTTCGCCGGAGACGACGGTCGCGGCCGGCCCGTTGACCGCGGCGATGTCCACCCGTCCGGTGAGCCAGGGCAGGACGGTGTCCTCGCCGGCGGCGACCGAGAGCATCGCGCCGTCGCCGTCCAGGGTCTGGAGGAGCCGCCCGCGGGCCCCGACGAGCAGGCAGGCGTCCGGCAGGGTAAGCACGCCGGCGACATGCGCGGCGGCCAGTTCGCCGACGGAGTGGCCCAGCAGCGCGTCGGGCACGACGCCCCAGCTCTCCAGCAGCCGGAACAGCGCCACTTCCAGCACGAACAGCGCGGGCTGCGTGAACTCCGTGCGGTCGAGGAGTGCCGGATCGTCTCCGAAGATCACCTCACGCAACGGCAGCCGTACGTGGCCGGCGAACCCCGCGCAGACCTCGTCGAAGGCGTCGGCGAACACCGGGAAGGCGGCGTGCAGTTCACGTCCCATGCCGAGTCGCTGGGTGCCCTGGCCGGCGAACAGGAACGCGAGTCCGCCTTCGCGGGCGGTGCCGGTGGTCACGACGGGAGACGCCTGGCCGGCGGCGAAGTCCCGCAGCGCGGCGAGCGCGCCGTCGCGGTCGGCGGCGAGCACGACCGCCCGCCGGTCGAGCCGGGCCCGCGCGGTCGCCAGCGAGAAGGCGGCGTCGAGGGGGTCCGTCCCGGCTTCGATCGCGTGCGCGAGCCGTTCGGCCTGGGCGGCCAGCGCCTGGTCGTCCGCCGCCGACAGCACCAGCGGCAGGGGGGACGGCGCACCGCGTACGGGCGACGGGCCCCGTGACGTCACCGGAGCTTGTTCGAGCACGACGTGGGCGTTCGTACCGCTCATGCCGAACGACGACACGCCGGCCCGCCGCGGCGCGCCGGTCGCGGGCCACGGGGTGGGCTCGGTGACGAGCGCGACCTTCCCCGCCGACCAGTCCACGTGCGAGGTGGGCTGCCGCGCGTGCAGGGTCGGCGGTACGACGCCCGCCCGCAGCGCCATCACGGTCTTGATGACGCCCGCCGCGCCGGCCGCGCCGAGGGTGTGCCCGATATTGGACTTCACCGAGCCGATCAGCAACCGGTGATCACGGCCTTGCCCGTAGGTCGCCAGCAGCGCCTGCGCCTCGATGGGGTCGCCGAGGGCCGTGCCGGTGCCGTGCGCCTCGACCACGTCGACGTCGGGGGTGGTCATGCCCGCGTCGGTCAGGGCGTCGAGGATGACGCGCTGCTGGGCGGGGCCGTTGGGTGCGGTGAGGCCGTTCGACGCGCCGTCGGAGTTGACCGCCGAGCCCCGGACGACGGCGAGCACGCGGTGGCCGAGCCGCTCGGCGTCGCTGAGCCGCTCCAGCAGGAGCATGCCGACGCCCTCGGCGGGCCCGAAGCCGTCGGCCTCCTCGGAGAACGCCTTGCAGCGGCCGTCGGCGGCCAGCCCGCGCTGCCGGGAGAACTCGATGAACGTGCCGGGTGTCGACATCACCGTGACGCCGCCGGCCAGGGCCAGCGTGGATTCGCCGGAGCGCAGTGAGGCGATGGCCAGATGGAGGGCGACGAGGGAGGACGAGCAGGCGGTGTCCACCGTGATCGCCGGGCCCTCCAGACCGAAGGCGTACGCCAGCCGGCCCGAGGCGACGCTGCCCGCGGTACCGGTGCCGACGTGGCCCTCGACAGTGTCCTCGGAGGCGAGCAGCAGCGGCACGTAGTCCTGTCCGGCGGTTCCGACGAAGACCCCGGTCCGGCTGCCGCGCACCGAGACCGGCGGGAGGCCGGCGCGTTCGAACAGCTCCCAGGACGTCTCCAGCAGCAGGCGGTGCTGCGGGTCCATCGCCAGCGCCTCGCGGGGGCTGATCCCGAAGAACTGCGGATCGAAGTCGGCAACCCCGGTGAGGAAGCCGCCCTCGCGGGTGTAGGACCGGCCCGGCGCGTCCGGATCGGGGTCGTGGAGCGCCGCGGTGTCCCAGCCGCGGTCCTCGGGCATGGCCGTGATGGCGTCCGTGCCGGAGAGCACGAGCTGCCACAGGTCCTCGGGCGACGCCACGCCTCCGGGGTAGCGGCAGGCCATCGCCACGATGGCGACCGGCTCCTCGGGCGCGCGCAACCGGG
The DNA here is from genome assembly GCF_014646055.1 of Wenjunlia tyrosinilytica. Lineage (GTDB taxonomy): Bacteria > Actinomycetota > Actinomycetes > Streptomycetales > Streptomycetaceae > Wenjunlia > Wenjunlia tyrosinilytica. Next base: position 4,694 of record NZ_BMMS01000060.1, read on the forward strand.
CCCGGACGGGACCGGCCGGCGTCTCGGGGTCGCCCGTCGCGGAAGCGACGGTCAGGGCGACGAGGTGTCCGGCGACGGCGAGCGGCGACGGGTGGTCGAAGACGAGGGTGGCCGGCAGGTCGAAGCCGGTGGCGGCCCGAAGCGCGCCGCGCAGTTCGAGCGCGGTCAGCGAGTCGAGGCCGAGTTCGCTGAAGGGCCTGTCGGTGGCGATCGCCGCGGGGTCGGGATGGCCGAGGGCGGTGGCGGTCGCGGTGCGGACCAGCCGTACCGCCGCGCGCAGTCGGTCCTGCGGCGGCACTGCGGCGAGACCCGGGCCGGACGCCGGGGCGGCGGCAGGGGCGGTGTGCCCCTCGGAGTACCCGGTGAGCGCTTCGGTCAGCCGCCGCGGGCGGCCGTCCTGGTGCGCGGCGGCGAAGCGCGGCCAGTCGGTGTCGGTGATCACGGCGTGGGTGCGGTCCTCGGCGAGCGCCCGTGCGAGTTCGCCGAGGGCGCGCTCCGGGTCCATGGGATGTACGCCATGGCGGCGCAGCCGGTCGCCGACGGCGCCCGCGGCCATGCCGTCGCCGTCCCAGGGTCCCCAGGAGATCGAGGTCGCCGGCAGGCCGAGGGCTCGCCGGCGGTGGGCGAAGGCGTCCAGGAAGGCGTTGCCGGGCGCGTAGTTGCCGTGCCCGGCGCCGCCGAGGATGCCGGACGTGGACGAGAACAGCACGAAGGCGTCGAGGTCGCCGGTGAGGTCGTGCAGGATCCGGGCCCCGCGTGCCTTCGTCCGCATGACGGCGTCGGCGCGGCCGGCGGTGAGGTCGTCGAGCAGCCCGTCGTCGAGGACGGCGGCGGTGTGGAAGACCGCGGTCACAGGCTCGTCCTGCGCGGCGAGCAGGGCCCGGACGGCCTCGGGGTCGCCCACGTCGCAGCGGACGAGCACCGCCTCGGTGCCCAGCTCCCGCAGCTCCCGCAGGAAGGCGGCGGCGCCCGGCGCGCGCTCGCCGCTGCGGCTGGTGAGCAGCAGCCGGGAGGCGCCGCGCGCGGACAGCCAGCGGGCCACCCGTGAGCCGAGCGCGCCCGTCGCGCCTGTGACCAGGACGGTGCCGCGCGGTGTCCACTCCCCCGGCGTCCGCCGCGGGTCCTCTCGCGGGGCGCGGACCAGTCGGCGCGCGTACACGGCGGCGCCTCGGACAGCCAGTTGGTCCTCCCCCCGGCCGGCCCCGCCGAGGGCGCGGGCGAGGGCTGCCGGGTCGAAGTCGTCGGCGATGTCCACCAGTCCGCCCCAGTTGTCGGGGCGTTCGATGCCGACGACCTGGCCGAGCCCCCAGACCGGGCTCTGCTCGAAGCCGGCGACCCGGTCGGAGTCGGCCACGGCCACGGCGTCGCGGGTGAGGCACCACAGCGGGGCGGCGGAGGTCTGCGCCAGCGCGAGCGTGTCGGCGTAGCCGCGGGGTACGGCGAGGTGGTCGGGGTGCGGGCTCTCGTCCAGGGCCAGCAGGGAGACCACGGCGGTCACGCCGTCGGGAGTGGGAGCGCCGGCGCCGGTGACGACGGGTTCCGCGCCCGCCGCGGTGAGCGCGGCGGCCACCCGCGCCGTCAGCGGGGCGGCGGGGTCGGGTGCCACCACGAGCCAGCGGCCGGACAGCGCGGCGGCGCCGGTGTCGACCGGCTCCCAGCTGATCAGGTGCCGCGGGTCCGGCGCCTGCCGCGGCGCGGGGGACGGCCAGAAGCGCTCCTTCTGGAACGGGTAGGTGGGCAGCTCCACCCGCGGGCCGGTCACTCCGGCGTGCACGGCGGCCCACTCGACGGGCGCGCCTTCGACATGCAGCCTGCCGAGCGCGGTGAGGACGGACCGCCGCTCCCCGGTGTTCTCGCGCAGCGCGGGCACGGCCACCGCCTCCGGCAGGCGCCGGCTCGCGAGCGCGGACAGGGTTGCGCCGGGGCCGACTTCGGCGGACACGGTGACCCCGCGCTCGCCCAGCCGGGCGAGCGCGTCGGCGAACCGGACCGTGCCGACGGCCTGGCGGACCCAGTATTCGGGGTCGGTGAGATCGCCGCCGGGGCCCGACGGCACGATCGCCAGACGCGGTGTGCCGAAGGTCAGTGCGCGCACGACCTCGCGGAGCCGGTCGGCGACGGGAAGCATCCGCGGGGAGTGGAAGGCGTGGGAGACCGCGAGCCGCCGCGTCCGCCGTCCCCGGGCGGCGAAGTCCGCCGCGACGGCGAGCACGGCGTCCTCGTCACCGGACAGGACGACGGTGTCGGGGCCGTTGACCGCGGCGAGGCCGACGGCGTCGGTCAGCAGGGGCGCGACCTCGTCCTCCGTCGCCTGGACCGCGGCCATCGCGCCGCCGGCGGGAAGCTCCTGCATCAAGGCCCCGCGGACCACCGCGAGCGTGGTGGCGTCGCGCAGGTCCAGTACGCCGGCCGCGTGGGCGGCCGCCAGTTCGCCGATGGAGTGGCCGAGCAGAAAGTCGGGCAGCACGCCCCAGCTCTCCAGCAGCCGGAACAGCGCGGTCTCCACGGCGAACAGCACGGGCTGCGTGAACTCGGTACGGGCCAGCAGCGCCGCGTCCCCCTGGAACGCGGTCTCCTGGAGCGACCGGCCGAGAAGCGGGTCCGCGTGTGCGCACACCGCGTCGAACGCCTCGGCGAACACCGGGAACGCCGCGTGGAGTTCCCGTCCCGCGCCGGGCCGCTGCGACCCCTGCCCGGAGAAGAGCAGCGCGGTACGCCCGCGGGCGGCGAGCGTCGTGCGCAGCAGGGAGGGATGGGGCTGATCCGTCCGCAGGGCGTCGAGCGCGGTCAGCAGCTCGCGCCGGTCGGCGGCGACGACCACGGCGCGTTCCCGCAGGTGAGCGCGAGTGAGGGCAAGGTCACGGGCCATCGGGGCAACAGGCGCGTCCAGTGCGGCGAGCGCCGCTGCCTGGGCGCGCAGGGCCGTCGGACCGGCGGCGGAGAGGGGCAGCAGGACGGGGGCGGGGGTGTCGGGGGTGTTGAGGTTGCGGGGGGTGAGGCCCTCCGGGGCGGCCGGTTCCGTCCCGGCGGGCGGACGCGGGCCGTGGCTGTCCCGGTCGGTCGCGGTGGTGTCCGCGGCAGTGTCGATGGTGCTCGGTCCGGTCCCGCCGGGCTCGGACGCGGACGGCCCGGTCGGCGCCTGTTCCAGGATGACGTGCGCGTTGGTCCCGCTGACGCCGAAAGCCGAGACGCCGGCCCTGCGCGGCCGTCCGGTCGTGGGCCAGTCGGTCGGCCGGTTGAGCAGCCGGACGCCGGACCAGGCGACCCTCGGGGTGGGCTCGTCGGCGTGGAGGGTCCGGGGCAGGTGGGCGTGGCGCAGCGCGAGCACGGTTTTGACGATGCCCGCGACACCCGCGGCGGCCTGGGTGTGGCCGATGTTGGACTTCACCGAGCCCAGCCACAGCGGTGGGTCGCGGTCCTGCCCGTAGACCGCTTCCAGCGCCTCGGCCTCGATGGGGTCGCCGAGGGCGGTGCCGGTGCCGTGCGCCTCGACGGCGTCGACCTCGTGCGGGGCCAGTCCGGCGGCGGCGAGCGCGTCACGGATGACGCGTTCCTGGGCGGGGCCGTTGGGAGCGGTCAGACCGTTGGACGCGCCGTCGGAGTTGACGGCGGTGCCGCGGACCACCGCCAGCACCGGATGGCCGTTGCGCTCCGCGTCGCGGAGCCGCTCCACCAGCAGCACCGCGGCGCCCTCTCCCCAGCCCGTGCCGTCGGCGTCGGCGGAGAACGCCTTGCAGCGGCCGTCGGGGGCGAGGCCCCGCTGCCGGGAGAACTCCAGGAATGCCCCCGGGGTCGCCATCACGGTCGCGCCCCCGGCCAGCGCGAGCGAGCACTCACCGGACCGCAGGGACCGGACGGCCAGGTGGAGTGCGACCAGGGAGGCCGAACAGGCGGTGTCCACGGTCAGCGAGGGACCCTCCAGTGCGAGGAGGTAGGCGATGCGGCCCGAAGCGATGCTCGCTGCGTTGCCGGTCCCCAGGTGGCCTTCGAACTGCTCGTCCGAGCGCATGAGGGCGGCAGGGTAGTCCTGGCCGTTGGTGCCGATGAACACCCCCGTTCGGCTGCCGCGCACCGAGGTGGGTGCGATACCCGCGCGTTCCAGCGCCTCCCAGGAGGTCTCCAGCAGCAGCCGCTGCTGGGGGTCCATCGCCAGCGCCTCGCGGGGGCTGATCCCGAAGAAGTCGGCGTCGAACTCGGCGGCGCCGGTGAGGAATCCGCCCCGGCGCGCGTAGACGTGGCCGGTGCGTTCGGGGTCGGCGTCGTACAGATCGGGGTCCCAGCCGCGGTCGGCCGGGAAAGGCGTCAGGGCGTCGGTGCCCGCGGCTGTGAGGTCCCACAGGTCCTCGGGGGAACGGACGCCGCCGGGGAACCGGCAGCCCATGCCGACGATGGCGATGGGCTCGGTCGCACGCGCCTCGGTCTCGGCCAGTCGCCGCTTGGTGCGCCGCAGGTCCGCGGTGGCTCGCTTGAGGTAGTCCCTGAGTTTGTCGTCCGAGCCGTGGTCGCGGCCCGCGTCGTGGCCGCCGTTCGCGCCGGGATCGGTGCTGGCAGTCATCAGTTGCCGAACTCCTCGTCCAGGAGCTCGAAGAGCTCGTCGTCGCTTGCCTCGGACAGGTCGGTCTCGTCGTCCCGGCGGCTGTCCGGGGCGCCCGGTTCGGGCGCGGCGGTCGCCGGCGGACCGTCGGGGAAGAGCCGGGCGGCCAGGTGTCGGGCCAGGGCCTCGGGCGTCGGATGGTTGAACACCAGCGCGGCGGAGAGTGCCAGGCCGGTGTCAGCGGCCAGTCGGTTGCGCAGTTCGACCGCCCCCAGTGAGTCGAAGCCCAGGTCCCGGAAGGGACGGTCGGGGTCGACCGCCGTCGGCCCCGGATGCCCCAGGACGGCGGCGGTGTGCGTGCGTACGGCGTCGAGCAGCACCCGCGCACGGTCGGCCGCCGGCAGCCCGGCGTAGTCGGTGGGGGCGCCGACGGCGGCCGGGGCCGCGAGTTCGGCGAGCAGGCCGATCCGCCGGTCGCCGGTATAGAGCTTCCAGTCCACGTCGGCGGCGATCACGGCGGCCTCCGTACCGGAGAGCGCGCGATGCAGCAGGCCGAGGGCGGGGGCGGCGGCCAGGGGGTGGACTCCGCCGCGGCGCATGCGGTCCAGTCCGGCGGGGTCGGCCGCCATGCCGTCCCCGGCCCACGGTCCCCAGGCGACGCTGGTGGCCGGCCGGCCGGCTGCCCGGCGGGCGCGGGCCAGGGCGTCGAGGGCGGCGTTGGCGGCGGCGTAGTTGCCCTGCCCCGCGCTGCCGAGGGTGCCGGCCAGGGAGGAGAACAGCACGAAGGCGTCGAGGTCTTCGGTCAGCTCGTGCAGGTACTGGGCCGCCTGTACCTTGGGGCGCCACACCTCGGCGAACCGTTCGGCGGTCAGCGCGCCGAGCGTGCCGTCGTCCAGGATTCCCGCGGCGTGGAAGACCGACGACGGCGGGAACAGGGCGATCAGCTCGGCCAGCGCGGCGCGGTCGGAGACGTCGCAGGCGACCACGTCCACCGCGGCACCGAGCCCGGTCAGCTCGGCGACGAGTTCCCCGGCGCCGGGCGCCGCCGGGCCACGGCGCCCGGCCAGGACGATGTGCCTGGCCCCGGACCGGGCCAGCCATCTCGCCGCCTCGGCGCCGAGCGCGCCGGTCCCGCCGGTGACCAGCGCGGTGCCGGACGGCCGCCAGCCGGCCCCTACCGGCAGCGTCACCGGCCGCAGGCGCGCGGTGAACACCTGTCCGGCACGCACCGCCCACTGGTCCTGGCCACCGGCGGCCACGACCGCGGCCAGCAGGTCGAAGTCGCGCTCCGAGGCGGTGCGGTCCAGGTCGACCGAGCCGCCCCAACGGTGGGGCTGTTCCGCGGCGATGGTCCGTCCCAGACCTGCGAGCGCGGCTTGGCCGGGGTCGTCGTCGGCGCCGAAGGTGGCGAGCCAGAGCGGTGCGGCGACGCCCTGCTCGTCGAGGTCGCGGACCAGGTCCGCGGTCCGGCCGAGCATCTCGGGGCCGTCGAGGGTGAGGGCGAGCAGCGACAGGACGCCGCGGGTGGCGCCCGTCGGGGTTCGCCGCACACACGCTCCGGCCCGGGTCAAAGCGGCCGCGCAGGCCGAGATCGCCGGGTGGTCATGGTCGCCGACGAGCAGCCAGTCGCCGGTCAGCGGCCCCTGCCCGTCGCCCAGGGCGTCACGCGAAACCGGGACCGGCGCCGAGGCCGAGGCTGGAACCGGCGCCGGTATCCATTCCACTCGGTACGTCCATCCGTCGGGGTCCGTCTCGGCGGCCGGTGCGCCGAGCCAGAAGGTGCGGTGCTGGAACGCCGTCGTCGGTACCGGGACCGGCCGGCCGCCGAGTGCCGCGTACACCTGCGGCCAGTCGACCGTGCCGCCCGCGGCGTGGACCGCCGCGACGGCCTCCACCAGGGTGTCCGTCTCCGGCCGTCCGGCACGCTGGGCGGGGACGGCGGCCAGGTCCCCCTGCTCACGGACCGCGGCCGTGAGCGCGGCGTCCGGCCCCACCTCGAGGACGGTGCCGGTGCCCGCGTCGCGGAGGCTGGTGACCACGTCGGCGAAGCGGACGGTGGAGCGCAGATGCCGTACCCAGTACTGCGGCGAGCACAGTTCGGCGGCGGTGGCGGGGCGGCCGGTCAGGTCGGAGACGACCGGCAGGGACGGCTCCGTGAAGGACAGACCGTCGAGCACGCCGGCGAAGTCGTCCAGCATGCCGTCCATCAACGCCGAGTGGAAGGCGTGGCTCACCCGCAGCCGGGTGGTCCTGCGCCCCCGGCCGCTCCAGTGCCGGACGGCCGCGTCGACCTCGGCCGGTGTCCCGGAGACCACGACGGACCCGGGGGCGTTGACCGCGGCGACCGCGATGCCGGTCACCTCGTCCTCGTCCGCCTCGATCGCGGCCATCGCCCCGGGCGGCATGGCCTGCATCAGCCGGCCCCGGGCCGCGACGAGCCGGCAGGCGTCGGCCAGGGACCACACGCCGGCGACATGGGCGGCGGTGACGGCGCCGATCGAGTGGCCGGCGACGTGCCGGGGCCGCAGGCCCCACGCTCGCGTCAGCCGGAACAGCGCCACCTCGAAGGCGAACAGCGCGCACTGGGCGAACTCCGTCCGCTCCAGCAGGCCGGCGTCCGTACCGAAGACCACGTCGCGCAGCGGCAGCCTCAGCTCCATGTCGAAGTGCGCGCACACTTCGTCGAAGGCGTCGGCGAACGCCGGGAAGGCGGCGTGGAGTTCACGGCCCATGCCGAGGTGCTGCGCGCCCTGGCCGCTGAACACCAGGGCGACGGCGGCCGATCCGGGCGGTTCCGCCACGGGAGCGTCGTCGGCGAGGGCGGCCAGCCGCATGAGCGCCTGGTCTCGGTCGCGGGTGACGACGACCGCGCGCCGGTCCAGCCGCGGCCTGCCGACGGCCAGCGAGCGGCCGATGTCGTGCAGGGTGTCGTCGCCGTGCGCCCGCAGGTGGTCGAGCAGCCGGGCGGCCTGGGCGCGCAGCGCGGGCACGGTCCGGCCGGAGACGAGAAGGGGCGCGGGGCCGGTGGTGGCGGAGGCGGGCGGGCGCGGGGCGGCCGACGCCTGTTCCAGCACGACGTGGGCGTTGGTGCCGCTGATCCCGAAGGCGGAGACGGCCGCGCGCCGCGGGCGGCCGGTGCGCGGCCACGCGGTCGGATCGGTGAGCAGCCGGACCGCGCCGCCGGACCAGTCCACGTGCGAGGACGGTGTGCCGACGTGCAGGGTCCGGGGCAGTGTGCCCTCGCGCAGCGCCAGCACGGTCTTGATGAGTCCGGCGGCGCCCGCGGCGGCCTGGGCGTGGCCGATGTTGGACTTCACCGAGCCCAGCCACAGCGGCTGGTCGCGGTCCTGCCCGTAGGTCGCCAGCAGGGCCTGGGCCTCGATGGGGTCGCCGAGGGCGGTGCCGGTGCCGTGCGCCTCGACGGCGTCGACCTCGTGCGGCGCGAGTCCGGCGGCGGCCAGCGCCGCGCGGATCACCCGCTGCTGGGCGGGGCCGTTGGGAGCGGTCAGACCGTTGGACGCGCCGTCGGAGTTGACGGCGGTGCCGCGGACCACCGCCAGCACCGGATGGCCGTTGCGCTCCGCGTCGCGGAGCCGCTCCACCAGCAGCACCGCGGCGCCCTCTCCCCAGCCCGTGCCGTCGGCGTGGTCCGAGAACGCCTTGCAGCGGCCGTCGGGAGCGAGACCGCGCTGCCGGGAGAACTCCACGAAGGTCCCCGCGGTCGCCATCACCGTCGCGCCGCCGGCCAGCGCGAGCGAGCACTCTCCCGAGCGAAGCGACTGGACCGCCAGGTGCAGGGCCACCAGGGAGGACGAACAGGCGGTGTCCACGGTGATCGCCGGGCCCTCCAGGCCGAGCAGGTAGGCCAGGCGGCCCGACGCGACGCTGGTGGTGGTGCCGGTCAGCAGGTATCCCTCGGCGCCGTCGGCCGGCGCGTCCAGCCCGTAGCCCTGGTACGACATGCCGACGAACACGCCGGTGGCGCTGCCGCGCACGGACCGCGGGTCGATCCCGGCGTTCTCGAGGCCCTCCCAGGCGGTCTCCAGCAGCAGCCGCTGCTGCGGGTCCATCGCCAGCGCCTCGCGGGGGCCGATGCCGAAGAAGTCGGCGTCGAAGGCGCCGGCCGCGTCGAGGAAGCCGCCCTCGCGTGCGTAGGTGGTGCCCTGATGGTCCGGGTCGGGGTGGTAGAGGTGCTCCACGTCCCAGCCGCGGTCGGTGGGGAAGTCGGTGATCGCGTCACGGCCGTCGAGAAGCAGTTGCCACAGGTCCTCGGGGCTCCGTACGCCGCCGGGGAAGCGGCAGCCCATGCCGACAATGGCGATCGGCTCGTCGGTGCGGGCCGCGGCGGCGGGCGGCTGCGCGGCCGGCGCGGCGCTCCCGGTCAGGCGGGTGTGGAGGTGGTCGGCCAGCGCCGAGGGGGTGGGGTGGTCGAAGACGAGCGTCGCGGACAGCCGCAGGGAGGTCGCCTCGGTCAGCCGGTCGCGCAGGCCGAGCGCGGTGAGGGAGTCGAACCCCAGCTCGGTGAAGGTCCGCTCGGGGTCGATCCGGCCGACGTCGGTGTGGCCCAGGACCGCGGCGGTGGCGGCGAGCACCCGGTCGGTCAGCGCCGGGAGCAGTGCGGCGGGCGGCAGGGCGCCCAGGTCGGGGGCGCCGGACGGTCCGGCGTCCGCCGCGGCGCGGGCGGGGACACGCTCCTGCGCGGCCGCCGCCTCCGGGATCGCGGCGAGCAGCGGACGCGGCCGGGCAGCGGTGAAGGCGGGGGCGAACCGCGCCCAGTCGACGTCGGCGAGCACGAGTCCGCAATCGCCGTCGTCCAGGGCCCGGATCAAGCCGTCCAGCGCGGCAGCGGGCTCCAGTTCGGTCAGCCCGCGGCGGCGCAGATGCTCACCGACCGCTCCGGCGGCCATGCCGCCGCCCGCCCACGGTCCCCAAGCGACCGCCGTCGCCGGCAGTCCTCGCGCGCGGCGGTGCTCGGCCAGCGCCAGCAGGTAGGCGTTGGCGGCGGCGTACGCGCCCTGATCGCCGGCGCCCCACACACCGGACACCGACGAGTAGAGGACGAACGCCTCGGCCCGCTCGCCGAGCAGCGCGTCGAGGTGGGCGGCGCCGGTCACCTTCGCGGCGGTCACCTCGGCGAACTCGGCCAGGCTCGTGCGGGCCAGCGGCATCGCCTGCCCGACCCCGGCCGCGTGGACGACCGCCGTGACGCCGTGGGTCTCCACCAGGTCGGCCAGTGCCTCGCGGTCGGTGACGTCGCAGGCTGCGACGGTCACCCGGGAGCCGAGTTCCGCGCGCAGCGCGTCCGCGCCCCGCGCCCGCGGTCCGCGGCGGCCGGCAAGGACCACGTGCGCGGCGCCGGCCGCGAGCAGCCTGCGCGCGGTGTGGGCGCCCAGCGCGCCGGTGCCGCCGGTGACGAGCACGCTGCCGGTGCCCGGGGTCCAGCGGGGCCGGTTCGGCGTGCGGTCCAGCGGCGCGCGGACCAGGCGCGGCACGAACGCGCCCGAGGCTCGCAGTGCCACCTGGTCCTCGGCGCCGGTTGCCCGCAGGATCCGCAGCAGCCGGGCGGCGGTGCGGGGGTCGGCGGCCGGCGGCAGATCGACCAGACCGCCCCAGGCGTCGGGCTGTTCCAGGGCGAGGACCCGGCCGAGCCCCCAGACCATGGCGCCGCCCGGGTCGGGCGCGGCGTCGGAGCGGCCGACCGAGACGGCCCCCGAGGTCGCCAGCCACAGCGGGACGCCGAGGCCGGCCCGTGCCAGCGAGAGCGTGGCGGCGGTGCCGCGGGGAACACCCGGGTGTCGCGGGTGCGGGGCGGTGTCGAGGCCGAACAGTGACAGCACACCCGCCACGTCACGGCCGGGCAGCGCCTCGGCGACGCGGGCACCGGGGTCGGGCTGGTCGAGGTCGATCTCCAGCGTGTCGTACCCGGCCGCCCAGTCGGCGCCGATTCCGGGCGGCCGCACCACGAGCCACTCCTCCTCGGTGGTGGCCGCCGGGTCGCCGGCCGGCTGCCAGCGGACTCGGTAGCGGTGGCCGTCGGCGGCCGACCGGGCCTGTTCCGCGCCGCGCCAGCGGATGAGGGCCGGTAGCGCCGCCTCGAGCGCGGCGCGATCGGCGGGCCCCGAACCCTCGGCGGTCAGCTCGTCGAGGTCGGCACGCTCGACACAGGCCCAGAACGCCGTCTCCGAACCGCGCGGCGCGCGGGCCTCCGCCGGGTCGGGGCGCAGCCAGAAGTGCTCGTGCTCGAACGCATAGGTGGGCAGGTCCACCCTCCGGCCCCCGCCGACCAGCGCGGCGGTGTCCACGGCCGCGCCCTGCGTGTGCAGTTCGGTCACGGCCTCCAGGACGGACCGCCGCTCGGGACGGTCGCCGCGCAGCAGGGCGACCGCCCCGTCGGCGACCATGGCGGTCAGCGCGGCGTCCGGGCCCAGTTCCAGCCATTGCCTGACGCCGGAGGCGGCCGCGTGGCGGACCGCGTCGGCGAACCGGACCGCGGAGCGGGCGTGGGACGCCCAGTGGTCGGCGGAGGCGAGCGCGGCGGCCTCGACGGGCAGCCCGGTCACGGTGGACACCACCGGGAACTCCATCGGCCCGGCGACGAGGCCGCCGGCAGCGGCCCCCAGGTCGGCGAGGACCGGATCGACCAGGGCGGAGTGGAAGGCGTGGCCCACGTCGAGCCGCTTGGTGCGGTGGCCGTCGGCCGCGAGCCGGCCGGCCACGGCGAGCACCTCGTCGTGGCGGCCGGACAGGACCAGCGCGCGGGGGCCGTTCACCGCGCCGATGCCGACGCCGTCCGACAGCAGGGGCCGGACCTCCTCCTCGTCCGCGTCCACCGCGACCATCACGCCACCGGCGGGGAGCCCCTGCATCAGACGGCCGCGGGCCGCGACCAGCGCTACCGCGTCGTCCAGCGACAAGGCGCCGGCCGCGTGGGCGGCGGCCAGTTCGCCGACGGAGTGCCCGATCAGCACGCCGGGCCGTACGCCCCAGGACCGCATCAGCCGGAACAGCGCCGTCTGCAGGGCGAACAGCGCGGGCTGGGCGAATTCGGTACGCCGCAGCAGGTCCGCGTCCTCGCCGTGGACGACCTCGATCAGCGGCAGGGGCAGCAAGGCGTCGAAGCGGGCGCACACCTCGTCGAAGGCGTCGGCGAACACCGGGTGGTGCTCGCGTAGTTCCCGTCCGGCGCCGAGCCGCTGCGACCCCTGGCCCGAGAAGAGGAAGGCGGGACCCGTCCCGGAGACCGCGACGGCGGGCACGTCGGGGCCGGCCGCGACGGCGTCCAGCGCGGCCGACAGCTCGTCCCGCCCGGAGACGACCAGGGCCTTGCGGTGCCGCAGCGCGGCGCGGGCCGAGGCCAGGGTGAACGCCACGTCGCGCAGCGGCTGCCGGTTCGCGGCCAGGTGGTCGCGCAGCCGGGCCGCCTGCCGGCGCAGCGCGGACGGGGACGCGGCGGAGAGCACGACCGGCAGCGGGCCCTCGCCGTCGGGCCCGGCGCTCTGCGGCGGCGGCGCGTCCTGCGGCGGCGCCTGCTCCAGGATGAGGTGGGCGTTGGTGCCGCTGACGCCGAACGCGGAGATCGCGGCGCGGCGCGGCCGGCCGGTCCGCGGCCAGTCGGCCTGCTCGGTCAGCAGCTCCACCGCGCCGGACTGCCAGGTCACATGGGTGCTGGGAGCGTCGACATGCAGGGTCTTGGGGAGCACTGCGTGATCGATGGCCATCAGCATCTTGATCACGCCGGCCACGCCGGAGGCGGCCTGCGCATGGCCGATGTTGGACTTCAGCGACCCCAGCCGCAGTGGGTGCTCCCGGTCCTGGCCGTACGTTGCGAGCAGGGCGTGCGCCTCGATGGGGTCGCCCAGTCGGGTGCCCGTGCCGTGGCCTTCGACGGCGTCGACGTCGGCGGGCGCGAGACCGGCGTCGGCCAGCGCCTGGCGGATGACCCGTTCCTGGGAGGGGCCGTTGGGCGCGGCGAGTCCGTTGCTCGCGCCGTCGGAGTTGACGGCGCTGCCGCGCAGCACACCCAGCACGCGGTGCCCGCCCCGCCGGGCGTCGGACAGCCGCTCCAGGAGGACGACGCCGGCGCCCTCGGCCCAGCCCGTGCCATCGGCGGCGTCCGCGAAGGACTTGCAGCGGCCGTCGGCGGCCAGGCCGCGCTGCCGGGAGAACTCCACGAAGGTGCCGGGGCCGGCCATCACGGTGACCCCACCGGCGAGCGCGAGCGAGCACTCCCCCGACCGCAACGCCTGGGCGGCCCAGTGGATGGCGACCAGCGACGAGGAGCAGGCGGTGTCGACGGTCACCGCGGGCCCTTCGAGCCCGAGGGTGTACGCGATCCGGCCGGAGACGACGCTGGACGCGTTGCCGGTCAGGACATAGCCCCCCAACTCCGGCGGCACGGGCCCCGACTGCGCGCCGTAGCCCTGGTGGATCGCGCCGACGAACACACCGGTGTCGCTGCCCCGCAGCGCCAGCGGGTCGATGCCGGCCCGTTCGACAGCCTCCCACGCGGTCTCCAGCAGCACACGCTGCTGCGGGTCCATCGCCAGCGCCTCGCGCGGGCTGACCCGGAAGAAGTCGGCGTCGAAATCGCCCGCGCCGTCCAGGAAGCCGCCTTCGAAGGCGTACGTCGTGCCGGGCCGCCCGGGGTCGGGGTCGTAGAGGGAGTCGAGGTCCCAGCCGCGGTCGGCGGGGAAGGCGGTGATCGCGTCGCGGCCGTCCAGGAGGAGCTGCCACAGGTCCTCGGGGCTGCGTACGCCGCCGGGCAGCCGGCAGGCCGCGGCGACGATCACGATCGGGTCGTCGTCGACGGCGGGCCCCCGTGGCGCTGTCGTCCCCGCGGCGGTCCGCCGACCGGCGCCGGCGAGGTGGTCGGCGAGGCGGGCGGGGGTGGGGTGGTCGAAAACGAGGGTCGGCGGCAGCGCGCGGCCGGACGCGGCGGCCAGCCGGTTGCGCAGGTCGACGGCGGTCAGGGAATTGATCCCGAGTTCGGCGAAGCTGCGGTCCGGGTCGATGGTGTCGGCGCAGTCGTGCCCGAGGACGGCGGCCGCGGTGGTGAGGACCAGTCGGCGGATGCGCCGTTCGCGTTCGGCCGGCGGCAGGGCGTCCAGGCCGGCCGGGTCGGCGGCGCCGGGCTGCCCGGCGTCCGCCTCGGGCGCGGCGAACTCCTCGGTCAGCGGGCGCGTCCGGGCACTGGTGAACAGCGGCAGGAACCGGTTCCAGTCGATGTCGGCGACCACCAGCGCGGTCTCGCCCGCGGTGACGGCCTCCTCCAGCGCGGTGACGGCGAGTTCGGGATCCATCGGGTTCAGGCCGTGCCGGGTCAGGTGGTCGCGCACCTCGTCGTCCACCATGCCGCCGCCGTCCCAGGCACCCCAGGCGACGGAGAGCGCGGGCAGCCCGCGGCCCCGGCGGTGCTCGGCGAGAGCGTCCACGTAGGCGTTGGCCGCGCCGTACGCGGCCTGTCCGGCACTTCCCCACGCGGAGGCGCCCGAGGAGAAGAACACCACGGGGCCCCGCAGCAGCGCGTCCAGGTGGGCCGCTCCGACCGCCTTGGCGGCAAGTGCCTCGCGCAGGTCGTCGGGACCGGTGTCGGCGAGCGGGATGCCCCGGCCGGTGCCCGCGGCGTGGACCGCGGTGGTGACCGGCCGGTCGGCGGGGACCGCGTCGATCAGCGCGGCCAGCGCCGCGCGGTCGGACACGTCGCAGGCGGCGACGGTGGCGGTGCAGCCGAGCGTGGCCAGGTCCGCGACGAGGCCGGCGGCAGCGGGGGCGTCCGGTCCGCGACGGCTGGTCAGCAGCAGGTGGCGGACACCCCGAGCGGCCAGGCGACGGGCCACCCGGGCGCCGAGCGCGCCGGTGCCGCCGGTGATGAGGACGGTGCCGTCGGGCCGCCAGGAGGCGGCCGCCGCCCGCCGGGTGGGCGCCGCCGTCATCCGGCGTCCGTAGACGCCCGACGCGCGCAGAGCCACCTGGTCCTCGTCGCCGTACGCACCGGCGAGGACTCCGGCGAGCCGGTCGAGTGCCCGCGCGTCGAGCCGGGCGGGCAGGTCGAGCAGGCCGCCCCACGCGCCCGGGTCCTCCAGCGCGAAGACCCGGCCCAGCCCCCAGACGGCCGCCTGGCCGGGAGCGGCGAGCCGGTCGGAGGCGCCGGTGGAGACCGCGCCGCGGGTGGCCGTCCACAGCGGGATCCCGGCGGCGGCGACGGCCCGGAAGACCTCGAGCGACGGGTACGGGTCGAGGTGTCCGGGGACGTCGGCGGTGCCCGTGACGTCGTCCAGCGGCACCAAGGAGAGGACACCCGTCGCCGTGGGCAGGTGGTCGGCGATACCGGACGGGTCGGTCACGGTCACGGTAGCGGCGCCGTGGTGGCGCAGCGCGGCGGCGATGGCGTCGTGCCCGGCATCCGGCCCGCCGGCCGTGACGACGAGCCAGGTGCCGGTGAGAGCGGGCGCGTCGCGCTTGGCGACGGGCTTCCACACGATCCGGTAGCGCCAGCCGTCCACCACGGACCGTGCGGAGCGTCCGCGCCACCACGCGGCCAGGGCAGGCAGCGCGTCGGCGGCCCCCTCGCCGAGCATCGCGGTGAGGCCGGGCGCGTCACCGCGTTCGACGACGTCCCAGAACTCGTCGTCGGGGCGTTCGACGGCGGGGCGGACGTGGTCGGCCAGCCAGTAGCGCTTGCGCTGGAAGGGGTAGGTCGGCAGGTCCGTGGTGGGCCCCGTGCCGTGCAGAGCCTCCCAGGCGACGGGTGCGCCCGCGATGTGGGCTTCGGCGGCGGAGTGGAGGAAGCGGGTCCAGCCGCCGTCGTCACGACGCAGCGTGCCCACCGCGTCGGGCAACGCATTCACCAGAACC
>NZ_BMMS01000061.1 GCF_014646055.1 Wenjunlia tyrosinilytica
CCACAGCACCCCAGACCATCGGCACACAGCGAATCGGCGCCACTGTGCACCTCACCGCCCGCCAACCCGTCGCCGCCTGAACCAGCGCCCCTCCCGGACACCCGGGTGAGGTCAGCCGAAGCCGGTCGGGTGAGGTCGGCCAGGTGAGAGTGGTCAGGTGAGATTGGTCAGGTGAGGTCGGCCAGGTGAGGTCGGAGACTACGCCGACAGCATTCCGGGAGACCGGCCCGCCTGCGTCCTCAGCGCCCTTGGCCCGGCTCCGTTGAGCCCGAGCGTCCGTCGCGCTGGGTGACCCATGCCGCTATCTGGGCCCGGGAGGTGAAGCCGAGCTTGGTGAGGATGTGCTCCACATGGCCTTCGGCGGTGCGCTGGGCGATCACCAGATGATCGGCGATCCGCTTGTTCGACATGCCCCGGGCAACCAGCTCCGCGACCTGGTTCTCGCGTTGCGTCAGCGGACTCTCCTCCTCGGCCCCACCCTCTTCGGGCACGGACACAGCCGCGGGTTCGTCGCCGGTGCCGAGCGCGTATTCGACGGTCCGGTCGAGATCGAACTCCAGGCCCCGGGCCACCGCACGCTGGAAGGTGGTCTGACCGAGGCCTTCCTGGGCCTCGGCGGTGAACTGCTCGGTCAGCGCGTCCCAGGGGACCACGCCCCCCGACAGATCGTAGGACTGCAGGAGCCGCCTACGTGCTCCCAGGAGCACGGTCCCGCGCTCGAGATCCCCTGCCGCCAGGGTCGTCCAGGTAAGGATCATGACCGCCAGACCGATCCCCACCGTGTCGCCGAATTCACGTTTGATCTTCAAGGCCTCACGCGCGTGCCCGGCCGCGGAAGCCCGGTCCCCCTTGCCGAAGTCGGCGAAGGCGCGCGTGACCAGCGCCCACGACAGGTACGAGCACTCTCCGCAAGCCTCGCTGCAGCGGCGTATCTGGTCACTGGCCGCTATGGCCAGGTCGTGCTCCCCACGCAGTGTCCGGACCATGGTGAGGGCCAGGAATGCCTGGCAGCGGTGCGGCTCGTTCGCGTACTGCGGGCACGCCAGAGCCTCGTCCGCGAACTCCACGGCCTCGTCGAGGTCGCCCCGCATGGCGACGGTCGCCAAAGTGCCGAGGGCGTAGGCACCCAGGAAGGGATCGTCGAACCGTCGGGCCAAGTCGCCGCACTCCCGCAACGCGGGGTAACCGGTGGCGTTGTCCCCCTGGATACTGGTGATGAGTCCCAGGGCCTGCAGCGCGCGGGCCCGCGCGTGCGTCGGGCTGGTGTCCAGGGCAAGGGCCCGGTCCAGCCACAGGCGCGCCTCGGTGATGATCCCGGACGTCGACCAGTAGAAGACCACAGCCGCGGCCAGCCTCAGAGCGGCCTGGCTCTCCCTGGGGGTGGTCAGGCAGTAGGTGAGGGCCACCTGAAGGTTGGCGTGCTCGCGGCGCATCCGCCGGGACCAGTCGAGCTGCCCGGGGCTGAACCACTCGGCCTCCATACGTTCGGCCAGCTCCAGGTACCAGTCCCGGTGCCGACGGGCCAGGGCCTCCTCCTCACCGGCCTCACGCAACCGCTCGCGGCCGTAGCGGGCCAGCGTGTCCAGCAGCCGGAACCGCACAACGCCCAGTTGCTCCTCACGGACGAGGATCGACTTGTCCACCAGCCCCGACACCGCGTCCAGCACCCTCCCGGCAGGCAGTCCCTCCCCCGAGCACACCCCCTCGGCCGCGTCGAGATCGAACCGGCCGGCGAAGACGCAGGCCCGCGCCCACAGCAGACGCTCCTGCGGCGAGCAGAGCTCATAGCTTCCCTCCACCGCCGCACCCAGCGTGCGATGCCGGGACGGGGCGGCCCGGTCGATCCCCTCCAGGAGCTCGAACCGGTCGTCCAGGCGCTGGAGGATCTCTCCGACCGACAGCACCCGTATCCGCACCGCGGCCAGCTCGATCGCCAGCGGCAGCCCGTCCAGCCGACGGCACAGACGCGCCACGTTCGGCCAGTTCTCTCTCGTGAGGGAGAACCCGGACACCGCCGCCGCCCGCTCGGCGAACAGAGCCACGCCCGGGTACTCCGTGAGCACGGCGGACCCGGGTTTGTCGGGCTCCTGGACATCCGCGTCGGGCACCGGCAGGGCCGGAACCGACCACACGTGCTCCCCGGTGACGCCGAGCCGCTGCCGACTGGTCGCCAGGATGCGCACTCCGGTGTCCACACGAAGCACCCTGTCGATCAGTTTCGCGCACGCGTCAACCACATGCTCGCAGTTGTCGAACACCAACAGCATGCGCCGGTCGCGGAGGAAATTGGTCACGACCTCCACCTGGTCGCGTCCCGACTGGTCCCTGACCTGCAGCGCCTCCCCCACCACATAGGGCAGCAGCTCGCCCTCCCTGAGCTGGGCCAGGTCAACGAACCGCACCCCGTCGGCGAAGGCCCTGCGCACCTCGGCGGCCACCCGCAACGCCAACCGGGTCTTGCCGACCCCGCCCGCGCCGATCAGCGTCACGATCCGCGCTCCGGAAAGCAACGCCTTGACGTCGCCGACCTCACGCCTGCGTCCCAAGAAGCTCGTCAGCTCGGCGGGCAGATCGGCAACGCGCTCCCGCGTCGGCGTGCCCACATATGCAACGCTATGTACGCCTTGCCGGGATCGTCAACCGCCGACGAGCCCACCCGGACGTGAAACCACGAGGACTCCAGTCGCCAGTGCGCAGAACGGGGCCGACTCGCCCTCCGGCGGCAGGCCCGCATCACGGGAACGTCCGTCCCGCGACGTCAGGTCCTGGTAGTGCCGACTGTGTGCAGGACACCGTGCGGACGAGGGGCACCGGCGCGGCAGCCCCACCCTTGTGCCATCCGCAGCCCTCTTGCAGCGGCTCTCGGCGTCTTCGTCGTTGGCACGGAACCGCAACGGTGCGTCATGTGTGGATATTCTTCGCCATCATGCTCGCCGGGAGGGCACGCGTGCGAAGGACTCCGCTGTAGTTCGCCACGCCCTTCATTGTCGCGGTGATGCTCGTCATCCCACTCATCGCAGCCGTGGGGGCGGTGGCGGGCAATGAGATCAACGCCCTCGAGCACCCGCCCGGTTGGCTTGACGTCCGGAGGACGCCTCACGGTTTCACCGCGCCGGATTGAGGAGCGCATCCGCCGGATGGCGTCGGCCCAAGCCTTCGGTGTGCCGCCGATAACTCTTCGGTGCGCTTGCGGTATTCGCGAACCATCCCCGTTGCTAGCGTTCGACAGGCTTGCAAGCACCAACCTTTCCATGATCGGCAAGGCCTGACAGGCAACACTTCTCGGAGTTGTCCCCCAGTCCCCGGCGAACCCTCGATGACGGACGCCTCGGCCCTTGGCGATCGAACAGAAGGGCCGCTTCTGCAATGCCCAGCACAAAATCCCGTTTCCGGGCGAAAAGGTCCATTGTGGCCGCCTGCGGCGCCGTCGCCCTCGCGGCGGCCGCGCTGCCTCTGCTGACCGACAACGCCGACGCCGCCCCAGGAGAGATCTGCCTCAGCGGCACCCTCTTGTACGACTTCCGGTCCGCCGAAGCCGGACCGAGCAAACCCCTCAGGACCAAACCGGTGCGCAACGCCGGCATCGAGGTGTGGGGCCGCGAGAAGGCGTCCGACAAGGCGCGGCGCCTCAGCACGGCAACCCTGCGCACAAAGGCCTCCAATGGCCGCTTCCGGGCCTGCCACAGTCCCCGTCGGGCGACGTCCATGAACCAGATGTGGCTGCGGTTCAGCGCCGAGAACACCAATCTGTGGAAGGTGCGGAAGAAGGGCGGCGCCACCGTCACATGGAATACACCGGTCCAGAGGAACCTCTCCAGAAGCAAGACCCTCGGAAAACTGAAGCCGGACACCGCACAGTTCGGCGCCTGGCACGCCTTCGACACCGTCAACGGCCTGTGGCGCAAGCGCAACAATCCCCGCAGCAACTGCTGGACGGCCCGGGAGACCGACAACCGCAAGTGCACAACACTGACGTTCAACTGGGCCGCCAATGCGCCTCGCGACGCCAGCTACGGCCTTAACAACACCGTGGATCTCGCCGGTGACATCACCGACTCCGAGCATGTGGTCGTGCACGAGGCCGCGCACTTCCTCCAGCACAAGCTGTTCGGCGGCTGGTGGCCGAAAATCACCAACTGCGATCCGCACTTCGTCGACAAGATGAGCTCCGACACCTGCGCCTGGACCGAAGGCTTCGCGGACGCCGCCTCCGCCTACGTCCTCGGGGACTACGGCTTCGTCGGCCCGGACGGGGACGTGACGAGCTTTGAGCACGGCCCCACCTATGACGACGGCGACACCGTGCAGGGCAACGTCGCCGGCTCCCTGCTCGACCTGTGGCGCAACCACGACGGCGGCACCTGGAACCGCACCATCGACGTGCAGCGCACCCACAACGTCTCCGTGTTCCGCGAGTACTTCACGTCCTTGCGGCCGGCGGCCGGCCTGCCCACCACCGGCGGCGCGGCGCAGGCTCTGAAGAAGCACACCATCTCCTACTAGCGCTGCCCAACGCGCTGTGCGGATGGCGCACACACGACGGGCGCCCCGGATCCTTGCCGATCCGGGGCGCGCTTGCGTCGGTGCCGGTCGCTACTGCCCTCCACCAACGCTGAACGCCTTGGTGAACGCGAACGGCCGCTGGTCGACACCACTGCACGTGGCGCTGCCCTCGGGCGAACCGCCGTCGCTCCCGCACGCCTTGTCGCGGTTCACCGCATCGAGAGCCATGCCGGGTTCTTCGACGTGGCGAAGTCACGCAGCTTACCGACGCTGAACTCCTTCACGCCGGTCGCCTTGGACGCGGCCGCGATGTCGAACACTTGGGTGGTAGAGGCGTCCGATTGGCGCGAAAACTGTGCTGCCGGCGGCTCCCGGCGACGCGGAGGCGTTCGGAAGGACGACGGCCGGACCGTCACGTCGGCGCTGCCGGCGGCCAGACCGCCAATGACCTTGGCCTTTCGGCCGACTGTACGGCGGTGAGGGCTCACGCAGGGAATTCCTTTTCCTCCGCCGGTGAGGACGGATATCGAAAAGACAGGTACCCCAACACGTGAGAACAGGAAGATCGACGGGCGGCCGGCCTTATGGCGAACATAAAGCACTTCTGAGTGACCGCTCATTCGGCTGCGCAGAATTCTGGAGGTGCGGCACGGCGTCGCATCGCAAGTCACAGCTTGACCGGAATCTCCGGCCGGTCGCCCTTTGTCCATGCAAGCCGCACTCTTCAACCATTCCACCCGGCGCAACCCCGCGCACACCGAGAGAAGTACACCGAGAAAATGAGACCGCAGCACCGAAAGAATTAGAACCGGAACCGAAGGATTGGCGAATACCACGAGGCCGCCGGCCGACGGCCCTGCCCGGCACACGGCCGGGAGGCGGCCGAGGGGGTCCTGTTCCGGACGCGGCCGACGCGCCCCGAAATCAGCATCGTCCGGGCGGCTCCGCGCCCGCGGCCGCCGCGCAGGACCCGTCCTGCACAGGCCGCCCGAGCCTCGGGCTGACATGGCGACAGACGTACACGCCTGATTCATCGCTCTGTTCGAAGGCGATCACGTGACTTCTTCGATCCGACGCACGTCCGCGCCCTCGCGGATCGGGACGACGGTCACGTGCTCCACCGGGTGGGGAACCGACGTGGCGGGCCCCCGATTCAACCCGGCCGCCGTGCGCACACTGCGCACGGCGGTGGGACGCCCCGGACCCGGGCGAGGCCCTTGGCGGGGTGTGTCAACTCAACGGCCCTGTCGGCGTGCTCTCACCTCGGGCCTCAGCCTCGGCCCTCAGCCTCGGCCCTCGGCCTCGGAATCCGCGACGGCGATGGCGATGCCGAGGGCCTGGGCGATATTGCCGGCTGCCGTCATGACGCGGGCTGTGCCCACGATGGGGGCAATGGCCACCAGGACGTCCTGCAGCTGTTCGGCGCTCAAGCCGGCCCTGAGAGCAGGACCGATGTGAGCGGCGTAGGAGATGGGAGGCGCGTCCGCAGCGGCGAGCGCGGCGACGCGGGTGAGGAGGAGCATGTCCGGGGCGAGCCCGCACCGTTCGATGGAGTCGACGGTCATGGCGGCAAGGGTGTCCAGGACAGGGGTTTCGGATGCTGTGGACATGTCGAAGGCCTCCTGGTGGATCGCCGACGCCGAGCTGGGGAGTGGAGACGGAAGGAACGGCCATCCACGGGCGCCGGCACTCCCTTCAACCGTAGAAGCAAACCGGGCATGGCGCGCGCGGAGCAGGCATGCCGGCGCGGCCCCGGAGCTGCGCGGACGTGGGCTGGGCGTGGCACGGCATCGCCTGCGTCCAAAAGAGGGAGAAACACCTTTGAAAGTGGCGAATCCGCGACACGTCCGCCTAGCCTGACGGAGATCGGCCGATCGGCGCGCGCGATCCGTCACTGCCGCGCGGCATGAGCCTTTGATGCTGCCCCAATGTCGCGCCCATGACCGTTGAGACTTCCGACATGCGACAAGGGCGGCGAACGTGCGAGTCAGCAGTTATGTCATCGGGGCTCCACTTGCTGACGAACGCTTCTTCATTCTCCTGCACGGCTGGCCAGGGCCAGGGACATCTACGCGGCCGGCTTCGGGAAACTGTCCGCGATCGAGGACTCCCCGCAGCGAGCCAGACTGGAGATCACTCTCCTCAACGGGCTCGCGCTCGTCGACTACTTCGAAGGCAACGATCAAAGCGCGCTGGACCTTGAGGAGCGCGCCGAAGAACTCGCCTTCCACCTCGCAGAGCGGCAGCCCGACTTGGGCAGGTGGGCGTTTGCCCTGCTCGGTGTCAACACCGCGAAGCTGCTGACGGTACGGTTCGACGACCGGCGCAGGGCCATCGCCAAGCTGACGACCGCCCTCAGGATGACGCGGTCCGACGCCAAGAGCGCCGAGCCCGTGCGCAGATCCCTCGCACGGCTGCATTTCGCCGAGGGCGACCACCTTCAGGTCATCCGGATACTGGACGGCCTGTGCCCGGAAACGCGACTCGGCGACGCCCGGCCGCGGGAGGAATTCCATGACCGCCTCCTCCTGGCTCTGGCTCGGCTGAACCGAGGCGAAGTCGGAGCCTGCAAGGGCCAGATCCCCCAGTTGCGGCTACTGGCCGCCCGAGAGGGCGGCGACACCGCCGCCTCCGCGGTGGCTCTCCTCGAGAGGGCGGGCTGAGGCGGACAGCCCGCTGCGCCCGACCGGCGGGTGCACCCCCATGCGCTTCTCAAGGGGTGCCGAAGAGATGCGGGCATCGCCCACCTGACCGCGATCACCTGCACGAGCTTGATGCCAGTTCGCCTCCCGACGGTGTGATGACGACGCGCCGGAGCGCGGAAGGGGATTCTGCGGGTACGAGCCGATCGCCGGCCGGGGTGGGCCAGGTTTCGTACGAGCGGGTACATGACAGCTCATAGCGCAGCGCGCCACGGAGGTCGTCCGCGGTCTGAGCGATGGCCAGTACAATGGCACATGTCACATGGATACACAAGGTGCGTCCTCCGAAGTGTGACCCGAGGCAGCCCTCGGCGCCCTCCGCCCGAGGGCTGTTCCACCTGATCGGCGCGGCTTCGGAGGCCTTGGACCCCGGCGACTCAAAGATCGCTCCCAACTTTTCGTCCTCTCAACATTGCTGAATCGAGGTCAGCCCCTTATGGTCCATGGCAGGTTTCGAGCGGGCAGTTGTCTGAAGACGACCGATGAATGCGTGTGCTTGCCCACGCGTTGGTCGCGGGGAAGCTGTGGCCGCGAGGCGGGCTGATGCCGCCACCAATGCCATCACGCCAGGCTCCCGTGTCCACGCGGTCGGCCGTGGGCAATCCCGGTTAGGGCATTCGTTCCGCGGACTTGGCGAAGCCTGACTCCTTCCATCCCGGTGGACCACCGGTCTCGTGAGGTCCCGGGCTGCCCAGCACCGCACGTCCGCGGCGACGGCTCGTGCATGAACCGGTCGCCATGCCCACAGGACGAAAGGGACCCACGCGGTGGCACGCAGACACTGCGCTCAAGAGAAGAGACCGAGGAAGTGCCGGCTCCTGTCCACCGTGCTGGCGACGGCGATGGGCACAACCGCGGGCGCCGCCATCGGAGTCGGCCTCGCGGCGACCACCGCCGCGCCCGAACCACGGATGTCGTATCGCGTCCCGGAACTTGTCACCACCCCACCGGACGCGCAACGCACGGCCGCTCCCACCGGGTCGTATCCGTACGGCCGACAGCTCGACCGAACGCTGGTCCCGCACGACAAGGAGAACGAGACATGGCAGGACAACGTCGAATGAAACGTCCCACCCGGGCGCTGGCGGCCGCCACGGTGGCCGCGTCCGTCGGGGCTCTGCTGATCGGGACGGATGGCGCCTCTGCCAGCTCCGCCGAACCCGCCGCGAACTGCGCACTGCCCGCCACCAAAGCGGACCTGTCCGAAGGCATCACCGGAGCCGGCCCCTTCGTGCCGAGCAAGGGCACTGTGAAGACCACCATGGTCTTCGTGGACTTCCCCGACGCCCCGGCGGACGACACAACCGGTGAGCTGTACAACAAACTCGTTCCCGGAGCGACGGACTGGTTCAGGACCAGTTCCTACGGCCAGCTGTCCCTGAAGGTGAAGGCCGACACCTCCCGCTTCTACCGAATGCCCCGCAAGTCCACCGACTACCACTTCCAGCGCGACCTCACCACTGCCGAGCACCGTCGATACATCACCGACGCGCTGAGGGCGGTGGGACGCTCAACCAGCTTCCGCGGGACCCAGGTCCTCTACATCGTGCCGACCGGCGCGGCCGAAGCAGTGTCCTTCTCCCCCACCTACATGGACAACGTCACATCTGGCGACGGCACGGTCATCGGCAAGACGGTCACCTTCGGCCAAGACCTCAACCACTGGGGTCCGACGGTTCTGAACCACGAGACCGGACACGCCATGGGCCTTCCCGATTTGTACTCCTACGCCTCCGGTGGCAGCGGACACCCGTACGTCGGCGGCTGGGACCAGATGGGCCTGATATCCGGCCACTCCCCCGACCGACTCGCCTGGCACAAGTGGAAGCAGGGATGGCTGAGGCCCAACCAAGTCGGCTGCCTCTCCAGGCCCGGCACCTCCACCGAGGTCCTCACCCCCGTGGAGCGGGCCGGCGGAAAGAAGATGGCCGTCGTCAAGACCAGTGGCACCCGCGCCGTGGTTGCCGAAGTCCGCTCCCGAGAAGGGGTCGACAGCAAAGCCTGTGCGACTGGCGTACTCATCTACACCGTCGACACAACCGTCGACTCCGGCTCCGGGCCGATCCTTGTCCAGGATGCCCGCCCGAACTCCGGCGGCTGCGACGGAAGCGAACTCAACGACGCCACTTACGGCCACGGCGGCGACGCCGTCACCCACTTCCGCGATCCGGCATCCGGCGCCACCGTCGACGTCACCGCCAAGCACGGCAGCGCATTCACTCTCACCGTCCGCAGGTAGCAGCACATCAGGTAGCTGCACATCGCCATACCGGAGCAAGCCGTCACGGCCCGGACCGCGCCGTGACGGCAACCCTCGCCCGCCGACGCGGGCTCTGCGCGCGCTCTCCCGAATGCCGTCGGCCTTCGACGCAGGTACCGCCTCCGCCACCACCTCCGCACGCAGCAAGAATCGGACGTCGCCATGGATGACAATCTGATCACCAATCCGCACGTGAGTTTCGAGGCCTATGCGGTCGTACGGCGCCGCGGCCGGCCGATGGAGCGCATCATGCTCCGGACGAGCGAGGAGCTCGCCCTGATGCGCGCGGCCGCGGCGGACCGCTCCTCGGCGGACGTGGCGGGGCAGCGGGAGGCCGCTGCCCGCCTGGGCCTGCTGCTGCCGCCCGACGAGGTCCCGGCGAGCAAGGAGGAACTCGCGTTCCGCTGCGACATCGGCGAGGAACTGCTCGACCTCGTACCGCGGATGTCGCGGGACGCGTGCCCCGTCCTGGACGCGCAGGATCTGGAGCCCAACCCGCACCTGTACGTGCAGGACGGACCGGAGCCACCGGTGTCGATTGCCGCGCGGGTCGCCCCCGCAGCCCGCGTCACCATGGGGGCGGCCGGCTTCGCCCCTGAGTGGCCGGTGGTTTGGGCCGAGTACGGGCCGTGGGGCACTCTGATGCCCTTCTGGTCCGGCGGGACCTGGGGCCGGGACCTGCGACGGGTGGCGGTCGACCGGGTCCCGCTCTCCGAGCTGCCCGCGGACGCTCTGCGCGCCCTCCACCTCGCCGGGATCCTTCGCCCGCGCGCGAGGCAGTCCGCCGCGCACGCCCCGGCAGAGGTGGTCGCGCGGGACGCCGGCGTCCTGCGGGGGCTGTTCAGCCCGCTGTTCACGGCCGGCATGCGGGCGTACTACCGGCGCATGCGCGCCGAGGGCTACTTCCGACAGGACCGCCAGCAGGTACCGGAAGGCCACGAGGGAACGTACTGCGACGCGGTTACCCTCTTCGTCCAGAAGCAACTGAGCGGCGTGGTCGCGCGCTGGACCGGCGGCCCCGTCAAGCCGTCCCACGCCTGGGCGATGACCTACCTGCCGGGCGCGGTTCTCGACCGGCACAGGGACCGTCCGCAGTCCCGCTGGAATGTGTCCTTCTGCCTGGACGCCGACCCGGACCACGGGGGTACCGCCCACGGCATCTGGCCGTTCTGGATCGAGGGCAGGGACCGCGACCACGAGGTGGACCTCGGCATCGGGGACGCGGTGATCCACAGCGGCATCGATCAGGACCACTGGCGCGAGGCGCTGCCGGAGGGCCGACTGGTCACCATGGGCCTGCTCCACTACGTCGACGCCGATTTCAGCGGAGTACCGGCGTAGACCGTGTCCAGCGTGGTGACGGCTCCTGGTCGACGTCGCCCGCGTCACGGGCCCTGGTGCACGGCGGCGACCGAGACGAACACCGCCGGATCGCCGGTGACCGATGAGGTGACTCCACCGGTGCGGCCGCCTGGTCACACGGTCGCCGACGACTTTCAACTCGTCGGCGACCGTGGGATTGTGCCCCGCGCACGGGGCCGGGCCGGCGCCCGCGTGCTTACGACATACCGGGGGCCACGGGGATCGCCGTTCCGAGAAGGGCCTCCGCGGCGGCCTGGGCGCAGACGCGGGCCGCGCCGTGGGTCACGATGCGGTGGGAGGACGGCAGCGTGCCGTGGGGCAGGCCCATTTCGACCAGTACCGCGTCCGGGCGCCGGGCGACGACGGACGCCGCCGCGGCACTGATCCAAGGATGGCGGTGGGCGTCCCGGACGGTGATGACGACGGGTGTGGCGGCCGGGACGTCGTGCAGCGGGTCGGCCGGGGTCTCTTCGTAGCGGTCGACGCGAGTGCCGGGGAAGGCGTCGCACAGCAGGGAGCCCAGGCCCCAGGAGGTGTGGCCGACCGCGGGGTTCGGTTCCGAGACCAGTTCGATGACCACGGGGGCGGTGGTCAGCGGGTTGATGCCGGTGGAGTGCAGGGCGCGGCGGGCTGCGGCCAGTCCGAGGGCGCGGTCGGGAAGCACGCCGCCCTCGCGGTGGCTCGCGGTCCAGCTGCTGAGAGCGGAGATACGGGCCGCGGCCTGGGCCAGCCGTTGTTCGGGCAGCCTGCCCTGGCGGACCGCGCCGACGATCGCCTCGCGCAGCGCTGCCGTCCGGGCCTCACCGTCGCGTACGCCCAGGCACAGCGCGTCCACACCGGCGATCAGTGCCTGGACCGCGCCTTCCACGAGGCCGACCGTGTCTTCGATCGCCGCCATTTCGAGGGAGTCGGTGATGACCACGCCGTCGTAGCCGAGGCGATCACGCAGCAGTCCGGTGACGATCGGCGCGCTGATCGTGGCGGGCGCGGCATCGAAGGCGGTGGCGGTGATGTGTGCGGTCATGATGGAGCGGACACCGGCCCGGATGGCCGCCTTGAAGGGCGGGAACGCCGTGGCCTCGAACTCGGCGGCCGTGTCCTCGACCACCGTGCGCTCGTGGTGCGAGTCCGTGGTCGTGTTGCCGTGTCCGGGGAAGTGCTTGGCGCAGGCGGCGACGCCGACCGATTGCAGACCCTCGATGTAGGCGGCGGTGTGGGCGGCGACGGTCTTGTGGTCGCAGCCGAACGACCGTACGCCGATGACCGGGTTGGACGGGTTGTTGTTGACGTCGGCGACCGGGCCGAGGTTGAGGTTCACGCCGGCGCAGGCGAGGCTGCGGCCGATCTCGGTGGCGACCGCCCGGGTCAGGTCGAGGTCGTCGATGTGGCCGAGG
Source organism: Wenjunlia tyrosinilytica (assembly GCF_014646055.1). Classification (GTDB taxonomy): domain Bacteria; phylum Actinomycetota; class Actinomycetes; order Streptomycetales; family Streptomycetaceae; genus Wenjunlia; species Wenjunlia tyrosinilytica. Next base: position 12,222 of record NZ_BMMS01000061.1, read on the forward strand.
GCGTGGTTGCCCGGCCAGGAGCTGCCTTCGGCGACCTCGAGGCGGGAGACGTCGCCGCCCTCCTCGTCGATGCCGATCAGGGCGGCCGGATTCTCGGCCAGCAGCTGTGCGGTGAGCCGGCTCAGTTGGGCCGGGTCGGTGACGTTGTCGTGGTAGAGGACCACCCCTGCGAGGCCGGAGGCGAGTTTGCGGCGCACCCAGTCGGGCGCGTGGAGGCCGGCGAATCCTGGAAGGAGGCAGGCATCGGCCCACTGGTGGAGATCGTCGTGCACGGTCATCCCTTCACCGAACCAGCCGTCAGTCCGCTGACGACGCGTCGTTGAGCGAGTGCGAAGAAGATCACCACGGGCAGTGCGGCGAGGGTGGAGGCGGCCATCAGCGGGCCGTACTCGGTGCCGCGGGTCGTGGTGAAGGAGGCGAGCCAGACCGTCATGGTCTGCTTCTCCGGGGTGCTGATCAGGACGTAGGCGAGCAGGAACTCGTTCCACGCCTGGATGGCGGTGTAGACGGCGGTGGCGACCAGGCCCGGCGCGACCAGCGGGAAGAGGACGCGGCGGAAAGCCTGGAGGCGGTTGCAGCCGTCGATCAGGGCGGCCTCCTCCAGTTCCACGGGCACGTTGACCACGAAGCCGCGCAGCATCCAGATCGCGAACGGCAGGACGAAGGTGAGGTAGGCGAGGACCACACCGGGCAGTTGGTCGGTCTGGCCGGCGCGGTTGAGCATCAGGTAGATCGGGATGATCAGCGCGCCTGCCGGGACCATCTGCACGACGAGGATCATCGCCACGAAGAGCTGGCGCCCGGTGAACTCGAAGCGGGCCAGAGCGACCGCCCCCAAGAAAGCGACGACGAGTGCGATCAGCACCGTCGCGGACACCACGAGCAGGCTGTTGGCGACGCCGGACCAGAAGAACGGGCGGTCGACGGCGGCGGTGAAGTTGTCCAGGGTGAAGCGGGACGGCAGCCAGTGCGGGGTGTAGGAGAGGATCTCCGGTCCTGGCTTGAACGCGGTGACGGCCATCCAGTAGATCGGGAAGAACATCACCGCGCTGATGGCCAGGAGGGCGAGGTTCGACGCGAGGCCGCGGCCGCCGCGCCGCCGTCGGGCCGGGGCGGCTGGGGGCTTGCCGGGCCGGGTCGGCGTGGCGGTTCGGGCGAGCGTTCCGGTGCTCATTGAGTCTGCTCCTTTCGCAGCAGGCCGCGTACGTAGCCGAACGCGACCAGGGCCAGCAGCAGCACCATGACCACGGCGACGGCCGCGCCTGAGCCGTAGTCGCCCACGCCGAAGGACTGGACGTAGGAGTAGACGCCGATCAGGTAGTAGCCCTCGGTGGGCGCCCCGCCGGTCATCACCCATACCTGGTTGAAGACCTGGAAGTCCCAGATGATCTGGAGCAGGGTGAGCAGGGCCAGGACCGGGCGGATGACCGGCAGGATGACATAGCGGAAGACCTGGAGCCGGCCGGCGCCGTCGAGCTCGGCCGCCTCGACCACCTCGTCCGGCACCTGGGTGAGCGCCGCGTGCAGGGAGATGGCGACGAAGGGGACCGCGCCCCAGACGATGACCGCGGTGACGACGCCGAGGCCCTGCACCGGGTTCTCGAACCAGTTGTGGTGGGTGAAGTCGCCCGCGCCCAGTTTGGTGAGAAGCCAGTTGACCACGCCGAACTCGTAGTCGAACATCCACTGCCAGACGGCGATGGCGACCAGGCCGGGGGTCGCCCATACCGCGACCAGCGCGACCGTGGCCGTCAGGCGCACGGCGCGGTGGGCCTTGCGCATCAGCAGCGCGATCAGCGTGCCGGCCCCCACCGTCAGGGCGACATTGACGGCCGTGAACACGATGGTCCGGCCGACCACGCCCCAGAAGAACGAGTCACCGACGATGTCCGTGTAGTGGCTGAGACCGGTCCAGCTGCCGCTGCCCTTCAGCAGTTCGGCCAGGCCGTACTTCTGAAAGGAGATCTGCACCAGCGTCGCCAGGGGGTAGCCCAGCACGCCGACGATGACGATGAGCGCCGGGGCGAGCAGGAGATAGGGGATCGATCTGATCCGCCGGGGGACGGTGGGGACCGACACGTTCAGCCCCTCGTGTTCAGGATCTCGGTGATCTCCTTGCTGGCCTTGGCGGTCGCGTCGGGGAGCCCCGCCTTCCCGGTGAGGATGGACACCTGCAGGTTCTGCAGGATGGACTTCTTCTCGACCGTGATCCAGTTCTCGGCGACCGGCGTGAACCAGGTCTTCCGCGCGGCCTCGGCGAAAGGTGCCGCCGCGTCGGGGACCTTGTCCAGCAGCTTCGTGGAGTTGGGGATCAGCCCCTTGGCGGCGAGGTCGGACTGGGGCGCCGTGGCGGTGTAGAGGGCCAGCCACTTGCGGGCCCACTCCTGGTTGCGGCTCTTGGCGGGGATGGCGAGGTCGGATCCGCCGAGGAAGACCGGCATGGTCTGGCCGGGGGTGTGGCTGGGCATCGGGAAGGCGCCGATCTTGTCCTTCATCGCCGGGTTGCCCGCCCGCTTCGGATCGATGATCGCGTCGATCTCCCAGCTCAGGCCGTACGTCATGCCGACCTTGCCCTTGGCGAAGGTGGCATCCTGAGTACGGTCGCCGCCGGTCTTGTCGGCCTTGGAGTACTTGGTGACGAGTTCCTTGAACGCGGCCAGGCCCTGCTGCGCCTGCGGAGCATCGAGGGTCCCTCGCCAGGAGTCCTTGTCCTGGCGGGCGATGTCGCCTCCGTAGTCGCGGACGAAGGACATGCCGGCGAATATCTGCCGGCCCGGAAGGTAGAACGCCGAGAAGTTCGGGTCGGAGCCGAACTTGGCCTTGAGCTTGTCGGCCGCGGCGTACAGCTCGTCGAGGGAGGTGGGCGTGTCGGTGATGCCGGCCTTCGCGAACAGACTCTTGTTGTAGATCACCGCACGGCTGCCGCCGTAGTACGGCACGCAGCTGACCTTGCCCTCGTACGTGCACGAGTCGGTGAGGCCCTTGGCCCAGGTGTCGGAGTTCTCGAACTCCGCTTTGTGCGCGGTGAGGTCTGCGAAGGCTCCCGCGGCCAGGTACTTCGCTGTCTCGGTGTTGCCCAACTCCACGACGTCGGGCGCCTTGGTGCCGGCCAGCGCGGTGTCCAGCTTGGTCAGGTGGTCCTCCCACTGCTGGGTCTGGACGACCGCCTCAATGCCGTACTTGGTCTTGAACTCGGCGTTCACCTTGTCCACGGTCGCGGACCACTCGGCGGCTTCGGGCTGCAGCCAGATGGTGATCTTCTCGGGCTTGCCCGAGCTGTTCGAGGAGCCGTTGCCGCCGCAGGCGGCGGTCGCGGTCAGGGCCAACGCGGCCCCTATTGCGAGCATGACAGAGCGACACGTGAGCATGGTGCTTCTCCTTCGGGAGTGGTGGTGCGGGGGTAGGAGGTGCTCGCAGACCGCGAGGAAACTCAAGGGAATGGAACGAAATGGAAGGGAGGGAACGGAAGGGAACGGAAGGCTCATGGGCCGAGACGCTCGGCCACGACCCGAGAGATCGATTCGGTGACGGCTCTGGAGAGGGCGCCTGTCAGAACGGGATCCTCGCCGAGCTGAGAGACGGCCAGCCGGGGCGGATAGTGGACCTTCGAGGCCAGTTCGTTCTCGATGGCCGGGAGCAAGGGCGCACACCGTGCGCCAATGCCGCCACCGAGGACGATCAGCTCGACGTCGGCGATCATCGCGATGGACGCCATGAACCGGGCGATGCGGTGGGCCAGTTCGGCGAGCACCTCGCGGGCGGAAGCGTCACCGGCGGCCGCGGCCTCGAAGACCGCCTCAGGGGTGAGGGGCCGATCCTTGGCCATGCGGTCGGCCGCACAGGCGAGCAGGCCGTGCTCGGCGGGGCTGTCGGGATTCCCCGGCATGTCCAGCTCGCCCGCCGCGCCGCGGTGCCCCCGGTGCAGCCGGCCACCGAGAATGAGGCCGCAGCCGACGCCGGTGCCGATGGACAGGAAGGCGAAGTCCGCCACCTCGCGGCCGGCGCCGAGCCGCTGTTCACCGAGTGCGGCGAGGTTGATGTCGTTCTCGATGATCGCCGCATGGCCGAGCGCGCGGCCGAACTCCCGCTCAATGGGGAAGCTTTGGGTGCGGTGCGGATTGAGCCTCAGCAGCCTGCCCTTGACCGGATCGACGATACCGGCGGTGCCGACAACCATGGCCGCGACCCGCTTGACGGGCACTCCGGCGGCGGCGAGCAAGCGGTCCCGCAGGCCTGCCGCGAGACGGGCAAGCTCGTCGGACTCGGCGTCGCCGCGCTCGACCGACTCACGGGCCAGCACCCGTCCGTCCAGATCGCAGAGCGCCGCCCGCAGATGCCGACCGCCGACGTCCACGCCGATGGCGAAGCCCACATCGGCCACGGCCTCGTAGCGGGCCCCGCGGCCTCCCCCGGCGCCGGTCGGCAGCTCTCTGACCAGGCCGCACTCAAGCAGGGTGGCCACCACGTTGGAGACCGTCGGCTTGGTCATGCCCAGCCGCCGGGCGATGTCGATGCGCGGCAGCGGGCCTTCGCCACGCACCAGGGCCAGCACGGTCTGGGCGTTCATGATGCGCAGCAGCGGAGCGTCGGCGGTTCCGGAGATCATGGCGGAGAAGCTAGTAAAACATTTTTACGTCGTCAAGGGATAAGTTCGCTCCTTTTCATTGACGGCCCTCGAGAGCTACTGATACAACCCTGGCCATCAGCTCAGTAAAAGGCTATTACCAGCCGGAGGAGTCCTCCACGATGCACCCGATCCCCAGATCGCGGCCCTTGCGGCTGCTCTGTCTGCTCGCCCTCGCTGTCACCCCCTGGCTGGCGGCGCCGTCCGCCACCGGCACCGCTGCGGCCGCGGCCCCGGCGTCCCCTCCAGTCACCATCCCCGCCTTCGCGCAGTGGTCCGCCGGAAGCACGCCGTACGGCTTCACCGCGCGTTCGCGCATCGTCGTGGACTCGGCCGCCACCCGGCATCTGAACGGCACCGCACGGCAGTTCGCAGCGGACCTCCGCGAACTCACCGGCCGGACCGTGACGGTGACCGCCGGACCCAGATCGAGCGCCCGAAAAGGCGACATCTTCCTGACGCTGGCCTCGGGCCGGCCTGCCGAGGGCTACCAGCTCGACTCGAGCCGTGTTCTGACCATCACCGGCTCGACATCCGACGGCGTCTTCTACGGCACGCGCTCCGTGCTCCAGCTGCTGCACCCGTCGCGGACCATCCCGGGCGGCACCGCGACCGATGCCCCGGTCACCGCCGAGCGCTCCCTGATGATCGATATGGCCCGCGAGTTCTACAGCATGAGCTGGCTGAAGGACCGGGTCAGGGAGATGGCCTATCTCAAGCTCAACACCCTGCATCTGCACCTGACCGACGATCAGAACTTCCGCATCGAGAGCGACAGCCATCCCGAACTGGTCTCCGCGCAGCACTACTCCAAGGCGCAGATCCGGAACCTGGTCAAGTTCGCAGCCCGTCATCACATCGACGTCATCCCCGAGATCGACCTCCCCGGCCACATGTCCCGGGCCACCGCCGCCCACCCCGAGCTCCAGCTCAAAGCCGCGGACGGCACGGTGGAGAAGGGCGCCCTCGACCTGTCCAAGCCCGCGGCATACGACCTGACCCGGGACCTGCTCGAGGAATACCTGCCGTTCTTCCCCGGCAAGGACTTCCACTTGGGTGCCGACGAGTGGGTGCCGGAGTCGCGCATCGGCAACTTCCCGCAGCTCGACGCCTACGCCACAGCGCACTGGGGCCAAGGCGCCAAGGCCCGCGATGTGATGTACGCCTACCTCGACTGGGCGGACGAGATCGTCCGCTCGCACGGCAAGACCATGCGCATCTGGAACGACCAGCTCTTCCCCGGCTACCAGATCGCCCTGGACAGCCAGATCATCGTTGACCACTGGACCCACAAGACCGGCTTCAAGACGCCGCAGGAGCTCCTCGCCGACGGCCACAAGCTCGTCAACAGCAACTGGCAGAAGCTCTACTACAGCCCGCTCTACATCCACTCCGACCCCGCCGCCATCTACGAGAAGTTCACGGTCAGCAGCTTCATGGGCGACCAGACCGCCACACCGGTGTCGGGGACTCAATACAGCATCTGGGGCGAGGTCCCGGCCGGCCTGGAGAACGAGAACCAGATCGCCTACGGCACCCACAACTCGCTGCGCTCCTTCACCCAGCTCGCCTGGGGCTCGCAGAAGCCGGTGGCCACATACGACGAGTTCGTCGCCGCCATCAACCAGGTGGGCTGGGCGCCCGGCTACGCGGGAACCGACCAGCCGTGGGACGGCGTCCCCAAGGCGACAACCACGATGACCACCGACCCCGGCCATCCCGCCTCGAACGTCGTGGACGGCCGCATCGGCACCTCGATGCGAGCCTCCGCGCCCAGCTCCGGGTCCGTCCTCAAGCTCGACCTCGGCAAGCCGGGCCCGCTCGGCGCCGTCACACTGCGGGCCGGGGCACCACTGGACTGCGCGGTACTGGAGCGCTCCGTCGACGGCAAGACGTGGACGGGCATCGGCACGGTGACCGGCCAGTCCCTGGTCCAGGCCCTCGTGCCGGACTCGCCGCAGGCCCGCTACGTACGGTTGCGCATCACCTGCAACAAGGCAGGCGCGCTCTCCATCGCCGAGTTCCGCGCGACGCCCCAGGGCTCGGCAGCCGGAGCACTCAGCTCCTCCCTGCCCGCCTACGACGGCCATCCGCTCGCCAACGCGGTGGACAGCGACCCCGCCACCTTCTTCTGGGGCGGCCGCTCTCCCGAACAGGACGACTACCTGGCCATCGACCTCGGCACGGCAAAGCCGGTCAGTACCGTGAAGCTGCTGATGGGGGTGCCCTCGGCGCCCACGGACTACCTGGCCCACTTCGCGCTGGAGACCTCGTCCGACGGCGTCACTTGGCAGCAGATCGGTGAGTACACCGACCAGTCCGAAGTCCAGGCAACCGCCCCCGCCGGCACGACGGCGAGATACGTCCGCTGCCGGGTCACAGCAGGCCAGGGCAGCTGGATGGCCCTCCGGGAGTTCAGCGTTCAGTAGCCCCTGGCAACAATTTCATCGGCGCTCAGAGCTCGACAGGGCCGCGCTCACCACCGGTGAGCGCGGCCCGACGCCTCCCCGGCGACCCCGCCGACGCGG
>NZ_BMMS01000062.1 GCF_014646055.1 Wenjunlia tyrosinilytica
GGCAGGAAGGACTGCGTCGGAGAAGGCACTTCCATGCCTTCGGCTTCGCAGAAGCGGCGCAGCCGCACCCGCGCGCCGTCGGCAGCGTGCACCTGGTGCAGGGGCACCGGGTCCGGGCTGGTCGCGGCGTGGACGGCGACCGGGACGGCCACCGGGCCCCAGGAGACGGCCGACTTCGCGATGGTCTGCGGCATGACCCCCATCGCACCCCCGATCAGCCGTGATCGCATCCCGGGCACCCGCCGTCCTTGCAGGTCAGACTGGATTCGAACGATAATCGAACGGTGAGTGAGGCGCCCCCGGAGCGGCAGAACGGCCCTGGGCCGCAGGCGGTCCTGCGGCTGCCGGACGGAGGAAGCCGACGTCGGCTACGTCCTGGCCGTGCCGAAATCCCAGCACGTCCACGGTCTGGGCCGCATCGATTTCGCCATCACCCAGGGCCCCCGAGGAGGCATGGGAGCGCCACACCTGCGGCGAGGGGGCCAAGGGCCCGCGCGCCTACGACTGGGCGGCCGCCCGATTGCCGGCCATCGACGACTTCGACGGCGACCGGCCCACCCACGAGCGGTGGGTCCTGGCCCGCCGCAGCCTGGCCCGCCCGGACGAGATCGCCTACTACCTCGCCTACGCACCGGGCGGAACCGCCGTCGCTGAGCTGCGGAACCGCCGTCGCTGAGCTGGTGCGCATCGCCGGAACTCGCTGGGCGATCGAGGAAGCCTTTCCAGGCCTCGAAGAGCGAGTGCGGGCTGGAACAGTACGAGGTCCGCCGGTATCCGGGCCGGTACCGGCACATCACCCTGGCCATGCCCGCCCACGCCTTCCCCGCCGCCATGGCCGCGATGGCCGGGTGCGGGACGGGAAAAGGGGGCCGCAGAAACGCCTCCGGCTTCCTCGCACCGATCACCGTGGCAGAAATCCGGCGACTCCTGGCAGCCGGCACTTCCCCGCCGGCACACCTTCAGCGCGCCAGCCACGCGATGAGCTGGTCCCGGTGGCGACGCCGACACCAGGCCATCGCCGGCCGCTGCCACTACCGCCGCCGAACCCGAAGTCACGAACTCCCAGCACCTGACAGCGCGTCAGGCGAGTACACTCACAGACACGCCCCTGACCAGCGACGATAGCGAACTGCGACTGGAGTACTAGATACGCGGAACGCTCCCGACGAACACCCGGTCACGCGGTGACCAACCCGCAGATATCAGTCCGACCGCGTGTCGGCCGACACGCCTACCGCTGACCTCACACGCCCCTACCAGGCCCGATGGCCACCCAACGAGCCCGATTCGACACCCCCCAGGCCCTCCATATCAGGTGACCAGGCTGACGTGCACGGCCCGGTCGCCTCCCTCCGACCGCACGGCGTGTGCCGGCAGGCATCGGGTCGGCCGCACTTGCCGGGCTGTGCTCGGCCAGGACCGCCGACCGGGAGGTTGAATGGCTCCAGGCCGCCGAGCCCCGGACCGTCATACTGCCGCCCGCATGGGTGGCCGTGACCTGTCGGCACCGATCCCAGGACGTTGAACGAGCGCCTCCACCTCGACTTCCGCCTGGCGACCAGGATGCCGAAGTGGCCCGCTTGCTGGGCCTCGCGCCCGTAGGTCGACATTGGGCGGGGTGACCACGTCTCCTGGGTGCCGGCGGAGCTGGACGGCAACGGTTTCCGCGTGCTGAGCTCGCCTGCTGTCTGATCGGCCCCGGCCGAACCGGCCGGCCCGCAGGACGCCCCCGCTCAGATCAGGAGATCGAAGAGTTCGAAGGCCTCGTCCCACTGGTCCGTGGAGGGGCGGCGGGTGTCGCGGGCGATGGTTTTGAGAGCGCGGGCGAGGGCGACGCTGAGGCCGCCGGCCAGGTCGGGCAGCCGCTGCTGGGTGTCCTCGGCGGCGTCCACGCCGAGGTCGGGGCGGGCGGCGAGCTGGTCGAGCAGGGGGCGCAGTTCGATGCCCTCCTCCAGCTTCTGGAAGGCGTGGATGCTCTCCTGCAGGCCTTTTGTGACCGGGAGGTCCTGTGGCTGGATGATGTCCCGGTCGTTGGCCTTGGCATCGGCCGTGCCTATAAGGAAGAGGTCGTAGAGCTTGGCGTCCACGAAGTCGTTGTAGCGTTTGAGGTCGTTCTTGTTGACGTCCAGGCCGGCGGCTGCGCGGAAGAAGCGCTCGAACTTGGTAACTCCCATGACGGGCATCTCATTTCACCTTCTCGCGTGGTGGATGGGCTGGGGTCATCGGATGGCGGGTGATCCCACCTCCCCGAGGTGCTCGTGTGCCAGGCGGACGGCCATAGCGCCCTCACCGACTGCGGAGGCCACCCGCTTGACCGAGCCGCTGCGGACGTCGCCGACGGCGAAGACTCCCGGCAGACCGGTCTCCAGGGCGAGCGGGGTGCGGGCGAGGGGATTCCAGAGGTCCGCTGTTACCTGGGCCACGTCCTGCCCGGTCGGAATGAAGCCGCGCCGGTCCAGGGCGACGGCGTCGGCGAGCCAGGAGGTGGCGGGGCGCGCGCCGATGAAGACGAACAGGGCACGGGCCGCCAGCACCCCCTGCTCGCGGGTGCGGTTGTCCTCGACGATGAGGGATTCGACCCGGTCCTCGCCGGTGACCTCCCGGACCTCGGTATACAGCCGGACATGGATCCGGGGGTGCCGCTCGATCCGGTCGATCAGGTAGCGGGACATGCTGTGCTCCAGGTCTCCGCCGCGGACCAGAAGATGGACGGCGGGCGACTCGCGCGCCAGGAACAGGGCTGCCTGGCCGGCGGAGTTGCCGCCGCCTACGACGGCGACCGTGTCAAGGCGGCAGGTCCGTGCCTCCCAGACGGTGGCGGCGTAGTGGATCCCGAGTCCTTCGAACCGCTCGACGCCGGCGGCGGTCAGCCGCCGGTAGCGGGCGCCGGTGGCCACCACGACGTTGGCGGCGGTGACCGTGCCGCCGTCGGCGAGCCGCACCACGCTGTTCCCCTCGCGCTGTTCGAGGCCGGCGGCCTCGGCGGGGACGTCGATCCGGGCGCCGAACCGGTTGGCCTGGACGACGGCACGTTCGGCGAGCTCCATGCCCGAGATCCCGGCGGGGAAACCGAGGTAGTTCTCGATCCGGGGGGACGTGCCGGCCTGACCGCCGGTCGCCACCGCGTCCAGGACGACGGTGGAGAGCCCCTCGGAGGCCCCGTACACCGCGGCGGCCAGGCCACCGGGTCCCGCGCCGACCACCACCAAGTCGCAGACGGCCTTCGCGGCGGTCTCGGTCCGCAGCCCGATGACCCGGGCGAGTTCGACGTTGGAGGGATTGCGCAGCACCCGGTAGTCGTGCCACACCACGATCGGGGTCTCCTCCGGAGCGATCCCAAGACGTGTGAGCAGCGCCTCAGCCTCGGTGTCCTTCTCCAGATCGGCCCAGCGGTGCGGGAGGCGGTTGCGGGCGGCGAACTCCAGTAGCCGCCGGGTGTCGGGGGAGAAGGCGGAGCCGATGATACGGAAGCCCGTACCCGCGCCGGCCAGCATCGTACGGCGCAGCAGGTAGGCCCGCAGGATCACGTCGCCGAGTGCGGGTTCGCGGCTGAGCAGGTCGCGCAGGGCGGCCGATCCCACCGCCAGCACCTCGCCTGGTGTTCTCACCACCGCGCTGAGGAAGGCGGTCTGGCCCTCCAGTACGCCGAGTTCGCCGAGGAAGCTGTGCGGACCGTGCAACTGGACGACCTGCTCCTGGTCGCCGTGGCCTTCGACCACGGCCACCGTGCCGCTGAGGACGACGAAGAACTCCTCGCTGGGTTCGCCCGCCCGGAAGAGCTGTTCCCCCTCGCAGACCGCCTGGACCTGTCCGCAGGATCTCAGGATCGCGATCTGGTCGTCCGTCAGCGGTGGGTAGGCGCCGTAGACGTCGGCTGTCGGCGTGCGCATCGGCACGATTCGCTCCCTTCGGTGGAAACAGAGGCAGAAGCGGAAAGCAGAGGTGGCAAACAGCGGCAGAGACAGTTGCAGAAGCAACAGCGCTGGAAGAAGCGCCGGACGAGCTCGCCGGGCTCAGACCATCGCTTCGTGCACGGAACACCACCGCCAGTCCTCGCCGGGTTCGAACGACCGGACGATCGGTGCCCGTCGGTCGCCGCGTGAGCGCGGGCGTGCCGCATCGGCGAGGAGTCGCAGCAGCCGACGTGGCCGCAGGTCAGGCCCAGACGCAGGTGCAGGTGCAGGTGCAGCCACTGAGTCCCCATGCGCAGGCAGTCCTCGCAGCCCTGCGGTGTTCTGGGCGCAACGGGCCGGACCAGGACAGGTGCGGGTCAGGAAGAGTGGTCATCACGGCCTCCGGGAGTCGGGATCGGCTGGTCCGTGGGACGTCGACAGCGACTCGTCCACCCACTGGCGCAGCGCGTTCGCGGGCGCGGCGCCGGTCTGGCGGGCGACGGGCCTGCCGTGGTCGAGAACGAGCAGAGTAGGTACGGCTTGGACCTCGAACCGCCGTGCCAGGGCCGGGGACTTGTCGATGTCGACCTTCACGAGCTTGATCCGGCCGGCCAGGTCCTTGGCGACCTGTTCGAGGGCTGGGCTCACCATGCGGCAGGGGCCGCACCAGGTGGCCCAGAGGTCGACCAGCACGGGTAGGCTCGCCTGCTCGGCGACCTCCCGGAAGTCGGCGTCGCCCGCTTCGGCGATCCACGGCAGCGGGGCCCGGCAGTTTCCACAGCGCGGGCTGCCCTCCGCCGCGGCGGGTACGCGGTTGGTCCGGCCGCAGTTGGCGCAGGCGACCGTCCGCACCGAGGTCTCGGCGCCGTCGGTACTGCCGTCACGGCCGCCGCGGTCGGCGCGGCCTTCTGGAGAAGTACTCATCACGGCTCCTGCGGCTCGTCCTGGAGGGTGACGGTCAGTTCGCCGCCTACGGCGTCGACCAGGATGGTCACGCCTTCGCGTGCGTCGCCGCTGAGCAACGCGCGGCCGATCCTGGTCTCGACCTCGTGCGAGATGAAGCGGCGCAGCGGCCTGGCCCCGTAGACCGGGTCGTAGCCCTCGGCGGCGATGAGGTGGCGGGCCGGCTCGGTGAGGACGAGCGTGATGCGCTGCTCGGCGAGGCGGTCGCGCAGCTCGGCGAGGAGCAGATCGACGATGCGCTCGATCTGCGCGATGCCGAGCGGGTGGAAGAGGACGATGTCGTCGACGCGGTTGAGGAACTCGGGGCGGAAATGGCCGTTGAGCTCGGTCATCACCAGCGCCCGCGCCTCGGGCTTGATCTCGCCGGCCTGGGTCGCGTCCTGGAGGAGGTACTGCGACCCGAGGTTGGAGGTCATGATGATCACGGTGTTGCGGAAGTCGACGGTACGTCCCTGCGCGTCGGTGATCCTGCCGTCGTCCAGCACCTGGAGCAGCGTGTTGAAGACATCGGCGTGCGCCTTCTCGATCTCGTCGAACAGGACGACGGAGTACGGCTTGCGGCGCACCGCCTCCGTGAGCTGGCCGCCCTCCTCGTAGCCGACGTAGCCGGGGGGCGCGCCGACCAGGCGGCTGACGGTGTGGCGTTCCTGGTACTCGCTCATGTCGAGGCGGATCATGTTTCTCTCGCTGTCGAACAGCGCTGCGGCCAGCGTCTTGGCCAGCTCGGTCTTCCCGACGCCGGTCGGGCCGAGGAAGATGAACGAGCCGATCGGCCGGCGCGGGTCGCGTACCCCGGAGCGGGCCCGTATCACGGCGTCGGCGACGAGCTGGACGGCCTCGTCCTGACCCACGACCCGCTCGCGCAGGATCTCGTCCAGCTTGAGCAGCTTCTGCCGTTCGCCCTCCTGAAGGCGGGTGACGGGGATGCCGGTCCACGCGGAGACGATCTGGGCGATCTCCTCGGCGGTCACCACCTCGCGCAGCAGCCGGCTCTCGCCCTGCTTGCTGGCGAGCTGTTCCTCCTCGGCGGCCAGCCGGCGCTCCAGTTCGCTGACGGTTCCGTAGCGCAGCTGAGCGGCCCGGTTGAGGTCGTAGGCGCGTTCGGCCTGCTCGGCCTCCTGCCGAGCGCGTTCCAGTTCCTGGCGCAGTTCCTGGACCCTGCGGATGGCCTGGCGCTCAGCCTCCCACTGGGCATGCTTGGCGTCCACCTCACCGCGCAGGTCCGCCAGTTCACGCCGCAGGTCCTCCAGGCGGGCGCGGCTGGCCGGGTCGGTCTCCTGGTCCAGCGCGGCCTCCTCGATCTCCAGGCGGGTGGCCCGGCGGGTGAGTTCGTCGAGTTCGGCGGGCATGGAGTCGATCTCGGTCCGCAGCCGCGCGCAGGCCTCGTCGACCAGGTCGATGGCCTTGTCCGGGAGGAAGCGGTCGCTGATGTAGCGGTGGCTGAGGGTGGCGGCGGCGACCAGGGCGTTGTCCTGGATCTTGACGCCGTGGAAGATCTCCAGTCGCTCGCGGATACCGCGCAGGATGGAGATGGCGTCCTCGACGGTCGGCTCGTCCACCTGGACGGTCTGGAAGCGGCGCTCCAGGGCGGCGTCGGACTCGATGTGCTTGCGGTACTCGTCCAACGTGGTGGCGCCGATCATGTGCAGCTCGCCGCGGGCCAGCATCGGCTTGAGCATGTTGCCCGCGTCCATCGCGCCCTCGGCGGCGCCGGCCCCGACGACGGTGTGCAGTTCGTCCACGAACAGCAGGATGCGGCCCTCGGCGCCCTTGACCTCCGACAGAACGGCCTTGAGGCGTTCCTCGAACTCGCCGCGGTACTTCGCCCCGGCCACCAGCGACCCCATGTCGAGCGAGAACACCGTCTTGTCCCGCAGCCCTTCGGGCACGTCGCCGCGCACAATCCGCTGGGCCAGGCCCTCGACTATGGCGGTCTTGCCGACGCCCGGTTCGCCGATCAGGACTGGGTTGTTCTTGCTCTTGCGGCTGAGGATCTGGATCACCCGGCGGATCTCGGCGTCCCGGCCGATCACCGGGTCGAGGCGGCCGGTGCGGGCCTCGACGACGAGGTCGCGCCCGTACTTCTCCAGGGCCTCGTACGCTTCCTCAGGATCGGCGGAGGTGACCCGCTGATTCCCGCGCACCGTGGTGAGGGCGGCGAGGAAGGAGTCCTTGGTGACGCCCTGTTCGCCGAGCCGCCGGCCGGCCGCGGTGGTCGAACCCTCGTCCACCAGTGCCAGCACCAGGTGCTCGGTGGAGACGTACTCGTCCTTGAGCCGCTTGGCCTCCTGCTCGGCGGTGTCGAGCAGCCGGGCCAACCGCTGGGTCACCATCACCTGGCCGGGGGTGGCGCCCGGACCGGTCGTGCGGGGGCGTTTGGCGAGATCGGCCTCGACTGCGGACCGCAGGGCGGCCGGGTCGGCACCGGCGTCGGTCAGCAGACGAGTGGTCAGGCCATCCTGCTGATCGAGCAGGGCCAGCAGCAGGTGCTCCCCGTCGACCTCGGTCCGGCCCATCCGTACCGCGACGCTCTGCGCTTCCTGCAGCGCTTCCTGGGACTTCCGGGTGAGGCGATTCATGTCCATGTTGTGGGCTCCTTGGCGGCTCGTTCGCTGCGCCGCAGTGCGGTTTCCAGACGTTCGATGCGGTCGAGCAGGTCCAGGACGACGCCGATGGCCGCGTAGTTGAGGCACAGTCCGTCCCGCAGCCGCTGCACTCGGGCGATGGCCGACGGCGCGCTCGGCCGGAACCACAGCCGACCCCGGGCGTCACGCTCGGCGTCCACCAGCCCGAGGGCCACGAAACGCCTGACGGTTTCGGGCGGCAGTCCGCTCCGGCTGGCCACTCCGGCCATGGGGAGCTGGTAGGGGCTGGGACTGGTCCGGTAGACGCGCACCAGCGGATAAGCGGCCCTGGTGGGCTGTCCGGCGCCTTGGGCGGGAGAACGGTGTTCGGCTCTCATGTCTGCTTCCTCGGGTCGAAGGAGGAGACGGCGGCCAGTTCCTCGAACAACTCGCGCTCGCGCGGGCTGGGCGAGGGTGGCACCATCACCTGGATTTCGGCGTAGAGGTGACCGGGGGAACCTTTGGGGTGTGGCATCCCCTCGCCGCGCAGCCGCAGCCGGCGGCCGGTGGAGGTACCGGGCGGCACATGCACCTTGACCGTCCCGCCCGGACCGGAGACCGGCACCGTCGCCCCCAGCGCGGCCTCCCAGGCGGTGACCGGCAGATCGACGTGGATGTCGCGCCCAACGAGCCGGTAGCGGGGATGGGGGGCGATGCGGACCACCAGATAGAGGTCCCCGGCGGAACCCGGGCCGCGGCCCCGGCCGCCCTCCCCTGCGAGCCGAATGCGCTGGCCGTCGACGACGCCGGACGGGATGGTGACGTCGTAGCTGCGCTCCCCGCCGGGGCCGCCGAGGGTGATCTTCCGCCGGCCGCCGCGGTACGCCTCCTCCACACTGAGCGTGAGTTCGGCCTCTTGGTCCGCGCCGGGGATCGGGCCGCCCCGCCCGGCGCCGCCCGCCCGGCCACCGAACATGCCTCCGAAGAGATCTTCGAAGTCCACGCCAGAGGCATCGAAGCCGGTCTCCGTCCAGGTCCGGGCGCCTGCCCGGTCGGCGCCTCGGGTGCCTCCGAAGGGACTGCCGCGGTATGCGCCGGCTCCGCCGCCGAAGCCCCGGCCGGCCGCGACACGCTCGTCGTAGTCCTCCGGAATCTGCCGGAAGTCGGGGCCGAAGCGGTCGTAGCGGGACCGCGTGTCGGGGTCGGACAGCACGCTGTATGCCTCATTGATCTGCTTGAAGCGCTCCACTGCGGCCGGATCGCGGTTGACGTCCGGGTGGTAGCGGCGGGCCAGGGTACGGAACGCCTGCTGGATCTCGGCGGCGTCGGCGGTGCGGGGAACGCCCAGCACCTCGTAGTAGTCGTCTGCCATGGCGGCCTCACTCCTGCTTGCGGCTGACCGCTACCGCGGCCGGCCGCAGCTGGTGACCGGGTTCGCCGTAGCCGGGCCGCAGCACCTGGACGACGGTGCCCGCAGGTGTGTCAGGTCTGTCCACCACGGACACCACCTCGTGCTGCTCGGGGTGGAAGGGGACGCCGGTCTCCTCGTAGCGGGGGTAGCCGAGGTTTCGCAGCACCTCGACGGCCTGGTCGCGTACCGCCCGGACTCCGCTGACGATCGCGCCAGGGTCGTCGGCGCCCGCGTGGGCGAGGGCCAGTTCGAGGTTGTCGACGACCGGGAGGAACGCCGCGGCCACCTTGGCCCGCTCGGCCTCCCGTTCCCGGGGAAGCTCACGGGCGTAGCGCTTGCGGAGATTGTCGAGGTCGGCGAGGGCTCGCCGCCACCGGTCCTCCAGCTCTTCCACCTCGAGGCTGCGGCATGTAGGTGCCGCCTCCTGCTCCCCGGCTTCGGGGGCCCGCGGGGCCGCCTGCGGTGCGGGTGTCCGCTCGGGCGACGTCTGCTCGGACTCGGGCGGGGAGCGGTCCTCGGCGGGACGCGTCTGTTCCTGATCCGACATGTCGCCGCCTCAGCTCTTGTCGAAATCGGCGTCGATGACATCGTCGTCGTCGCCCCTCGGGGGGCCGCCCTCGGGACCCTGGCCGGGCGCTGCGCCGGGCTGGGCTTCACCCCCGGCTCCGCCCGGTCCAGCGGCGTGGGCGGCCAGCGCCGCGTAGATCTGCTGGAGTTCGGAGGTCAGGCTCCGGGACCGTTCCGCCGGCGCCTCCTCCTTGACGGCGGTACGCGCCTCGTCGATGAGCAGTTGGGCGCGGGCGCGCTCGTGCTCCGGTGCGGCGTCGCCGAGGTCATCCAGCCGGCGCTCCACCTGGTACGCGGCGGCGTCGAGTTCGTTGCGGGCGTCGATGGCCTCGCGCAGGGCCAGGTCGCTGGTGCGGTGGCTCTCGGCCTCGTTGATCATCCGCTCGACCTCGGACGGGTCGAGGTTGGAGCCCTCACTGATGGTGATCGACTGCTCGGCGCCGGTGTCCCGGTCCTTGGCGCTGACCTTGAGGATGCCGTTGGCGTCGATGTCGAAGGTGACCTCGATCTGGGTCTCCCCGCGCCGGGCCGGCCGCAGGTTCTCCAGCCGGAAGCGGCCCAGCACCCTGTTGTCGGCCGCCAGTTCGCGTTCGCCCTGGAGCACCACGATGTCCACGGCCGGCTGGTTGTCCTCAGCTGTGGAGAAGGTCTCGGACCGGCGAGCGGGGATGGTGGTGTTCCGATCGATGATCTTGGTCATCACGCCGCCGGCCGTCTCGACGCCCAGTGACAGCGGAGTGACGTCCAGCAGCAGGACGTCCTTGACCTCGCCCTTGAGCACGCCGGCCTGGATGGCGGCGCCCAGCGCCACCACCTCGTCCGGGTTGACGCTCATGTTCGGGTCCTTGCCGCCGGTCATCCGGCGGACCAGGTTCTGCACGGCCGGCATGCGGGTCGAGCCACCGACGAGGATGACCTCGTCGATGTCGTCGCCGGTGACCTTGGCGTCGCTCATCGCCGTCCTGACCGGTTCGAGGCAGCGCTCCACCAGGTCCGAGGTGATCTGCTCGAAGGTGGAGCGGCGGACCGTCTCGGTGAGATGCTTCGGCCCGGAGGCATCCGCCGTGATGAACGGCAGGCTCACCTGGGTCTGGCTGACCGAACTCAGCTCGGTCTTCGCCTTCTCGGCCGCCTCGAACAGGCGCTGCAGAGCCTGCGGGTCCTTACGCAGGTCGATGCCCTCGGCCTTCTGGAAGCCGTCCGCCAAGTGGTCCACCAGCCGGCGGTCGAAGTCGTCGCCGCCCAGATGGGAGTCGCCTGCAGTGGCGCGGACCTCCACCACGCCGTCGCCGACGTCCAGCAGGCTGACGTCGAACGTGCCGCCGCCGAGGTCGAAGACCATGACCGTCTCGTGGCCCTTCTTGTCCAGCCCGTAGGCCAGCGCTGCGGCTGTCGGTTCGTTGATGATCCGCAGGACTTCCAGGCCGGCGATTCTCCCGGCGTCCTTGGTGGCCTGGCGCTGGGCGTCGTTGAAGTACGCCGGTACGGTGATGACCGCCTCGGTGACCTTCTCGCCGAGCGACTTCCCGGCGTCGTCGGCCAGCTTGCGCAGCACCTGCGCGCTGATCTCCTCCGGCGCGTACTGCTTTCCGCTCACCTCGAAGCGGGCCACCCCGCCGGGCCCCTCGACCACGTCGAAGGAGACCGCCTTGGCCTCGTCGGAGATCTCGTCGTAGCGACGTCCGATGAACCGCTTCGCGGAGGTGATGGTTCCTTTGGGGTTGAGGATCGACTGCCGGCGCGCGAGCTGTCCGACCAGCCGCTGGCCGTCATCGGAGAAGGCGACCACCGACGGGGTCGTCCTGGCCCCCTCCGCGTTCGGGACGACAGAGGGCTCACCGCCCTCCCAGACCGCGATGACCGAGTTGGTGGTGCCGAGATCGATGCCTACTGCCTTCGCCATAAGAATCTCCTCCGTCGCGACACGGGACCGGTCGGCGGGCTGCCAGGCGCACGGAGCCGGGGCATACCCCACCTTTCAGCAGCCTCGCGCGGTACGCGGCGCGCTTCCCCGCCCCGGCAGGACCAATCCGCGCCGACGTTCCGGCCCGCGAGGACGGGGACGCGACACGGTTCGAAGGTGAGACCCCGTGCCCAGTGGCGTAGCGTGAAGCACGGGAAGCCGCTGTCGAGCCGCGAATGGACCTGCGATGGACGCTGTTCCCTTTCCGACCGCCGGGCCCCTCCACCCCATCCCGCGACCGGGGGCCGCGCGACACGCACTGCTACGACTGGTAACGGTCATGCTCAACCGCGAGGACGAGCGCGAGGCGCTGTGGGGGGCCATGGCGGCGATCGCCGCCACCGGCCCTTTCACCGCCGAAGCGGTCTACACCGTGCACGACGGTATGGCGCGGCGCTGCCCACCGCGCCAGGTTGCTGCCCCCGCCGTCGCCCGGCCGGGGCATACGGCGGCGCGGGAACCGGCGGTGGACCCCACCCGCGAAGCCCCAGCTGAAGCAGCCGCCGCCGACGTGGCGGCCGCCGACCGGCTCGACCGGCAGATCGACGCTCTGGACGGCCGCGGCCGGCACCTGCACGAGCCGGGCGTGCCGTGGGCACGAGCCATCGCTCTGCGATACCGGGACCGCTGCCTCGGCTATCTCGTCGTCCGATCCCTGACCACGCCCTCGGCCGAGGAGACCGCTCTGACCGACCTGCTCTCACAGCAGACCGGGATCGCCCTCGCGCGCCTCACCGGGCACCGGGCACCGCGCAGACCAGGACCATCGGGGTGGGCGGCGGCCCGGAGAGCGAAACCGGCCCGCGTCGAGTCGGAGAGCATGCCGGGGGTCGGGGACCTGCCAGAGACCGGGAACCTACTGGAGACCGAGGGCGGCTCACCCACCCCAGGACTCGCCGCGACCGTCTCCGCCCTGGCCTCGCGGATCGCCACCCAGGACGCGCTCTCCCGCGCCGCCGTCTCCGGCAGAGGCGAGCAGGGAATCCTGCAGGCCCTGCACGACCACACGGGATTCGCGGCCCTCACCGAGGACCGCTTCGGCAACACGCGGGCCTGGGCTGGTCCCCGCCGGGGCGAACACCAGACAGGACCCAGCAGTGGACCGCACCCGGAGTCGGACACCCGGCGCCGGGACGCCCTGATACACGGCGCGCGACGCTGGCCCGGCACCGTCCGGGACCGGGACCGGCTGATCGTCCCCATCGAGATGGCCGGCGATCTGCTCGGCGTGGTCGCGCTGGTCGACCCGGACCGGCGGGCGGCGGAAACGGACACCTCGGCGCTCGAACAGGCCGCGCTGGTGCTGGCTCCCCAGCTCGCGCACGAGTGCAGGCTGGCCGAGTTGGAACCCCAACTGAGACGCGACCTGGTCGACCGGCTGATCTCAGGTGAGGCGACCGACGACGTCTTCACCCAGGCGGCAGCCCTGGGCCACGACCTGCACCGGCCGCACAAGGTTGCCGTACTGGAATGGCCCGGCACGGCCGAGAAGGCCGCGCTCGGGGACGCGGTGGTGCGGGCGGCCGGGCGGCTGCGCCGGGACGTGCTCGTCGGCTCTCGTGGCGAGACCACGGTCGTCCTGGTCACCGATGAGGACCGGCGTGATCCGGGAAGCGAGCTGCACCGGGCCCTCTCGGAGGAACTCGGCACCGGAGCCGGCACGATCGGGGTCGGCGGCCACTGCGACGTCTTCACCGATCTGCCGCACTCCTACGACGAGGCTGTCCGCGCCCTCACCGTCCGCCGCCGATCCCAGGACCCGTACGGCAGCACCGGCTTCGAGGAGCTGGGACTGTGCCGCATGATGGGCACCGGCGACGGCGAACGGGAAGCCGACCGCTTCGTCCGCGAGTGGCTGGGCCGACTGCTGGACTACGACGCCCGCCACCACACCGAGCTGGTGACGACGCTCTCACGCTATCTGGAGAGCGGCGGCAGCTACGACACGACCTCGGAGACGCTGCTCATCCACCGCAGCACCGTCCGCTACCGCCTCCAGCGCATCCGCGAGATCACCGGGCACGACCTCAGTGACGTCGAGACCCGCCTCAACCTGCACGTCGCCACCCGCATCCGCAACGTGCTCGACGCACCGCGCTGAGTCGCGGGCGAGCCGGTCGGGCCGTCGCGCGGGGAAAAGATCACTGACGCGGACCGGATCCTCGCGACGCTCCTTTCCCAGGACGCTCCTTTCCCAGAGAGATCTGTGCAACCAGCAGACCCTGGCCGACTTGTTCGGTGTCAGTCGCGGCACCATCCGCAACGCCATCGAGGGGTCCTCCCCTCCTCGAAGGGGACACGTACGCCCCGACACTTGCCGAACGACGCTTCGCCACGGCCGCCGAGGTACTCGCATCCGTCACGGAAGACAGCGAAACACCCTTTTGATTCCTTGCAGCTTCTCTTGATTCGCAACAGCGTCCGATACGTCGCCCGGCAGGACGGGGACAAGGCCGCCAAGGACCTCGGGCCCGTCTGCACCTCACCGAGCGAGGCCGCGGCGACCCGAGCGGTTCCTGGAGTTCTCCGAGAAGTGGGGCGCCAAGTATCCGGCCGTGCTCAAACTGTGGTCCGACGCCCGGGCCGAGATGGTCCCCTTTCTCTCCTTCTCCTTGAGATCCCCAAGGTGATCTGTTCGACGAACGCGATCGAGAGCATGAACGCACGCACCGCAAGGCCGTCCGGGCCCGGGGCCGCTTCCCGTCGGAGAACGCCGCGTTGAAGTGCATCTGCATCGCGCTCATGTCGCTGGATCCGACCGGCAAGGGCCGACACCGCTGGACAATGCGCTGGAAGGCGCCGTTGAACGCCTTCCAGATCACCTTCGAAGGACGCCTTGCCCCCCACCACCCACTGACACCTCAACAACCAAGATCAGCCGTTGATTGGACAGACCCGTACACCACGATTCGGCTTCTTACCGGGTGAAGTTCACATCCATGACCTGGTAGAAGGCGTGACCTGTGTCGGCAACCTCCCACACGGCAAGGATCACGTGATAGCCGGAGCGCTCCGGCAGTCTGATCGTGTGCGGCTTGTCGAGGTTCGGGTCGGTGGAAGCATCCGGCATTTCCCAGAGCGGGATATCGCCGTACGGCTTGTACGTCGCGAACGGCTCGGGCTCGAACTGATCGCGGCTCAGTGGAGCACTCGGGTCCCAGCCTTCCTTGGTCACGAAGTAGTTGTAGCGGCGCGTCCTGTGCTTCTGCGAGAAGTTCCACTGAAAGGGAGCTTCGGCGCCTGACTGAAGATCAACCTTCGGCCAGTCCCGCACCTCATCGAGCACCGCGGCGGTTGGCTCACATCCGCCGCTGGCAATCTGGCCGTCCGGGGGCACCGGCTTGGGTCCGCTCTGGTTGTCCGTCGGCACGTCCGGATCCGGCAACCCGACCTGCTTCTCCGGAAAAAACTTACCCGCTTCAAGCCCATTGGACGGCCAACCGCCATTGAACTCGATATCGGCGCGGGAGCGAGGATGCGTCAGCCACCCGTGCGCGGGAGCGACCTCGCTGCGATTTTCCATAGCCATTTCTGTCTCCCCTCAGTGCCGCTGCGCCGGGCAACGGTCATGATTACTCGGCGGACGAAGTGCACGGCGCATGAACAGCCGCCTCTTCTCTGCCGGAACTTGATGCCGTTGTAGGCTACTCACCGCGTGGGGCTGAAATGCGTGATGTCACTCGTAAGAGGTCATTGTTTCGTCTCAGTGGCGCTGGGTGGTGACGTCGTGGAGCTGACCATACGAGCTGAAATACCGTGCGTGGCGGACTGCCTCACGCGATCCGTCGCTCGCACAAAGAAGTAGGCGCGCGGGGCGGGAGCCGTGCGGTCTCCCGCCCCCGGTGCCGCGCCCTCGGTCGTCAGGATGAGCCGCATGGACAGTGATCAGCCCGCTCAGCAGGCCAGCACCGCGCCCTGGACGCCCCGTCCGGCCGGCCCCCTCCGTCCGGGGTGGGTCCTGGGTCCGGCTGGGCGCATGGGCGATGGCTCCCCCTGCGTGGCGGGGTGCTCCGCCCCCGGGGTGGGTGCCCGCTCAGGCCACTGCTGCGGCTGCCGCCCCTGCGGTGGCTGCGGCTCCGGCGGTACCTCAGCCGGCCCGTACTGCCCCCGCGGTCGCCGGGGATCCGGGGTGCCCGGCGACCGCGCCCCGGTGCCCGCCGCTGCGGACACCATCCACCGCACGATCGTGATCCACGTGCCGGACTCGGTGCGGTAGCCGCCCCGTGTGGCCGGGGTGCTGCCCGCGCCGTGGCCAGTGGTGGTGGGTGGTGGGGGGTGGGGGGTGGCTTGTGGTGCTTTAGCGGATCAGGGTGCGCAGGACTGGCGTGGTGGCTCCGGCGCCGGTCAGGCCGGCGAGCACCGCACCGGCTGCGGGGCCTCCGGTGAGGAACGTCAGCCCGCCGATGATCACGCCGATGAAGCATGCCGTCAGGAGCACCACGGCGGAGTGCACCGTCAGCAACGGTGGATCGTCGAGGCGGCTGGGGGCAGGAGGAGTGCGGGGCGGCGGGGTGTTCGGGTTGTCGGCCATGCCTGAAATTCCAGCGCCGCAGGTGCTGTCGGCCTCCATGGCACGAACGAATGCGCATGGATGCGATCAGGCGGGAACGGCGCCGCACGCGGGGGGTGTTCGGCCGGACACCTCTCCCGGGTTCGAGGGTGTTCGCAGGCGTTCGGGCAAGTACGGCACTGTCCGGTTCCCGGTCATTTAACCTGGTCGGCACACGCGATTCGGGGGACCAGACACCGTGACACAGACGGACAGCACCGCCGGCGGCAGCGCGCAGCCGGGCGGGAGGTTCGAGGATCAGTTAGCCGCACTCGCCGGGGATCTGCGCCGACTGCGGATCGAGCGGGGCGCGCCGTCGCTGCGCGGCATCTCGGCGCGCGCCGCCAAGGGTCCGACGCCGTTGTCGGTCTCCGCACTGAGCGAGGCGTTGAAGGGTAAGCGGCTGCCGCGGCTGGACTTCTTCATGGCCCTGGTACGCACGCTGCTCTGCTTCGACGAGGACGGAGCGCCGCACGCCCCGGTCGGCACCGCCCCGGAAGTAGCCGCTTGGCGCAAGCGCTGGCAGGCAGTGGAGACCGCGCGCGTGGAAGACCTGCGCCGCACAGGCGGCTCGCCGAGTTCCCCGGGCACCACCGCAGCGACAGCGGCACCGACGGTCTCCGGCACCGACCCGGTCGACCAGGCCTCCCGCGGCACTGTCACTGCCGGCCCAGGGACGCCCGCTCGCGGTCATGGGCCCCAACGGGCGGCCGCAGACGTGCGCGCCCCGTACAAGGAAGCCCCCGTCGGCGCCCAGCGCCCAGAACACCGCGGTCGGCCCGCGACCCGGCCGGTTCCGAACGACTTCCGGTGCACCAGCATCCTGACCGGCCACACCGCCGCGGTCGTTGCGGTGGCGTTCTCCCCCGACGGAGACCTCCTCGCCACCGCCGACGAAGACAGCACGGTGCGGTTGTGGAACCCCGCCACCCGAGAGCCCATCGGCACCCCCCTCACCGGCCACACCGCCGCGATCTTTGCGGTGGCGTTCTCCCCCGACGGAGACCTCCTCGCCACCGCCGACGAAGACAGCACGGTGCGGTTGTGGAACCCCGCCACCCGAGAGCCCATCGGCACCCCCCTCACCGGCCACACCAGCACGGTCTATGCGGTGGCGTTCTCCCCCGACGGACACCTCCTCGCCACCGCCGGCCTTGACCGGACGGTGCGGTTGTGGGACCCCGCCACCCGAGAGCCCGTCGGTACCCCTCTCACCGGCCACACCAGCACGGTCACTGCGGTGGCGTNAGCACGGTCACTGCGGTGGCGTTCTCCCCCGACGGACACCTCCTCGCCACCGCCGGCTTCGACAAGACGGTGCGGCTGTGGAACCCCGCTACCGGAGAGCCCATCGGCAACCCCCTCGACCGTCACACCGACACGGTCTATGCGGTGGCGTTCTCCGCCGACGGACACCTCCTCGCCACTGCCAGCCGTGACCGTACGGTGCAGTTGTGGAACCCCGCCACCCAACAACCCATCGGCAACCCCCTCACCAGCCACACCGAAGCTGTCTATACGGTGGCGTTCTCCCCCGACGGACACCTCCTCGCCACCGGCGGCGAAGACAAGACGGTGCGGCTGTACGAGGCGCAGCGACCAGAGCGGGCGCTGGAGGGTCGGGTTGGTGGCGCCGCTGCTCGCGCCCTGTTGGGCACTTTGAGCACCGGTGAATCGGTATCTCTGGGCCCCGTCCCCAACGTCGGTGTGGTCCTCGCCGTGGCGTTCTCGCCCGACGGATACCAGCTCGCCACCGTGGGCTTGGACAAGACGGTGCGGTTGTGGAATCTCGCCACCCGAGAGCCCATCGGTACCCCTCTCACCGGCCACACCGACGCGGTCTATGCGGTGGCGTTCTCCCCCGACGGACACCTGCTCGCCACCGCCGGCCTTGACCGGACGGTGCGGTTGTGGGACCCCGCCACCCGAGAGCCCGTCGGTACCCCTCTCACCGGCCACACCCACACGGTCCGTGCGGTGGCGTTCTCACCCGACGGACACCTCCTCGCCACCGCAGGCTTCGACAAGACGGTGCGGTTGTGGAACCCCGCCGCCCAAGAGCCTGTCGGCAACCTCACCGGCCACACCGGTCCGGTCGCTGCGGTGGCGTTCTCCCCCGACGGACATCTCCTCGCCACTGCTGGCGAAGACAAGACGGTGCGGTTGTGGAACCCCGCCGCCCAAGAGCCTGTCGGCAACCTCACCGGCCACACCGGCACGGTCTATGCGGTGGCGTTCTCCCCCGACGGACACCTCCTCGCCACCGCAGGCTTGGACACCACGGTGATGCTATGGAACCCCGCCACCCAACAACTCATCGGCACCCCCCTCACCGGCCACACCCACACGGTCCGTGCGGTGGCGTTCTCACCCGACGGACACCTCCTCGCCACCGCAGGCTTGGACAAGCCGGTGCGGCTGTGGAACCCCGCCACCCAAGAGCCTGTCGGCAACCCCCTCACCGGCACACCGACGCGGTCGCTACGGTGGCGTTCTCACCCGACGGACATCTCCTCGCCACCGCTGGCTTCGACCGGACGGTGCGGCTGTGGATTACTCCCTGACAGCAGGAACAAAGCCCCCCGGCTCCGCGCACGAAAAGACGACACCGGTGAACGATCGGGCGGGGGTACGGCATCCTGCGCAGCCTCACACACATGCTGGACATCGCTCCCGTTTTAGATCAGCTACGCCCGTCCCGTGCAGCACCCCTGCCGCCAGAGGTGGGCGGACAGCATCCACCGCACGATCGTGGTGAGGTGCCGCCCACCGGTGCGGTAGCCACTGCCCGACCCGGTCCTCGAGTACGGCCCTCTCCGGCGGGGACTGTAAGACGTTCGGTGCAACTCCCGGTCGTGGAAGATGCATCGATGACCAGAACGTAACCGAGCGCGAGGCCGTCGAGTCGGCGGAGGCCGTGTCGGCCAAGGCTGTGGACGACCGGTCGATCAACGAGCTGGTGGGCCGTGCTCAAGCCGAGGGCCTGCAGTTGACCGGCGAGGGCGGGCTCTTGCAGCAGCTGACCGAGCGACTGCTGGAGTCCGCCCTGGAGGGCGAGATCACCGATCATACTCGGCTGCGGCAGGCATGATCCGGCGGGCGGGAACGGTGGCAACCCCCGC
>NZ_BMMS01000063.1 GCF_014646055.1 Wenjunlia tyrosinilytica
GCGGAGGCGTTGAAGGAGTTGATCGGGCGTTGTGAGGCGTCGGGGGTCCGGGCGCGGGCGGTGCCGGTGGACTACGCCTCGCACTCGTCCCATGTGGAGGCCATTGAGTCGGAGTTGGCGGAGGTGCTGGCCGATGTTGCTCCGCGCTCGGGTGCGGTGCCGTTCTTCTCCACGGTGGAGGCGGAGTTCATCGACACCGCGGCGCTGGATGCCGGTTACTGGTATCGCAATCTGCGGCAGCGGGTGCGCTTCGATGAGGCTGTGCGGGGTCTGGCCGAGCGTGGTCATGGGGTCTTTGTGGAGGTCAGTGCGCATCCGGTGCTGGCGATGGCGGTTGAGGAGGCCGCCGAGGACGCGGTGGTCGGCGGCACGCTGCGGCGCGACGACNACCGCCGCTACTGGCTCGACAGGGCCGACGTGCGGCCGAGTTCGGGCGGTCCCCAGTCGGCGATCGATGCCCGCTTCTGGGAGGCCGTCGAGCGGGAGGACCTCGAAGCCCTCGCCGACACCCTCCGGCTGCCCGCGCATGAGCCCTTGGCCGAGGTTCTGCCGGCGCTCTCCAACTGGCGCAAGGAACGGCTTGCCCGTTCCTCCGTCGACGGCTGGCGGTACCGGATCGCCTGGCAGCCGGTCACCAGCACTTCCCCGGCGACCAGGCTCCATGGCACCTGGCTGGTGGCAGTGCCCCGAGGCCAGGCGGACTCCGCGCCCGTGGCCGAGGTCGTCAGCGGACTCGGTGCCCATGGCGCGCGGATCATCACACTCGAACTCGCCGTGACGGAGACGGGCGGTGACGAGGAACGCGCCACCGTGACGGGTCTGCTGAACGCGGCCGTCCCGCAGGACGCGCCGCGGATCGACGGTGTCCTGTCGCTTCTGGCCCTGGACGAGTCGCCGAACTCGCCCGGCAGCCCCATGACCGCCGGTCTGGCGCTCAACGTCGCGCTCCTCCAGGCACTGGGGGACATCGGACTCGACGCGCCGCTGTGGCTCGCCACCCGGGGCGCCGTCTCGACCGGGCGCTCGGACCGCCTCGCCGCACCGCTTCAGGCGCTCGCCTGGGGTCTTGGCCGGATTGCCGCGCTGGAGTACCCGCAGCGCTGGGGCGGCTTGATCGACCTGCCCGGCGCACTCGACGCCAGGGCCCTGTCCAGGGTGGCCGGTGCGCTGTCCGGTGCCGCCGGCGAGGACCAGGTGGCCGTCCGGGCCTCCGGTCTGTTCGCCCGCCGACTCGTCCGCGCGACCCCCGCGACGTCCTCGTCCGACCGCTGGACCCCTCGCGGGACCGTGCTCGTCACCGGTGGCACCGGGGGAGTGGCCGCGCATGTCGCCCGCTGGCTGGCCCGCAACGGCGCCGACCACCTCCTGCTGGCCGGGCGCCGTGGTCCCGACGCGCCCGGCGCCGCCGAACTGTGCTCGGAGCTGGTCGCGCTCGGCGCCCGTGTCACCATCGCCGCCTGCGATGTCTCGGACAGGGACCAACTGGCAGCTCTGCTGGCCGCTGTCCCCGAGGACCGGCCCCTCAGCGCCGTGGTGCATGCCGCCGGGGTGCTGGACGACGGAGTCCTCGACGCGCTGACGCCCGCACGCGGCGAGACCGTGCTGCGTCCGAAGGTGGCCGCCGCGCTCCATCTGCACGAGCTCACCCGAGACCTCGAACTCTCCGCCTTCGTCCTCTTCTCGTCCCTGGCGGGCAGCCTCGGCGGCCCGGGGCAGGGCAGCTACGCCGCTGCCAATGCCTTCCTGGACGCACTGGCCCAGCAGCGGGCCTCGGACGGGCTCCCCGCAACTTCCGTGGCCTGGGGCGCCTGGGGCGGCGGCGGTCTGGCCGCGGGTGAGACCGGTGAGCGGCTGGCTCGCGGCGGCATGCCCGCGATGGACCCGGAGCTCGCGCTGACGGCCCTTCACCAGGCCATCGACGAGCGGGAACCCTTTCTCGCCGTGGCCGATGTCCGCTGGGACAAGCACGCCCTCGCCTACACGGTCGGCGGTGCCGACCGCGCCCTCTGCGAATTGCCCGAGGTCCGCGCCGTCCGGTCCACCACCGGTGGTGAGGCCCCTGGCTCCCCCGTCGCCGGAGGCCTGGCGCAGCGCCTGGCCGCGCTGCCGGAGGCCGAGCAGAGGCATGAACTCCTCGACCTGGTGCGCTCGCTGGCGGCCGCCGCTCTCGGGCACTCCGGGGCCGAGGCCGTGGACGAGGAGCGGGCCTTCCGCGATCTGGGCTTCGACTCGCTGACCGCCGTGGCACTGCGCAATCGGCTCGCCGAGGCCACCGGTCTGCGTCTTCCCGTGACTTTGGTCTTCGACCACCCCACGGCCTCCGCCCTGGCGCGGCAGTTGCACACCCGACTGCTCGGCGCTGCGTCCGCCGACGCCTCGACGGCGGTGGCGCCCAGGGCCGCCGCGCAGGACGACCCGATCGCGATCGTGTCGATGAGCTGCCGGCTTCCCGGTGGAGTCGCCAGTCCCGAGGACCTGTGGAGGCTCCTCACGGACGGCGCCGACGCCGTCTCCGAGTTCCCCGCCGACCGGGGCTGGGACATCGAGGGCAGGTACGACGCCGATCCGGACCGGCCGGGCACGTTCTACGCCCGCGGAGGCGGATTCCTCTACGACGCCGATCGCTTCGATCCGGAGTTCTTCGGCATGAGTCCCCGTGAGGCGCTGGCCGTGGACCCGCAGCAGCGGCTCCTTCTGGAGACATCCTGGGAGGCCTTCGAGCGGGCAGGCATCGATCCCACCGTGCTGCGGGGCAGTGCGGCCGGTGTCTTCGTCGGCTCGAACTACCACGACTACGGCTCACGGGTGCAGAAGGCACCGGAGGGCTTCGAGGGCTATCTGGCCACCGGCAGCGCCGGCAGTGTGGCCTCCGGACGCATCGCCTACACCTTCGGCCTGGAGGGTCCGGCGGTGACGGTGGACACGGCCTGCTCGTCGTCCCTGGTCGCCCTGCACATGGCCGCGCAGGCGCTTCGGTCGGGGGAGTGCTCGATGGCGCTCGCCGGCGGTGTGACGGTCATCTCCTCGCTCGACACGTTCATCGAGTTCAGCAGGCAGCGCGCGCTGGCACCCGACGGGCGCTGCAAGGCGTTCTCCGCCGACGCCGATGGCGCGGGCTGGGCCGAGGGCGTCGGCATGGTGCTGCTGGAGCGGTTGTCGGACGCCCGCCGCTATGGCCACCCGGTGCTGGCTCTCCTGGCCGGATCGGCGGTGAACCAGGACGGTGCGAGCAACGGCATGACCGCGCCGAGCGGCTCCGCACAGCAGCGCGTCATCCGTCAGGCCCTGGCCAACTCCGGCTTGTCCGCCTCCGAGGTGGACGCGGTCGAGGCGCATGGAACGGGCACCAGGCTGGGTGACCCCATCGAGGCGCAGGCGCTGCTGGCGACCTACGGCCAGGACCGCCCAGCGGACCGTCCGCTGCTGCTGGGCGCCCTGAAGTCCAATATCGGGCACACCCAGGCGGCCTCCGGTGTGGCCGGTGTGATCAAGATGGTGCTGGCCCTGCGGCACGGCGAGTTGCCGAGGACCCTGCACATCGACCGGCCCTCGGACGAGATCGACTGGTCCGCCGGTGCCGTCTCGCTGCTGAGCGACTCGGCACCGTGGCCGCAGACCGGACGCCCCCGGCGGGCGGCCGTGTCCTCGTTCGGGATCAGCGGCACCAATGCTCATGTGATCCTGGAACAACCCGCGTTGGACGAATCCGCGCCGGTCGCGGCCGATCCCGCCGTCACCACCGGCCCGGTCCCCTGGGTGCTGTCGGCGCGCAGCGCCGAGGCGCTGCGGCAGCAGGCGGATCGGCTGGCCGCCCACCTGGTGACCAGGCCCGAGGAAGAGCCGGGTGACATCGGCTACTCGCTGGCTTCTGGCCGCACCGCCTTTGAGCACCGCGCCGCCGCGCTCGGCACCGACCGCGCCGAACTGCTCGACGCGCTCAAAGCGCTGGCGCAGGGGCGCTCGGTGCCCAACCTCGTCCGGGGCGACGGCCGGACGGTGAAGGGCCGTACCGCGTTCCTGTTCAGCGGTCAGGGCAGCCAGCGTCCGGGCATGGGCCGCGAGCTCCACGAGGCGTTCCCGGCCTTCGCCGACGCACTGGACGCCGTGTGCGCCCACATGGACGCGGAGCTGGAACGGCCGCTGAGGGATGTGCTGTTCGCGTCCGCCGGGACCGCCGAGGCCGGGCTGCTGGACCGCACGGACTTCACCCAGGCGGGGCTGTTCGCCGTCGAAGTGGCGCTGTTCCGGCTCCTGGAGCACTGGGGACTCGAGCCCGACGCCCTCCTGGGCCACTCGATCGGCGAACTGGCCGCCGCCCACGTGGCCGGAGTGCTGTCGTTGGCGGATGCGTGCCGCCTGGTCGGGGCTCGCGGCCGGCTGATGCGGGCGCTCCCGGACGGCGGCGCGATGCTCTCCGTCCAGGCGTCCGAGGCGGAGGTCACCGAGTCCCTTCAGCCGTACGGTGACGTGGTGGTCGTGGCCGCCGTGAACGGACCCTCGTCCGTGGTCGTCTCGGGCGACGCCGCGGCCGTTGACGAGGTCGCGGGAGTCTGGGAGGCCAGTGGCCGCAAGACCAAGCGGCTGAATGTCTCCCACGCCTTCCACTCGCCCCTGATGGACGCGATGCTCGCGGAGTTCGAGACGGTCGCCCGCGGCCTGGAGTACGCGGCGCCGAGCATCCCCGTGATCTCCAATGCCACCGGCCGCGCGGCCGAGACCGGGCAGTTGGAGACGCCGGAGTACTGGGTGCGGCACGTGCGCGACGCAGTGCGCTTCGCTGACGGTGTGCGGGCCCTGGAGCTGCGGGGGGCGACCACCTTCGTCGAACTCGGCCCGGACGGCGTCCTGGCCTCGATGGTCCAGGACTGCCTGGAGGAGCCGTCGGGCACCGTCGTCGTCCCCGTGCTGCGCCGCAATCGTCCTGAGCCCGAAGCACTGACCCGGGCGGTCACCGAGCTGCATGTGCGCGGGACCGGACCGGACTGGGAAGCGTTCTTCGCCGGTCGCTCCGCCCGCCGCGTCGAGCTGCCCACCTACGCCTTCCAGCGCCGCCGCTACTGGCTCGACGCCGCACCGGGCGACCCCGACGTCGCCTCGGCCGGGCTCGTCCCCTCCGACCACCCCCTGCTCGGCGCGGCCACCCCGCTGGCGGGCCGCGACGGCTACCTCCTCACCGGACGGCTGTCCCTGAAGACCCATCCCTGGCTCGCCGACCACGCCGTCTCCGGCGCGGCGCTCCTTCCCGGGACGGCGTTCCTCGAACTCGCGGTGCTGGCCGCCCAACGGGTCGGCTGCGGCACCGTCGAGGAGCTCACCCTCGAAGCCCCGCTGGTCCTGCACGAGCAGGACGCGGTGCGGTTGCAGGTGACGGTGGAGGAGCCGGGAGAGCGGGGCAGCCGGGTGCTCGCCGTGCATTCCCGCCCGGAGGGCGCCACGGACGACGACCCCTGGACCAGGCACGCCGCGGGTCTTCTGACCCCCGCCACGGCCCCGGCGGACTTCACCCTCGAGGCCTGGCCGCCCGCCGATGCCACCGCCCTGGCCGTCGACGACCTGTACGAGCGGTTCGCCGCGAATGGCTTCGCCTACGGGCCCGGATTCCAGGGGCTCACCGCCGCCTGGCGGCACGGCGACGAGGTCTACGCCGAGGTGCAACTTCCGCAGGAGACTCAGGCGGACGCCGCCCGGCACGGTCTGCACCCCGCCCTGCTCGACTCGGCCCTCCACACCGTCGGCCTCGCCCGGACAGGATCGAGCGGAACGGGCCTCCTTCCGTTCAGCTGGGCCGGTGTCCGACTGCACACCACCGGAGCCCGCGCGCTGCGGGTACGGCTGACTCCCGTCGGGCAGGACACCACGGTGACCCTGCGGGTCGCCGACACCGAGGGCCGACCGGTCGCCACCGTCGAAGCCCTGACACTGCGTCCGGTGCCCGCCGACCACCTCGGCGGGGCCGGTTCCGCCCAGCGGGTCGCCGCCCGCTCGCTCTACCAGGTCGATTGGACGGTCCCGCAGGCCGCCCACCCCCGGCCTTCGGGCGGCTCCTGTGCGGTGCTGGACGGCGATCCCGCGCTGACGGCGGCTCTGGAGCCGCTCGGCTCACGCGTCGAGCACCACGTGGACCTGCCCGCCCTGGCAGGGGCCCTCGCCGAGGGCGGGCAGCCCCCTGCCGTCGTCCTCGCGGCCGTTCCGGGCTCCTTCACCGGGCAAGCCGCCGACGTGGAGGGAACCGCGGGCGACGCCTTGGCGGCCGCCGTCCGCCGGGCGACCGGTCAGGCACTGGAGCTCGTCCAGGCATGGCTGGCGGAGGAGGCGTTCGCCTCGTCCAGGCTGGTCCTGATCACCTGCCACGCCATGGCGGTGCACGACGGCGACGTCGCACCCGACCCGGCGGCAGCCGCCGTCTGGGGACTGGTGCGCGCCGCCCAGTCCGAGAACCCCGACCGCATCGTCCTCCTCGACTGGGACGCCCAGCAGGAGTCCCACCGCGGACTGCTCGCCGCGGCCGTCCACGGCGAGCCCCAACTCAGCCTGCGCAAAGGCGAACCGCGCGTTCCCCGGCTGGTGCGCACCAGGTCCGCCGCGGTACCGGCGGCCGAGGCCGCCGACGGCCGTGCCCTCCTCGACCCCGAGGGCACCGTACTCGTCACCGGCGCCACCGGTGCGCTGGGCCGCCTCGTCGCCGGGCACCTGGTCACCCGCCACGGAGCACGGCACCTCCTGCTGGTCGGACGCCGTGGCCCGGACGCACCCGGAGCCGCCGAGCTGTCGGCCGAACTGGCCGCGCTCGGGGCCCGTGCCACCGTCGCCGCCTGCGACACCGCCGACCGCGAAGCACTCGCCGGCCTGCTGGCGGCCATTTCCCCGGAGCACCCGCTCACGGCCGTCGTGCACACCGCCGGTGTCCTCGACGACGGGGTGATCGCCTCGCTCACCCCCGAGCGACTGGACCGAGTCCTGCGCGCCAAGGCCGACTCGGCGCTGCACCTGCACGAACTGACCCGGGACCTCGGGCTCCGCGCGTTCGTGCTGTTCTCCTCCCTGGCAGGCACCTTCGGCGGTGTGGGGCAGGCCAACTACTCCGCGGCCAATGCCTTCCTCGACGCCTTCGCGCAGCACCGCCGCGCGCAGGGCCTGCCCGCCCAGTCCCTGGCCTGGGGCCTGTGGGAACAGCGCAGCGCCATGACCGGCAAGCTCGACGAGGCCGACCTGCGGCGGATGGCCCGCCGCGGAGTCACACCGATGCCCTCGGGGGACGCCCTGGCCCTGTTCGACGCCGCGGTCGCGGCCGGTGGAGCGGTACTCGTGCCCGCCCACCTTGACACCGGGGCGTTCCGGTCCCCGGACGGAGAGGTGCCCGCCCTGATGCGCGGCCTGGTCAGGCCCCCCGCCGGCCGTCCTCGCCCCGCCTCGGCGGACGAGACGGGCGCCCCCGGCGAGCAGCTGCGCCGACGGCTGGCGGGCCTCGATCCGGCGGCCCAGGAGGCGGTCCTGCTGGAGGTCGTGCGCGACCAGTCCGCGGCGGTCCTCGGCTACACCGACACGGACGCCGTCGACGCCGAACGGGGCTTCCTGGAGATGGGCTTCGACTCACTGACGGCCGTCGAGCTGCGTAACCGGCTCATCGCGGCCACCGGTCTGAGGCTGCCCGCGACCCTGCTCTTCGACTACCCCACACCCCTCGCCATGGCCGGGCATCTGCGCTCCGACATGGCGCCGGGGGCCGGGGCCTCGTTGCTGCCGCTGCTCGCCGAGCTCGACCGGCTGGAGAGCTCACTGACGCGGGTCGCGCAGGACGAAGCGGCGCTGACGACACTGGCCTCGCGGCTCAAGGGCCTGCTGACCCGCTTGGACCCAGCGACGGCCGAGACCTCCGCGGTGGCGGTCGAGGACAGGATCGACTCGGCGAGCGACGACGACCTCTTCGACTTCATCGACAGCGAGTTCGGGTCCTCCTGAGCACGGCAGTACTCGGAAGACCAAGACAAGGAAGCGAGCCGCGATGTCCGTGCTCAACGTGGGAGTCCTCGGCTGCGCGGACATCGCGCAGCGCAACACCATCCCGGCGCTCATGGCCGAACCCTCGGTGCGGCTGGTCGCCGTGGCCAGCCGCGGCCGGGAGAAGGCCGAGGCCTTCGCCCGGCGGGCCGGCTGCGAGGCGGTGACCGGCTACGCGGCTCTGCTGGACCGCGTGGACATCGACGCGGTGTACATCCCCCTGCCGCCCGCGCTGCACGCCGAATGGGTCGGCAAGGCGCTGGCGGCGGGAAAGCACGTGCTGGCCGAGAAGCCGCTCTCCACCGACGCCGCCGAGGCCGTCGCCCTGGTGGGCGCCGCACGCAGCGGGAACCGGCTGCTGGTGGAGAACTTCGCCTTCCTCCACCACAGCCAGCACGCCGCCGTGCGGCGTCTGATCGACGAGGGAACGATCGGCGAGCCGCGCTCGATGACCGCGGAGTTCGGCTTCCCCCCGCTCGATCCCGCCGACATCCGCTACCAGCGCTCGCTCGGGGGCGGCGCCCTCCTGGACGCCGGCGTCTACACCCTGCGCGCGGCCGGCCTGTTCCTCGGCCCCGATGTGCGGGTCGAGGGCGCGGTCGCGCGGTGGGACCGGTCGACCGGCGTCGACGTCGGAGGCGCCGCGCTGGTGTCCACCCCTGACGGCCGGAGCGGTCATCTGTCGTTCGGGTTCGACCGCTCCTACCGCTGTACGTACACGGTGTGGGGCAGTGAGGGCACGGTCACCCTGGAGCGGGCGTTCACGACCCCGCCGACCCTGCGCCCCGTGGTGCGCATCCAGCGGCAGGACCATTTCGAGGAGCGCACCCTCGCCCCCGACCACCAGTTCGCCAACCTGGTGGGAGCCTTCGCCCGGACCGTGCTCGAGGGCGGCGACCTGTCGGCCTCGGGGCACGAGATCCTGCGGCAGGCCGGGCTCGTGGACGCCGTCCGGTGCGCCGCCCGCCCCGAGTGACCCGTGCCGGAGTGACCCGTGCCGGAGCGTGGAATCCGTATCGCCGACGGGGACGAAACGGGGCTGTGGACAGCGGCGGAGCCCTGGACAGCAGCGGAGCCGTACGCCGAGATGGCGTACGGGTCCGGGTGCGTGCGGACCGGGGGACGGCGGCGAGTTACGCGTCGTCCCAGCTGAAGAAGCGCCAGGAGATCGTGGCCAGCACCGCCGCGAAGAGCAGCATGCCGCCCATCGTCGGCAGGACGTCCAGGATGCCTCCGCCGCGGGTGAGCACCGACTCGCTGCCTGTGACCAGATAGCGCAGCGGCATCGCCTGCGACACCGCCTTGAGCCAGCCGGGGGCGTCGTCCAGGGAGAAGAACGATCCGGACAGGAACGACATCGGCAGCACGATGAGCTGCGAGAAGCCGTTGGCGGCCTCCTCAGTCTTGGCCAGTGAGCCCGTCAGCAGGCCGATCGACATGAACGCGATGGTGGCGCAGATGACCAGGGGGACGATGAGCCACCAGTTTCCGGTGAGTTCGAGCCCGAAGTACGGCGTGCTGGCCACCGAGATGAACAGGACCGTCTGGACCAGCGCGATGATCATCGTGACTCCGATCCGGGAGGCCACCACCGAGCCCGCGCTGATGGGCGCCATCCGCAGCCGCCGCAGCACCCGCTTCCTGCGCATCGTCACCAGGGTCAGCGAGGAGCTGAAGACCGCACCCGTGGCGATTGCCCAGCCCAGCAGGCCCGGAGTGAGGAACTGGATGGGTTTGAGCGACTGGTCCTCGATCCGGCTGGACTTGAGAGTGTAGGTCGCCGGTTTGCCGGTGGCCGCCAGATTGGCCTGCTGGAGAAGCGAGTTGAAGATGCCCTTCACGCTGGCGCTCTTCACCTGGTCCGAGCCGCTGAAGCGCAGCACGAGCGTATTGCCCTTGCCCTGCTCGATCAGCGCGTCCAGGTCGCCCTTCCTGACCTTGCGCAGCGCTTCCGCCTCGTCCCGCGTCCTGGTGATGCTGAGGACCTTGTCCAACTGGGCGCGGTCGGCACCGTGCACCGAGTCCAGCAGCTGGACGGCGCCGACTTGAGCCACCTTCGCGTGCGCCGTCGCTCCGTCCTTGAACAGGGTGCCGAACAGGAGCAGGAACATCACGGGGAAGACGACGAGGAAGAAGACGGTGGCCTTGTCCCGCACCGAGATGAGGATCATGGCGCGGGACAGTTCACGGAAAGCGCTCAGGCGCTCCGCCCCGATCCTCCTGTCGCTGCCCTTCCCGCCTTTCTCGCTCCCCGCCTTCGTCTCCGCTCTTCCGGGCCCCTCTTTTCCGGGCCCCGTCTTTCCGGACTCCGCCTTTCCGGACCCCGCTTCTCCGGACTCCGTCTTTCCGGGCCCCGGCTTTCCGGACTGCGGCGCCGTGCCGGGCCGCGGGGACTCGTCCTCCTGCGGCGACGCGCCCGCCGTGGCCGTGGACTGGTCGGTGTGCTCGATACTCACGCCCGGTACTCCCGTCCGGTCAGCTGGAGGAAGACGTCCTCCAGCGTGGCTCCGCGCACCTCGAGGCCGCGCAGCGCGCCCTGCTCCGCCAGCACCGAGAGCACCGGCGCGGGAGTGTTGGTGGCCACCGTCAGGGAGACCCCGTCGTCCTCCACCGCCACGCTGCCCGCGCCCACCTCGGCCAGCAGCTCGCACATCGCCGGCGCGGTCACCAGACCGGACTCCACGCTGACCCGCACCTTGTCGTCCAACTCCCGTACCAGGGTGGCCGGGGCGCCGGTCTTGAGGATCTTCCCGTGGTCCATCACCGACACCCGGTCGCAGAGGATCTCCGCCTCGTCCAGGTAGTGGGTGGTGAGGACGACGGTCCGGCCCTCCGCGTTGATGTCACGCAGCAGGTCCCACAGATTGCGGCGCGCCTGCGGGTCCAGGCCCGCGGTCGGCTCGTCGAGGAAGACCAGCTCCGGGTCGTGGACCAGCGCGCAGGCGATCGACAGACGCTGCGCCTGCCCGCCGGAGAGCTTGTCGGCGTGCACCCCCGCCAAGTCGGTGAGTCCCACGCGCTCCAGCATGGCTTCGGCCCGGCGCACTCCGACCCGGTAGAACGAGGCGAAGAGCCGGATCGTCTCGCGCGTGGTGAGCTGATCGAAGAAGGCCGAGGCCTGGAACTGCACACCGATCCTCGGCAGCAGCTTGGAGTTGCGCGGCCAGGGGCTGAGACCGAACAGTTCGATGCTGCCCTCGTCGGGTTCCCGGACACCCTCGAGGATCTCGAGGGTGGTGGTCTTCCCGGCGCCGTTGGGGCCCAGGACACCGTAGAACTCGCCGGTCTCGACGGTCAGCGACACCCCGTCGACCGCCTGGATGTCCCCGTAGCGCTTCCTGACCCCGTCGGCGGCTATCGCCGAAGTCATGACACGTCGGCGGGCAGGAGCGAGAGCTGCGCGGCAGCCCCGCCGTACGGCTTGTGAAGGTCTATCACTCGAGCGCTTCTTTCCTGATCGGTTGGGTGTCCTTGCTGCGGAACGGTGCTCCTGATCGGGTGGCGGTCACCGCCAGGTCACGGGCAGCTCCTGAACCCCGTAGTGCATGGCGATGGACCGGAGCGGGACCTCGTCGGCGGGGACCGCCAGCCGAAGGCCGGGGAACCGGTCGAAGAGCTTCTGGAACCCGATGCGCAAGGTGGCCCGCGCCAGGTGCTGGCCGAGGCACTGGTGGATGCCGAAGCCGAAGGCCACATGGCGGCGCGAGGGCCGGGTCACGTCGAACTCCTCGGGGCGCTCGAACTGCTCCGGGTCGCGGTTGGCGGCCGGCAGCGAGAGCACCACGGTCTGACCGGCCTCGATGGTCCGACCGCCGATCTCCACGTCCTCCAGGGCGACCCGGCTGGCACCCAGGTGCGAGATGGTCAGGTAGCGCAGCAGCTCCTCCACAGCGCGCTCCATGAGCTCGGGCCGCGCCCGTACCTTCGCCAGTTGCTCGGGGTGCTCGAGCAGGGCGAAGGTGCCAAGTCCCAGCATGTTGGGGGTGGTGTCCAGGGCGCCGCCGATGGTGATCCAGCAGATGTTGGTCACCTCCTCCTGGGTCAGCTCGCCCGTGGCGATGAGCTGTCCCAGGAGCTTGTCGCTCGGATTGTCGAACAGGTACTGGACGATCCGCTCGAGGGTGGCGTCGAGCGCCCCGTTGTGGTGGATGAACTCCTCGAGGGAGTACTGGAGCCCCATGAGGACCGAGAAGTGCTCGTCCAGCTCCGCGATGTCGCTCTCCGGGACACCCATCACCGAGTGCACGGACCGGTAGACGACCTTCTTGATGAACGCGGTCAGCAGGTCGACCGGCGGCTCCAGCGCCTCCAGTTCGTCCAGGCACCCGTCGATGATCCCGGCGAGCGTCGGCTCGTACTGCTGGATGCGGCGCACGGTGAAGAAGCCCGTCAGCAACCGCCGGTACCTCGTGTGCTCGGGGGCGTCCATGCGCACGAACGAGCCCGGGGGCGACGGCTTGGGGTCGTAGTTCTCCACCTCGAACGGGGGCTGGGACACCAGGGCCAGCAGGTCGGCCCGATGGCTGAACCGGGCGTCCGCCATGATCTTGCGGACGTCCTCGTGCCGGGTGGCCAGCCAGCCGTCCTTGCGGCCGGGGGCGACATTGAACGTCACCGGGCTGATCGGGTCCTTCTCACGCAGCCGGATGTACTCCGGGTCCGGATCGAAAGGACACGTGCGTGTCGTGGGGATCACGGGCGGTTTCGGCTCGAAAGCCATGGCTCCTCCGTATGGTTCGGTACCGTCCGCTCGGAGGCAGCTCAGACCCGGCGTACCGACACCGGCAGCTGCCGCAGTCCGAAGA
Source organism: Wenjunlia tyrosinilytica (assembly GCF_014646055.1). Taxonomy (GTDB): domain Bacteria; phylum Actinomycetota; class Actinomycetes; order Streptomycetales; family Streptomycetaceae; genus Wenjunlia; species Wenjunlia tyrosinilytica. The sequence goes on from NZ_BMMS01000063.1 coordinate 12,804, forward strand.
CGTTGACCCTGTTGTCGAAGTAGGACAGCCCGGTGCCGTGGTCCACCTGGATGTCGGCGTAGCGGTCGAGCATCAGATTGAGCGCGATCTGCCCCTCCATCCGGGCGAGCGGAGCGCCGAGGCAGTAGTGGATGCCGTGCCCGAAAGCCATCTGCTTGGCATTGGGCCGGTCGGTCAGGAAGCGGTCCGGCTCGGCGAACACCTGCTCATCACGGTTCGCGGACAGCAGCCAGAGGTACATCATCGTGTTCTCGGCCACGAGTTCACCGGCGATCTTGGTGTCCGCGGTGGGTACTCGCTCGATCTTCAGGAACGGCGGGCGGTAGCGCAGGACCTCCTCGGTGAAGGCGGGGATCCGCGACCTGTCCGCGCGCAGCTCGGCCGGCAGCTCGGGCTCGAGGTCCAGGCTCAGCAGCATGTTGCCCAGCAGCACCGCGGTGGTGACATGGCCTGCGAGCAGCAGGAGCGCCGCGAAGCTGACCACGTCGTCGTCGTTGAGGGTCTCGCCGTCGACCTCGGCCCGCACCAGCGTCGAGATCAGGTCGTCCCGCTCCTGCTCGCGCCGCTCCGTGACGTGCTTGCGCAGGTAGGCGTCCAGCTCCTGGACGGTCCTGCCCATGACCTCCATGCCTTCCGGGGTCTCCCAGTCCACGGTCAGCAGGTTGTCCGCCCAGACCTGGAACAGGGGCCGGTCGGACGGCGGCACGCCGAGCATCGAGGAGATCACGATGACGGGGAGGGGGTTGGCGAACGACTCGACCACGTCGAAGCGGTCGTCCCGCGCGGCGTCGATGCCGTCGAGCAGCTCGGTGGCGACCTGGGTGATGCGCGGCGCCAGATCCGAGACCATCTTCGCGGTGAAGACCTTGCTCACGAGCCTGCGCAGCTTGCCGTGGCGCGGCGGGTCCAGCAGGAGCAATGTGCCGCCGGGAGGCTGGCGTTCACCGCCGGACAGGCGCGTCACGGTGTCGGAGGAGAACGCCGCGGGATCGGCGACGATGCGCTGGATGTCCTCGTGACGGAAGACATGGACCTTGCCGGCCGCGTCACGCCACACCGGCTGCTCGGCGCGCATCCGACGCAGCCAGGCCAGCAGCGACTCGCCGCCGTCCAGGCTCACCTCGGGCGGTGCGGTCGCCTCCGTGCCGGGCGCGACTGCCATCTGGTTCCCCTCTCCTGCGTCGGGTGAAGCGGTCGGGCGGGACCCTGATGCGGACCTCGCGCCGGACACCGGATGTCAGGGCATCCGAGGACTGGAGCCGGCCCCGCCGACTCGGCGGGCCGACTTCGGCAGGACGATCGGCCTCAGCCCAGCACGTCCCGGGAAAGGGAGGCCAGAACCTCCGCGGAACTCTAGGGAATTGCCAGTACCCCCGTGAGGCCGGCCGCTCCCGGCATCGCTAGGGGATCTTTCAGAGTCGGAGGTCAGAAGGCCGGAGGAGCCCGCGACCGCACCACACTGGGCCGGGTTCGAGGTGGCCGTGCACACGGCACATGTGGCTGAGCATGAGGAGAGCCGGTGTTCCTTCCCGTTCCGGGCGGTGCGGACGTGTTCCTGCTCGGGTCCGCCATTCCCGAACCGCGTCAGGGAGCCGGACTGTGAGCGAGGACCGCCTCCGGGACTACCTCAAGCGGGTGACCGCGGACCTGCACCGCACCACCACGCGGCTGCGCAGTCTGGAGGCCAAGGACCGCGAGCCGATCGCGATCGTGGCCATGAGCTGCCGCTACCCCGGGGGCGTGCGTTCGCCGGAGGACCTGTGGCAACTGGTCGCCACCGGTACCGACGGCATCTCCGCCTTCCCCGAGGACCGGGGCTGGAATGTCTCTTCGCTGTACCACCCGGACCCCGAGCACCCCGGCACCTGCTACACCCGCGAAGGCGGCTTCCTGCACGACGCGGCGGACTTCGACCCGGACTTCTTCGGGATGTCGCCCCGTGAGGCCCTGGCCACCGATCCGCAGCAGCGGCTGCTGCTGGAGATCTCCTGGGAGGCCTTCGAGCGGGCGGGTATCGACCCCGCCTCGATGAAGGGCAGCCCCACCGGCGTCTTCGTCGGTGTGATGTACAACGACTACGGGTCCCGGTTCGCGCAGCCCCCCGCCGGTCTCGAAGGCTTCATCGGCAACGGCAGCGCGGGCAGCATCGCCTCCGGCCGGGTCGCCTACACCCTGGGCCTGGAGGGCCCCGCGGTGACGGTGGACACCGCCTGTTCGTCGTCGCTGGTGGCCCTGCATCTGGCCTGCCAGGCGCTGCGTGCGCGGGAGTGCTCGCTTGCGCTCGCCGGCGGTGTCGCGGTGATGTCCACCCCCGTGACCTTCACCGAGTTCAGCCGCCAGCGCGGGCTGTCACCCGACGGCCGCTGCAAGTCCTTCGCGGACGGTGCCGACGGCACCGGCTGGGGCGAGGGAGCGGGCCTGCTCCTCCTGGAAAGGCTCAGCGACGCCAGGGCCCATGGCCACACCGTGCTCGGCCTGATCCGCGGCAGCGCGGTTAACCAGGACGGCGCCAGCAGTGGTCTGACGGCGCCGAACGGTCCCTCACAGCAGCGGGTGATCCGGCAGGCGCTGGCGGGTGCCGGTCTGTCGGCCACCGATGTGGACGCGGTGGAGGCGCACGGCACGGGCACCAGGCTGGGCGACCCCATCGAGGCGCAGGCGCTGCTGGCGACCTATGGGCAGGGGCGGGAGCCGGGACGCCCGCTGTGGCTCGGATCGCTGAAGTCCAACATCGGTCATACGCAGGCGGCGGCCGGTGTGGCCGGCGTGATCAAGATGGTCATGGCGATGCGCAACTCCGAGCTGCCGCGGACCCTTCACGTGGACGCTCCTTCGTCGCGAGTCGACTGGTCCACCGGTGGGGTACGGCTGCTGACCGAGCGCCAGGCATGGCCCGAGGACGCCGACCGGCCCCGCCGTGCCGGAGTCTCGGCCTTCGGCGTCAGTGGCACCAATGCGCACGCCGTGCTCGAGGAGGCGCCTCAGGAGGCCGCCGCCGAACCGGCCGAGCCGTCCGAGTCTCCTTCGGAGCCGGTGACCCCGTCGCTCCCGATTGTGGCTTGGCCGGTGTCGGGTCGTGGTGGTGGGGCGTTGCGGGAGCAGGCGGGTCGGTTGTTGGGGTGTGTGCGGGGGCGGGTGGGTCTGGATCCGTGGGATGTGGGTGCTTCGTTGGTGGCGGGGCGTTCGGTGTTTGAGCATCGTGCGGTGGTTCTGGGTTCGGATCTGGGTGGGTTGTGCGGTGGGTTGGCGGAGTTGGCTG
>NZ_BMMS01000064.1 GCF_014646055.1 Wenjunlia tyrosinilytica
ACGGTCTCGGACTCGGACACGTTCTCACTGGTCATCGATGCATCTTCCACGATCGGGAGTTACACCGAACGATTTACAGTCCCCAGCCCAACGGTTGGGCGGCGCCTCCGCGCTATCGAGATCAGGAGAACTGCTGACGGTGGCCGAGGACCGCCTTGTTCGCCGGGCACTTGAGGCGAAAAGATCAGAAGCCAGTGATCACACCGTCAAGGGGGAAGAGCTCGGTCGCTTACTCATCCAACGAGTGGTTCCCGGGCGTACTCGCATAGCTCGACCATCGGCTGCTCGGCCCCGGGTTTGGCGAATCGCTGGGGATTGGCGTTGCGGCGCGTATTCTGCGGGGGTGATTGGATTCGAGCGTCTGGCTGTCTTCCTGACCGTGGTGACCGTGCTGATCGCCGTGCCGGGGCCGAGTGTTCTTTTCGTGGTGAGCCGGGGGGTGTCGCTGGGGCGGCGGGCCGCTGTGTCGACGGCAGTGGGGAACGAGGCGGGGCTGCTTGTTCAAGTGGTGCTGGTGGCGTTCGGGCTGGGAGAGGTGCTTGCCCGCTCCTATCTGATGTTTTCAGTTCTCAAGTTCGCCGGTGCTCTCTATCTCGTCTATCTCGGTGTCCAGGCCTGGCGACACCGCAAGCTGCTGATGGTGGCGGAGAAGCAGGGCGGGGCGGCTGCGGGGTGGCCGGAGCGGGTGTTCCGGGAAGGATTCATCGTCGGAGTGAGCAATCCCAAGGGGCTGCTCATCTTTGGTGCGGTGTTGCCGCAGTTCGTCGACACCTCGGCGGGGAACGCGCACGTGCAGTTGTTGTTGCTGGGGCTGATCTGCGTACTGATCGCGCTGATTTCCGACGCCACCTGGGGCATCCTCGCCGGCACCGCCCGCAACTGGCTTGCCCGATCCCCTCGTCGGCTGTCGTGGATCGGCGGGGCGTCGGGGCTCGTGATGGTCGGCTTGGGGATCCAGCTGGCGTTCAGTGGGCGTGACTGAGTGATGACGATCGGGGTGTGTCAGGTGGCCAGGATTCCGCCGGTCAGGTAGTCGATGGCATCTCGTCGATGATCCACAGCTGACGGGGCTGCCGGCAGCGGCCAACCAGGTTCGTCCAAGACTCCGGCAGCCAGGCCGGGCAAGCGCCGTTCCCCTCGGGTCCGAACTCTGTTGACTGGCAGGGCCGTTGGAGGGGAGCGGGCGACGTTTTCAACCTGACTACTGGGCCCGGGCGATGCCCATCTCGTACGCGACCGCGACCGCGCTGGCCCGGTTACGCAGACCGAGCTTGATCAGCAGGCTCTGTACGTGCGTCTTGACCGTACTCTCGCTGACCACCAGTTCACCGGCGATCTCGGCGTTCTTCATGCCGCGAGCAAGGAGCGTGAGGACCTGCCGTTCGCGGAGTGTGAGCGGGTCGAGCGCGGTATGGCGGACGGACTGTCTGCGGGGTGTTGTGCGGTCCGGCTCGCCCTGGTCGGGCACCCCGATCCGGTAGCCGCCGGAGACGAGTCTGATGGCGGACACCAAGAACTCCGGCTCCTCCCAGGCAAGCACCACACCCCCGGCCCCCAGCTTGTCCGCTTCCGTGTGGAGGGGGTTGTTGACGTCGTTGGTCAGCAGCAGCATGCGTGAGACACCGACACCGGAGTAGCGGACGGCCCGGTGCATCAGCTGCACGACGTCGATGGAGCGGCAAGCGGTGTTGATGACGAGCACGTCCAGGGACGCGTCGAGTGTGGCTTCGAGCGGCCGTCGGGCTATCCCGGGCGTTGCCCACGAGGACGAGGTCGGGGTAGCCACGCAGTACGTGTGCCAGCCCGGCCTGCACCAGGCTGGAGTCGTCGATGAGGAAGATGCGGATCGGTTCCGGCGTCCCACCGCCGGTCACGTCGCCCGATGCTGGATTCTGGTCGGATCGAGCCTCTGACACAAGTCCCCCTGCGCCGCGAGTGCGGCAAATGGTCAGAATCGAACAGCTCCTCATCTTCTCCCATGGCCCCGAGTCCGGAGCGCTCGATTTTTCGCCATGTTTACTTGCCAAGTGCATGAGACGGGAGCTGGTCCCTTCGGCCTAGTCCGTTCGGCGCACGGGCCCGCCGCGGTCCGGCCGAACTGCCGAAGAATCCGCCCGCCGAGTCCGCCTAGGGTCACGAGCTATGACACAGAGTGTGGTGATCCTGGGTGGCGGCACGGCTGGGTGGATGACGGCCTCCTACCTGCGGGCGGCATTCGCGGACAGCGTCGACGTCACCGTGGTGGAGTCCCGGCGGATCGGCACCATCGGGGTGGGGGAGGCCACCTTCAGCACGGTCCGCCATTTCTTCGACTATCTGGGCCTCAGCGAGGCCGACTGGATGCCCGAGTGCAACGGCACCTACAAACTGGCGGTGCGCCTGGAGAACTGGCGGGCACCGGGCACGTACTTCTACCACCCGTTCGAACGGATGCGGGTCGTCGACGGGGTGCCGCTCACCGACTGGTGGCAGAAGGTCGGTGAGGCGGGCCACTTCGACCGCGACTGCTTCCTCATCCCCTGGCTCTGCGACGCCAAGGCGTCTCCCCGGTACCTCGACCACCGGCTGTTCGAGCAGGACTTTGACGAAACCCCCGACCGTCCGCTCTACCGGACCACGCTCGCCGAGCAGAACACCCAGTTCCCCTACGCCTACCACTTCGACGCCTCCCTCCTCGCCGACTTCCTCTGCCGCTACGCCGTTCGGCGCGGCGTCCACCGGATCATCGACGACGTCGTCGACGTACGCCTCGACGAGCAGGGCTGGATCGAGGGCCTCGTCACCCGCGAGCACGGTGAACTGACCGCCGACCTCTACGTCGACTGCTCCGGCTTCCGCAGTCGGCTGCTCGGCGATGCCCTGGACGAGCCGTTCGTCTCTTTCAAGGATGCCCTCCCCAACGACCGCGCGGTCGCCCTGCGAGTCCCCGTCGACACCGCAGTCCAGGGCATCCGGCCCTGCACCACGGCCACCGCCCAGGACGCCGGATGGATCTGGACAATCCCGCTGTACGACCGGGTCGGCACCGGATACGTCTATGCGGGCGACTACTGCGAACCCGAGGAGGCCGAGCGTGTCCTGCGGGACTTCGTCGGGCCCGCCGCGGCCGATCTGGAGGCCAACCACATCCGGATGCGGATCGGCCGCTCACATCGGGCCTGGGTCAACAACTGTGTGGGCATCGGACTCGCTGCCGGGTTCGTCGAACCCTTGCAGTCGACCGGGATCTTCCTCATCCAGCATGCCATCGAACAACTCGTCAGGTACTTCCCCGGCACGAACCGCGACCCGGTGCTGCGCGACACCTACAACCTCAGCACAGCCCGCGCCATCGAGGGCGTCCGCGAGTTCTTGATCCTGCACTACCGGGGCGCTGCCCGCGCCGACAACGACTACTGGCGTGACGCGAAGAAGGGCGCGGTTCCCCACGACATGGCCGTACGCCTCGAACAGTGGCAGAGCAAACTCCCCGACAACGACACCACCTACCCCTATTACCACGCCTTCGAGCCCTACAGCTACGTTTGCATGGCCCTCGGCCTCGGCGGCATCCCGCTGCGCTACCCGCCCGCGCTGGACCTGGTCGACACCCGCGCCGCGCGGGCCGAGCTGACCCGGGTCAGGGAACAGGCGCGGAAGCTGGTCGACACCCTGCCTAGCCAGGTGGAGTACCTCGCGAGGCTGCGCTGATGACGCTCGCCCTCCACACCCTGGCGGCGCTGGCCGTGGTGCTCGTGCTGGCCCAGCCGACCCGCCGCGCGGCGATCCTGGTAGGCCAGCCGCCGGTCATTGGAGAGATCGCCCTCGGCCTGGTCGTCGTTCCGCTGCTGACCACGGCGGCCGGATCCGACGTCTTCGACACCCTGCTGCCGACCGACGTTACCAACCATCTGCACACCCTCGGCCTGGCCGGTCTCGCGCTGTACCTGACGGGCGTCGGGCACAGCGCACGGCCGCGCCGCGACGAGGTGTCCCTCCGCTCGTACGGCTGGCTATTGGGGGGCTCCCTGCTGCCGGGGCTGCTGTCCGGGGTGCTGCTGACGGTCTGGGTGGACTGGCGCGACGCGCCGGGGGAGCGAGGTACGGCGCCCACCGCGGCGCTGCTCCTGCTGCTTGCCGCCGCGTTCGCTGTCACCGCCGTACCGGTGCTGGCCCGGATCCTCACCGACCGAGGGCTCGTCGACTCGACCCCGGGCCGGCTCTCCCTCCTCGTCGCCGTCGGCATCGACGCCCTGACCTGGCTCATCCTGACTGCCGCGCTGGCCATCGCTGCGGGCGGCGGGGGGCAGCTCGTCCGGGCGGTCGTGGCGATCGCGGGCGGGGCGGTGACGGCCGTGCTGCTGCGGCGCCTGCTCGGCCGGGCGGTCGTGGGCAGGTTGTGCGCCCGCCGGCCGGTCGTCGCCGCGATCGTGCTGGGCGCGCTCGCGGTCGGCGCCGCCCTGGCCACCGAGCGGGCGGGGCTCACCGCGATCTTCGGCGCGGTCCTGGTCGGGCTCGCCGTCCCCCGGGACGGCGAACACGGGCCGCGTACCAGAGCCGTTGGGACCGTGGAACGGTACGGGCTGCTGCTCGTCCCGGTGTTCTTCGTGACAACCGGCCTCCAGATATCCACCGACGGGCCGGACGGCTTCTCCTGGCTGACCCTCGCCTTGGTCCTGCTGCTCGCCACGGCGGCCAAACTGGGCGGCGGTTACGCGGGCGCGCGCGCCGCACGGCTGCCGACCGGGACGGCGCTCCGCTTCGGGGTGCTGATGAACACCCGCGGCCTGACGGAGATCGCCGTCCTCCAGGCAGGCCTGTCGGCCGGCATCCTCTCCTCCGGACTCTTCCTCTCGCTGGTACTGATGGCGCTGGTGACCACGGCCGCCACCGGCCCGCTGCTGTCGTACGCGGACCACCGCCACCCCGACACAGGCAGTCCGCCCCGCCCCACGTCGGAGGAACTGTCCCATGACAACGCCTGACACGGTCGCCCCTCGGGGAGCGACCGAGGGTGAAGGCGACTTCAGGACGCTGATGTCCCTGTTTCCGACCGGCGTGGCGGTGATCGGCGCCCTGGACAGCGTCGGCCGTCCCTGGGGGATGACCTGCTCGTCCCTGTGCAGCGTCTCCCTTAGCCCGCCCACGCTCCTGGTGTGCGTGCGCAGCGGCAGCCCCACCCTGGACGCACTGGAACGCGCCGGGACGTTCAGCGTCAACCTGCTGCACCACTCTGCCCGGGATGTCGCGGAGCTCTTCGCCTCTGGCGACCCGGACCGCTTCCACCGGACCTCCTGGCATCTGCCCGACGCGACGGCCGCCGGCCCGCACCTGCGCGACGCCGCGCACGCCGTGGGTGACTGTCGGGTCGACGGCGTGCGGCGGGTCGGCGACCACACCGTCGTCTTCGGCCGGGTCGTCCGGGTCAGCGTCGGCACCGGGACCCAACGCGCCCCGCTGCTGTACGGGTTGCGCCGGTACGCGGCATGGCCGTCGGGCGGTAGCGTGGCGGACCCCGGCCTGTCCCGGCCGGAGCCACTCGACGAGGAGTGACATGTCGCAGTCCGAGGAGTCCACCGGTGTCCAGTCGCCCGAGGAGGTGCTCCGCACCTCGGGGGTGCCGTTCACGGTCCTCGACCACGTCCCGATCGTGGGACAGACGGACGCCGAGACCAAACTCGGCCTCGCCACCGAGCAGTTACTGAAGACCATGGTCTTCCGAACGGACGACGGCGCCTTCGTCCTCGCCGCCCTGCCCGTCACCGGACGCGTCCACTACGGCCGCCTGGCTCGTGCGGCGGGAATCTCCCGCTCCAAGATCCGCCAGGCCGAACCCGACGAGTTGAGCCTCCTGGGCATGGAACCGGGCGGCGCGAGCCCCGTATGCGCCGGCCCGACGTCGTGACCGTCTTCGACGAGTCGGTGACCCGCATGGGCACCGTCTACTGCGGCAGCGGACGCGCGGATCGGACGGTGCGGATCGAGGCGGCACAGCTGATCGAACTGGTGGAGCCGAAGATCGAGGACCTGTCCTCGTGAACCGTTGAAGGCGGTGCGGACCGGCTTCCGGCCCGCACCGCCTTCCGCACATCCGCCTCAGCCGTCGAACCGCCCCGGCGCGAACGGCTCCGCCCCCGCCGGACAGCGACCCGACACCAGATGCTCCGTCAGCAGCCGGGCCGTGCCAGGCGCCAGGGGCATTCCATCGATGCCGAAGCCGGTGAGCAGCCACAGCCCCGGTGCGCCGGGCGCCGGGCCGACGACGGGCAGGCCGTCAGGGGACATCGGACGCACCCCCGACCACGCCGCCAGCACCGGCGTCTTGGCCAGCACCGGGGCGTGCCGGGCGGCTGCCGCCGCGATCAGCGGCACCGCCTCCTCGCCGTCCCGTACGTCGTCGGGCTGGAGTGCCGGGCCGCTGCTTGAGCCGAGCACCACCTCCCCGCCGGGCAGCGGCTGGAGGGAGAAGACCACCTGGGTGGCCGTGGTCGCGGGGGCGGCGACGTCGGTCAGCAGAGGCGGGCCGCTCCGCTTCAGGCCGACCGGGCCGTGCCAGGTGGACTGCATGAGCGTGTGACGGAACACGGTGTCAGTGACCGGCACGGTGCGCACCAGCCAGCCGCGCGCGCCGAAGACCGGTACATCACTGCCGGCCTGCTGGGCCAGGCTCCGCGCCCATGACCCTGCCGCGAGAACCACCGCCCCCGCCGCTAGCGGCCCGGCGTCCGTGACCACACCGGTGACCCGGTCGCCGTCCGTCGTCAGACCCCGGACCGAGGTATGCGTGCGGATCTCGGCGCCTGCATGGACGGCGCGTCCGGCGAGGACCAAGGCGGCCAGCACCGGGTGCAGGGCGTGCGCCCCCTCGACCACCACCGCGCCCGCGAGGTCGGGCGCGAGGCCGGGCTCCAAGTCCCGCAGTTCGCCGGGGCCGATCTCTTGCGTTGGGAAGCCCACGTCGGACAGTGCCCGGCCGTGGCTGCGGGCCCGGACCAAGCCATCCTCGTCGCTCGCGACCAGCAGATAGCCGTGTGGACGGAACCGGAAGGACACCTCGCTCTCCCGCGCGGCCTCCTCGTAGAAGGCGATGGCCTCGGCGAACAGGCCGCCGCAGGCCGGCATCGGGCTCGGCAGCAGGCCGCCCTGGTTGCGGCCGGTCGCACCGCTGGCCAGGGCGCCGCGCTCCAGGAGCAGCACGCTCAACCCCTCCCCGGCCAGCCGTTCGGCGGCGGCACAACCCGCGATGCCGCCGCCGACCACGATCACATCATGCGCCATGGGAACCGCTTCCTTCCAACGGGCGGGTGGCAGTGTGGGAGTCGGGGGTGGAGCGCCGTACGGAGTCGCGGACGATGCTGGCCAGGAGCCCGGGGACGGTGTGCTCGATCTCCTCGACCAGCTCCATGCCCAGCGCGTCCGGCTTCTCGGCCTGGCTGGAGGCGTACGCCGGGTACAGGCAGTTGGCCGCCAGGTCGTCGCACACTGCTCGTACCCTGCGCAGGAGTTGGGCGGCGACCTCGACGGGCGAGCAGGGCGCGCGGAGGGTGAGGAAGTAGGTGTCGAACAGGACCGCCCGGACGTCACGCGGCAATGGACGGCCCTGGCCCGCCGCCGACTGGAGTAGCGAGGGCGCGTCGGGCACCAGTTTGAGGGCGATGCCCTCGTGCACGGCCTCGTTGAGCGCACACTCCTCCAGCAGGGCGTCGGCCCGGCCCTCCCAGGCGGCGGGCAGCCGGCCCCGCAACAGGGCCCGTACGGGGCCGTAGTCGCGGGCCCAGGCGCCACTGAACGCGGGGTGGTGCAGAGCCATGCTCGGGCGGATGACCCGGTGGTAGACGTCCCGGGTGCACGACGCCGTGTACAGCAGCATCGCCGAGTAGCCGCGGACCAGACGGGCCGCCGAGTCCACCTCGTCCGACGGTGACGTGGCGGCGGCCCCTGCGGCCCGCCGTCCCAGCTCCTGCCACAGCATGAAGGTGAGCTGGTGGCCGGTGATCCACCGGAACCAGAACAACTGCTCGGCGGAGTCCGCCGCCCTCGGACCGGCCGAGGGCCCCGCCCCCGGGGACGGATCCGGGCCGAGTAACTCCGCGTACCGCCGGGTCAGTTGACCGTCACCGCTGCTGTGTACTGGGTCGGTCGGCAGTACCAGGGGTTCGAGCCCGTAGGTGCGACCGCCGAACTCGGTGACGTCGGCCTCCAACAGACCGGCGGTCGAGGTGCTGTCCAGCGCGCTCACCGTCCCTCGGCCTCCGCCGGTATATGGGTGAACTCGTACTCCAGCCCGTTGACGTCGTAGACGTAGAAGCTGCTCACCCCGTCGGAGTCCACGACGATCTCGGTGGGGGGCTCCGGGCGGGCGAACACATAGCGACCGGAGGCATACAGCCGTTGCCAGCGGTCCCGCCACCGCCGCAGTTCCTCCGCCGTCGCGGCGGTCATGCACACGTGCTGGAACTGGAGCGTGTCCGGATGTGGGCGGGTGTAGGCGGCGGAGCGGGTGAACACATGGAAGCGGGTGCCGACAGCGACCACCTCGGTCAGCCGGGTGATGCCGGGCAGCCGGTCGCGGGTCAGGTCGGAGAAGGTGTCGAGGGACCAGGCGGCGGTGCCGCCGAAGAACGCGGTGTACCACGCGACACAGTTGTCGAGGTCGGCCGTCTCGACCGCCAGGTGGTGCAGTCCGGCCCGCAGGGCGGTGCCGGGCGATGGGGTTTCGTCCACAGAGAGGGACACGGGTTCGGAGATCCTTTCCGGTGGTTCATCGGGCGATCGCGTACGCCTGCCCGCCGCGCGGCGACGCTGCTGCGCGCAGCAGCCCGTCGCCCGGTTCGACACCCACGGCGCACACCTTGCCCAGCGACCAGTCCGGGACGGACACCAGGGCATGCCCGCGGCGAGCGAGGTCGGCTGCGGCCTCGTTGGCGCGGCGGCTCTCGATTCGAACGGCGAGTGGCCGGTGGGTGCGGGGCGTGAACGAGGACGGAACGTGCTCGGAGTGGAAGGCGAGGGTCTCGACGGCCTGTTGGAGGTCGAGACCGAAGTCGGTGTGGGCCAGGAAGAAGCCCAGCGTCCACTGGTCCTGCTGGTCCCCGCCCGGCGTGCCGAACGCCAGCCGGGCCCGGCCCTCCCGTACGACGAGGGTGGGGCTCAGCGTCGTACGGGGCCGTTTGCCTGGTGCCAGCGAGTTGGGGTGTCCCTCCTCCAGCCAGGCCATCTGGCCCCGCGTGCCCAGCGGGAAGCCGAGTCCCGGGATCACCGGGGAACTCTTCAGCCAGCCGCCGCTGGGCGTCGCGGCCACCATGTTGCCGTGCCGGTCGGTGACCGTTAGACAGCAGGTGTCGCCGCAGGCCTCGGTCGCCGCTACCACCGGGGGAACGACGGTGGGCAGCCCTTCGTACAACTGCCCCTGCCAGTAGGGTCCTTCGGGTGGCTCTGCCCGGTCCAGGGGCGGGATTCGGGGCGGCCTGCCGTCCGGAGCGCCGGGCCGGAGACGATCGGAGGCGTGGTCGCCGACCAGGCGCCGGCGGTCGTCGGCGTAGGCGTCTGACAGCAGCGTGGACAGGGGTACGTCGGTGAAGTTTGGGTCGCCGTACCAGGCTTCGCGGTCCGCGTAGGCGAGCTTGGCGCACTCGATGACGGTGTGCAGGTGGTCGGCGCTGTCCAGGCCCATGGCCGCGAGGTCAAAGCCCTCCAGCAGGGCGAGTTGCTGGAGGAAGACCGGGCCCTGCGACCAGGGGCCCGGCTTGTGCACCTCCAGACCCCGGTAGGCACGGCTGACGGTGTCCTCCGTGCGCGGCTCCCAGCGGGCTAGGTCGTCGCCGGTGAGGAAGCCTCGGTGGCGGCGGCCGGTGGCGTCCAGGACGTCGGTGCGCAGGTGTGCGTCGACGGCCTCGGCGACGAAACCGCCGTAGAACGCCTGGTGGGCGGCGCGTATCTGCTGTTGGCGGCAGGGTCCTGCGGCTTCGGCCTCCTTGAGGACGCGCCGGTAGGTCTCGGCCAGCGCCGGGTTGCGCAGCCGGGAGCCGGGGTGTGGCGGGGCGCCGTCGACCAGGTAGGTGCGGCCGGACTCCAGCCACTGGTCGCGGAACAGCTCGGCCAGGACGCTGATGGCCTCGGCGGCCTTCGGCAGGACCGGGTAGCCGTCCGCCGCGTAGCCGACGGCGTACCGGAGGACCTGTGCAAGGTGCAGGGTGCCGTGTTCCTCCAGCAGCTTCAACCAGGCTCCGAACGCACCGGGGACGGTGGCCGGGAGCAGTCCCGAGCCGGGGATCCGGGGCAGGCCCAGGGCCTGGAACGCCTCCGGTGTCGCCGCCCGGGGCATTGGGCCCTGCCCGCAGATCACCTGGGCGCGTCCCGAGGCCGGGTCGAAGAAGAGGATTGGGACGTCACCGGCGGGCCCGTTCAGGTGGGGTTCGACCACCTGGAGGACGAAGCCGGTCGCGGCGGCGGCGTCGAAGGCGTTGCCGCCCGCCTCCAGGGTCGCCATACCTGCCGCCGAGGCCAGCCAGTGCGTCGAGGAGACCGCGCCGAAGGTGCCCCGCAGCTCGGGACGCGTCGTCACGACCGCGCCTCAGGCCGAGGCAGTGGGCGTCGGCAGTTCGCTCAGGCTCGCCGCGATCTGCTCATCCGTGACCGTCGGGTTCTCCAGCGTCCCGGCGAGGAAGGAGTCGAAGGCGGCCAAGTCGAAGTTGCCGTGCCCGGAGATGTTGAAGAGCACGACCCGTTCCTCCCCGGCCTCCCGCGCGGCCAGCGCCTCGACGAGCGCCGCCTTCAGGCCGTGCGACGACTCGGGGGCGATGACGAAGCCCTCGCTGTGCGCGAAGCGGACCGCCGCATCGAAGACGTCTGTCTGCGCGAAGGCCCGCGCCTCCACCAGACCGTGCTCCTTCAGCAGGCACAGGCTGGGCGCGTCGCCGTGGTAGCGCAGGCCGCCTGCGTGGATCGAGCCGGGGATGAACTCGTGGCCGAGGGTGTGCATGTACAGCGGCGGGGTCAGACCGGCGGTGTCCGGGTAGTCGTAGGCCAACTTGCCCCGGGTGAGGGTGGGGCAAGCCTCCGGTTCGGCGGCCACGAACCGGGTCCGGGGGCGGTCGCCGCTGAGCCGGTCCTGGAGGAACGGGTAGGCGAGACCGGCGTAGTTGGAGCCGCCGCCGACGCAGCCGATCACGACGTCGGGATACTCGCCCATGATCTCCATCTGCTTCTTGGCCTCCAGACCGATCACAGTCTGGTGCAGCAGCACGTTGTTCATGATGGAGCCCAGCGCGAACTTGGTGTCGTCCCGGCTCAGCGCGTCCGCCACGGCCTCGCTGATGGCGATGCCGATGCTGCCGGGCGAGTCCGGGTCCTTGGCCAGGATCTGGCGCCCTGCCTCGGTGCGCTGCGTGGGCGAGGCGAAGACCTGGGCGCCCCAGCTCTGCATCAGCGACTTGCGGTACGGCTTCTGCTCGAACGACGCCCGGACCATGTAGACGTTGACCTCAAGCCCGAACAACGCGCCGGCGAACGACAGCGCCGATCCCCACTGCCCCGCCCCGGTCTCCGTCGTCAGCCTCCGCACGCCCTCCTCGGCGGCGTAGTACGCCTGGACGACCGCGGTGTTCGGCTTGTGGGAGCCCGAGGGGGACACGCCCTCGAACTTGAAGTAGATGTGCGCCGGGGTGTCGAGCGCGCGCTCCAGCCGTTCGGCGCGGACCAGCGGGGAAGGCCGCCAGATCTTGTAGACGTCGCGCACCCGCTCCGGGATCTCCACCCAGCGGTCCTGGGTGAACTCGTGCTCGATGACCTTGTGCGGGAGCAGGTCGACCAGATCGCCTGGTTGCAGCGGAGCCATCGTCACCGGGTTGAGCGGACCGGGCAGAGGTGCGGGCAGATCGGGGAGGATGTTGTACCAGCGGTCGGGCAGATCGGTCTCGGAAAGCAGGACTCGCTTCAACACCGGTGGTTCCCTTCGAGAGCCGGGCCATTCCTGCTACGGGATCTTAGGAGCGGGGAATGTCGGGCAGCCTCGCCCTTTCTGCTTGTTCAACGGAAACGCGCTCCGCAGATAGGACTAGTCCGAAAGAGGCACGACTCTCACGGGGCGGACATGCAGACTGGCGCGGGAAGACCGCTGGGCGCGAGGTGGAGGTAAAGCATGGCCGCAGCTGACGAGGAGGCCGTACGTGAACTGGAGAACCGCCGATTCCGCGCAATCGTGGAAGGTGACCTCGCCGATTTCAGGGATCTTGCTCATCCCGATCTCGCCTACACGCATTCGAGCGGAACCCTGGACACGCTCGATTCGTTCGTCGAGAAATGCGAAAGCGCGTTTTTCGTCTACCACCACATCGATCACATCACGGATAGCGTGACCGTGGTCGGTGACACCGCCGTGGTGATCGGCGATATGTGCGTGGACATGACGGCAGGGGGAATGCGAAGGGAATTGGCCAACCGCTCGCTGGGGGTGTGGGTCCGGGTCGAGGGGGAGTGGAAAGTGCTGGCCCATCAGGCCACGGCGAAACGGTAGGGGCGAGGCGGTGCAGGAGGCGGTGGGGGGCCGCGCCCCGGGACGGGGTCGCGGCATCACGTTCGGGTATGGGGGCCGGGTGTGACTACTGACGCCGGTCGATCAGTCCCACCAGGCCCTCCGCGAACGACCACCAGCGGGTCCCCTGCCCTCCCCATGCCCACACTGGGCTGCGGCACCGGGAGGGCAGGGGTGTTCACGCCTGTGGTTCTTCAGCAAAGTGAGGCTCCGGCAGCGTCTACCGACGAGCCGTCGACTTGGCGGATCACCCACTGATGTTCGTCGCTGCGCCGCCCAGCGGGTACGCCTTGCCCGCTGGCCCCTCCGTGTGATCGGACGGCGCCCGCGGATCAGCCATCGCTCCGACGGAAATCCTTCGCCGCGACGTACCCCGCACTGGTATCCGCACACCACAGAACGTTACCGAGAGCCAGGCTGCAAGCCCTCCTCTAGCGGATCGAGCCCGTATCCCTCAGCCAAGCGGACAACTCCTTCACCCCACGTTGAACATGTCCGCACCCGCATAAGCCAGGCCTGCATGGCCGAGGAGGGCGGGCCGCATTCGGAGCGTTCGGTCTTGCGGCCCTTGCTGCCCGCGGCCAGGGTGCGCGGGTCGACGGCTTCGGCCGGGGCGCCGGTGGCGTACAGGCTGCGCGGGTCGGTGTCGCGGGCGTGCAAATGCTGCGCCGCAACGAACACGACGACCACCAGGAACAGGAGCAGCAGCAATCCATCATTGGGCACCGGTCCCGGTGCAGTGCGACCGGTAGGGGTGATGCGCAGCAGGGCAGTGACGTCCATGTGGGCAGCGCGCCTGCGCAGCGGCCCACACGTCGGCCACCGCCTGAATGAACCGGCTACCGGCGCAGCTCGTTCCGGCACTGGATCGACGCGGACAAGGACGGGTGCAGCACCCGTCCTGTTCGGCTGCGGCAAGAACGGCAAGTCCGTCCTGCCTGCGGTGCAGACCCGCACGGGTGGGAGCGGCGCTGGCGCGAGGCGGCGGAAGCCGAGCCCGCCCAGGCTACTGGTGGACCAGGACGATGCGGTCGCGCCGAACCAGGGCCTGGCGCGGTTCGAGTCGGTGGACTGCCACCGCTTCTTCGGCCGGGACCAACTCGTCGCCGACCTGTTGGCGCTGGTATGCCGCCACAGGTTCACCGCCGTATTCGGCCCCTCGGGCAGCGGCAAGTCCTCGTTGCTGCGCGCCAGCTTGCCCGGGCCCCGGGCGGCGGTGGGTGACGAACACGGGCCCCGCGTATGGCGCTTGAGCAAGCGTGGTGTGGGCGCTCACGGAATGTTCCCGGGGTCGGCTCATGTAATGGGCCCCGACCCCGGTCTATTGAGCGGGTCTACTTCGTGGCGGTGGCCGCCGACTTCGGTCGCTGGTTCGGCCTGTAGGAGGGACCGTTCATGAACACCTGGTGACTTGTGTTGATCAGCCGGTCCAGGAGCGACTCGGCGACGACGGGGTTGGGGAAGAGCGGATACCAGTCCTGGGTGCGCGGTTGGCGGTGATCGCCACTGAGCGGCCTTCGGCGACGCGTTGAGAGAGCAGTTCGTGGAGGTCGTCGGCCTGGGTCGGGTGAACTCGCGCATATCGCGAAGTCGTCGAGGATGAGCAGGTCGGTCAGGATGCCTGGGCGAAGATCCGCGCCCACCAGGGCGGCGGCGCATGAATCTGACGGCCGTCCTGGACCACACCGCTTTGGCCGCGCTGTACCGGGCGGATCCGTTCTTCACCGGCTTGCACATCGAAGCCTCCCGCGGCACGGGGCGCGTCCTGATCCCGTCGCTGTCCGTCGTTGCTGCGGAGCGTCGGGGCGCCGGCGCGGGGCGGCATGCCGCGTCGCTGCGGTTCGCGGAGGGCGTGCCGTTCAGCACCGGGCACGCCGTGGACGCGATGGACTGGCCGGGTGTGGACTGGCCGGCGGCTCATGCGGCGGCGATTGCCTGGCAGGCGGTCAAGGCGGGGGAGCCCCTGACGGTTCTCTCGCTCGAGCCCGAGCTGTACGCCGGAACGGGCATCACCCCGCTCAAACCCACCTGACCGGCGTCGCCTCCGATCCGCAGCGGTACCGACGGCCCCTGACGTGCCGCCGTCCTCGACGGAGTCTGTCGGCCGCCCCCGTGCCGTTGTCATGGCGGCGACAGGTGGGCGCTGCCCAGCGCCTCTCCCTCCTCAGTCCGGAGGACGCCGCTGCTCCCGCTGGCGCGGCGCCGACACGCAGCGCTTACCCGTGGTGCTTGCCTGTGTGGACCTTCCCCGCGTCTGCGGGATGACTGTTGCGGTGCTGGCGCCCCCGCTCGGGCTCCATCCGGCGGCCGGGCGGGAGCGGTGTCCGGTGGCGGCGGTAGACGTCCACTCGTTGGTTCCTGCCCCGCTCTCCTGAGTAGCCCCGCGTCACTCGGCCTGCTGCTTCAGGTCCGACCGTGCCTCCACGAGGTCCTCGGTGGGCACCGAAGCCCAGTGCTCGTCCCCCTGGATCCGCTCGGCCAGTTGCCGCTGCTGCTCCAGCAGCCCGTTCACCCGGTCCTGGGCACCTTCGGGCCAGTGCTCGGTCCCGGTGGGCAGGGAGGCGTACAGCTCGGAGAGTTCCCGCTCGGCCGCGAAGAAGTGGCGCTGGAGCTCGAGCAGGCTTTCGGGGAAGGCGAACGGCTTCGTCTTGGGCGGCACGGCTCGATCGTACGTTCCCATCCGGTCGGCGGGCCTTCCGGCCGGGCGGCACGCCGAAGCACCACCTGCTCGGCGCACCGCCGGTCGAAGAACGGCGCCGCGATCCGGAAGGCGCCTGGTCACCGGTGGGCGGTGGGTCCCATGCGGCGGCCGCCGCTGCGGGAGCGTTTGACCGCGAGGTGGGAGCGGGTGGTGGGCACGGTGCGGTAGTCCTGGCCGTCGATGGGGGAGACGTTGCCGGCGGCCACCCGGACGGTGATCGGGTAGGGCTCGGCGGTGCGGATCCCGCTGCGGTCGATCACGACGTTCCACAAGGTGATCTCGACGTCGTACCACCAGCTGCCGTCGGCCTCTTGGAGCCGGTGGGACACGGTGGCGCGCAGGCTCTGGCCGTCCGGCAGCCGCAGGACCGCCTGCGGCCCAGGGCCGTTCTGCCGCTCCGGGGGCGCCTCACTCACCGTTCGATTATTGTTCGAATCCGGAGTGGCCTGCAAGGACGTCCCGGTCCGGGATGCGAGCACGGCTGATCGGGGGTGCGATGGGGTCATGCCGCAGACCATCGCGAAGCCGGCCGTCTCCTGAGGCCCGGTGGCCGTCCCGGTCGCCGTCCATGCCGCGACCAACGCGGACCCGGTGCCCCTGCGCCAGGTGCACGCCGCCGACGGCGCGCGCGGGTGCGGCTGCGCTGCTGCTGCGAAGCCGAAGGCATGGAAGTGCCTTCTCCGACGCAGTCCTTCCTGCCCGAGCGCCGGCGCCAGGGGCACTTGCCGCCTC
>NZ_BMMS01000065.1 GCF_014646055.1 Wenjunlia tyrosinilytica
CACCTCCCCCAACGGCACGGGAGCCGCGTGCGTTGCGGGCGCCGATTCCGTCACCCGATCAGTGACCGCGCTGAAAAAGCTCAGTGACCGCGCTGAAAAAGCTCCCTCACCGCCGGGCCAACTCCTTTCGTCCGGCGCAGGCCGACGGCGGGGCTCCCCCAGCAGTGCGTGGGGAGCGCGCGCCACCGGGCGGGATCGCTCGTACACACAGTCGATCGCCGATTGACCGGCCACGGGGATGCCGCTGCTGGGACCCGGAGGTCCAGGACCCGCCACCGGCCGCCGCTGCGGGGCGAGTGGCGTAGCGTGACAACGGCAATCAGCCCCCGGCGTTGGGCCTCGTTGGGCCTCCCCGCCCCGTCGGCGACCGCTATTCCGAGTCCATGTGCG
Source organism: Wenjunlia tyrosinilytica (assembly GCF_014646055.1). GTDB lineage: Bacteria > Actinomycetota > Actinomycetes > Streptomycetales > Streptomycetaceae > Wenjunlia > Wenjunlia tyrosinilytica. The sequence continues at coordinate 391 of NZ_BMMS01000065.1, forward strand.
TCCAGTGTCCCGGATTTGCCATCGCGGCAGTTTACTCTCAGTGCACCAGGCCGGAGCCGGTGAGCTCCCACGTGATCGGCCCCTTGCCGTCACCCTTGATGTCGTAGACGACAGTGGCGTCCGACGACCACCAATAGGCCGGATTGAATTTCTCCTCCGAGGTTGAGCAGGTCACGCCGACGGAGTTGGCGTACTCCTTGTTGAGGTCCGTCGTGAAATCACACGGCGTGACAGTCACCACCGAGTCCGAGCCTGAAGGAGCAGACCGCCGTTCCAAGCGGCTGATGATCTTGAACGAGTCGAACCTGGTGCTGTTGTCCTCGACCTGGTCTTCCTCTATCTGCCAGTGAAGAGTGATGTCGGACCGAAGCTCATCGCCGTCCAGGCGAGCGCACACATCCGCACCCACCAGGGTGGTCGGTTTACGTCCCGGAAGGTCGATGGATCGCGTATTGGGGGCCGGAGAGCATGTCTGCTGCGCGGCGCCGGCCGGGTGTGCTCCCATCAGCACGCTCGCGAGGGCCGCCGTCGCGACGGCGGCTGCGGCGGTACATCCTGTGATTGTCTTCATCCGTTCTCCCTGAGTAGTGGGGCGCAAAAGGTGTGGACTGCTCTTGAGCGGGTCAAGTGAAGCCAACCAACCCATTGCAGCGGTGAGCTACTAGACGTTAATTGAGGTGGCTCTTTACTCGCTCTTTCGGCAGCGATGCTCACGGCTTCAGGGAGTTGGGGCAGCAGGGACAACCGATGCAGCCTGATATCTGCCGGAACGTCACAGGCAGTGCACGGATGCATAGTTGCATGCTCAGATCTGCCTGGTGCGCGTTGTCAGCTGTGTTGTGCCACAGGGCCGTCTGGCCGGGGCTCCCCCGGCGTACCGGCATTCCGGCACTTACCGACAAGCACGATCGACAGGGGCTCGCAGCGGAGGCTTCGATCCGCCGCGAACTTCCATAAACATGTCACGGGCATCGGTCGCTGATCGGTCATCTGGAGACGGATCGGCGACCGACAGCCCGGCTCGGGTTTGGAAATGTTTCGCGTGCCCTATGGTTCCCAGCGCCCCGGATCCTCGGTCGCCTCGGGCCGCCCGCGCCGATTTCGTGGCTGCCTCGCGGCGCGCCGGGGGCACCGGCCCGACGCGACCAAGGCGAGGTCCTATGTGTCTGCTGTGTCCCGACGCAGCAGACACGCGTGCAGATCCCGCAGCGGCGGGCCCGGCTCGTCACCGACCTGCTCGATCAGCTGGTTGCGGAGGGCGGCACAGCGTTCCAGGGCCTCTGCGTGCTGCCCGCCCCGGTGCAGTGCGACCATGAGCGGGCCTGTGATCGTCTCGTCCAGAGAACGTTCCTCGGCCAGGTCCATGAGATCAGGCACCAGTGCCACGTGCTGTCCCGCACGCAGCCACGCCGCAGCGGCGGCCGTGCGTGCAGCAGGCCACTCCCGGCTCAGCGCCTCGCGCACCCTGTCCGCCCAGGCGGACGCTACATCCGCCAGCGGTGGGCCGCAGAACAACTGCACCGCGTACTGGTAGAGGTGCGCGGCGGGACGCCGTCGTCCGCGCTCTGCGCCTGCCGGACCAGGTGACTGAACCGGCGGAGATCAACCAGCTCCGGTACCCCTCGTCCGGAGGACTGCCGTGAAACGGCGGGTCCAACTCCATCAACCGCTGTTCCCTGTGCTGCTTCGCCGCCCTGGCGGCACCCCCTCCGGCAGACCGGCGTGCTGGTAGCTGTGGGGGCCGTGAGCCACAACCACCATTCGGCCTACCTGCCGAACGAGCTGGGCGACCGCGAGACCACCCTCGCCTGGGTGCCGTTTGGGGCCGATGAAGACGCTGCACGAGTTTGTGTGTCGCGATCATGACGCTCGGCCACACCAGCGACCGCTCATCCGTCATCGACAAGCACACGCGCGCCAGGCACAGACGTGCGCGAGGAGTCAGAGCGCGGCGTTAGCGTGTGGCACGAAGGTCTCCTAGGCGGAGCGGTTCCCGGACAGCTCCACTCCACAATCGGAGACCTCAGCTTTTGGCCAGATTTAGACCGTGTCGTCGTAGGAACTCAACCAAGCTGCCTGGGCGGTACAACTAGGCTGCGCTGGTGCCCCGGCACCGGCACCCCCCGTACCCGGGGCCGGGGCTACCTGCTCACCAGCTGCCTTCCTATGCGGCGCGCTCGGCCCCGCATGCACGGCATGCACGCGGGATCTCGTCTGGGCGGTGGGTCCGGGCCGCCCGATGGACAGCGATCAGCCCGCCCAGGAGGCCACAGCGCGCCCTGGGCGCCCGGGTGGACTCCCGCGGCCCGGGACCGGATCCATCCCCGGATGGGCGGGTATGGGCCGTGCCCCCCCGCCCGGGCCACCCCGCGTCCACCGCCGCTCATAAGGTGCCGGCGGGTCCCGAACGTGTACCAGCAGGGCTCCGCTGGCCAGCTCCTTCCAGGGTAGTCATCGGCCGCTCCCCCACTGGCCGTCTCTCCTGCCCGGGCCGGGCTCGCCGGATCGGACGGCTGCGCCGATGTCACCGGCCCCGGCACATTCTTCGCCGGCGCCTGAAGGTGACGGTCGAACGAAACCGCTGTCCGGGCTTGATACGACGCGCAGTCATCCCACTGCAAGAAATTTTCGTCAGCTGAGCGGTCGGTCGTTTCCCGACGCGCAAACGTGCCGCGCAGGGCGGCCGGTGCGCCGTCTGGGACACCGATGCACGGGCAGTGCACTTGGCGCCTGCGGCCGCCCTTTGGGTGTTCAGGCGCGCTGAGCCGTCGCTCGTTCAAGGACTGGCACTGAGGGGCTCCTTGTGGCGGAGGGTGTGGAACCTGGTCCCAGATGGATCGGGTTGCTCCAGGCACGTCCTCCGGCCATGTCCTCGACGGTGACTCGGCAGTATCCCCGCCCGAACATCGCAACAGGCAGGGAACACTGCGTCAGTGCCTCGCCCTCGATCACCTGCGCACCCGGGGCACCTCCAGTGACCAGCACTTTGCGCACCGGCGAACAGTGCACCGTCAGCGAGCCGTCATGGAGCCGGATGTCGTGCAGCTCGGGTCCGGTGCTCGCGTAGTAGTGGCCGGCTTTGAGGGCGGCAAGGAGCGCCTCCGGGTCGAGTGATGCAGCGCGTACCTGGACCCAGGCTGCGCAGCCGGGCGGGTCCTGGGGCTGGAAGTGCGCGTCGTCGGCGGCGTAGGCGCTCACCCTGTGGCCTCGGTTGAGCAGGATGTCAGTCAGGTGCCAGCTGTCGCCCCGGTCCTCGCGAGCCGACAGCGCATTGTAGACCTCGACCGCGTGGGCAGCGTCCAGGCTCTGGGCATCGGCGACAGTGAGCAGCGAGGCCGCGGGGTGGGCCATGCCGATGAACGCGCCCGCGGCTCGTGCCCGGCGAGCCAGTTGCGGTCCGCTCTCGCCGGGCTCCGGGGGTGGGAAGCCAAGTGGCAGTCCGACAGCGACGATGTGCCACTCCGAAGAGAATTCGGTGCGCGGGGCATGCAGCTCGGCGCCCAGCAGTGTCGTGAATTCCTGGGTGCGCAGCAGCCGGGTGTCCGTCAGAGGGAATCCGTACTCGGTCCGGAAGTGATCGGTGACGGCCAGGAAGTCGTAGCCGGCCTCCCGGTACAGGCGCGCGACCTCCTCGGGTGACAGCGCCCCGTCGGACCGGTTGGAGTGGGTGTGCAGATTGCCCCGCCAGAAGCGACCGGGCCGGTTGAACGGCACATCGGTCATGAGCTCCTGTTCGGTCATGCGTCCTCGTTTCGTGTGGCGGTGGATGGGATCGCTGCGGGCCGGGCTTGGCTTCGTGCGCACTGCTCCGGGGGCAGTCGGCAGCGGGGACGGCAGTATCTGTCACGGATCTGCGGGGACCGAGGCCAAGGTGGTGAAGGAGTCGGCCCGGAGGCGCCCTGGTGCCGGTTGGTTATCCGGCGGAGAATTAATGCGACATTTCGCTGACCAGGGGGACGGCATGGAGCGAAGGCCGCCCCGGTCCCGGGGATTTGCGACGCCACGGCGCGGTCGACGGCGCGATCGGCAGATCATCTGCGGTGTCGATGTCGAGTCACCACCCCTACTCCGGACGCAGCACCTCATACCGTCTGTTCATATGCTGCTTCAGTCGGTGGTGGTCGGTCTACGCTGGTTGCGGCACCGAGGGGGAGGTACATGGCGCAGGACATAGCCATCTCGAACTCTGTGAGGGAGTTCATCCGTCGACTCGAGACGGAAACAGTGAAAGCTCTGGCCACGGACATGAGGCACGCAGTCAGCCGATTAGAAGGGGCGGAGGCACCCAAGGGACACCGCTACACCGTGCTCCCGTGCGGGTTCACGATGCTCTACCGGGAAATGGCACCCGATGAGGTCGACGAGTACCGCATGGGCCCCGGTTTCGTGGTCGTGGAGCTCGGCGACTTCGAGGACTTCCAGTAGTCCGAGGCGGGGGAACACGCGCGCCCAGCCGACGCGGCGGAGTCCGACGCCAGGCAGACTCGGACATCCAAGGGCTTATCCGGTTTGGGAGGGTTGGCGGCGTAAGCGAACACCGTGAGGCCGAGGATCGCCGCAACCGACGCCCACGCGAGGTGCTTGCGCATTCGCAGGAAGAGTTCGCGCGTCCAGAAGTAGTTCGCGCATTGCACGACGTCCCGCGCCGCCGCTCTCAGTTCCGACGCCTGGGCTTGGGCTTTCCGGCGTTGCGCCTCGGGCGCCGCGGAATCGTGAGCGAGACGCACGGCATCCTGCAGCCCGGTGTGCAGCTCGCTGATTGTGGGCGCCACATGGGCGTAGAGCTCGTGACGGTTGGCCTCGATTTTCCGTTCGAGGCGCTTGAAGTCCCGCTCGCTCCTTCGGCCATTGAAGATCGCGTCATGGTGGTCGTCGGTGAATGCGGCGAGGGTGACCCAGTCCTGGGACAGGACGGCGGTGGCGCTGGTGGCCATGTAGCCCAGCGAGCCGAGGGTCACAGGTATCGAGGCGAGAGAGGCCCATAAGCGCCAGGACCCTGCGGCCAGCTCCCCCAGGCCTGTGAGCTGCAGACCGGCGGCCAATGCTGCCGCGATGGCGGCGAACGCCGCCAGCAGCCATTTGGCCGTGGAGCGCAATGTCTCCAACGCCGCGTCATATCCAGCACCCTGCATGGCCTGATCTGGGCTTTCGAACATGCCAACTCCCCCGTCAGCACTGTCGTCAACGGTTGACAACATACTTTGGGACACTACATAATCGGTCCAGACCTGACAAGCATCGCGCCCGGCGGAGACCGCCCTGCGGCGCGCACGGGAAGTGGGCAGGCCCATGCAGACGATCGGTATCCGCGACGTTTCAGGCGACTTACTCAAAAGAGCCGCAACGCTGGGCGACATGGTCGGGATCACCAATGATCGCGTCCTCGCCGGTGTGCTGCTTCCGCTGAGCGACAGCACTGCCGAGCGGCTCATGCAACGCAATCTCGGCCGGATCGAGGAGGCCATCCGCGCATCCGAACGAGAGACGGCCGCGGGCGAACTCACCAGTCTCGACGCCGCTCTCGCCGAGGAGCGACCATCGCAGAGCGGCAGGAGGATGCCGTCCCGAGTCTCGATCCGCCAACTGTCCGGAGCCCGGCTCAAGCAGGCCGCCGAAGCCTCCGAGGTGCTGGTCGTCACCCACGCCAACGAAGCACTCGCCCTCCTGATCCCTGTCACCCTGCAGTGGACCGAGCGCCTGGTCGAACGCAACCTCTCCCGCATCCGCAACAGCATCGACCGCGGCGAGCAGGAGATCACCAGATCCGGGCTGACTAGCCTCGACGACTTCCTCCGCGAATTGAGCGCCGAACACGAGGGCCTGCTCACCGAGGACCAGATCGCCGAGGCAAGCGAGGTGCTACCCCCGCTGCTCTTCCCCCAGGATCCCCTCAAGCGGCGGATCGTCGGCGTCAAAATCATCACTGAGGGCGACCGCAAGCGCGTGGTGGGCATGGCAACCGACAACTTCGCCCGACCCGTCACAGACCCGGTCGTCCTGCCGCTCCCCAGCCTTGATGAGGAACAGGTACTCGCCTGCGTCACCAACGTGGTCACTCAGCTGGGCTCGACCCTGGCTCCCAAGGGCAAGTACGTCGCCGGCGTGGGCATGCAGATCGCCGGCCACGTCCACGACGACGACGTCGTGGCAACCCCCGACGCCGACTGGCACCACTTCGCACTCGCCGACAGGGCCCAGGACCTGCTCGGGGTGCCGGTCATCCTGGAGAACGACGCCAATGCCCTGGCTGCGCGCGCCCAGCAGCGTCACGACATCGGCAAGGACGAACACGCCGCGGTCATCCTCATCACGGAGTGCGGGGTCGGTGCAGCATTCGTCGACGGAGGCCAGGTCCGCCGAGGATCCCGAGGCGTGGCCGGGGAAATCGGCCACATCCCCGTCGCAGCGGCACAGAACGCCCAGTGCCGCTGCGGACGAACAGGCTGCCTGGAAGCGATCGCCACCCCGCACGCCATCATCACACAACTGCGTGAACAAGGATTCTCCGGCGACTTCGGGGACGCCGTGGAAGCCGCCAGGGACCTCGACAACGACCTTGTGCGGCACGCCTTCACCCAAGCGGGCGCGGCCCTGGGGCGGGTCCTGGCAACCATCCTGATCATGTCCAACCCTTCCACGACCGTGCTGTACGGGCCGGAAGCCCTGGTGGGCACCGAGCGCAGATACCGCTCCCTGACGCAGCCGCAGGCCGACACCGACTCCGCAGCCCTCCCCGCGGACGAACCCCCGCTCAACACCGCGGCGGGCTTGTTCATGCACGCGCTGGCAGTGATGGCACGGGCCCGCTCCGTCTCCACCGCCTTCGAGGACTGCGAACGCCTGTTCATTCGTCACACCACCGATGTCGACGGCGCGGCAGCGGCCGCCGAATGCCTGCTCCAACGACTGCCCTCACGTCTGGCGCCCGAACGCCGCCCCCGGCACGGGGTCGCCTGAGCAGTGCGTGGCTGCGGCCTCGCACCATGCGGACCCCAGCGAGGCCACATCCACGCACGACCACGGCGAAGCCCCCTTGCTGCGGTGAGCGGGAAGAGGCGGTAGTGGCCAGATCAGGACGGCTCCGACCTGCTCCGACGAGGGCTGTCGCCGCACGGTCGGCGCCCAGCTCAACCTCGCGGAGGCCCGCCACCGCTCGCCCGACGCGTCTTCTTCGGCCGGCGCGGCGAACCGCGCCAGCACTACCGCGAGGGCATGGAAGACCGGCTCGGCCGGTTCGGCCCGGCGCTGACCCCGTGGTGCTGCTCAACAGCCTCGCATCGGCACCGTCAAACATCTCGCCGCCGACGCCTTCCCCGTCACCGACGACCTGCTCGCCCGGCTCTCACCGCCCCAGTACGACCACATCAACTTCTCGGCCGCTGCGCCTTCGTGCGGCCGCCGGCGCCGGGACTGCGCCCATTGCGCGACCCGCACGGTGACAGCGACGAGCATGAGGATCGGTGACGGGGACCTACTATCAGCTCTCCAAAAGAACTTCTGCAAAAATCCTTTTGGAAACTGTCCGGGTGGCTCTACCCTCCCGTCATGGTCAGCCAAGAGCACAAACGCGTACTCGATCCAGAGCAGGACGCGGCAGCCCTGAAGGCCCTCACGCACCCTCTGCGTATCCGGCTGCTCGGGTTGCTGCGGCAGGACGGCCCGGCAACCGCGAGCGAACTCGCGGTCAGGACCGGGGAGTCATCCGCCTCCACCAGTTACCACCTGCGGGTTCTGGCGAAGTACGCGTTCGTCGCCGAGGCCGAGCACCGTGACGGGCGGGAGCGCCGCTGGCAAGCGGTGCACTCTGTGACCTCCTGGAGCAACAAGGCCATGGAAGCCTCACCAGGAAGCCGCGCCTTCGTCAGCTTGTCGCGAAGGCGTCAGATCGAGCACCTGGAGGCATCCCTGGTCCGGCACGAGGCCGACATCACAGCCGGGCGGCTGGGCCAGGAGTGGATGGAGCCGTCCGGGATCAGCGACCTGATGCCCCGTCTGACCCCCGAGTCGCTCACCGAACTGTGGGAGGTGCTCGACCGGAAGCTGGAGGAACTGACCACGCGCGACGCGGGCGATCCGCGCGCCGCACAGGTCGTGCTCCTCACAGCAGGGCTGCCCCTGGCTCCGCGCGACCCCGGCGCCGAACCGGAAACATCTGCCCCTGCGCAGGCAGATCCCGAGGACGCGTCATGACCAGGACACCGGACTTACCCACCGCACGGCGCCGCTACGTCACGGTCAGCGTTCTGTTCTGGCTGCCGCTGGGACTGAGCATCGCTCCCCAGATCCTGCTCTTCACCGAGCGCGGCATGGCCATGGCGGCCATCTCGGGCTTCTTCGCCGCGCACTCCCTGACCGCCGCCGCACTGGAACTGCCCACCGGAGGACTGTCCGACGTCCTCGGACGCCGCGCTGTCCTGGCCGCCGCCGGCCTGCTGAACCTGGCCGCCCTGACCCTCATGGGCCTGGGCAGCACTGCCTTGCCGCTCGGACTCGGCATGGCCCTGATGGGCGCGGGCCGCGCCCTGTCCAGCGGACCGGCCGAAGCCTGGTACGTCGACACCGTCCACGCACACTCCGGGCCCGGCGCCGAACTGCGCACCGGCCTGGCCCGCGGGTCCTCCGCGAGATCCGCCGCGCTCGCAACCGGCACCCTGCTCGGCGGTGCCCTGCCCTGGCTGCTCGGACTCGGTCCCGACCTCGGAGCCCGACTGAGTGAGGCGACGTCCGAGCTGGTGTTGCCTCTCTCTGTCCCGCTGCTGCTGGGCGCGGTGGTCGAGATCGCCTTCGTGCTGTACGCCTTGACCGCTCTGCCCGAGCCGCCCCGGCCGGCAGCCACCTTGCGTGACGTAGTCCGGGGCGTCCCAGTCACAGTCTCGGGCGGACTGCGCCTCGGCGGAAGCGACGCGCTGGTGCGCCGGGTCCTCCTCAGCGCGGGGGCCGCCGGCAGTGCCCTGGCCGCGATCGAACTGCTCACACCCGGCCGTGCCGCATCCCTCACGGGCGCATCGGAGTCAGGCGCGGTGCTCTTCGCCGCACTCGTCTGCGCCGGATTCGTCTGCTCCGGTATCGGCAGCCACCTCGCACCGCTCACCGCCCGGCTCGCGGGCAGCGGCGAGCGTGCCGTCATGGTGAGCCTCGGCACCAGCGCGAGCGGACTGCTTCTGCTCGGCACCACCGCAGCGTTCACAGGAAGTGGGTCCATGGTCCTCGCGGCTACCGGCTACGGCCTGGTCTACCTCGGGCTCGGCGCGGCAGGGCCGAGCGAGAACGACCTCCTGCACCGCCGTGTCGCCGGTTCAGGCCGGGCCACCGCGCTGTCCGTCCAGTCACTTGCTCTGCAACTGGTGGCAGCTCTCACCGGCTTGATCGTTGGGGACCTTCCACCAGGCCCACTGCCCTGGCTGCTGGGAGGCGCCGCGTTGCTGGCTGGAGCTCTCCTGTGGGTTCACGACAGCGGACCCACACCCGGGGCTCCGGCGGCGACGCCTCAGCCGCACGCCATGTCGAGCTCCCCGAGCCCCGACGACTCCCATCACCATCAGCCAGTTGGCGATCGATCGCGCGACGGCCGACAGCCCGGAGACCGCGCAAGCGTGCGGGAGTGAACGCCGAGGCGCCGAGCGCCGTGCGGACCCACGGATCGTTCGCACGGTGCTCATCCATCGACCGACTGATGAGCAGGATCGGGAAATGAGGATTCGCGATCGGATCATCGACGGGTCGCGCTTGCAAACAGGCCGGCGATAGCGCCGCCTTGACCACCATGAACTGGTGGTCACTGCGCGTACAGTGCGTCTTCTTGACCTTCACTCCGACTCTGTACTTGGTCTTTCCAGAAATGGAGTACCCCTTCCGGGGCGCACGGTCCTTCGGGAAGCGGTTTTCCGCTTCCCGGATAACCCAGCATGGATCCCGTTCGCCCAACCGACGATCTCGGTCGTCGTCACTGCGGCCCATTTGAGGCCAGGGCCCGCGGACCGCCCAGCGACCAGGCTTTCCGCTCCGCTGCACGGAACGCTCGCTGCCCGCAGGTCATGCGGGATCGCCGCGTTCTCACCTCCTGCACGAACCGCTCGGCCGCCTCCATCCGCGGCGGTTCTCGGAAGGACCGGCGCTCGGCAGTCAGCCCGCCGCCCAGCGCATGCCTCATGCAGACGGCGTTACGCAGGGATCACCGCGGAAGGAGCTGCCCGACACCGACGCGAGCGGAACCGCCCGATCGTCCCGAGGAAGAACGATGCATCCTGATCACCATGCAGAGCCATGCGGCGTGGCGCGGGACCCTCAAAGCCGTCCTCTTCCCGCCCTGAGCGAGGCACAGATCTTGCACACCCCGTCCTTCAGAAGGATCGCCGAGTGCGTGGAGCATGCCGCGCGCGACGCGTTCCCAGAAGCCTGGTCCGCCTGCTCGCCTCCGGAACTGCATCGCTCACATCGAGAGTCCAGGTCCAGCGATTTCGGCGAATGGAGCGCTCCACAGTCGCGGCAGGGCTCTCGGCACGTACGGCAGGCACCATCGACAACCTCGTTCGCGTCGCGTCCCAGCCGGCAGTACTGGCAGACGATATGACGGCTATTGACCGCACTCGGTGTTTGCTTCTTCTCCGGCCGTGGAGGCCGCACCGGCAAGTTGGACAGGCGGCCTTTCAGGAATCGGCCGGAATGCTTGACCCCATCCTTCGGAGGATTCTCCAGCAGGTAGGCGCGCAACGCATTTGGTAACCAGCCTTCGTCGAACGCTGCAACGGCCAGGTCGACCAGTGCATCGAGATCACGTCGGCCGATTGCCAGTTCCGCCCGTGTGTCTCCCAGTCCGACGAGTAGTTCCCGAGCCTGGCTCCGCTTCTCAGGCGAAGTTGCCGCGACCGTTGGCCACACGAGGGGGGAGGGGGAGGTGTTCCCCCTCCCCCAGGGGGGTGAGGGGGGAGGGAGGTTATGCCGACTGCCCCATCGGGGCACGCAGGGTGACCTGCGGAGACGTCACTTGGTCCCCCTGGCTCATCGCGAGGGCCCGCATTGCGGCGTGCCGCATTGGGACAGATGGCGCCACCAGGGGTTTCCGGCTTGTCCACAGGCTGGACGGTCACCGCCTCCCCGGATGGGGCAGGCGGCGTGACGTGCATCAGTTCCATCGGTGGAACCGGCACCGTGCCGGACCAGGCCGGGTTGTTTCCCCGGTCCTCGAACACCACGTATGCCTGAGCGGCGACGGTGCCGTCCGGTCGCCGTCCCTGGCTCACCGCGATCCAGCCGGCGCTCGCGATCGCGTGCAATGCCGCCCGCACCGCCTTGGTCCCCGCCACCCGTCTGTTTCCCGTACGCCATTGGAGCTGCCGCACCATGTCCACTACACCGGAAATGCCGAACGGCGTGCCCGTCGGCAGCAGCCACAGGAGCTTGAGCAACGCTTGCTCGAGGGGTTGCAGGACAAGAATTTCAGCCGGATAGATCGCTTGGCGCTTGAGTTCGACCGCTCGCACGATGGCAGGTTCGGGTGTCTGGCCGCCCGCAGGTTTCGGAAGGATGGAGGCGCTCACCGTTCATCCCCCTATGCAGAAGGCACCCAACCGTGGACGGACCCTCCCCAGCTGCGGGGTTGCCGCTGCCACATGATGGTATGCGGGCGTGGTCACGAGTCGGCACCCCCGGGTGTCGTGCGCTCAACACTCGGCCCCCTCCATTGTCGGATTGCGCAGAAGTGCTTGTTTCCGCCGGGCCGACCATCCCTTCAGTCGCAGTAGATGGCGAATCGAAGCCCTCGGTCACGGATTCATTCCCCCGTCGGAATCGCCATCGGGATAGGAGAGAGTGTGAGCATAAAGTTCCAACTCCACGAACCCTTCACTGCGCTGAAGGGAAGGCGCGGTAGCCGAGTGACGACTTCGGATCAGCAAGGCGATGCGATGTGCGCTTGCCTCGTCGGCGGCTCTTATTCGAACCTGCGCCACGCCAATCTCCTCGAGGAACGCCCTGCCTTCTCCCATCACGCCTCCTGAAGCTGGGTCCCGTGTCAGGCTGTTCCGTGGCTCTCAGGAGCCGTCGGTGCACGGGCGTTGGTGGCGAGGTGACTGCGAGGGGAGTCCGCTGTGCGGACCGGGGCAGCGGCGCGGCACGACGCTGGTGCGAATCGGTGATGCGGGTGAGTGCGACGAGTCACAACCTCCCCTCTTGCCGCTCTGTGTCCGACCTTGTGGCAGGCGCCGTCCCGGTTGTCCTGCGCCCGCACCCAGGCAATCCGTTCGGCCTGACCCGTTTGGCGGCACCCGGGTCGGCTGATCGCCCTGTGCAACGGCTGCGGGGGAATGCTCGTGCGGCACCTGCCCTCCGGACCGTTCTCCAGTTGAACACGCTGACGCGGCCCCCGATCCGGTCATCCAGGCCTTCTGGCAGCGACCCCATCGCCGCGGTGGGCATGGGGCCACAGGGTGACACCCAAGCCTGAGGTATTCGGCACGATCATGCCGAGAGCTGCCAGAGGTGCGCACCTACTTCAGCCGCTCCCCGGTCGCCCACGCGTACGCCCCCCAGCCAATCGCCCCGCGCCTGGTCCCGCGGTCGCCCGCCACTCGGAGCCGGGTTGCCCTGAGAGCGGCGATCGGCTCACCTGACGGCACTTTGAGCGCCTGCGGGCGCGAACCTCTCTGTCCACCGCCGTCGGCGCAGCATGATCCTGACCCACCGACACGAAGATGTCAACTATAGTTAATCAATGTCGATGGCCCTATGCTCCTCGACCTGCCCTTGCGGCCCGGCACTGCGAGAGTGCTATCTTCGACACGCCCGTCTAGCAACAATAGTTGACACCCTGCGAAGGCCTCGGCACCGCAACCCGCTCCGTGCTGCAGCACCCGCTACTGGCGACGACTCCCCCTCGACGGAAAGGGCGGCGTTGCATCCCATGAATCCCAACGCGCGCCGGGGTGTCCCACCACCGTTGATTGCCCAGCGGCTCAACCGACTGTTCGAGGTCATCTTCCCGGCCGGCCAGCGACCATGGTCGAACACCGACGTCTCCTACAGCACCGGAGTCCCGGAGCCGGTGATCGCACGACTGCGGCAGGGCCTGCCCCTCGAAGAGCACGACGGCGATCAACACCCCCGCTTCGTGGCTCGGCTGACGTTCCTGTTCGCCACCCGTACCTCCCCCACCACGGGCCGGGGTTACACCAACTCGGAGGTGGCCAGAGCGGCAGGGATCACTGGGGCCTACATCGGCTACCTCCTCAGCGGCAAGCGCGGCCCCACCCTGGCTGTGACCGAGGCACTCGCCCAGGTCTTCGGCGTATCGGTTGCCTTCTTCACCGACGACACCCTGACCGCACTGGCCAGACGCTTCGGGGTCACCGTCGACTACTTCACCGACGACGCCACAGCCGAAGCCGTGGGAAGGGATCTCGAAGCGCTCGAACACGCTCGCGCGGACAACCTTGTCCAGGTCATGGGCAGAACCTCAAGCATCGGCGCCGTCAAAGGCAGCGATCTCGACTCGATGGTGGAACGACTTCGCGCAGACTCCAAGCTGCAACGGATCCTGGGACGGCTATTGCAAATGCCCGGTCGTAAAGTGACCGCTGTCGATGTGATGACCGAGCAGCTCAACAGCGACAACGACGCTCAACCCGAAGGTGGCACGGACTGACCGGGAACCAGTGCCGTACAAGCTGTCCAGCACCACAGGCCGCGATCGTGCAATGGAGGGTGACCATGGGGGGCGCAGACGGACACCCCCATCGGTCCGGGGAACTGAGCCGCCGCCAAGCGCGTCGAGCACTGCGCCGGGCGCTCAAACGCTCACGTCGCCACCTGCGAACCCTCAAGCTCCCCGCGGTGGACTGTGTCGAAGGCCTGGTCAACGCCGTCGCCGAGCGACGCGGCCGCCCCATCGACCTACGATCGCAAGCCATGCCCCCGGGCAAGGCCTCGGCGTACTGCGAGCAGACACCCACCCATGACGTGATCGTCTACGACGCCCTGACCAGCCCGTTCCATCAATGGCATCTGATCTGCCACGAGCTCGCCCACCTGCTGTGCGACCACAAGCCCGATCAACCCGTAGCGGACGACGACGTCATCCGTGCATGGCTGCCTCACCTGGATCCATCGGTGGTGCGTGTCGTGCTCGGGCGAGCCATGTCGCTCGTGGGCCGCACTGTCTACGCCGACCCGGCCGAACACGAGGCCGAAGTGCTCGGCACTCTCCTGCGCCAACTGCTACCCCAACGCCCAGAAGAGGCCACCTCCGCCCGAGTGGCATCCGCCCTCGAGCACCGACGCACCGGAGCGGACCGTGTCTGAGACGCCGTACAACGTCAGCTACCTGGCGATCGCCGCACTGGCCACGCTCGTCGTCCTGTCCAAGCTGCGCGCGTTAAAACGCGACCCCACGCCCACACTGGCCGCAATCACCGCCGCCACAGCGTGCGGGGCGATCGCCTTCTTCCTCGGTGCTCCTGTCATCTACCGAGCGGTCGCGGCCGCGACCGGTGCCCACAACCTGGCCACGCTCGGCGTCTACAGCTTCGTGATCGCATTCGGAGGCATCGCCCAGGTCCTCGTGCTGTTGTGGGCATCGCCCCGCACCGACTCCCAGTCCCTCTGGGACGCCATCCGCCCCCGCGTCATCGGCTACGTCCTGCTTCTGGCCGCCATGGCCACTCTGTTCTTCCTGGGGGACACCGACGGACCCGAGACGCCGCTGCACTTCGACGTCACCTACGCCGACGAGCCCACCATCCTCGCGTTCATGTCCCTCTACCAAGCGGGATACCTCGTCGGCCTGCTGACCATCGCCGGCGCCTGCCACCGCCAAGCCCGGCAGATATCCGACCCCCACTCGGCGGCACGGCTCGGACTGCGCCTCGTCTCCGTCGGATGCCTGATCGCCTCCGGCTATGCCATCTGCAAGGCCATAGCCCTGACCGCCGCAGCCGCAGGCAACCACGATCTGGACTTCCTCAGCGACAGCACCGGGCCGGCCTTCGCCTTCTTCGGCTCTGTGTTCATCTGCATCGGATTCTGGCTGCCCGTCCTGCGGGTGCGCTGGAACCAGTGGCAAGCTCTGCGCACGCTGCGCCCGCTGTGGCAGGCCGTCCACGCGGCCGCCGCGGAGCTCTCTCTCGACCCCGGAGCCTCCGCCGTTGACCTGCTCGCGATGCGCGACCTGGAATGGCACCTGGACCGGCGCATGGTGGAGATCCGCGACGCCCAGCGCGAACTGCGGCGATGGATGAGCCCGAAGACCGAGCAGCACGTA
>NZ_BMMS01000066.1 GCF_014646055.1 Wenjunlia tyrosinilytica
TGGTTCACCGCGGACCCGGCCACCACCGCCCAGACCGTGTGCCCCCTGCGCCGCGCCTGCGACAGCCGCTCCACCAGGAGCACACCCACCCCCTCGGACCACACCGTCCCATCGGCCGTATCCGAGAACGCCTTGCACCGGCCGTCCGCCGCCAACCCCCGCTGACGGCCGAACTCGACGAACATCTCCGGGCCGGACATGACGGTCACTCCACCGACGAGCGCCAGATCGCACTCCCCCGACCGCAGTGATCCGACCGCCAGATGCAGCGCCACCAGGGACGAGGAGCACGCCGTGTCCACGGTCACCGCCGGCCCCTCGAGACCGAAGGCGTACGAAATGCGGCCGGACGCCACACTGCTGGTCGTTCCCGTCAGCACATAGCCGTCGGCGTCCTCCGATGCCCCCCGTAGGCAGGTCCCGTAGTCCTGGCCCATCACTCCGGCGAAGACACCGGTCCGGGAGCCTCTGACCGAGGCCGCGTCGATGCCCGCCCGCTCGAAGACCTCCCACGACGCCTCCAGCAGCAGCCGCTGCTGGGGATCCATCGCCAGCGCCTCACGCGGCGAAATGCCGAACAGCCCGGCGTCGAAGGACGTCGCCCCGTAGAGGAAGCCACCCTCACGCACATAGGTNCAGCCGGCAGGCCATCCCGACGATCACCACGGGGTCGTCATGCGCCCCTGCCGCCTCCGGCGCCGCAGCGCCGGAGGCGTCGCGCTGGTCACCGCCACCGAGGAACCGTGCGGCCAGGTGCCCTGCCAGTGCGTCGGGGGCGGGGTGGTCGAACAGCAGTGAGGTGGGCAGTGGCAGGCCCGTCGCCGTCTTCAGGCGGTTGCGCAGGTCGACCGAGGTCAGGGAGTCGAAGCCGAGGTCCTTGAAGCTCAGCCGCGATTCGACGTGGTCCGGTGAGTCATGCCCGAGGATGATGGCGGCGTGAGTGCGGACCAGTTCGAGCATCACGCCACGCCGCTCGTTCTCGGACGCGGCGGCCATTCGGCTGTGGAGCGCTGACGGGGCCGCCACGTGGTCCTCGTCCCTCGTCACCGGCTCGTCGCTCGCACCCGTGAGGGCGGGCGAGGCAGCGTTCGGCGGGATGGCCTGAGCGGTGTCGTCCATCCAGTAGCGGCGCCGCTGGAAGGCATAGGTCGGCAGGTCCACCCGGCGCGCACCGGTTCCGGCGAACAGCGCGGACCAGTCGACGTCCACGCCATGAGCGTGTGCCTCGGCCAGCGAGGCCAGCATCCGGTCCCCGCCGCCCTCGTCCCGCCGCAGGGAGCCGACGGCCACCGCGTCGCCGCCGATGTCCTCGGCCGTGTCCAGGATCCCCCCGGCCAGCACGGGATGGGGCCCCATCTCGATGAACACACCGTGTCCGCGCCGCAGCAGGGATTGGACCGCGCTCTCGAAGCGGACCGGCTGCCGCAGATTGCGGTACCAGTAGTCGGCGCCCAGCGTCACCGTGTCCACGAACTCCGCCTCGACCGTGGAGAAGAACGGCACTTCGCCCGAGCGCGGAGCGATACCCGCCAGCATTTCGGCGAGTTCTCCCTCGATGGCCTCGACATGCCGGGAGTGCGACGCGTAGTCCATCGCCAACCGCTGGACGCGCACCCCGTCCGCCGCGCACTGGGCGGACAGCTCCCCGAGCGCGTCCTCGTCCCCGGAGATCACCACCGAGGCGGGGCCGTTCACGACCGCGACGCACAGGCGGCCCTCCCAGCGGCGTATCAGCTCCTCGGCATCCGTCAGCGGCAGCCTCACCGCC
The DNA here is from genome assembly GCF_014646055.1 of Wenjunlia tyrosinilytica. Classification (GTDB taxonomy): domain Bacteria; phylum Actinomycetota; class Actinomycetes; order Streptomycetales; family Streptomycetaceae; genus Wenjunlia; species Wenjunlia tyrosinilytica. The sequence goes on from NZ_BMMS01000066.1 coordinate 1,769, forward strand.
AGCATGCCGCCCAGGCCCAGGATCGGCTGGAGTGCGCGGCGGCGCAGTGCCACCACACGGGCGCCGTCCTCCAAGGAGAGCACCCCCGCCACACACGCGGCCGCGACCTCGCCCTGCGAATGGCCGACCACCGCCGACGGCTCGACTCCGCACGCCCGCCAGAGCGCGGCCAGGGACACCATCACGGCCCACAGGGCCGGCTGGACCACTTCCGGCGCGTCGAGTTCGGCCGCCCCGGGCACACCTCGCACGACATCGGGCAACGACCATTCGATGTAGGGCTCCAGCGCCGCCGAGCACGCCTCCATCGAGGCGGCGAAGACCGGCGAGCAGTCGAGCAGCTGCCGCCCCATTCCCGCCCATTGCGTGCCCTGGCCGGGAAAGACGAACACCGGACCGTCGGCCGCACCGCTCTGCCGGACGGCCGCTGTCGGACGTCCCTCGACGAGGCCGGGGACGCTCGCTCCCTCGGCGAGGGCGGCCAGCCCGTGCAGCAGTTCGTCCCGGTCCCGGCCCAGCACCACACCGCGGTGCTCGAAGCCGGTCCTGGCCGTGGCCAGGGAGTACCCGACGTCGGCGGGAGTCAGCGCCGGGTGCGCTTTCACATGGGCGAGCAGTCGGCCGGCCTGGGCTCGCAGCGCGTCCGCGGTGCGGCCGGAGACCGTCCAGGGCAGCAGCTTCGGGGAGTCGTCCGCCCCGTTGTGGAGGGCGAGCAGCTCACCGTCCGCCCGGCCATCGACGACAGGGGCCACGACAGGGCCGCCGGTGCGGGGCGGGGTGTCCCATTCCGACAGCACCACATGGCAGTTGGTGCCGCCCATGCCGAACGAGCTCACTCCGGCCAGCAGGGGCACATCGTCTCGGGGCCAGGCGCGCAGCTCGGTCGCGACCCTCAGATGGAGCGCGTCCAGGGGGATCGCCGGGTTGGGGGTCTCGAAGTTGAGACTTGCCGGGATGCGCTTGCGGCCGACCGACAGGATGGCCTTGAGGAGGCCGGCGATGCCCGCCGCGCCCTCGAGGTGCCCGACGTTGGTCTTGACGGAGCCGACGAGCAGGGGGGAGGCGTCGGGTCTGGCCCGGCCGAACACCGTTCCCAGGGCGGCCGCTTCGATCGGATCGCCCAGCGCTGTCCCGGTGCCGTGCAGCTCCACGTACTGCACATCGGCGGGGTTGACGCCGGACGTGTCGTAGGCCAGGCGGAGGACGTCCTCCTGGGCGGCGCGGTGGGGAGCGGTCAGGCCGTCCCCGCCGCCGTCGTTGTTCATCGCGCTGCCGCGGATCACACAGTGGATCGGGTCCGCGTCGGCGACCGCGCGCGCCAGGGGCTTGAGGACGACCAGGCCGCCGCCTTCGCCGCGGACGTAGCCGTTGGCGCGTGCGTCGAAGGTGTGGCAGCGTCCGTCCGGGGAAAGGCCGCCGAACTTCGCGGAGGCGATCAGGCTCTCCGGAGCGAGGGTGAGGTTGACCCCGCCCGCGAGCGCGAGGTCGGCCTCCCCTCGTCGCAGGCTCTCGCACGCCATGTGCACGGCCACCAGCGAGGAGGACTGGCCGGTGTCCACGGTGAGGCTGGGGCCGCGCAGCCCCAGAATGTACGACAGGCGGTTGGCGATGATGCCGCGGTTCAGACCGGTGACGGTGTGCTGCCCGATGGCCGCGAGTCCCTGCCGGTGGGCGAGCGCGGCGTAGTCGTCCCAGATGGCGCCGACGAAGACGCCGGTGCGGCTGCCGCGCAGCCGCACCGGAACGATGCCGCCCTCCTCCAGGGCCTCCCAGCCGAGTTCCAGGATCAGCCGCTGCTGCGGATCCATCGCGACGGCCTCGCGCGGGGATATTCCGAAGAAGCCGGGATCGAAACGGTCGACGTGGTCGAGGTAGCCGCCCCATTTGGCGTGTGTCTTTCCCCGCGCGGAAGGGTCGGCGTCGAACAGCGAATCCGCGTCCCAGCGGTTTGTCGGTGTTTCGACGACGGCGCTTTCACCGCGTTCGAGAAGTTGCCAGAACAGGTCGGGGTCGGAGGCCTTGGGCAGGCGGCAGGAAATTCCGACGACCGCTACGGCGCCTTCCCATGATTTTCCGCCTTCTGCCAACATGGGCACAGCCTCCACCTCATGAATCCGAGTCATCACTCGAACGGCGCAGCTACTGGTAGCAGCCGTGATGACACGGCGACCTGCGAGACGATCATGGTTCCGGCGATTGTTCATACTGGTACCTCGGGCCGCGGTACGTCCCGTGGGTCAGTGAGCGTCTAGGGGGACCACTACTGTTCACCGACGCCGTCGGGCGATCATCTGAACGCCGCGTCGGGGCTGGACCGTGATGTGGGTGACCACGTCCACCGGGTCGTCGTTGACCGCCTCGAAGTCCCAGTGCCGGCCGATGGTGGCGAGCGCCATGATGGCTTCCATGCGCGCGAAGGCGTTGCCGATGCACTGGCGCGGTCCGGCACCGAAGGGCAGGTAGGCCATGCGGGGCCGCCCGGGAGCCACGGCATGGCCACCGAGCGGGTCGGCGCCGTCGGAGGCGATCCACCGCTGGGGCGCGAATGCCTCGGGCTCCGGCCACCACTGCGGATCGTGGTGGACGACCCAGGGGCTGATCATGACGAAGCTGTCCGGCGGCAGGACGTAGCCCGCTCCGGTGTACTCCGTCAGCGTCCGCCTGACGGTGACCCAGACCGGGGGATAGAGGCGCAGCGCCTCGGAGAACACCGCGTCGGTCCAGACGAGCCTCGGCAGATCGGAGACCTCGGGGAGCCGGTCGCCGAGTACCTCGTCGAGCTCCGCGTGCATCCGCTTCTTGGCTTCAGGGTTCTTGCTCAGCAGGTGATAGGCCCAGGTCAGCGCACCGGAGGAGGTCTCATGTCCCGCGAACAGCAGGGTCATGGCCTCGTCCCGCACCAGTTCGTCGTCCATGAACTCGCCGGTCTCGGCGTCCTGGACGGAGAGCAGGACGGACAGCAGGTCGTCCCCGTCGCCCGGCCCCTGGCGGCGTTCCTCGATCATCCGGTAGATGATCTCGTTCAGGGCCTTGCGGCCCTTTCTGAACCTGCGGTTGTTGCGCAGCGGCAGTTTGATCACGAACCGGCCGAAGGGAACGACCTGCTCCCAGCGCAGCGGCCCTCCCCTCCGGGGGAAGGCGGTGCGGATCGTGTGCGCGACGTCCGCGTCGAGGGAGACGTCGAAGATGGTCTTGGCGACCATGCCGAGGGAGATCTCGTACATCTGCTCGTGGACGTTCATCTGCTGTCCGTCGGTCCACCCGGCGCTGGCCTCGGCGGCGAGTGAGGCGAAGGTGGCGCCGTACCCGGCGATCCGCTGCCGGTGGAAGATCGGCTGGATCCGCCGACGTTGCGTGCGGTGGAAGTCGCCGTCGCTGGTCGCCAGTCCTCTGCCGAGGATGATGGCCATGGGAGCGGCGCGGTTGCCTTTGCCGATCTTCAGCACGTCCTTGCCGAATTTGCGGTCGGAGGCGATGTAGACGTCCTGGATCACCCGCGGGTCGCTGAGCAGGTAGCCGTGCGAATTGCCGAAGGGGAAACGCACGACCGGCCCGTACTCCTCCCGGAGCCCGGTGAAGAATCGCGGCGGGTGGGCCGCCATGGTGCGCAGTTTGCCCACACCCAGCCAGGCGGGACCGGGAATCGACTCGGTGGGAGCGGGTGATCCGGTTGTGGTGCTGACATCGGTCACGGATGTCTCCTGGGGATCTTCGGTGGGAGACCGGGCTCCTGCGCCCGGGCAACCAGGCGGACCCCAGGTCCTGGGGTCGACGCGGCAAGGCGATTCAAGGGGTCAGATCAGGCTCGGACGCTAGCACCGCCGTTCGGACAGGTGGCGCGTCGGCGGCGTTGTCTAGGGAATTCCGGGTGGTGGGCCGTGCGTCTCGACAAGCATTACCTGATCGACGTACGGTTTACTCATGCGAGTAAGAGCGGCGGGCGGCGTAGAGGGCACGGGCGGCGAGAGCCGGACGTTCACCGCTACGGCGCGACGTGCGCAGATCGTGCGTGCCGCGATCGAGACGATCGCGGAAGTGGGCTTCGCCCGGGCGTCGTTCGCACGGATCACGGAGCAGGCGGGCCTGAGCAGTACCCGGCTGATCTCGTACCACTTCGCCGGCAAGGACGAGCTGATCGAGCGGATCGTCCAGGAGGTCTACGCCGCGAACGCGCGGTTCGTGGCCGAGCGGATGCAGGGCTCACGCGGCGCCGCCGAGTCACTGGCGACCCACATCCGGGCCGGTGTCGAGTTCATCGGCACGCACCGCACCCAGATGAAGGCGATGCTGGCGATCTTCCTCAGCGGCGGACTGCACTACGACGCGGCCACCGACCGTTCCGTCGTCTCGCCCATCGAGGAGATCCTGCGTGACGGGCAGGCCGCCGGGGAGTTCCGCGACTTCGACACCCGTGTCATGGCGACGACCATCCAGCGCGCCATCGAGGGCCTGCCCTTCCTCCTGGATTCCGAGCCGGACCTCGACCTGGACGCGTATGCCGGGGAACTGACGACTCTGTTCGAACTCGCGACCCGTCCGGAACAGGTGGAGCGGCCATGACCAGCGGCGAGGGAAGGCCCGTCAATCCGGCACTGAAGATGCTCTTCATGCTGGTGGTGGACCTGGGATTCCCCATCGTCATCTACTACGTCCTGCGCTCCGCCGGGGTGGGGAACATCCTCGCCCTGACCGTCGGCTCGCTGGTGCCCGCGACGAGCTCCGTGATCACCTTTGCCAGGGAGCGCAAGGTGGATGCCCTGGGCGCGTTCGTCACGGCTTTGATGGCACTGAGCATCGCCGCCTCGCTGATCACGGACAGTCCGCGGTTCCTGCTGGTCAAGGACGGGTGGCTCACCGGGGCCGCGGGCATGGGGTTCCTCGCCACCCTGCGCGGCAGGCGGCCCCTGGCCTTCACCTTCTCCCGACCCCTGCTGGAGAGGCAGTTCTCGGACTCGAGCGGATCCTGGGACGAGTTGTGGGAGCGGGTGCCGCGGTTCCGCCGGATCTGGCGCGTGTCCACGGTGATCTGGGGTGTGGGGCTCCTCATCGACGCGGCGGTCCGGGCGGTCATGGCCTACACCCTGCCGGTCGACGTCGTCCCCGCGCTCGGTGGCGCCCAGTACGGTGTGTTCACCGTGCTCATGCTGGTGATCGTCAACATCCACCAGTCCCGCGCCGGGCTCTGGAGCATCCTGCGGAGCGGCGCCCGGGAGCAAGGGACATCGGAGCAGGAGAGGGCGGGGTGGCGCTCCGGTTCCGCTCGGCCGCCCGCCACCTGAATCACTCGCCGCCCCAATGGGGCGCGAACATCCCTCCCCGGACAGCTGTGGGCCCGCGGAACCGTCCGCGGGCCCACAGCTGTTCAGGGAAGGCTCGGTCTCTTACGCCACGGGGGCGAGCCGGCACTTGAGCGGCTCCCACCAGGCCCGGTTGTCCCGGTACCAGGCGACGGTCTCCGCGAGGCCGGCGCTGAAGTCCTTGCGCGGCCGGTAGCCCAGCTCGTCGCGGATCCGGCTCCAGTCGACGCAGTAGCGGCGGTCGTGTCCCTTGCGGTCCTCGACGTACTCGACCATGTCCGGGGAGGCGTCGCAGGCGTCGAGCAGGAGATCGGTCAGCTCCCGGTTGCTCAGCTCGGTGCCGCCGCCGATGTTGTAGACCTCGCCCGCGCGGCCGCCGGTACGCACCAGTTCGATGCCCTGCACGTGGTCGTCGATGTGCAGCCAGTCCCGGACGTTGAGGCCGTCGCCGTACAGCGGCACCTTCCTGCCGTCCATCAGGTTGGTGATGAACAGCGGGATGAGCTTTTCCGGGAAGTGGTGGTGCCCGTAGTTGTTGGAGCAGCGGGTCAGCCGTACATCCAGGCCGTGCGTGCGGTGATAGGCCAGGGCGAGCACATCCGCGGACGCCTTGGAGGCCGAGTACGGCGAGTTGGGCCGCAAGGGGGCGTCCTCCGGCCAGGAGCCGGCGGGGATCGACCCGTACACCTCGTCGGTGGAGATCTGGACGAAGGTGCGCAGACCCTGCCGCAGTGCGGCGTCGAGGAGGGTCTGCGTTCCCACCACATTGGTGCGGACGAACTCCGCGGAGCTGACGATCGACCGGTCGACGTGCGACTCCGCGGCGAAGTGCACCACCTCGTCGTGGCAGGCGACGAGCTGTCCGACGAGCAGCGGATCGCAGATGTCGCCGCGGACGAAGGTGAAGCCGGGTCGGCCGTGCACGTACTCGAGGTTGGCCGGGTTGCCGGCGTAGGTGAGCTTGTCCAGGACAGTCACCGTGACATCGCCGGGCCCCCGCGGTCCGAGCAGGGTCCTGACGTAGTGCGAGCCGATGAACCCGGCGGCGCCGGTCACCAGGATCCTGGTGCTCATGAGGGGACCTGCACATGGCCGTGGTCGCCGATGACGAACCGGTGGGTGACGCGGATGCCGGGAGCGAGCGTCACCCGGACATTGCGTCCGATGAGTGAGGCCTCGACACGGCGGATGCTGTCGAACAGGGAGTCGCGCATGATGATCGAGAACTCGATCTCGCTGTTGCGGATGCTGCAGTTCTCCCCGACCGACGTGGACGGCCCGATGTAGGAGTCGACGACGACGCTGCCGGCGCCGATGACGGCGGGCCCGACGATGCGCGAGCCGCGGATCTCGGCTCCGGCGTCGATGCGGACCCGGCCGACGATCTCGCTGGAGTCGTCGACGAAGCCCTCGACCCGGGGCTCGAGCAGGTCCAGGAGCCTGCGGTTGACCTCCAGCATGTCGGCCGCGTTCCCGGTGTCCTTCCAGTAGCCGGAGATCACCGTGGAACGCACATCGCGGTCCTTGTCGATCATCCACTGGATGGCGTCGGTGATCTCCAACTCGCCGCGCCGCGACGGCCCTATGGCGCCGACGGCCTCGTGGACCGATGCCGTGAAGAGGTAGACCCCGACCAGGGCGAGGTCGCTCTTGGGCCGCTCCGGCTTCTCCTCGAGCCTCATCAGCCGTCCGGCCTCGTCGAGTTCCGCGACACCGAAGGCGGTGGGGTTGGCCACCCGGGTGAGCATGATCTGCGCGTCCGGCCGTTCCTTGCGGAACTGGTCGACCGCGTCGGTGATGCCGCCGAAGACGAAGTTGTCGCCGAGGTACATCAGGAAGTCGTCCTCGCCGAGGAAGTCCCGGGCGATGAGCACGGCATGGGCGAGGCCGAGCGGGGCGCTCTGCCGGATGTAGGTGACGTCGAGGCCGAAGGCGGAGCCGTCGCCGACGGCCTCACGGATCTCCGCCTCCGTTTCCCCGACGATGATGGCGACTTCGACGATCCCGGCGGCGGCGATCGCCTCGAGGCCGTAGAAGAGGATGGGCTTGTTGGCAACGGGCACCAACTGTTTCGCGGACGTGTGGGTGATCGGCCGAAGGCGCGTACCCGCGCCTCCCGAGAGCACGAGAGCCTTCACGGTCTCCATCCGGGTTGTGCGTGGCGTCAGCGGGCGGCCGGGTCGGCCGCCGCTATCTGGATGGCCCCTGACGGGCAGATCAGCTCTGCCTCACGTACGGCGCTTTCGAGGTCCTCGGGCGGGGTGCCGAGCCGCAGCACCACCAGGCCGTCCTCCTCGTTCTGGTCGAACACCGCGTCGGCGGCGAGTACACACTGCCCTGCCCCCACGCATCGGTCGCGGTCGATCGTGATCCGCATACTGCTCTCCTGTCTTCTCATGGGCGTGTCGGGTCCGTGTTCCGTCAGCGGTTGGCGACCATCCGCTCCAGTACGGGCACGAGTTCATGGGGGCTGGGCATGGCGGCGGACTCGGCCCGCAGCCGCTCGGCGCAGTCCGTGAAACCCGGTTCGGCGATCATCCGCCGGACCTGGCCGAGCACCTCCTCGGCGCCCGCCTCGCGGTGGTGCAGATAGACTCCGGCCCCGCTGTCCCGCAGCGACTCCCCACGCATCTCGTGGTCGGAGACGGAGGTGGACAGGATGAGCTGCGGTACCCCGTTCACCAGCGCGGTGGCGTATGTCCCGTACCCGCCGTGGTGGATGATCGCCGAACAGGTCGGCAGCAGGGTGTGGAGCGCCACCGAGTCGACGACCCGGGCATTGGCGGGCACCTCGCCGAGCCGTTCCCGCTGCGCGGGCAGCAGGGCCGCCACCACCTCGAGGTCCTCGTCGGCCAGGGCCTCGAGGATGTCGGGCACGCTGACGTAGTCACCGCCGTAGTCCTCGGTGTTGGACGATCCGAGGCTCAGGCAGACACGGGGGCGCTTGGGGGACTCGCGCAGCCAGTCCCACACCACCGCGTCACCGTTGTACGGAATGTGGCGCATGGCCAGTTCCCGCGACTGGCCGGGAAGCCGCTGAAGGCTGCCCGGCAGGGAGACGATGGTGGCCTCACCGTGCAGCATCTCCTCGTCGCAGGAGAAACCGAAGGGCTCGGACCGCGAGGTCAGCCAGTCGGCCAGGGGGTCCACCCGCTCGGCCTCGGGCACCGACTCCATGAGTTCCAGGAAGGTCCGCCGGGTCCGGCCCCAGACATCCTCGCACCACATCAGGCGCGCATGTGCGGCGCCGCTGATCCGCGCCGCGATCGCACCCGAGTAGGCCAGCGGATCCCGCACCACCAGGTCGGGCCTCCAGCTCTGGGCGAAGGCCGCCAGGTCGTCGATCATGGAGTCGTTGTAGACGGCGAACGCGTAGGGAACGCTCAGTTCGTACCGCTCACGCAGCTCGGACCAGTCCACCTGGCCGGGCTCGCACCTGCTCCAGTTGGCGGTCTTGTAGTCCTGCGAGTCGCGGTAGGCGGTCATGTCGCGGTAGATGTCGTGGTCGCGCCCGACGGGGAGCGCGGTCAGCCCGGTCCTGGTGATCGCTTCGGTCAGCCGCGGCGAGCTGGCCACCCGTACCTCGTGTCCCGCCACGGTCAGCGCCCACGCCAGCGGTGTCATGCAGTACAGGTGCGACTTCTCGGACAGACTGACGAACAGAACCCGCATCATGCTCCCCCAGGTCGGTGCTCGGACAGGTGGTCCGCGGTGTGCCGCGGCAGGACCTCGCCCAGCCAGGCGACGACGGCCTCGGCCGTGGTGGCGGCATGGGACTCCATCATCGTGAAGTGGTTGCCGGGGACTTCGGCGACGGTCTGGGCGCCGTCCCAGCTGCTCTGCCAGTCCTCGGGTGCCAGGGGGCCGGCCTGCTCGACGCCGACCGGCGCCTCGCGGGGCCGCACGAGCACCACCGGGGACTCCAGGTCGTCGGGAGCCCATTCGCCGACCATCCGGATGTACCAACTCATGGCGCTCAGCCGGGCGGTGTCCATATGGGCGAACATCGACTCGCGGTCGAACATCCCCCCGAGCATCTGCGCCGAGAAGCGGGTGAACGGTGAGTCCGCACGCGGCATATAGGTGTCCAGCAGGGCCACGCCCAACGGCCGCAGACCGGACTTCTCCAGGTGACGGGCGGCGGCGAGGGCCAGGATTCCTCCGGAGGACGATCCGAGCAGCACGAACGGCTTGCCGTCGGCGCACCGCAGCACCGAGTCCGCTTGCAGCCGCGCCACCGCGTCCAGCGAGGCGGGCAGGGGTTCACCGCGGCCGAAGCCCGGTGTCGGCAGCGCCCATACATCGCGCTCGCCGCGGAAGGCGGAGGCGAATCGTGCGTACTGGTGGACTCCGGCCAGGGCGACATAGGAGCTGAAGCAGACCAGGCTCGCCCCCGAGTCACCGCCGGCCAGCTTCACCCCGGCGGGAACGAGCGCCGACTCTTCCGGTGATTCGAAGACCGGCCGAAGCTCCGCCGCCGCCTGCAACAGCGCGAAGCCCTGGTCGATCCGGCCCTGCTCGCAGGCGGTGCGGAACAGGGCCCCGAGGGTGTCCTCGGACGAGCCCGCGGGGGCCGCGCCGGGTGCCGGGTGCTCCTTCTCCTCGTCGGGCGGAACCGACGCGAGCTGCTCGTACAAGTGGTCGGCGAGCGCGTCCGGGGTGTCGACGTCGAACGCGAGCGTGGGCGGCAGCCGAAGCCCGGTCGCCGCGTTGAGCTGGTTGCGCAGTTCCACGGCGGTCAGCGAGTCGAAGCCGAGTTCCGCGAAATGCTGGTCCGGGTCGATGTCCTGCGCCGAGGCATGACCCAGCACGGCGGCCACCTGGCCGCGCACCAGATCGAGCAGGACTGCCCGCTGCTCGGCCGCGGACCGCCCGGACAGCCGGGCGAGCAGCGAGGTCGGAGAGCCGGCGCCCTCGGCGGCGGCCCTCCGCGCGCCGACGCGGGACCGCGAGCCCCCGCCTCCATGACGCACCTCCCGCGCCACCGCGGCGAGAGCGGCGTCCGGGACGGTGAGGGCGGCATCGAACAGGGCGAGCCCGTGCGCCGCGGACAGCGGCCGCATCCCATTGCGGGCCATCCTTGCGTGGTCGGCCTCGCTGAGGCCCGCGGCCATCCCGCCGCCTTCCCACAGCCCCCACGCCAGCGAGGTGGCGGGCAGGCCCAGGGCGCGGCGGTGGTGGGCCAAACCGTCCAGGAAGGCATTGGCGGCGGCGTAGTCGGCCTGGCCCGCGGCGCCGAAGGTCCCGGCCGCCGAGGAGAACAGGACGAACGCGGAAAGGCCGAGATGGGCGGTGAGCCGGTGCAGCAGCCACGCGGCGTCCGCCTTGGGGCGCAGCACCCGCTCGACCTGCTCGTCGCGCAGTGAGGCGAAGGTCCCGTCGTCCACGACACCGGCGATGTGCACGACGGCGGTCAGCGGATGCTCGGCCGGGATCAGGCGCATCAGGTCCTCCAGTGCCGTGCGGTCGCCGACGTCGCACGCCACGAGCCGCGCCTCGGCGCCCTGCCCGGCCAGCTCGGAGAGCAGCGTGTCGGCTCCCTCGGCCTCGGGTCCTCGTCGTGCGGCGAGCAGGAGGTGCCGTACGCCGTGCTCAGCGACCAGGTGGCGGGTCACCAGGCCGCCGAGCGCACCTGTCGCCCCGGTGACCAGGACGGTGCCCTTCGGGTCAAGGGCGCTGAGGGCGCTCTCCCCCGGCTCGACCGGGACCAGCCGGGGCACGAGCGGTCCGCTGTCTCGAAGGACCGCCTGCGGGTGGGCGGCCACGACGGCGTCGAGCAGGCGGCGCCGGTCGGCCTCGTCCTCGAAGGCACGGGTGTCGTCGGCGCCGGAGTGCGCCAGGTCGAGCAGTTGCAGCCGTCCCGGGTGCTCGAGCTGCGCCGATCGGACCAGCCCCCACAGGGAGGCGGCGGCGAGGTCGGGCACGTCCTCCCCCGGCTCCACGGCGATCGCGCCACGGGTGACCAGCACCAGCCGGGAGTCGCAGAAGCGGTCATCGGTGACCCACCGTCGGCCCACGGCAAGGAGGTGGGACAGCAGCACACGGGTCGCCTTGGGCGGCGGAACCGTCCCGTGCGTATCCGGGTCGCACACCATCAGCACGGCTTCCGGGACTGCCATACCGGTGTCGACGGCCGCCGCGAGCGCGTCCAGGTCGGCGTAGGACTCCAGATGGACACCGGCGGTGTCCAGCGCCTCCGCCACACCCCCGTCACCGCTTCCCAGCAGGGCCCAGCGGCGGGCCTGCGCCGCGCAGGCGCCGGGACCGGCGGGCTGCCAGTCCAGCCGCAGGAGCGTGGCCGGGGTGTCCGCCTTCCGTGCCGGCTGTACCTGGTCGGGGGCGACCCTGCGCAGGAGCAGTCTGTCCGCGGTGGCAACCGGCTCGCCGGAGGTGTCGGCGACGGACACGGAGAACTCATCGGGGCGGTCGGCGGGAACGAGGTGGACGCGCAGCGCGGTGGCTCCCGTGGCGTGGAGCGTGACCCCGCTCCAGGCGAACGGCAGCATCGCCTCGGCGGGTGCGCCGTCCGCCGCGTTGCCCGCCGCGTCGACCAGCAGGGTCTGCACGGCGGCGTCGAGCAGCGCCGGGTGAAGAAGGAAGTGGGAGGCGTCGGCACGGTAGGGCTCGGGAAGCGCCACCTCCGCGAAGACCTCCCGGTCGCAGCGCCATACGGCCTCGAGTCCCTGGAAGGCCGGGCCGTAGCGGAACCCGCCCTCGGCGAACCGCTCGTACCAGTCCTCGTCGGCCACCCGGACCGCTCCCGGGGGAGGCCAGGCGCCGGGGTCCGGCGGGGGCGCCTGCGCCTCACCGCTCAATGTCCCCTGTGCGTGGCGGACCCAGGGCTCGTCGTCCGAGCCGGTCGGCCGTGAGTGCACGGTGAAGGCCCGCCGGCCGGTCTCGTCCTCGGCGCCCAGTGTGAGCTGGAGTTGGGCCGCCCCGCGCTCCGGGAGGACGAGAGGGGTCTCCAGGGTCAGTTCGGCGAGGTGGCCCAGGCCCACGTGGTCCCCGGCGTGGACCGCGAGGTCCAGGTAGGCGGTGGCGGGGAGGATCGCACGGCCCAGCACGGCGTGGTCGGCCAGCCAGGGGTGTGTCCGGGTGGACAGCCTTCCGGTGAAGACGACGCTGCCGGAGTCGACCAGGGTGACCGCGGCGCCGAGCAGGGGGTGCCCGGTCCGGTCGAGGCCGACCGCGGCCGGATCACCGGTGGGGACAGCCGCTTCCAGCCAGTAGCGACGGCGCTGGAAGGCGTACGTCGGCAGAGCGACTCGGCGCGCTCCCGTGCCGGCGAACAGCGCCGACCAGTCCACGGTCCCACCGTGGGTGAATACAGCGGCCACCGAGGACAGGAGGGACGTCAGTTCAGGACGGTCCCTTCGCAGCCCGGACACCAGAAGATGGCCGTCGCCCTCAAGGCACCCCTGGGCCATCGCCGTCAGGGTGCCGTCCGGGCCCAGCTCCACGAACCGGCCGACCCGGTGCCCCTCCAACTGACGGACCCCGTCGGCGAATCGGACCGTCCGGCGGACATGGCCCACCCAGTAGTCGGGACAGGAGAGCTCCTCGGCCGTGGCCGGCTCACCGGTGGCATTGGAGACGATCGACAGCCGTGGCTCCTGGTACGCCACGCTCTGCGCCACCCGGCGGA
>NZ_BMMS01000067.1 GCF_014646055.1 Wenjunlia tyrosinilytica
CCGAAACCGGAGAACGCCAGACCCATGATCCACATGTCCGCGCCCACACCCGGCGAGCGCACCGCGTCCGACAGCGGCGCATAAGCGAACCAGCCGAAGTCGGCGGCGCCCTGCGGGGTCAGGAACCCGGCCACCGCGATCAGCGACCCGAACAGGTACAGCCAGTACGCGAACATGTTCAGCCGCGGGAACGCCACATCCGGCGCACCGATCTGCAACGGCATGATCCAGTTGGTGAAGCCCGCGAACAGCGGCGTCGCGAACATCAGCAGCATGATCGTGCCGTGCATCGTGAACGCCTGGTTGAACTGCTCGTTCGACATCACCTGCGAACCGGGGCGGGCGAGCTCGGCGCGCATGATCAGCGCCAGCACCCCGCCGAGGATGAAGAAGGCGAACGACGTGATCAGGTACAGGGAGCCGATCGTCTTGTGGTCGGTGGTCGTCAGCCACTTGACGACGACGTTCCCCGGTTCCCTGCGTCGCTGCGGCACCTTCGCCTGGGTCTCGCCTTCCTCGGCGGCACCCTGGGGTTCATTGAGGATGCTCACTTGTGCTCACTCTCCGACTGCTGGGTGCGCGCGTTCTTCGCGTCACCCGTGACGGCGATACCCGCGTTGAGGTAGCCGGTCTGGCCCTTCTTCGCAAGCGTGTTCAGGTAGTCGCGGTAGTCACTGGGCGAGACGACCTTGACGTTGAAGAGCATCCGCGAGTGGTCCTCGCCGCACAGCTCGGCGCACTTGCCGCGGAAGGTGCCCTTCTTGTTGGCGACGATCTGGAACTTGTTGGTGTGCCCCGGGATCACGTCCAGCTTGAACAGGAAGTTGGGCACCCAGAACGAGTGGATGACATCACGAGAGGTGAGGATGAACTGCACCGTCTCGCCCTCGGGGAGGACCAGCAGCGGGGGCTTGCCCGGGGTGCCGAAGTTGTAGACGCCCTCGGCGCTCTGCGGGGCGCGCTCGAGCAGGTCCGTCGGGATCGCGCTGAGATCCGGATTGTCGGTGAGGGGCTGCGCCGGAGTGCTGGGCTGCCCGTCCACGTTCTCCAGGTAGTTGAAGCCCCAGCTCCACTGGAAGCCGACGACGTTCACGACGTGCTTGGGCTTGCTGGAGGTCTTCAGCAGGTCGGTCTCGTCCCGCGCGGTGAAGTAGAACAGCACCGCGATGATGATCAGCGGGACCACCGTGTACAACGCCTCGATGGGCATGTTGTACCGGGTCTGGGGGGGCACCTCCACCTTGGTGCGGCTGCGGCGATGGAAGATCACGGCCCAGATGATCAGGCCCCACACCAGGACGCCGGTCGCCAGCGCCGCGGCCCACGAGCCCTGCCACAGGGAGATGACGATCGGCCCCTGCTCAGTGGCGGGGCTGGGCAGGCCGAGCCTGGGAAAGTCTTCATAGGAGCAACCGGTGGCGGTCGCCAGGACCAGGCCCGCGGCGAGCGCCTGCGGCAGCTTCCGCCGCATAGAGCGCCGCGGCGAGCGGTCGGAGCCGTTGGGACTCACGTAGCGCCTTCCCGAGAGTCTCGCCCGCGGGAGAAGTGCCTGTCCGCCCGTTTCGGCGGTCCGACCCATGCGCGGGCAGGGGTTTGGATGTTTATGCGGACCAAACCCTACTGGACGCTATTTGGGGTCGTGCGGGCAGGTGGGGCTAAGTCGGCGTGGCGTATCCGGGGGCCCGCGCGAAGGTATGGAATGCCCTGTGAGCGCGCGGTTCTGACCGCGTTCCGCCGAGGTCGGTTAACGTGCGAAGGTGCCCTACTTCGACGCCGCCTCCTCCGCTCCCCTCCACCCCGTCGCACGTCAGGCCCTGCTCGCCGCGCTGGACGAGGGGTGGGCGGATCCGGCCAGGCTCTACCGCGACGGCCGGCGCGCCCGGATGCTGCTCGACGCCGCCCGGGAGACCGCGGCGGAGGCCGTCGGGTGCCGCGCCGACGAACTGGTCTTCACTCCTTCGGGGACCCAAGGAGTGCACCTGGGGGTGCTGGGAGCGCTCGCCGGGCGCCGCCGGGTCGGCGACCGCCTGGTGGTCTCGGCCGTCGAGCACTCCTCCGTGCTGCACTGCGCCGAGGTGCACGAGGCGAGCGGCGGGACGGTGGACCAGGTCGGTGTGGACCGCCTCGGCCGGGTCGATCCCGAGGTGTTCGCCGCCGCGCTGACCGAGGGGACGGCGCTGGCGTGCCTTCAGTCCGCCAACCATGAGGTGGGCACGGTCCAGCCGGTCGCCGAGGTGGCCGCCGCGTGCCGGGAGGCCGGGGTGCCGCTGTTCGTGGACGCGGCGCAGAGCCTGGGCCGGATGCCCGTGCCCGAGGGGTGGTCGCTGCTGGCGGCGAGCGCGCACAAATGGGGTGGCCCGCCCGGGGTGGGGCTGCTCGCCGTACGCAAGGGTGTCCGCCATGTCCCACCGCTCCCCCGCGACGAGCGGGAACGCGGCCGGGTGCCGGGCTTCGAGAACGTGCCCGCCATCGTGGCGGCGGCCGCTTCGCTGCGGGCCGTGCGCGAGCAGGCCGCCACCGAGAGCGACCGGCTGTCGGCGCTGGTGGAGCGGATCAGGACGCGCGTGCCCGAACTCGTCCCGGATGTCGAAGTGGTGGGCGACCCGGCGCGGCGGCTGCCGCATCTGGTCACCTTCTCCTGCCTCTACGTCGACGGTGAGGCGCTGCTGACGGAGCTGGACCGGGCGGGCTTCGCTGTCTCGTCCGGCTCGTCGTGCACCTCCAGCACCCTGACCCCGAGCCATGTGCTGCGGGCGATGGGCGTGCTGTCGGAGGGCAACGTGCGGGTCTCGCTGCCGTCCGGCACCACCGAGGAGGATGTGGAGCGCTTCCTCGGCGTACTGCCGGGGGTGGTGCGGGGGGTCCGCGAGCAGCTGGGGGCGCCGACCGGGGAGCCGGGCCCGCGGCCGACGGCGGGCGAGGAGGCCGCGCTGGTGCTCGACACGCTGGGCCGCCGCTGCCCGATCCCGGTCATCGAACTGGCCAATCGGATCCGCGAAGTGAGGGCGGGCTCGGTCGTCGCGGTGCTCTCCGACGACGAGGCGGCCCGGCTGGATGTCCCCGCGTGGTGCGAGATGCGCGGCCAGGAGTATCTGGGCGAGCGGCCTGCGGCGGACTTCGGCGCCGACCGCGGCAGTGCCTACCTGGTCCGCCGGGTCGAGGAGTGACCCCGCCTCGGTCCGCCGGGTCGAGGAGGGATCCCACCCTGGTCCGCCGGGTCGAGGAGTGACCCCGCCTCGGTCCGCCGGGTCGAGGGCTGCCCCCGCCCGGCGGACCGTACGGCGTGGTCAGCCCTCGAGGTGGGCCCTGATCTCGGCTCCGGCCTCGTGCCCGTAGGCCTTGACGAAGCGGTCGATGAAGTGGCCCCGGCGCAGCTCGTACTCCTGGGTGCCCACGGTCTCGATGACGAGGGTGGCGAGCATGCAGCCCACCTGCGCCGCCCGCTCATTGCCGAGCTCCCAGGACAGGCCCGCCAGGAACCCGGCGCGGAAGGCGTCGCCGACACCCGTCGGGTCGAGCTTGCGCTCCTCCTCGGCGCAGCCCACCGTGATCGTGTCCTCCCCGGTGCGCTCGATACGGACACCCTTGGCACCGAGCGTGGTGACACGGGTGCCGACGCGGCCGAGGATCTCCTCCGAGGTCCAGCCGGTCTTGGTCTCGATGAGCGCCTTCTCGTACTCGTTGGTGAACAGGTACGTGGCGCCGTCGATCAGCCGGCGGATGTCGTCGCCGTCCATGCGGGCGAGCTGCTGGGAGGGGTCGGCCGCGAAGGGGATGCCCCGCGAGCGGCACTCCTCGGTGTGGCGCAGCATCGCCTCCGGGTCGTCGGCGCCGATGAGCACCAGGTCCAGGCCGCCGACCCGCTCGGCGACGGGCCGCAGCTCGATGAGCCGGGCCTCGCTCATGGCGCCCGTGTAGAAGGACGCGATCTGGTTGTGGTCGTTGTCCGTGGTGCACACGAAACGGGCGGTGTGGTGCACCTCGGAGATGTGGACGCTCGCCGTGTCCACGTTGTGCCGGTCGAGCCAGGAGCGGTATTCGGCGAAGTCGGCGCCCGCGGCGCCGACCAGGACGGGGCGCAGTCCGAGCACGCCCATGCCGAAGCAGATGTTGGGGGCGACCCCGCCGCGGCGCACGTCGAGCGTGTCCACGAGGAAGGAGAGCGAGACCGTGTGCAGCTGGTCCGCGACGAGTTGCTCGGCGAACCGGCCGGGGAAGGTCATCAGGTGGTCTGTGGCGATCGAGCCGGTGACAGCGATACGCACGGCGGGCTGGCTCCTGGTGGTGGGCGACGTGGGGTCGGCCCCTTGGCGCCAGGGCCTCGGACCGACCTACCCACGCTACCCGTCTCCCAAGCGGGTTCCCGAGCCAGCGGGCGGGGTACCCGGAAATTACCCGAAAGTACGCCTTCATTGACCGATGGGGGGCGCCTAGGGTCGAGGGAGAAGTGACGGCTCGACCCCTTCCAGGCCCGACGACCAGGAGACGCACATGTCGCAGCGCATGCACTCCTCCGCTCCGCGGCCCGCCAGCGTGGAACCGGAATCCCTCGCCGAACTCGTCGGTGACTGCGTCCGGATGGCCCGCCACTGGCCGGTGCCGCACACTCCGCCGATCGCTCCGCCCACTCCGTGGGAGCGCATCCACGGCGTCCGGGTCTCGGACTCCTCCGCGCACCTGCTGGACGGGATGTCCGACTACGGCGACTGAACGATCCGAGGGGTGCGGCTGAGCGGCGCGGCCGGGCGTCGCTGCTGGGCGTCGCTGCTGGGCGTCGCTGCTGGGCGTCGCTGCTGGGCCGATCGGCGTATGGGCCTCACCCTTGAGAGGTCCCCGAGGGGAAAGAGGGGAACCGCTTCGAGTGCTGCTCCGTCACACCTGCGGGTCCGGCGATTGGGCCCGGGTGAGATGACGAGCGGAGCCGAAGGAGCGCAGCCGTGGGCAGCGACCACAACCCCAAGGGCACACCGGACGCCGAGCCGGGCGACAACGGCAGGACGTCGGCGGACGACACGGGCGTGCCCCACGACGGTCCCACCGCAACCCGTACCCGAAGGCCCTCGCTGGTGGCCGTCGCCGTCTCCACGGCGGTGCTGCTGGCGGGCGGCGGCGGAGCGTATCTCGCGGCGGCGGCGGCCAACGACTCCCACGGCCGCAACGGCAGCGCCTCGGCCGGGCAGAAGGTGGCTCCCCTCGCCCTCGACCGCTACCGGACGGGCGGCCTGGACAGCAACGACGGCCAGATCGCGCCGGGTGAGCCCGACCCCAACGGCTCGGGGCCGAAGTTCGTCGTCAAGGGCGAGCTTCCGGACGGGCCGAAGAAGGCCAAGGTCCAGCGCCCCTCGTCCAAGGCGCTCACGCGCGAGGACGTCGCCGCCCTGGCGAAGTCGCTCGGCATGGTGGGCGCGCCCAAGCACCAGGACGGGCAGTGGCTGGTGGGCGGCGCCCAGGACGGTGTCGGCCCCACGCTGCGGGTGAACCCGAAGGCCCCCGGTCAGTGGACCTACTCGACGGGCGGGGAGAACTCCTCCTCCGACGGCTGCGCCTCTGCGCCCGAGGACGGCGGGAACAAGCCCGGCCGGGGCAAGGCGTGCACCACCGAGCCGCGCAGCCACGGCGGGAGCGCGCCGGACGACGGCGGCAAGCCGATCTCCGAGAGCGAGGCGAAGGCCAAGGCGGCGCCGCTGCTGAAGTCGCTGGGCCTCGGGGACGCCGCCCTGAACGCCACACAGACCATGGGTGCCCTGCGCATCGTCACCGCGGAGCCCACGGTGGACGGCCTGCCGACGTTCGGATGGAGCACGACGCTCCAGATCGGCAAGGACGGGGTGCGCTCGGGCAACGGCTCGCTGTCGAAGCTCGTCCCGGGCGCCGAGTACCCGGTGATCAACGCCAAGCGGGCGGTGCGACTGCTCCAGAACAACCCGGGCGCCACCGTGTCCGACGGCTCCGCGGTCATGCCGTGCGTGCCCCAGCAGCCGGAGGGCCCCAAGGCGTCGGCCCGCCCGGTGCTGCCGGCCGAGCCGGAACGGAACAAGCCGTCGGAGCCGAGGCACTCCCGGCCCATGGAGCCCCCGTTGGTGGGGTGCCAAGCGCCCAAGAGGTCCGAGCCCACACCGCAGGAGATCCGCAAGGCGGAGTTCGGCCTGTCCACGCAGTCCGTGGGCGGTAGGACGGCGCTGGTGCCGTCGTGGCTGTTCACGGTGGCGTCGCAGGGCTCGAAGGACACCTATGTGGCCGCTCAGGTCGCGGTGGACCCGAAGTACATCGCCAAGCCGAAGCCGGTGACCCCGTCCCCGCACAAGCCGGGCAAGCCCGTTCCGGACGAGAAGATGAACGTGGAGTCCTACACCGTGGACGGCAGCACGCTGACCCTGACCTTCTGGGGCGGGGTGTGCAGTGACTTCTCCGCCACGGCCAAGGAGTCCAAGGGCGAGGTGCGGGTCTCGGTGATCGGCAAGTGGAACAGGAAGGCCGACGTCTGCATCGACCTGGCCAAGGAGTACAAGGAGAAGGTCACGCTGGACAAGCCGCTGGGCGGGCGCAAGGTCGTCGACGCGAGCGACGGCGAGCGGGTGTCGATGCCGCGCAAGTGAGCGTGGGCAGGACGCGTACGACAGCGTGGTGAAGGCGGCGCTCCCCGGGCCGGGGAGCGCCGCCTTCACCGTGCCGGATGCTCGTCCGCCGTGCTCAGTGGAACGAGTCGCCGCAGGCGCAGGAGCCCGTGGCGTTCGGGTTGTCGATCGTGAAGCCCTGCTTCTCGATGGTGTCCACGAAGTCGATGGAGGCGCCGCCGAGGTAGGGGGCGCTCATCCGGTCGGTCACGACCTTCACGCCGTCGAAGTCCTTGACGACGTCACCGTCGAGCGAACGCTCGTCGAAGAAGAGCTGGTACCGCAGGCCCGAGCAGCCGCCGGGCTGGACGGCCACTCGCAGCGCCAGATCGTCACGGCCCTCCTGCTCAAGCAGGCCCTTGACCTTCTGCGCTGCGGCGTCGGACAGGATGATGCCGCTGTCGGCGGTGGTCTCGTCCTGAACGGTCATCTGCTTACTCCCAGGTCGTACGGACTGCTGCCGCAGGTTTCAACCGGCGGGGCGCCGGTTTCATTTCCGGCTCAGGCGATTCGTTGGTCTTACTCGACAATGCTCGCACATCGTGCTGGTGCGTCGGCACCGGCGGCGCTCGTGATGTGGTGCACACCATCGCAGCCGCCATCGTCAAAGTGACGCGAACCGACTATCATGGATTGTGTCAGTTAGACGAGAAGCCATGTGCGACAGCCGCCGTGGCGGCGGAGGACCGCCGCTCGCGGTGCCCATCAGCCGAGAGCCCTGAGCCGACAGAAAGGGTGCGTGTCGTGACCACCACCCAAGACCTGGACTTCCCGAGGGGACTGTCCGAGGAGCCCGAGCCGACTCCTCTCGCCCTTCTCCTGCTGGGCCGCTCCGCGGACCCGCTCAGCGAGCGGGGCGTCGAGTGCCCGGGCGACCTGCCCGCGCCGTCGGACCCGGACCTGGTCGAACGGGCCCGGGCCGCGAAGGAGCGACTCGGCGAACGAGTGTTCGTACTGGGGCACCACTACCAGCGTGACGAGGTGATCCAGTTCGCCGACGTCACCGGCGACTCGTTCAAGCTCGCCCGGGACGCGGCGGCACGGCCGCAGGCGGAGTTCATCGTCTTCTGCGGTGTCCACTTCATGGCCGAGAGCGCGGACATCCTCACCTCCGGGGACCAGCAGGTCATCCTGCCTGACCTGGCCGCCGGCTGCTCGATGGCGGACATGGCCACCGCCGAGCAGGTCGCCGAGTGCTGGGACGTGCTCACCGAAGCCGGGGCAGCCGGCGCCACCGTGCCGGTGTCGTACATGAACTCCTCGGCCGACATCAAGGCGTTCACCGGGGCCCACGGCGGCACCATCTGCACCTCGTCCAACGCCAAGCGGGCCCTGGAGTGGGCGTTCCAGCAGGGCGAGAAGGTGCTCTTCCTGCCCGACCAGCACCTCGGCCGCAACACCGCCGTGCGCGACATGGGCCTCTCGCTCGACGACTGCGTGGTCTACAACCCGCACAAGCCCGGCGGCGGCCTCACCGCCGAGCAGCTGCGCGCCGCGAAGATGATCCTGTGGCGCGGGCACTGCTCGGTGCACGGCCGTTTCTCGCTCGACTCGGTGAACGACGTGCGCGAGCGCATCCCGGGCGTCAATGTCCTGGTCCACCCCGAGTGCAAGCACGAGGTCGTCTCGGCCGCCGACCACGTGGGCTCGACCGAGTACATCATCAAGGCGCTGGACGCCGCCCCGGCCGGCTCCGCCTGGGCCATCGGCACCGAGCTGAACCTGGTCCGGCGCCTGGCCAAGGCCCACCCGGACAAGCAGATCGTCTTCCTCGACAAGACCGTCTGCTTCTGCTCGACCATGAACCGGATCGACCTGCCGCACCTGGTCTGGGCGCTCGAGTCGCTCGCGGACGGCACTGTCGTCAACCGGATCGAGGTCGACAAGGAGACCGAGGCCAACGCGAAGCTCGCCCTGGAGCGGATGCTCGCGCTGCCGTAGCGGTGCCCCGCGGGGCTCGCGGGCAGACGCCTTCGGCGGGGCCGGACGACTACCGTCCGGCCCCGCCGTCCGTACGGCCCCGCCGTCCGTACGGCCCTGTCGTCCGTCCGATCCCCGTGGCCCGGCCCGTCGTCCGCCCGGCCCGTCGTCCTCCCGGCCCATCGCCCGTACGGTCCCATCGCCCGTCCGGTCCCCGCCGACCGACACTGATCGGCCCAACTCGCTTGCGCCGCCAGGGTGCTCCATGGCCAGGATGAAGGCATGCTGCTGCGCCAAGTACGCGACGACGCCGCCGACGCCGAGACCGTGCAGTCCGTGACCGCCGCCGCCTTCCACGAGACCGAACTGTCCGCGGCCTGGCCGCACGAACGGCTCGTCCGAAGCCACAGTCGCACCCGCCACATGGCCCGCACCGACCCGGAGGGCTGCTGGCTCGCCATCGACCCCGACAGCGGCAAGGCGCTGGGGGCCGTCCTGTCCACCCGCCGTGAGGGCACCTGGGGCCTGTCCCTGTTCGCCGTCGTGCCCCAGGCGCAGGGCAAGGGGGTCGGCAAGGCGCTGCTGGACCGGGCGAGACTGCACGGCCGGGCGTGTCTGCGGGGGATCATCTGCGGCTCCCAGGACGCGAGGGCGGCGCGGCGGTACCGGCTGGCCGGGTTCACCCTGCATCCCGCGATGCGCCTGACCGGTGTGGTGGAGGACCGTTCGGGGCTTCCCGAGCCCGACGGCGTGCCCGTGCACCCGGGGACGGTCCACCAGCGCGATCTGATGGATTCCGTGGACCGCAGGCTGCGCGGCGGCGCCCACGGCCCCGACCACGAGGAGATGGTGCGCCACTTCGGCCTGCTCGTCGTGGACACCCTGGTCGGAAGCGGCTACTGCTACCTGCTCGGCGGCAAGATCGAACTGCTGGCCGCCACCTCCAGGCGGGTCGCCACCCGGCTGCTGACCGAGGCGCTGCTCAGGATGCCTCCCGGGACCGAGGTCACCGTGCCGCACCTGACCGCCGAGCAGGAGTGGGCGGTCGATGTGGGCCTCGCGGCGGGCCTGTCCGTCTCGAACTCGGGCTACCTCTGCCTGCGCGGCATGCGCCCGCCGTCCCCCTACATCCCGTCGGGGGCGTTCCTCTGACCCCACCGTTGCTCCGACCCCAGCGTGCCTGACCCCAGCGTGACTCTGACCCCGTCTGACCCCGTCTGACCCCAGGTGACTCCGACGCCACCGTGACTCCGACGCCACCGTGACGCGCAGCGCCCCGGCCCCCTCGTCGGGGCCGGGGCGCTCAGGCGGGTCGGAGTACGTGTCCGAGGACCGTCCCGCGACTACCCGGGGATGAGCCCGTCGTCGCGGAGCATGGCGCGGACCTCCTCCAGGGAGGCGTCGCTGGACGGCAGGATCAGCTCGGACGGCTCCAGGGAGTCGTCGGGCAGCGGCTCACCCAGCTCGCGCACGGCGTCCAGCAGCGCGTTCAGGGTCAGCCGGAACGAGGCGTCGTCGCCGTTGTCCATGGCGGCGAGCAGCGCGTCGTCGAGCTCGTTCAACCGGGTGAGGTGGCTGTCGGCCAGCCTCACCTGCCCCTCCCCCATGATCCGGACGATCATGACGGGTCTCCTTCGCGGAAGGTTCCGATCGGGCCGCTACTTTTCGAACTTCGGCTGGTCCTGCGGCTTCTGGCCGCCCTCGATGGCCTGCTGCGGGGAGCCCCCGGCCAGCTCGGCCTTCATGCGCTGAAGCTCCAGCTCGACGTCCGTGCCGCCGGAGATCCGGTCCAGCTCGGCACCGATGTCGTCCTTGGCCAGCCCGCTCGGGTCGTCCAGCGCACCCGAGGCGAGAAGCTCGTCGATGGCACCGGCACGCGCCTGGAGCTGCGCGGTCTTGTCCTCCGCGCGCTGGATCGCCAGGCCGACGTCGCCCATCTCCTCCGAGATGCCCGAGAAGGCCTCGCCGATCTTGGTCTGGGCCTGTGCGGCCGTGTAGGTGGCCTTGATGGTCTCCTTCCTCGTACGGAAGGCGTCCACCTTGGCCTGCAGACGCTGGGCCGCAAGGGTGAGCTTCTCCTCCTCGCCCTGCAGCGTCTGGTGCTGCGCCTCGAGGTCGGTGACCTGCTGCTGCAGCGACGCGCGGCGGCTGAGCGCCTCACGGGCCAGATCCTCCCGGCCCAGCGCCAGCGCCTTGCGGCCCTGGTCCTCGTATTTGGAGGACTGCTGCTGCAACTGGTTCAGCTGCAGCTCGAGACGCTTGCGCGACGTGGCCACGTCGGCGACGCCACGGCGTACCTTCTGCAGCAGTTCCAGCTGCTTCTGATACGAGTAGTCGAGCGTCTCGCGCGGGTCCTCGGCCCTGTCCAGGGCCTTATTGGCCTTCGCGCGGAAGATCATTCCCATCCGCTTCATGACACCGCTCATGGGCCTCGCGCGCCCCCTTCTCCGACATGCTCCGCCTGTACAGACCCAACAGTACGGGCCGTGGTTCCATTACCGCACTGTTCACGGCCGGATGCGCTCCTCCTACAGGACGATCACACCGCTCCGGGGTCCGGCCCAGGGTGTAGGCGCGGCAGTAGGTGACGTACGGGGCCGGGCCCGGCGCCCGATATCGGATCGTTCCCTCCAGGAGTGGGGCCCAACCCCTGCCACCACGTACTCTTCGTGTGTGTTTCGACGTCGTTCCAAGGATGAGCAGGCCTCGACCGTCACGGTCGGCGCCGACCCCGGCAATCAGCCCCGGGACCCCCAGGCCCCCAAGGGGCGCCCGACCCCCAAGCGCAGCGAGGCCGAAGCCGGCCGCCGCACTCGGGTGACGGCCCCAGCGAACCGCAAGGACGCCGCCAAGCAGGCCCGAGAGCGCCGCCGCGCCGACCTGGCCAAGCAGCGCGAGGCCCTGGCGTCAGGCGACGAGCGCTACCTGCCGCCGCGCGACAAGGGCCCCGTGCGCAAGCTGGCGCGCAACTACGTGGACTCGCGGCTGGTCATCGCCGAGTACTTCCTGCCGCTGGCCGTGCTGATCCTCATCCTGAGCATGGTGCCGTCGGCGAACATCAAGAGCATCGCGCTGCTGTGCTGGCTCGTGGTGATCGTGCTGATCGTCGCGGACTCGTTCCGGATCACGTTCGGCCTCAAGCGGACGCTTCGGGAGCGCCTGCCCGACGAGAACCGGCGCGGGGTCGTCGCCTACGCCCTGATGCGGACGCTCCAAATGCGCCGCCTGCGACTGCCGAAGCCGCAGGTCAAGCGCGGGGAGAAGATCTGAGCACGCTGCCGCCGGAGGAGTCCGGGACGGCGTACGCGCCTTCCCGGTTCTCCGGTGGAGCCCGTGCCTGGCTGCACGGACTCGGGGGGCTGCGCAATGTCGTCCGCCAGGAGCTCGTTGCCCGGCAGCTGAGCGCCAACCTGCCCGCCGGGCCCGCCGTGGACCCCTCCGCGCCCGCGCTGCGGGTGCTGGACGCGGGGTGCGGGCAGGGCACCCAGGCGCTGCGCCTGGCCCGCCAGGGGCACGAGGTCACGGGGATGGACCCCGATCCGGCCATGCTGGACACGGTGGCCTCGGCGCTGTCGGCCGAGCGGCCCGAGGTACAGGACCGGATGCGGCTGATACAGGGCGACGGGCGGGAGGTGGGCCGCCACTTCGGCCCGGCCACCTTCGACGCCGTGCTCTGCCACGGGGTGCTGATGTACCTGGACGAGCCCGACCCGATCCTGGCGGCGCTCGCGCGGGTGCTCAGGCCGGGTGGGCTGCTGTCGCTGGTGGTGCGCAACGCGGACGCACTGGCGATGCGGCCCGGCCTCGGCGGGGACTGGAGGGGCGCCCTGGAGGCGTTCGGCACCGACCGCTACGTCAACCGGCTGGGACTGGCCACCCGGGCGGACCGCCGCGAGGCGCTGGCGAGGACACTGCGCGAGATCGGCGTCCCGCTGAGGGAGTGGTACGGGGTGCGGGTCTTCACTGACACGGCGCCGGACGCGGCACGGGTGCCGGCCGACCCCGAGGAGTTCGAGGCGTTGCTGGCCGCGGAGGAGGCGGCGGGCGGACGCGATCCCTATCGCGGGGTGGCGGCGCTGCTGCACCTGTGCGCGGTGCGGGGTTGAGAGATCGGCGCCCGGGCCCTGGAATCGATCAGCGCCCCGCGTAGGGTCGGGCGCATGGAGTTTCGACACTTGGGCCGCAGCGGCCTGATCATCAGCGAGATCTCGTACGGCAACTGGATCACCCATGGGTCCCAGGTCGAGGAGGACGCCGCCACGGCGTGTGTGCGGGCGGCGCTGGACTCGGGGATCACGACGTTCGACACGGCGGACGTGTACGCGGGCACCCGGGCGGAGTCGGTGCTCGGCCGGGCTCTGAAGGACGAGCGGCGCGAGGGCCTGGAGATCTTCACGAAGGTGTTCTGGCCGACCGGTGAGGGCAGGAACGACCGGGGCCTGTCCCGCAAGCACATCATGGAGTCGATCAACGGATCGCTGCGGCGGTTGCAGACCGACTACGTCGACGTCTACCAGGCCCACCGGTACGACTACGAGACGCCTCTCGAGGAGACGATGGAGGCGTTCGCGGATGTGGTCCACTCGGGCAAGGCCCACTACATCGGCGTGTCCGAGTGGCGGGCGGAGGAGATACGGGCGGCCCACCGGCTGGCGCGGGAGTTGCGGATCCATCTGGTGTCGAACCAGCCCCAGTACTCGATGCTGTGGCGGGTGATCGAGGCGGAGGTCGTCCCGGCCTGCGAGGAGCTCGGCATCGGGCAGATCGTGTGGTCACCGATCGGGCAGGGTGTGCTGACGGGCAAGTACGTGCCGGGTCAGCGGCCTCCGGCGGGCAGCCGCGCGACGGACGACAAGGGCGGCTCGAACATGATCAGCCGCTGGCTGCGGGACGATGTGCTGGAGCGGGTCCAGCGGCTGAAGCCGCTGGCGGAGGAAGCGGGGTTGACGCTTTCGCAGCTGGCGGTGGCGTGGGTCCTGCAGAACCCGAACGTCTCGTCGGCGATCATCGGCGCCTCCCGGCCGGAACAGGTCAAGGAAAACGTGAAGGCGGCGGGGGTGAAGCTGGAGCCGGAGCTCCTGGCGAAGATCGACGAGATCTTCGACGCAGTGGTAGAGCTCGACCCGTCCCAGACAGTGAGCCCCCCACAGCGCCCCTAGGAGCCCTGCGCCGGGCTTGCGCCGGACTGGCGGTGCCCCTCCCGGGAGGAGTCTGCACGCGCGCTGCCGCGCGAAGGTCAAAGCCGTCAGTAACGGCGACGGCAAACGTCGGGCGCGGACCGACTCCCGCCGCCGGGCGGCGGCCGAGGCGGCGTCGCTTCGCGCGGAGGCGGCGGAGGCTTACGCCGAACTGACGGTCCCCCTCCCGGGTCACGGTCTGCCCGCGCGCTGCCGCGCGAAGGACAAAAGCGCTGACAACGGCGACGGCCGGCGCGGACCGACTCCCGCCCCCGGGCGGCGGCCGGGACCGCGCCGCTTCGCGCCGAAGCAGCGGAGGCCTACGCCGAACTGACGGTCCCCCTCCCGGGGCGCAGTCTGCCCGCGCGCTGCCGCGCGAAGGACAAAAGCACTGGCAACGGCGACGGCCGGCGCGGACCGACTCCCGCCCCCGGGCGGCGGCCGAGGCGGCGTCGCTTCGCGCGGAGGCGGCGGAGGCTTACGCCGAACTGACGGTCCCCCTCCCGACAGCCGGTACATCTGCGCGCTGCCGCGCGAAAGACTAAAGACGCAGGCGACGGCAAACGTCGGGCGCAAACTGACTCCCACCGCCGGGCGGCGGCCGGGACCGCGTCGCTTCGCGCCGATCAACGGCAGTGGGTCCGCGGGCGGAGGTATAGGGGTGCCGTTTTCAAAAGTGGTGGTGAACTTTGGGTCACGCGCCCCCGCGCGCACATCCCTGGGCGCGGATGCAATTGCACCACCAATTTCAAAAACGACCCCCATACCCCCTCGGGCCCGCCTCTCCGCGCGAAGCGCGCCCACCCAACCGCCGCCCGGCGGCGCAAACGAGCCGCCCACCCAGCGCTCACCGCTGCCAGCGCTTTTATCCTTCGCGCGGCAGCGCGTAGACAGACCGCGACCCGGGAGGCGGACCGTCAGTTCGGCGTAAGCCTCCGCCGCTTCGGCGCGAAGCGACGCGCTCTCGGCCG
>NZ_BMMS01000068.1 GCF_014646055.1 Wenjunlia tyrosinilytica
CACCAACAACACCCGACAACACCAACCCCAAACGCCCCGCCAACCCCTCCACCGTCCCCACATCGAACAACGCCGGGTCGTAGGCCAGGTCAAAGCCCAGCCGGTCGGAGATGTAGGCGCGCAGGCTCAGCGGGAAGTTGGTGGCGTCGACGGCCTGGACCTCATGGACGCGCAGGCCCGCGCCTTCCGAAGTCGAGTCGTCGAACGGGTAGTTCTCGAAGACCACAATGCTGTCGAACAGGCCGGCGCCGCTGGGCAGTTCGCTCCATCCCTGGATCTGCGCCAGCGAGACGAAGTCGAAGCGCCGTGACTCACTCTGCTGGACCTGCAACTCCCGCAGCCACGGCAGCACACCTTCACCACCGTCGACGGACACGCGCGTCGGCACGGTGTTGATGAACATGCCGACCATCGACTCCACACCCGCCAGCTCCGCCGGACGCCCGGACACCGTCGTGCCGAACACCACGTCCGACTCACCGCTGTACCGCGACAGCAACAGCCCCCAAGCACCCTGCACCACGGTGTTCACCGTCAGACCATGGCGTCTGGCCATCGCATGCAGCTCGGCGGAGGTCTCCTCGGGGAGTTCGAAGTGCACCAGCTCCCCCGACTCGGCCCGGTGAGCCTCGACGGGCTGCCGGTCGTACGGCAGCGGTGTCCGCGCCTCGAATCCGGCCAGCACCGAGCGCCAGTGCTCCTCGGCCTGCCGCTCGTCCTGCTCGCCCAGCCACTTGAGGAAGTCACGGAACGGCCGGCGTGCCTCCACCCGCGGCGTGCGCCCCTCGACCATGGCCGCGTACTGCTCGCAGACCTCCGCGAAGATCTGGCCCGTGCTCCAGCCGTCCAGCACCAGGTGGTGCGAGGTCCACACGAGCAGAATCTCGTCGTCGGAGAGCCTGACGACGGCCAGCCGCATCAACGGTGCCCGGTCCAGGTCCATGCCTGCCGCGCGGTCCTCGGCCAGCAGCCGCTCCAGCTCACCGTCGCGCTCGGCCTCGGCGAGAGCGCGCCAGTCGTGGTGGACCGTTGGCACGGTCACTCGGCGGTGGACCACCTGCAATGGCCGGTCGACGCCTTCCCATACCGCACGGCTGCGCAGCACGGGCGTCCGGTCGACCACCCGCTGCCATGCCTCGCCGAATGCCTGGGGGTCGAGGACCCCGGTCAGCCGCAGCGACACCTGGTCGAAGTAGGCACCCTTTGCATCGACGAGGCCATGGAACAGCATCCCGGCCTGGAGCGGTGTCAGCGGGTAGACATCCTCGATGGCGTCCACCGCGGGACCGCGCCCGACGACCAGATCCACCTGTTCCTGATCCAGGTGCGCGAGCGGGAAGTCCGACGGGGTACGACCGCCGGCGTCCAGCCGGGCGCAGTGCTCCACGATCTCCCGCAGCGACTCGACGACCTCGACCGCAAGCCGCCGCACGGTCTCCTCGTCGTGGAGCTCGTCGGAGTACGTCCAGCCGAGCTCCAGCTCGCCGTCCGCGACCACACCCGTGACATCCAGGAGGCAGGCGCGGGTGCCTTCAGGGTCGGCGTCCTGCCCGATTCCCGGCAGCCAGGCGCGGTAGAGCCCTTCCGGGCCTTCCGCGCAGGCGGGTGCCACATCCCACTGGCCGTGGTAGTTGAAGCTGATCCCCGGCTGCGGGTCGTCCCGCAGCGCCGCGGCCGGTGCGCTGTCGGCGCTCAGGTGGCGCAGCGCGCCATAGCTCAGCCCTCGGTGGGGCACGGCCCGCAGTTGCTCCTTCACCGACGTGAGGGTCTGCCTCCAGTCGTCCCCGGTCGACGCGGGAAGGGACAGGGCGACGGGGAACTCGGCGGTGAACCAGCCGACCGTCTCCGACAGGTCCAGCCCTTCGACGACCTCCTCCCGGCCATGGCCTTCCACGCCGATGAGCACCCGGTCATGGCCCGTCCAGCGCGCCAGCACCCGGCCCAGGGCGCTCAGGAGCACATCGTTGACCTGGGTGCGGTAGACCCCGGGAACCTTGTGCAGAAGGGCGTCGGTGTCCTCCCGGCCGAGCCGGACGGAGACGGTACGGGCGGAGGCCGCCGTGTTGGGCCCGCCGCGGTCCAGGGGAAGGGTGGCGGCGACGGGGTCGGACGCGCCGGACCAGTAGGGGAGGTCGGCGTCGAACGCACCGGCCCTGACATGCTCCTTGAGCCTGTGTGCCCATTCCCCGTACCCGCTCGTCCTGGTCCCGAGGTCCACCGGCTGCCCGGCCGTGATCTGCTGGTAGGCCGTCTCCAGATCACCGAGGACGATCCGCCAGGAAACGCCGTCGATCACCAGGTGGTGGACGGTGAGGAGCAGGCGGGGCGGCCGCTCCCCGCCGAAGGTGAACAGCAGCGCGGCGAGCAGGGGACCGTTGACGATGTCCAGGCCGGCCCGGGCCGCTACGGCGGCCTCCTCCATGGCGGCGTTCCGGGCTTGCTCGCCCACCACCGCGGCGAGGTCGTGGCGGCGCAGCACTCCCGCGGACCCGACGTCACCGGTACCGGCCGTGGGGACGTCCTGCCACCACGTCCCGTCGTCGTCGTGGTGGAAGCGCGTGCGCAGGGCGTCGTGGTGCGCCACCAGCGCGTCCAGCGCCCCGGCCAGCGCGTCCTCGTCGACGTCGCCGGCGAGTTCCACGAACGTCGTCATGGTGAAGTGCAGTTCGCCGCGGGGCCCGGCGCTGTCCTTGCCGTCGAGGAACCAGCGCTGGATCGGGGTGAGCGGGGCGGGTCCGGCGACCGGTCGTGCCTGCTCGACGGAGGTCCCGGGCGCGGGGGTGAGGTCGACGCCGGCGGCGAGTTCGGCGATGGTCTGGTAGAGGAAGATGTCCTTCGAGGTCAGCCGCAGTCCCGTCTGCCGGGCACGGGAGACCACCTGGATGCTCAGGATCGAGTCCCCGCCGAGGCCGAAGAAGTTGTCCTCGACGCCGACCCGTTCAAGGCCCAGCACCTCGGCCCAGATCCGGGTCAGCTCGCCTTCGGTCGCGGTCCGCGGGGCCATATGGCCGCGCTCCTGCGCCGGTTGGAGCAGCGGGGCGGGCAATGAACGGCGGTCGACCTTCCCGCTCACGGTCGTCGGCAGCTCGTCGAGCACGACGAAGGCCGACGGCACCATGTAGTCCGGCAGGCTGCGCTTGAGCCACGAGCGCAGGTCCGACGTCTCCAGCCCCCCGGCACCGCCATCGCCGCCGCCATCCCCATCGCCATCGCCGCCGCCATCCCCATCGCCATCGCCGCCGCCATCTCCATCGCCGGGGGCTTCGCCTTCGGCCACCAGGTAGGCCACCAACCGCTTGTGCCCGTTGTCCTCCCGGGCGACCACCACGGCCTCATCGATCCGGGGATGGGCCAGCAGCGCGGCCTCGATCTCACCGGGCTCGATCCGGAAGCCGCGGATCTTGACCTGCTCGTCCGTGCGGCCCAGATACTCCAGGGTGCCGCTCTCGGTCCACCGCACCCTGTCGCCGGTCCGGTACATCCGCTCGCCGGGCGTCCCGAACGGGTTGGCGACGAACCGGTCCGCCGTCAGCCCGGGCCGGTTCAGATAGCCGCGGGCGACCTGGGCACCGGCCACATGGAGTTCACCGGGGACACCGATGGGCACCGGGCGCAGCGCGCCGTCCAGCACATAGGCCTGGAGGTTGCGCCCGGGACGGCCGATGACCGGCCGGTCGAGCCCGCCCTCGAAGTCGCCCGCGCCGCCGCTGCCGGCAGGGTCGGCCACCCGGCAGTACACCGCGTCCACGGTGCACTCGGTGGGGCCGTAGTAGTTGAAGGCGGTGGTGTCCGGTGCCTGTCCCAGCTCTCGCCACAGGGCGGCGTCGGTTGCCTCGCCGCCCACCATCAGCAGGCGGGGCCGGTGCCGCTCATCGGTCAGCAGGCCCGCCGCGGTGAGCTGGTGCAGATAGGAGGGAGTGAGGTCGAGGAAGTCGATGTGCCGCTCGGCGACGTAGTCGACGAGGGCGGCCGGATCGAGGCGGACGGCGTCGTCGATCAGGTGCAGTTCATGGCCGGCCGCCATGAACAGCGGGCCTTCCCATGCCGTGTCGAACGAGAACACCGCGGTCAGCGCGGCCCGCAGCCGGTGCCCGGCAGCGGCGGCTCCCGGTTCGATGAGCTCTCTCAGGTGGTCGTGGAAGAGATTGACCAGGTGGCGGTGCTCGATGACCACACCCTTGGGCTTGCCGGTGGAGCCGGAGGTGTAGCTGACATAGGCGGGGTTGTCGACGCTCAGCGGGGCGAGCCGTTCGGCGTCGGTGGGATTGGTGCCGGGTCGCGCGGCGACCGCCGCCCGGGTCTCCTCATCGTCCAGGAGGACGAGAGCCGTACCGTCGTCCACCGTCCTGTGGACATTGCCCGCGTCCTCGGTGGTCACCACGACCGCGGGTGCGGCATCCGCGAGCAGGAAGCCGATCCGGTCTTCCGGCAGCGCCGGGTCGATCGGCAGATACACAGCGCCTGACTTGAGGACGGCCAGCAGGCCGACCACCATGTCCGCGGTGCGGGGCAGGGCCGCCGCCACCACCCGCTCCGGCCCCGCGCCCAGCGCGATGAGGTGATGGGCGAGGCGGTTGGCCCGCTCATTGAGCAAGGCGAAGTCGACGGCGCTGTCCTGGAAGACCAGCGCGCTCGCCCGCGGAGTCCGCGCCACCTGCTTTTCGAACACATCGGTGAAGGTCACCGCGGGCACGTCGAGCGAGGTGTCGTTCCACTCCACCAGCACCTGGCGCCGCTCGTCCGGCGTCAGCATCGGCAGCCGTCCCACCGGGCGGTCGGGATCGGTGGTGATGCCTTCCATCAGCACCAGCAGATGCGTGGTCATCCGCTCGATCGTGGACGCGTCGAACAGGTCCGTGTTGTACTCGGCGACTCCCACGAGAGCGTCGTCGCGCTCGAGGAAGTCGAAGCTCAGGTCGAAGCCCGCCGTCGTGACCGGCAGCGCGATCTCCTCGACCTCGAGGCCCGTCAGCCGCGGGACCTGGCTCTGGAGGTTGTGCAGCGCCACCATGGCCTGGAACAGCGGTGTCCTGCTGGTGTCCCGTTCCGGCTGGAGCTCGTCCACGACACGCTCGAAGGGCACGTCCTGGTTGGCGAACGCTTCCAGCACGGTGGTCCGCACGGAGTCGAGGAGTTCGGTGAAGGTCGCCTCGCCGTCCACCGTGGAGCGCAGGACGAGGGTGTTGACGAACATGCCGACCAGGCGCTCGACCTCGGCCCGCTCCCGGCCGGAGGTGACGGTGCCGACGGCGATGTCGTCCTGGCCGGACCACTTGGCGAGCAGGAGCTGGCAGACGGCGACGAGTGTCATGAAGAGCGTGCCGTCGTGCCGACGGCCCAGTTCACGTAGCCGTGCGGTCAGTTCGGCGGGGACGACGAACTCCAGCAGGGCACCGTT
Source organism: Wenjunlia tyrosinilytica (assembly GCF_014646055.1). Classification (GTDB taxonomy): domain Bacteria; phylum Actinomycetota; class Actinomycetes; order Streptomycetales; family Streptomycetaceae; genus Wenjunlia; species Wenjunlia tyrosinilytica. Next base: position 5,399 of record NZ_BMMS01000068.1, read on the forward strand.
CTTGGTCTGCACCGCGGGCCGGGGCCGGTCGGTGGGCAGTTCCAGTGGTGCCACCGCGGCGAGCCGCCGCCGCCAGTGGTCCAGTTGGCCGTCGAGGGCGGTGGCGGCGTGGAGCTCGCGCTGCCAGGCCGCGTAGTCGGCGTACTGCACGGGCAGCGGTGCGAGGTCGGCGGTCTCGCCCCGCACGGCGGCGGCATACAGCTCACTCAGATCGCCGCTGATGACCCCTGTCGACCAGCCGTCGGTGACGATGTGATGCATCGTCAGCGTCAGGGCGTGCTCGTCCTCGGCCAGCCGCACCAGACCGGCACGCAGCAGCGGCCCGCGCCGCAGGTCGAACGGGCGGCTGCTCTCCTCCCGCAGAACACGGGCCAGCCGGGCCTCGCGATCCCAGCCGCCGCCGCTCAGGTCCGGGCCCGCGGTCAGGTCCACCACTTCGAGGCGCACCTCGTACGGCGGGCCCACGATCTGCGCCCCACGGCCGTCCACCTCGTCGAACGTGGTGCGCAGCGGCTCATGCCGGGCAACCAGGGCGGTCAGCGCCGAGGTGAGGGCGTCGATGTCCGGGGTGCCGCGCAGTCGCAGGGCGAACGCGGTCACATACTCGGCGCTGTCCGGCTCGAACTCGTTCAGGAACCACAGGCGTTGCTGGGCGAAGGACAGCGGCAGCGCCCCCTCCCTGTCCACGGCGGGGATCGCGGCGGCGCGGGAGGTGGCGGGGATCGCGGCGGCGAGTTCGGCGACCGTGAGGTGGGTGAAGACGATCCGCGGTGACAGCTCCACGCCGAAGGCGGCCCGGAGCCTGGAGGTCACCCGGATGCTGAGGATGGAGTCACCGCCGAGCTCGAAGAAGTTGTCCTCGGCGCCGACCCGCTCCACTCCCAGCACCTCGGCCCAGATCCGGGCGACCGTCCGCTCGTCGTCCGTCCGCGGCTCGACATGGCCGGTCCGCCTCGCGGCAGCGGTCTCCGGCGCGGGCAGGGCCCGGCGGTCCAGCTTTCCATTGGAGTTCAGGGGCAGCCCGTCGAGCACCACGAAGGCGGCGGGCACCATGTACTCGGGCAGGCCGCGCTGGAGGAACGCCCTCAGCTCGGAAGCGGCCGGCTCGCTCGCCCCGGCGGGGACCACATAGGCCACGAGGCGTTTGACACCGGGCTGGTCCTCGCGGGCGACGACGGCCACCTCGCCGACCTCGCGGTGCCCGGCGAGCACCGCCTCGATCTCACCCGGTTCGATGCGGAAGCCTCGGATCTTGACCTGGTGGTCGGCCCTGCCCAGGTACTCGAGCCTGCCGTCGCGCAGCCACCGCGCCCGGTCCCCGGTCCGGTACATGCGTGTGCCGGGCGGGCCGAACGGGTCGGCGAGGAAGCGGTCGGCGGTCAGCCCCGGCCGGTTGAGGTAGCCGCGGGCCAGTCCGCGGCCCGCGACATACATCTCACCGGCCACCCCCGGCGGCACCGGGCACAGGTCGGCGTCCAGGACATACACACGCAGGTCGGGGATGGGCACACCGATGGTGCTGCCGGCGGCCCGGGCGGCGGTGGCGCGGTCGAGGGCGATGTGGGAGACATGCACGGTGGTCTCGGTGATCCCGTACATGTTGACGAGCACGGGTGCGTTGTCCGCGTGCAGGTCGTACCACTCCCCCAGCCGCCACAGGTCCAAGGCCTCGCCGCCGAAGACCACGTGGCGCAGGTTGAGCCGCCCGCCGAGCACCCGGTTGTCCCGGTCGGCGCGCATCAGTTGGTAGAACGCCGAGGGCGTCTGGTTGAGCACCGTGACCCGCTCGGCGACCAGCAGCCGCAGGAACTCCTCGGGCGAGCGCGACACCGCGTGCGGGACGACGACGAGCCGCCCGCCGTGCAGCAGGGCGCCCCAGATCTCCCACACCGAGAAGTCGAAGGCGTGGGAGTGGAACATCGTCCACACGTCGTGCTCGTCGAACGCGAACCAGTGGCGGGTGCCGGTGAACAGGCGCATTACATTGGCGTGCGGGATCACCACGCCCTTGGGCTTGCCGGTCGAGCCGGAGGTGTAGATGGCGTAGGCGGGGCTCGCCGGACCCGGCCGGGCCGCGGTCGGGTTGGTGACGGGCATCGAGGCCAGGGCTTCGGCGAACCCGGGGTCGTCCAGCGCCCTGAGCGTCAGCACCGGTTCGGCGTCGTCCAGCATGTGGGTGACGCGCTCGGCGGGGAGGTCCGGATCCAGGGGAAGATAGGCGGCCCCGGCCTTGAGCACGGCGACGACGGCCACGATCATGTCGAGCGAACGCGGAAGCGCGAGCGCCACATAGCGCTCCGGACCGGCGCCCAACTCGGCCAGCCGGTGCGCCACTCGGTTGGCCCTGGTGTTCAACTCGGCGTAGGACAGGCGGTCGTCGCCGAAGGTGACCGCGGTCGCCTCGGGTGTCCTGGCCGCCTGCGCCTCGAAGAGGTCGACGAGTGTCGCGCCCGCCGTTTCGTCCTGGGCCGCCTCGGCCTCGTCCGTGCCGTTGTTCCACTCCACCAGCACCCGTTGCCGCTCGTCGGCGCGCATCCAGGGCACCTGCCGCACGGCCCGGTCCGGGTCCCCGGTGCCCCCGGCATCCCCGGTCGTCCCGGCGGCCTCGGCGATCCCGGCGAGGACGAGGAGGAGCCGGTCGGCCAGCGAGCCGGCGGTCTCCGCGTCGAAGAGCGCCGGGTCGTAGGCGAGATCGAAGCCGAGCCGGTCGGAGAGGTAGGCGCGCAGGCTCAGGGAGAAGTTGGTGGCGTCAACGGCCTGGACCTCTCGGATCCGCACCCCCGCCCCGGCCGTGGCCGAGTCGTCGAACGGGTAGTTCTCGAACACGACCATGCTGTCGAAGAGGTTGGATCCGCCGGGCAGTTCGCTCCATCCCTGGAGCTGCGCGAGCGAGACGAAGTCGAAGCGCCGTGACTCACTCTGCTGAGCCTGCACCTCCCGCAGCCACTCCATCACGCCCCGGCTGCCATTGACGGACACCCGGGTCGGGACGGTGTTGATGAACATGCCCACCATCGACTCGACGCCCGGCAACTCCGCCGGACGCCCCGACACCGTCGTCCCGAACACCACATCCGGCGCACCGCTGAATCTCGACAGCAGCAACCCCCAGGCGCCCTGCACCACGGTGTTCACCGTCAGGCCATTGCGCCGTGCCATCGTGTGCAGCAGGCTCGACTGCTCGGCGGTCAGCCCCACCCGCACGGTCTCGGACGAACGGGTGCGGTGCGCTCCGGAGGGCTGCCGGTCGTACGGCAGTTCGGTGGGTGAGTCGAACCCGGCCAGCACCGAGCGCCAGTGCTCCTCGGCCCGGCGCTCGTCCTGTCCGCCCAGCCAGTGCAGGTAGTCGCGGAACGGCCGCCGCGGTACGGGCTCGGGCCGCCGCCCCTCGACGATCGCGGCGTACTGCTCGCACACCTCGGTGAAGACCTGGGCGAGGCTCCACCCGTCCAGCACCAGATGGTGCGAGGTCCACACCAGCAGGAGCCGGTCGTCGGAGAGCCTGGCCAGGGACAGCCGCATCAACGGCGCCCGGTGCAGGTCCATGCCCGCCGCACGGTCCTCGGCCAGCAGCCGCTCCAGCGCCGCGCCCCGCTCGTCCTCGCCGAGGCCCCGCCAGTCGTGGTGGACCGCCGGCACCGTCACGCGGCGGTGGACCACCTGCAAGGGCTCGTCGACGCCTTCCCAGACCACCGCGCTGCGCAGCACCGCAGTGCGGTCCACCACGCGCTGCCACGCCGACGTGAACGCCTGCGGGTCGGCCACCCCGTCGAGCAGGAGCCTTGCCTGATCGAGGTAGATGTCGGCCTCGGAGTCGACCAGGCTGTGGAAGAGCATCCCGGACTGCAACGGCGTGAGCGGATAGACGTCCTCGACCCCGCGTCCGTCACCGACCAGGCGGTCGACGGCCGGCTGATCCAGTCGGGCCAGTGGGAAGTCCGAGGGGGTACGGCCGCCCGCACCGGGGTCGGCGCAGTGCTCGACGATCTGCGTCAGGGCACGGGCCATGGCCTCGGCCAGTCGCCGCACGGTCGTCTCGTCGTGGACCTTCTCGGAGAACAGCCAGGTCAGCTCGAGTTCCCCATCGGCGACCAGGCCGGAGACATCCAGCGCATAGGTGGAGGGCTCGTCGGGCGCGAGGTCCGCTCCCACGGTCTCCCGCAGCACCCGGTAGAAGACGTCGTCGGCCCCCGACGAGTCCCACTGGCCGTGGTAGTTGAAGCAGATCCGCGGCAGCGCGCCGTCCCGCGGTACATCGTCCCGCAGCGCGGCGGCCGACGAGCCTTCGGCGCTCAGATGGGCCAGCGCCTCGTAGCTCAGTCCGCGGTGCGGCACCGAACGCAATTGCTCCTTGACCGCCTTGAGGGTCGCACCCCACCCCTCGGAGCGGGCGGGAAGCGACAGAGCGACGGGGAACTGCGTGGTGAACCAGCCCACCGTGCGGGACAGATCGACGCCGTCGAGGATCTCTTCGCGGCCGTGGCCCTCCATCGCCACCAGCACGCTCTCGCGCGCCGTCCAGTCGCACAGCACCCGGCCGAGCGCGCTCATCAGCACATCGTTGACCTGGGTCCGGTAGGCGGCGGGCACCTGGTGCAGGAGAGCGTCCGTGGTCTCCCGGCCGAGACGCACCGAGACGGTGCGGGTGGATCCGGCCGTCCCCGTGCCGCCGTCGTGGTCCACCGGAAGCTCGGCGCTCGCGTCGGCGCGCGCCTGGCCGGACACCTCCGTCCAGTGCGCCAAGTCGCCGTCGAGCGCGCCTTCCTGGACATGCTCGGTGAGGCGGTGCGCCCAGTGGGTGAACGGGGTGCCGGTCGGCTCCAGCCGCACCGGCACGCCTGCCGTGATCTGCCGGTAGGCCGTCTCCAGGTCGCCGAGCAGGATCCGCCAGGAGACACTGTCGACCGCGAGGTGGTGCACGGTGAGGAAGAGCCGGGGCCGCCTGCCGGGCCCGAGGAGGAAGAGCACCGCCTGGAACAGCTTCCCCGTTCCGAGGTCGAGGCCCGCGCGTGCCCGCGCCGCGGCCTCCTCGATCGCCGCCCGCTGCCCTTCCTCGTCCAGGGCCGACAGATCCCGCCGGTCGAGGACGTCCGGCGCCGGCTCGACCGGCTCCTGCCGCCATTCACCGTCGTGCTCGGTGAACCTCGTCCGCAGGGCCTCATGGTGTGCCACGACCGCTTCCACGGCGGAGCCCAGGGCGGCCTCGTCCGGCTCGGGGCCGGTGTCCACCTCGCCGACCATGGACATCGTGAAGTGCCGCAACGGGCCGTGGGTGGCGAAGAACCACCGCTGGATCGGGCTCAGCGGCGCAGGACCTGCCGGTACCGTCCGCTCGTCGGCCGCCGGCTCGGCGGCGACCTGGGCGGCGAGAGCGGTGGCGAGGGCGCCCACCGTCTGGTGGAGGAAGATGTCCTTCGAGGCGAGCGCCAGCCCTGCCTGCCGTGCTCGGGAGACCACCTGGATGCTGAGGATGGAGTCGCCGCCGAGCTCGAAGAAGTTGTCCTCGACGCCGACCCTCTCGGCACCGAGCACCTCTGCCCAGATCCGGGCGAGTTCCTGCTCCATGGGGGTGCTCGGGGCAATGTACTGGCCGGTGCGGCCCTGGCCGCCCTCCGGCACCGGGAGGGCTTTGCGGTCCAGCTTTCCACTCGTGGTCGTCGGCAGCGCGTCGAGGACGACGAACGCCGAGGGGACCATGTAGTCCGGCAGGGTCAGCCCGAGCGCCGTACGCAGTTCGGCGGCGGTGGGCGGCGCGGTGTCGGCGGCAGCGGGTACGAGGTACGCGACCAGCCGCTTGCGGCCGCCGTCGTCCTCCTTGGCCGCGACGACCGCCTCCGCGACACCGGGCTGTCCCAGCAGCGCGGCCTCGATCTCACCGGGTTCGATCCGGAAGCCGCGGATCTTGACCTGCTCGTCGCTGCGGCCCAGGTACTCCAGGGTCCCACTCCGCGTCCAGCGCACCACATCCCCGGTGCGGTACATCCGCGTTCCCGCGCCGCCGAAGGGGTCCGCGACGAACCGTTCGGCGGTCAGGCCGGGCCGGTGCAGATAGCCACGGGCGAGCTGGTCGCCCGCGAGGTGGAGCTCGCCCGGCACACCGACCGGCGCCGGGTCCAGCCGGTCGTCGAGCACATAGGCCCGCAGATTGCCCAAGGGCCGTCCCACCACGGGCCGTTCACCCTCACCCACACGGCAGGACAGCGCGTCGACCGTGCACTCGGTGGGGCCGTAGAAGTTGTAGCTGACCGTGCCGGTCTCGGCCGACAGCTTCCGCCACAAGGACTCACCGATGGCCTCACCGCCCAGCATGAGGACCTTCGGCCGGTGCCGGCGATCGGTGAGCAGGCCGGCGGGCAGCAACTGGTGAAGGTAGGAGGGCGTGAGGTCGAGGAAGTCCACGCGGTGCTCGGCGATGTAGTCCACGAGCGCCTGCGGGTCCAGCCGCACGGTCTCGTCGATCAGATGCAGCTCATGGCCGTCGGCCATCAGCAGCACACCCTCCAACGAGGTGTCGAACGAGAACACCGCGGTCAGCGCGACCCGCAGTCGTCCGCCACCGGCCTCGGCGACGAAGCCCTCGCGATGGTTGACCAGCAGATTGACCATGGCACGGTGCTCGACGGCGACGCCCTTCGGCCGCCCGGTGGAGCCCGAGGTGTAGATGACATAGGCGCAGTTGTCGGGCCGCAGTGGTCCCACCCGGTCCTCGTCCGTCGGATCGCCGACCGGGGTGGCACCGGTGGCTGGGTCCGTCTCCAGGGCGGCGGCGAGCGAAGCCGCGTCGAGCACCAGGGCCGGGCGGGCGTCACCGAGCAGATACTCGATCCGGTCGGCGGGCAGGGTGGGATCGACCGGCAGATAGACACCGCCGGCCTTCAGCACGGCGAGGATGCCGATCACCGTCTCCGCCGAGCGCGGAAGGACGAGCGCCACGACCCGCTCCGGCCCGACGCCCTGCCGAATGAGGCGGTGGGCCAGGAGATTGGCTCGGGCATTGAGGGTGGCGAAGTCCAGCACGGTGTCGCGGAAGACCAGGGCGGTCGCATCCGGGGTGCGCGCGGCCTGCGCCTCGAACATCTCCGGGAACGTCAGGGCCGGAACGTCGGTCGCGGTGTCGTTCCAGCCGGTCAGGACCGTCCGCCGCTCCTCCTCGGCCAGCAGCGGCAACTGCCCCACGGGGCAGTCCGGGTCGGCGGCGATACCCGCGAGCAGGACCAGCAGATGACCGGCCATGCGCTCGGCAGTGGCCTGGTCGAAGAGGTCGGCGTTGTACTCGAGCAGACCCGCGAGCGTGCCGTCGCCCTCCTCGAACTCGACGCTGATGTCGAAGTTGGCCGCGCGCCTGGACACAGCGACGTCCTCGACCCGCAGGCCGGTGAACGAGGGCGAGGTCCGCCGGGTGTTGTGCAGCAGCACCATCGCGTCGAAGAGCGGGTTGCGGCTGACGTCCCGCTGGACTGCGAGCGCCTCCACCAGCCGCTCGAACGGCGCCTCGTCATGGGCGAAGGCGTCGAGCACCGTGTCCTTGACCCCGGCGAGGACATCGCGGAATCCCATGGAGCCGTCGACGGTCGAGCGCAGCACAACGGTGTTGACGAAGAAGCCGACCATGCGGTCGAGCTCCGGACGGTTGCGGCCGGAGGTCACGGTGCCGACGGCGATGTCGTCCTGCCCGCTGTACCGGGCGAAGAGCACCTGGCAGGCGGCAACGAGGACGGTGAAGAGCGTTGTCTCCCCGCCGCGGGCCAGCTCGCCGAGCCGCGCGGCGACAGCGGCCGGGACGGCGAACTCGTGCACGGCACCGGCCGAGGTGCGCACCGCCGGTCGGGGGCGGTCCGTCGGCAGCTCCAGCGGGGACGTGCCCGCGAGCTTGCGCCTCCAGTAGCCGAGCTGTTCCTCGAGGGCCTCGTCCGTCAACCGCCCCCGCTGCCAGACCGCGAAGTCGGCGTACTGCAATGGCATGGGAGCCGACGCGGGCTCCTCGCCCCGCAGGGCGGCGTCGTAGGAGGTGCTCAACTCCTCGACCAGCACTCCCATCGACCAGCCGTCGGTGACGATGTGATGGGCGGTCAGAAGGAGGACATGCTCGCTCTCCCCAAGGCGTACGAGCAGCGCCCGGAACAGCGGGCCCTGCCGGAGGTCGAACGGGCGCGAGTACTCGGTGAGCAGCAACCGGTCCAGCTCACCGGGGCCGGAACCGACCGCACCGGCCAGGTCCATGACCGGCACGGGCAGCTCACTCGGCGGGTGCACGATCTGCACACCCTTCCCCTCGACCTCGTCGAAGGTGGTCCGCAGCGACTCGTGGCGGTCCTGGAGCCCCCGCAACGAACGGGTGAGGGCGGGGACATCGAGCGCTCCGGTCAGGCGCAGGGCCAGAGCACTGTTGTACTCGGCCTCGCCCGGCTGGAACTCACCCAGGAACCACAGGCGCTGCTGGGAGAAGGACAGCGGCAGGGGCCGGGTGCGGTCCGCGGGTGGGATGGTGTCCGACCGCTGCGCCCGCCCGGCGAGGCGTCGGCGCAGCACCTCCTGCAAGTCGGCAGGCAGGGCGGAGACTCGGCTCTCTTTCGATGACGACATGGATCTCTCCCCTAGATTTCGCCGTCGATGCCGTCACCGAAGGCAACCCGTTCGAGTTCGCGCAGGATCTTCTCCTCGACCAGCTCCGCGAGGGCCGAGACGGTGTGCGCGGTCAGGACGTCCCGTGGCGTGAGGGTGACGTCGAAGGCCGTTTTGGCCTTGGAAGCGATCAGCAGGCTGCGGACGGAGTCACCGCCGAGCTCGAAGAAGTTGTCCTCGGCTCCCACGCGTTCCAGTCCGAGCACCTCGCGCCAGATCTCGGCGACCGCACGCTCGGTGTCGGTGCGGGGCTCGACATGCCCGGCGCCGGTGGCGGCCGTGAACTCGGGCGCGGGCAGGGCCTCGCGGTCG
>NZ_BMMS01000069.1 GCF_014646055.1 Wenjunlia tyrosinilytica
ACACACGCAGCCGCGATCTCCCCCTGCGAATGCCCCACCACCGCCACCGGCACCACACCCACGGACTCCCACACCGCCGCCAAGGACACCATCACCGCCCACAACACCGGCTGCACCACATCAACCCGCTCCAGCAGACCACCCCGCGAACCCCCCAGCACCTGCGCCGGCGACCACTCCACAAACCCCGACAACGCATCACCGCACTGCGCCAACCGCTCCGCGAAAACCCCCGAAACCCCCGCCAACTCCAACCCCATCCCCACCCACTGCGACCCCTGACCCGGAAACACCAACACCGCGCCTTGACCGGGGCGGGCGGTTCCCGTGACGAGTGCGGGGTGGACGCTCTCGCCCGCGAGTTCCCGCAGGGCGTCCAGGAGGGTCGCGCGGTCGGCTCCCACCACGGCCGCGCGTGCGGCGAAGGGGGTGCGGGCGGTGGCGAGTGTGCGGGCGGTGGCGGCGAGGTCGAGCCCTGGCCGGGCCTCGATGAAAGAGGCCAACTGGGCCGCCTGGGCCCGTAGGGCCTCGGGAGTACGCGCGGAGAGAACCACCGGGAGTGCTGACGGCTCGGTCGCGGCCGGTGCGGTCTCCGAAGCGGGGACGGCCTCCAGCAGCACGTGGGCATTGGTACCGCTCACCCCGAACGCGGAGACTCCCGCGCGGCGCGGCCCGGTCCATCTCTGATGTTGCGTCAATAACCGGACCGCGCCGGCCGACCAGTCGACGTGCGGGGTGGGCACGTCCGCGTGGAGGGTGCGCGGCAGGACGCCGTGGCGCATCGCCATGACCGTCTTGATCACGCCAGCGACACCCGCCGCCGCCTGCGTATGACCGATGTTCGACTTCAACGAGCCCAGCCACAAAGGCTGTTCACGATCCTGCCCATACGTCGCCAGCAGCGCCTGCGCCTCGATCGGATCACCCAGCCGGGTCCCCGTACCGTGCGCCTCCACCGCGTCCACATCCGCCGCCGACAGCCCGGCACTCGCCAACGCCGCCCGGATCACCCGCTGCTGAGCCAGACCGCTCGGCGCCGTCAGACCGTTCGACGCACCGTCCGAATTCACTGCCGAGCCGCGCACCACGGCGAGAACCGGGTGACCGTTGCGCTCCGCGTCGCTGAGCCGCTCCAGCACGAGCATGCCCGCACCCTCCGACCACCCCGTGCCGTCCGCGTCCGCGGAGAACGCCTTGCACCGGCCATCGGCCGCGAGGGCACGCTGCCGGGAGTACTCGACGAAGGCGTCGCCGCCCGTCATCACCGTCACGCCACCGGCGAGCGCGAGCGAGCATTCGCCGGACCGCAGTGCCTGCGCGGCCAGGTGCAGGGCCACCAGGGACGACGAGCAGGCCGTGTCCACGGTGAGCGAGGGCCCTTCGAGGCCGAGGGTGTAGGCGACGCGGCCGGACAGCACGCTGGAGACGTTGCCGGTGAGCAGGTAGCCCTCGACGTCCTCGGGGACACGGCCGCCGGGATGCCCGTACCCCTGGTACCCGGCGCCGACGAAGACACCGGTGGCGGAGCCCCGCAACGACCCCGGCGCCACCCCGGCGCGCTCCAACGCCTCCCACGACACCTCCAGCAGCAAACGCTGCTGCGGATCCATCGCCAGCGCCTCCCGCGGCGAAATCCCGAAGAACTCCGCGTCGAAATCGGCGGCCGAGTCCACGAAGCCGCCCTCGCGCGCGTAGGTGGTGCCCTTGTGGTCGGGGTCCGGGTGGTAGGCGAGGTCCCAGCCGCGGTCGACGGGGAACTCGGTGATCGCGTCCACGCCGTCATGGACCAGTTCCCACAGGTCCTCCGGTGACGCCACCCCGCCGGGGAACCGGCACCCCATCGACACGACCGCGACCGGCTCGGCAGTGACGGACCGGCCCGACGCTGCCGCGGGCGCCGCCCCGGGGGCGATCATCCCGTCGAGCATCCGCACCAGCGCGGCCACGGTCGGGTGGTCGAAGACCACTGTGGTGGCGAGGTCCAGGCCGGTCCGGGCGGTGAGCCGGTTGCGCAGTTCCACCGCCATCAAGGAGTCGAACCCGGCGTCCCGGAAGGGCCGGTCGACGTCGACGGTGCGGGCGTCGGGGTGGCCGAGTACGGCGGCCACCGCCGCCCTTACGGTGTCGAGCAGTTGCCGGGCGCGCTCGGCGGGCGGGAGTCCGGAGAGAGAGTGGGCGGCGGCGGGCACGGGAGCGGGGGCGGCCGGGATGAATTCGGCCAGGAGCGGTCGCGGGCGGGTGGCGGTGAACAGGGGTATGAAGCGTTGCCAGTCGACGTCGGCGACCGCGGTCACCGGGTCGTCCTGGCCGAGGGCGGATTCCAGCGCCGCCAGGGCAGCGTCCGGGTCGAGCGGCACCAGGCCGCGTGCCCGCAGGTGCTCGCCCGCCTCGCCGTCGGCCATGCCCGGACCGGCCCAGGGCCCCCAGGCCACCGACAGCGCGGTCCCGCCCCGGGCCCGGCGCTGCCACGCGAGCGCGTCGAGGCGGGCGTTCGCGGCGGCGTAGGCCGCCTGCCCGGCGCTGCCCCACACGCCGGAGACGGAGGAGAAGAGCACAAAGGCGTCCAGCGGCGCTCCGGCGAGCAGTTCGGACAGGTGCTCGGCTCCTGTGGCCTTGGCCGCGAGGACCTCGTCGAACTCCTCAGGGGTCAGGTCGGTCAGCGGCGTGGACCGCTCGATGCCGGCGGCGTGCACGACGGCGTCGACGCGGTGGCGGGCGAGGACCTCGGCCAGCGCGGCCCGGTCGGTCACGTCGCAGGCCACGAGGACCGGTTCGGCGCCGAGGGCGGTGAGTTCCTCGCTGAGGGCGGCCGCACCCGGGGCCGCCGGGCCGCGGCGTCCGAGGAGCACCAGGCGCTCGGCGCCGCGGCGGGCGAGCCAGCGGGCCACGTGGCCGCCGAGCGCGCCGGTCCCGCCGGTGACCAGCACCGTGCCGCGGGGCCGCCAGCCGCCCGGTGCGGCCGGCGCGGTGTCCCGTACGAGCCGCCGGACCAGTACGTCCGGGCCCCGTACGGCGCACTGGTCCTCGTCGCCGAGCCCGGTGAGCAGCCGGGCCAGCGCGGACAGCGCCGGGGCGTCCAGCGTGGCCGGCAGGTCGACCAGGCCGCCCCACCTCTCGGGCTCCTCCAGGGCGAGGACGCGTCCCGCGCCCCAGGTCGCGGCCTGGGCGACGCTGGTCACGGCTTCGCCCGCGGTCACCGCGACCGCCCCGCGGGTGGCCAGCCACAGCCGCGCGCCGCTGCCGCGCAGCCGGCGCAGCAGTGCCATGTCGGCGGTGAACCCGCAGTCGTCGAGGGCGAGCAGGGACAGCACGCCGGTGACGCCGTCGAGGCGTTCGTCCGGGTCCGCCGGGGTGAGGAGGGAGACCAGCGCTCCCCGGGCCGCGAGTGCTTCGGCGATCGCGGCGGCGGTCGGGTTCGGGCCGTCGTCGGGGACGGCGACAAGCCAGCGGCCGGCCTCGGCGGCGGCCGGCGGGAGGTGGTGGGGGCGCCAGGTGACGCGGTAGCGGCCGGTGGCCGGTTCCGTCGCGTCGGGGTGGAGCCAGTAGCGCTCACGCTGGAAGGGATAGGTGGGCAGATCGACGACGGTGCCGGGGCCGAAGACCCTCCGCCAGTCGATCTCCGTTCCCCGGACGTGGAGTTCGCCGAGTGCCGCGTGGAGGGCCTCGGTGCCGCCGTGGCCCCGGCGCTGAGCGGCGACGCCGCCGGTGAGCGCGGTCAGGCCGCCGTCGGGTCCGATTTCGAGGAATGTGCGCACGCCCGCGGCTCGGGCGGTGCCGAGGGCGTCGTCGAAGAGCACGGCCTCGCGTGCGTGGCGTACCCAGTGGTCGGGCGTGCCGAGCAGCTCCGGGTCGGCGATCTCGCCGGTGAGGGTGGAGACGACGGTGCGGCTCGGCCGGTGGAAGGCAACGGTCTCCAGCAGCCTTCGGAAGGGAGCCAGCATCGGCTCCACCAGCTCCGAGTGGAAGGCCCGCTCGACCGGCAGCAGGCGCGAGCGGGGGACTTGCCCGGCCACGGCGAGGACATCGTCCCGCGCGCCGGACACGACCACCGACCGCGGCCCGTTGACGGCGGCCAGCGCGGCCCTGCGGCCGGCCAGCAGCGGGACGGCCTCGGCGGCCGCCACCGGCAGCGCGGCCATCGCCCCGGGTTCCAGGTCCTGCATCAGCCGGCCGCGGGCCACCACCACCCGGCAGGCGTCGGGCAGGGTGAAGACCCCCGCGAGGTGGGCGGCGGTGAGTTCGCCGAGCGAGTGGCCCATCAACAGGGCGGGGGTGACGCCCCAGGACTCCAGCAGGCGGAACAGCGCGACCTCGAAGGCGAACAGCGCGGGCTGGGCGAACTCGGTGCGCTCCAGCGCGGCCGCCTCACCGGAGAACACCAGCTCGCGCAGCGACCGGCCCAGGTGCGGGTCGATGCCCGCGGATACGGCGTCGAAAGCCTCGGCGAACACGGGGAACGCCGCGTACAGCCCCTCGGCCGCGGCCACGCCGAGGGCCGACTGGCCGGCGAACACCACGGCGGGGGCGGCGCTGTCCGTGCCCCCGGGCGACTCGCCGGGTCCGGGCGAGTCGGCGAGCTCTTCGAGCCAGCCCAGCAGCTGCTCCCGGGAGGTGACGGCGGTCGCGGCGCGGTGTTCGAAGGCGGTGCGGGCGGTGGCCAGCGAGTAGGCCACGTCCCGGGTCTCCGCCCCCGTCCCGGGTCCGGCGGTGAGGAATCCGTGCAGGTCCCGGGCCCGCGCCGCCAGAGCCAGGGGGTCGCGCGCGGACAGCAGCACCGGGACCGCGCGATCACGCGGCCGACGCGGGGCCGGGTCGTCCCCGGCGGATTCCGGAACGCCTTCCAGGACCACGTGGGCGTTGGTGCCGCTGACGCCGAAGGCCGACACGGCGGCGCGGCGCGGGCGGTCGAGGTCCGGCCAGGGTTCCGGGTCCGTCACGAGGCTGAGCGCTCCGGACGACCAGTCGATGTGTTCCGACGGCGTCGCGGCGTGCAGCGTCGGCGGCAGCACCCCGTGCCGCATGGCCATGACGACCTTGATGACCCCGGCGACCCCGGCCGCTGCCTGTGCGTGGCCGAAGTTGGACTTGACGGAGCCGAGCCGCAGCGGGCGGGCGGCGGCGCGGTTCCGGCCGTACGTGGCCAGCAGGGCGTCGGCCTCGATGGGGTCGCCGAGCCGGGTCCCCGTGCCGTGTGCCTCGACCAGGTCGACGTCCGCCGTGGACAGCTCGGCCGCCTCCAGGGCGGCGCGGATCACCCGTTGCTGCGACGGCCCGTTCGGGGCGGTGAGGCCGTTGGTGGCGCCGTCGGAGTTGACCGCCGAGCCGCGTACGACCGCCAGCACCCGGTGGCCGAGCCGCTCGGCTTCCGAGAGCCGTTCCACCATCAGCATGCCCATGCCCTCGGCCCAGATCGTGCCGTCGGCGTCCGCCGAGAAGGGCTTGCAGCGGCCGTCCGGGGCCAGGCCGCGCTGCCGGGAGAACTCCACGAAGGGCAAGGGGGTGGCCATCACGGACACCCCTGCGACCAGTGCCGCCGAGCACTCGTCGCGGTGCAGCGCCTGGACGGCCAGGTGCAGGGCGACCAGCGAGGAGGAGCAGGCGGTGTCGACCGTCAGGGTCGGCCCTTCGAGGCCGAGGGCGTAGGCGATCCGCCCGGAAGCGACACTGCTCATGCTGCCGTTGCCGAGGAAGCCCTCGAAGCCGTCGGGAGGATCGCGCCACAGCCGGGAGCCGTAGTCCTCGTAGATGGAGCCGACGAAGACACCGGTGCGGCTGCCGCGCAGGGCGTGCGGGTCGATGCCGGCGCGTTCGACCGCCTCCCAGGCCCCTTCCAGCAGAAGCCGCTGCTGCGGGTCCACGGCCAGTGCCTCGCGGGGGCTCATGCCGAAGAACGCCGGGTCGAACTCGGCCGCGTCGTGCAGGAAACCGCCGTGCCGTACGTAACTGGTGCCCTGGTGGTCCGGGTCGGGGTCGTGCAGCGACGCCAGTCCCCAGCCGCGGTCGGTGGGGAACCCGGTGATGGCGTCACGGCCCTCGGCCACCAGGTCCCACAACTGCTCGGGCGTGCTCACTCCGCCGGGGAATCGACAGCTCATGCCGACCACGGCGACGGGTTCGTGCCGACGGGACTCCAGGTCGTGCAGGCGGCGACGGGCCTCCTGGAGCTCGGCGAGCGTGCGCTTGAGGTAGTCGAGGACCTTCTGGTCGTTGCTCATGCCTGGCCGATCTCGCGGTCGATGAGGTCGAAGACTTCGCTGAGCGTCGTCGCCCGAAGGGCTTCGGCGGGGTCGCCCCCGGGGGGTGCGGCGGCCGTGGTGCCGCCGCCGACCACGGCGAGCAGGGAGCGCAGCCGGCCGGCCAGCCGGCCGCGGGCGTCGTCGTCCAGGCCGTCGTCCAGCACCATCTGTTCGATGCGGTCCAGTTCGGCGCCGGGGTCGGCCGGTGGCGCGAGCAGTGCGGTCAGGTGACCGACGAGGGCGGCCGGGGTCGGATGGTCGAAGACGAGGGCCGCGGGCAGCCGCAGCCCGGTGGCGGTGGCGAGCCGGTTGCGCAGTTCCACGGCGGTGAGCGAGTCGAAGCCCAGTTCACCGAAGGACCTGCGCGGATCGATGGCGGCCGGGTCGGTGTGACCGAGCACCCAGGCCGTGTGCTCGGCGACGAGCGCGCCGACGGCGAGCGGCTCCGACCGTACGGCGGGTACGGCGGCCGGTGCGGGCGGCGCGGCCTTGCGGACCGTTCTGCGGGCGAGGCCGAGCAGCATCGGCGGGGCGTCGCCGCCGAGGCGGCCCGGTTCGAGCCGCAGCGCGGCCGCCACCGGCTCGCCGCGCTCCAGCGCCCGGTCGAGCAGGTCCATCGCGTCGTCGGGGGCCAGCGGAGCCATGCCCGACCGGGTCATCCGCCCGAGGTCGGCCGCGTCGAGACGGCCGGTGATGCCGCTGGTCACCCCGGTCGCGTCCCACAGCCCCCAGGCGACCGACAGCGCGGGCAGGCCGCGGCGGCGGCGCAGCCGGGCCACCGCGTCGAGGGTGGCGTTGGCGGCCGCGTAGCCGGTCTGTCCGGCGCTGCCGAACAGCGCGGACACCGACGAGAAGAGCACGAACTCGGCGAGGTCCGCGCCCGCCGTGAGGTCGTGCAGGTGCAGGGCGGCGTCGGCCTTGGGCCGCAGCACGCGGTCCAGCCGCCGCGGGTCGAGCCCGTCGAGCAGGCCGTCGTCGGTGACACCGGCCAGGTGGTAGACGGCGGTCGGCGGCCGGTCGAGCGAGGCCACCAGCGCGGCCAGGGCGGCACGGTCGCCGACGTCGCAGGCGACGGCGGTCACCCGGGCGCCCGCCGCGGTGAGGTCGGCCTCGACCTCGGGGGCGAGCAGGCCGCGCCGGCTCACCAGGACCAGATTGCGGGCGCCGCGGGCGGTGACCAGGTGCCGGGCCAGGGCCGCGCCGAGCGCGCCGGTGCCGCCGGTGACGAGCACGGTGCCGTCGGGGTCCGGCGGCGGCGGGACGGTCAGCACGACTTTGCCGGTGTGCCGGGCCTGGCTCACGAAGCGGTACGCGTCGGGGGCGCGCCGGATGTCCCAGGTGGTGATCGGCAGGGGCCTCAGCACGCCCTCGTCCGCCAGCCGGACCAGCTCCGCGAGGATTTCAGCGATGCGGTCGGGGCCGGCGTCGATCACGTCGAACGCCCGGTAGGCGACGCCCGGATGGGCCCGCGCGACGTCCTCGGCGTCGCGGATGTCCGTCTTGCCCATCTCGACGAATCGCCCGCCGCGCGGCAGCAGCCGCAGCGACGCGTCCACGAACTCACCGGCCAGGCAGTCCAGGACCACATCCACTCCGCGCCCGCCGGTCCCGGCGGCGAATCGCGCCTCGAAGTCCACAGTGCGCGAGGAGGCGATGTGGGCATCGTCCAGTCCGGCCGCCCGCAGCGCGGGCCACTTGCCGGGGCTCGCGGTGGCGAACACCTCCACGCCCCAGTGCCGGGCGAGCTGGAGCGCCGCCGACCCCACGCCGCCGGCGCCGGAGTGCACCAGCAGGGACTCCCCCGGCCGCAGCCCGGCCAGGTCGACGAGCGCGAACCAGGCCGTGCTGAAGCCGACCGGCACGGACGCCGCCTCGGCGAAGGTCCAGCCGTGCGGCACGGGCACGAGATAGCGCCGGTCGGTGACCACCACCGGCCCGCAGCACCCGGGCATCAGCCCCATCACCCGGTCGCCGACGGCCAGGCCGGTGACACCGTGGCCGGTCTCCAGCACCACGCCGGCCGCCTCGATGCCGAGCGGCCCTGCCTTGCCGGGGTACATGCCCAGCGCGTTGAGGACGTCGCGGAAGTTGACGCCGACCGCGCGGACCGACACGCGGACCTCGCCGGGCGCGAGCGGCGCGCGTGCGGCCGGGTGGTCGGCCAGCACGAGGTTCTCCAGCGTGCCGCGTTCGGCGACGTCGAGCCGCCAGGAGTCCGAGCCGGCCGGCGGGGACAGCGGTTCGGCGGACTCGGTCCTGGCCAGCCGCGGGACGAGGGGCACGCCGCCGCGTACGGCCACCTCGGGCTCCCCGGCGGTGATCGCGGCGGACACGTCGGCGAGGTCGTCGTTGTCGCCGGGCGGTGCCAGGTCGATCAGCGTGAACCTGCCGGGCTGCTCGGTCTGGGCGGACCGGACGAACCCGCGGACGGCCGCGGCGGCCGGGTCGTGGTCGGCGTCGGTGGTGACGAAGGCGATCCGCGCCGGTTCGGACGCCTGGCACAGCGTCAGGACGCGGGCGAGCACGGCCCGGCTGTCGGCGCCGGCCGGGATCCGTTCGACCAGGACCTCCCCGGAATCGGCCCGTGGTGCCCTGTCGTCCCCGGCTCCTTCGGGCTCGACCCAGACGACGTCCATCAGCGGCACCGGGCCGGTGACCTGGTCGGGCAGGGCCCGGAAGACCAGGGAGCCGATCGTCGCGACCAGAGCGCCGGAGGGGTCGGTGAACACGGCGGACACCCGCTCCGGCGAGTGGACCGTCAGCTCCACCCCGACGGCGGCGGCGCCGGTGGCGTGTACGCGGATGGCGTTCCAGGAGAAGGGCAGGAGTACCGCGCCGGAGCCGTCCGAGGTTGCGGCCAGGGCGTGCATGGCCGCGTCCAGCAGGACCGGGTGCAGGCCGAAGCCGCCCGCATCGCCCGAGGGCAGCGTCACCTCCGCGGCCAGTCCGGCCGGGCGCTCCCGCACCGAGCGCAGAGCGCGGAAGCCGGGGCCGTAGGCGTAGCCGCGTGCGGAGAGCGTCGCGTACACATCGTCCACGTCGTAGGCGGCGCCCTCGCCCGGGGAGGCGGCGGGCGCGGAGGCCGAGGCGGCGGGCGAGGCGCCGTCGCTCGTGGCGAGGACGGCCGCGCCGTGCGCGGTCCAGGGCGCGCCGTCGTCGGCCCGGGAGTGCAGGCGTACGGTCCGGCGCCCGTCTGGGCCGGGTTCGTCGACGGTGACCTGGAGGCGTACCGTCCCGGTCGGCGGCAGGGTGAGCGGCGTGTCGAGGGTCAGCTCCTCGACGAGGTCGCAGCCCACCGTGAGCCCGGCGTGGACCACGAGGTCGACGAAGCCAGTGCCGGGGAAGAGCGTGCGGCCGGCGACGACATGGTCCGCGAGCCACGGCTGGTCGGCCAGGCCGACCTCGCCGGTGAGCACGAGTCCGGCGCCGCCGGCGAACGGCACGGCGACGCCGAGCAGCGGGTGGCCGCCCGGAGCGAAGGCGGGCGGCTTCGGCGCGTCGAGCCAGAAGCGGCGCCGCTGGAACGCGTACGTGGGCAGCTCGACGGCGCGGGCGCCGCTCCCGGCCAGGAAGGTGTCCCAGGCGACGGTGCCGCCGTGGCCGTACAGCCGGCCGAGCGCCGCGAGGAACGTCCCGGTCTCGTCGCGGTCACGGCGCAGCAGCGGTACGACGAAGGAGTCGGTTCCGGCCAGGCAGTGCTCGGCCATCGGTGCCAGCGACGCGGAGGGGCCGACTTCGACGTAGCGACCGACCCCGTCCTCGTGGAGGGCGCGCACGGCGTCCTGGAACCGGACGGCCTCCCGCGCGTGCCGCACCCAGTATCCGGCGGTCACCAGGTCGTCCCCGGCGGCCGGCCGGCCGGTCACGGTGGAGATCACGGGGATCGCGGGCGGGGCGTAGCCGATCTGCTCGGCGAGCGCGCGGAAGGCGTCCAGGGCGGGGTCCATCAGCGGGGAGTGGAAGGCGTGGCCGACGGCGAGCCGCTTCGTCTCGCGGCCCTGGGCAGCGAACACCTCCCGCACCGCGAGGACGGCGGCCTCGGCGCCCGACACCACAACGGCCTCCGGGCCGTTGACGGCGGCGACCGCCACGTCCTCCCGCCCGGCGAGCGCCGCGCGCACCTCCTCCTCGGCGGCACGCAGCGCGACCATCGCGCCACCGTCGGGGAGTTGCTGCATGAGCCGTCCCCGAGCGGCCACCAGGCGGCAGGCATCGGTCAGGGACAGCACTCCGGCGATGTGCGCCGCCGCGATCTCGCCGACGGAGTGGCCGAGCAGCACGTCCGGTACGACGCCGCGGCTTTCCGCCAGCCGGTAGAGCGCGACCTGGGTGGCGAAGAGAGCGGGCTGGGCCCACTCGGTGCGGTCCAGGGCGCCGTCGTCCGCACCGAACACCACGTCATGCAGCGGGCGGTCCGCGGTCAGGTGTGCCGCGACGGCGTCGAAGACCTCCGCGTAGACGGGGAAGTCCTCGTACAGCCGGCGGCCCATCAGGTGCCGCTGAGCACCCTGGCCGGAGAAGAGCAGCGCTGTGCGGCCTTCGAGGACCCGCCCGGAGTCGAGGGGACCGGTGAGCACTTCGACCGCCTCGGGCACCGTGGACGCGAAGGCAACCGCGCGGTGCTCGAACGCGGTCCTGCCGTGGATCAGCGAGTGGGCGACGTCGGCGAGCCGGAGGCCGGGGTGGGCGGCGAGGTGGGCGGCGAGCGAGCGGGCCTGGGCGGCGACGCCGGTGGCGGACGGCGCGCAGACGGGCAGCGGCAGGGGGACGGTGTGGGCGAGGGGCCCGGCCGTCTCGGGCCCACGGTCGACTGAGGGGGCGGCGGCCTCGGAAGCGGGCGCGCCCTCGGGCCCGGTCCGCGGACCCGGCTCCGGCTCCGGGCGCTGCTCCAGGATGACGTGTGCGTTGGTGCCGCTGACGCCGAAGGAGGAGACCGCCGCCCGGCGTCGGCCCTCGCGCTCCTCCCACGCGCGGTTCGCGGTCAGCAGGCGGACGTCACCGGCCGACCAGTCGACCTGGGTGGTGGGGCGGTCCGCGTGGAGGGTGCGCGGCAGGACACCGCGGCGCATCGCCATCACCATCTTGATGACGCCGCCGACACCCGCCGCGGCCTGCGCGTGACCGATGTTGGACTTCAACGACCCCAGCCACAAGGGCTGTTCACGGTCCTGTCCATAGGTCGCGAGCAGGGCCTGGGCCTCGATCGGGTCACCGAGCCGGGTGCCCGTACCGTGCGCCTCCACCGCGTCCACGTCGGCGGCGTGCAGCCCCGCGGCGGCCAGTGCGTCGCGGATGACCCGCTGCTGGGCCCGGCCGTTGGGCGCGGTCAGGCCGTTGGACGCCCCGTCGGAGTTGACCGCGCTGCCGGACACGACCGCCAGCACGCGGTGGCCGTTGCGCCGGGCGCGTGAGAGCCGTTCGAGGACCAGCACGCCGACGCCCTCCGACCAGCCGGTGCCGTCGGCGTCGTCGGAGAACGCCTTGCACCGGCCGTCGGCCGACAGGCCGCGCTGCCGGGAGAACTCCACGAACACGTCCGGCGTCGACATGACCGTCACTCCGCCGGCCAGGGCCAGTTCGCACTCGCCGGACCGCAGCGCCTGACCTGCGAGGTGCAGGGCCACCAGCGAGGACGAGCACGCGGTGTCGACGGTGAGGACCGGTCCCTCAAGTCCCAGGGCGTAGGCGATCCGCCCGGACGCCACGCTGGAGGCGCTGCCGGTGCCGAGGTAGCCCTCCAGGTCATCGGGGCTGGTCGTCAGCCGGGTCCGGTAGTCCTGCTGCACCTGGCCGACGAACACGCCGGTACGGCTGCCGCGCAGGGCCGCCGGGTCCAGTCCGGCGCGTTCCAGCGCCTCCCAGGAGGTCTCCAGCAGCAGCCGCTGCTGGGGGTCCATCGCCAGCGCCTCCCGCGGCGAGATCCCGAAGAAATCGGCGTCGAAGTCGGCCGCGTCGTGCAGGAAGCCGCCGCGCCGGGTGATGGCGGTGCCGGGCCGCCCGGAGTCGGGGTCGTAGAGGGAGTCGAGGTCCCAGCCGCGGTCGGTGGGGAAGTCGGTGGTGCCGTCCAGGCCGTCGTGCACGAGGTCCCAGAGCTGTTCGGGCGTGCCGACACCACCGGGGAAGTGGCAGCCCATACCGACGATGGCGATCGGGTCCCCGGTGTCCGCACCGCCGCGGGGATCGCCGGGGCTCTCGCCGCCGGACGGCTCGGTGCCGGTACCGGTGAGTTCGGCGTGGATCAGCTCGGCCAGCGCGGCCGGCGTGGGGTGGTCGAAGACGACCGTGGCGGGCAGCGTCAGGCTGGTGGCGGCGTTGAGCCGGGTCCGCAGGTCCACCGCCATGAGCGAGTCGAAGCCGGCCTCCCGCAGCGCCAGCGCCGGACGGACGGCGCCGGTGTCGGTGTGGCCGAGGACGGCTGCCACCTGGGTGCGCACCATCCGGAGCAGATCGTCCGGCCGCCAGGTCCGGGCCGGTCGTACGGTGGCCGCCTCGTCGGCCACCGTGCCGACCAGCTCCCGGAACAGCGCGGTGTCCCGAACCGACGTGTAGAGCGGGACGAAGACCGACCAGTCGACGTCCACGACGGCAAGGGAGCCGGTGGCGGAGCCGAGTGCGGCGATGACGTCGTGCGGGGCGGCGGCGATGCCGCGGCGGCCCAGCTCCTCGGCGCTGTCGTCGCCGCGCCACGGTCCCCAGGCCACACAGGTGCCCGGCAGGCCCTGCGATCTGCGGCGTTCGGCGAGACCGGTGAGGTGCGCGTCGGCCGCCGCCACGGCCGCCTGCCCGGCGCTGCCCCAGATGCCGGCCAGGGTGCTGAACAGGACGAAGGTGTGCACTTCGGAGCCGCGGGTGAGCTCGTCGAGGTTGTGTGCGACGGCGATCCGGTCGCCCCCGGCCGCGTGCACGACGGCGGTCGGTGCGTGCTCGGCGATCACCGCGGCCAGCGCGTCCCGGTCCGCCGCGTCGCACGCGACGCCGAGCACCCGGTCGCCGAGTTCGGGTACGTGGGTGCCGCCGCGGCTGATCAGGACCACCCTCGCGGCCCCGTCGCCGAGCAACTGCCGTGCGGCTGCCCGGCCGCGCGGCCCGGCTCCGACCACCAGGGCCGTGCCGCCCGCGTGGTGCCGCGCGGCGGACGGAGCGTGGTCCCGTACCAGGCGGGGCACGAAGACTCCGGCGGCCCGAACGGCGGCCTCGGTCTCCACCGCGCCGGCCAGCACGGCGGCGAGGCGGCGCAGGACGGGTTCGGTGTCGCGCGCCGGCAGGTCGACCAGGCCGCCGAAGCGGCCCGGCTGCTCGAGCGCGAAGCTGCGGCCGAGGCCCCAGACTTCGGCGGCCCGCGGATCGGGGGCGTCCACCCCGACCGGCGCCGCCTCGCGGGTGAGCAGCCAGACCGGCGCGACCGTCCCGGCAGCCTCCAGTACGGTGACCGGGTCCACGTCGGGCAGCACGAGCACGCCGGCGACATCGAGTCCGCCCAGCGCATCCGGAGCGACGACGACCGGGGAGTCCAGGACACCGACCAGCGGTTGTCCGGGATCGGTGGTCACCACCGCCCACGTCCCCGCGGGTACGGCGGGCACGGGCTCGGGCACGGGGCGCCAGTCCACCCGCAGCCACCGGTCGTCGGCGCCGGTTGTCGGCACGGTCCTCGGCACGGCGACGGCGGAATGGGTCCGGTCGGCCAGCCAGTAGCGCTTGCGCTGGAAGGGGTAGGTGGGAATCCCGGCCGTCGGGCCCGGTCCGAGGATGCCTTCCCAGTCCACGTCGAGCCCTGCGGCGTATGCCTGGCCGGCGGAGTGGAGGAAGCGGGTCCAGCCGCCGTCGTCACGACGCAGCGTGCCCACCGCGTCGGGCAACGCATTCACCAGAACC
>NZ_BMMS01000070.1 GCF_014646055.1 Wenjunlia tyrosinilytica
CCAAGACCGAGTACAAGGTCAGCACCGATGTCAGCCGCGGCAGCGCGGTCTCGGCCGTCAGCACCCGGATCGTGGCGGACTGGACCTTCTCCTCCTCCCGCGTCGACGGGGACAAGCCGGCCTGGCTCCCGCTGTCCACGGTCCGCTTCACCCCGAAGCTGACCCTGGCCAGCACCGCCAAGGCGGGCACGAAGCTGACCGTCCCGCTGTGGATCCAGGGCCCGGCGACGGGCTCCAACCTCAAGACCCTCGACGTGCAGGTCTCCTACGACGCGGGCACCACATGGAAGAAGGCCCCGGTCAAGGTGGAGCAGGGAAACCGGGTCCTCAAGCTCAGCCACCCCAAGAACGCGACCTCGGTCTCGTTCAAGGTCAAGCTGGCCGACAAGGACGGCAATGTCACCAACCAGACGATCTACAAGGCCTACGGCCTCGTGAAGTAACCGTCCGAGAGCACCCGTACGAACGCGGGCCCCAGCACCATGACACTGCTGGGAAACCGGCGTTGGCCATGCGTCCCGCCGCCGTCAGGCGGCGGGACGCAGTGCTTCAAGGCGCGACATGCGGGTTTCGGCTCGCGGGGTGGGCCGAAGCCCTGAACCCCTTGCGAGAAGGCGCCCTCAATGCCGTCGCGGGCCGGTGCCGTCGGTCAGTGTTTTCGTGCGTCGATCAGCCGGTGCGAAAACTGCTCTGATGGAGCGTCAGGAATTGTCGAGGGGCAGGCCGGGCGGGTTGACCTCGGACTTGGCGACGGCCTCGTTGGAAAGGTTCCAGGCGGCCAGCCACTTGGCGTACTGACCGCTCTCGATCAGGTGGTTGATGGCCTCGGCGACCGGCTCGGCGAGGCCGCTGTCCTTCTTCGTCGTCGCCGCGATCAGGCCCTGGAGGGTGGCGCCCGCGCCCGAGTAAGTGCCCGCGCTGCGGGTGGGGTTGGGCGACTTGGCGGTCTGCGTGATGTGGTAGGCGACGCCGGGATTGGCGGCGAAGTACGCGTCGATCTTCCCGCCGGTCAGCGCCAGATTGGTGCTGCCCTTGCTGGCGAAGTGCTTGATGGTGAGCTGCTTGCCCTCCTTCTTCAGCTTCTCCTGCCATTCCAGAAGGATCTTCTCCTGGTTGGTGCCGTTGTCGACGGCGACGGTCTTGCCGGCGAGGTTGCGGTAGTCGCCGCCGAAGTTCCACGTGCTCTTCTTCAGCACCTCGAAGCCGACGTCGTCCTTGCGGTAGGAGGCGAAGTCGTACTTCTTCTTGCGCTCCTCGGTGTCGGTGATGTTGGCGAAGGCGATGTCGACCTTGCCGCTGTCGACGCCCACGAACATGTTCTCCCAGGTGGAGTTCTTCAGTTCGGGCCGCAGGCCCAGCACCGCGGCGACCAGGCGGCCGAAGTCGGGCTCCGCGCCGGTGAGGGACTTCTGGTCGGAGCCGACGTACGCCAGTGGGGGGAAGCCGTCGGGCAGGGCACCGACGCCGATCACGAGCTTGCCGCTCTTGCGTATGGACTGGGGGACCCGGGCGCTGATCGACTTGACCTCGGAGACCTTCAGTTGGGTCTGCTTGGCCGCGCCGTTGGACAGCCGGCCCACCGTCACCGTGCCTGCGGCGTCGGTCGTGGTGGCGGCGTCGCTGTCGCCCCCGCAGGCGGCGAGCCCGCAGGCGAGGGCGGCGACGGTGGTCGCCGCGGTGATGCCGCGGAGCAGGCTGCGTCGTGAGATGTGGCTGTGCATGGCTGTCCTTGTCGCTGAGGAAGGGCGGGTAGTGGTGTGTGGGGGGATCGGGGACGGCGGGGTCAGAGGACCTTGCCGAGGAAGTCCCTGGTCCGCTCGTGCTGCGGCCGGTCGAGCACCTCTGAGGGCGGGCCCTGTTCGACGATCCGGCCGCCGTCGATGAAGACGACGCGGTCGGCGACCTCGCGGGCAAAGCCGATCTCGTGGGTGACGATGACGAGCGTGGTGCCGCTGGTGGCCAGGTCCTTGATGACCGCGAGGACCTCGCCGACGAGCTCGGGGTCGAGCGCCGAGGTGGGTTCGTCGAACAGGATGATGCCGGGGCGCAGGGCGAGGGCCCGGGCGATGGCCACGCGCTGCTGCTGGCCGCCGGACAGCTGCCGGGGGTAGGCGCCGGTCCTGTCGCCGAGCCCGACCCGTCCGAGCAGTTCGCGCGCCAGTTCCTGGGCCTTGGGCCGGGTCAGCTTTCCGGTGGCCACGGGCGCGGCGGCCACGTTGTCCAGGACTGTCAGATGCGGGAAGAGGTTGAAGTTCTGGAAGACGAAGCCGATCCGGCTGCGCTGGGTCAGGATGACCCGCTCACTGAGTTCCTTCAGCCGGTCGCCGTGGCGCTTGACGCCGATCAGTTCGCCGCCGACGCTGACGTGGCCGATCTCCGGCTTCTCCAGGTGGTTGATGACCCGCAGCAGGGTCGACTTGCCCGAGCCGGACGGCCCGAGGACGACGGTCACCTCGCCCGGCCGTACCGTCAGGTTGACGCCGTCGAGCACCCGGTGGAGCCCGTACCACTTGTGGACGTCGTGGACTTCGAGCGCGGCAGGGGTTGTATCCAGGGTCTCGGTGCTGGTCATACGGCGGCCTCCCGACGCAGCCGGGCCCACAGTTCGGTCAGGCCGGTGCGCGCCTTCTGCAACGGGGTCGGCGGCAGGGTGCGGGTCGCGCCCCGGGCGAAGTACCGCTCGACGTGGAATTGGACGACGGACACGGCGCTGGTGAGGATCAGGTACCAGACGGTGGCGACCAGCAGCAGCGGCACGATGTCGCCGGGGTAGGTGCTGCCCATCGTCTGCACCGAGCCGAACACGTCGAGCAGCGACACGTAGAACACCAGGGACGTTCCCTTGATGAGGCCGATCAGCTGGTTGACGTAGTTCGGGGTGATCGACCTCAGCGCCTGGGGGAAGACGATCTTGCGGAACTGGTAGCCCTTCGGCAGGCCGAGCGCGGCCGCCGCTTCGTGCTGTCCCTGGTCGACGGCGAGGATGCCGGCGCGGACCACCTCCGAGGCGTACGCCGCCTCGTTGAGGCTGAGGCCGACGACGGCAACCGCCATGTCGGTGGCCAGCCGCGACTCGTCGAAGGTGACGAAGGCGGGGCCGAACGGCACGCCCAGGCTCAGCGTCCGGTACAGCGCGCTGAAGTTGTAGAGGAAGATCAGTACGACGATCAGCGGCACCGAGCGGAACAGCCAGGTGTAGGTCCAGCTCACGGCGCGCAGCACCGGGCTGCCGGAGAGCCGGCCGAGGGCGAGCAGGACACCGCCGAGCAGACCCAGCACCGCGCTGAGCGCGGCCACCTCGAGGGTGATGACGAGGCCGTCGAGGATCGTGGGGCGCAGGAACCAATAGCGGAAGCGGTCCCACTGGTAGAAGGGGTTGGTGGCCAGGCCGTGGATGATCTGGGCGACGACGACAAGGACCACGGCGGTGACGATCCAGCGGCCCGGCCTGCGCAGCGGCAGCACCCGCTGGGCCGTGAGCAGGCGGGGGCTGTCGTCGGCGGGCGGTGCCTCGGCGAGGGACACGGCGGCGCCCGGGGGTTCACTCATGGAGGGTCTCCGGCGGATTCGGACACCCCGGGCCGTGGCGGTGGCGGTGCGCGGCGGCTCGACGGCAGGGCGGGGACCGCTCTGCGGCGCGAGGCGGCGCACGGCAGCACACAGGACCGGGGGTGGGCGGACAACGGCACACCGCGCGGGCGGTGTTCGTCGGGAAGGCGACTGCTGCGCGGCTGAGGAAGTCGGTCAGCCCCGACAGCGGGCGCGGCCCGGTGCGGTACACAGTGCGCTGCCGACGCGGAGCAGATCGACGGCTCGGTCGGCGACGAGCAGGTTGTCGTACGGCTGTACGCAGCCCTGAGGGCGGCCGGCGGCCGTCCCGGAATCTGCGTGCATGTCCGTCACCGTCACTTCTCCGGCCCCTCGGGGCCTCGCGCTTACCGAAACGTCATCCGGTCCGGTCGTCACCTGGGGCACCCCACCGCGGCGCGAGGGTTGCCGGTCAGCAAGCCAGGGCTTGTCGCTGACACTCATGACCGTCTGGGGCGCAATTAAGGCAGGTGACCGAAGGCGTGTCAACGCCGGTCCATCTGCTGGAACGGCTGGACGAGTAGTTCCGACGTGGCTCAGTGGTCGTCGGCGATCCTCGCCCTGGTCCACGGGATCACGCGGGGCGGCGAGGACGGCTGGGCGACCGATGGACTCTCGCCTCGTCCAGTGCGGCGGCCCGTACTCCTCGTGCTCTTCCTGACTCTCCGGGCCAGGATGGCCCGTCCGATGAACTGGCGAGCCGCCCGGTGGAGCCTCGACCACGCCGCCCCCGCCCTGTGCGGCTGCGGGTACAGCTCTGACCACGCCGTGGCCGGGGGCCTGTACGGCGGGCGGGGGGTGGTCACAGATCACTCCAGTCGCGGGCGCGGGTCAGCAGGTGTTCGCGGACCAGCGCCAGCGTGGGGTCGGTGAGTACACCACCCTTGGTGGCGAGATAGAGCGTGTTCAAGGGAGCGGCCGCCGGTTCGTGCAGGAGGACCACAGAGCCGGCGCGCAGGGCCGGCTCGGCGAGGTAGCGGGGCAGCACGCTCACGCCCGATCCGGCGACAACGACGCTCAGTACCGCCCGCAGGTCGGGAACCACCACGGCCGTGGGGTTCGGCGGCCGTCCTCCGAACTCGCTGCGCCAGTAGCGGCGGATGATCGGCAGTTCGTCGGCGTACGACACCAGCGGCAAGTGTGCCAGGGCCCGGATGGGTTCCGAGGCCAGGCGCACCGGGTCGATCCCGGCGGCCAGGACGGGCGGTCCGACCAGGACGAACTCCTCGTCGGCCAGAGGGGTGGCGGCGATGCCCCGATGCACCGGGCGCACGGCCGAGACGACCAGGTCCACCCGTTGCGCGGCGAGTGCGGACAGCAGTTCCTCGGCAAGGCCGAGGGTCACGCGGATCCGCAGGCCGCGCTGGGTCAGCGGGGCCAGGGCGGGCAGAACCCGCGCGGTCATCAGCTCCGCGGCGCCACCGATGCGCAGGCAGCCCAGGTACCCCGGGTCCGCGTCGTGCGCCGTCAGGGCCTGACGCAGTCCTTCCACATGCGGGCCTATGCGCGCGGCGAGTGCGGCGGCGCGGGCCGTGGGGGTGACACCGTGGCGCGAGCGGGTGAAGAGCGGCTCACCGATCTGTGCCTCCAGGCGGGCCAGTTGCCCGCTGACGGCCGGCTGGGTGATCCCGAGGCGCGTCGCCGCTGCCGACAGGGACCCCGCACGGTAGATCTCAAGGAACGCCGAGAGCAGGTCGAGGTTGGTCACGTCACCGCCTTTCCATACCGCCTTTCCATAAATTATCTTATAGCTGCTGGCGTGACGAGCGGAGGGCCGTGATGGATGCTCGAAGTCATCCACCCGGCCGCACACAAGGGAAGCGTTCCGCGCCCTGGGCCGGCTGCTGACCGAGGCCGACGCCCGGGGCGCGGTCGTGGCCGCGCTGTGCCAGGGGTCGGCAGCCCTGCTCAGTGCGACGACGGACGACGGCTCCTTCACCTTCGCCGGGCACGCTGTCACCTCCCTCAGTGACGAGGAGGAGAAGCAGGGCGGGCCTCGGCAAGAGTGCGCCGTTCCGGAGGCCCTGCTGACGCGGCCGGGCCTGACCCGGCACACCGTCGAGCAGGTGGTCGGCACGCCGATGCCGCCGTTGGGCACGAGAACAGCAGGACAGGGCTTGTGCACGGGCCCGCATCCCCGGGTACCCCTTCCCCATCGCAGCGGGTCGCCATCGACGGAAACACCGCGAACCTACGGTCGGCCTCCCAGCACGAATAGAGTCGAGATAGACGCCCCAGAGGACACCGAAGACTGATTTTCCATGATCGAGATCCAATGCTGCGGCGGATCGGAGGCGTGAGAGTGGACAAGACACCTCCTCCCGGCGAGGGGCCGGAGGCAACCGCGCAGGCCAAGCTGCACTCCTCGATCCCATCACCCGTCCAGGGCAGGACCGGGACAGCTCTGGCACCGCTGCTGCGGCAGGTGGTCGCCGACCTCAAAGGCCTGGGCGGCATGGTGCACCTGCGCGAGTCCGGCCCCGGACGGCGCCTGCGCCTGGTGGAGAGCAGCGGGCTGTCCCAGGACCTCGCCCGCAGCTTCCAGGAGATCCACTGGCACGAGGACCTGCCCACGGCACGCGCGCTGCGCGAGGAAGGGGCGGTGTGGCTGCCGCTCTCCCCGGAGGAGCTGTCGCACCCTCTTCCCTTCCCTGCCGGGATGGTGGCCGTTCCGCTCCACTCGTCCGAAGGGCTCGGCGGGGTGCTCTCTGTGGTGACGGCCGGGCCCGACCCGCCCAGCGCGGTCCAGCGGGGCTATCTCGAAGCGGTGGCGCGGTGGCTCTTGGGGGCACTGGGTCACACCCCTGCCGCTGCGCACGACACGACCCGAACCCGTTCGGACGAGAACACCGCGACCGGTTACGCGCTTCAGCACGCGCTCGACGAGGTGCCCGTCGGGGCCTGGGACTGGAACATTCACACCGGTGACGTGGTCTGGGACGACGCCATGACCCGGGTACTCGGCATTGGCCCGGATGACTTCGACGGGCGGATCGAGACCTGGCGGGCAATGATCCATCCCGAGGACCTGCCGGCGGTGCTGACGCATGCCGAGCAGTCCCAGCGGAAGAACGCCGAGTACAGCGTCAAACACCGGGTCCGCCGACGCGACGGCAGCGTCGGCTGGGTGGAGGTTCGAGGGCGGACGCTCCTCGGCGAGGACGGCGAACCGGCCCACATGGTGGGACGACTCTGGGCGATCACACAGACACGGGCCGTCATGGAATCGGCAGGCCGCGCTCTGCGGCACATGAGCGACGGATTCCTCGCCGTCGACACCGAATGGCGGATCCTCTACCTCAATCTCCAGGCTGAGCAGCTTCTGGGTGCCTCCCGGGAACTGGTCGGCCGGACGCTGTGGGAGGTCCCGACGATTCGCGTGCCGGGCCTCGAATCGCGGTGCCGCCGGGCCGTCGTCGATCGCACACCGACAGGGCTGGACCGGCAGCTGCCCGCCGACGGCCGCTGGTACCACCTGCGGCTGATCCCGGTGCCCGACGGACTCACGGTGTACCTGACGGACATCACCGAGAGGCGGCAGCTGGAGGCGGAACGTGCGGCCGTGGAGCGCGCCGCCGCCGAACGGTCCGCGCGCATAGGCGAGCTGACAGCGGCGCTCGCCGAGGCCCTCACCGCCGAGGACGTGGTGGCCGCCGCCGCCGAGCGGGTGCTCCCGCTGTTCGGCGCAACGGGGTTGATCGTGCAGGCCCGCGAGGGCGACCGGCTGCAGGCCGTCGGCGCGGTCGGCTACCCGCAGCCGTTCATGGACCGGTTCGCCGAGGGCCCCCTTCCCCTGGGTACCCCCGCCGACCACACGGTGCCCGACGGTACGCCGAGGTTCATCGCCTCGCCCGAGGAGATGGAGGCCGAGTACCCGGCGCTGCGCACTCTGGTCGCCCTGAGCGGCAAGCGTGCCTGGGCCTTCCTGCCGCTGATGGTCTCCGGTCGTCAAGTGGGCGGCTGCGTGGTCTCCTTCGACCGGACGCGCCGCCTCACCGGGGAGGAGCGCACCTTGCTGATCGCGCTCAGCGGACTGGTTGCCCAAGCCCTGGAACGGGCCCGGCAGTACGACGCCGAGCACGGCCGCGCCCAGGCGTTGCAGCGCGGCCTTCTCCCCCGGGCGCTGCCCTGCCTGCCCGCAGTCACCACGGCCGCCCGCTACCTTCCTGCCAGCGAGGGCATGCTCGGTGGCGACTGGTACGACGTCATACCGCTCTCAGCCGAGCGCGTCGCCCTGGTCATAGGGGACGTGATGGGCCACGGCCTTCCCGAGGCCGCCACCATGGGCCGGCTTCGCACGGCCGTGCACACCCTGGCCGGGCTCGAACTGCCCCCCGATGAATTGTTCTCGCACCTCAACGACCTGGTCAGCGACCTCGGCGACGACTTCTACGCCACCTGCCTGTACGCCCTGTACGACCCCGCCACAGGAGTCTGCACATTCGTCGGCGCCGGACACCCGCCACCTGCCGTCATCCACCCCGACGGCACGGTGCGCTTTCCCGGCCTCGCCGCCAACCCGCCACTGGGCTCGGCCACGCCGCCGTTCGACACCACGGACGTGGAACTGCCCGAGGGCAGCCTGCTGGTGCTGTACACCGACGGTTTCGTCGAGTCCGCGCGACGCGACATCGACACCGGAATCGCCCAGTTGGCCACGGCGCTCACCACCGGCCTCGACGGCATGGCGAGGCACGGCACTGCGGGCGACTGCTCGGACAGCGCCCGGGACACCGAGGCCCGGACGCTGGACCGGCTCGGCGACACACTCGTCTCCACTTTGCTGCCCGCCCCCGAGCGAACCCACGACGACGCCGCACTGCTCCTGGCCCGCACGCACACCCTCACGGCCCGGAATGTGGTGTCCTGGACCCTCTCCGACGACCCCGTCGCGGCAGGTCAGGCGCGCGACCACATCAGGCGCCAACTGGACCAGTGGCAGCTCGACGAACTGGTGATGACCACTGAGCTGATCGCGAGCGAGCTGGTGGGCAATGTGGTCCGGCATGCGAAGGGACCCGTCCGGCTGCGCCTGCTGCGAGGCCGCACGCTCATCTGCGAGGTGTCGGACGGCAGTCTCACCACGCCTCGTATCCGCCGTGCCCGCGAGACCGACGAGGGCGGCCGCGGGCTCCAACTGGTCGCCGCGCTCAGCCAGCGCTGGGGGACCCGCTACACCACCGACGGCAAATGCATCTGGACCGAGCAGGCCCTGCCCGGCACCCCGAGGTGACACGGTGGCCCGAGAGCAGAGCCCGTGGCCGGGCGGCGGTCCAGCTTGCCCTTGGCCGCGCCTCGCACTCGGCGGCCCGGTCGCCGGCGGTGCGCAGTACGTGTCCTGGATCCACGACCACGATGTCGTCCGCGCGGTCGAATTCCTGGTCGACGGCGACGACCTCGCCGGGCCGGTGAACCCTGCCCGGCCAGTGAACCTCGCCGGTGCCGTCCACCGGCAACGGCGTGCCCTTTGGGGAGGCCTCGGTCTCGGTCATGCGGCGCCGGACTCGACGGGGAGGGCGTCCAGGCGCCATTCGAGCATGCCGTCGACGAGGCGGACGGCACGGCGACCGCGGGTGGTGAGCAGGCGGACGGCGTCGTGGGCCAGGACGCAGTTGGCGCCGCGGCAGTAGGCGACGACCTCGACATCGTCGGGGAGCTCGGGGAGGCGGGCCTCGAGCTGGTCGAGAGGGACGGACAGGGCACCGGGGATGTGACCGGCGGCGTACTCCTCCGCGGGGCGGACGTCGATGACGGTGGCGGTGCCGGCCCTGACGCGTTCCAGCAGCTGCTCGCGGGTGAGGTGCTCGGTGTCGTCGGGGCCGAGGTAGGCGGTGCGCGCCCGGTCGGCGGCGGCACGGCGGGTGCGGGCGACGTGCTGCAGCAGTGTGGAGAGGGCGGCGACGTCGTCTCCGGCGAGGCGGTAGTGGATGCGCACGCCCTCACGGCGAGTGGTGACCAGCCCGGCTTGCTTGAGGGTCTGCAGGTGGGCGGAGGCGGTGGTCAGGCCCAGGCCCGCGGTCTTGGCGAGGGCATCGACGCTGCGCTCGCCCTGGGCGAGCAGGTCGAGCAGTTCCAGGCGTTTGCCGCTGGACAGGGCCTTGCCGGTCTGGGCGAGGGCGTCGTACAGCTCTGCTCTGCGGGCGGGGTCTCCCATGATGGAATCCTCCATCAATCCATGGAATATTGTATGAGTAGGGTGAATGAGGATGCCACCCGGACCCTCTCGCCAGTTGGAGGAGGCCGTGGGCTTCACCGACGAGCACCTGGTACCCCTGGTGGACGACGGGTTGGGCAACAGCGCCTATCTGGTCGGCCTCGGGGACGGCCGCGCCTTGGCGGTGGACGCCTCCCGGGACCTGCGGGCCCTGCGCGCGGCGGCCGAGCGGCGGGGCCTGACGGTGGCGTTCGCCGCCGATACGCACCTGCACGCCGACTTCCTCACCGGCGCCGTGCAACTGGCCGCCGACGACGGCGCCGCCGTGCTCGCCTCCGCCGCCGGTCGCCGCGCCTACCCCCACATCCCGCTCGCCGACGGCGACGAGATCGACCTCGGCGGCCTCACCCTGCGTGCCCTGGCCACCCCGGGCCACACCGACGAGCACCTGTCGTTCCTTCTCCTCGATGGCCCGCGCGAACTCGGGGTGTTCACCGGCGGGTCGCTCATCGTCGGCTCCGCCGCCCGCACCGACCTCCTCGGCGCTGAGCGGGCCGAGGAGCTGGCCCGCGCCCAGTACCGCTCGCTTCGCCGACTGACCGAGCTGCCGGACACGACCGCGGTGTGGCCCACCCACGGAGCCGGCTCTTTCTGCTCCGCCCCGCCCGGCACCGAGCGGACCACCACCATCGGCGCGCAGAAAGCGGCCAACGACCTGCTCGCCGCCCCCGACGAGGACACCTTCGTCCACCGCCTGCTCGGATCGCTCGGCACCTACCCCGCGTACTTCGACCACCTCGCCGAAAGCAACCGCAAGGGCCCCGCCGTCCTGACCAGCACCCCCGGGCAGGCACCGCTCACCGCGGGCGCCGTCCGCGCCCTGATCGCGGCGGGCGCCCATCTGGTCGACGCCCGCCCGGTCACCGAGTTCGCCGCCGGGCACATCGCGGGCGCGGTCTCCAATGCACTGCGGCCGACGTTCGCGACCTGGCTCGGCTGGCTGCTGCCCGACGACGCCTCGCTCGTCGTCGTTCTCGGTCCCCGCCAGGACCCGGCAGAGCCGGCCTGGCAGGCCGCGAAGATCGGCTACGACCGGCTCACCGGTCGGCTCGACGGCGGCATGGACGCCTGGCGCGCCGACGACGGGCGTGTCGAGACGATCCAGCTGGTCACGGCCGATCGGATCGGCGACCGCCCAGTCCTGGACGTCCGCCAGGACGCCGAGTTCGAGGCCGGTCACATTCCCGGCGCGGGCCACCGCGAACTCGGCACGCTCGCCGCCGACACCCACGACTGCGCCGACGGCACGGTGGTCATGTGCGGGCACGGCGAACGCGCCATGACCGCCGCCAGCCTGCTCGCCCGCAACGGCGCCCGCGGCCTCGCCGTCCTGGTCGGCGGCGCGGACGACTGAGCGAACGCCACCGGCCGGAAGCTGAAGCGCGGTGCATGACCCGCCGGAACGTTGTGGGTCCGCTACGCCGTAAACCGGTCCCGGTCGCGGGCCGGCTGATCGCCCTGCCGGTGCCACTGCTGCTGATCCGGGCGCCGTCGTGGGGCCGAGTGGTCTTCGGCAACGTCCTGCTCGGCGTCAACTCACATGCCCGCACGGAGGCGGCCCACCGCTGCGCGCCGAGGAATCCGGATCACACATGGCGAGCTGACCACCTGACAGATCGCGCGCATCGCCGGTCTCCGGGCCACGGCGCTGTCCTCCGCCAACTGGGCGGGCATGGTCAACGACTCGAACGACGCGCTCGCCTGGGGCATCCTGCCCCTTCTGTACGCCGCCCACGGCCGGCCCATTGCCCGGACCGGCCACGATACCCATCCCCTGTCTCTGTCTCAGTGGAGAGGGGGCGGCGGGGACGCGTCGACGAACCTCCAAGCCTGGTTCTCACCGTCATGGCAGGTGAATTCCTGGAGATAGGTTCCTTGCGGGGGCACGGTGCGACTCGCGAAGGCCGCGTCGAGGCATCGCTGCCCGACGCCCGGTGCCCTACCCAGCCCCGCCCTGATCCTGAAGTAGCCTCTCGGGTGGCGTTCGATCGTCCAAGTCTGGGCGTCGGACGGCGTGTTGCAATCATTCTGGCGAACGATCGCCCTGCCGTCCGGCTGGTTGCTGCCCTGCAGACACAGTCCCGTGCCGCGCACCTTGATCTGGAACATGCCATTGATCGGACGGAAGCGGAACTGCTGGTTCCCCTCGTTGCGGTTGGGCTGCAGGGTGATCCTGGTTCGGCGAGGTCGCAGGCCCAAGTCCCAGGGAGCGGACAGGGCCAGATCGCGGGTGAACCCACTCTCGATGTTCCACCATCCATCACCGAAGGCCGGCGGCTGCCGGGGATCCCCGAACGGCGGACAGATCCCACCGGGGAAGTTGTCGCAGTCGCCCGCGGAGGCGCCGACGGGCGCGAGTCCCAGCATCAGCAGCGGAAAGATCACAGCGGCAAGGAGAAGGATTCGTCGGCTCATGGCCACCACCACGTGTATCGGTGTACGAAGGATGCCAGGGCACGCAGGAAGACGTCTCATCGTGAAACGACGCGCCCTGGAAGGAATGAGACCCGCCCCCTGCCCCTCCCGGAACGAGGGAATGGTGCACTTCCACGGTAGGGCGCCCGTCTCGGCTCGCAACTCGACGCGGCGCCGGATCCCTCTGACAGAACGACAGTGGCACAGTCGGGCCGACGCGGCAGTGCGGGCGAGCGCGACCCGAGAAGCATGAACTCGCGCAGGGCCTCTGGGCGTCAGCGCCCGCGTCCGGCGCGGCAAGTGCGCCGACGCCCAAGCGGTGACGTGACGGTCTGCTGGGCGCGGCGCGTGAGACGCCAAGGACGGGGGCAGCCACTGAAGCGGCCCGCCGATCCCTTTCCAGGGAACCCCTTCAGGATTGTTCAGGATGCGGTGGGCGCCGGTGCCGGAGAGCCTGTGTGGGCAGGGGACTTCGAGCGGCCGCCGTCGCACACCAGGGTGATCACGACCATCGTCGTCGGGGAACTCACCGACCCGGCGCCAGGAGGGGTGGCCGCCGCAGTCCGGTTGCCGTTGCGGAGGCTGAGCGGTCCGCTGCCCAGGTCCGGTCCGGTCCGGGCTGTCGGCCGCGGCCCGACCGGGCGCGGGCGAAACCTGCCTTCACGATGCCGCCGGGCATGTGGACCCCCGTCGCTGTCGCACGGCTTCGTCCGCCCCCTTCTGTGCCGTTACGCCCGACCGGTCTCGCATCCCGGCCGACCGGAGCTCCGCAGGGAAAGGTTGCCATGTGCCCCCTGGACCGGGGCCGTCCCTCGGTCCCCCGATCCGCCCGATCCACCTGGTCCGCCCGGTCTCCCGCTCCCCCGGGTCCCCCGGTCCGCCGGTTCGCCGGGCGAGCACGTAGGTAGTGCCGGGGTGCATTGCGGTAGTAGTACGGATGTGCCGGGCACGACGGCGCTGTGACAGTGGAAACGGCTCCAAGATCTGCCGAAGGACTGTTCACCATGAACGCCACCGCGACCACCGCCAGCACCGCCGGGCGCACCCGGCACGCCTTCCTGCACATCGAGGCCACCGCCCCCCGCACACAAGACGTCACCGCCATGCGCCACCGCGCGGCCCGCATGCTCACCCGCACCGGCATCGCACAGGACACCGCGGACACCGCGGAACTCCTCCTCGGCGAACTCCTCGCCAACGCGGTCCGTCACTGCCGCACAGCCCTCAGCGACCAGCCGCCAGTGAGCCTGGACATCAGCCTCGACGGCGCCCGCCTGACGATCGGCGTCACCGACCCCGACCCCCGCCCGCCCCAACCGCGCCCCAGCCACACACACGACGAAGGCGGCCGCGGCCTCACCCTCGTCGACGCACTCGCCACAGCCTGGGGATGCTCCACCCGTCCCACGAGCAAGACAGTGTGGTTCACCCTGCACAGCCCAGCCCCCACAGCACCCCAGACCATCGGCACACAGCGAATCGGCGCCACTGTGCACCTCACCGCCCGCCAACCCGTCGCCGCCTGAACC
>NZ_BMMS01000071.1 GCF_014646055.1 Wenjunlia tyrosinilytica
ACGATCCGGGTGCTGACGGCCGAGACCGCGCTGCCGCGGCTGACATCGGTGCTGACCTTGTACTCGGTCTTGGCGTCCGGCAGTCCGAAGACGGCGCCGCACGGCACACCCTTCTCGTCCACGATGGTCTTGCCGTCGGCGGTGATGACGACCTTGGCCTTGCTCACCGTCGAGTCGCCGAAGTGGCCGGAGCCATCGGTGAACAGCGGGATGCACACGCCCAGCTGGTCCTGAATCCGGTAGGCGCCGTAGCCGTCCGAGGCCTTGCCGACGCTGGGGCCGAACACGCCCTGGTTGAACGTGGCGTGGTAGACCTTGCCCACCTGGTAGAGGCGGAACGGACCGTACTGGCTGACCTCGTAGTCACCCTTGGTGCTGACCTGCGAGAAGTTGAAGGCCCAGGCCAGACCGGACGGGGCGTTGACGTAGTGCTTGGCGGCGCCCGGGACCGGGAAGGTGCCCGCGCCGATGCCGATGCCGCCGTTCCCGTCGGACCACATGGCGCCGACGGTGCCCTTCTTGTTCTTGGCGGGCGATCCGGCGATCACATTGACCTGGGCGAGCTCGTCCTTGGTCGTCTTGTGGGTGTAGCCGGTGAAGAAGGAGCCATGACGCTGGTACACCAGGTTCCAGCGGGTGCTGCCCTTGCCCCACGCTCCGCCGACGGAGCCGGTGAACTGCTTGGCGGGCAGCTTCGGGCCGAGGTGGGCGGTGGTGATGCCCTTGAAGTTCTCGAGGAACCAACTGCTGCCGTAGCTGTCGTCGTTGACCCGGACGTTCCAGTCGCTGTACGCCCCGAGGATCTTCGCCGCGCTGTCCGGCGGGGTGATCTTGATCGGCTTGGCCTTGCGGGCGTCGACGGTGAGCGAGGTGTCCTTGGTCAGGGACAGCTTCGGCTGGGTCACGATCGCGATGTCCGCGTCACCGCCGGCCCGAGGGGTGAAGACGGGGGCGTCGACGACGTAGGTGCCCTTGGGCACGCGCACCTTGAGGGTGCCCTTGCCGGACAGTTCCTTCCAGACCGGCTGGCCGCCCAGGGCCACCAGGCTGCCGAACGTCTCGGCGGGCTTGCCCTTGGCGTCGATGAGCTTGAGCGTGAGGTTGTAGGACTCGACCTCGCGCACGAGGGCGAGCGTGGTGCGGACCGTCTGGCCCTCGGCCTTGGCCACGAGAACGCCGGAGTAGACGCCGTCCTTGGCGTCCACCCTGGTGTCGGCGGTCACATTGACGCCTACGGTCTTGCCGGCGGGCACGGTGACCTTGTCGACGTCGGCCTTGAACAGGCCCTCGGGAGCGGGCTTGCCGTCGGGCCCCAGGGCCTGTACAGCGACATCGAGGGTGACGTCCGCGGAGCCGGTGTTGCGGTAGGTGATCTTCTTCGTCACCGGCTTGTCGTCGTCGTGCGGCCACTGCTGGGTGCCGAAGCTCAACGAGGTCTGGTCGGTCAGCACGGTGTGCTTGATGGCCGTGGTCAGGTTCACCCGGCCGGTGCCCTGCTGGAAGACTGACAGTCCGTCACCGGGCTTGGCCGAGGCGGTCAGTGTTCGCTTGATCTGCTGGCCGTTCCAGTCCGGGTGCTGCGAGGCGATCAGCGCGGCGGCACCGGCGACATGCGGGGTCGCCATGGAGGTGCCGGACAGCGTGACATAGCCGGGTGCGGCCGGGGTGCCGATGACGCCCTTGGCAGCCTTGGCCGCGACGATGTCCACGCCGGGGGCGGTGATGTCGGGCTTCAGCGAGCCGTCGACGGTCGGACCGACGCTGGAGAACTCGGCGAGCTTGTCCGACTTGTCCACGGCGCCCACGGTCAGGGCCTCTGCTGCGCTGCCGGGAGAGCCCACGGACTCCGGCTCGGGGCCGGAATTGCCCGCGGCGATGGCGAACAGCACGCCCTTGGTGGTCGACAACTTGTTGACCGCCGCCTCGAGCGGGTCCACCTCGGGGGTGTCCATGCCGCCGAGGCTGAGGTTGATCACCTTCGCGCCCTTGTCGACGGCCCACTGCGCGCCCGCGATGATGCCGGAGTCGTCTCCGAAGCCTTCGTCGTTCAGGACCTTGCCCGCCAGCAGCTTCGCGTCGGGAGCGACACCCTTGTACTTGCCGTCCGACTTCTTGCCCGAGCCCGCCACGATCGAGGCGACGTGTGTGCCGTGGCCGAAGTGGTCGACGTCGTTCTTGGAGTCGGAGAAGTTCTTCTTCGCGATCACCCGGTCCGACAGGTCCGGGTGGGTGTCGTCGACGCCGGTGTCGAGCACGGCGACCTTGACGCCCTTGCCGGTGTAGCCCGCGGCCCACGCGTCCGGCGCGCCGATCTGCGGGACGGACTTGTCGAGGCTGGCCCGGCGTACGCCGTCCAGCCAGATCGTGGCGATGCCCGCGGCCGCGCCGCGGGAGACTCCGGAGCCGTCGGTCAGCGCGTCCCACACACCGGAGGTGGCGGACTTCCTGGCGGTCAGCGCCTGCCCGCCGACCGCGGGCAGGTCGCGCTTCACGGTGAGCCCGGCGGAGCGGAGCGCGGCCTTGGCCTGCGCCTTGTGCGCGGTGTAGGCGACGATCAGCGGCGTCGTGTCGCGGTGCTGGTCGTCGTACTTCGACTTCAGCAGCTCGGTGACGTCGAACAGGCGCCGGTCGAGCCGGCCCTGGGAGATGAGCCTGGCGGCGTCCACGGGGATCACATACGAGTGCCCCTTGAGCCGCTTCACGGAGACGGCCGTACCCTCGCGGCCCTTGCCCGGCACCACCGACGTGACACGGCCCTTGGCGTCCACGTGCACCCGGTCACCGGTGATGAGCGTGACGATGCGGTCGCTCTTGTTCGCCGACGTCTCGCCGCTCTTCCACTGGTCGGGCCACTGGTCGTGCTGGGACGTGGGCACGCCCTGAGCGCCCGACGCCATACCGAGCGACAACGCTGTCGCCAGCGTGGCGGCCAGGATCGCCCCGGCCTTGTTCCTGGATCGCAACAACTCTTCCCCTCGAATCGCCTTGCGATACGCGGGTGCACAGCAGGCGTCAAGAAGAGCCGGCGTCTTTCCCCCTGCTTAAAGCCCCCCGAGACCCACCGCGCCCCGCCTGTGCGCCCCATGTTTCCTTTTCAGTACTTCACGAAACAAGGGAGTTTTCTTGGCAGTTGTGTAACAGCGGCCACGAACGGGCGCCGCCGTGCCCGATTGCGGGCAGGGACGAAGCGCCCCCCGGCAGGAAGGCCGGGGGCGCTTCAGGACTGGTGCTCCACGGGCACCGCGCGGGGTTGACGTGAACCGCATCGTGAACTTGCGGATGGCGCGTGGGGGTGTGGGCAGGGAGAGTGAGAGGAACGGGGGGTGAGCACGCGGGACGCGCTTGGCTGCTCGCGGGGGTCGCCCGCCCCGCGGGCCGGCGCCGCCCCGAGCCCCGGCGCGGGCGAGATCCCGCCCTGTGAGCTGGCTCACCCTGGCGCGGACTTTGCGCTGGACAGCGCTAGCGTCGCCGAGGAGCCCGTGCTCGTACCGGGCAGGCAGAAGGGACCGGGCATGTTTCGCAAGGTGCTGGTGGCGAACCGTGGTGAGATCGCGATTCGCGCGTTCCGCGCCGGCTATGAGCTGGGCGCGAGAACCGTCGCCGTATTCCCGCATGAAGATCGCAATTCGTTGCACCGGCTGAAGGCCGACGAGGCCTATGAGATCGGTGAACCGGGGCACCCGGTGCGGGCGTACCTCTCCGTGGAGGAGATCGTCCGCGCGGCGCGCAAGGCCGGGGCGGACGCGGTGTACCCCGGGTACGGCTTCCTGTCCGAAAACCCAGACCTTGCGCGCGCGTGCAAGGAGGCCGGAGTCACCTTCGTCGGCCCGAGCGCGCAGACCCTCGAGCTGACGGGAAACAAGGCTCGCGCGGTGGCGGCGGCCCGCGCGGCCGGCGTACCGGTGCTCGGTTCCTCGGAGCCCTCCACTGATGCCGACGAGCTGGTCCAGGCCGCGCAGGAGATCGGCTTCCCGGTGTTCGTCAAGGCGGTCGCCGGTGGCGGCGGGCGCGGCATGCGGCGCGTCGAGGATCCCAGGATGCTGCGCGAGTCCATCGAGGCAGCGGCGCGTGAGGCCGAGTCCGCGTTCGGTGACCCGACGGTCTTCCTGGAGAAGGCCGTCGTCGACCCCCGGCACATCGAGGTGCAGATCCTCGCTGACGCCGAGGGCAATGTCATCCACCTGTTCGAGCGTGACTGTTCGCTGCAGCGGCGCCACCAGAAGGTGATCGAGCTCGCGCCCGCCCCCAACCTCGACCCGGCGCTGCGCGAGCGGATCTGCAACGACGCCGTGAGGTTCGCCGAGCAGATCGGCTACCGCAACGCGGGCACCGTGGAGTTCCTGCTCGATCCAGACGGCCGGCACGTGTTCATCGAGATGAACCCGCGCATCCAGGTCGAGCACACGGTGACCGAGGAGGTCACCGACGTCGATCTCGTGCAGGCGCAGCTGCGGATCGCCAGCGGTGAGACACTGGCCGATCTCGGGCTGACGCAGGACGCCGTCCACCTGCGCGGTGCCGCGCTGCAGTGCCGGATCACCACCGAGGACCCGGCCAACGGTTTCCGCCCGGACGTCGGCATGATCAGTGCCTACCGCTCGCCGGGCGGCTCGGGCATCCGCCTCGACGGCGGCACCGCCCATGCCGGCACGGAGATCAGCGCGCACTTTGACTCGATGCTGGTCAAGCTGACCTGCCGGGGCCGGGACTTCACCACCGCGATCGGCCGGGCCCGGCGGGCGGTGGCCGAGTTCCGGATCCGCGGCGTGTCGACGAACATCCCGTTCCTGCAGGCCGTGCTGGACGATCCCGATTTCCAGGCCGGGAAGGTCACCACGTCGTTCATCGAGCAACGGCCGCACCTGCTGACCGCACGGCTGTCCGCCGACCGCGGCACGAAGCTGCTCACCTACCTCGCCGATGTCACGGTGAACAAGCCCCACGGCGAACGGCCCCAGCTGATCGATCCGGCCACCAAGCTGCCGCGGCTTCCCGACGTCCAGCCGTCCGCCGGCTCCAAGCAGAAGCTCACCGAGCTCGGTCCGGACGGATTCGCGCGGTGGCTGCGCCAGTCGCCGACGATCGGCGTCACCGACACCACCTTCCGGGACGCGCACCAGTCGCTGCTGGCCACCCGGGTCCGGACGAAGGACCTGCTCGCGGTGGCCCCGGTGGTGGCACGGACAGTGCCGCAGCTGCTGTCGCTGGAATGCTGGGGTGGTGCCACCTACGACGTCGCGCTGCGCTTCCTTGCCGAGGACCCCTGGCAGCGCCTCGCCGCGCTGCGTGAAGCGGTACCGAACATCTGCCTGCAGATGCTGCTGCGCGGCCGCAACACCGTGGGCTACACGCCCTACCCGACCGAGGTGACCAACGCCTTCGTGCAGGAGGCCACGGCCACCGGCATCGACATCTTCCGGATCTTCGACGCGCTCAACGACGTAGCACAGATGCGGCCCGCCATCGAGGCCGTGCGAGAGACCGGATCCGCCATCGCCGAGGTCGCACTGTGCTACACCTCCGACCTGTCGGACCCATCGGAGACGCTGTACACCCTGGACTACTACCTCGGGCTGGCCGAGGAGATCGTGTCCGCGGGCGCACACGTGCTGGCGATCAAGGACATGGCAGGGCTGCTGCGCGCCCCGGCCGCGGCGAAGCTCGTATCCGCGCTGCGCAGGGAATTCGACCTGCCGGTGCACATCCACACCCACGACACCGCGGGCGGACAGCTCGCCACCTATCTCGCGGCCATCCAAGCCGGCGCGGACGCGGTGGACGGCGCTGTGGCCTCGATGGCGGGCACTACCTCGCAGCCGTCGCTGTCAGCGATCGTGGCCGCCACCGACCACTCCGACCGGCCGACCGGGCTGGACCTCCAGGCGGTCGGTGATCTGGAGCCGTACTGGGAGAGCGTGCGCAGGATCTACGCGCCGTTCGAGGCGGGCCTCGCCTCGCCGACCGGGCGGGTGTACCACCACGAGATCCCCGGCGGGCAGCTGTCCAATCTGCGCACTCAGGCCGTTGCACTCGGCCTCGGTGACCGCTTCGAGGAGATCGAGGCGATGTACGCCGCCGCCGACAAGATCCTCGGTCACCTGGTGAAGGTCACCCCGTCATCGAAGGTGGTCGGCGACCTCGCGTTGCACCTGGTCGGGGCGGGAGTCTCCCCAGAGGACTTCGAGAGCGAGCCGAACAAGTTCGATCTCCCCGACTCGGTCATCGGGTTCCTGCGCGGTGAGCTGGGCACCCCGCCGGGCGGATGGCCGGAACCG
This sequence comes from Wenjunlia tyrosinilytica, assembly GCF_014646055.1. GTDB lineage: Bacteria > Actinomycetota > Actinomycetes > Streptomycetales > Streptomycetaceae > Wenjunlia > Wenjunlia tyrosinilytica. Next base: position 6,276 of record NZ_BMMS01000071.1, read on the forward strand.
TTCCGCAGCAGGGCGCTGGAAGGCCGCGCCGACGCCAAGCCGACGCGGGAGCTGTCCGCTGAGGACCGCGAAGGGCTGGGCAAGGACCGGCGGGCGACGCTGAACCGGCTGCTGTTTCCCGGGCCGACGAAGGACTTCGAGACGCACCGACAGGCCTACGGCGACACCAGTGTGCTGGAGACCAAGGACTTCTTCTACGGGCTGCGGCCGGGGAACGAGTACACGGTGGACCTCGAGCCCGGCGTCCGGCTGCTCATCGAGCTGGAGGCCATCGGCGAGGCCGACGAACGTGGCATACGCACAGTCATGTCCACGCTGAACGGTCAACTGCGACCGATCCAGGTGCGGGACACCTCGGTGGCGTCCGATGTACCGGCCACGGAGAAGGCCGACCGGGCCAACCCCGGTCATGTCGCCGCACCGTTCGCCGGTGTGGTGACGCTCGTTGTCACCGAGGGCGACACGGTCGAAGCCGGTGCCACCGTGGCCACCATCGAAGCGATGAAGATGGAAGCGACCATCACCGCACCCAAGGGCGGGAACGTCGCACGGGTCGCCATCAACTCGATCCAGCAGGTGGAAGGCGGCGACCTCATCGTCGAGCTCACCTAGGGTCCGGGGCGACCGGGTGCTCCCCCGGCGCGGCCGAGGTGGTGGACGAGGTGGGCGGCGCGTGCGCCGACGGTGGTGACGATGGTCCCAGGGAACTGCTCACCGAGTTCCTGGGCCATCGTCTGATGCGGCCGCGGCGAACGCCGCAGCCGTGCCCTTCCGGCAGTGAAGGCCGCAAGCATGCCGACGGTCACGCGGCAGCGTCGGCTTTGCCCGGATCGTTGGGGTGAGCTGCGGCGCGGTGACGGTGGCCACCGGAATGTGGTCGGGCAGCATGCGCCGGGCCGTGGTAGACGCGTAGCCGGGTCCGTAACTGCGGGTTCTACTTGGTTCGCAGCATGAGGGCGTGGCGCGTGTTGTCGCCGTAGACCCCCGTCTCGTCACCGCGTATTCCGTACCAGTGCTGCAGTCGCGCCACGGCGGCTCGGACATCCTCGTCGTAGCGCCCATCGATCGCGCCGCCGTCGTAGATGTTGGGGACCTGGAGCAGGCGGACCTGCAGCTCGTACACGCCATGACCCCTGTCGCCCTGGCGCAGCACGCCTGTACCCGGGATCTCGGGGAGCGCGGGAGCGCGGTTGTCGGGCGGCTGCAGAGGCCGGTCCGGTTGCCCGGAGGGTGGGGAGGAGACCGGCGGTGCGGGGCTCTCGGGCGGCTGCGGCGGCCGGTCCGGTTGCCCGGAGGGCGCGTACGAGACCGGCGGTGCGGGGTTGTCGCTGCCGAGCAGCGAAGAGGCGAGGATCAGTCCGCCGGCGGCGCCCAGTCCGAAGACTCCGGCGACACGAGTGGCCTGGCGGTCGGTGAAGCGCCGCCATCCTCGGCTTCTGTTCCTCTTGTGTGCGGGCTCGCGTGGCGGTGCAGACTCCGAGGACGGGGCGGGGGGTTGGTCCGACGTCGGGGCCGGGCGTCCGACGGTGACCGGCCCTCCCGTGTACGGGCGCGGGCAGGTCCGCGAGTGCGAGCCGGTCCGACCGGGCGGGCCCTCCTGCGGGGGAGGGAAGGCCACCGGCGGCGCGGCGTACACCGGGCCCTCGGCGCCCGCCATGTGCGGCTTTTCCACCGGTGGTGGCGTTCCCGATAACGGGAGCGGAGCCGTCACCAGCTCCCTGCCGCGCACCCACAGCGGCTCCACCACGACGCCCTTCCGAGCCTCGGCCCGCCCTGCGCCCCCGGTCCGCTGTCGCTCCACCGGGTCCGGCTCGACGGCGTGCGGGGTATCCGGGTCCCGGCCCTCGGGCTGCGGTCCCACCGGCTGTGCCCGCCGGGATGGGGACGGAGCCGGGAGCGAGCACGGGGGCGGGGTCGCATCCGTGGAGCCCGCGTCCATGGCCGGTTCCCCTGCTCGTTGCCAGGACGGCGGCGAGGACACGGGCCGGTCATGCTGCCCGCCGACCGCGTAGAGGTCGGCGCGTGCGGCGTCCAGGGCGTCCAGGATGACCTGGAAGGAGTCCTGAATCTCTTGCCTGAGATCAGGACCCGGCCCGTGAGCTCGCTGAGGTCCGGTGTCGTCGAATTCCACTGGTAGTCCTCCTCAACCGACGTCCGTGGAACGACCTGTCGCAGACAGGCCCGGCGATGTCTTTCTCGGGGAACGCCGGCAGGTGCCGGATGGTGATGACGGGACAGGTCTGTGACGGGGGCGGGTCGGGCTTCGCGTGTCCTTGTGAGGCCATACGCAGCCCGAGCGGCTTTGTCTCAACCTGCCTTCCGGACGTGGCCCACAACTCGTCAGAGCGCGTCGCCGGCACCGGCCCGCGCATCGGTCCCCGCCTCCGCTGCCGACCCCGGTTCCGGCCCCGGCCCTGGCCGGATCGTTCGCGGTCAGTGGGCCGGGGGCGGGCACAAGCTGAGATCACCGGTACGACCTCACCCAGGGGGCCCATGCGTGGCGTGGATCCCGATTCTTGGGCCCGGATCGCTGACCTGGCATCTGTACGGCGATCCCGCGATGTGGATCGGGGGCGCGCCGACTCCCGGGTGCCCAGACCTCGGCGGGGCGTCCCACCGGGTGCCATGCCCGGCGGTCACCGCACCCTGACCGGACAGTTCATCGGATGGCCTGGAAACGGCCGCCACTGAGAGGGTCTGTGGCGTGCATGCTCAGCGCGTACTGGCGAATGCGCGAACGGCCTTCTGGGAGACTTGACGGACCGGGCTTCAGCACTCGTTGGGGACGCCGCCCTGGTCGTTGCCCTTCAGGAAGATGGCACTGATGTAGCCGGTGCGGCTGTCGGGCAACTGCAGCCGGACCCACTTGTCGTTGCTGTATTCGCGGTATGTGACCTTGTCCCCGGCCGTCCAGCACATGCCGGTGTAGTAGTTGCCGGGCTTGGCGGTGGTGACGTTTTTCGACTTGGCGATCGGGCCCTCCTTCACCTTGCCCTGCGCCCAGACCAGGACACGGGTGGCCTGGGTCGGCGGCTTGTCGTCGTCACCACCGGTGTCGAACATCCCGGTCACCACAGCCCCGACCACCGAGGTGGTCACCGCGATGAGGATGCCGCCGATGAGCGTTTCAGGTCCGTGGCCGCGGAGCCAGGCGGCCATCCGCGGGATGGGACGGCGAGCCGGTTCCCCGTCAGAGGGAGACGCCGGATTCCGCGGGGCCGAGGTGTCCCCACCATCAACAACCATGATCACCTCCACGCAGGCTCGTGCCGCGCACTGAGACAGAAAGCAACTCCATGACTACGTATAGTAGCCAACTTGAGGTCCGTTGCAGGGCAGATGCGACCGAAAGGGACAGCAGGCGCTCAGTGGATCTTGCGATTGGGGGATCCCCCGTCGAACGGCCGAGATCCGGCGCCCCGGGAGCGGATCTTCGAGGCTGTCTTCGATGGGCTGCGGCCACGCTGAATCGAAGGCGTGCAAACCTCCCACGGAAGTCGCCGAAGGGACTACCGACCGTCATCGTGAGCATCGGCGACACCCGACTGACCGCTTGGAATCAATCGTCCAGACCCGCGTGATGATCAGGTGCCAGGGGGCGGCGACCAGGGGTGAGCCACCGCAGCCGCAAGCCGAACCAGGACACAGCACCAGGAGCGGGCAACGGTCCTGGAAACGCTCGGTACTGCGCCGACCGGCCGCGCCGACCTGCCGCGCCGCTTGGCCGAAACCGCCGCCGGGAGCGCGCACCGCCCGGCCGCCCGGTCCAAGGCGCGGCGGCGCCCGGCGCGGGACACCGTCGTCATCGGGCCCGGGAGCGCGCAGGAAGGAAACGTCTCCGGATTCCGGTCACATTTGCGTGCGCCCATCCGTCAGTGCTGTGAACACGCCAACCAGGCCGACGCGAAAGAGGAGCAGCCATGACGAACACCTCCATCTCCCGGATGCCCAACCCGGCCGAGTTCGTGCCCGAGCTGAACGACATCAGCGCCGCCCTCTTCCGGGCCACGGGCAACCGCTCGGTTCCGCGCACCACGATGAGCCTGGTCCATCTGCGCGCCGGGCAGATCGTCGGCAACACGTACCTGACCGTCCTGAACACCGGCTTCCTGCGCAAGGCGGGGGAGTCCGAGGAGCGCATCACCGCCGTCTCCTCCTGGCAGGACGCCCCCTACTTCACCGACGCCGAGCGCGCCGCCCTCGCCCTGGTGGAGGCCACCCTCCAGCCCGCCCCGCACGGCAGGCAGCGCGTCTGCGACGAACTGTACGCCGAGGTGGCCAAGCACTACGACGAGAAGGCGCTGGCCACCCTCACCATCGCGATCGGTCAGATCAGCTTCTTCATCGCCCTGGCCGTCATAGGCAAGCCGCAGCCGGTCAGCTCCCTCGCGGACGAGCAGTGGGCACAACCCGATCCATCCATCAGCGGGGCCCGCTGACGATCCGCCAGAGCCGCTGCCGGGAGACCTGGCGGGCGACGGCGGACCGTGGCCGTCGGCCTTGCTGGTCCCCCGGGCAGTGGGGCATGCCCCGCACATGATCCCGGTTCCGGAACGCATTCGCGTGCCCCGTCCGGTCGGCGGCCATCGCGCCCCCGGCCGGACCGTCCGAGCGGCGGCAAAGTGTACTCATCACGCCGCAATCGCCGTTGGCTGCGGCGTCGGCAGATCACGCACACCGTCTCCCAGCGCCGTGACCAGCAGGCCCAACGCCACCGCCGCGGCAGCAACGGCGGCAGGCCCACCGGCTTCAACCCCGGATCGCCATGTACGCGGGGACGAAGTCGAGCGGCTGGTCAACCGGTTGAAGATCAACCGGGCCGTGGCGACGCGTTTGGACAAGAGGGCCTATGCCTTTCACCGCACCGTGACTGTGGCCGCGGTCCGCAGTTGGCTCCGCTCATGACCCGTCGGACGGTCGTTAATTCCTGAAGCGGCTGGGGAAGTCGTTGGCTTGCGCTTTCTGGCGTAGCTCCGTGTTATCGGGGTGCAGCTTCAGGGTCCGGCTGATGAGAACCTCTTCGCTCTCCTCGTTTTCCGGGTCGGGAAGGCAGCATTCCACCGGGCAGACAGTCTGGCACGCTGCGGCATCGTAAAATCCGACGCAGTCCGAGCAGAGATTCGGGTCGATGATGTAAATCTCGTCGCCCCTCCGAGATCGCCTCGTTGGGGTTCCGTTTCCGCAGCCCCGCGGCGGGGCAGTCCCGCTGGTCTGCGCAGTTGACCGCTCCGACACTTCCCAACAAGGAACGAAGCCGATCTGTCTTTGAGTCCGACCAGCAGAAGAACACCGCGACAGCCGGAGATGTACCGGAGCTTCTGGCTGTGGTTGAGCAGCACGGTTGCGAGCAGGGCCACATGTCCGTCGGCGAGGTCCACGGCCCGGGTGACGTGGTCGCCCGGGGCGAGTACGTCCGCGAGCACGGCCAGGCGCCCTTCTTCGTCATTCCCGGCCCGGCGTGAAAGTAGGCCGGGCCAGTCGTTGTTGATCACCACGCGATGGTGGTGACGCTGCCTATGTCGACCCCGGCCCAGATATGACCCACTGCCTCTGTCCTCGGATGCGCGTTCCGTCTGCTGTTCCCACGCACGACCTCGTCGGCATGCCCTTGCACACAATGACCGAATCGCAACTCCCAATCGGCGGCCGAGTCGTCGTCGGACACCCGGACGGCCAGTCAGCCGCAGCCGTCATCGGCAGGCCGTTGAAGGCCACACCCGAGTCCCTGGGAGAACTCGGGCGCCGACCTGCCCGGCGCTCGGCACGCTGAAGGTGGACACGGCCACGGACTTGTGGACCCTCGCTGCGAAGACGCTCTGCACTGAGCTGAGGAGGGACCAGCCGGTGAGAGATGGCAAGCACGGTTGATGGTGGCCACCTCCGCTCCCCGGCCTGCCGGGGCAACGGGCCCGGCGACCATTGAGCGCCACCATCCGCCGGACTTCTGTCCGAGTTCATTTGAAATTGACCCGGCATCAACTTTCGAGATTCTGAAGGCAACTGCTGGGTAACTTGTCTCGAGTCGCCCGTTGGAGCGCGGCACGGTCCTTCACGCCGATGGGTGGGTGCCGCTCGCCGCGCCCACGGACGGCGCGGACGCCGCGGACAGAAAAGAATGTCAAAAAGCAGAGCCAACCGGAACCATGCGTTCTGCGTCTTACGGAAAAGCTGCATAATGGGGCCGAGCTCCTATATCCCTGATTTTTGCGGCGGCTCCCGGATTTTCTTCTGATTTCCTTGACGGGCGCACCAGTTCTTCCCTAGCTTCGGTTATCGGCACCGTCGGATATCTGGATTCATCGCATGCCGTGTCAAGAACGCCGGTGCATCGAGTCGTCGGAGTTCGCCAGGCGCAGGCCCAGCAGGAATGACGCACGCTCTCCCGTCCGAAAAGGAAGGTCAATGGCCACGGTTCAGCGCCAGAAGGACCACACGCTCCACTCGAGGAAACCGCGCCGTCGCGCCGACATGCCGCTGCTGGGCGGCATACGCCCGCCCGTGGCGGCGCTGTCGGTACTCGTACTGCTTGTCGCGGGTGCCACCGCCGCCGCGCTTGGTCACCAGGACGACCGGCAAGCCCCCAAAGCGGTGCTGACCTCCCAGCAGCGCATCGCCGAGGACGGCGCGACCGCGCTGCGGGCCTCGCTCGACGAGAGCGTCACGGACCTGCGCCGCGCCGCGGCGATGCTGAACGCGGCCAAGCCCGTCGAGCCCGACGCCGTGCTGGGCGGCCTGGCGCAGGTCTATGGCAAGTGGCGCGGCACGGCGGTGGTGGACGTGGCCACCGGCGGCCTGCGTGCCGCGCGCGGCGAGAACGTCCCCCTCGACGCCATCGACCTGAGCAATCTGCCCGACGGCCTGCCACCGCGCCTGGTCAAGACCAGGTCCGGTGAGTCCCGCCTGCTCATCTTCGCGGTGTTGAGGTGGCGGGGAAAGGGCGAGCAGTTATTGGTAGCCTCCGACAGCCTCCAGGTGCCCAGCATCACCACCGGTCAGGACCGCACTCTTCAGGTCGTGGACCCCAAGGGTCATGTACTGGCGGCGGACGGGCCGGGCGCGGACAAGAGGAGCGCCAAGGGCCTTGCCGTCGAGGCGGTGCGCCAGTTGCACGGCAGGCGCCCGTCCGAGACCGCGGCCAGCGGCGGCTTCGACGGGCCCAGCGGCAAGATCCTCGGCGGGGTCGCCGAGGGCTCGCGCACCGTCGCCGGATACGCCGCCGTCACCCCCGGCATCGGCACCACCACCGACACCAGCCTCGCCGG
>NZ_BMMS01000072.1 GCF_014646055.1 Wenjunlia tyrosinilytica
GGCACGATGCAGTCCGAATCGAATGTCGTCAATCACCGCAGCCATCCTCGCCCTGGAGCGGCAGCGCTGAAAACGCTCAGTGTGTCCGTGGCCGAGGATGTGCCGCCTCGCCATGAGCCTGAAGTGAGGTCCGACGGTGCGTCCGCACGGGGTGCCTGCGGCAGTCCAGGGGCACCGGCCCCTGCCGTTACAGCGGTGGGAGCCGCTGACGTTTCCCCTTGAGGGGAGGGATCAGGGGCCGATGAGTATGCCTGGATCCTGCTGCAGTATCGCCTGCGCCATATCGCGTAGACGTGGGCCGGGATCCAGGCCGTATTCCTCAGCGAGCACCCGGCAGGCCTTTCGGAAGGCGGCCAGAGCTTCGACTTGGCGACCGCAACGGTACAAGGCGAGCATCAAGTCGGCGTGTAGCCGCTCACGTGTGGGGTGCTGGCTGACCAACTCCCGGAGCTCGTCGACAACGTCGTCGTGATGCCCCAGGGCCAGCTCGACAGTCATGCGGTATTCCAGCGCCGCTACTCTCTCATCGTCCAATCTGCGGGCGGCGGCCTGGACCAGCGAACTGTTGATACCTGTCAGCGATGGGCCACGCCACATGGCCAGGCCTCTTCGCAGTTGTCGCAGTGCTTCCGGTAGATCACCGCCGCGCTGAGACTGCCTGGCGGAGGAGACGTTTTTGCGGAAATCGACGGCATCGAGGGTGTACACCCCTTCAGCGAGTCTGTAGCCAAAATCATGAGTCAGGACCGTGTCCTGGGTCTGGCACACGGGTAACAGTGCCTGCCGGAGCATCCAGACACTCGTTTGCAACTGGCCCATGACGGTGCGCGGGGGGTTTCCCTCCCAGATCGCGGAAATGAGGCGCTCGGTTGACACCGGTTGGCCGGAAGACATGGCCAGCAGGACCAGGACGATCTGCTGCCTCTGCCCGCGCAGAGCTATTGCCTGACCACCTGGCCCCACCACTGTGAGAGGGCCCAGGATTCCAATGTGCACTCGGTATGACATGGAGTTCCTGTCGACCACGTACATCCGCGCATCCTCCCCTGATGCACCGACGGCATACGGCGGGCAGCACTCGACTTCGGCAGGCCGCCATAGCTGTGTGTGTGGTTCTGGGTACTGCCGCAAGAGTAGCCGCACACCGAGGCGTCACCGCAAGGGACTCGCCGATCGTAGAGAACCCCGTCATTGCCTCAGCAAAGAAGCATCCCATCCCGAGCAGGTGGTGTGCTGCATTGAGAGGCCGAGTCAGGAGGTGCCTGCGGTCACGTGGCAGACCTCACGAAACTTGGGAAGCCTTGTGCAGCCGCGTGTCCCCCTTCTCCAAGGCGGGATATATCGGGAGGACTCCTTGACGCATGCCGTGAGCATTTGGCCTTCGCCGCGATGAAAAGAGAGCCCCGAGAGCGTTTGCCCGTAGCGTTTGGTGGACGGCGAGTCCCGCGCCACCAAAAAGGGCGGGGCGCTGAGGACCCCTTGGGCGCAGGAGAGGCTTGATGGGAGACGGAGGCCGGCCCCTCACCTGGGAACTGGCCGGATCGCATCCGCTCGGTGACGTGAAGAAGGTGCCGCTCGCACTGCCCCGCATGGCGGACAGGTCGCGCAATCGCTGCCGGCGCCGAGGATGAGTAGAGCCACTACAGGCCGCAGGGAGCACGTGGCGTCTCCTCGCAGGCTGGTCGTGGTGGTTGCTGTCGTCTGACGCACTCTGCTCGCGTCAGGGTCAGGTCGAAGGGTCCGCAGACCGGCGAGCGTCCACCCGGAGCCTCGCCAGGTGGCGCTTCAGGCTCCAGGGCGGCCGGTGTGCAAAGCGGCGACCGGAGTGCGTCTGGAACCGAATCGACAGCGTGCGAAAACGCGCTACGTCCGAGTATTTAAGGAGGCAGGGAGTGATGAAGGTGAAGGTACCGGTTCAGCGCAGCCGTGTGGTGGCCATTGGCGTGCTTCTGGCTGTCGCATCCGTCGTGATGGCGGCTCCAGCCGCCCTTGCCAATAACGACTGGGACAACCTCTACAGTCTGGAGGCCTGCAAGTCCCCGTCGTCGTCAACCTTCAAGTTCAAGGTGTACTACAACTCGTGGAGGAAGGAAGCACACCGGAGCGTCGGGTACAGCGTGTACGACTTCAACGCCCTCGCCCCCGGCGGCAGCATACCCAACACCGTTCCTCTGAAGTACTGTGCCGACACCGGGGCCGGTTCGGAGCAGCACATCAAGAACAACACCGCGTCGGCCGCCAACGACCACACCAGCTACAAGGCGAACATCTACGTCAACAGCGGGTACAAAGGCGCCGTTGACGTCATTGATACGCTCTCCTACTGGTCGCAGCTGGATGACACCTACAACAACAACGCCTCCTTCAAGTGGACGAGCTGACGGCCGACTGACGTTTCGGCACGAAAACGGAAACTGTCAGAGGGGCCCGGGACAGGGCCGGCCCCCAGGAGGCGCCGGACGCCCTCTCGAAGATCGGTTGCGCATGACTGTGTGGCACGGCTTAAGGTCTCAGGCAGGTATGGGTGCGACAATAGCGATCGCCCTGACGGTGTCCAGTGTGGCAGCGTGCACGGGGGCGACGCACAGCGCCAGTCGTCCTGACCGTCCCGCGTTACCGTCGAGACACTTCGAGGCAGCGGATCCGAAAACGTGGACGCTGCCAATCGAGGCATACCTGCCCACCGATGATGAGCAGAAGCAGATAAGCCGAGCGGAAAACACCCTGATCGGCGACTGCATGGACCGTTTCGGCTTCGACTGGCACCCCGCACCGGAACTTCCCAAACTGGGACCGAAGACGCTGACGGACTGGCGGTACGGGATCCACGATGCCGCGTTGGCCGACAAGCGCGGCTACAAGCCCGATGCCGACGAGCAGGCTGCCTACGATGAGGCGATGGAGCGCGGCGCAGTCGACGGCACCACCAGCGGCGGCCCCGACGCCAAAGTCCTGTCCGGACAGATCGCCAAGGTCGCAGGCAAGGACGTCCCGGCCGGCGGATGCGCCGGCCAGGCCAAGCGCAAGGTAACCGGCGGCAAGCCGGAGACCCCCCGGCTTGCTCAGCAGATCAGCAACGACGCGTTCACCCGTTCGAAGCGGGATGCGAAGGTCGCCGAGGCGTTCCGGAGATGGTCCTCCTGCATGAAGGACAGCGGCTACCCGTACAAGGAGCCCATGGACGCCAGTGACGACCCGCGCTTCGCCGCTGCGGACGTCACCACCCGCGAGATCGCCACCGCGACGGCCGACATCGCTTGCCGCAAGCGCCATCATGTCGCCAAGCTGTGGTTCGACGCCGAGGTCAAGCTGCAGAACACGGCGATCGAGACGCACGCCGAAGAGCTGAGCGCCGAACGCAAGAACCTCGACACCGCCGTGAAGAGGGCAGCCCGAGTCCTCGCTTCCGGCAACTGAGGCCCGCCCGCCATGAAGCAGGAATCGGACCCCGATCAGAAGGCCGTGCCTGAGCAGCAGGCAGTGCAGACGGACGAGGCGGCGGCAACAACGATCACCTCGGGCGTCCCACCGCCCGCGCGGTCCGGACTCGCCGGACGCAGACGCACACTCACGCTCGTGGTCATCGGGGCGGTCGCCCTGGGTGCCGGATCCGTGGGCGTCGGCACGTTCATCAAATCACCGGCCCAGGCCGCCGCAGAGAAATCCCCGCCGCCAAGGGATTCCCTGACCGCGACCGTGGAACACCGAGTGCTGACCGAGACGCTGGTCACCCGAGGCAAGGTCGTCGCCTCGCAATCCGTCGCCGTCACTCCCAGCGCCCCGGCTGGCAACGACGTGGTCCGCGCTGTGGTGACCAAGGTCAAGGCCAGACCCGGTCGGTCCCTGGCTGCGGGCACAGTGCTGCTGGAGATCTCCGGCAGGCCGGTCTTCGTTCTCGAGGGCGCGATCCCCGCCTACCGCGATCTCAAGACCGGATCGCGCGGGGACGACGTGGCGCAATTGCAGAGAGCGCTGGCCGCGCTCGGCCTTGCATGCGGCAACGACAGGGCCGGGGTGTTCGGCGAGGGCACCCGGCGAGCGGTCACAGCCTTCTACACACGGATCGGATACAGCCCGGTGTCCGCCGATGAGCCCGGCGAGGAGAAGCAAGCCGGGAAGGCAGATGCCAGCGGCAATCCGGCGCCGCCCCGGGTACAGGCAGGCCCCTTGCTGCCCGAGTCCGAAGTCGTCTACCTGGCCGCCCTGCCGGCCCGCGTCGACAGCGTGACGGCCGAGGTCGGAATGGAAGCCGGGAAGAAGCTGATGACTCTGTCCGCTGGGCCTTTGGTAGTGCAGGGATCGGTGGCCGCGAACGAACGGGACCTGGTCCATCGAGGCCAAAAGGTCCAAATCTTCTCAGAGACCACGGGCAGGCATGCCACAGGGACGGTCCTGGCCGCGGCGCGAACGCCCTCCTCTCCGAGCGACGGCGACCAGCAGCAGACCGCCGACCGCTACTCCGTGCGCATCAGAGCGGACAAGCCGCTCTCCTCCGCCTTCTCTGGCCAGGACGTACGACTGACCATTGACGCCGCCTCCTCCCACGGCAAAGTCCTCGTCGTACCCTCCTCGGCCATCTCCGCGGGCGCGGACGGGCAAACCACAGTCACCGTCAAGACCGCCCACGGGCGCCGACGGGTCGAAGTCCGCACTGGAATGTCCGGCGACGGCTACGTACAGGTCACCCCAACGGCGAGCGCCCGTCTCGCCCCCGGAGAGCACGTCATCGTCGGCGTCCGGCCCGAAAACCCGGTGGGCGGAGCGCGGTGACGGCCCACACCGCTACCCCGCCGATGATCGAGCTGCGGGCGGCAGGCCTGACCTACCCCGGACCGCCACCCGTCGCCGCGCTCACCCCCTGCGACCTGAAGATCGAAGACGGTGAGTACGTAACCGTCATGGGGCCATCAGGATCGGGCAAGTCCACCTTCCTCAACATCATCGGCCTGCTGGACACCCCGACGACCGGCCGCTACCTACTGGACGGCTTCGACACCGCCGCTCTGAGCGACGCCGAACGAACAGGCGTGCGCAGCGCAACCATCGGATTCGTCTTCCAGGCCTTCCACCTGCTGCCCCACCGCAGCGCCCGGGAAAATGTAGAACTGGCCATGCTCTACCAACGCGTCCCCCGGCGCCGGCGCAGCCAACGAGCCCAGGAAGCGATGACCCGCGTCGGTCTGGGCCATCGCCTCGACGCGCTACCGACCCAGCTGTCCGGCGGGGAACGGCAGCGCGTGGCCATCGCCAGGGCCCTGGTCGGCCGACCTTCGCTGCTGCTGTGTGACGAGCCCACCGGCAACCTCGACTCGGACACCGCCAAATCCCTGCTCGACCTGCTGTCCGACCTGCACCGAGACGGCATGACCACCGTGGTCATCACCCACGACGTACAGGTAGCGGCTCGGGGCCAGCGCGCAGTCACCATTCGTGACGGTGTCATGAGCGAACCCGGGCGCCGGGGGGACGACGCATGAAGCTCACCGCACACCGACCAGCACCGCAACCACGTGCCGACAGCGTCCAACGGTCCTCCATCTATGCGCGAGACCTCTTCGTGGAGGCACTGGCCGGGGTCCTGCAGCGCCCCGGCAGATCTGCCCTGACCGCGCTGGGCACCGTGCTGGGCGTCGGCGCCTTCATAGCTGTGCTCGGTCTGACGAGCACCACGGCCTCGCAAATCGACGCCCGCTTCAACGAACTGACCGCGACCCAGGTGACAGTGAAGGACAGCGGTGGAAGCGACGCCGCAAAAGTTCCACTCGCGTTTCCGCGAAACGCCGACGCCCGCATCGAAAGGCTCAACGGAGTGACCGCAGCGGGAGTGTATTGGAGAGTCCGGCTCAGCGCGGACCGGACCGTGAGATCCACCCCCTTTCGCCCATCCGATGAACCACCTCTTCGCACCGATGTCATCGCCGCGTCACCAGGCCTGCTGAACTCTGCCGGACCGCGCATGGCCGAAGGCAGGCTGTTCGACTCCTACCACGACGCAAACCGCCAGCAAGTGGCGGTGCTGGGATCTGCCGTCGCCGCGAGACTGGGCATCACCACCCTCGATACACAGCCCGCCGTCTTCATCGGGAACACCCCGTTCACCGTCATCGGCGTACTCGACGATGTCATACGAAAGCCCGACCTGCTGCTGTCCGTTGTCGTCCCACGAACCACGGCCGAGCACATCTGGGGACCGCCCAGTGACGAACGAGCCGAGATGCTCATCGCCACACGGCTCGGTGCGGCACGGCAAGTCGCAGACGAGGCCGCCGCCGCGCTGCGCCCCGAACACCCCGACTACTTCAAGTCCATCCCGCCCCCTGACCCGAAGACTCTGCGTTCTGACGTCGGTGGTGACCTGAACCAACTCTTTCTGCTGTTGGCACTGGTGTGCCTGCTCATTGGCGCAGTCGGCATCGCCAACACCACGCTGGTGGCAGTCATGGAACGTACGGCGGAGATCGGACTGCGGAGAGCCCTCGGCGCACGGGGCTTCCACATCACCGTCCAGTTCCTGGCGGAGTCAACGGCTCTGGGCCTTCTCGGAGGCCTGATGGGCACGTCATTGGGCACGATCAGTGTCGTCGGGGTCTCCGCGGCCCAGCAATGGACGCCCGTGCTGGATACCGGCGCGATACTCGCGGCACCCGCCCTGGGGTTGGCTACCGGCCTGCTCGCCGGCCTGTACCCCGCGTGGAAGGCTTCTCGTGTCCCACCGGCTGAGGCTCTACGCCGGTGAGGACGATCCTGTCGGCGCCATCCTTGGCCGTCATCGCCCGCCGACAGCGCAGGCCCGCTTCCCGGCGCAGCATGTCGGGCAGCAATGTGTTGACGCAGGCAGTGACAGGCGCGGGGGGATCGTGCCAGGCGCCGACCACACGCGTCGAAGCCGACACGAACAGACGACTCCGCTCTCGTGGGAACGTCCCCCGAGGGAGAGGTACTTGATCGTCGGTGAACGGCGGCAAGGGCGCACGCGTCGCGGCACCCCGGCCCGGGCCACGGTGCCGGGCAGGGGCACTGGATGGACCGTCCATTCACTGGCGAGGACGTGGGGACGAGGAGGCTGGTGACCTGGCACGTCTGTCATCGGCGCCCGCCTCTCGGACGATCTGCGGACGCTGACGGGGCCATCGTCCACGCGGTCCTCACTCCGCCAGCCAACCACCGAGCCGCCGCCCGCGCTTCAGCTCGTTCCCGCGGGCTGGGGGCCGAGTCGTGCCCTAACCGGGCACGGGAAACCCAACGAGAATCGGGGAATCTCTCTTGAGACGCAGAAGACGATCACGCGCGCCGTTGGCCGCTGTTGTGGCCTTCGCTGCTCTGACAGGCGGCCTCATACAGGCCACCGCACCAGCGCTCGCCGCCGAGGCGAAACCGAAACCGTTACCCGTACCTTCCGCCAAGCCGACGCCAACCCCGCCCGCCCGGGTCACAGATCCTGGCAGCACGCTCGGCAAGGGCTGGAACACATCCAAGGACCGGGCCGTCACCGGCGCAGCCGACAGCGACGGCTTCAAGATCCTCGTCGCCGACTCGGCGAAGGCGTACGCGTGGAAGACCACCGCCATCCTCGCCGAGCCCGGTATGCCCGCGGACTCGTGGATCGGCAACACGTGCGTCATGGACCCACACCATGCCGCCGCCGTCTACGCGCCCCGCGCGTTCACAAACAAGCCGGACCTGATGCAAGGCGGGGCATTCGCCGCCGTCGTCAACCTCACCACCGGCAAGGTGACGAAGCTGCCGTTCACCGCCACGCTCGCCTACTTCGACCCGTCGTGCGACACAGTCACGCGCACAGCGGCGTTCACCGCCTTCCGGGACATGAACGACCCGGCGAAGACGAAAACCCGGGTAGTGACCGTGAACACGGCTGGCAAGCAGGGCGCGGACGTGGCGCTTGCCGGTGAGGTGACCAGTGCCGTCCCGGTCAAGGACGGTGCGGTGGCCGCCCGTGGCCGCAGCCTGGTCCATATAGACAACTCTGGCAGCGTGAAGAGCCTTGCCACCGGGTCCGGTGTCCCGTTCGACATACACCCCACAGCAGGCGGGCAGGTCGCCTTCGTCGACCCTGAGGACAACAGCAGCACAGCTCACGCCAAAATCTGGCGCGGCCACGGAACCCCCTCCCTGATCGCCACGGGAAAGCTCGGCGACCTCGAACTCCATCAGGGCGACCAGGGACGGGTGTTCCTCACCGGCCACACCACTAACACCCCGAAATCGGCAGGGACGGACGTCACCCGCATAAGCGCCCCGGCCGATTCGGACGTCTCCACCCTCGGGCGGCTCGCCGTCGGCCAGGTCCTCACCCCCGGCGTCCGGAAGGGCCTCGCCCGTGTGAAGAACGCGGGTCGAGGCTTCGACAAGAGCAGTCTCGGCACGAAGGCTCCGGGGGGCGTGGCCCAGGCGCCGGACACGGTCGATCCGGATCAGCCGACCACCGTGACCTCCACCGCCCCCATCACCGGGAAGAAGATCACCCAGACTGTCACGGCCAACACGCCAGGTAGCGGCAACGGCGCGTTCTCGCCCGCCCTGACCGGCACCTGGGCGACGTCAGCGAGCCGGCACTCCGCAGCCGCCGTGTCTCATGACCCCACGGACCCCGACCGCTGGTGCTCCGTCCCTCGCAACGATGTCCACAGCCTCGCTCTGCAGCCGACTCCGAACCAGGTCGAGTGGGCAGTCGACATGGCCGTACGGGGCGAGTTGCACGCGAAGTGGCTCACCCAGGGCGGATGGCGGGACGAGGCCGGATTGGGCACGGTCGATCCGCAGGGCCTGTTCCCCCGGCCCTCCCTCACCGGAGGCGGCCGTATCCCCGCCAACGTGCTGTTGGGCGTGATGGCGCAGGAGTCGAATCTGTGGCAAGCCGAGGGAGGTTCGATCCCCGGCCAGATGGGCAACCCGCTCGCCTCCTACGACGGCTTCTACGGACACAAGCCGGTCGAGGGCAACCCAGACTCCTACTGGGCAATCCACTGGGACCTGTCGGACTGCGGCTACGGCGTGGGGCAGGTCACCGACGGCATGCGCCTCGCCGGCCACGAGAAGGAGGGCGAGACTGCGCTGTCACCAGCCAAGCAGCGCGGCGTCGCCCTCGACTACGCCGTGAACATCGCCGCCTCCATGTACATCCTCGCCGACAAGTGGAACGAGATCCACGAGCCCGGGCAGACACTCACCCTCAACAACGACGACGCCTCCCGGCCGGAGAACTGGTTCGCGGCCCTGTGGAACTACAACTCCGGCATGAACGACCGCTCAGACGCCGACCAAAACGGCAACTGGGGGTTGGGCTGGTACAACAACCCCGCCAACCCGGCCTTCAAACCGGACCGCAAGCCGTTCCTGGACAGCAAACTCGATCCGGACGGCTGGGCGAAGGACCCCGCCCACCCGCAGGACTGGTCGTACGAGGAGAAGGTCCTGGGCTGGGCCGCATGGTCCATCGACACCGGATACTCCTACGCGACGTCCGGACGGCAGGACTGGCCCGGTGAATCCGGCTATGCCACGGCGGGCTTCCAGCCCGCATGGTGGACCAGTGACCAAGCACGGAGCGAACTCCAGCCGCCCCTCGACACGTTCTGCAACTCGCACAACAATTGTGATGCGGCCAATCCCCCGCACTGCCCGGACAAAGCCTGCTACACCCAGTACTGGTGGCACGAGACCAACGCGACCTGGAAGAACTGCGCCGCCCCCGCCAACGCCTGCGGCAACGAGAGTATCAAATACGCCACCCTGCGCGCCGAGCCGGGGCGCGGCTACCGCCTCCAGAGCGGCACCCCCGTGTGCTCCACGACCGGGCTGCCGTCCAACGCGCTGATCGTTCACTCCATGTCCGACAACATCAACACCTACAGTGACTGCGGAACCACCGGCACCGACGCGGGCCACTTCCAGTTCACCTTCTACCCCAACGAGTCCGCGACCGGTCCCGGCCTTGGCCAGTACGAGGCGAAGGCCGATCTGCACCAGATCGGTGGCGGCTACGACGGCCACTTCTGGTACGCGCACACCCGCGACATCTCCCACCTCGGCGGTGACAGCGGCCTGATGACCATCAAGGGCACCTGGACACTGGACCAGAGCGTGCCGTGGGCGCGTGTCCTGGTCCACCTCCCTGACACCGGGGCGCAGACGAGGCAGGCAGCCTATGCGATCGGCGGCTCCGACAGCACCTCCACGCACCGGATAGTGGAGCAGCGCGCGAACCGCTGGGTCAGCCTCGGCGCCTTCCACTTCACCGGCACTCCCAGCGTCACCCTCACCAACGCCACCGACGACGGCACGGCGGACGAGGACATCGCCTGGGACGCCGTCGCCTTCCAACCGCTCCCCGGCAAACCGAACCACGTGGTCGTCGCCATGGGCGACTCGTATTCCTCCGGTGAAGGCGCCTCGGATCCGGGAGGGGACGACTACTACCCCGAGTCGGACCATGCTGGCAAGGTCGACGGGGACAAGGTCCGGGACGACTGCCACCGCTCCAAGTACGCGTGGACCCGGCGGGCGCTTCTCCCCGGAGAAGCCTTGTCCACCACCGAGTTGGACGACACGTGGAGCGCTCGGATGGACTACCACCTCATCGCATGCTCCGGCGCCCGCCACTACAACATCCTCGACACCTCTCAGGCCGGGGAACTGCCACAGATCCAACAGGGCTATCTGGACCAGAACACGACCCTGGTCGCCCTGTCGATCGGCGGGAACGACATGGCGTTCGCCGACATCATCACCAAATGCATCATGGCCGTGACGCAGAAGTGCCAGGACGCGTCGATCGACGAGCGAAACCCGGACACCGGGGAGAAAACCGGCAACAGCACGCCCGCGCTGAAAAACTGGGCGCCGGCCTGGGCACATGAAACGGTCCGGCCCCGGCTCGTGAAGACCCTGGTCGCACTCCACGGAAAAGCCCCGCACGCGAAGATCGTCCTGATGGGCTACCCGAGGCTGCTGGAGAGCGCGGGCCAGTGCGTGCCCGGTATCGGCACCGCAGAAGGTCCATGGCTCAACAGCATGGCCGACACCGTCGCGAAGGAGATGAAGGGAGCCGTCGACGACGCCAACGCACAGAGCCAGGTGAACGGTGTGTTCGCCGACCCCCGTGACGCGTTCGCGGGCCAGGCGATCTGCGGCGATCCCGAGACGATCCACGGCATCGTCCTCACGGGACGCTCCAAAGCGGACAACGCGGCACCGAAGCCTTCGATGAAGTCGTTCCATCCGAAGGTCTCCGGGACACTCAACTACGCGAAGGCATTTGTGGGAGCTCTCGCACAGTAGCGGCCCACCAGTCGCACCCCGGGGGCGCCGGACACCGTTCCGGCGCCCCCGGGCCTGCCGTCTGAGTACGTTGACGGATACCAAGTCGCCCGGGAGCAGGAGGAGGATCGTGACCATGGGCTATCTCATGCAAGCGGCGAAAGCTGCTGCCGCGGCTGTCGCCGCCACGTTGGCCGGATGGCGTCTCTTCGAATCCCTCTATGTGTGGGCCGATCACGCTGCCGACACGGAAGTCGACTCGGGACAGTCGGAGTGGTTCGCAGGAACCACCCAGTACCTCGTGGCCAACGCGACAGGATGGGTGTTCTTACCGGTAGCGGTGTGGGGACTTCTCAGACTCATACGAGTGCGAGGCAACCATCTTGCCATCATCATCTCCGCCTTTGTCTGGGTGGCCTTCACCGCTCCCCATCTCGTTGGTTCCCACCCCTCCCCGGCCACGGTTGTCGCATGGGTGGCCGTACAGACCGCCGCGACGGCCGCGGCATCCGTGGCGCAGTCGGCCGTCACGCCCGCGAACAAGGCAATGCGGTGAGCTGGAGAACGAGGATGAAACAGGCCATGGGGCGCATGGCGCATATCTTCGCGACCACCGGTGTCGTCGTGGTCGGCAACGCCTACGACTACTTCAGCAGGACCCGCCCGAGGACGGTGCGCCGACGCGCCGGAAGCCGCCCGGCACAGCAGGCCCGTGACAGGGCCGAACAAGAGCTTCGTGGCATCGCCCGCGCCTACGATGCCTGCCCCTCACTCACCCTCCGTCTGCTCACCCTGGAGGACGTGTGCACAGGCGGCGGCGGATGGACCTTCACCTCCGACAACGACTACAAGGTGTCCTGCACCCTGTACTTCACCGCCTACTACAGCACTCAAAGCGAAGTGGGCGACGCACTCCAGGAGATCCTCACCGCAGGCGCCCGACCAGGATCTCCCATCCCCTTCAGCCCCGCCATTACCTCCTTGCACGGCGCGCGGGAAACGGGCCAGTTACTCGCCGCCGGCCAGACCCTTTCCTGGGAAACCTCCCGGCATGCGGTCGAAGAGCCCCGCCCATGTATGCGGCAACAAAGTGATCCGCCCGTGTACCGGTGCCTGCACGAACCCGAGGACCTGACCGTGGCCGCCATCCGGGAGGCATACGGCACGGTGCTCCAACTGAACCTCAATCCTGTCGGCTACTTCCGCATCGGCAAGCATGGCAAAAAATTCCGCAACCGATGAATGGATGTCCCTGCCATTCCGCGGTGCTCGGGTGACGGCAGCTCGGGCGAGTGGACCAACGTCGGCTACGGCGACCAGTTCTTCCGGATCAACAAGATCGACGACGGAGCCGCACACGGATTCTCCGTCTATGGCCAGTCGTACATCGACACCACCAAGGCCGACTGACAGCAGCCACGACGACGAGGTGCGCTTCCCCCCTCTAGCGCCCCTCATGGCTGGACGTTCGCTTCACTGAGCGTTTTCAGCGCTGCCGCTCCAGGGCGAGGATGGCTGCGGTGATTGACGACATTCGATTCGGACTGCATCGTGCCC
>NZ_BMMS01000073.1 GCF_014646055.1 Wenjunlia tyrosinilytica
CACATTCACCACATACAAATCGAACTGCGCCATGAACATCGCCGACAACAACACCGGCAACATCAACCACCGACGCGGATCGGCATCCTGCGTCGTGCTCGCGCCAGCACCGCCGACGCCCAACTGCTTGTCAGCCCTCGCGCCATTCGACATGAGTCGGACCATACGGGGGTTGGGAACCCAGTGCCAGGGCCGGCATGAATTAGTCAAGTAGGGCTCGACCGAATCTGGAGCATTTCATTTCACTTTGCTGGAGCTCGAGGAATTCTTTGCATTCCCCATTGCATCCAGCTGCTCGAATGCCGAGACGACGGCACGCGCCTGGTGCTCGACCTGACACTCCACCGGAACCCAGCGCGGCTCGAACTCCCCCTCGCAGGCGGTGCACCAGCGCGCGATGAACTCCCCCAGCTCGGCGCGCGCCCCGCACTCCCCCACCGCCTGCCGCAGCAGCGCGGCCGCCCGCAGGGGCACCCGGCGCGCCAACAGCAGCAGGGACGCGGCCCTGGCCTCGTTGAGCACCGGCATCGGGCGGGCCCTGCTGCGCTCCCGGCCCGGGTCCCACTCCTGCGCCAGCCCGGAGGACACGGCGAGGTACTCCTCCACGGCCGCGAGCGCGGAGCCGCTCCCTTCGAGCAGGAACGGCCGTGCCCGCTCGAGGAGTTCGGCGACGAGCAGACCGCCGCCGAGGATCACCTCGCTCGCGTGGCGCAGCGACGCCGCGGGGTCGGAGCACAGCTCGGGGTCCGTGACCCGTTCGACCCCCCACATCGGTGCCTCCACGACGGCGGTCACCGTGCCGTAGGTGTGCGGATGGAACCAGGTCGAGGCGACGGCGCTGTCCGTCAGGTGCGAGAACGGCTCATAGCTGCCGGGCGGGGGCATCACATAGACGCCCGCTCCCGCCTCGAGCCAGTGGAAGGCGTCGTAGGACCCGACGTCCAGCGGCACCCGCAGCCGCGCCGCCCACTCCCCGACCCGCTCCGCGAGCCCGGGTATGTCCCGGGTCAGCTGGACGAAGCCGCCGCCGATGTCGGCCCCGTGCAGCGAGCACTGAAGGAACGGCCGCAGTTCGTCGATCACGGAGACGAGGGCGCGCGTCTCCGGCAGCCCCTGGGCCAGAGCGGCCGCGCCCCCGGCGGGAAGCCACTCCGGCTGCTCGGCGAACGGCGGCCGGTAGAACCGCCGGTGGTAGCCGCCGAGCGTGAACGGCCCCCGTACCCACGCCTCGTTGAGCCGTGCCCCGTCGGGGTCGAGGCAGAGCAGGAAGTGCCAGGCCGTGTCCGAGCGCAGCGCCTCGTCGCCCGTGACCCACGCGGCGAGCCGCAGCACGGTGGCGCCTCCGACGGGCTCATTGGCGTGCGCCCCGGCGACGACGAGGACGTCGCGACGGCCGCGGCCCACGGACAGCAGGAGCAGCGGCTGTCCCTTGCGGGAGGTGCCGACGCGGCGCAGGCGGCACAGGTCAGGGTGGCTGCGGGCCAGTTCACGGGCGGCGTGGGCGGCCTCGTCCACCGTGGGGTAACGGGCGGGAGCCGCGCCGGGGGGCGGGTTTGCGGCCGGGTCGGCTGAGGGGTTTGCGGCTGACCCGGCGGCTGGGTTGGCGGCGCCGTCCATGGTGACTCCTCGAGGTCGGCGGACCCCAGGAGCGTTTGGGCGTGGGGGTGGCGCACGCGGTGCTCTGGTCCGGCTGGGGCAAGGTGTTGAGCTGTCGAGCGCCCCCAGCATGCCCAGGAAGCGCGACTCGAGGAAGCCGGATCACCGCACCTCACCTCGGCAGTCATCTCCTCGGCAGTCATGTCCCTTCCCGTCGCCACCGGCCATGACCCCTAATGGCCCCCTAGTGGGCCCCCTTGCCGGCCCACGTGCCGGCCGCCTCGATGCGACCGCCGCGTCCGCCGCCGTGCCCGCCGCCGTATCCGCCGCCGTGCCCAGGGGTCCGCGGGAGCGCACGTTCCCTCCGTGCATGTTCCGCCTGACGGAACAGAGCGGTCCTTCGGTTGACGACTGGCGGTACGCACCGATCATTGAAGATGAACGTACGAAGTGGGACGTACAAGGACAGAAGTTGGGACCACCTCCACGCCTCGGAGCGGAGGGCCGTCATGGGTTCTGTTGACCCCCCACCCGCCACGGAACCTCCGCAGGTCCCGCCGCTGGAGACCGGAGGCAAGGGCCTCAAGCACGGCGCCCTGGGGCTGGTCTCGAGCGTCGTGATCGGCCTGGCGTCCACGGCACCCGCGTACAGCCTCGCCGCGACCCTCGGCATCATCGTCGTCGGCGTCGGGCTGCAGTCGCCGATCATCATCATCCTGGGCTTCGTCCCGATGTTCCTGATCGCCTACGGCTACAAGGAACTCAACCAGGCCGACCCCGACTGCGGCACCACCTTCACCTGGGCCTCCCGCGCGTTCGGCCCGCACACCGGCTGGATGGGCGGCTGGGGCATCGTCGCCGCCGACATCATCGTCATGGCCAACCTCGCCCAGGTCGCCGGACAGTACGGATACCAGCTCGTGGGCGCCAACGGCCTGGCCGACAGCGCCCTGTGGACGACGGTGGCCGGCGTGATCTGGATCGCCCTGATGACCTGGATCTGCTACGTCGGCATCGAGGTGTCCGCGAATGTGCAGAAGGTGCTGCTGAGCATCGAGGTCGTCATGCTCTTCGTGCTCGGCATCACGGCACTGGCCAAGGTGTACGGGGGCACGGCGCCGTCCACGGCCCACCAACTCGACTGGTCGTGGTTCAACCCCGCCGAGATCAGCTCGGTCGACGCCCTCACCAAGGGCGTCCTCGCCGCTGTCTTCATCTACTGGGGCTGGGACACCTGCGTCTCGGTGAACGAGGAGACCGCCGACAGGGACCGCACCCCAGGCCGCGCCGCGGTCATCTCCACCGTCCTGCTCCTGCTGGTGTACCTGCTGGTCACCACCTCCGCGCTGTCCTTCGCCGGAGTCGGGGACAAGGGCATCGGCCTCGCCAACCCGGACAACGCGGACGACGTCCTGTCCAACCTCGGCAGCGAGATCTTCGGCTCGACGGGCTTCGGGTGGTTCCTGTCCAAGCTGCTGATCCTCATGGTGCTCACGTCCGCCGCGGCGTCCACCCAGACCACGATCCTGCCGACCGCCCGCACCACGCTGTCGATGGCGGCGTTCAAGGCGATCCCCAGCCACTTCGCCCGCATCCACCGCCGCCACCTGACCCCGACGTGGTCCACGATCGGCATGGGGCTGGCCTCGATCGCCTTCTACGTGGTGCTGACGAGGGTGAGCGAGAACGTCCTGGCGGACTCCATCGGCTCCATCGGCCTGATGATCGCCTTCTACTACGGACTCACGGGCTTCGCCTGCGTCTGGTACTACCGCAAGGTCCTCACCCGCAGCGCCCGCGACCTGTGGACGAAGGGCATCATGCCGGGCCTGGGCGGCGTGCTGCTGCTGTACTTCTTCATCGACGCCTGCGTCGTGTACGGCGAGGCCGACTACGGCAGCACCTCCTGGACGCTCCCCTTCCCGCCCCACTGGCACCTCGGCGGCGTCTTCGTCACCGGCATCGGAGCCCTCCTGCTGGGCGCGATCCTGATGCTGATCTACCGCGCGATGCGCCCGGCGTTCTTCCGCAAGGAGATCATAGAGGTCTCGGCCGCGGAACGCCCGCCGGAGCGTTCGAGCAAGTGAGAGGTCTCCAATTCCGATGCTCGAACACGAAGACGACGACCCGATGCGCCCGTGGACGATCGTCCGGGCCGCCGACCGGCATCCGACGCAGGAGCATCGATCCAAGACCACGTCAAAACGCCCCGGACCATGATCGGTCCGGGGCGTTCGGGCCTGTGCCCCAGGCAGGATTCGAACCTGCGACACCCGCTTTAGGAGAGCGGTGCTCTATCCCCTGAGCTACTGAGGCCACTGATGCTGATGCCCATGGCTGGATGGTCCCCGCTGCCGGGGCCGTCCCAGCAGACAGCGTAGCGGACACGGCGATGTCGCCGGGCGGCGCGGGGCGGTGGCGCGGCGGGCGCGCGGCTCACAGGGGATTCACAGAAACGGCTCAGCCGGGGCACAGACTCCGGCGCCACCGTGGAAACATGACAGCGATGGCCCCCGACACTCCTCCCGACCCCCGTTCCGCCCCGGCCCGGGCGCCCGCGACCGGCGCCGGGGGGCTGCGGCGAGCCGATGGGAGTCCGCTGAGAGTGCTGGTCGTGGACGACGAGGCGTCGCTCGCCGATCTGCTCTCCATGGCGCTGCGCTACGAGGGCTGGGAGGTCCGCTCGGCCGAGAGCGGGGTGGCGGCGGTCCGCGCCGCCCGGGACTTCCGGCCCGACGCCGTGGTCCTCGACATCATGCTGCCGGACTTCGACGGGCTCGAGGTGATGCAGCGGATCCGCTACGACACCCCCGACCTGCCGGTGCTCTTCCTCACCGCCAAGGACGCCGTCGAGGACCGTATCGCCGGGCTCACCGCGGGCGGGGACGACTATGTGACCAAGCCGTTCAGCCTGGAGGAGGTGGTCGCCCGGCTGCGGGGACTGCTGCGCCGCTCCGGGGCCGCGTCCGCGCGCCCGGACTCCCTGCTGGCCGTCGGCGACCTCACCCTCGACGAGGACAGCCGCGAGGTTCACCGCGGCGGCGAGGCGATCCATCTCACCGCGACCGAGTTCGAACTGCTGCGCTACCTCATGCGCAACCCCCGCCGGGTGCTCAGCAAGGCGCAGATCCTCGACCGCGTCTGGTCGTACGACTTCGGCGGCCAAGCCAATGTGGTCGAGCTCTACATCTCCTATCTGCGCCGCAAGGTGGACGCCGGGCGGGAGCCGATGATCCACACGATGCGCGGGGCGGGCTACGTCCTCAAGCCGGCCAAGACGACGCCGTGAAGCGCTGGTGGAGCGGGCGGCCCCTGCGCACCCGGCTGGTCCTGTCCTCCATCGCCATGCTCGCGGTCGTGCTCACGGTGATCGCCGTGGTGTCGACCTTCGCCATCCAGGCGTTCCTCATGGACGAGCTCGACCACCGGGTCGAGGACGCCGGCCGAAGGGCGCAGGCGTCGTTCGACCCGAACCTGCCCCACCCCGACCACTCCCTCCTCGGCTTCCTCCAGGGCCCCGGCATCGACCCGCGCGCCCTCGGGATGCGCCTGCAGCCGAACGGCGGGGTGGAGGCCGCCGGGGTGCTCAACGGCGCCGTCCCGCCCACGCTCAAGGGCCTGTCCGCCCAGCAGGCGGTCGCCGTGGCGAATGTGTCCCCGGACTTCGACCCGCACACCCGGGGCGTGCCGGGCCTCGGCGACTACCGGCTGATCGCGGTTCCCGACGCCACCGGTGAGGTGATCATCACCGGCCTGCCCATGAAGCCCGTGCAGGACACCGTCGGCCGGGTCGTCGGGGTGGAGGTGGTGGTCGCGGTCGCCGGCCTGATCGTGGCGGGCCTGGCCGGGGCCGCCATCGTCCGGCTGGCCCTGCGCCCGCTGCGCCGCGTCGCCGGGACGGCCACCCGCGTCTCCGAGCAGACCCTGCACGAGGGCGAGGTCGCCGAGCTGGAACGGGTGCCCGCCGCCGACACCGACCCCCGCACCGAGGTCGGCCAGGTCGGGGCCTCGTTGAACCGGCTCCTCGACCACGTCGGCGCCGCCCTCACCGCCCGGCACGCGAGCGAGACACGGATACGGCGGTTCGTCGCCGACGCCAGCCATGAGCTGCGCACGCCGCTCGCCTCCATCCGCGGGTACGCCGAACTCACCCGGCGCGGCCATGAACCGGTCCCCCGCGACACCGCCCACGCGCTGCGCCGGATCGAGTCCGAGGCCACCCGGATGACCTCCCTCGTGGAGGACCTCCTCCTGCTCGCCCGCCTGGACTCCGGGCGGCCGGTGGAGAGCGCACGTGTCGACCCCGTCCCCCTCGTGATCGACGCCCTCAGTGACGCCCGCGCGGCGGGGCCTGACCACCACTGGCGGCTCGACGTGCCCGACGAGCCCTCGGCGTTGGTCGAGGCGGACTCCGCGCGCCTGTACCAGGTGCTGGTGAACCTCCTCGCCAACGCCCGCACCCACACCCCGCCGGGCACGTGGGTGACCGCGTCGGTGCGCCGTGAGGGTGACGAGGTGGTGCTGAGCGTCGCCGACGACGGACCCGGCGTCCCCCCGGACGTCCTGCCGCGTGTGTTCGAACGGTTCACCCGCGGCGACTCCTCGCGCTCCCGCGCGGCCGGGAGCACCGGCCTGGGCCTGGCCATCGTCTCGGCCGTTGTCGAGGCCCATGGAGGAACGGTCCACGTGACCAGTTCCCCCGGCAGCACGGTCTTCTCCGTCCGGCTGCCCGCCGCCCACTGAGACCGCCGTCCACTGAGCCTGCCGCCTGCTGAGACCGCCCCTCACTGAGGCCGCCGACCACTGGGACCGCCGCCCACTGAGCCTGCCGACCACTCAGTCCGCTGCCCACTGAGCCTGCCGACCACGCGCCACCGCGCCCCCGACCCGCGCCCCGAAACACGCTCGCACTCACAGCCGCCCCACAGGTACACCACACGGACCGCACAGCCCCCGCCGGAAGTCTCGGGTCATGGAGATCCTGACCCAGATCCTTCCGCGGCAGGCGGCCACGCTGCCCGCCCGCGAACACGTGCCGACCAGCCGTCACACCGCCGTTCTGGATGTGGTGGTCCCGGTCTACAACGAGCAGGCGGACCTCGAGGCGTGCGTGCGACGGCTGCACGAGCACCTGCGCACCTCGTTCCCCTACCCCTTTCGCATCACCGTCGCCGACAACGCCAGCACCGACGCCACCGCCCGGGTTGCCGCGGCGCTCGAGCAGGCGCTGCCCGAGGTCGCCGCCGTCCATCTGCCGCAGAAGGGCCGCGGCCGGGCGCTGCACCACGTCTGGTCCACCTCCGACGCACCCGTGCTCGCCTACATGGACGTGGACCTGTCCACCGACCTCGCCGCGTTGCTGCCGCTCGTCGCCCCGCTGATCTCGGGCCACTCGGACCTGGCGATCGGCTCCCGCCTCTCCCGCGGCTCCCGGGTGGTCCGCGGGCCCAAGCGGGAGATGGTCTCGCGCGCCTACAACCTCATCCTGCGCGGCACCCTGGCCACCCGCTTCTCCGACGCCCAGTGCGGGTTCAAGGCGATCCGCAAGGACGTCGCCGAGCGGCTGCTGCCGATGGTCGAGGACACCGGCTGGTTCTTCGACACCGAGATGCTGGTGCTCGCCGAACGGGCCGGGCTGCGCATCCACGAGGTGCCGGTCGACTGGGTGGACGACCCCGACAGCCGGGTCGACATCGTCGCCACCGCCGTGGCCGACCTCAAGGGCATAGCCCGCCTCGGCCGGGCCCTGGCCCGAGGACGGCTGCCGCTGAGCGGTCTGCACCGCGAGGACGGCCCCTACGAACACGATCCCGACCAGGTGCCGACGGGGCTGGGCCGCCAACTCGTTCGGTTCGCCGCCGTCGGGGCCGTGAGCACCCTCGCGTATCTCCTGCTCTACGTGCTCCTGCGCGGCGCCGTGGGACCGCAGACGGCCAACGCGCTGGCGCTCCTGCTCACGGCCGTCGGCAATACCGCGGCCAACCGCCGTCTGACCTTCGGCGTGCGCGGCAGGTCCCGGGCCGCCCGCCACCAGGCGCAGGGCCTCGCGGTCTTCTTTCTGGGCCTCGGCGTGACCAGTGGCTCCCTCGCCGTGCTGCACGCCCTGGACCCGGCGCCCGGCCGCGCCGCCGAGCTCACCGTCCTCGTCGCGGCGAACCTCGCCTCGACCCTGGCCCGGTTCCTGCTCTTCCGCGCCTGGATCTTCACAACGAAGACCGGCCCCATTTCAACGAACGCCAGGACGCCCCGATGACCGCCACCCTGCCCGCCTCCCCGCACCAACCGCAGCCGCAGCCGCCGTCGCAGCCCCCAGCACACTCCCGGCACCACGCCGAGCCACCGCCGGGCGGCGACGACCCCCGCTGGGCCCGCCCCGCGCTGTTCGCCCTCCTCGCCCTCACCGCGGTGCTGTACCTGTGGGATCTGAGCGCCTCCGGCTGGGCCAACGCCTTCTACTCCGCGGCCGTCCAGGCCGGCAGCCAGAGCTGGAAGGCGTTCCTGTTCGGATCGTCCGACGCCGCGAACTCCATCACCGTCGACAAGACCCCCGCCTCCCTGTGGGTGATGGCGCTGTCCGCCCGGGTCTTCGGCGTCAACTCCTGGAGCCTGCTGGTGCCGCAGGCGCTGATGGGCGTGGCCACCGTGGGCGTGCTGTACGCCGCCGTCCGCAGGCGGTTCGGCGCCGCCGCCGGGCTCATCGCGGGTGCCGCGCTCGCGCTCACCCCGGTCGCCGCGCTGATGTTCCGCTTCAACAACCCCGACGCGCTCCTCGTCCTCCTGCTCACCCTGGGCGCGTACGCGGTGCTGCGGGCGGTCGAGAACGGCAGGACCGGCTGGCTGGTCCTGGCCGGAACGTGTGTCGGCTTCGCGTTCCTGGCCAAGATGCTCCAGGCGTTCCTCGTCCTGCCCGTCTTCGCGCTGGTGTACCTCGTCTGCGCGCCGAACGGGATCTGGCGCAGGATCGGGCAACTCCTGCTCGCCGCGCTCGCCCTCGTCGTCTCGGCGGGCTGGTGGATCGCGCTGGTCGAGCTGTGGCCTTCGGGCTCACGCCCCTACATCGGCGGCTCGCAGCACAACAGCGTCCTGGAGCTCACCCTCGGCTACAACGGCCTGGGGCGGCTCAGCGGGAACGAGACCGGCAGCGTCGGCGGCGGCGGTGGCGGCGGGCAGGGCGGCCGCTGGGGAGAGACGGGGATCGGGCGGCTGTTCGACTCGGACATGGGCGGCCACATCGCGTGGCTGCTGCCCGCGTCGCTGATCCTGCTCGTCGTCGGCCTGTGGACGACCCGGAAGCTGGAGCGCGCCAGCGCGACCCGCGCCGCGTTCCTGCTCTGGGGCGGCTGGCTGCTGACCCACTGGCTGGTCTTCAGCTATATGCAGGGCATCTTCCACCAGTACTACAACGTGGCCCTCGCTCCGGGGATCGCCGCGGTCTTCGGCATGGGCGCGGTGACACTGTGGCGGGCTCGGCGGCATCCGGCGGCGGCGCTCACCCTCGCGGCCGTCACGGCGGGGACCGCGGTCTGGGCCCATGTCCTGCTCGGCCGCAGCGCCGACTGGAACCCCTGGCTGCGCTACACCGTTCTCGTCGGCGGCCTGGTGGCGGCGTTCGCCCTGCTGGCGGTGGGGCGGCTGAAGGGACGTCGCATCGCTTGGGTGATCGCGTGCGCGGGGCTGGTCACGGTGCTGGCGGGACCGACCGCGTACTCCCTGAGCACGGCGGCCACCGCGCACAGCGGTTCGCTCCCGACCGCGGGGCCGAGCGTGCGCGGTGGCTTCGGGGGTCCAGGTGGCCGGGGCGGACCCGGCGGCGGCCCGTTCGGCGGCTGGTTCGGCGGCCCGCCCGGACAGGAGCAGGGCCAGGGACCCACGCAGGGACAGGGCCAGGGACAAGGACAGGGACAGGGACAGGGCCGGGGTCTGCCGGGAGGTCAGGGACAGCAGCCCGGGGGCAATGGGAGCCTTCCGCAGGCCCCAGGACCGGGCCAGGGACCAGGACAGGGAGGCCAACCGGGCCGGCCGGGCCAGGGGGCCCAGGGCGGTCCGGGCGGACAGCAGGGCCCGGGCGGACCCGGCGGCATGGGCGGGCTGATCAGCGGCAGCAGGCCCAGCAGCGCGCTCATCGCCGCACTGAAAAAGGACAGCGGCTCGTACACCTGGGTGGCGGCGGCCATCGGCTCGCAGAACGCCTCCGGATACCAGCTCGCGACCGGCGACCCGGTCATGTCCATCGGCGGCTTCAACGGCACCGACCCGTCGCCGACCCTCGAGCAGTTCAAACGGCTCGTCACCGCCGGGAAGATCCACTACTTCATCGCGGGCGGCGCCGGCGGACCCGGCGGCGGCCAGAACTCCGCCTCCTCGCAGATCAGCTCCTGGGTCACGGCGAACTTCACGGCGAAGACCATCGGCGGTGCCACCGTCTACGACCTCGGCTGACGAGGACCGGAGCCGACAACGACCTGGGCTGCCAACGACCTGAAGGGCGCCCGAGGAGCAAGGGCAGCGTTACGGGATGAAGCGGTAATGCGTGGTCAGCCGGCGGTCGTCGCCCAGGATGTGGAAGGCGACCGCCGGCGGCGCGTCATGGTTCACGGGGCCGTCGCCCTCACCCATCTCCCACGGCAGGTTCACCGTCGAGGTCACACCGGGCGCCACGAGCAGCGGGCGTCCGGCGAAGACGGTGGCGGCGGGGGTGTGCGCGTGCCCCGCCAGGAACGCCACGATCTGCGGGTGCCTGGCGGCCACCGCGGCCAGCCGCTCCTGCCCGAACTGCCTGACCCCGTCGATGTGCGGCACATGGAGTTCCACCGGCGGGTGGTGGAAGCACACGAAGACCGGGGTCTCCGGGGACGTGCCGGCAAGCACGCCTTCCAGCCACTCCAGCGTCTCGTCCGAGAGGTGGCCGTCGTCCTGGCCGGGGATGCTGGAGTCGCACACGGCGAACACGGCCCCCGCCACACGGTGCACCTCGTTGACCGGTGCGTCGCCGCCCTCTTCCTGTGCGAACGCCTCACGGAAGGGCTCGCGGGCGTCGTGGTTCCCGGGGCACACCATCATCGGCAGCGGTGACGCCAGGACCTTGCGCGCCTCCTCGTACTCGGCCGGAAGCGCGTGGTCGGCGATGTCCCCGGTGACAAGGACGGCGTCCACCTGCCCGGACAGCCCGTTGAGGTAGTCCATGACGCGCTGGGCACGCTCGGTGCTGCGCGGCCCGCCGTCGAAGTGCGGATCACTGATGTGTGCCAGGACGATCACTGGTGGCCTCCCGTTTCCCCCGTATCCCGTTCCCCCGGGGCGGTGATCCTAGACATTGCCGTCGCCGTCCGGGAGCCGGCCCCGGCGAGTGGTCCCCCTGAAGGAACTCGCCAGGGCCGGTCCGGGAGGTCGGCGAACCCGCGAAGTCAGCCGGTCCGGGCGGTCACAGCAGCCGGGTGAGCCTGGCTCCGAACGACGGCTCGTCGGTGGCGGCGGTCAGGGTGACCGGGACCTTCACCTGGCCGATACCGCTGCCGATGGTGAGGGTGCCGACCTTGTCGCCCTTGGCGGACTTCTGGGGAACTGTTCCGTCCGTCGCCTTCAGGTTGAGCTTCACCTCGGTGCCCGCCCAGCCGACGGCCTTGACGTCCTTGGTGGCCACGACCGGGGTGGTGGTGCCGAGCCCGTCGTCGACGTGGCCGACGACCTGCCCCTTCTTGATCACCTGCTTGGAGGTGAGGGCGTCCTGGGCGGCGATGACCAGCTTCTTCGCCGCGTTGGCCGCCGTCTGGCCGGGCACGGAGCCGCGCTGGCCGAGCACCGCGCCGATGACCAGCTGGGTGGTGCCGCCGATCTTCTTCTCCGCGGCGAAGAGGAAGTTGGCCCCGGCGGCGGTGCTGTTGCCGGTCTTCAGGCCGATGACGCCCTCCTGGTTCAGGATGAGGTTGTGGTTGAAGATCGGGCTGCTGTAGCCGGGCCGGTTGATCTGGCCGGTGCGCACGATCTGCCGGAAAACGGGGTTCTCCATGGCCGCCTGGCCCAGCTTCACCTGGTCGGCCGCGGTGCTGACGGTCGTGGCGTCGAGGCCGCTGGGGTCGGTGTAGGTGGTGTGGGTCAGGCCCAGCTCCTTGGCCGCCTTGTTCATCTTCGCGGCGAAGGCCTTCTCGGAGCCGGAGTCCCAGCGGGCGAGCAGCCGGGCGACGTTGTTGGCGGAGGGGATCATCAGATCCTCGAGCGCCTCGAACTCCGTGAGCTGCTGGCCCTTCTCGATCTTGATGACGGACTCCTTCTCGGCAGAGCCCTTCTCGTAGTCCTCCTGGGCCTTCTGGTCGGCGGTGATCCTCGGGCCCTTCTCGCCGGGCTTGAGTGGGTGATCCTTGAGGATCAGGTACGCCGTCATGGTCTTGGTGACGCTGGCGATCGGGCGCGGCTTGTTGTCGCCGAAGCGGCCGAGGCTGCCCAGACCGGCGATGTCGACCGCGGCCTGACCGCCGGAGGGCCACGGCATCTCGGGCTTGCTGCCCTTGAACGCGTAGGTGTCCGCAGCCGTTAGGTCCAATGAGGGCTCCGGGAGCGGCCGGAGCATCTGCGCAACGCCGAAAAGGATCAGAAGGAGCAGGACGAGCGGCGTCCAGATCTTGAACCTGCGCAGGGTCTGGCGCAGGGGCGTTTGCGGCGGAGGAGGTGTGTTGGTGAGGTCCGCGAGGAGCCTGAGGGGGTTCGCGGGCTCGGGGGGCAGCGGCTGCTGCTTGGTGGGCTCGGGAACGGGCGGGACGGTCGTGGTGGTGACCGTGGCGGACGAGGAGCGCTGCGCGGCGGGCTCAGGCGGAGCCGAAGCCGCCGCCGAGGCGGCGGCGGGGGGCGAGGACTTCCCGAGGTCCGGCTTGGCAGCCGGCGCGGGAGCGGCCTTGGCCCCGGCCTGCGCCCCCGGCCCGGCGACGGGCTTCTCCCCGGTCGTAGGCGCGGAGGTGGGTTCGGCCTTCGGCCCCCGCCCTGCCACCGGCTTCAAGTCGGTCGTGACCCCAGCGGCCGACGCCGCCTTGGGCTCCGA
>NZ_BMMS01000074.1 GCF_014646055.1 Wenjunlia tyrosinilytica
CCGGGGCGCCGTGCCGGGGCGCCGTGCCGGGGCGCCGTGCCGGGGCGCCGTGCCGGGGCGCCGTGCCGGGGCGCCGTGCCGGGCGCGCGCAGCGACCTGGGAATCGGTCGTGCAGGCCCCCGTCCACGACGACTTGCGTCGCGCGGCGGAAAATCCATCTGAATACCCGTCGTGAATTCACGAGAATTCCAGCATTATCAAGCCGGGATATGGCTTCAAGTGGGGTGCGGGTCGAGCTATATTTGAATTGTTCCCGGAAGGTGGGGAATGGAAAGCCCGCCAATGGGTCTCCCTGAAAACAGATGACGGGTGGAGTGTGCCCAAAAGGGTGACCACCTCGACCAATCAATGAAAGGCCTTGAGTGATGACCAGTAATACCGCCATGCCCACGCCCCCTGGCCCCACCGGGCACCCGCCCGCCAGCCCCGCCGCGCCGAACTCCCCGGCCGCACCTGCGAACTCACCGCCCAGCGCGGGCGGCAAGGCGCGCCCGGGGGAACTGCGGACTTGGATCGCGAAGGTCCTCGCCGCGAACGCGGGGGTCCAGTTCAGCGTTACGGAGCTGGCCAGGGCGCTCGGGCATTCGGGCGGGGCGGTCGGCAACGCCTGCGAGACGCTGGTGAGCCGAGGTGAGGCGGAACGGGTCGGCTCCAAGCCCCGTATGTACCGGGCGACTTCGGCCACGGCCACCGCAGCGCAGCACGCGTTACCGCCTGCGCCTGCCCCGGTCGGCACGCGCACGGTGCCACGACCGGCAGCTCCGCAGGCTCCTGCGGCTGGGCCGCTGGGCGGGCGGCCGGAGCCGATCACCCGGCCGAACGGGCAGCAGTACCATCCCCGTTCACTGGCGCAACTGCCTGACGTCGAGGCACTGCAGCGCCTGCGCAAGGCGCAGGTGGCGGTGTTGCTGTACGGACCGCCGGGTACCGGCAAGACCTCCCTGATCGAAGCGGCCTTCCCGGACCTGATCACCGTCGCCGGGGACGGGGACACCACCGTCGGCGACCTGATCGGCGAGTACACCCAGAACGCGAACGGCGGCTACGAGTTCATCTACGGCCCCCTCGTGACCGCCATGCGCGAAGGCCGCGCCTTGCTCCTGGACGACGCGACCTTGATCTCCCCGAAGGTACTGGCAGCCCTGTACCCGGCCATGGACGGCCGCAGGCAGATCCAGGTCAAGGCACACAAAGGCGAGACGATCACCGCCGCCGACGGCTTCTACGTGATCGCCGGACACAACCCCGGCGTCCACGGGGCGGTACTCACCGAAGCCCTCGCATCCCGGTTCTCGGTGCAGATCCAGGTCGGCTCCGACTACGACCTGGCGGCCGCCTTGAAGATCAACCGGACAGCGGTGCGGATCGCCCGCCACCTGGCCACCGCCCAGCAGGCGGGCGAGGTCGGATGGGCACCGCAGCTACGCGAGCTGATTGCCTTTCAGAAGATCGCCGACGTGCTGGGCACCGAGGCCGCCTTCGCCAACCTGGTCGGCATCGCCCCTCTGGAGGACCGGGATGCGGTGGCGGAGATCGTCGCCAAGGCCGTCGGCCGCCCGGTCACCGCCCTGGCCCTGGGCCGCCAGCTCTGAGCCCGGGGCCCGCCCCGGTCACACTCCACCCAACCACTGAAAGGGACCGATCCGCCATGCCCGCACCCGCTCACGTCGCGCCCGCCCCGCCCACCCTGACCGAGGCCGAACGAGACCTCGCCCGTTGGGACGACGACGGCGGCCCCGCCTTCGAACCCCGCCCCGGCCCCCAAGACACGCACTGGCTGCGCATCGCTGCCGCCCTGGGGGAGCGGCTGCCCGAACTCGCCGAACGCGAGGACGTGATCGTCACCTGCGCCACGGGCACCCGCTCCGGCGCCCCGGCCGCCTTCTACCCGCGCACCGCCCAACTGGAGATCGACGCGGGACTGTTCGCCCCGCTCAACCCGGCCACCATCGACCCCACCCGGGTGGGCGATGAGGAGAACTACCCAGTCGCCTGGGGCGCGTTCACCCACGAAGCCGCGCACGCCCGCCACAGCGCCTGGGCCACGCCAGCGCCGCTGCGCGGCACCGCCCTGGATGCGGCAGCCCAACTCCTGGAGGAATCCAGGGCCGAACACGCTCACCTCCACCGCCGCCCAGGCGACCGCCGTTTCCTGCGGGCCGCCGTACACACCCTGGTCATGGCGGACTTCACCCATGAGACACCCACGGACCGCTGGCAGGCGGCGGCAGCGGCCGGGCTGATCCTCGCCCGACGCGACGCCGGAATCCTCGACCCGGATGAAACAGGACCCTTGGAGCACATCGTCACCAAGATCCTCGGCCAGGGCCTGCTGCAGACCCTCGCCCGCATCTGGACGGCTGCCCACACCACCGCCGACGAGGACGGGCACACGATGCTGGCGCACGCCGCAGCCTGGTGCCAGGCGCTCGGCGCCGACCCGAAAGGACCCGAACCGGCCCCCGACCCCACCGAGGGCCCAGGACAACTCGCCGAGGCCATCGGCAAGGTCGTCGGCGCAGTGGCAGCGAACGAGGCCGCACAGGCGGCGGCCCAGGCCCGCGTCGAGACGGCCCGCACGGCCCGGACACGGGAGAGGGCCGCGCAGGCGGCGCACGCGCGGCAGGCGGCGCAGACGGCCGAGAAGGTCTTCGCTCCCGGGGCCCGCCCCTTTACCCCCAGCAGCCAGCGGGACAAAGACCGCCGCGCCACCTCGCCGGTCACCGGCACACGGACGCCCACCCAGGCCGAGAAAGCGGCGGCCGGGCAACTCGCGCGGGCGCTGCGGGCGGCGGCCTACCGGGAACGAACGGTCACGGTCACGGCCTCGGCCGTCCCGCCCGGGCGCCTGAACATGCGGGGCGCCCTGGCGCGTGACGCGCAGAAGACGGCGGGCGCCATCCCAACAGCCCAGCCTTGGCTGCGCACCCGTCGCAGCCAAGGTCCCACCCCGCCGCTGCGTGTAGGCATCGCGGTGGATGTCTCCGGCTCGATGCGCGCCGCAGCCGCACCGATCGCCTCGGCCGCCTGGATCGTCGCCAAGGCCGCGGCCTTGACCGACCCCGACTCGCGCAGCGCCACCATCGCCTACCGCCGGTCCCTGACCGCGATCACCGCACCCGGCCGTGCCCCGACCAGGGTGACCGAGTTCGACGCGGACGGCGGTGGCCACAGCCTCGCCGAGACCATCGACGCCCTCACCGCCGGGCTCGACCTCACGACACCGGGGGCGGGCCGCCTGCTGGTGATCGCCTCCGACGGCTACTACCGGCCCGAGGAAGCCATCCCCGCCGCCGAACGCATCGCCGCCCTGCTCGCGGCGGGCTGCGCGGTGCTCTGGCTCGCGTTCGCCTCCGACCCCCGCCCCCTGCCCGGCACCACCCTCCTGGAACTCACCCACCCCGCCCAGGCCGCCGCAGCCATCGCCAAGGCCGCCACCGCCGCCCTCGCCACCCCCAACCCCTGACCCCAATGCCGTCCCGGCCTCGCTGGGGCGGAACCCCCTCAGCCCACGCGAGGCCTGCCCCCATGACGTCTCTCGCCGAACGCTCCCACGCCGCCACTATGTTCGACCGCCATACCACCGCCGTGAGCCCGCACGGCCGCTTCCGGGGTGAAGAGCAGGCTGGCACTGCGGTCATGCTGGCCGCCGCGACGTGCCCGAGACCGCTGAGAAGCCCGTCTTCCTCGCTCGTGCCCTGAACTACGACGACGAACCCTTTGAACTGCTCGGCCCCTGCCCGAATGCAGCGCCACAGGGCTTCGCGGAACCCTGGGGGACGTGCAGCGGTGCGTGGCTGGGGCGTATGCGGCGTGCGCGGCGGTGGATCTGGTGAAAGTGGTCCAGGGTGACCTCGGCGGTTGACGGTGACGTCAGATATTGAATCTCTCGGAGTGTTCGGAGTCTCGTCACGGATCGCCTTCGGATCATCCGCGCTTGCCGAGAGTCGGCAGGCCGCCCCACACCGTTCGTACACTGTGCCCGTGACGGGCCGACCGCTTGGCCGGCGTCCGATGATGCCGCTGGCCTCGGCCAGCGGCACTTGGCCTCGTGGCCGATGGCGACGTACCGGCGTACATCCTGGGTGTGGGGATAGTGCCGATCCGGGGCGGCGTGGAGTGTGCGGCAGATCTGCTGGACGCCGCGGTCGCTGATGAGCTGGTAGCGCGGGCCAGGTCCGAGGTTGAGGCAGAGTCGTCTGGCCCTGGTGGCGCTTGGGGTACGGCAGCCGGTCGAAGTGTCGACGTGCAGACCGATGGCCGGGTGGCGGGGTCCTCGGTGGTGGTGGGCCAGTTTGCGGGGTTGGCCGCATAGCCCAGGAGGGTGTGAGCCAACGGCCGTTGAGGGGGTCGAGGCGGGCGGCTGTTTCGAGACGGGCTGCCAGGTCGTCCGGGTCGAGGCCTGGCAGCGGCCGATGGGCGAGCTCGATCCGGACGCTGTCCGGTGTTGAGCCATTGGCACGGTACTGCTCGGCCTCGTCGGTGGTGAGGGCTTTCCAGTCGCCGTCGGGGACTACGGCGCCGTCGTCGTAGCCGGGCTCGTTGCCGGTCAGCCGCACCTGCGAGATGTCGCACGGGCCACGTTCGTCCAACGCGTCGAACATCAGCCGTGGACCCATGGACGCGTCTCCCGAGAGCAGGTGCGGGGCTACTTGCCGTCGAGGCCTTCGCCGCCGGTGACGTCCAGCTCGGCGACGAGCGCCTCGGCCATCCGGAGCGTCCGTGCCGTCGATGATGATGTTCTTGAGATAGGCGAGGCCGCGGAGTTGGGACAGGCCGTTGCCGCGAAGGCCCAGGCCTCGGTACCTCCCGCCGTCGAACTCGGTCAGCCGCAGGTCGCAGTCGTCGATCAGGGCGGCGCCCAGGTCGACGGAGGCGAAGGTGGTCTCGCGCAGCGAGCACTTGGAGAAGATCCCGGGCCCGACGGCCCGCACGCGAGTGAAGGTGCTGTAGTCGAGCTCCGCGGATGGCGCCCGCATGTGGGCCTTGCAGCCTCCGGGTACAGACGACGGCGCCCCCCGGCGTTCCGGTTTGGGAGTGGGGCGCCTGGTGCGCGCCGGTAAGGCGGCGTGCTTGCGGTTGAGCAGCATCCGGCGTACAGCGCAGAGTCCGGGAACGGCTGACGCTCGTCGAAGCGACCTCGGCGTTGACCGGTTGCGCTCTTGACCGGCTGCCAACCCAGGAGAAGCGTGGCGCAAGAAACCGCAACCGACTTGGTCCCGGAGGGCACCGTGGCGCTACGGTTCATCGGAATAGACCCGAACACGACCGGCGGCGGCTCGCCGACCGTGTGGGTCGACGAGGAGAAGCAGGAACTCGTGATCCAGGGATGGGTCCCCGCCGGGGCTCTGTCGGTGCAGATCAGCGAGACGGAATGGGTGCCCGGTCACGACACCGGCATCCCCGACCACGAGGCGGTTGTCCGCATTCCGGCGCGGATGGTGCCGATTCTCAGGGAGGCCTGCGATGCCGCAGAACGTACCGGACTTCGCTGAACTGCTGCGCTCTGCCCAACGCACCGCCGTCCACCTGGAGATGCGTGACCTTTACAGCGTCGGCGACGAGACCGCAGCGTTCGAGGCATTCCGGCGCAGCGGCACCGTGGACCTGGATCCTGACTCAGCGTCCTGGCAGGGGTGGACCCCGATCGTCCGGGAGGCGGTCGGCCGCGGGGTGGTGATGCGCCGGGCGCGGATCGTCTCCGAGCCGGTCACCGAATACATCCGGTGGGAACACGCCCTGACGGCGGTCAACATCGCGGTTGGTGAATCCGTCCGGTGGCTTCCGCGCCGGCGAGCTTCCGACATCGCTCTTCCAGGAAATGACCTGTGGCTGATCGACGACGAACGGGTCCTGTTCCACTGGTTCACCGGTGATGGCGACTGGGCCGGACACGCGTTCAACGACGAGCCTGCCGTGGTGAAGATGGTCAACGACGCGTTCGAGGAAGTGTGGGCTCGTGGCATCCCACACGAGACGTTCAAGGTCTGACTGAGGGCGGACTGCACAACATGGCCGCCTCTCCTTCGTCCAGCGCCCAGGCGGCCCGCGAAGCACTCGCCGTGCGCCTGACGCACCTTCGCAAGGATGCCTGTCTCAGCGGGAAGGAGCTTTCCGCCCGGTGCGGCTGGCATCCCGCGAAGACAACCCGCATCCAGAAAGGCGAAGCCGGTCCGACCGACGCCGATATCCGCGCTTGGTGCTCGGCCTGTGGCGCGGACGACCAGGCCGCCGACCTGATCGCCACCGCCCGCGCGGTCGATTCCATGTACATGGAATGGCGGCGCCTGCACCGCAACGGGATGCGAAAGGTCCAAGAAGACTTCTACACCCTGCACGAGCAGGCTGCCGTGTGCCGTGTCTACGCCTCCAATGGCGTGCCCGGATTCTTCCAAACCGCCGACTATGCCGCCGCGTTGATGCGGTCCATCACCCGCTTCCAAGGCACCCCCGACGACGTGACCGACGCCGTGGCCGCCAGGGTGGCCCGTAGCCGGTTCCTCTACGAGGGCAACCACCGCTTCGTCGTCCTTCTGGAAG
Organism: Wenjunlia tyrosinilytica; assembly: GCF_014646055.1. Lineage (GTDB taxonomy): Bacteria > Actinomycetota > Actinomycetes > Streptomycetales > Streptomycetaceae > Wenjunlia > Wenjunlia tyrosinilytica. Next base: position 6,541 of record NZ_BMMS01000074.1, read on the forward strand.
AGTGGGTGTTGCGGGCCCGTATAGGCGACGCCGAGACGATGACGGGGCAGCTTCGGCACCTGCTTGAGGTGATGCCGCTGCCCTCCGTCTCCATCGGCGTGATCCCGTTCAGCGCGCAGCGCGCTATCTGGCCCCTCGAAGCCTTCTACCTCTTCGACGACCGGCACGTCGTGGTCGAGACCCTGACGGCCGAGATCAACATCCGTCAGCCACGCGAGATCACCGACTACCTCAAGGCGTTCCGGGAGCTGGGACAGGTGGCCGTCCACGGCACCCATGCCCGTCAGCTGCTCGAATCGGCGATCAACGATCTCGGGTAAACCTGCGCAATTATCCGCAACTTCGTTGAGCCTGAATTCGCATCCTCCTTACCGTCGTTGTTGTCGCCACCGGAACCGACCGGCGATCCGCAACCTCCGGCCCGGATACCAGGCGGCAACGCGCGGGCTCGTCCCCTACCCCCGTAGGCGACAGCCCTGCGCCTCGACCAAGTCCGCGAGCGCTGAGGCGGCGACGATGACGACGCGCAGCACGTCCCCGCCCCTGCCGGGGCTGGTGGACGTCCCCACCATCGATCGCGACCGGCTGACGGACAGGCAGCGCATAGCCCGCTCTTGCTGCTGGTGTGCCGGGACTGCGTCGCCTCGGCAGCCCGTCGGCGACCTGAACGGCTGCGCGTGCTGCGCGGGCATGTACGGCGTGCCGGAGACTGCGGACGTGGGCGGCGACGACGCATCGTTCCCGGCGCCGCGCTCGACCGCTGGACCGATGCGGACTGGAACGACTACCGGCAGCTCTTCGACGACGGCGAAGGATCGTGCGCCGCCATTGACGCGATCAACCGGCGCCGAGGGTGCAAGGAGCAGTCGTCTACCAGCGCGGCGGCGGACGCATCCTGGTGACCGCGCCGGCAGGTGGCGCCGAAGTCGGCGACCTGGTCTGCGACACCGCGCGCGGCGAGGAGGGTGTCCTGACGGACCTCTGCGCCGGGGTCCCGATCTTGCGCCCACGGTACGGCGCCGCTCTGACCGGCGAGTGGCCCACGACATGGGTAGCGGTCGAGCGCGTTGCCCGGCACGGCACTTGGTATGGACGCATGACCGGCCGTGCCGAACCGGGCAGGCACCGCCCTGGCCCGAGCGATGACGGCCAGCTGGCCGGTGTCCTGCTGCTGACGGCAAACGTGCTGGGGGCGTCGCTGGTCGTGACGCAGGCTCAGCAGGCCCGCGCCACGCCGCCTGGGATCGAGCGGCCGGACCGGGACACCGCCCACACGGCCGATCTGCACACCGGCAGGTAGACCGACCCGGGCGGGGACACTCCTGCATCGCCTCGCCAGCCCCTGCCCGAGGTGAACCACCGCACCAGCAAACCACGACATACGTCCTACGAAAGGAGCATGTCTTGGCCCTTCAGCTCCCGAAAACCGGGCTGGACTGGACCGCGCTGCGGAACTTCGCCGCACTGCGCGGGCAGCTCAGAGTCTCCCTGACCCCCAAGTGCAATGAAAAGTGCTGGTTCTGCCACAACGAGGGCGACGTCCCGCCGCCCTTCACCTACCTGCACCGCGATGCACGTCCCCGCTTGCGCGAGATGACCGCCGAGGACTCTCTGAACGTTCTCGGCGGCCTGATGAACGCGGGCTTGAAGCGGGTGTACTTCACCGGCGGCGAACCGCTCATGTCGCCCCTCGCGAGGCCGGTGCTCAGCCAGCTTCCCGACCACGGACCGGACACGACTTACACCCTGATCACGAACGGAACCCTGGTCCGTACGCACCAGGAATGGCTGTCGCAGACCGCCCTGGACAAGGTGAAGGTCTCCCTTCACTACTTCTCGGACGAGTCGCTGAAGGCCATCGCGAACACCCGCATCGGCATCGCGACCATCCTGGACGGGATCGAGGCTGCGCGCGAGATGTTCGAGCGGGTAGAGCTGAACACGCTGGTGCAGCGAGAGAACGAGCACGAGCTTCACGACATCCTGACCTTTGCGCTTGACCGGCGCATGCCCGTGCAGTTCATCGAACTGGTGGACACCGATTTCAACGCGGGCCGGAAGCGTTCCGCGATCGGCGTCCAGGGAATCATCGACCACCTTCGCACCCTGACCAGCGACGAGGAGATCGAAGTCTCCGGCGTCGGCCAGGGACGGCGCGTTTTCCGGATCGACGGCATCGAGATCGACGTCATCCATCGCGAACTCGGCCGACACCACGTCGGCCAGTGCGGGAGCTGCCCCGTCAAGCTCCAGTGCGTGGAAGGCTTCTGGTCCCTCCGCGTCGACCACGCCGGCGGGGTTCAGCCGTGCCTGCTGCGGGACGACCTCCGCATGGACATCCGCCCCCTGCTCGCCGAACCGGAGAAGATCCCCGCGGCCGTCGCCCGTCACATCACCGCCTTCACGGAAGGAACGCTGTGACCGACCTTCTCACTGCCCCGTACGCGCCTGCCGAGGCCGAGGACTATAGGGGCCCGTTCGTGGTCCTGGAGGGCATCTCCGGCGTCGGAAAGTCCACTCTCACGCGCCTGTTGGGCGAACGCCTGGACGCGGCGACACTCCACACCCTCCCCGAGCCTCACAGCAGCGTTTCCACGGCGGTGAACGACCAGCTCAAGGCTCTCCCGCAGTTCGCCTTCTACCTCTCCGGACTCCTGCACGCTTCCGACGTCATCCGTGACGCCCTTACCCGCGGCCCCGTCGTCGCCGACCGGTACGTCTCCTCCGTCCTGGCCTGCCACGCCGCCGTCCACAGCGCCGGTCTCGACCAGGTGAGCGCCCTCCTCGCCCCCTTCCGCCCCTACCTCATCACCCCCGACATCACGTTCTACCTCAGCACCTCGAACACCGAGCTGTCCAAGCGCATCCAGTCCAAGACGGACCTGAAGCAGGACGACACCGACCTCTTCGACGTCCCCGGGCGCCTGAGCGCTCTGCGGAAGAACTTCACAGCCGTCGCTCTGGTCGACCCCAGCGCGGTCCATCTCGACACCGACAACCGCAGCCCCGCAGCCCTAACCGAAGCGATCATCAAGCACCTGGAGGAGATCCGTGCTTAACCCGATCGACCACGACGCCGTTATCCGTGACGGCCGCGTCGCCGGGACCTTCCCCGACGAGATCCACCCGGGCGTCGCCTGGTGGATCGCCTCCTGCTTCATCGTGATGAGCCAGACCCGTGCGCTCGCGGTCGCCCACGACGGGCAGCCCACGACCGAGGACTTCCACCGCCGGTTCTGCCAGGGAGCGATCAACGCCAAGCACTACGCATGCCAGGTCGCCGACCTGGGCGCCGCCGACGAACCGACACTCCTGCGCGCGATGAAGCAGCTCGGAGACGTCCCAGGCGCGTGGCTGGCCACGGACGACACCGGGGGGCAGCAAGTCGTGGCCATCCGCCTCTACGACGCTGCCGGTCAGCCGGTTGACGAAGAGACCGGGCTCGCGAAGATCCGCAAGATGATCGCCGACGACCACGTGCCCATCCCGGTGAACGAAGGCGCCAAGGGCAGCGTCACCAACCGCCGGGATCTCGCGGGAGTCACCCCGTGATCAACGCTGCCGAGGTCATCAGCAGCGAGACCAGCATCCTCTTCATCACGCTGGACTCCCTTCGATACGACGTCGCGCGTGCGGCCTTGCACGCCGGTCAGACCCCGCACCTGGCCAGGTTCCTGCCCGACGGCCGGTGGGAGGAGCGGCAGACGCCCGGCACATTCACGCTGCCCGCGCACATGGCGTTCTTCTCCGGCTTTCTGCCCAGGCTCCCGCAGCCGGTACAGCCGCCACGACTGTGGGAGTGCCGTCCCCCCGCGTTCAAGACGGTCGGGCCCGAGACCTTCGTCTTCGACGCCCCGAACCTCCTGACCGGCCTGGCGCAGCACCGCTACCGCACTGTGTGCCTCGGCGGCGTGACCTACTTCTCGCGGGAGACCCCCTTGGGGACTGTGCTACCCGACATGTTCCACGAAGGCCCCTGGCGCCCGGAGTTCTGCTCGCCCGAGCCGGATTCCACCCGACACCAGGTCGAGCACGCCCTGTCCGTGGCGGAACAGCACCGCGACCGGCCGCTGTTCCTGTTCGTCAACGTCTCGGCCACCCACGTCCCCCATGGGCACTACGCGGGAGACAGCGAGGACTCCTGGAAGTCGCAGGCGGCCGCCCTGGCCTATGCGGCGGACACCTGGGTCGGCTCCTGACGGTGCTGACCAGGCAGCATCGCTGGCTCGTCATCATGTGCGCCGACCACGGAGACGCCTTCGGAGAAGGCGTCTACTGGGGACGTGGGATCGCTCACCCCGCCGTGTTGAACGTCCCGTTCGCCGCCAGGCTCCTCCCGGCGACGACTACGCTCGGGGACCATGACCGCAGCATCCGACCGGGGACCGACACGTGACGCTTCGGTCATCGTGGCCCGCAACGCGGGCGGCAACGTCGCCGTCCTGACCGCCGAGTTCGAGCAGCACGGCGGCGAGTACCTGTTCCTTCCTGGAGGGCGCCGGGAGCCCGGAGAATCGCCGGAAGACTGCGCACGGCGCGAGCTGTGCGAGGAAGCCGGCGTGACCGCGGAGACCTGGCTCCCTCTCGGCTCCTATGCCATCACCCTGCGATCCACCGCCCGCGTGCACCTGTTCCTGGCCGAACGGCTCACCCTCGGCCCGCAGCAGCTCACCCCGAGCGAAGAGCACTTCAAGCTCATGTGGTGGCCCATGCCCGAAGCGATCTATGCCGCCACGGAAGGCCGGTTCCTGCTTCAGGGCGGCCCGCTGGCCCTCCTGCTCGCCCGGCAGGCCATCTCAGCCTGACCGGAAGGGTGTGGCTGAGATGGCCTGCCGGGCCGGTGACGCCGGTCAGCGTCGGAAGTCCATTGGCACGACGTTGCCGCCGCGTGAGGCGATGTGATCGCGTAGAGCCTCGTTGTCGTGGTGAGGGGCTCCGATGACCGTCGCGGCGGCATCGAGCTTTCTGCTGAAGCTGGGTGCACTCCTGTGTCTTGGCCTTCCGCTTCCACTTGAGTTCGGTGATCTCAGCGTCGCGCTGGGACTCGCCGACCATGCCCGGCGACATAGGAGTTCCATTCGACCATGGCAGTGTGGGCCCGGTTCATGGCGGCCTGGCTGACGCCAGCTTCCCCGGTACAGATTCTCCTTGGTCAGCTTGCCGTCGGTGACCCGCGGTCGCCCTTCGATGCATCAAGGCCGAGTTGGACGAGTCTGGACCGGTCGTGGAGTTCAGTCGTGGACGGTGCCGTCCGTGTGCATGGTCGGGTGGATCTTTGTTGGGCCGTACTCGTCGTGGTCGGTGGGGCGCGGTGGTTC
>NZ_BMMS01000075.1 GCF_014646055.1 Wenjunlia tyrosinilytica
GACTCGCTGGCGGGGGAGTTCGTCGATGCCTCGCTGCGGTTGCTGCCGCGCGGGGGGCGTTTCCTGGAGATGGGCAAGACCGATGTCCGCGACCCGGAGGCGGTGGCGGCCGAGCACGCCGGTGTGGAGTACCGGGCGTTCGACCTGATCGAGGCGGGACCGGACCGGATCGGCGAGATGCTGGCCGCGCTGGTGGGGCTGTTCGAGGCCGGAGTGCTGGAGCCCCTGCCGGTGACGGTGTGGGATGTGCGCAACGCTGCGGAGGCCTTCCGGTTCCTGTCCCAGGCCCGTCATGTGGGCAAGGTGGTCCTCACCGTTCCCGCTCCGCTCGACGCGGACGGCACGGTGCTGGTGACCGGTGGTACCGGGGGCCTCGGCGCGCTGGTGGCGCGGCATCTCGTGGCCGAGCGCGGTGTTCGGCACCTGGTGCTGGCGAGCCGACGCGGATCGCGCGCCCCGGGCGCCGATGAGCTGGTGGCGGAGCTGACGGCGCTCGGGGCCCAGGTCGCGGTTGCGGCGTGCGACGCGTCGGATCGTGAGGCGGTCCGCGATCTGCTGGGCGCCGTACCGGCCGAGCATCCGTTGACCGCGGTGGTGCACACCGCCGGTGTACTGGACGACGGAGTTGTCACCGCGTTGACCCCGGAGCGCCTCGAAGCCGTGCTGCGGCCGAAGGCGGACGCCGCGCTCAACCTGCACGAGCTGACCTGTGATCTCGACCTGTCGGCCTTTGTGCTGTTCTCCTCCATCGCCGGCGCCCTGGGCTCCGCCGGGCAGGCCAACTACGCGTCCGCCAATGCCTTCCTGGACGGGTTCGCCCAGCGCCGCCGTGCCCTGGGCCTTCCGGCGACCTCACTGGCCTGGGGCCCCTGGGGTCCCGGTGCCGGTATGACGGGCGAGTTGAGCGAGGCGGACCGGCGGCGGATGGCCCGCGGCGGCATGCTCCCGCTCACGGTGGAGCAGGGGCTCGCCGCCTTCGACGCGGCGTGCCGGGCCACGGAAGCCGTCCTGGTGCCGGTCTGCCTGCTGCCCTCGGTGCTCCGCGATCAGCAGGAGAACTCGGTCCTTCCGGCCCTGCTGCGTGGGCTGGTCTCCGCCCCGGCACGCAGGACCGCCTCGGCGTCGCACACCTCCGGCTCGGTGGGTAGCCTCACGTCCCGTCTCACCGCTCTTCCGAGCGCCGAACGGGCCGCGGCCGTACTGGACCTGGTACGGGCGCAGACGGCGATGGTGCTCGGGCACGCCGGCCCGCAGGCGGTGGAGCCGGGCCGGGACTTCCGCAATCTGGGTATCGACTCCCTGACCGCCGTCGAGTTGCGCAACCGACTCAACGCGGCAGCCGGGTTGAGACTGCCCGCGACCCTGGTCTTCGACTACCCGTCCCCGCTGGCGCTGGCCCGCCACATGGGCGACGAACTCTTCGGCGACGAGGTGACCGGCGACGAGGACACCGAGGCCGCTGCGCTCGTCACCGCGCCGGGAACGGCCGATGAGCCGATCGCGATCGTGGGCATCGGCTGCCGCTTCCCCGGAGGAGTGCGCGGCCCGGAGGACTTCTGGCGGTTGCTCTCCGACGGTGTGGACGCGGTGTCGGACGCCCCGACCGACCGGGGCTGGCAGGCGCTGACCGGTGGCTCGTCGTTGGCCGACAGCCACGCCGTGGAGGGCGGATTCCTCTACGACGCCGCCGAGTTCGACGCGGACTTCTTCGGGATCTCACCGCGAGAGGCGGTGGCGATGGATCCCCAGCAGCGCCTTCTGCTGGAGGTCTCCTGGGAGGCGCTGGAGCGGGCGACCGTGGACCCATTGTCGCTGCGGGGCAGCAGGACCGGTGTCTTCGTCGGGACGTACCACCAGGGCTACGGGTCGGCGCTGCAGGCTGTTCCGGACGATGCCCAGGGCCAGTTGATGACCGGGCAGGCCGGCAGCGTGGCCTCGGGCCGGGTGGCCTATGTCCTGGGCTTGGAGGGACCCGCGGTCACCGTGGACACGGCGTGCTCCTCGTCCCTGGTGGCGATGCACTGGGCGGCGCGGTCGCTGCGGTCGGGTGAGTGCGATCTGGCGCTGGCCGGTGGTGTGACGGTGATGTCGACGCCGGGTGCGTTCGCCGAGTTCGGTCGTCAGGGAGGGTTGGCGGGCGATCACCGTTGCAAGGCGTTCTCCGACGACGCCGATGGGACCGGCTGGGGCGAGGGCGCGGGGATGCTGCTGTTGGAGCGGCTGTCCGATGCCCGCCGACGTGGTCACCCGGTGCTGGCCACCGTGCGGGGCAGCGCGGTCAACTCCGATGGTGCGTCCAATGGTCTGACGGCGCCGAATGGTCCGTCTCAGCAGCGGGTGATTCGGCAGGCGTTGGCGGGTGCGGGGCTCTCGGCGTCCGAGGTGNGGGACCGCGAGCCGGAGCAGCCGTTGCTGCTCGGATCCGTGAAGTCCAATATCGGGCACACCCAGGCGGCGGCCGGCGTGGCCGGGGTGATCAAGATGGTGCTGGCGATGGAGCACGGGACGGTCCCGCGGACCCTGCACGCGGACCAGCCGTCATCGCATGTGGACTGGTCAGCGGGACACGTCCGGCTGGCGACCGAGGCGTCCCCGTGGCCGCAGTCGGGGCGGCCTCGGCGAGCGGCGGTCTCCTCCTTCGGCATCAGTGGCACCAACGCCCATGTCGTCCTCGAGCAGGGCACGGCCCCCCGGGCGACCGACCCGGCGTCGGAGCTGTCGGACGGCAACGAGAGCGGTGGCGGCCCCGTCATATGGCCGCTGCACGGGCGTTCCACCGCCGGACTTCGCGGCCAAGCCGAAAGCCTGCGGGCTCATCTCCTCAGCCACCCCGGACCGGCTGTGCGCGATGTCGCCCACTCGCTGACGGCCACGCGCTCGGCCTTCGAGCACCGCGCGGTGCTGGTGGCCGAGGATCACGAGGGCTTCCAGGCGGCGCTTGCGGCGCTCGGCCGAGGGGAGGAGGCCCCCTCGCTGGTTCGGGGCGGGCCGGGGCCGGTCGGCCGGACGGCGTTCCTGTTCAGTGGGCAGGGCGGCCAGCGGGCCGCGATGGGATCGGAGCTGTACGCCCGGTTCAGCACATACGCGGACTCCTTCGACCGGGTGTGCGCCGAGCTCTCCCGCCATCTGGACCATCCGCTGCACGAGGTGGTCCTCGCACCGGAGGGCTCCGCCGAGGCCGCGCTCTTGGACCGGACCGCGTACACCCAGCCGGCGCTGTTCGCCGTCCAGGTGGCGCAGTACGAGTCGGCCCGGTCCTGGGGCATCGCCCCCGATGTCCTGCTGGGCCATTCGATAGGCGAACTGGCCGCGGCGTATGCGGCCGGGGTGTGGTCGCTGGAGGACGCCTGCCGCCTGGTGGCGGCACGTGGCCGACTCATGCAGGCGCTGCCGGCGGGTGGGGCCATGGTGGCCCTGCGGGCAGCCGAGGAAGAGGTGCTGCCCCTGCTCGAGGGCCACGGGGCCGAGGTGGGGATCGCGGCGGTCAACGGCCCCCGCGCCGTCGTGGTCTCCGGTGACGCGGAGGCGGTGACGGCCATCGCCGAGCACTTCTCCGGGCTCGGCCGGAAGACGAGCCGACTGCGGGTAGGCCACGCGTTCCACTCACCTCGTATGGAACCGATGCTGGCCGACTTCCAAGCGGTCTGCGAGGGTGTCCGGTACGCGCGCCCCGAGATTCCCGTCGTCTCCACCCTCACCGGGGAGCGCGCCACGCAGGAGCAGTTGTGCTCTCCCGCGTACTGGGTCCAGCACATCAGGCACGCCGTCCGCTTCTGCGACGGCGTCCGCACGCTGGAGGCCGAGGGAGCGGATACCCTGCTGGAGCTGGGGCCCGACGGCACGCTGACCGCGATGGCTCTCGACAGCCTCCGGGAACGGAGCGGTTCCGTGACCGCCCTGCCCATGCTGCGCCGCGGCCGCCCCGAGGTGGCGAGCGTGCTGCTGGCCGCCGGCACCCTGTACACCAAGGGTCTGGCGGTCGACCTCGCCGCCCTCAACGGTCCCGCACGCACGGTCGACCTGCCCACCTACGCCTTCCAGCGGCGCCGCTACTGGCTCGAGCCCGCGCAGCCTTCGGGTGCCGGGGCGACGACCGCCGCGTCGCCGGTCGACGAGCAGTTCTGGGAGGCCGTCGAACGCGAGGATCTCGAATCGCTGACGCTCGGCCTGGACATCGACAGCGCGGCTCCGTGGTCCGATGCCCTGCCCGCCCTGGCGTCCTGGCGGCGCCGGGAGCTGGAACGGTCCACGACCGAGGGGTGGCGCTACTCGATCGCCTGGAAGCCCTTGGGAGACACACCGTCAGGTCCCCTGACCGGCCGCTGGCTCGTGCTGACACCGGCCGGGGACCGCGACGGCGGTGCGGCCGAGGCGGTACTGCGCGAACTCGAGGCCACCGGCAGCACGGTCGAGTCCTTGCCCTGCGATCCGGCACCGGACCGCGCTGGGCTGACCGCTCGGCTTCGTTCCCTGGCCGACGACGCACCGGTCGCCGGTGTGGTGTCGCTGCTGGCATTGGCCGAGGGCGAGGCTGATGGAGTGCCCTTGAGCCTGGCGGCTGCTGCGGTGCTGGTGCAGGCGTTGGGGGATGCCGAGGTCGCCGCTCCGCTGTGGGTGCTGACCCGCGGCGCGGTGTCGGCGGGGCGGTCGGACGCTGCCCCTGATCCGGATCAGGCCGCGGTGTGGGGCCTGGGGCGGGTGGCGGCGTTGGAGCTGCCGGACCGCTGGGGCGGCCTGGTGGACCTTCCGGCGGTTCTGGACAGCCGGGCCGTGACCCGGCTGACCGGCGTGCTGTCCGGGGCGGCCGATGAGGATCAGATCGCGATCAGGGCCACCGGTGTCCTGGCGCGGCGCCTGGAGCGGGCCTCGGCTCCCTCCGCCGGGGCGCCGGGGTGGCGGCCGCGCGGGACGGTGCTGATCACCGGCGGTACGGGCGCGTTGGGTGCCCGCGTGGCCCGGTGGGCCGCCACCGAGGGTGCCGAGCATCTGGTGCTGGTGAGCCGTCGTGGGCTTCAGGCGCCGGGCGCGGACGAGCTGCGGGACGAGCTGAAGGGTCTCGGTGCGAAGGCCTCCTTGGTCGCCTGTGATGTCGCGGATCGCGGTGCGGTGGAGAAGCTGCTGGCACAGCATCGGGTGGATGCCGTGGTGCACGCGGCAGGGGCGGTGCAGCACGCCTCACTCAGCGAGACGGACGCGGGGCGGCTGGCAGGAGTATGGGCCGCGAAGGTGCTGGGCGCCGCGCATCTCGACGCGGTGCTCGGCGACCGCCCCGTGGACGCCTTTGTGCTGTTCTCCTCGATCGCCGGTGTGTGGGGCAGCGGAGGACAGGCGGGGTACGCGGCGGCGAACGCCTGGCTCGACGCTCTGGCCGAGCGGCGGCGGGCACGTGGACTCGTGGCGACCGCTGTGGCGTGGGGGCCCTGGGCCGAAGGCGGAATGGCCGCCGGTGCGGCGGAGCAGGAGCATCTGCGTCGGCGCGGCCTGCCGGCCCTGGAGCCCGATCTGGCGTTGAAGGCGCTGGGCGGTGCCGTGGGGTTGGAGGAGACCGCCGTGGTGGTGGCGGATGTGGACTGGTCCACGTTCACCCCGGCGTTCACCAGCAGTCGGCCCAGCGCCCTCCTGGCCGGTCTCCCCGAAGCCCGAGCGGCGCTGAACGCCTCATCGGGGCCCGCCGAGACGGCTGAAGGGGCGGCCTTCCGCCACAAGCTCTCCGAGACACCGGCGGCGGACCGGGAGCAGGTGCTGCTCGACGCGGTCCGGGGCCTGACCGCGACGGTGCTCGGCCATGCCGGCCTCGACGCCGTCGAACCCGATCGGGCGTTCCGTGAACTCGGGCTCGACTCACTCACCGCGGTTGAGCTGCGCGACCGGCTGACGGCCGAGACCGGCGTCCCGCTGCCGAGCACCGTTGTCTTCGACCATCCGACCTCCCGCCATCTGGCCGGATTCCTGGGCGGCCAGATCTTCGGGGGCAACTCGGAGAACGCGGCAGCCGTACTCGCCGACCTCGACCGGCTGGCCTCGGTGATTTCAAGGCTTTCCCCAGACAACGACGCCAGGACTCTCGCCAAGGCCCGACTTCACAGCATGCTGTCCGAGCTGAGTGATGTCGCGGCGGACAGCGATCCCAAAGCCGCGGTCTCCCAGCAGCTCGAAGAAGCCTCGGACGACGAGATCTTCGAGTTCATCAACAAGGAGCTCGGCCGATCCTGAGCGCCATCGCAGGCGAACCGTTCCGGTACTACGTATGGGGCAAGTTCCAATGGCGAATGAAGACAAGCTCCGGGACTACCTCAAGTGGGTCACCGCCGACTTGCACGAAACCCGCCGACGACTTCACGAACTGGAGTCGCAGGAGCAGGAACCCATCGCGATCGTCGGGATGAGTTGCCGGTTCCCCGGGGCCGTGCGTACGCCGGAGGAGTACTGGCGCCTGCTGGCCGACGGAGTCGACGCCATGTCCGAATGGCCCACCGACCGCGGCTGGGACGTGGACGCCCTCTACGACCCGCGGTCGCAGCGGGCCGACGGCAGCTACTCCAGAGCGGGCGGATTCGTCTACGACGCTGCCGACTTCGACCCGGCGTTCTTCGGGATCTCGCCGCGTGAGGCGCTGGCGATGGACCCACAGCAGCGGCTGTTGCTCGAGGCGTCCTGGGAGGCATTCGAAGCGGCCGGGATCGACCCGGAGTCGGTGCGTGGAAGCCGCAGCGGTGTGTTCGTCGGATGCAGCGGCCAGGAGTACGGCGCCGGGCTGCGTGACATCCCCGACGACGTCCGGGGCCATCTGCTGACCGGCAACTCCACCTCGGTGGTCTCGGGGCGGGTGGCCTACGCACTGGGCCTCGAGGGCCCTGCGGTCACCGTGGACACGGCGTGCTCCTCCTCGCTCGTGGCCCTGCATCTCGCGGCGCAGGCCCTGCGGTCGGGGGAGTGCTCGCTGGCCCTGGCCGGCGGTGTGACGGTGATGGCCACTCCCGGGGTGTTCCTGGAGTTCAGCCGCCAGCGAGGGCTGGCAGCCGACGGCCGGTGCAAGGCGTTCGCGGAGGCCGCGGACGGCACCGGGTGGGCCGAGGGCGTCGGCATGCTCCTCGTCGAGCGCCTCTGCGATGCCCGGCGCAATGGCCACACCGTGCTCGCGGTGGTGCGCGGCAGCGCGGTCAACCAGGACGGAGCGTCCAACGGCCTGACGGCGCCCAGCGGACCGTCCCAGCAGCGCGTCATCCGCCAGGCCCTCGCCGGTGCCGGGCTGTCGGCGTCCGATGTGGACGCGGTGGAGGCGCATGGCACCGGGACCACGCTGGGCGACCCGATCGAGGCGCAGGCCCTTCTGGCCACCTACGGTCAGGGACGGGAGCCGGAACGGCCGCTGTGGCTCGGTTCGGTGAAATCCAACATCGGTCACACCCAGGCCGCCGCCGGCGTGGCGGGCGTGATCAAGATGGTGCTCGCCATGCGGCACGCGGTGCTGCCCCGGACCCTGCACGTGGACGAGCCGTCCTCGCACGTCGACTGGTCGGTCGGCGAGGTGCGGTTGCTCACCGAGCGGCGGGAGTGGCCGCGGGACCGCGCACATCCGCGCCGGGCCGCCGTGTCGGCCTTCGGTGTGAGCGGCACCAATGCCCACGCCATCCTGGAAGAGGCTCCGCTCGACGACGAGAACACACCGCCGCCGGACGGCGACGGTGCCCCTCTCGCCCGCCCGGCCCTGCCGGTGCTGCCCTGGCTGCTGTCCGCCCGCAGTGAGGACGCCCTGCGGGCACAGGCGGCACGCCTGCTGTCGCATGTGCGTGACCACGCCGATGACAACCCCCGCGACCTGGCATGGTCACTCGCCGCCCACCGGTCGGCCATGACCTACCGTGCCGCCGTTCTCGGCGCCGACAAGGACGAGCTCGTCCAGCGGCTCACCGCGCTCGCGCGCGGTGAGCAGGGCGAAGGCGTCGTCGTGGGATCGGCCCGGACAGGCGGCAAAACGGCGTTCCTGTTCGCCGGTCAGGGGTCGCAGCGCTCCGGGATGGGCCGGGAGCTGTACGAGGCGTTCCCGGCATTCGCCGAGGCATTCGACGCGGTGTGCGCCCGCGTCGACGGGGAACTGGAACGCCCGCTCAAGGATGTGGTCTTCGGCGAGGACGCGGAGCCGCTGAACCGCACGGAGTATGCCCAGCCCGCTCTGTTCGCGCTCGAGGTGGCGCTCTTCCGGCTGCTGGAGTCATGGGGCGTCAAGCCGGACTTCCTGCTCGGCCACTCGGTGGGTGAACTGGTCGCCGCCCATGTGGCGGGGGTGTGGTCGCTGGAGGATGCCTGCCGTCTGATCGCCGCACGGGGCAGGCTGATGCAGGCACTGCCCGCCGGTGGTGCGATGGTCGCGCTCCAGGCATCCGAGGACGAGGTCCTGCCGCTGCTCGCGGCCCGCGAGCACGAGGTGGGAATCGCCGCGGTCAACGGCCCGGAGGCCACGGTGATCTCCGGCGCGGAGGACGCGGTCGAGGACATCGCCGCGCGCTTGCGGGAACTCGGCCGGAAGACCTCGCGGCTCCAGGTCGGCCATGCCTTCCACTCGCCGCTGATGGAGCCGATGCTCGAGGAGTTCCGCCAGGTCGCCGAAGGAATCTCCTACGAGGGGCCGCAGATCGCGATCATCTCCAATGTCAGCGGCGGACCCGCGAGCGCGGACGACCTGTGCTCGCCGCGGTACTGGGTGGAACACATCCGCCGCGCCGTGCGGTTCGCCGACGGCGTCCGCACTCTGGAGGGGCAGGGCGCCACCCGCTGCATCGAGCTCGGACCCGACGGCGCCCTGACCGCCATGGCCCTTTCCTGCTCGGCCAACGAGGGCGCCCTGATGGTACCGACGCTGCGGAAGAACGGCGCCTCGGCGAGCAGCCTGCTCACGGCCGTCAGCCGGCTCCATGTGCACGGTGCGAGCCCCGACTGGGCAGCGCTTCTTCCCGGCGCCGGTCGCGTGGACCTGCCCACTTATGCCTTCGAGCACCGCCGCTACTGGCTCGAGGATTCCGGAGGCGCCCGCGCGAAGAGCACCCCGGAGCCCGCCGACGTCGCGGAGGCCGGGTTCTGGGACGCGGTCGAGCGGGGGGAGTTGGGGTCGCTCGCCGATTCCCTGGGTGTGGACGAGGCGGCGCTGAACGAGGTCGCCCCGGCCCTGTCCTCGTGGCGGCGCGGGCAGCGGGAGCGGTCCCGTACCGACCGTTGGCTGTACCGGGTGAGCTGGAAGCCGCTGGATGCGACGTCCTCGCGAGTGCTGTCGGGGCGCTGGCTGATCGTGGTCCCGGCCGGAGCGGCCGAGCACGGCCAGGTCCACGCCGTCGTGGAGGGCCTGACCTCGCAGGGCGCGGACCCCGTGGTGCTGGAATGCGCCCCCGACGTCGAACGGGGCGTCCTCGCACAGCGGTTGACCGCCGTCGGCGCGGTGTCCGGCGTCATCGCGCTCCCCGCCGCGGGAGAGGCGTCCGACGATCCGACGGCCGCCACCGATGCCCTGTCCCTGTCGGCGGTCCTGGCGCAGGCGTTGGGCGACGCAGGGACGGCCGCCCGGCTGTGGGTCCTGACGCGTGGTGCGGTGTCGGTGGGCTGGTGGGACGGGGCGCCCGATCCGGTGCAGGCCGCACTGTGGGGTCTGGGCCGCGTGGCGGCATTGGAACTGCCGGACCGCTGGGGCGGCCTGGTCGACCTTCCCGCTGAGCCGGACCGACGTGCCCTGGCTCGACTGGCCGGGGTGCTGTCCGGGGCAGGCGACGATCAGGTCGCGGTGCGGGCGTCGGGTGTCTTCGGGCGACGCCTGGAACGGGTGCCTGCCGGTGTCGCGACTGCTGGGTGGCGGCCCTCGGGGACGGTGCTGATCACCGGAGGTACAGGGGCGCTCGGTGCCCGCGTGGCGCGGTGGGCCGCTGCCCAGGGTGCCGAGCGACTGGTGCTGGTGAGCCGGCGTGGATTGGAGGCACCGGGGGCGGCGGAGCTTCGGGACGAGCTCGCCGAGCAAGGGGTCGTGGTCTCGGTTGCGGCCTGTGATGTTTCGGACCGGGACGCGCTGGCGGGGCTGCTGGCGGAGCACCCTGTGGACGCGGTCGTGCACGCGGCCGGTGTGCTCGACGACGGCGTGGTGGATGGGCTGACACCGCAGCGGTTCGCCGCTGTACTGCGGGCGAAGGCCGTCGCGGCGGCACATCTGGATGAACTGACCCGGGACGCCGACCTGTCGGCGTTTGTGTTGTTCTCGTCGTTCACCGGTGCCGTCGGTGCTCCGGGGCAGGGCAACTACGCCGCGGCGAACGCCTACTTGGACGCATTGGCCGAGCGGCGTCGTGCGTCGGGTGCGGCGGCCGTGTCCGTGGCCTGGGGGCCATGGGCCGAGGCCGGGATGGCCGATCAGGAATCCGTGGAGCGGCGGTTGCGCCGTGGCGGGGTGGCTCCCCTCCAGCCGGATCTGGCGGTCGCGGCGCTGGAGCGGGCTACGGGCGCCGGTGAGCCTGCCGTTGTGGTGGCCGACATCGTCTGGGCCGACTTCGCCCCCGCGTTCACGGGTGTGCGGCCGAGTGCCTTGATCGGAGATCTTCCCGAGGCCCGTGCTGCCGTGGAAGCCGCATCCGCCGCGGGTGGCGCGGAGGCCGGAGCGTTCGGTGATCGGGACGGATCGCGGTTGCGTGGGCGGCTGGTGGGACTGCGGGCAGCGGAACAGGAACGCGTGGTCCTGGATGTCGTGCGCTCGTGTGCCGCGAATGTGCTGGGATTCGCGGCGGCTTCGGCGGTTCCCGCGGAGCGGGCGTTCCGTGAATTGGGTGCCGATTCGCTGATCGCCTTGGAATTGCGCAATGCGTTGGCGGCATTGTCGGGCTTGCCTCTGACGGCGACCGTGGTGTTCGACTACCCGACGCCTCAGGCATTGGCCCGGTTCCTGCGAGGCGAACTCCTCGGCGACGCTCACGCGGTCGATGCCCCGGTGCAGGCGTCGGCGGTCGCGGACGATCCGGTGGTGATCGTCGGAATGGGCTGCCGTTTCCCAGGCGGAGTGGCGGGGCCGGAAGACCTTTGGGACCTGCTGGCCGCCGGTCGTGACGCCCTCGGCGGATTCCCGGACGACCGGGGCTGGGACCTGGCATCCCTTCTTGACCCCGACAGGGAGCAGTCGGGAACGACGTATGTGAATGTCGGCGGCTTTCTGGACGGCGCGGATCGATTCGATCCCGCGTTCTTCGGAATGAGCCCACGCGAGGCAGTGGCGACCGATCCGCAGCAGCGGCTGTTGCTGGAGACGTCGTGGGAGGCGCTGGAGCGGGCCGGGATCGATCCGGTGTCGCTGCGGGGGAGCCGGACCGGGGTGTTCGCCGGGACCAACGGTCAGGACTACGCCAGTGTGCTGATGGCGGCCGGGGAGGACTTCGAGGGGCACATCGGCACGGGCAACGCCGCGAGTGTGCTCTCGGGCCGGGTGGCGTATGCGCTGGGTCTTGAGGGTCCTGCGGTGACGGTGGATACGGCGTGTTCGTCGTCGTTGGTGGCGTTGCATCTGGCGGTGCAGGCGTTGCGTTCGGGTGAGTGTGATGTGGCGCTTGCCGGTGGTGTGACGGTGATGTCGACGCCGGGTGCGTTTGTGGAGTTCAGTCGTCAGCGGGGGTTGGCGGCGGATGGTCGGTGCAAGGCGTTTTCGGATGCTGCGGACGGTACGGGGTGGGGTGAGGGTGTCGGGGTGGTGGTGGTGGAGCGTTTGTCGGATGCGCGTCGTCGGGGTCATGTGGTGTTGGCGGTGGTGGCTGGCAGTGCGGTCAATCAGGATGGTGCGTCGAATGGTTTGACGGCGCCGAACGGTCCGTCTCAGC
>NZ_BMMS01000076.1 GCF_014646055.1 Wenjunlia tyrosinilytica
ACCACCGCCAACACCGCATGACCCCGACGACGCGCATCCGACAAACGCTCCACCAACAGCAACCCCGCACCCTCGGAAAACCCCGCACCATCCGCCGCCTCCGAAAACGCCTTGCACCGACCATCCGCCGCCAACCCCCGCTGACGACTGAACTCCACGAACAGCCCCGGCGTCGACATCACCGTCACACCACCGGCAAGCGCCAGATCACACTCACCCGACCGCAACGCCTGCACCGCCAGATGCAACGCCACCAACGCCGACGAACACGCCGTATCCACCGTCACCGCAGGACCCTCAAGACCAAAGGTGTACGAAACACGACCGGACATCACGCTTGCGGAGTTGCCGGTGCCGAGATAGCCCTCGAAGTCCTCTCCGGAGGCGACCAGAAGACCGGTGTAGTCCTGGCCGTTCGTTCCGGCGAATACGCCCGTGCGGCTGCCCCGCAGCGAGACCGGGTCGATCCCGGCCCGCTCGAACGCCTCCCACGACAACTCCAACAGCAACCGCTGCTGCGGATCCATCGCCACCGCCTCACGCGGCGAGATCCCGAAGAAGCCCGGATCGAAGTCGGCCACACCGTCCAGGAAGCCGCCCTCACGGGCGTAGCAGGTGCCCGGGTGGTCGGGGTCGGGGTTGTAGAGGGCGTCAGGGTCCCAGTCGCGGTCGTGGGGGAACGGGGCGACCGCGTCACCGCCGCTGAGCAGGAGTTGCCACAGTTGCTCCGGGGTCCGCACGTCGCCGGGGAAGCGGCAGCTCATCGCGACGATCGCGATCGGGTCGTCGTCGACGAAGGTGGGAACGACGGCGGGCAGCGCCGATTCAGGCTGGACGTCGGACAGTTCGGCGCACAGCAGCCTGGCGAGCTCCCCGCAGTTGGGGTAGTCGAAGACCAGGGTGGACGGCAGCCGCAGACCGGTGATCCTGTTCATGCCGTTGCGCAGTTCGACCGCGCTGAGCGAGTCGAAGCCGAGGTCGCTGAATGCTTTGCCCGGTTCGACCGCTTCGGGCCCCGGATGGCCGAGCACGGTGGCGACGTAGCCGCGGACCACCTCGAGGACGGCGTCGTCGCGCTCCGCCTCGGGCAGGCCGGCCAGGTGCAGCCGGAGCATGGAGGCGTCCTGGCCGGCGCCCTCGGCGCCGCCGCCGTCCGTCTCCCGCAGGGCCCTCTGGGCCTCCGGGAGTTCGCGCAGCAGGGCGCTGGGTCGGGGGCCGGTGAACGCGGGGGCGAACTTCTCCCAGCCGATGTCGGTGACCGCGACGTAGGTCTCGCCGTGGTCCAGTGCCTGCCCGAGCGCCGTGCAGGCGAGCTCCGGTTCCATGTCGTAGACGCCGTAGCGGCGAAGTCGCTCGCTGACCGCGCCGTCGCCCATGCCGCCGTCCGCCCAGTGCCCCCATGCGACGGCGGTGGCCGGCAGGCCGGCGGCCCGGCGCTGGGCGGCCAGGGCGTCGAGGAACGCGTTGCCCGGGGCGTAGTTGCCCAGTCCGGGGCCGCTGATGGTGCCCGAGGTCGAGGAGAACAGGACGAAGGCCGAGAGGTCGAGATCCGCGGTCAGTTCGTGCAGATTGACCGCGGCGGTCACCTTGGCGCGCAGCACCGGATCCATGCGGCTCGGGTCGAGTGCGTCGATGACGCCGTCGTCCAGCGACCCGGCGACATGCATGACCGCGTCCATGGGGTACTGCTCGGGAACGCAGTCGATGAGGTCGCTCAGGGCAGCGCGGTCGGAGACGTCGCAGGCCGCGATGGTGACGGCGGCGCCCAGCGCGGTCAGTTCGGCCTCGAGCTCGGCGGCCCCGGGGGCGTCGGCGCCGCGGCGGCTGGTCAGCAGGAGGTTGGGGGCGCCGAGGCGGGCCAGCCACCGTGCCACATGGCCGCCCACGGCCCCGGTGCCGCCGGTGACGAGTACGGTGCCGCGCGGCCGCCAGCCGTCGCAGGGCTGCGCACCGGCCAGGGGGGCGCGGAGCAGACGGCGGCCGAATGTGCCCGAGGCCCGTACCGCGACCTGGTCCTCGCCGTCGGAGGCGGCCAGAACGGCGCACAGCCGTGTCCTGCTCCGGGCGTCCAGGCTTGTCGGCAGGTCGACAATGCCGCCCCATCGGTCGGAGTGCTCCAGTGCGGCGACCCGCCCCAGGCCCCAGACGAGTGCCTGCGGCGAACTGAGGACGGTCTCGGAGTCGCTGATGGCGACCGCGCCTCGGGTGGCGCACCACAGCGGCGCCTCGACGCCGAGGTCGCCGAGTGCTTGGACGAGGGCCAGGGTGCCGGACAGGCCCAGGGGCACCGCCGGGTGGTCAGGGTGCGCACGTTCATCCAGGGCGAGCAGCGACAGCACGCCGGCGATCGGGACCGTCCCGAGCGCGCCCGCTTCCGTCTGCCCGTCCGCCGTCGCATCCGTGTCCGCTGCGGCGAGCACGAGCCGCAGGTGCTCGGCCAACCGCCCGCGGTCGGCGCCGCCGTCGGTGATGCCGACGAGCCGCACCGAGGCGCCGTGGTCGGCCAGCGCCTGCCGGGCGGCGACCACCAGTTCGTCTTCCTCGCCGGCGGACGGAGCGAGGAGCAGCCAGGTACCGGACAGCGCGACGGCGGTGTCCTCGGCGAGGGGGGACCAGCCGACCGTGTAGCGCCAGCCGTCGACGGTCGAGTTCTCCCGGCTCGTGCGGCGCCAACCGGCCAGCGCGGGCAGCACATCGCTCAGGGGCGCGTCGCCGCCGAGGTCGAGGGCGGCGGCAAGGGCCTCCAGGTCCTGCTGCTCGACGGTCTCCCAGAAACGTCTCTCGGCGGCGTCCGAAGAGGGCGCGCCCCCGACGTCCGTGCCGAGGTCTCGAGTCCGCGGCCAGTACCGCTGCCGCTGGAAGGCATAGGTCGGCAGGTCGACGCGCCGGGCCCCGGTGTCGGCGAAGACGGCCGGCCAGTCGACGTCGACGCCCTGGACATGTGCCTCGGCCAGTGCGGTGAGGAACCGGTCGAGCCCGCCCTGGCCACGGCGCAGGGTGCCCAGCACGGCGGCGTCGACTCCGGCGTCCTCGATGGTCTCCCGCAGGCCGATACCCACCACCGGGTGCGGGCTGACCTCGATGAACGCGCGGTGACCCGCTGCCAGGAGGCCTCGGACCGCCTCCTCGAAGCGAACGGTCTGGCGCAGGTTGGTGTACCAGTACTCCGGGTCCAGCCCGGAGGTGTCGAACCAGTCACCGGTCACCGCCGACCGGAACGGTGTCTCGGCCATCGCGGGACTGATACCGGTGAGTGCCTCCACCACCTGGTCCCGGATGGGCTCGACGTGCGCGGAGTGCGATCCGTAGTCGACGGAGACCTTCTTCGCCTGCACACCGTCCTCGGTCAGCGCCTCGAAGAGCTCGTCGAGCGCGGCGGCCTCGCCGGAGACCACGACCGAGGCCGGCCCGTTCACGGCGGCCACGGACAGCCGGTCCCCCCACGGCGTCAGCCGCTCTGCGACGCGGTCGGCAGGCAGCGACACGGACATCATCCCGCCGTCCCCGGCGATAGCGGTGAGGGCCCTGCTGCGCAGCGCCGCCACCCGGGCCCCGTCCTCGAGGGAGAGCGCGCCGGCGACACACGCGGCGGCTATCTCTCCCTGGCTGTGGCCGACCACCGCCGAAGGAACGACGCCGTAGGAGCGCCACAGTTCGGCGAGGCAGACCATGACGGCCCACAGGGCGGGCTGGACGACATCCACTCGGTCCATGTCCGGGGCGTCGTCGCCGCCGCGCAGCGCCGCCGTCAGCGACCAGTCGGCAAACGGCGCCAGGGCCCGTTCGCACTGCGCCATCCGGTCCGCGAACACGGCCGAGCTGTCGAGGAGTTCACGTGCCATGCCGATCCACTGCGCGCCTTGGCCGGGGAAGACCAGGACCGGGCCCTGGGCACCGCGAGCGGCGCCGTGCGCGACACCCCGCACCACATCGGTGACCATGCGGTCCTCGGCGAGGTCCCGTAGCCCGTTCTCCAGTTCCTCCCTGCTGGTGGCCAGCACCACCGAGCGGTGCTCGAACGCGGTGCGTGTGGTCGACAGCGAGAGACCGATGTCGGCGAGGCCGAGGTCGGGGTGCGTTCGCAGGTGGGCCCGCAGCCGGGCCGCCTGGGCCCGCAGGGTGTCCCCGGTGCGGGCGGAGAGCAGGGCCGGGACGACGGGCAGCCCATGGGCAGGAGTCGCCGCAACAGGGGCCTCGGCGGGAACGGCGGCAGGTGACACGGCATCGGCGCAGACATCCTCGCGGGCCTGCTGGGGCTCCGGCGCCTGCTGGATGATCACGTGGGCGTTGGTGCCGCTCATGCCGAACGAGGAGACGCCCGCCCGGCGCGGTCGGCCGGTCCGCGGCCAGGGCGTCGGCTCGGTGAGGAGCTTGACGGCTCCGGCCGACCAGTCGACGTCGGGGGTCGGCCGGTCCGCGTGCAGGGTCTGCGGCAGGACACCGTTGCGGATGGCCATGACCATCTTGATGATCCCGCCGACACCCGCCGCGGCCTGGCTGTGACCGATGTTCGACTTGATCGAGCCGAGCCAGAGGGGGCGGTCGTCGGGACGGTCCTGGCCGTAGGCGGCGATGAGGGCCTGTGCCTCGATGGGGTCACCGAGGGTGGTGCCGGTGCCATGGGCCTCGACGGCGTCGACGTCCTGGGGCGTCAGTCCCCCGTTGGCCAGCGCGGCCCGGATGACGCGCTGCTGCGACGGCCCGTTGGGCGCGGTCAGACCGTTTGACGCGCCGTCCTGGTTGAGCGCGCTGCCCTGCACCACGGCCAGTACGGGGTGGCCGTTGCGCCGGGCGTCGGAGAGCCGCTCCACCACGACCATGCCGACGCCCTCGGCCCAACTGGCGCCATCGGCGTCGGCGGAGAAGGGCTTGCACCGGCCGTCCTGAGCCAGCGCGCGCTGGCGGCTGAACTCGATCAGTGAACCGGGGGTCGACATGACGGTGACACCGCCCGCGAGGGCCAGTGAGCATTCGCCCTGCCGCAGGGCCTGCACGGCGAGGTGCAGGGCGACGAGGGAGGAGGAGCAGGCGGTGTCGACGGAGACGGCCGGGCCTTCGAGTCCGAGGGTGTAGGCGATCCGGCCGGACAGGACGCTCGGCGAGTTGCCGGTGCCGATGTAGCCTTCGAAGCTCTCCTCGGCCGCGGCCAGGATGCCGACGTAGTCCTGGTAGGTCACACCGGCGAAGACACCGGTCAGGCTGCCGCGGGCCGACGCCGGGTCGATGCCCGCGCGCTCCAGGGCCTCCCAGGACGTCTCGAGCAGGAGCCGCTGTTGCGGGTCCATCGCCGTCGCCTCACGAGGCGAGATCCCGAAGAAACCGGGGTCGAACTGGCTTGCGTTGTGCAGGAACCCACCCTCGCGGGTGTAGCAGGTCCCGGGCTGATCCGGGTCGGGGTGGTAGAGCTTGGCCAGGTCCCAGCCGCGGTCGGTGGGGAACGGGGAGATGCCGTCGCCCTGGTTGGCGACCAGCTCCCACAGCTCCTCCGGCGTGGTGATCCCGCCGGGGTAGCGGCAGGCCATGCCGACGATGGCGATCGGGTCGTGGTCGAGCGAGGCCCGTGACAGCACGGCGGCGGCGCCGGACGTCTGTTCGCCGAACAGCTCCTCGTCGAGGCGGTCGGCCAGGGCGAGCGGCGTCGGGTAGTCGAAGACGATGGTCGCGGGCAGGGTCGTCCCGGTCTCGGCGCTGAGCAGGTTGCGCAGTTCGACCGCGGTGATCGAGGCGAAGCCGAGGTCCTTGAAGGCACGCAGGGGCTCGACCTCTTCGGGGCCGACGTAGTCCAGGACCACGGCCACCTGTCTGCGCACCACCTCCAGCAGAACGCGTCGGCGCTCCGCCGCCGGTCTCCCGGCCAGCCGCCGAGTGAGGCCGGACTCGTTTCCTTCCGGCGCGGCCTTGCGGCGTGCGGTGCGCGGCTGCGGTGGGGCGGACGCGGCCTGCGGGGAGGCCGGGGAGTGCGCCGTGGACGGGGACTGCGCGGTGGACGGAGACTGCGCCGTGGACGGAGACTGGGCGGTGGACGGGAACTGCGCGGTGGATCCGTCCTCCCCCGCGGGTGCCGGGCGCAGCAGCATCGAGCCAATCGCGATGACCGGGCGGCCGGCGCCGTCCGCGGCGTACAGCGCGATCGTGTCGGGTCCGCGGCGGGTCAGCCTCACCCGAAGCGCGGTGGCGCCCGCGGCGGACAGGACCGCGTCGCCCCAGGAGAAGAGGATCCTTCCCTCGGCCACACCGTCGAGCAGGCCGAGGCCGAGCGGGTGCAGCGCCGCGTCCAGCAGCGCCGGGTGCAGACCGAAGCGTTCCGCCTGCGCCCGTGTGTCCTCGGGCAGGCCGACCTCGGCGTAGACGTCGTCACCGAGCTCCCAGGCGGCGGTCAGCGCCCGGAACCCGGCGCCGTACTCGAAGCCGGTGGCCGCGAGACGGCCGTAGAGGCCTTCGATCTCCACGGGCCGCGCGCCGGCGGGTGGCCAGGCGGCGAAGTCGAACTCGTCCTCGGTCCGTCGGCCGGACGCGGGCGCGAGCACTCCGCCGGCGTGCCGGCTCCATGGTTCACCGTCGGCACTGCCGTGGTCGGGGCGCGAGTACACACCGAGCAGGCGGTTACCGGAGGCATCCGGTTCCTCGACACGCACCTGGAGTTGAACCGCTCCGTGTTCGGGTACGACGAGCGGTGCTTCGAGCATGAGCTCACGGACCCGCTCGCAGGCGACCTGGTCACCGGCGCGGACCGCCAGTTCGAGGAAGGCCGTGCTGGGCACCACGGCCGAGCCCGCGAGGCGGTGGTCGCCGAGCCAGGGGTGCGTCCGCAGGGACAGACGGCCCGTCAGGAGCGCCGCCCGGCTGTCGGCCATGGGAACGGCCGCGCCGAGCAGCGGGTGGTCGGCGCGGGAGAGACCAAGCGACGAAGGGTCACCGGAGCCGGCGGGGATCTCCAGCCAGTAGCGCCGGCGCTGGAAGGCGTAGGTGGGCAGTTCGACGCGCCGGGCGCCCGGGAAGAAGGCCGGCCAGTCCACGTCCGCGCCGTGGGCGAAGACCCCTGCCACGGCCGACAGCAGCGCCGCCGCCTCGGGCCGGTCGTCCCTCATCCCGGGGAGCAGCACGCCGTCCCCCTGGGGCAGGCATGCCTGGGCCAGGGCCGTCAGGGAGCCGTCGGGGCCGAGTTCGAGGCAGCGGCTGACCCCCTGCTCGTCGAGGCCGCGGACACCGTCGGCGAACCGCACCGCCCGGCGGACGTGCCGCACCCAGTACTCGGCGGAGGTCAGCTCCTCGGGCGTGGCAGGCGCACCGGTGAGGTTGGAGACAATCACCGTACGCGGCCGGTGGTAGGCCACACTCTCGGCGACCTGCCGGAATTCGCCGAGCATGGGCTCCGTCAGCGGTGAGTGGAAGGCGTGGCTCACCCGCAGCCTCGTGGTCCTGCGCCCGAGGGCCTCGATCCGGGACGCGATCTCGACCACAGCGGCCTCCGTGCCGGAGACCACGACGGACAGCGGGCCATTGACCGCCGCTATGCCGACCTCGTCCTCAAGGCCCTCGATCAGCGGCAGCACCTCCGCCTCGGAGGCCTGGACAGAGACCATCGCTCCGCCGGAGGGCAACGCCTGCATCAACCGGCCGCGTGCGCAGACCAGGCGGCAGGCGTCCCCGAGTGACCACACGCCCGCGACATGGGCGGCGGCCAGCTCACCGACCGAGTGACCGAGCAGGGCGTCGGGCCTGAGCCCCCAGGACTCCAGGAGACGGAACAGCGCCACTTCAAGAGCGAACAACGCGGGCTGGGCATACTCGGTGCGGTTCAGCAGGTCGGCGTCGTCGCCGAAGACGACCTCCCGCAGCGGCTGCGTCAACTCCCCGTCCACATGGGCGCACACCGCGTCGAAGGCATCCGCGAAGACGGGGAACTCCTCGTGGAGCTCCCGGCCCATCCCCGGCCTCTGCGATCCCTGACCGGCGAAGAGGAACGCCAGTCGGCCGTGGGCGCCGACGTCACCGGTGACCACGCCCGAAGCCGCTTCACCGGACGCCACCGCGCCCAGCC
Organism: Wenjunlia tyrosinilytica; assembly: GCF_014646055.1. Classification (GTDB taxonomy): domain Bacteria; phylum Actinomycetota; class Actinomycetes; order Streptomycetales; family Streptomycetaceae; genus Wenjunlia; species Wenjunlia tyrosinilytica. The sequence continues at coordinate 8,042 of NZ_BMMS01000076.1, forward strand.
CCCGCAGCAACTCCGCACGATCACGGCCCAGGACCACCGCACGGTGCTCGAACACCGACCGTGTCGTCACCAGCGAAGCGGCTACGTCACGGGGGTCAAGATGGGCTCTCGCCTCCGCATGGGCCAGCAGCCGCTCGGCCTGTTCGCGCAGACCCGTCAGGCTGCGCGCCGAGACCACCCATGGCACCAGACCGCTGTCGGGAGCAACGACGTCCTCGGAAGTCGCGTCGTCCTCCAGGGGCGCCTGTTCGAGGACGACATGCGCGTTGGTCCCGGAGACACCGAACGCCGACACCCCGGCCCGGCGGGGATGCCCGTTCCGGGGCCATTCGGTGTTCCGCGCCAGCAGGCGCACCTCGCCGGCCGACCAGTCGACGTGCGGTGACGGCTCGTCGACGTGCAGCGTCCGCGGCAGCACTCCGTGCCGCATCGCGACCACCATCTTGATCACGCCTGCCACACCGGCAGCCGCCTGGGTGTGACCGATGTTGGACTTCACCGATCCCAGCCACAGCGGACGGCCGTCGGGGCGGTCCTGACCGTAGGTCGCCAAAAGCGCCTGGGCCTCGATCGGGTCGCCGAGCGTGGTGCCGGTGCCATGCGCCTCGACCGCGTCCACATCGGATGCAGAAAGCCCCGCGCCTGCCAGCGCCTGCCGGATGACCCGCTGCTGAGAAGGTCCGTTGGGCGCCGTCAGGCCATTGGACGCCCCGTCCTGGTTCACCGCGCTGCCGCGCACCACCGCGAGCACCGTACGGCCATGGCGCCGGGCGTCCGACAGGCGCTCGACGACGAGCACACCCGCTCCCTCGGCCCATCCGGTGCCGTCCGCCGCCTCCGAGAACGCCTTGCAGCGACCGTCGGCGGCAAGGCCCCCCTGCGAGGTGAACTCGACGAAGGCTCCGGGGTCGGCCATCACGGTCACACCGCCGGCCAGCGCCAGATCGCACTCACCCGACCGCAGGGACTGCGCCGCCAGGTGCAGGGCCACCAGGGACGACGAGCACGCCGTGTCCACCGTCACCGCGGGTCCTTCGAGGCCGAGGCTGTAGGCCACACGGCCGGACACCACACTGCCCGCGACGCCTGTCAGCAACTGGCCGCCAAGACCTTCGGGCACCTCGCGAAGCCCGGCCCCGTATCCAGAGCTCCCCGCGCCGATGAAGACACCTGTCCGGCTGCCCCTGACGGAGCCCGGGGCGATGGCGGCACGTTCGAGGGCCTCCCAGGAGACCTCCAACAGCAACCGCTGCTGTGGATCGATCGCCACGGCCTCGCGGGGGGAGATACCGAAGAATATCGGGTCGAACTGGTGGACGTCGTGCAGAAAGCCGCCCGTCCGGGTGTGGCTTCTGCCCGGCTGCCCGGCATCGGGGCCAAGGAGGGCATCGAGGTCCCAACCACGGTCCACGGGGAATTCGGAGATCGCGTCCTGGCCGTCGGTCACGAGCCGCCAGAGGTCCTCGGGGCCCGAGACCCCGCCCGGCAGACGGCAGCCCATACCGACGATGACGACGGGATCGTCCGCCGCGTCGGCCGCGCCTGCACCGAAGGCAATGAGCCGCGACGCTTCGTCCGGGACGCCGAACAGTTCATCGCGCAGGTGCTCGGCCAACTCCGCCGGGGTCGGGTGATCGAACACCAGCGTGGCAGGCAGTCGCAGCGCGGTCTCGGCGCTGAGCCGGTTGCGCAGCTCCACCGCCGTGAGCGAGTCGAAGCCCAGATCCCGGAAGGGCCGCCCGGTCTCCAGGGTGCCCGCGTTCGCGTGCCCCAGCACTGAGGCGGCATGGGCGCGGACCAGTTCGAGCAGGGCGCGGTCGCGCTCGGCTTCGGGAAGCCCTCCGAGCCTTTCCCGTAGCCCATTGTCCTCAAGGGCGTCCGACGCGGTACCGGCCTCCAGCGCCGCTCGTACCTCGGTGAGGTCGGCGAGCAGGGGGCTGGGCCGACTGCTGGTGAACGCCGGGGCGAAGGCGGACCAGTCGACGTCCGCCACCACCACCGCGGTCTCCTCCAGCCCCACGGCACCGCCCAGCGCCTTCAACGCCAGATCGGGCTCCAGGGCGGGCAGACCACGCCGACGCAGATGCTCCTGCGCGACCTCACCGGCGGCCATTCCGCTCTCGGCCCAGGGCCCCCAGGCGACGGAGGTCGCCACCAGCCCACGCGCGCGACGCCGCTCGGCCAGAGCGTCGAGATAGGCGTTCGCCGCCGCGTACCCCGCCTGCCCCCCGCTGCCCCACACACCGGCGATCGAGGAGAACAGCACAAAGGCCGACAGGTCCAGCTCCGCGGTCAGCTCATCCAGATACGCCGCCGCGACGGCCTTGGAGCGCAGTACGGCGGCAATCCGCCCGGGCGTCAGCGCATCGAAAGCACCGTCGTCCAGCACTCCGGCAGCATGAAGTACCGCGTCGATCGGGTGCTCCGCCAGGAGCTGGGCCAGGGCATCGCGGTCGGCCACGTCACAGGCCGCAACGGTCACCTGGACGCCCTGCGCCACCAGTTCGTCCCGAAGCTCCGCCGCTCCCGGCGCCTCCAGGCCGCGCCGGCTCACCAGCACCAGATGCCCAGCGCCCCCGGTGGCCGCCCACCGCGCCACCCGCACACCCAGCGCACCGGTGCCACCCGTGATCAGTACCGTCCCCGTGGGCGACCACGCTGCGGCTGAAGTGGCCGCCGTTGAAGTGGCCGCGGGCATCCGCTCCAGACGACGCCCGAACACACCCGAGGCCCGCACCGCGACCTGGTCCTCACCGGCTCCCGAGAGCACGGCGGCCAGACGGGTGATCGCCCGCCGGTCCAGCACGGCCGGGAGATCGACGAGGCCGCCCCACCGGTCCGGCAGNCCATCCCGGCGTCACCCAATGCCTGCGCCAGGACCGTTGAAGCCATCACTCCCAGCGGCAGCCCGTCGTCCCCGGCATCCATGACGCCAAGGAACGACACCACACCGGCAATCGGCTCACCTTCGGCCAGGCCCCGGAACCGAGCGGCGAGCTCGGACCTGGCCGCGGCCGGGTCGAACTCCACCGGTTCGACGGCGACGCCCTGGGACGCGAGACCGGCGAGGACCGAGTCCACCCAGCCGCTGCCGACCGGTCCAGCCGGTAGGACGGCGAGCCATCTGCCTCCAACTCCCATTCCAACCGGCAGAGCTGTACACGGCTTCCACACCAACGGCTTCCACACCACGCGATAGCGCAGAGCATCCAGTGAGGTCTGTTCCATGCTCCGGCGGCGCCAGGTCGAAAGGGCCGGCAGAACGGTGTCCAGTACCCGCTCGTCCAACTTCAAAGTGTCTGCCAGCGATTCAAGGTCCTCGCGCTCAACGGCGTCCCAGAAGCGGGCATCGACACCGTGGGGAGTGATCTCGCCGGACCTTCGCGAAGGAGCAGCAGGGGACGGCCAGTAGCTCTCGTGCTGGAAGGCGTAGGTGGGCAGATCGGTCCGCCGTGCCCCTGGGTAGAACACCGACCAGTCCACGTCGGCGCCATCGGTGAACGCTTCGGCCACGGCGGAGAGCAGGGCCCTCACCTCCGACCGGTCC
>NZ_BMMS01000077.1 GCF_014646055.1 Wenjunlia tyrosinilytica
CACCGGCCACACCGGCAGCCGCCTGCGTATGCCCGATGTTCGACTTCACCGACCCCAGCCGCAGCGGTCTGTCGGCCGGACGGCCCTGGCCATAAGTGGCCAGCAGCGCCTGCGCCTCGATCGGGTCGCCCAATGACGTGCCCGTCCCGTGCGCCTCCACCGCGTCCACGTCGCAGGACGAGAGTCCCGCACCCGCGAGGGCCTGCCGGATGACCCTCTGCTGAGACGGGCCGTTCGGCGCCGTGAGGCCGTTGGACGCGCCGTCCTGGTTGACCGCGCTGCCGGCCACCACCGCGAGCACCGTGTGGCCATTGCGCCGGGCGTCCGAGAGGCGTTCCACGACCAGGACCCCGGCGCCCTCACCCCACCCGGTGCCGTCAGCGGCCTCCGAGAACGCCTTGCAACGGCCGTCCGCGGCCAGCCCCCGCTGACGGCTGAACTCCACAAACGCGTTCGGCGTCGACATCACCGTCACACCACCGGCCAGCGCCAGATCGCACTCACCCGACCGCAGTGCCTGCGCCGCCAGGTGCAGTGCCACCAGCGACGACGAACAGGCCGTGTCCACCGTCAGGGTCGGCCCCTCAAGACCGAGCACATACGCGATCCGCCCCGACATCACCGAGGCCGTCACACCCGTGGTCAGGTATCCCTGCGCGTCCTCGGGGCGATCCAGCAGGAGGGCCAGATAGTCCTGGCCATTGGACCCGACGAAGACTCCCGTACGGCCGCCTCGCAGCGTTCCCGGCTCAATGCCGGACCGCTCCAAAGCCTCCCATGACGTCTCCAGCAGCAACCTCTGCTGCGGATCCATCGCCACGGCCTCCCGCGGCGAGATCCCGAAGAACGACGAATCGAACAACGGCGCCTCGTGAAGGAACGCGCCCTCGCGCGTGTACGTCGTGCCGGGGCGACCGGAGGGATCGAAGATCCCCTCCAGATCCCACCCACGGTCCGCGGGAAACTCCGACACCGCGTCCCTGCCCTCGACCAGAAGCTGCCAGAAGCTCTCCGGAGAATCGACACCGCCCGGGAACCGGCACCCCATCCCGACGATCACCACGGGGTCGTCCAGAATCGTCCCGGTGTCCGAGGCAAGGAGCAACTCCGTCCCGGTTTCGGGAGTACGGACCTCGGCGCCGAGGAGTTCGGTCCGCAGGAAGGCGGCGACGTCGAGCGGGGTCGGATAGTCGAACACCAAGGTCGCCGGCAGGAGCAGACCCGTCGCCGCATTGAGCCGGTTCCTCAGCTCGACGGCCGTCAGGGAACCAAATCCCGACTCCCGGAAGGGGCGCGTCGGCTCCAGCATCCGCGCCTCCGCGTGCCCCAGCACCGCGGCGGCCTGCGCCCGGACCACATCGACCAATATCTGGTCCTGCGCACTCACGGAGAGACCGGCCAACCGGCCCCGCAGGCCCTCGGCATCCGCTGCCGACCCCGTGCTCTCCACGGCATCGCGGGCCTCGGCAACACCTTCGAGCAAGGCACTGGGCCGCCCGCTGGTGAACGCCGGGGTGAAGCGGGACCAGTCCACGTCGGCCACCACCGCGACCGCGTCCCCGCCATGGACGAGACGCTCCAGCACCGTGAGCGCGGACCGCGGGTCGAGCCCGCCCAGACCGCGGCGCCGAAGGTACTCCGCCACGCCGTCGTTCTCGGCCATTCCGGCCTCGGCCCATGGCCCCCAGGCCACCGACACCCCCGGCAGGCCCAGCGCACGCCGCCGCTGCGCCAGCGCGTCCAGATAGGCGTTCGCCGCCGCGTAGTTGCCCTGCCCCGGAGCGCCGATCGCACCCGCGAACGAGGAGAAGAGCACAAACGCCGACAGATCCAGCTCCCGGGTCAGCTCATCGACATTCGCCGCTGCCACGGCCTTGGCGCGCAGCACGGAAGCGAAGCGCTCCGGCGTCAGTGCGTCGATGACTCCGTCGTCGAGGACACCGGCCGCGTGGACGACGGCATCCACCGGGTGGTCCAGGAGCAGCCCGGCCAGAGCGTCCCGGTCCGCCACATCACAGGCGGCGACGGTCACCTGGACACCCCGCTCGGTGAGTTCGTCCCTGAGCTCCGCAGCGCCCGGTGCCGCCGGCCCACGACGGCTCACCAGCACCAGGTGCTCCGCACCGCCCGCCGCGGCCCAACGCGCGACGCGGGCGCCCAGCGCACCGGTGCCACCCGTGATCAGGACCGTCCCCGACGGCGACCAGCCCGTGGCCGAAGCGGTCGCGGGCAGCCGCTCAAGACGACGCCCGAACACACCCGAGGCCCGCACCGCGACCTGGTCCTCACCGGCTCCCGAGAGCACGGCGGCCAGACGGGTGATCGCCCGCCGGTCCAGCACGGCCGGGAGATCGACGAGGCCGCCCCACCGGTCCGGCAGCTCCAACGCCGCCACCCGTCCCAGACCCCACACCGCACCCCGCACCGGATCGGGAGCACCGTCCGACCGGCCGACGGACACACCGCCACAGGTCAGCATCCACAGGCGCGCGTGAATCCCGGCATCGCCCAGCGCCTGCGCCAGTACCGCCGAAGCCACCACACCCAGCGGCAGCCCGTCCTCCCCGGCAGCCATGAAGCCCAGGAGCGACACCACACCGGCAACCGGACCATCCTCGGCCGCGGCACCAAGCCGAGCGGCCAGCTCCGAGCGGCTCATTCCGGGCTCGTGGTCCACCCGCGCCGGATCCGCGCCCCGTGAGGCCAGGCCCTCGACGACCGATCCGGTCCAGGAGTGCTCAAGGCCGGTTGGCAGGACGACCAGCCATCGCCCGGACAGCGTTCCCGAGGAGACACCGTCCAACGGCTTCCACGTCACCCGGTACAGCCAACGGTCCGCACGGGAGCGCTCACGCTGCCCACGCCGCCACGAGGACAACGCCGGCACCACACCGCCCAGCACCGCCTCGTCCACACCCAGCGAACCCGCCAGCGACCCCAGATCGCCGCGCTCGACCGCCTCCCAGAACCGCGCGTCCACCCCGTCCGAGGCAACCGACACGTTTTCGGCCGCGCCTTCCGGCCAGAAACGCTCACGCTGAAAGGCATACGTCGGCAAGGCCACCCCGGACGCCCGAGAGCCACCGAACAACGTCTCCCAGTCCACCCCGACACCGGCGACGAACAACCCCGCCACCGCCGACAACACCACGCCCACCTCGGGCCGGTCACCCCGCAGAGCGGGCACGAGCAGATGCTCAACGCCCTCCACGCACCCCTGGGCCATGGCGGTCAGGGTGCCGTCCGGGCCCAGCTCCACAAACCGCCCGACCCCCTGGGCCTCCAGGCAGCCGATGCCATCGGCGAACCGCACCGCCTCACGGACATGCCGCACCCAGTAGTCGGCGGACGTCAACTCCTCGACGGTCGCCGTGCCACCCGTGACATTGGAGACGACCGCAAAGCGCGGCACCTCGTACGCCACGCTCTCCGCCACCTGGCGGAACTCCTTGAGCATCGGCTCCATCAACGGCGAGTGGAACGCGTGACTCACCCTCAGGCGGGTTGTCTTGCGGCCCAGCTCACGGAAGTGCCGCGCAATCTCCTCGACGGCGTCCTCCGAGCCCGCGACGACGGTGGCCATCGGGCCGTTGACCGCCGAGACGGCCACCTCGGACTCACGCCCCTGGAGGAGCGGCAGTACCTCGTCCTCGGCGGCCCGGAGCGAGACCATCGCCCCGCCCGACGGCAGGGCCTGCATCAACCGGCCCCGCGCCACGACCAGACGGCAGGCGTCCTCCAGCGACCACACGCCCGCCACATACGCGGCGGCCAGCTCACCCACGGAGTGACCGAGCAGGACGTCCGGCCTGATGCCCCAGGACTCCACCAGCCGGAACAGCGCCACCTCGAGGGCGAACAGGGCGGGCTGGGCGTACTCCGTGCGGTTCAGCAGATCGGCGTCCTCACCGAAGACCACCTCCCGCAGCGGGCGGCTCAGTTCACCGTCCACGGCGGCGCACACCGCGTCGAAGGCCTCGGCGAACACCGGGAAGGCGTCGTACAACTCCCGGCCCATACCCGGCCGCTGCGACCCCTGCCCCGCGAACAGGAACGCCGTCCGTCCACCGGATCTTCCAGGTGTCCCCACGACCACGGCGGAGTCCGGCTCCCCCACGGCCAGGGCCCGCAGTCCTCGCAGGAGCTCGGTGTGATCCGAGGCGAGTACCACCGCGCGGTGCTCCAGCAGGGACCGCGTTGTCACCGCTGCCAGTCCCAGATCGCCCAGGCGCACATCCGGTTCTGCATCCAACCGCGCCCACAAGCGCTCGGCCTGGACCTCCAGGGCTCCGCCCGTCCCCGCGGAGACGACCACCGGCACCACCGGCAGCTCGCGTGTGTCGTCCTCGGTGGGCTCCTCGCCCTTGACGGCTTCCATGGGAGGCTGCTCGATGATCACATGGGCGTTGGTGCCGCTGATGCCGAACGAGGACACACCCGCCCGGCGCGGTCGGCCGGCCTCGGGCCACGGGGTGTTCTCGGTCAGCAGCCGCAGGTCACCGGCCGTCCAGTCCACATGCGAGGACGGCTCATCCGCGTGGAGCGTGCGCGGAAGCACCCCGTGCCGCATCGCCATGACCATCTTGATCACACCGCCCACACCGGCGGCCGCCTGGGCATGCCCGATGTTCGACTTCAACGATCCCAGCCACAGAGGCCGCCCCTCGGGACGGTCCTGCCCATAGGTCGCCAGCAGCGCCTGCGCCTCGATCGGGTCACCCAGCGTGGTTCCCGTGCCATGGGCCTCCACGACATCGACGTCCCAGGACGACAGCCCGGCACCGGCGAGTGCCTGCCGGATCACCCGCTCCTGGGCGGGGCCGTTGGGAGCCGTCAGGCCGTTCGACGCACCGTCCTGGTTGACCGCGCTGCCGGCCACGACCGCCAGGACCGTGTGCCCCTTGCGGCGCGCATCCGAAAGGCGCTCGACCAAGAGCACGCCCACGCCCTCGGACCACGCCGTGCCATCGGCGCCCGCGCCGAACGCCTTGCACCGGCCGTCCACAGCCAGCCCCCGCTGACGGCTGAAGTCCACGAAGGTGTCCGGTGTGGACATCACCGTCACACCACCGGCCAGCGCCAGATCGCACTCACCCGACCGCAGAGCCTGAACCGCAAGATGCAGGGTCACCAGCGACGAGGAACACGCCGTGTCCACCGTCATGGCCGGACCTTCGAGACCAAAGGTGAAGGCGATACGTCCCGACGCAACACTGCCGGTATTGCCCGTCAGCAGGAAGCCGTCGGACTCATGGACTCCTTCGCGCAAGCACGAGCCGTAGTCCTGACCCATCACTCCGGCGAAGACACCGGTCCGGGAGCCTCGGACCGAAGCCGGGGCAATACCCGCCCGCTCGAAGGCCTCCCAGGACGCCTCCAGCAGCAGCCGCTGCTGCGGATCCATCGCCAGCGCCTCACGCGGCGAGATCCCGAACAGCCCCGCGTCGAACGAGGCGGCCCCATAAAGGAATCCGCCTTCACGCACATAGGTCCTGCCGAGGGTTCCGGGCTCCGGATCGAAGAGACCGTCCAGGTCCCAACCGCGGTCCGTGGGGAACCCGCCAATGCCCTCCGCCCCGGAGGACACCAACTCCCACAGATCCTCCGGGGACTCCACCTCGCCCGGGAAGCGGCAGGCCATCCCGACAATCACCACCGGATCGTCGTGCACCCCCGCCGGCGCGGGCAGCGCGGCACCGGCGACGTCCCCGTCACCCAGCAACTCGCCCAGCACATACCGCGCCAGAGCCACCGGGGTCGGATAGTCGAACACCAAAGTGGCGGGCAGACGCAGACCCGTCGCCGCGTTGACGCGATTGCGCAGCTCCACCGACGTCAGGGAGTCAAAGCCCAGCGCCTTGAACGCCTGCTCCGCGTCGACATCCGCCGCCGATGAATGCCCCAGCACCGAAGCCGCCTGGGCACGAATCAACTCCAGCAGGAACGGGAGGCGATCGGCCGGCGGCAGGGACAGGAGCTTCTTCGCCAGGTCGGCGTCCCCACCGGATCCACCCCGCGCACCGGCCATCCGCCGCAGCGGCGCCCGCACCAGGCCTCGCAGGAGCGGCGCAGGCGCCTCTCCCTGCGCACGCAGCGCCGTGACGTCGAGGTTCATCGGCAGCACCACGGCTCGCTCGTGGTCGGCCCCACCGTACGGAACGGCTTCCAGCAGACCCAGCCCCTCCTCGACGCCCAGCGGCAGGAGTCCGCCCCTCGCCATGCGTCGAAGGTCCAGCTCGCTCAGGTCTCCCGTCATCCCGGCTCCCGGCGCCCACGGGCCCCACGCCAGCGACGTGGCGGGTAGGCCATGACCACGGCGCTGCTCGGCCAGGGCGTCCAGGAAGGCGTTCGCAGCACAGTAGTTGGCCTGCCCGGCCGCCCCGAACGTTCCCGCTGCCGAGGAGAACACCACAAAGGCCGACAGACCCAGGGACCGCGTCAGCTCATGGAGATTGGCGACCGCGTCCACCTTCGGCCGCAGCACGGCATCCAGACGCTCAACCGTCAACGAGGACACCACACCGTCATCGAGCAGGCCCGCCGTATGCACCACAGCCGTCAGCGGACACTCCACGGGAATCGACGACAAAAGCCCCTCAAGACCCGCCCGATCCGCCACATCACACGCCTCGACCCTGACCTCCGCACCCAGCCCGGCCAGCTCGGCCAGGAGGTCGTCAACGCCCGGTGCCCGCATTCCACGCCGACTCGCCAGGAGCAGATGCCGCACCCCGTGCCCGGCCACCAGATGCCGAGCCACCAGCGCCCCCAGACCACCAGTGCCACCGGTGATCAGGACCGTGCCCCGGGAGGCCGGCCATCCGGTGCCATCGGCCGCGGTCGCGGAGGTTCTCCGACGAGCCACCCGGCTCAGCCGCGGCACGTGGACCACGCCGCCGCGCACCGCGAGTTCCGGCTCATCCGAAGCCAACGCCCTGGCGCCCGGCTCCCAGGACTCCGCCTCCCCGTCCAGGTCCACCAGGACAAACCGGCCCGGATTCTCGGCGCGCGCGGCTCGCACCAGACCCCATACGGAAGCCAGAGCGGGGTCCGGCAGCCCCTCGTCGAGTGCGAGCGCTCCATTGGTGACCACCACCAGCCGTGAGCCCTCGAAGCGCTCCTCGGCCAGCCACTCCTGCACCAGCCCCAGCACCTGACCGGTCAGTGCATGCGTCGCCTCGACGACGTCACCGCCAGGACGCTCCACCCGAAGCACCAGATGACCGGGAACGTCCCCCTCCCAGCCGTCCATGGCATCCAGGTCCACACAGTCCACCGGTGAGGCGTCGGACAGCGGGGCCTGGACCCAGTCCACCTGGAACAAGCCCTCACGGGAGCCACCACGGATCCCACTCGCGAGGTCACCCGAGACCTCGCGCAGGACCAGCGAGTCCACCGAGGCCACCGGGTCCCCCGCGGCGTCCGCGAGTTCCAGGGCAACGGTCCCCGGCACGGCCTCGACCACCCGGACGCGAAGCGCCCCAGCGCCGCATGCCCACAACGACACCCCGCTCCAGGCGAACGGCAGCCGCCCGGGGCCGGGGTCGCCCTCCCCGGAGACAAACGTCACCGCGTGCAGAGCCGAGTCCAGCAGGGCCGGATGCATACCGAATCCGCGCGCCGGCTCCTCCTCGTCCTCCGGCAGCTCCACTTCGGCGAAGACCTCGTGCCCGCGCCGCCACACCGCCCGCAGCCCCTGGAACACCGGACCATAGGCGAAGCCCAGTTCCGCGAACCGCTCATACACACCGTCAACCGGCACCGCGACCGCGGCGGCGGGCGGCCACACACCGAAGTCGAAGGAGGACGCGGGCGCTCCGACATCCCCGGCGGTCAGCACCCCACTGGCGTTGAGCGTCCACAGCTCCTCGTACCCGGGATCCTCACGGCGGGAGTACACCTCGACAGTCCGTCCGCCGGACTCGTCGAGGCCCGCGAGCACCACCTGGAACAGCACCCCGCCGTCCTCGGGCACCACCAGCGGCTCGGCGATCGTCAGCTCCTCCACGCGGCCGCAGCCCACCTGGTCACCGGCCCGCACCGCCAGCTCCACAAAGCCCGTGCCGGGGAAGAGAACCGTCCCGGTCACCGCGTGATCCCTGAGCCACGGATGCGACCGCAGCGACAACCTGCCCGTGAACAGGAAGCCATCGGCCCCGGCCAGCTCCACGGCCGCGCCCAGCAGGGGGTGCCCGGCCGAGCTCAGACCCGCCGAGCCCAGATCTCCCGGCCGCGAAGCCGACGCCTTCGGCCAGTAGTGGCGTCGCTGGAAGGCGTATGTCGGCAGCTCGACCCGGCGCGCCTTCATGCCGGCGAAGACCACCCGCCAGTCGATCTCGGCACCGCGAGTGAACACACCCGCCACCGCACGGAGGAGCGCATGCGCCTCGGCACGGTCCTTGCGCAGAGCGGGCACCAGCAGGTGCTCGGCACTCTCCACGCACCCCTGCGCCATCGCGGTCAGGGTGCCGTCGGGTCCCAGCTCCACAAACCGGCCGACACCCTGTTCCTCCAAACGCCCGACACCGTCCGCGAACCGCACCGCCGCACGGACATGGCGCACCCAGTAGTCGGCGGTGGTCAGTTCCTCGGGCGCGGCCACGTCACCGGTGAGGTTGGAGACGACGGTCAGGCGCGGCGCCCGGTAGGTCACGCTCTGCGCCACCTCGCGGAACTCCTCGAGCATCGGCTCCATCAGCGGCGAATGGAACGCATGGCTGACCCGAAGGGCGGTGACCTTGCGCTCCAGCCCACGGAAGTGCTCTGCCACCGCCTCCACCGCATGCTCGGCTCCGGACACCACGGTGGAGACGGGGCCATTGACCGCCGCGATCCCGACCTCGTGCTCCCGGCCTTCGAGCAGCGGCAGCACCTCGTCCTCGGCGGCCCGGAGCGAGACCATCGCCCCGCCCGACGGCAGGGCCTGCATCAACCGGCCCCGCGCCACGACCAGACGGCAGGCGTCCTCCAGCGACCACACGCCCGCCACATACGCGGCGGCCAGCTCACCCACGGAGTGACCGAGCAGGACGTCCGCCCGCACCCCCCAGGACTCCATGAGCCGGAACAGCGCCACCTCGAGGGCGAACAGGGCGGGCTGGGCGTACTCCGTGCGGTTCAGCAGATCGGCGTCCTCACCGAAGACCACCTCCCGCAGCGGGCGGCTCAGTTCACCGTCCACGGCGGCGCACACCGCGTCGAAGGCCTCGGCGAACACCGGGAAGGCGTCGTACAGCTCCCGGCCCATACCCGGCCGCTGCGACCCCTGCCCCGCGAACAGGAACGCCGTCCGTCCACCGGACCGACCGGATACCCCCTCGATCACCGCGGAGTCGGGCTCTCCCGCGGCCAGAGCGCGCAGGCCTCGTACCAGGTCCAGCCGCTCCGAGGCCAGTACAACGGCGCGGTGCTCGAGGGCGGACCGGGTCACCGCGGACGACAGTCCGACGTCGCTCGGACAGAGCCCGGGCTCGGCGTCCAGGAACGAGGCCAGCCGCTCCGCCTGCCCCCGAAGCCCCTCGACACCAGCCGCCGAGACCATTACCGGCACCACGGGCCATGCACGGCCGTCGCCCGCGAGGAGCTCGGTCTCCTCGACGGCCCCCAGCGGCGCCTGCTCGATGATCACATGCGCGTTGGTGCCACTGATCCCGAACGAGGACACACCCGCCCGGCGGGGCCGCCCGGCCTCGGGCCATGGGGTGTTCTCGGTCAGCAGCCGCAGGTCACCGGCCGTCCAGTCCACATGCGAGGACGGCTCATCCGCGTGGAGCGTGCGCGGAAGCAGGCCGTGCCGCATCGCCATGATCATCTTGATCACACCGGCCACACCGGCGGCCGCCTGGGCATGCCCGATGTTCGACTTCAACGATCCCAGCCACAGCGGCCGTTCGGCTTCCCGGTCCTGCCCATAGGTCGCCAGCAATGCCTGCGCCTCGATCGGGTCGCCCAGCGGCGTGCCCGTTCCATGGGCCTCCACCGCGTCCACATCGGAGGCGGACAGTCCCGCACCTGCCAGCGCCTGCCGGATCACCCTCTGCTGGGAAGGACCATTGGGCGCCGTGAGACCGTTGGACGCGCCGTCCTGGTTGACGGCACTGCCGGCCACGACCGCCAGGACCGTGTGCCCCTCGCGCCGGGCATCCGACAGCCGCTCCACCAGGAGCACACCCACACCCTCGGACCACGCAGTCCCGTCGGCCGCATCGGAGAACGCCTTGCACCGGGCATCGGATGCCAGTCCGCGCTGCCGGCTGAACTCCACAAAGGTCTCCGGCGTGGACATCACCGTCACACCACCGGCCAGCGCCAGATCGCACTCACCCGACCGCAGAGCCTGAACCGCCAAATGCAGCGACACCAACGACGACGAACACGCCGTGTCGACCGTGACCGCCGGTCCTTCCAGGCCGAACGCGTAAGAGATACGGCCCGAGGCCACACTGCCGGTGTTGCCGGTCAGCACATACCCATCGGACTCATGAACACCTTCGCGCAGGTACGAGCCGTAGTCCTGGCCGATCACTCCGGCGAACACGCCCGTCCGGGAGCCCCGAACGGAAGCCGGGTCGATACCGGCCCGCTCGAAGGCCTCCCAGGACGCCTCCAGCAGCAGCCGCTGCTGCGGATCCATCGCCAGCGCCTCACGCGGCGAGATCCCGAACAGCCCCGCGTCGAACGACGCGGCTCCATAAAGGAACCCGCCCTCGCGGACGTAGGTCCTGCCGAGCGTTCCGGGCTCCGGATCGAACAGCCTCTCCAGATCCCAGCCGCGATCCGTGGGGAATCCTCCGATCCCCTCCGCCCCGGCGACCACCAACTGCCACAGGTCCTCGGGAGACTCCACCTCTCCGGGGAAGCGGCAGGCCATCCCGACAATCACCACCGGATCGTCGTGCACCCCGACCAGCGCGGGCAGCACCGCACCGGTGACCTCCGCGTGACCGAGCACCTCGCCGAGCACAAAACGCGCCAGAGCCACCGGGGTCGGATAGTCGAACACCAAAGTGGCGGGCAGACGCAGACCCGTCGCCGCGTTGACGCGATTACGCAACTCCACCGACGTCAGGGAGTCAAACCCCAGCGCCTTGAACGCCTGCTCCGCGTCGACATCCGCCGCCGATGAATACCCCAGCGCCGAAGCCGCCTGGGCACGAATGAGCTCCCGCAGGACACGTTCCTGCTCTTCGGACGGCAAGCCCTGCAACCGTCGCCACAGGTCGCGCTCCCCACCGATAGCCGCTTGCGCGTCCACCACGCGGCGACCCGAAGCCCGAACCAGTCCCGTCAAGAGGGCCGGGACCTCCTGGTCGCGCTTGCGCAGCACGCTGATGTCCAGATTCACCGGCACCAGGACCGCCCGGTCCAGACCCGTCCCACCGCCAAGCACCGCGCCCAGCAGGCTCAGCCCCTTCTCGACGGGCAGAGGGAGCATGCCGCCGCGGGCCATCCGCCGCAGGTCGGCGTCGCTCAGCTCGCCGGTCATTCCCGCGCCGGGCGCCCAAGGTCCCCATGCCAGGGACGTGGCCGGCAGACCCAGGGCACGGCGGTGGTGCGCGAAGC
>NZ_BMMS01000078.1 GCF_014646055.1 Wenjunlia tyrosinilytica
GGACTTCGGGCGCCGGGCGCCGGGGAACTGGTCGCGGAGTTGACCGGTCTGGGCGCCGAGGTGACGGTGGCGGCCTGCGACGCGTCGGATCGCGAGGCGCTCCGTGATCTGCTGGCCGCCGTCCCGGTCGGGCATCCGCTGACGGCCGTGGTGCATACCGCCGGAGTGCTGGACGACGGTGTTGTCTCCGCGCTGTCGCCGGAGCGCCTGGATGTCGTTCTGCGTCCCAAGGTGGACGCGGTGACGCATCTCCACGAGCTGACCCAGGACGCGGACCTGTCGGCGTTCGTGATGTTCTCCTCGATCGCGGGGACGCTCGGGGGTGCTGGGCAGGCCAACTACTCGGCGGCCAATGCCTTCCTGGATGGTTTCGCGCAGCACCGCCGCGCTCTGGGGCTGCCCAGCACCTCGCTGGCGTGGGGTCCCTGGGCGCCCGGTGCGGGTATGACCAGCGAGCTGAGCGAAGCCGACCTCCGTCGGATGGCGCGCGGTGGCATGCTCCCGCTGACCGCCGAGCAGGGAGTGGCGGCCTTTGACGCGGCGTGTGACGACTCCGAAGCCGTGATCGTCCCGGTCTGCCTCGCCCACTCCGCGCTGCGCGATCAGCACGCGGCCTCGACGCTTCCGGCCTTGCTGCGTGGGCTGGTCACAGCCCAGACGCGCCGGACAGCCTCCGACGTGCAGTCCGCCGCCCCGGCACAGAACCTCAGAGCCCGGCTTGCCGGCCTGCCGCACGCCGAGCGTGGCACGGCCGTCCTGGATCTCGTACGAGCGCAGACCGCCATGGTCCTCGGCCATGCCGGGCCGGAGACGATTGAGGCCGCGCGTGATTTCCGTGGCCTGGGCGTGGACTCCCTGACCGCCGTGGAGCTGCGCAACCGCCTCAACGCGGCAGTCGGATTGAGACTGCCCGCGACCCTGGTCTTCGACTATCCCTCGCCCATGGCCCTGGCCCGATACATCGGCACAGAACTCTTCGGCAGCGAACCGACCGCCGTTGACGAGGCCGGGACCGCCGCGCTCGTCGCAGGCTCGGTGGCGGCCGATGAACCGATCGCCATCGTGGGGATCGGCTGCCGGTTCCCGGGGGGAGTGCGCGGCCCGGAGGACTTCTGGCAGTTGCTCTCCAACGGCGTGGACGCCATTTCGGATCCGCCGACCGACCGCGGCTGGCAGAAGCCCGGCGATGCCTCGCCGCCGACCGATGGCCAAGGAGGCGGAGTCGAAGGAGGATTCCTCTACGACGCCGCCGAGTTCGACGCGGACTTCTTCGGGATCTCACCGCGAGAGGCGGTGGCGATGGATCCCCAGCAGCGCCTTCTGCTGGAGGTCTCCTGGGAGGCGCTGGAGCGGGCGACCGTGGATCCGCTGTCGCTGCAGGGCAGCCGCACCGGCGTCTTCGTCGGGACCAACTACCAGGGCTACGGCTCTGCGGCGCACGCCGTTCCGGAGGACGCCCAGGGCCAGTTGATGACCGGGCACGCCGCGAGTGTCGCCTCGGGGCGCGTCGCCTATGTGCTGGGCCTCGAAGGTCCCGCCATCACCGTGGACACGGCGTGCTCCTCGTCCCTGGTGGCGATGCACTGGGCGGCGCGGTCGCTGCGGTCGGGTGAGTGCGATCTGGCGCTGGCCGGTGGTGTGACGGTGATGTCGACGCCGGGTGCGTTCGCCGAGTTCGGTCGTCAGGGAGGGTTGGCGGGCGATCACCGTTGCAAGGCGTTCTCCGACGACGCCGACGGGACCGGCTGGGGCGAGGGCGCGGGGATGCTGCTGTTGGAGCGGCTGTCCGATGCCCGCCGACGTGGCCACCCGGTGCTGGCCACCGTGCGGGGCAGCGCGGTCAACTCCGATGGTGCGTCCAATGGTCTGACGGCGCCGAATGGTCCGTCTCAGCAGCGGGTGATTCGGCAGGCGTTGGCGGGTGCGGGGCTCTCGGCGTCCNAGGACCGCGGCAGTGATCGTCCCGTCCTTCTCGGGTCGGTGAAGTCGAACATCGGGCACACGCAGGCGGCCGCGGGTGTGGCCGGTGTGATCAAGATGGTGCTGGCGATGGGGCACGGGATGGTGCCACGAACGCTGCACGTGGACCAGCCGTCGTCGCACGTGGACTGGTCGGCGGGGAGCATCCGGCTGGCGACGGAGGCGGCCCAGTGGCCGGAGTCCGGCCACCCACGCCGGTCGGCGGTCTCCTCGTTCGGCATCAGCGGCACCAACGCCCATGTCGTCCTTGAACAAGGCACCGCGGAACAAGGCACCGCGGAACAAGGCACCGCGGAACAAGGCACCGCGGAACAAGGCACCGCGGAACAGGGCGCCGCAGGCCGGGGCAGAGCAGAACAGGGCACCGCGCCCCACGTACCCGACCCGGACACGGCGCGGTCGGCATCGGCGGACGGCCCCGATGACACCTCCGGTCCCTTCCTGTGGCCCATTCATGGGCGCTCCGCCGAGGGCCTGCGCGACCAGGCCGCCCGGCTGCGCGCCCATCTCACCGCCCACCCCGGCCTGGCCCCGAACGACATCGGCCACTCCCTGGCCGCCACCCGCTCGGCGTTCGACCACCGCGCGGTGCTCGTGGCCGAGGACCGGGAGGGCTTCCTCACCGCACTCGCCGCGCTGAGCGACAACGAGGACGTCCCCTCGCTGGTGCGAGGTGTGGCGGGCAAGCCGGGGAAGACGGCGTTCCTGTTCAGCGGGCAGGGCGCCCAGCGCGCGGGCATGGGCCGGGAGCTCTACGAACGCTTCAGCGTGTACGCCGACTCCTTCGACCGGATCTGCGCCGAACTCTCCCGCCATCTCGACCACCCTCTGCGCGAGGTGATCCTGGCCCCCGAGGGCTCCGCCGAGGCCGCGCTCCTGGACCGGACCGCGTACACCCAGCCGGCGCTCTTCGCCGTCGAGGTGGCGCTGTACGACCTGGTGCGCTCGTGGGGTGTCGTCCCCGATGTCCTGCTGGGCCACTCGGTGGGTGAGCTCGCCGCCGCCCATGTGGCCGGGTTGCTGTCACTGGAGGACGCCTGCGCTCTGGTCGCCGCCCGTGGCCGACTGATGCAGGCGCTGCCGCCGGGTGGGGCGATGGCCGCTGTCCAGGCCGACGAGGCCGAGGTCACCCCCATGCTGGCCGGGCTGGAGACGCGGGTCGGCGTCGCGGCGGTCAATGGCCCGACGTCCGTGGTGGTCTCCGGCGACGAGGCCGCCGTGGCGGCGATCGCCGAGCACTTCGCCGGGCTGGGACGAAAGACTAGGCGTTTGCGGGTCAGCCATGCGTTTCACTCCCCTCATATGGACGCGATGCTGGCTGACTTCGGAAAGGTCGCGGAGGGCGTGCGGTTCGCGCCGCCCGCGATCCCGATCGTCTCCGACCTGACCGGGGAGCAGGCTGCCGAGGAGCAGCTGGGGTCCCCGGACTACTGGGTACGGCACGTCCGGCACACTGTCCGCTTCCACGACGGGGTCCGCCGACTCGAGGCCGACGGGGTGAGCACCTTCGTGGAGCTGGGCCCCGACGCGACGCTGACCGCGATGGCGCTCGACTGCCTGCGTGAACCGACCGGGACGGCGGCCGCGGTGCCCCTGCTGCGCTCCGGCCACCCGGAGGTGAGGACGGCTTTCCTGGCCGCCGGTGCTCTGTACTCGCGAGGACACGGAGTCGACGTCGCGGCGCTGAACGGTGCCGCCCGCACCGTCGAGCTGCCGACCTACGCCTTCCAGCGGCGGCGGTACTGGCTCGACTCCGCGGTCTCATCGGCGACCGCGACGGACGCTGCCATGTCGCCGGTCGACGAGCAGTTCTGGGCGGCGGTCGAGCGGGGAGACCTCGGTGAGCTGACCGCGCGGCTGGAGGTCGGCGACGAATCGCCGCTGAGTGAGGTGCTGCCGGCCCTGTCCTCGTGGCGTCGCCGGTACCAGGAGCGCTCGGCGCTCGACTCGTCGCAGTACCGCGTCATCTGGCGGACCGTCCCGGACCGCCACGCGTCGGCTCTTTCCGGCACCTGGCTGCTGCCGCTGCCCGCCGACCGGGTCGGCACGGCCTGGGTGGGCGCGATCACGGACGGGCTCGCCGCCCACGGCGCGCACGTCGTCACGCTCCCCGTGGACTGCGCGGTCGCCGACCGGGAGTCGTTCGCCGAGCACCTGCGCTCGGTGTCCGGCGGCCCGGAGTCCATCCGCGGGGTCCTGTCGCTGCTCGCGTTGGACGAGGAACCCGCTCCCGCACTGCCTGCCACTCCGCGGGGCCTGGCCGCGCTGGTGGCGCTGACACAGGCGCTGGGTGATGTGGGCGTGGGCGCTCCGCTGTGGTGCGCCACCGCCGGGGCGGTCGCGGTGCGCCGGCAGGAAGCCGTGGCATCGCCCGCGCAGGCCGCCTCGTGGGGCCTGGGCCGGGTCGCGGGCCTGGAGCACCCGCAGCGCTGGGGCGGCCTTGTGGACCTGCCCGCCGAGCTGGACGACCGGTCGGTGGGGCGGCTGTGCGCGCTGCTCGGCGGTCGGTCGGACGAGGACCAGGTCGCGGTCCGGGCCTCGGGAACGCTGGCCCGCCGCCTGGTGCGGGCCGAACAGTCGACTGCGGACGCGCCGCACTGGCGGTGCGAAGGCACCGTGCTGGTCACCGGCGGGACCGGGGCACTGGGGGCGAGGGTCGCCCGCTGGCTCGCCGAGCGCGGTGCGCGGCGCCTGGTGCTGGCCGGCCGCCGGGGGTTGGCGGCGGACGGGGCCAAGGAGCTGAGTGCCGAACTGGCCGAGGCCGGGGTCGAGGTGACCGTCGCGGCATGCGACGTCGCCGACCGCGAAGCGCTGGCCTCACTGCTCGCCGAGCATCCGGTCGACGCCGTGGTGCATGCCGCCGGGGTGCTCGACGACGGACTCCTGGAGTCACTGACCCCGGAGCGCCTCGAAGCGGTGCTGCGGCCCAAGCTGGCAGCGGCCAGGAACCTCGACGAGCTCACCCGGGACCGGGAACTGTCGGCCTTTGTGCTGTTCTCCTCCTTCGCCGGGACGGTCGGTTCGGCCGGCCAGGCCAACTACGCGGCGGCGAACGCCTTCCTCGACGCGCTCGCCCAGCGGCGCCGCTCGCAGGGCCTCGCGGCCACCTCGGTGGCATGGGGTCCCTGGTCGGGCGGTGGTATGGCGGCCGACGGCTCCGAGACCGAGGAGCGGCTGCGGCGCGGCGGGGTGGTTCCCCTGGCCCCCGATGCCGCGATCACCGCCCTGGAAGGGGCGCTCGCCCGCGGCACGACGACCTTGACCGTCGCGGACCTGGACTGGGAGCGCTTCGTGCCCGGCTTCTGCGCGGTGCGGCGCGGCACACTGCTGGCCGACCTGCCGGAAGTGCGCGCGCTGCGTTCCACCGCGGGTGAGGACGGAGCCGGGCTCGAGGCAGGCGGCGGGACACTGCGGGACGAACTCGCGGCGCTCACCGAGGTGGAGCAGGACCGCCTGCTCGTGCGGCTCGTCCGGGGGCATGTGGCAACCGTGCTCGGGCATTCCTCGGCGGACGCCGTCGACGCGGACCGGGCCTTCAGCGAACTGGGCTTCGACTCGCTCATGGCCGTCCAACTGCGCAACCGGCTCGGTGTCGCCGCAGGACTGCAACTGCCCGCCACCTTGCTGTTCGACCATCCCACGGCCCGGCTGCTGGCCCGGCATCTGCGCTCCCTGGCGGTCGCCGACCAGGACTCCGGGATGCCGGTACTCGACGCTCTCGACCGACTGGAGGCCACACTCGCGGCCCTGCCCGAGGACGACCCGCAGCGCAGCCGAATCGCCTCGCGCCTCCAGGCACTGTCGGCGAAGTGGAACGACTCAGGTGCTACCGCCGAGGACGACTCCATCGATGTCAGGGACCGGATCGGCTCCGCCAGCGCGGACGAGATCTTCGCGTTCATCGACAACGACCTCGGCAGCTCGTGACCAGCTTCGTGATCGCCATGACCGGCAGGGTGGGTGAGCGTGCATGAACGAGCAGGAGAAGCTTCTCAGCTACCTGAAGCGGGTCACCGGGGATCTCCACGAGACACGGCAGCGGCTGCGCGAGGCCGAGGCGGCCCGTCACGAGCCGATCGCCATCGTCGCGATGAGCTGCCGGTTTCCCGGCGGAGCCGACTCGCCCGAGGAACTGTGGGGGCTGCTGCGCTCCGGCGGGGACGCGGTCGTCGAGTGGCCGTCGGACCGCGGCTGGGACCTGGAGTCCCTCTACGACCCCGAGCCCGGCCGGCCGGGCAGGACCTACAGCCGATCCGGTGGCTTCCTCGCCCGTGCCCAGGACTTCGACGCCGCCTTCTTCGGGATCTCGCCGCGTGAGGCGCTTGCCATGGACCCCCAGCAGCGGCTGTTGCTGGAGACCTCCTGGGAGGCGTTCGAACGCGTCGGCATCGACCCGGTGACGCTGCGCGGCAGCCGCACCGGTGTCTTCGTCGGCACCAACGGGCAGGACTACACCGCCCTGCTGATGGGGGCCGCCGAGGGCCTGGAAGGGCATGTGGGAACGGGCAACGCCGCCAGCGTCGTGTCCGGCCGCGTGTCCTACACCCTCGGACTGGAGGGCCCCGCGGTGACCGTCGACACCGCGTGCTCCTCCTCCCTCGTGGCCCTGCACCTGGCGGTGCGGTCACTGCGCTCGGGCGAGTGCGACCTGGCACTGGCCGGCGGGGTCACGGTGATGTCCACGCCCGGTCTGTTCCTGGAGTTCAGCCGGCAGCGCGGGCTGGCTCCGGACGGCCGCTGCAAGGCGTTCGCCGACGCCGCCGACGGCACCGGATGGGGCGAGGGTGTCGGCATGCTCGTCGTGGAGCGGCTGTCCGACGCCAGGCGCCAGGGCCATCCGGTGCTGGCGATCGTGCGGGGAAGCGCGGTCAACCAGGACGGTGCCTCCAACGGCCTGACCGCCCCCAATGGCCCCTCCCAGCAGCGGGTGATCTGGCAGGCGCTCACCGACGCCCAGCTGTCCACCTCCGACGTCGACGCGGTGGAGGCCCACGGCACCGGCACCACGCTCGGTGACCCGATCGAGGCGCAGGCCCTGCTGGCCACCTATGGCCAGGACCGGGACGAGCCGCTGTGGCTCGGATCGGTGAAGTCCAACATCGGCCACACCCAGGCCGCGGCGGGTGTCGCGGGCGTCATCAAGATGGTGCTCGCCATGCGCGAGGGCCTGCTGCCCCGCACCCTGCATGTGAACGAGCCCTCGTCGCACATCGACTGGTCGGCCGGCCGGGTCGAACTCCTCACCGAGGCACGCGACTGGCCCGGCAGTGACCGCCCCCGCCGCGCCGGAGTCTCCTCGTTCGGCGTCAGCGGCACGAACGCGCATGTCATCCTCGAGCAGCCCACCGAGGAGCGGACCCCGGCGCCCGAATCCCGCCTCCTGGCTCCCCAGGCTCCTCTGCCGTTCTTGGTCTCGGGCCGGACGGCGGCGGCTCTGCGGGCCCAGGCGGGCGCTCTGCGTGCCCGGCTGCGGGACGACCCCCGCGCTCAACCGAGCGATGTCGCCTGGTCGCTGGCGACCACCAGGTCGCAGTTCGAGCACCGTGCGGCGGTGATCGCCCAGGACAAGGACGGCCTGCTGCGAGGGCTGGACGCCCTGGCGAACGGTGCCCCGGCGGCCCGAGTGCTCCAGGCAGTGGCGGATGTCAGCGGCCGGTGCGCGTTCGTCTTCCCCGGGCAGGGCGCCCAGTGGGCCGGCATGGCCACCGAACTGATCGACACCGACACGGAGTTCCGCGACCGGTTCGCCGAGTGCGCCGAGGCGCTCGAGGAGTTCGTCGACTGGTCCGCGCACGATGTGCTGCGCGCCGCCGACAAGGCACCCTCCCTGGACCGCCTCGACGTCGTCCAGCCCGTGCTGTTCGCGGTGATGGTCTCGCTCGCACGGCTGTGGCAGGCCCGCGGGGTGCGGCCCGACGCCGTCATCGGCCACAGCCAGGGCGAGATCGCCGCGGCCTGCGCGGCAGGCGGACTCTCCCTCGAGGACGCGGCCCGCGTGGTGGCGCTTCGCAGCCGCGCCTTGACCGCGCTGGCCGGCCGAGGCGGCATGGCCTCCGTCCTGCTGCCACTGCCCGAGGTCCACAAGCACCTCACCGCGTGGGACGGTCTGCTGTCGGTGGCCGCCGTCAACGGGCCCCAGTCGGTGGTGGTCTCGGGCGAGGCGGCGGCCGTCCGCGACATGGTCGCCGACCTGACCGCCCAAGGAGTCCAGGCCCGGCAGATCCCCGTCGACTACGCCTCCCACTCCGCCCAGGTGGACGAGATCCGCGAGCAACTGCTCACCGAACTGGGGCCCATCCGCCCGCTCCCCGCGAAGGTGCCGTTCTTCTCCACGGTCACGGGCGACTGGCTGGACACCGAACTGCTCGACGCCGAGTACTGGTTCGAGAATCTGCGCCGGACCGTGCGCTTCGAACCCTCGGTGCGCGCCCTGGCCGACCAGGAGTACCGCGCGTTCGTCGAGGTCAGCCCACACCCCGTGCTGACCGCGCCGATCCGCGACACCCTTGATGAGCTGGGACTGGCAGACACGGTCGTCGTCGGCTCGCTCCGCCGCGGCGAGGGCGGCCGGGAACGCTTCCTCACCTCGCTGGCCGAACTGTCCGTACGCGGCGCGGGACCGGTCGACTGGCCGTCGGTGCTCGGCGGCGGCACCCGCGCGGACCTGCCGACGTACCCGTTCCAACGGCGCCCCTACTGGCCGGAACTTGCACCGCCGCCCGCCGAAGTCCCCGGCACGACGACCGACGCACGGTTCTGGGAGTCGGTGGAAAACGGCGACCTCGGGACGCTCACCGCCGCCTTGGACCTGGACGAGCAGACACTCTCCCGCGTCCTGCCGGCCCTGTCGGACTACCGCCGACGCAGCCGTGAAGGGTCCACCGTGGACTCCTGGCGGTACCGGACGATCTGGAAGCCGCTGCCCACCGGACCGGCTGCGACGCTGCGCGGCACATGGCTCGTCGCCGTGCCGGACAGCCACACCCATGAGGACCACCGCGGGCATGAGCTGGTCGCCGGAGTGCTCAACGCCCTCATCCGAGCGGGCGCCCAGCCGATTCCGGTGCCCGTCGATCCGCAGGCCGGGCGGGAGCGCATCGCGGATGTCCTGCGCGCAGCGCAGGAGGCCGCCCCTCCCGAGAGCGGCGCGCCGCGGGGTGTGCTCTGCCTGCTCGGGATCGACGAGGAGGAGCACGAGCGACTGCCGGGCCTGCCCCGAGGTTTCGCCGGAACCGTCGCCCTTGTCCAGGCGCTGGACGACCTGGGGACGTGCGCGCCGCTGTGGTTCTGCACCCGAGGAGCGGTCGCGACCGATGCCCGCCTCGGCGTCGACGCCCCGCAGCAGGCGCTGGTCTGGGGCTTCGGCCGGGTCGTCGCCCTCGAACAGCCAGAACGCTGGGGAGGGCTGCTCGACCTTCCCGAGACCCTCGACGCCACCGCCGCCGAACGGATGACCGCCGTCCTGGCAGGCATCGGCCATGAGGACCAGTTGGCGATCAGGCCGTCCGGAGTGCTCGCCCGACGGCTCGCGCGGGCCGCGACCGGCGAACTGGGTGACGCCCGCACCTGGACACCGACCGGCACCGTCCTGGTCACCGGCGGCACCGGGGCGCTGGGCCGCCAGGTGGCGCTCTGGCTGGCCCGAAAAGGAGCCCCCGGCCTGCTGCTGATCAGCCGCCGAGGCAAGGAGGCACCCGGTGCCCAGGAACTGGAGGCCGAACTCACCGCGCTCGGCGCACGGGTCGAACTGGCCGCCTGCGACATCGCGGACCGGGAGGCACTGGCCGCCCTACTGCGCACGGTCCCCGCCGATCGTCCGCTGACCGCCGTCGTGCACACAGCCGCCGTCCTCGACGACGGTGTCGTCACCACACTGACGCCCGAGCAGATCGCCAAAGTCCTGCGGGTCAAGGTCGGCGGAGCGCGCAACCTCGACGCGCTGACCGCGGACCTGGACCTGGCCGCGTTTGTCCTCTTCTCCTCCACCGCGGGCACGATCGGAGCGCCCGGCCACGCCAACTACGCACCCGGCAATGCCCTGTTGGACGCCCTCGCCCAGCAGCGCCGGGCCCGCGGGCTCACGGCCACCTCCATCGCCTGGGGGCCCTGGGCCGAGGGCGGCATGGCCGAAGGCAGCGTGGGTGACCGCCTGCTGCGTCACGGCGTCCGAGTCATGGCCCCGGAGCTCGCGCTGTCCGCTCTGCAACGAGCCCTCGACCACGACGACACCACGCTCGCCGTCACCGACATCGACTGGGACCTGTTCACCCACGCCTTCACCTCGGCAGGCCCTCGCCCGCTCATCGATGACCTTCCCGAGGCGCAAAGGGCCCTGGCCAAGCACCGGAACGACCATGGACCGCGGGCCGCCGAAGGACCCGCGCCGGTCGAGCGACTGACCGCACTCGGGGAGAGCGAACAGCGCGCGGCCGTGCTGGAACTCGTCCGCGCGCATGTCGCGGTCGTGCTCAACCACGCCGGTCCCGAGGACGTCGAACCCACACGGGCGTTCCGCGAGTTGGGCTTCGACTCCCTGACCGCCGTCGAGCTGCGCAACGCGCTCAGCGGCGCCCTGGGGAGGCGCCTGCCCGCCACCTTGATCTTCGACTACCCGACCCCGGCCCTGCTCGCGGAGCACCTCAGAGCCGGGCTCGGCCCCGGCCGGGCGGCAACGGCCGAGCCGACCGCCCCGCGGTCGACGGACGACGACCCGATCGCGATCGTGGCCATGAGCTGCCGCTTCCCCGGCGGTGTCGCCTCCCCGGAGGAGTTCTGGCACCTGCTCTCCGGAGGTGTCGACGCGATCTCCGCGTGGCCCGCGGACCGCGGGTGGGACCTGGACGCCCTCTACGACCCCGACCCCGACCACCCGGGCACCTGCTACGCCCGTGAGGGCGGCTTCCTGGACGGTGTGGCCGACTTCGATCCGGGCTTCTTCGGGATCTCGCCGCGTGAGGCGGTGGCGATGGATCCGCAGCAGCGGTTGCTGTTGGAGCTGTCGTGGGAGGCGTTCGAGCGGGCCGGGATCGACCCTGTCTCGCTGCGGGGCAGCCGTACCGGAGTGTTCGCGGGCACCAACTACCAGGACTACTCCTCCCGCCCGCTGATCGCCGCAGACGAGGTCGCGGGCCATCTGGGCACCGGCAACTCCGCAAGCGTGATGTCCGGTCGTGTTTCGTACACCTTTGGTCTTGAGGGGCCTGCGGTGACGGTGGATACGGCGTGTTCGTCGGCGTTGGTGGCGTTGCATCTGGCGGTGCAGGCGTTGCGTTCGGGTGAGTGTGATG
Source organism: Wenjunlia tyrosinilytica (assembly GCF_014646055.1). Taxonomy (GTDB): domain Bacteria; phylum Actinomycetota; class Actinomycetes; order Streptomycetales; family Streptomycetaceae; genus Wenjunlia; species Wenjunlia tyrosinilytica. The sequence continues at coordinate 11,268 of NZ_BMMS01000078.1, forward strand.
TGGCGCTTGCCGGTGGTGTGACGGTGATGTCGACGCCGGGGCTGTTCGTGGAGTTCAGTCGTCAGCGGGGGTTGGCGGCGGATGGTCGGTGCAAGGCGTTTTCGGAGGCGGCGGATGGTGCCGGGTTTTCCGAGGGTGCGGGGTTGCTGTTGGTGGAGCGTTTGTCGGATGCGCGTCGTCGGGGTCATGCGGTGTTGGCGGTGGT
>NZ_BMMS01000079.1 GCF_014646055.1 Wenjunlia tyrosinilytica
CGGCATCTGGTGGCCGGGCACGGGGTGCGGCATCTGCTCCTGGCGAGTCGGCGTGGAATGCGGGCACCGGGCGTTGACGACCTGCTGGCCGAGCTGACCGGGCTGGGTGCGGAGGTCACCGTGGCGGCATGCGATGTGGCCGACCGCCAGGCGGTCCAGGGCCTGATCGATGCCGTACCGGCTGAGCACCCGCTGACGGCGGTCGTGCACACCGCGGGCCTGCTGGACGACGGAGTGGTCTCCTCGCTCACGGTAGAGCGCCTGGACGCCGTACTGCGGCCGAAGGTGGACGCGGTCGCCAATCTCCATGAGCTGACGCGGTCCCTGGACCTGTCGGCCTTTGTGGTGTTCTCCTCCGTCGCCGGGGTCTTCGGTTCCGCCGGACAGGCCAACTACGCGGCCGCCAATGCCTTCCTCGACGGCTTCGCGCACCACCGCCGTGCCCTGGGTCTGCCGGCCACGTCCCTGGCATGGGGACCTTGGGCGCCCGGCGCGGGAATGACCGGCGAGCTGAGCGACGCCGACCTGCGGCGGATGGCCCGCGGCGGCATGCTGCCGCTGTCGGTGGAGAACGGACTCAGCCTGCTGGACACCGCTCTCGGCTCCGCGGTGGGCCTTGAGCAAACCTCCGTGGTGCCGGTGAACCTCGACGTCGCCGCCTTGCGCCGAGGCGCCGAGCGCGTTCCCGCCCTCCTGCGAAACCTCGTCCGTACCCAGACCCGTCGCACGGTGGAGCTGGACGCGGGCGGCGGCGACCAGCCCAGTCTGCGGCAGCGAATCCTCTCCCTGCCCTCCGCCGACCGTGACCGCTTCCTGCTGGAGTTCGTCCGCGCGCAGGCCTCCTCGGTGCTGGGCTATGGGTCCGCCGAGCACGTCGAGGCCGAGCAGACCTTCAAGGACCTGGGCTTCGACTCGCTGACATCGGTCGAGCTGCGCAACCGCCTCAACGCGGCAACGGGCCTGCGGCTCCCGGCGACATTGGTCTTCGACTACCCCACCCCCATGGCTCTGGCCCGGCATGTGCTGGCCGAGACCTTGGGAGAAGCCGAAGTCATCGGTGCTCAGGCGCAGCCGCCCGCATTCGTCGGTGTCGACGACGACCCGGTGGTGATTGTCGGGATGGCCTGCCGCTTCCCCGGAGAGGTCGACTCCCCCGAGGACCTGTGGCAGCTGGTGGTCGCCGGGGCGGAGGGGATCGGAGGATTCCCCACGGATCGCGGCTGGGATCTGGAGAGGCTGTTCGATCCGGAGCCCGGAACGCTCGGCAGGACCTACGTCCGCGAGGGCGGGTTCCTCTACGGGGCCGCGTCGTTCGACGCGGGGCTGTTCGGGATCTCGCCGCGTGAGGCGCTGGCGATGGATCCGCAGCAGCGGCTGCTGCTGGAGGCGTCCTGGGAGGCCTTCGAGCGGGCCGGTATCGACCCGGCTTCGGTCCGAGGCTCCCGGACCGGTGTGTTCGCCGGAGTGATGGGCCAGGACTACGGATCACATCTGCGTGCGGGCGTGCATGAGTCCGATGGCTTCCTGCTGACGGGCACCACCGGCAGTGTGGCGTCGGGGCGTATCGCTTATACCTTTGGCCTCGAGGGTCCGGCGCTGACGGTGGACACGGCGTGTTCCTCGTCCCTGGTGACCCTGCATCTGGCGGTTCAGGCTCTGCGCTCCGGTGAGTGCGATCTGGCGCTGGCCGGTGGTGTCACGGTGATGTCGACTCCCGACACCTTTGTGGAGTTCAGCCGTCAGCGGGGGCTGGCCGCGGACGGCCGGTGCAAGGCGTTCGGCGCGGGCGCCGATGGCACGGCGTGGTCCGAGGGCGTGGGCGTGCTCTTGGTCGAGCGTCTTTCGGATGCGCGCCGCAAGGGGCACACGGTCCTGGCGGTCGTGGCCGGAAGCGCGGTGAACCAGGACGGTGCGTCGAACGGCCTGACGGCGCCCAACGGTCCGTCGCAGGAGCGCGTGATCCGGCAGGCGCTGTCGGGAGCCGGGCTGTCGGCCTCCGATGTGGACGCGGTCGAGGCCCATGGCACCGGGACGGCGCTGGGTGATCCCATCGAGGCGCAGGCGCTGCTGGCGACCTATGGGCAGGACCGTCCCGAGGACCGTCCCCTCTGGCTCGGTTCGCTGAAGTCCAACATCGGGCATGCCCAGGCGGCCGCCGGTGTGGGCGGTGTCATCAAGATGGTCATGGCGATGCGGCACGGAGTGCTTCCGCGCACGCTCCACGCGGATGAGCCGTCCTCGCATGTGGACTGGACGGCCGGTGACCTGCGGCTGCTGACCGAGAACACCCCATGGCCCGAGGCCGGCCGACCGCGCCGGGCGGGTGTCTCCTCGTTCGGCATCAGCGGCACCAACGCCCATGTGATCATCGAGCAGCCTCCCATGGAAGCCATCGACGGGAACGAGCCCGCCGACGACGGCATCCACAAGCTGCCGGTGGCGCCGGTGCTTGTCTCCGCCTCCGATGCCGCTGGGCTGCGCGGCCAGGCGGAGCGCCTGGCATCGTTCCTCGACGCCGCTCCTGACCTGTCCCTGAACGATGTGAGCCTGTCGTCGGCGGTGACCCGGTCCGTACTGGAACACCGCGCCGTCGTCCTGGCCTCGGACCGGCAGGAACTCCTGCACGGCCTGCTCGCTCTGAGCCAGGGCAGGTCCGCCGCCCAAGTGGTCGAGGGAACGACCAGGGATCCCGGCCGCACAGCCTTCCTGTTCGCCGGTCAAGGTGCTCAGCGGCCGGGCATGGGCCAGGAGCTGCACAAGGTCTTCCCCGTGTTCGCGGACGCCTTCGACGCGGTGTGCGCCCACGTGGACGAGGAACTGAGCCGCCCGCTGCGGGAGGTGGTCTTCGGCGAGGACGCCGATCTGCTGAACCGCACGGAGTACGCCCAGCCCGCCCTCTTCGCCCTCGAGGTGGCGCTGTTCCGGCTCATGGAGTCCTGGGGCATCAGGCCCGATGTCCTGCTCGGCCACTCGGTGGGCGAGTTCGCCGCCGCCCATGTGGCGGGTGTGTGGTCGCTGGAGGACGCCTGCCGCCTGGTGGCCGCGCGTGGCCGTCTGATGCAGGCGCTTCCTGCGGGCGGGGCCATGGTCTCCGTCGAGGCGTCCGAGGACGAGACGCTGCCGCTGCTCCAGGGTCGTGAACACGAGATCGGCATCGCGGCGGTCAATGGCCCGCTGTCAACCGTCGTCGCGGGCACCGAGGAAGCCACCGCCGAGATCGCCGAGCACTTCCGCTCAGCCGGTCGCAAGGCCACGCGGCTGCGTGTCAGCCATGCGTTCCACTCGCCGTTGACGGAGCCGATGCTCGACGACTTCCGCGAGGTCGCGGAGGGGCTGACCTATGAGATGCCTCGCCTGGCTGTCGTCTCCACGCTCACCGGCGAATCCGCAACGCCCGCGGAACTCACCTCCCCCGACTACTGGGTCCGGCACGTCCGTCAGGCGGTGCGGTTCGCCGACGGCGTCCGCCGTCTGCGGGACCAGGCGGTCACCCGCTATGTGGAGCTCGGTCCGGACGGGGCCCTGACCGCGATGGCTCAGGGCTGCCTGGACGGCCTCGAAGATCTCCTGGTCCCGGCACTGCGCAGGGACCGGTCCGAGACGAGTGCGCTCCTGTCCGCCGCCGCGGCCCTGTTCACCCGGGGGACCCCCGTGGACTGGCGGGCCGTGCAGGCCGCCACCGGAGCCCGCCGGGTCGAGCTGCCGACATACGCCTTCCAGCGGCGGCACTACTGGCCGGCGCCCGCCGCCGCGTCCGGTGATGCGACAGGCCTCGGACTGGCCACCGCGGGCCACCCCCTGCTCGGTGCGGAGGTCCGGCTGGCCGAGGGCGAAGGGGCCCTGTTCACCGGTCGGCTGTCGTTGCGGACGCACCCCTGGCTGCGGGACCACACGATCGCGGGCACGGTGCTCTTCCCGGGAACGGGGCTGCTCGAGCTGGTGCTTCAGGCCGGTTCCCGAGTGCGCTGCGACCGGGTGGAGGAGCTGACGCTCGAGGCCCCGCTCGTGGTGCCGGAGCGTGGCGGAGTGGCAGTGCAGGTCGCTGTCGGCGGTCCGGACGAGTCGGGTCGGCGAACGGTGGGCGTGTACTCGTGCGGGAGCGACGGGGCCGTCGACGGCGAGTGGGTCCGCCATGCCTCGGGGTCCGTGGCCCCCGCGGGCGGGCCCTCGCAGGGGTCGGGGATGGAGGTTTGGCCTCCCTCGGGCGCGGAGCGGGTCGGACTGGACGGCTTCTACGAACGGCTGGCGGGGATCGGGTACGCCTACGGACCCGTGTTCCAGGGCCTGGACGCGGTATGGCGGCTGGGCGACGACGTCTTCGCGGAGGTAAGTCTGGGGGAGGACCGGCGCGACGAAGCGGGACTGTTCGGCCTGCATCCCGCGCTGCTCGACGCGACGCTGCACGCCTGGCTGACCACGGTGCCGGGCACCGGGTCCGCACCGGTCCGGCTGCCGTTCTCCTGGAGCGGTGTCTCGCTGGCGGCGGTCGGGGCGTCGGCGGCGCGGGTGCGGCTGTCCCCCGTGGACGAGGACACCATCTCGTTGACGCTTGCCGATGCGACCGGGCAGCCGGTGGCCACCATCGACTCCCTGATGATGCGGGAGCTGCACGAGGGCGCGCTCGCGGCCTCCCGTACCCCTCGGCACGATTCGCTGTTCCGCCTGGACTGGACGGCTCTCGCCGACAAGGCGCAGTCCGAGGCCGCCGCCCCCAGCTGGGCCGTGGTGGGCACCATCGCCGGGCTGCCCGACCCCACGGGCGGTTCCTACCCGGACCTGACCACCCTGCGCGATGCCGTCACCCGGGGTGCCCCGATGCCCGACGCCGTGCTCCTGGGATGTGGGCCGGACGGCCTCGATGACACACTCGACGCCCTCGATGGCGCACGCTCCACCGTCCACCGGTGCCTGTCCCTCCTTCAGCACTGGCTCGCGGAAGACTCCTTCACGGCTTCGCGGCTCGTCCTGGTCACCCGCAGCGCGGTCGCCGTCGACGGCGACGAGGCCCCGATCGATCTCGCGAGTGCACCGGTGTGGGGGCTGGTCCGCTCGGCGCAGTCCGAGAACCCCGGACGGTTCGTCCTGCTGGACCTCGGGCCGCGGAAGGATGGACCTGCCGCTGTCGGGGAACCGCTGGTATCCGCGCTCGACTCGGGAGAACCGCAACTCGCGCTGCGCGGCGGCATCGCGTATGCGCCGCGACTGGCCCGCGCCGGCTCGGACAGGTCGCTGCTGCCGCCTCGGGGAGCGACCGCCTGGCGGCTGGACGTCACCGCCCCCGGAACCCTCGACAATCTCGCCCTGGTCGAATGCCCCGACGCCACCCGACCGCTCGCCCCCGGCGAGGTGCGGGTGGCGATGCGGGCGACCGGTGTGAACTTCCGCGATGTCCTGGTCTGCCTGGGCATGCTCGACCGAGAGGTGCCGGGCCGTGAGGGCGCCGGTGTGGTTGTCGAGGTCGGACCGGAGGTGACCCGGCCGGCACCCGGCGACCGGGTCCTGGGCATGTTCTCCGGGGGATACGGACCCCTGGCCACCACCGACCACCGTCTGCTGGCGAAGGTACCCGAGGACTGGACGTTCACCGACGCAGCGGCAGCGCCGATCGTCTTCCTGAGCGGCTACCGCGGACTCGTCGACCTGGCGGACCTGCGGCCCGGCGAGTCGGTCCTCATCCACGCCGCCACCGGTGGTGTCGGTATGGCGGCAGTCCAACTGGCCAGACACCTCGGCGCCGAGGTCTTCGCCACCGCCGGCCCCGGCAAGTGGGAGACCCTGCGCTCGATGGGCCTGGACGACGACCACATCGCGTCCTCCCGCACCCTGGACTTCGAGGAGAAGTTCCGGCGCACGACCGGAGGCCGCGGGGTGGACGTCGTCCTGAACTCCCTCGCCAAGGAGTTCATCGACGCCTCGTTCCGGCTCCTGCCGCGCGGCGGCCGCTTCATCGAGATGGGCAAGACCGATCTGCGCGACCCCGGCACCGTCGCCACGGACCACCCCGGGGTCCGGTACCAGGCCTTCGACCTTCGGGACGTCGACCCCGACCACACCGCCGTGATGCTCGCCGAGGTCCTCTCGCTCTTCGAGAGGCAGGTGCTGCGCCCCCTGCCCGTGACCACCTGGGATGTGCGCCGCGCCCCGGAAGCCTTCCGGTACCTCAGCCAGGCCAAGCATGTCGGCAAGGTCGTGCTCACGATCCCCACCGCTCCTCGGGCCGACGGCACCGTGCTGGTCACCGGCGGAACCGGCACGCTGGGCGGGCTCCTGTCCCGCCACCTGGTCACCCGGCACGGTGTTCGCCACCTGCTGATCACCAGCCGGAGCGGCCCCGATGCCCCGGGGGCATCCGAGTTGGCGTCCGAGCTGACGGCGCTGGGTGCGACCGTCACCGTGGCCGCCTGCGACATCGCCGACCGCAAGGCCCTCCAGGACCTCCTTGCCCAGGTGCCCAAGGCGCACCCGCTCACGGCGGTCATCCACGCGGCGGGAATCCTGGACGACGGCGTCGTGGAGTCCCTGACGCCGGAACGGATCGACGCGGTGCTGCGGCCCAAGGCCGATGCGGCATGGAACCTGCACGAGCTGACCGAGGATCTCGGTCTCTCCGCGTTCGTGCTCTTCTCCTCCGCCGCCGCCAGCTTCGGCACCCAGGGCCAGGGCAACTACGCCGCCGCCAACGCCTTCCTGGACGCACTCGCTCACCACCGCCGGGCGAAGGGACTCCCCGCGCTGTCCCTGGCCTGGGGCCTGTGGGACCAGGCCACCGGCATGGCCGGCGGTCTGGGGGAGGCGGACATCCAGCGCATCAGCCGGATCGGACTGGCACCGCTGCCCGTGGAGGAGGGGCTGGCGCTGTACGACACCGCCGTGACCGCCGACCAGGCGCTCCTGCTGCCCACCCGTCTGGACCTGGCCGCCCAGCGCGAATGGGAGAGTGAGCCACCGGCACTGCTGAAGGGCCTGGTGCACAGCCCGGTCCGCCGGGCAGCGGCGGTCGACGCGGGGACGGCGCCGGTGTCGTTCACCGACCGGTTGCGTGTCCTGCCCGCCGCCGAGTGGGAGCAGGCAGCCCTCGACCTGGTACGCGACCACACGGCGGCGGTCCTGGGCCACCCCGACCCGGACACCGTCGAGTCGGAGCGGCCCTTCAAGGCGCTGGGCTTCGACTCGCTCACCTCCGTGGAGCTGCGCAACCGCCTCAGCGCGGCGACCGGTCTGACGCTGCGGGCGACGCTCGTCTTCAGCTACCCCACACCCGCGGTCCTTGCCCGCCATCTGCTCGACAAGAGCGCGCCGGAGGAGGTCCAGCCCTCCGCGGCCCTGTTCGCGGAGATCGACAAGCTGGAGGCCGCACTGGCCGCGGCCTCCATGACGTCCCTGGCCCCCACGGCCGCCGCGCTCCCAACGGGTGGTGCCGGGCACTCGGACGGCACCGAAGGCACCGGCAGCACGGCGAGGGCGGACGCGGACCTGCACGGCAAGGTCACTGCCCGGCTTCGCGAACTGCTGGCGAAGTGGAGCGGCGACGACGACGGGAAGGGCGGCGGTGAGCTGGATGCCGCCACGGACGACGAGATGTTCGACCTGATCAACAAAGAGCTGGGCATTTCCTGACCCCTTGGACTCGATCTGTCTGGATCCCGCAGGGGTTCCTCTCAGGGAAGTGGCATTCAATGGCGAGCAACGAAGAGAAGCTGCGGGACTACCTCAAGCTGGTCACGGCCGACCTTCGTCAGACACGCAAGCGTCTGCAGGACCTCGAGGCACGTGACCAGGAGCCCGTCGCGATCGTGGCGATGGGCTGCCGCTTCCCCGGCGGAGCCGAGAGCCCCGAGGCCCTGTGGGAGCTTCTCGCTTCCGGCACGGACGCCGTCTCCCCGTTCCCGACGGACCGGGGGTGGGACCTGGAAGGGCTCTACGACCCGGACCCCGACCAGCCGGGCAAGAGCTACGTCCGTGAGGGCGGCTTCCTCCACGAAGCGCCGTCGTTCGACGCGGAGTTCTTCGAGATCTCACCGCGCGAGGCACTGGCCATGGACCCACAGCAGCGACTGCTGTTGGAGGTCTCCTGGGAAGCCATTGAGCGCGCCGGCATCGCCCCGGCGTCGCTGCGCGGATCCAGGGCCGGCGTCTTCGTGGGTGCCATCGCGCAGGACTACACGCCCCGCTCGCCCGAGTCCCAGGCGGAACTGGGCGGCCACCTGCTGACCGGTGGCACCACCAGCGTCGCATCGGGCCGGATCGCCTACTGCTTCGGTCTGGAAGGACCGGCGGTCTCCGTCGACACGGCCTGCTCGTCGTCACTGGTCGCGCTGCACCTGGCGGTGCGGTCACTGCGTTCCGGCGAGTGCGACCTCGCGCTCGCCGGCGGTGTGACCGTCATGTCCGGCCCGGAGATGTTCGTCGACTTCGGCAGGCAGCACGCCCTGTCCGCCGACGGCCGCTGCCGTGCCTTCTCCGCCGACGCGAGCGGCTTCGGTCCCGCCGAGGGCGTCGGCATGCTCCTCGTGGAGCGGCTGTCCGACGCCCGGCGCCACGGCCACCCGGTCCTCGCGGTGATTCGGGGAAGCGCGGTCAACCAGGACGGTGCGTCGAACGGCCTGACGGCGCCCAACGGCCCCGCCCAGGAACGCGTGATCCGCGAGGCGCTGGAGGCCGCGGATCTCACGGCGAACGACGTGGATGTCGTGGAGGCGCACGGCACCGGTACGCCCCTGGGTGACCCGATCGAGGCGGAAGCCCTGCTGGCGACCTACGGTGAGGAGCGCCCCGAGGGCCGCCCGCTGTGGCTGGGCTCGGTGAAGTCCAATATCGGGCACACCCAGGCGGCGGCGGGCGTGGCCGGTGTGATCAAGATGGTGCTGGCGATGCGCCATGAGCTGCTGCCGCGCACCCTGCACGCCGACGAGCCGTCGCCGCACGTGGACTGGGCCGCCGGTGACATACGTCTGCTGACCGCTCCGCGGGAGTGGCCGCGCAACGACGATCGCCCCCGCCGGGCGGCCGTCTCCTCGTTCGGTATCAGCGGCACCAATGCGCACCTGGTCGTGGAGGAGGCCCCTGAACCCGAAGGCGCGGAGGCTGCCGAGGCCGACGCCGCCGACACCGCCGCGGGCGTTGCCGAGGAACCGGTCGCCACGCGACCCGTGGGCACTCAGCCATGGGTGGTCTCCGCTCGTAGCCAGGCCGCTCTGCGGGGCCAGGCATCCCGGCTGATGTCCTTCCTTGATGCCGAACCGCAAGCAGAGCTCGTCGACATCGGTCTCTCCCTGGCCACGACACGCTCGTCCTTCGAGCACCGTGCCGTGGTGATCGGGGAAGGCCGCGCCGAGCTGATGGCAGGGCTGGCCGCGGTCGCCGGGGGCGAGCCGTCGCCGAACACCATCACCGGATCCATCAGGGCCGGCGGTCGGACGGCCTTCCTGTTCGCGGGGCAGGGCTCGCAGCGGCCGGGGATGGGCCGGGAACTGTATGCCTCCTCCCAGGTCTTCGCGGACGCTTTCGACGCGGTCTGCGCAGGCGTGGACGGGGAGTTGGGGCGCCCGCTGCGGGAGGTGGTGTTCGGGGACGACCCGGAGCTGCTGAACCGCACGGAGTACGCCCAGCCCGCGCTCTTCGCGCTCGAAGTGGCGCTGTTCCGGCTGATGGAGTCCTGGGGGATCAGGCCCGATGTCCTGCTGGGCCACTCGGTGGGCGAGCTGGCGGCGGCCCATGTGGCGGGCGTCTGGTCGCTGGAGGACGCCTGCCTTCTGGTCGTGGCGCGCGGCCGGTTGATGCAGGCGCTGCCCGCGGGTGGGGCGATGGCGGCCCTCCAGGCCGCCGAGGACGAGGTGCTGCCGCTGCTCGAAGGCCGAGAGCACGAGATCGGGGTCGCGGCGGTCAATGGCCCCGACTCGACCGTGGTCTCCGGTGGCGAGCACGCGGTGGAGGAACTGGCTGAGCACTTCCGCGGGCTGGGGCGCAAGGCCTCCCGGTTGCGGGTGAGCCATGCGTTCCACTCGCCGCTGATGGAACCCATGCTCGAGGAGTTCCGCCGGGTGGCGGAGAGCGTCACCTACCAGGCGCCGCGCATGGCGATCGTCTCCAACCTCACCGGTGGCGTGGCGGCTCCCGAGGAACTCGCCTCCGCCGACTACTGGGTCCGGCATGTCCGCCAGGCGGTGCGATTCGCCGACGGCGCCCGCCGGCTGGAAGAGCGCAAGGTCAGCCGATTCATCGAGCTCGGCCCGGACGGCACCCTGACGGCGATGGCCCAGGGGTGCGTCGAGGGCGAGGGGCACCTCTTCGCCCCGGTCCTGCGCAAGGACCGGCCCGAGATGACCAGTCTGCTGTCCGCCCTTGGCCTGCTGTACGTCAGCGGTGCGCCGGTCCGCTGGGACACGGCGTTCGCCGGTTCGGGCGCGGCCCCGACCGAGCTGCCGACCTACGCCTTCCAGCGGCGCCGCTTCTGGCCGAAGGAATCCGGCCTGTGGGCGGGCGATCTTGGCTCGGCGGGCCTCGGCTCCGCCGAACATCCCCTGCTCGGTGCGGCGGTGGAGCTGGCCGGGGCAGAGGGGTTGCTGTTCACCGGCAGGCTGTCGTTGCAGTCGCATCCGTGGCTGAGGGATCACATGGTTGCCGGGGCGGTGCTCTTTCCGGGGACGGGCTTTGTGGAGCTGGCGGTGCGGGCCGGGGACCAGGTGGGCTGCGGTCGGGTGGAGGAGCTGACGATCGCCGCCCCGCTGGTGCTGCCCGAGCACGGCGGAGTGCGGGTCCAGCTGGTGGTGGGTGCCCCGGACGAGGTGGGCGGCCGGACGGTGGAGGTGTACTCCCGTTCCGAGGACGCCCTGGGCGATCAGCCGTGGACGCTCCACGCGAGCGGCTTGCTGTCGGCCGAGAGCACCGCGCCGGACGACTCCTCCTTCGACTTCGCCGCATGGCCGCCTGCCGGTGCGGTCGCGGTGCCGGTTGATGATGTGTACGACCGGTTTGCGGAGTTGGGTTTCTCGTACGGTCCGGTGTTCCAGGGGCTGCGGGCGGTGTGGCGGCGTGGGGAGGAGGT
>NZ_BMMS01000080.1 GCF_014646055.1 Wenjunlia tyrosinilytica
CACCAACAACACCCGACAACACCAACCCCAAACGCCCCGCCAACCCCTCCACCGTCCCCACATCGAACAACGCCGGGTCGTAGTCGAGAGCGATGGAGAGCTGTTCGCCCGGTGACACCACAACGGTGAGTGGGTAGTTGGTCGGCTCCAGGTCGCGGGTCTCGCCCACACCGATGCCATGCGCGGTGATGGCCTCGTCGTCGAACGGGTAGTTCTCGAAGACGACGATGCTGTCGAACAGGCGGACGGCGCCGGGGACTTCACTCCAGCCCTGCAACTCGGCAAGGGAGACGAAGTCGAACGCCCGTGACTGCGACTGCTCCTCCTGAAGCTCCCGCAGCCATGTCACCACAGCCTTGTCGGGGTCCAAGGACACGCGCGTCGGCACGGTGTTGATGAACATGCCGACCATCGACTCCACACCCGCCAGCTCCGCCGGACGCCCGGACACCGTCGTGCCGAACACCACGTCCGACTCACCGCTGTACCGCGACANCTGTGCGGTCTCCCGCAGTGCCTGCGACTGCTCGGCCGAGAGCGTCAGCCGGAAGGTGCCGGAGGACTCGGCGCGGTGGGCTTCGACGGGCGAGCGGTCGTAGGGCAGCGGCGTCGGTGCGTCAAAGCCGGACAGCACGCCACGCCAGTAGTGCTCGGCCTGCGAAGCGTCCTGCTCGCCCAGCCACTTGAGGTAGTCGCGGAAGGGACGCCGTGCCACGGGAGCGGCGTGCGTGCCCCGGTCGATGGCCGCGTACTGCTCGCAGACCTCACCGAACACCTGGGCCGCGCTCCACCCGTCGAGCAGGACATGGTGGAAGGTCCAGATCAGCACAATCTCGTTGTCCGGCAGTGCGGCCATCGTCAGCCGCATGAGCGGGGCGACACCCAGGTCAAGCCCCCTCGCCCGGTCGTCGTCGAGCAACGCCCGCAGTTCCAGATCTCGTTGAGCGTCCGCCAGCCCGGTCCAGTCGTGGTGTGCCACCGGCACGGTGACCTCGCGCTGCACCACCTGCAAGGGCTCGGCCACCCCTTCCCAGACGATCCGGCTGCGCAGGATCGGGGTGCGGTCCACGACCCGCTGCCAGGCCTCGCCGAGCGCCCTGGCGTCGGACACTCCGGAGAGGCGCAGCTGCACTTGGTTGACGTAGGCGTCCGAGGTGGCGTCGACCAGGCTGTGGAAGAGCATTCCGGCCTGCATCGGCGTCAGCGGGTACATGTCCTCGACCTCCCGTCCGTCCCCGACGAGTCGGTCCACTCCGGCCTGGTCGAGGCGGGCCAGCGGGAAGTCCGAGGGAGTGCGTCCGCCGGCTCCCGGACGGGCGCAGTGCTCGACGATCTCCCGGAGCGCCGTGCGCATTTGGCCGGCCAGACGCTGCACGGTCGTCTCGGCGTGAACGTCGGCGCTGTAGTACCAGGTGAACTCCAGGCACCGCTGCTCGACCCGGCCCACGACATCCAGCAGATGCGCCCTGGCGGACTCCGCCCCCGCCTCGCCGTCCAGTCCGCCCCGCACGGCGTGGATCAGCCCGTCCCCGGTGCTCGGCCAGTCGAACTGACCCAGGTAGTTGAAGCTGATCTGCGGCGACACGGCATCGGCGAGCCCATGCCCGTTGCGCCCGCCACCCCCGTGGTGCCCGCTACCCCCGTGGTGCCCTTCGCTCCCTTCGCTCCCGCCCTTGGCGGCCGGATACCGCAGGGCTCCATACCCGAGACCGCGCCGAGGCACCGAACGCAGCTGCTCCTTCACCGACTTGAGCGCATCGCCCCACTCCCCCCCGGGCACCTCGAGCGCGACGGGGAACATGGTGGTGAACCAGCCCACCGTCCTGGACAGGTCGACGCCGTCCAGCAGTTCCTCGCGGCCGTGACCCTCGAGTTCGATCGGCACCCGAGTGCTGCCCGTCCACTGGGAGAGCACACGGCCGAGGGCACTCAGCAGGACGTCATTGACCTGGGTCCGGTAGACGTCCGGCACCTCCTGGAGGAGCGCCCTGGTGGTCTCCGGGTCCAGCCGGACGGTGAGCGAGCGCATCGAGCCGATGGTGTTGTCGCCCTGGCCGTCCACGGGCAGCCGGGAGGTGCGCCTCGCGGTCACTCGGGCCACCTGGGTCCAGTGGTCCAGCTCGTCGTCGAAGCCACCGTCCGCGGTGTGTGCGCTGAGCCGCTGGGCCCAGTCCAGCACCGAGGTGGTCCGGGGGCCGAGGTCGACGGTTCCGGACGGCCCGGCCTCCAAAGCCTGACGGTAGGCGCGGTCCAGGTCCTCCAGCAGGATGCGCCAGGAGACGCCGTCGACGACCAGGTGGTGCACGGCCAGGAACAGCACCGGATGCCGCCCCGCTCCGAGGTCGAACAGCGCAGCCTTCAGCAGCGGGCCCGTACCGAGGTCGAATCCGGCGTGGATCTCCCCGGTGACCGCCGTCATGGTCTCGCGTTGCGCGTCCGCGAGGAGTCGGGACAGATCGTGCCGTTGGAAGGCATCCATCGGCCGGACCGGCTCGCAGTGCTGCCGCCACTGTCCGTGTCCACGCTCGAACCGCGTCCGCAGCGCGTCGTGCTGAGTCATCAGCGCGTCGAGGGCGCGACGCAGCGCCTCGAGTTCCACGCCCGTGGTCAGCTCCACCATGACGGACTGGTTGAAGTGCTCCGGCCGCACCGTCTGGGTGTCGAAGAACCAGTGCTGGATCGGGGTCAGCGGTGCCTCACCGGTGACCGGCCCCCGGTCGGCCGTCGCCGTCGGCGCCGCTTCGGTCATGGCGGTGACCAGCGAGGCGATGGTCGGGTGCTGGAAGAGGTCGCGCGGCATGAGGTTGAGGCCGGCCTGACGGGCGCGGGAGACGACCTGGATGCTCAGGATCGAGTCGCCGCCGAGGGAGAAGAAGTTGTCCTCGACGCCCACGAGATCCACGTCGAGCAGGCCGGCCCAGATCTCGGCGAGGGTCCGCTCGGCATCGGTGCGGGGGGCGACATGGCCGACGCTCGCGGCCGATCCCCAGTCGGGGGCGGGCAGGCGTCGGCGGTCGACCTTGCCATTGGCGTTGAGCGGCAGTTCGTCCAGCGTGACGTAGGCGGACGGGACCATGTAGTCCGGCAGGGTGGCGCCCAGGAACTCCCGGAGGGTCTCGGGACTCGGCGCGGTGGAGCCGGGCGCCGGCACCAGGTAGGCCGCCAGGCGCTTGCGTCCCGCGCTGTCGCGCGGCACGACGGCCAGCGCCTCGGCCACGTCGTCGTGCCGCTGCAACGCGGCCTCGATCTCGCCGAGTTCGATGCGGAAGCCGCGGATCTTCACCTGGTCGTCGGCGCGTCCGATGAACTCCAGCTCGCCGTCGGCGCGCCACCGCACCACATCGCCGGTGCGGTACATCCGGCTGCCGGCGGGGCCGAAGGGGTCGGCCACGAAGCGTTCCGCCGTCAGCGCCGGCCGTCCGAGGTATCCGCGTGCCACACCCTCGCCCGCGATGCAGAGCTCACCCGGGACACCTGGAGGCACCGGCCGGAGCCCGCTGTCGAGAACATGGGTCCGCACATTGTCCAGGGGCCGTCCGATCGGCACCACGTCCGGGACGGCGTCCACGCTGTCCATGGCCCGCCGGGTGGCGTACGTCGTGGTCTCGGTGGGGCCGTAGACGTCGACCACGGTCAGGCCGGGGCAGGCGTCCAGCACCCGGCGCATCGCCGCCGCCGGGACGACCTCTCCGCCGGTCCACACCTCGCGAGCGCCGGCCAGGCACTCAGGTGACTCCTGGGCCACCATCCGGAAAAGGCCCGAGGTGAGGAACAGACCCGTCACGCCGTGCTCGGTGACCGACCGACGCAGTGTGTCGACGTCGAGGTCTCCGGGCGGGGCCAGCACGGCCCGGCCGCCGCGCAGGAGCGGCACCCACAGCTCATAGGTGGAGGCGTCGAACGCCTGCGGCGAGTGCACCAGCACCCGGTCGTGCCCGCCGCCTCCGAAGCACCGGTCGAACGCGAGCGCCACCACGTCCCGGTGCCGCACGGCGACGCCCTTGGGGCGGCCGGTCGAGCCGGAGGTGTACATCACATAGGCGAGATTGTCCGGGTGGAGCTTCACGTCGGGCCGCTCGTCGGGCTCGTCGAGCAGCGACGGGTCGCCGTCCACGAGGACGAGATGGCCGCAGTGCGCCCGCGCGGCCGTCGTCTCCCACACCCGGTCGGTCAGCAGGACCTCGGCGCCGGTCCCGGAGAGCAGCAAGCGCAGCCGCGACCGCGGGGCCCGTACGTCCAACGGCACATAGGCACCGCCCGCCTTGAGCGTCGCGAGCTCCGCGACCACGAGGTCGGCGCCGCGGTCCATCAGCACCGCGACCGGGTGTTCCGGCCGGACACCGAGGCGGATCAGCCGCTGTGCCAGGCGGTTGGCCCTCGACTCCAGTTCGGTAAAGGTGACGTCGCCGTCGTCCATGACCAGGGCAACGGCGTCCGGAGTGCGCCCGGCCTGCTCGGCGAACAGGCGGGGAACGGTCGCGGCGGGCACCTCGTGCCGGGTGTCGTTCCACTCCACCAGTACCTGGCGCCGTTCGGTGTCGGTGAGCATCGGCAGGTCGCCCAGGCAGCGGTCGGGGTCGGCGGCGATCCCGGCGAGCAGTTCCACCAGGTGCGCGGCCATCCGCTCGATCGTCGCGCTGTCGAACAGACGCGGGTCATAGCCAAGGGCCAGTCCGAGCTCGTCGCCCGGGTAGGCCACCACGCCGAGCGGGTAGTTGGTCGTCTCGATGCCCTGTAGATCGCGCAGCCGCAGGTCATGCGCGGCAGCGGCCTCGTCATTGATCGGGTAGTTCTCGAAGACGACGATGCTGTCGAAGACATTGACCCGGTCGGGGAGGTCGGTCCAGGCCCGCAGTTGGGCGAGGGAGACATGGTCGAAGCGCCGTGCCTCCGTCTGCGCCAGCTGGAGTTCGCGCAGCCAGCTCAGCAGGCTCCGCGTACCGGCGACGGCGACGCGGGTCGGCAGGGTGTTGATGAACAGGCCGCAGATCGACTCCACCCCGGGCAGCTCCGGCGGGCGGCCGGAGACCGTGGTGCCGAAGACGACTTCGCGCTGCCCGCTGTACCGCGACAGCAGCAGGGCCCATGCCCCCTGGACGACGGTGTTGACGGTCAGTCCACCGCTGCGGGCGAACTCACGCAGCCGCTGGGACTGTTCGGGCGGCAGCGCCACCTTGAGGCTGTGTGAGGACTCGGCGCGGTGGGCCTCGACGGGCTGGCGGTCGTACGGCAGCGCGGTGGGCTCGGACAGGTCGCCGAGCCGCCGCCGCCAGAACTCCTCGGCCTCGCCGCGGTCGCGCTCACCCAGCCAGGCCACATAGTCGCGGAACGGGCGCCGGGCGGGCAGCGCGAGTCGGCCGGCGTCGGCCTGCGGGCCATGGCGCCGCAGCCCGGCATGGCAGGCGAAGACGTCGGACAGGACCTGGAACAGACTCCACCCGTCGAGCAGCACATGGTGGAACGTCCACACCACCCGCACCTCGGTGTCCGACAGCCGGGCGAGCGCCACCCTCATCAGCGGGGCGACGGCGAGGTCCAGGCCCCGCGCCCGGTCCCGGTCGAGCAACCGGTCCAGGGCCGCACGTCGTTCGTCGTCGGACAGGGTGGTCCAGTCGTGGTGCGCGACGGGCACGGTGACATCCCGCTCGACCACCTGAAGCGGCTCGTCCACGGTGTCCCAGACCACTCGCGAGCGCAGCACCGGGGTCCGGTCGACGACGCGCTGCCACGCCCGCGCGAGCAATCCGGGGTCGGCCACGCCGTCGAGGACGAAGGAGAGCTGCTGGAAGTAGACGCCCTGGTCGTCCTGGGAGAGCCGGTGGAAGACCATCCCGGCCTGCGTCGGCGTGAGGGGGTGGATGTCCTCGACCGACCGCCCGTCCCCGGCCAGCCGGTCCACGGTGGCCTGGTCGAGTCGGGCCAGCGGGAAGTCCGAGGGGGTGCGACCACCCGCGCCGGGCTCGGCGCAGTGCCGGATGATCTGCCGCAGCGCCGTCACAAGCCCGTCCGCCAGCTCACCGACCGTGGCCTCCTGGTGCACATTCCCCGAGTAGAACCAGGTGAACTCCAGGCACTTGTGCTCGACCCTGCCCACGACGTCGAGCACATGCGGACGGGTGGCCTCGGGGTCGGCGTCCAGCTCCAGTTCGCCGTGCATCGCCCGGTACAGCCCTTCCGGGGTCACCGGCAGCTGGAGGTGGCCCAGGTAGTTGAAGCTGATGCCGGGCGTCCAGCTGCCGGTCACGGCGTTGTCGGGCGCTAGGTGGCGCAGCGCCCCATGGCCGAGGCCGCGTCGCGGTACGGCCCTCAGCTGCTCCTTGACCGACTTCAGCGCGTTCCCCCAGTCCCCCGCGGGCACCGCGGGCGCGACGGGGAACATCGTGGTGAACCAGCCCACGGTCCTGGACAGGTCCACGCCCTCGAAGATCTCCTCGCGGCCGTGGCCCTCGAGGTCCACCGGTACTCGGTCGCGTCCGGTCCATCCGCTCAGCACCCGTCCCAGCGCGCTGAGCAGGACGTCGTTGATCCGGGTCCGGTAGATGCCGGGCACCTGTTGCAGCAGTGCCCTGGTCTCGTCCTCGTCGAGCCGGACGCGGACCGTGCGGGTGGAGGCGACGGTGTTGGGGCCGGCGAGGTCGACCGGCAGGGCCGGGTCACAGGTATCGCTGAGGGTGCTCCAGTGGTCGAGTTCGTCGTCGAACCCGCCGGCCGAGGCATGCTCGGTCAGGCGCACCGACCACTCGGCAAATGAGGTTGAGGTGGGGCCGAGTTGAGCACTCTCGCCCTGCTTGAGCTGCCGGTATGCGGTGTCCAGGTCTTCGAGCAGGATGCGCCAGGAGACCGCGTCGACCACGAGGTGGTGGACGGCGAGGAACAGGACGGGCCGCTGGTCGGCACCGCGGTCGAAGAGCACCGCCTTCAGCAGAGAGCCGCTGTCGAGGTCGAAGCCGCGGTGCGTCCTCGCGGTGGCGTGGGCCATCGCGTCCGCCCGTGCCTGCGGACTCTCCAGGGCGGACAGGTCGATACGCCGGAGCACATCGGCGGGCGCGGTGTCGGACTCGTTCGGAGCGTGCCGACGCCACTGGGTTCCGCCCCCGGACCGCTCGAAGCGGGTCCGCAGCGCTTCGTGGTGGGCCACTACCGCGGCCAGGGCACGACGCAGGGCGGCCTCGTCCACGTCCTCGGCCAGATCGACGGCCATGGACTGGTTGAAGTGCTCTGGCCGCTCGGGGTTGGTCTCGAAGAGCCAGTGCTGAATGGGCGTCAGCGGAACCTGTCCGGTGACCGCCGTGCGTGCGACCGGTGCCGTATCCGCCTGGGCCCGGTCGGCCACGGGGGCGAGGGAGGCGATCGTCTGGTGGAGGAAGACATCCCTGGACGTCACGGCGAGCCCGGCGTCGCGGGCCCGCGAGACCAGTTGGATGCTCAGGATCGAGTCTCCGCCGAGCGAGAAGAAGTTGTCCTCGACACCCACCTGTTCCAGACCCAGCACCTCGGCCCAGATCCGCGCCAGGGTCCGCTCGGTCTGCGTTCTCGGCGCCACACGGCCGCCGCTCGAGGCAGCGGCTCCCCAGTCGGGGGCGGGCAGACGGCCGCGGTCCAGCTTTCCATTGGGGTTCAACGGCAGCCGGTCCAGGGGCACGATCGCCGAAGGCACCATGTAGTCCGGCAGTGTCCGACCGGCAAAGGCGCGCAGCGTACCCGGTTCGAGGGCCTGCCCGCGTACAGCGGGAACGACATAGGCGACCAGTCGCTTGTGACCGCCGCCCTCGGTCACGCCGCCCCCCGTGGAGGCAGCCTGCGTCCCGGCCGTCTCCGTCACGACCGCCACCGCCTCGGCGACGCCCTCGTGCGCGACCAGCGCCGCCTCGACCTCGCCGAGTTCGATCCGGAAGCCCCGGACCTTCACCTGGTGGTCCACCCGGCCGAGGTAGTCCAGCTCTCCCTCGGCGTTCCAGCGCACGATGTCCCCCGTGCGGTACATCCGCGCGCCCGGCCGGCCGAACGGGTCGGCGGTGAACCGCTGCGCGGTCAGCCCCGGGCGGCCCAGGTAGCCCCTGGCCAGGCCCCGCCCACCGAGGTAGAGCTCTCCCGGGACACCGGGGGGCACCGGCCGCAGCGCCGAATCGAGGACATAGACACGGGTGTTGGCCAGCGGCCTGCCGATCGGCGGCGCCTGCTCGCGGTCCGGCGCGTCGGCGTCGCAGTACCAGGCGGTGGCGTAGACGGTGGCCTCGGTCGGGCCGTAGATATTGGCGATCCTGCTGCCCGGCATCGCCGACCGGATCTCCCGCACGGTCCTGGCCGACAGCCCCTCTCCCGCGAGCACCACGGTGTCCGCGGTGACCGGGACCGTGCCCTGCGCGAGGATCTGGGAGAACGCCGATGGCACCGCGCTGACCAGGCTCGCCTTCCAGATGCCCTCGGTGCGCTCGCCCAGCGCGAGCAGGTCGCGCACGACCTCGATGCTGCCGCCGAGCATCAAGGGGCAGAAGATCTCGAAGACCGAGACGTCGAAGTTGAGCGAGGTGGACGCCACCACCCGGGCCAGTCCCGAGGCGCCGAGGTCCCGGGCCGCCCAGGCCACCAGATCGACCACGCTCTCGTGGGCGACGACCACACCCTTCGGCCGCCCGGTCGAACCCGAGGTGTAGATGACGTAGGCGGGATGCCGGGGCGAGAGCGGACGGGCCCGCTCGGCATCGGTCACATTGCCGCCGGGGAGCGGGGTGAGCATGTCCGGCAGTTCGGGGCCGTCCAGGACAAGGCGCGGGGCGCCCGGCGCCACCGGAATCCGATCGGCCACCTCGCTCGCGGTGACCACCAGCGCGGGGGCCGCGTCGTCCAGCATGAAGGCGATCCGCTCGGCCGGGTACGTGGGATCGACCGGCAGATACGCGGCTCCCGCCTTGAGCACCGCGAGAAGCGTCACGACGAGCTCCGCCGAACGCGGCAGAGCCAGCGCGACGAAGCGCTCCGGACCCGCGCCTGCCGCGATCAGCAGACGGGCCAGACGGTTGGCGCGCTCGTTCAGCCGTGCGTAGGACAGCTCGGTGCCGTCGCACACGACGGCCATGGCGTCGGGCGTGCGTGCCACCTGCGCCTCGAAGACCTCGGGCAGCACCTGGTCCGGTACGGCCCGCTCGACGCCGTTCCAGTCCACCAGCAGCCGATGCCGCTCGGCGTCGGTGAGCAGCGGCAGTTCGGCGAGCGGCCGGTCCGGATCCTCGGCGATCCCGGTGAGCAGGACGCGCAGGTGCTCCGCGAGCCGTTCGACGGTGGAGGCGTCGAAGAGGTCGGTGCTGTACTCGACCGTCAGATTCAGCGAGTCGTCGGCGCGGGGCAGGAACTCCACCACGAGGTCGAAGCGGGCGGACGGGCGCGGCAGGTCGTGCTCGGTGATCCGCAGCCCCGCGCTCTCGCGTGGCCGCACCATGGCGTTCTGGAGAACGACGAGGGCCTGCACCAGCGGGGTGCGGCTCGGGTCGCGTTCGGGGGCAAGCTCCTCGACGAGGCGGTCGAAGGGCATCTCGTCGTGGGCGAACGCCTCCAGGACGGTCTCGCGGACCTCGGCCACGAAGTCCCCGAAGGTACGCTGCCCGTCCACGGTGGAGCGCAGGACCACGGTGTTGACGAAGAACCCCACAAGCCCTTCGAGTTCGGCCCGGTCGCGGCCGGAGGTCGCGGTGCCGACGGCGATGTCCGGCTGGTTGGCGTACCGGGACAGCAGTACCTGTGTCGCCGCGGTCAGGACCATGAACAGCGTGGCGCCGTGGGCCTGCCCGACCCTCCCCAGCTCCGCCACGAGCCCGGCGGGCAGATCGAGGCGGTGCACGGCGCCCGAGGTCGTCCGCACAGGGGGGCGGGGCCGGTCGGTCGGCAGCTCGAGCGGCTCGATACCGGCGAGCTTGTCCTTCCAGTACGACAGGTGCCGGTCGTACTCCGGGCCGGCCGACCGTTCCCGCTGCCGGACCGCGAAGTCGGGGTACTGGATGGACAGTTCGGGCAGCTCGGAGGGCTCGGTCGCGTGCGGGTCGGCGACGGAGGCGTACAGCTGGGCCAGCTCGTCCACCAGAATCCCGACGGACCAGCCGTCGGTGACGATGTGGTGCTGGCTGAGCAGGAGCACATGCTCGTTGTCGGCGAGACGTACGAGAACAGCCCTGGTGAGGGGACCGTTGCGCAGGTCGAACGAGCGGCTGAGCTCCTCGGCGAGCGCCTCCTCCACAGCGGCCTCCCGCTCGAACGGGGCGAGGGAGGACAGGTCCACCCGGTTGAGCGGAATCGAGCCCTGGGCGGCGACGATCTGCACTCCCCGCCCGTCGACGGTGTCGAACGTGGTCCGCAGTGACTCGTGCCGCTCCACCAGGGCGTCCAGCGAGGACCGCAGGGCAACGAGGTCCAGCGGCCCGGACAGCCGTAGGCCGACACCGGTGTTGTACTCGGTCCCCCCGTCGGTCAGGTCGTCG
Organism: Wenjunlia tyrosinilytica; assembly: GCF_014646055.1. Taxonomy (GTDB): domain Bacteria; phylum Actinomycetota; class Actinomycetes; order Streptomycetales; family Streptomycetaceae; genus Wenjunlia; species Wenjunlia tyrosinilytica. The sequence goes on from NZ_BMMS01000080.1 coordinate 10,470, forward strand.
AGGAACCACATCCGCTGCTGGGCGGAGGACAGCGGCAGCGGCCGGTCGCGGGGCACGGGGGTGATCCGCGCTTCGTCGTCGCCGCGGCCATCGGCGGGCAGTGACCGCGCGAGCCGTGCGATCGTGCGGGCGTCGAACAGGGCCCGTGGGGCGAGCCTCGTTCCCAAGGCGTCCCGGATCCGGGAGAGCACCCGGACACTGAGGATCGAGTCGCCGCCGAGCGCGAAGAAGTCGTCCTCGATCCCGAGATGGTCCACCCCGAGGACGTCGGCCCAGATGCGGACCAGCACACGCTCGGTGTCGGTGCGGGGCTCGACATGCCCGGCGCCGGTGGCGGCCGTGAACTCGGGCGCGGGCAGGGCCTCGCGGTCG
>NZ_BMMS01000081.1 GCF_014646055.1 Wenjunlia tyrosinilytica
GCGGCGGGGGAGTTGGGTTGCCCGGAGTACTGGGTGCGGCATGTCCGTGAGGCCGTGCGGTTCGCCGACGGCATCCGCAGCCTCGCCGACAACAAGGTCAGCCGATTCCTCGAACTCGGCCCCGACGGCACCTTGACCGCGATGGCGAGGCTCTGCCTGCCGGAGACGGACGGTGTCCTGATCTCCGCGTTGCGCAAGGACCGTCCCGAGACCCACAGCCTCATCACCGCGGTCAGCGAGTTGCATGTGACCGGGCACTCCCCGGACTGGTCCGCCCTTCTGCCCGTTGGCCGCAGGGTCGATCTGCCCACCTATGCCTTCCAGCGTCAGCGCTACTGGCTCGATCCCGTGGCCGGATCCGGCCCGGTCGAGAGTGACGACCTGTTCGCCGTCGAGTGGATGGAATCGCCCGCGCCGGGCGGCGCGGGCGACGGTGCCCGCCCCGAAAAGGACCGCACCGTCGCCGTCCTCGGTGCCGACTCCGATGCTCTCGCCTCGGCTCTTGGCGCTGGTTCCTTTGCCGACCTGGCCTCGCTCACGGCCGCCCTGGACGCCGGAACGGCCGTGCCGGGCCTGGTGTTCGTCCCCTTGCGGCCGGACCGGGACCCCGACCCGGCCGGTCCGCACACAGCGGTCCACGACTCGACGGCCGCGGCGCTGGCTCTGCTGCGTACATGGCTGGCCGATGAGCGCCTCACCGCCTCGCGTCTCGTCCTCCTCACCCGGGGAGCCGTCGCGACCGAAAGCGGCGCTACCGTCCATGACCTCGCCGGTGCCGCGGTCTGGGGACTGGTGCGCTCCGCCCAGTCCGAGAACCCCGACCGGTTCATCCTGCTCGACATGCCCCACGGCGACGGCGAGGGGGCCCATGGGTTCGACCGGGTCGCCGAGGCGGTCCGCTCGGGCGAGCCCCAAATAGCCATCCGCGCCGGTCGGGCCCACGTTCCGCAGCTCGTCCGGCATACCGCCACCGCGAACAGCGTCGGCCTCGCCTTCGACCCCGAGCGCACGGTCCTCGTCACCGGAGCGAGCGGCACTCTGGGCGCGTCCGTCGCCCGCCATCTGGTCGCCGGCCACGGCGTGCGGCACCTGGTGCTCGCCAGCAGACGGGGCTGCGACGCTCCGGGCGCGGCCGAACTGAGCAAAGAACTGGCGGAGATGGGAGCGGACGTCACCATTGCCGCGTGCGACGCCGCCGACCGCGACGCGCTGGCCGCCCTGCTTGCCTCCGTCCCCGACGAGCATCCGCTGGGGGCCGTGGTCCACGCGGCCGGAGTGCTGGACGACGGGGTGGTCTCCTCGCTCACCCCGGAGCGCCTGGCCGCCGTACTGCGGCCCAAGGTCGACGCGGCCGTTCACCTGGACGACCTCACCCGCCACTTGGACCTGTCCGCGTTCGTGCTGTTCTCCTCCGCGGCCTCCGGCTTCGGTGGCCCCGGCCAGGGCAACTACGCGGCCGCCAACGCCTTCCTCGAAGCCCTGGCGCAGAGCCGAAGGACCGAGGGCCGCAACACGCTCGCCCTCGGTTGGGGCCTGTGGGCCGAGCACAGCGAGATGACCACCGGTCTGGACGAGTCCGACCGAAGCCGGATGGCCCGCGGCGGGATCGGCTCGCTGCCCACGGCGCAGGCCCTGGCGCTGCTGGACCGGAGCCTGGCACAGGACCGGGCGGTGCTCCTGCCCATGCGTCTTGACCTGAGAGCCGCCCGCTCGACCGGCACACACGTCCCGCCCCTGCTGAGGGACCGGACCACGGCACCGGCCGAGCCGACCGCGGTCGCCGCGCGGGCCGACGACGCTGTGCTGCGTACGCTCGCCGCCCTGCCGCGCAATGAGCGGCACGCGTCGGTGCTCCGGCTTCTGCGCACCGAGATCGCCACCGTGCTGGGGCATGGTTCGGGGGCGCCCGCGGCCGATCCCCACCGGGCCTTCCGTGATCTCGGGTTCGACTCGCTGACCGCCCTGGAACTGCGCAACGCCCTTGAACGCAGGACCGGGCTGCACCTGGCGCCGACACTGGCCTTCGACCACCCGACGCCGTCGGCGCTCGCGGAGCACCTGACGGACGAACTGCTGGGCACCGCGGACCGCGCCGAGTCCGACGCGGCCACCGCGGTGGCGGTCGGTGAGCCCATCGCCATCATCGGTATGGGCTGCCGGCTCCCCGGTGGAGCGAACACCCCCGAGCAGCTGTGGGAGCTGCTGGCCGCCGGTCACGACGGGCTGGTGGACTTCCCCGGCGACCGGGGCTGGGACACCGGGGCGCTCTACCATCCCGACCCCGACCACGAGGGCACGAGCTACACCAGGACCGGTGGCTTCCTCACCGGCGTCGACGGCTTCGACGCCGCCTTCTTCGAAGTGTCGCCGCGCGAGGCGCTGGCGATGGACCCGCAGCAGCGGCTGTTGCTGGAGGTGTGCTGGGAGGCCGTCGAACGCGCCGGTCTCGACCCCCGCTCGCTGCGAGGCACCCCCACCGGTGTCTTCGCCGGCACCAATGGGCAGGACTACACCACGCTCCTGCGGACCGCCGCGGAGAACGTCGACGGCTACCTCGGCACCGGCAACGCGGCCAGTGTCATCTCCGGCCGGATCGCCTACACCCTGGGCCTGGAGGGCCCGGCGGTGACGGTGGACACCGCCTGCTCCTCCTCGCTCGTCGCCCTGCACCAGGCCGTCCGCGCACTGCGGTCCGGTGAATGCTCCCTTGCTCTGGCGGGCGGCGTCACGGTGATGTCCACCCCTGCGGCGTTCCTTGAGTTCAGCCGCCAGCGCGGGCTGTCGCCCGACGGGCGCTGCAAGGCCTTCTCCGACGACGCCGACGGCACCGGCTGGGGAGAGGGCGCGGGCGTCCTGCTGGTGGAACGTCTGTCGGACGCGCGCCGCAATGGCCACCCCGTGCTGGCTCTCGTCCGCGGCACCGCAGTGAACTCCGACGGCGCCAGCAACGGCCTCACCGCGCCCAATGGCCCCTCACAGCAGCGGGTCATCCGCCAAGCACTCCACGACGCGAGGCTGTCCGCCGCCGACATCGACGCCGTGGAGGGGCACGGCACCGGCACCCGGCTCGGCGATCCGATCGAAGCGCAGGCGCTGCTGGCCACCTATGGTCAGGGGCGGGACCCGAAGCGGCCCCTCTGGCTGGGTTCGGTGAAGTCGAACCTCGGCCACACGCAGGCCGCGGCCGGAGTGGCCGGTGTCATCAAAATGGTGATGGCCCTGCGGAACGGCCTCCTTCCGCGCACCCTGCATGTCACCGAGCCGTCCTCGCACATCGACTGGTCGGCAGCGGCCGTCCGGCTGCTCACCGACCCCGTTCCGTGGTCGCAGCCGGATGAGGAGCGTCCACGCCGAGCGGCGGTGTCCTCCTTCGGCTTCAGCGGGACCAACGCCCATGTCGTCCTTGAACAGCCACCGGGCACCGGGGGCGAGCCGGGACCGCAGCCGGAATCGCAGCCGGGCCCCGACATCGCCGACGGCCCCGCGGTCCCCATCGTCTGGCCGCTGTCGGCTCGCACCCGCGAAGCACTGCGGGCACAGGCCGGGAATCTGCTGACCCACGCCGTCCACCACGAGGATCTGTCCCCGGCCGACATCGGCCACTCGCTGGCGACCGCCCGATCGGCCTTTGAACACCGGGTCGTCGTCTTCGGGAACTCCCGGGACGAACTGCTCTCCCGGCTCGGTGCCCTTGCCTGCGGACAGACCGCCCCGGACGACGTACGGGCCACCGCCCGCAGCGGAAGGACCGCCTTCCTGTTCACCGGCCAGGGCGCCCAGCGTGCCGGTATGGGCAGGGAACTCCATGCCGCGTACCCGGCGTTCGCCGATGCCTTCGACGAGGTGTGCGAGCACTTCACCCTGAAACGGCCCCTGCGCGATGTGGTGTTCGGCGACGACGAGCTGCTGCACCGCACCGACTGGGCTCAGCCGGCCCTGTTCGCCACCGAAGTGGCGCTCCACCGGCTCTCCCGCTCGGCGGGTCTGCGCCCCGACTGTCTGCTGGGGCACTCCATCGGCGGCATCGCGGCCGCGCACGCCGCGGGAGTGCTGTCGCTGGCGGACGCCTGCCGACTCGTGGCCGCGCGGGGACGGCTCATGCAGGCACTGCCGGCCGGTGGCGCCATGGTCGCGGTACGGGCGTCCCTGGACGAGGTGCAGCCGCTGATCGACGGCCGTGAGCACGAGGTGGGCATCGCGGCGGTCAACGGCCCGCGCTCCGTTGTCGTGTCCGGTGAGCAGGACGCCACCCTCGAGATCGCCGCCCGGATCGAAGCGATCGGCCGCAGAACCAAGCGCCTGCGGGTCAGCCACGCCTTCCACTCCCCGCTGATGGAACCCATGCTCGACGAGTTCCGTGAGGTGGCCGAAAGCCTCACCTACCACGAGCCCCGCACCCTGGTGGTCTCCGAGGTCACCGGTTCGATCGCCTCCGCCGCGCAGCTGTGCTCACCGGAGTACTGGGTCGGCCACGTGCGCCGGCCCGTCCGGTTCCACGAGGCAGTGCGCGAGCTCCAACGGCAGGGCGTCACCCGGTTCGTGGAGATCGGACCCGACGGCACCCTCACCGTCATGGCGGGGGACTGCCTGTCCGGTGACCCCGGCGACGCCGCCGCCATCGCGCTGCTCCGTGGCGGCCGAAGCGAGTGCGATTCGCTGATCGCCGGGCTGGCACGTGCGTACACCCATGGAGCCGACGTCGAGTGGACCGCCCTGACCCGACGTGGCTCCCGGCGGGGCGCGGTGGTGGACCTTCCCACCTACCCGTTCCAACGGCAGCGCCACTGGCCGACCCCCGCCGCAAGCACCGCCGCGGATCTGGCGTCCGCGGGTCTGGACGACGCCGGTCATCCACTGCTGGGCGCCGCCCTCGAACTCGCCGACACGGACGGCAGCCTGTTCACCAGCAGGCTCTCCGTCCAGGACCAGCCGTGGCTGGCGGACCACGCGCTGTCCGGCACGGTCGTCTTCCCCGGCACGGGCTTCCTGGACCTGGCGGTGCTGGCCGGAGACCGGGTCGGCTGCGGAAGGGTGGAGGAGCTCACCCTGGTCAGCCCTTTGATCCTGCCCGAACGCGGAGCAGTGACCCTCCAACTCCAGGTCGGCGCACCGGACTCGACGGGCCGTCGCCCACTCACGGCGCATTCACGTGATGCCGGCGCGAAGCCGGGCCGGGCCTGGGTTCTGCACGCCGAAGGGCTCCTGGTCGCCGACGGCGGACCGGAACCCGACGACACGGACTCGTCCTCGCTCGCACCCTGGCCGCCCTTGGGAGCCGTCGAGCTCCCCGTGCGGGATGTGTACGAGCGCCTGAGCGCCGGGGGCTTCGACTACGGCCCGTGGTTCCAGGGCCTGCGTGCCGCCTGGCGGCAGGACGACCAGGTGTACGCCGAAGTGGCCCTGCCCGAGCAGGCGCGCGCCGAAGCCGCACGGTTCGGCCTGCACCCCGCGCTGCTCGACGCCGCCCTGCACGCGAGCGCGTTCCTGCCCCTTCCGGACGCCGAAATGGGGCGCCTGCCGTTCTCCTGGCGAGGAGTCACCCTGCATGCCTGCGGAGCCACCGCACTGCGGGTGAGGCTTGACCAGCGCGGCTCCGACTCGATCGCGCTCGATGTCACGGACACCGCCGGACGACCGGTGGCGTCGGTCGGCTCCCTCACGCTCAGGGAGGTCACGGCCGGCCAACTCCGTTCGAAGCGGAGCGCAGGAGACGGTGATCTGTTCCGCCTCGGCTGGCAGACCGCTCCGGCATCGTCCGGCAGGGCGGCAGCGGGCACGGCAGCGACCTCGGCCGTGCTCGCGGACACGGACGGTTCGGTGCTCGCCGCCCATCTGGCCAACGCGGGCGCACCGGTGGAGACCACCGTCGGCGCCGACCTGGCCGCCCTCACCCAGCACATGGACGAGATCCCGGCCAATGTCCTGGTGGCGGTCCCGAGTTCGGCCGGCGACCCCGCCACCGCGGCGCACCACACGGCCCAGCACGTCCTGGCACTGATACAGGACTGGCTCGCCGAACGGCGGTTCGACTGCTCTCGGCTGGTCTTCGTCACCTCTTCCGCCATGCCGCACGATCCGGGTACGAACGATCCGGGCGCGGCCTCCGCCTGGGGGCTGGTGCGTTCGGCGCAGTCCGAGCACCCCGGCCGCTTCGTCCTCGTGGACACCGATGGCACCCAAGCCTCCTGTGCCGCGCTGTCCGAGGCCCTCGTCGGCGAAGAGCCTCAACTGGCCCTGCGCGACGGGGCCGTGCATGTGCCCCGCGTCGCTCGGATCGAGCCCGGCGGCGTGCTGGCCACTCCCGCCGACAGTCCGGCCGCGTGGCGCTTGGACATCGTGGAGAAGGGCACTTTGGAGGGCTTGGCGCTGACGGCCTGCCCCGAGGCGACGCGGGCCCTGGCCGCCGGTCAGGTACGGGTGTCGGTGCGTGCGGCCGGTGTGAACTTCCGCGATGTGCTCAACACGCTCGGCATGTATCCGGGCGAGGCCCGGGACTTCGGCCTCGAGGGTGCGGGCGTCGTCACCGAGGTCGGTCCGGATGTGGTCGCAGTGGCCGTCGGCGACCGGGTGATGGGGCTCTTCCCAGGGGCCTATGGTCCGGTGGCGGTTGCCGACGCGCGCACGGTCGTGCGGATCCCGGCGGGCTGGTCGTTCGCTCAGGCCGCGTCGGTGCCGGTCGTATTCCTGACCGCGTACTACGCCCTGACCGACCTCGCCGGTGTGCGCCCCGGGGAGTCGGTGCTGGTCCACGCGGCGGCCGGTGGTGTGGGTATGGCCGCCGTGCAGCTGGCACGTCATTTGGGCGCGGAGGTCTTCGGGACCGCGAGCCGGGCCAAATGGCCGACTCTGCACGCGTCGGGACTGGACAGCGCGCATGTGGCCTCGTCACGGGATCTGGATTTCGAGGATGCCTTTCTGGCAGCGACTCAAGGTGGTGGTGTGGATGTGGTACTGGATTCGTTGGTGGGCGCGTTTGTCGACGCATCGCTCCGGCTGTTGCCGCGCGGGGGCCGGTTCCTGGAAATGGGAAAGGCCGACATCCGCGATCCCGAGGCGGTAGCGGCGCGGTATCCGGATGTGCGCTATCAGGCGTTCGACCTCATCGAGGCGGGACCCGAGCGGATCGGCGAGATGCTGGCGGCGCTGGTGGGGTTGTTCGAAGCCGGCGTGCTGAAGCCACTGCCGGTGACCGTGTGGGACGTACGCAGTGCTCCGGAGGCATTCCGTCATCTGAGTCAGGCCAAGCACGTCGGCAAGGTGGTGCTGACCGTTCCCGTCACGCTCGATGCGGACGGCACGGTACTGATCACGGGCGGTACCGGCGGTCTGGGCGCGCTGGTCGCCCGGCATCTGGTGACCGAACACGGCATCCGGCACCTCACGTTGGTCAGTCGGCGTGGCCCGCGGGCGCCGGGGGCGAAGGACCTGGTCGCGGAACTGGCGGGGCTGGGGGCCGAGGCCACCGTCGAGGCGTGTGACGTCGCGGACCGGGAGGCGGTGGAACGGCTGCTGTCCTCCGTTCCGGCGCGGCACCCCTTGACCGCGGTCGTCCACACCGCCGGCACGCTGGACGACACGGTCGTGGAGTCGCTGACCCCCGACCGGCTCGCCGCGGTCCTGCGTCCCAAGGTGGACGCCGCGGTGAACCTCCACGAGCTGACCCGCGATCTGGACCTGGCAGCGTTTGTGGCCTTCTCCTCGACCGCCGGTGTGCTCGGCGCCCCCGGTCAGGGCAACTACGCGGCCGCCAATGCCTTCCTGGACGGCCTCGCGGACCATCGGCGCGGTCTGGGCCTGCCGTCGGTCTCCCTGGCCTGGGGACCCTGGTCCCAGGCGACCGGAATGACCAGCCGCCTGACCGGGCTGGACATCCGCAGGATGGCCCGCGCCGGCCTGCCCCCGCTCTCCCCGGAAGAGGGCCTGGCCCTCCTCGACGCCGCCCTGGCGCGGCCCGAGGCGGTACTGGTCCCGATGTCCGTCGACGACCGGCGACTGGGCGTCGATGGGCCGGTGCCGCCACTGCTGCGCGGTCTGGTGCGCACCCGGGCACGCCGGTCGGCCGGAGCCGAGGCAGCCGCCACGGGCAGTGCGGTGGACCTCTCCCGGCAGCTTGCCTCGATGAGCCCCGGCGACCGCGGGCGCAGGCTCCTGAATGCGGTCTGCGACCAGGTCGCCGCTGTGCTGGGTCATGGCTCGGCGGCCCAGGTCGATGCCGATCAGTCGTTCAAGGAACTCGGCTTCGACTCGCTGACCGCCGTCGAACTGCGCAACCGGCTCAACGGCGCACTGGGCTGCCTGCTGCCCGCCACGCTGGTGTTCGACTACCCGACCCCGTCCGCCCTGGTCGACCACCTGGGCACGGCGCTGTTCTCCGACACGGACCCGGCCGCGCCGGAGGAGCCCGACGAGGCGGCGATCCGAAAGCTGCTGACATCGATCCCCGTCACCCGGTTCCGGGACTCCGGACTGCTGGACGCCATGCTCAAGCTGGTCCCCGGCCCGGACGACGAGCCGCGACCGGACGGCGAGCCGGGGGCGCCCGACGACATGGACACCGACGTCATGGGCGCCGACGCCACGGACGCCGACGACATCGGCAGCATGGATGTCCACGACTTGGTGCGGATGGCATTGGGCACCGCAGACAGCTGAGCGTTCCCCGTCCCGTAGTACCGACGATGCCTCGACGAAGTCGTGAAGTGTGGAGCTGAGCATGGACGCGTCCGCGGAAAAGGTTGTCGAAGCTCTCCGCGCCTCGCTGCGGGAGAACGAGCGGCTGCGCAAGGAGAACCAGCAACTGCTGGAGGTCGCCGCCGAACCGGTGGCCATCGTCGCGATGAGCTGCCGCTTCCCCGGTGGTGTCAGTAGTCCCGAGGACTTCTGGCAACTGCTGGACGAGGGCTCGGACGCCCTGACCGAGTTCCCCACGGACCGCGGCTGGGATCTCGACGCCCTGCGCGGGGCGTCCGGGGCCACGAGCGGAGGCAGCAGCACCTCGCAGGGCGGTTTCGTCCACGGCGCCGACCGCTTCGACGCGGACTTCTTCGGAATCTCGCCGCGTGAGGCGTTGGCGATGGACCCGCAGCAACGGCTGCTGCTCGAAGTGTCCTGGGAGGTCGTCGAGCGGGCGGGCATCGCCCCGCACAGCCTGCGCGGCAGCAGGACCGGAGTTTTCGTCGGCTGCAGCAACCAGGAGTACGGCTCGGGGCTGCGTGAGGTGCCCGAGGGCGTCGAGGGCCACATTCTCACCGGCAACACCGGTAGCGTCGTCTCCGGCCGGGTCGCCTACACCCTGGGCCTCGAGGGCCCCGCGGTGACGGTGGACACCGCCTGTTCGTCGTCGCTGGTGGCCCTGCATCTGGCCTGCCAGGCGCTGCGTGCGCGGGAGTGCTCGCTGGCGCTCGCCGGCGGTGTCGCCGTGATGTCCACTCCGGGTGCCTTCGTGGAGTTCAGCCGCCAGGGCGGCATGGCGGCCGATGGCCGCTGCAAGCCGTTCGCGGATCGCGCCGACGGCACGGGGTGGGGCGAGGGTGCCGGGCTCGTGCTGCTGGAGCGGCTCTCGGACGCTCGGCGCCTCGGGCACACGGTTCTGGCGGTGATCCGCGGCAGCGCGGTGAACCAGGATGGCGCCTCGAACGGCCTGACGGCGCCGAACGGTCCCTCACAGCAGCGGGTGATCCGGCAGGCGCTGGCGGGTGCGGGGCTTTCCGCGTCGGATGTGGACGCGGTGGAGGCGCACGGCACGGGCACCAGGCTGGGCGACCCCATCGAGGCGCAGGCGCTGCTGGCGACCTATGGGCAGGGACGGGAGCCGGGGCAGCCGCTGTGGCTGGGGTCGGTGAAGTCGAACATCGGTCACACCCAGGCGGCGGCCGGTGCGGCAGGCTTGATCAAGATGGTGCTCGCGATGCGGCACGGAGTGCTGCCGCGGACCCTGCACGTGGATGCTCCGTCCTCGCACGTGGACTGGTCGTCGGGTGAGGTCCAGTTGCTCACCGAGCGCCGCGAGTGGCCGAGGAACGGCCGTCCGCGGCGGGCGGGAGTGTCCTCCTTCGGCATCAGCGGCACCAATGCGCACACCATCTTGGAGGAAGCGCCTGCCACCGATGGTCTTGAGGCCCTCGCCGGAACCAGGTCCGCTGAACCGTCCGCGATTGTGGCTTGGCCGGTGTCGGGTCGTGGTGGTGGGGCGTTGCGGGAGCAGGCGGGTCGGTTGTTGGGGTGTGTGCGGGGGCGGGTGGGTCTGGATCCGTGGGATGTGGGTGCTTCGTTGGTGGTGGGGCGTTCGGTGTTTGAGCATCGTGCGGTGGTTCTGGGTTCGGATCTGGGTGGGTTGTGCGGTGGGTTGGCGGAGTTGGCTG
>NZ_BMMS01000082.1 GCF_014646055.1 Wenjunlia tyrosinilytica
ACGACGGCGGCGACCACCGAGACGATCGCCCACGCCGCCGGCACGATCCAGGACTCCGTGATCATCGCCGGATATTTGCCCAGGTCGATGGAGGAGCGGGGATTCACCGTGAGCCGATCCTCCGCGGAGACGGGCAGGCAGTGGCCGATCTCCTTGAGGATCCTGTACCGGTCGCCGCCGAAGAGCAGGGGCAGGACTGGTCTCGCCGCGGCGGCGCCGTCATGAGGAATCGGATCCGTGGCCGCCGTCCGCCGCGGCAGGCGGCAGAAGGGTGTGCAGCCACCTCTCCGTGTGCGCCACGTGGGTCGCCGCCGCGGTGGCTGCGGCGACCGGGTCCCTGTTGGCGATGGCGGTGGCGATGGCCCGGTGCTCCTCGTCGCTCGCGCGCTTGATCTCGGCGCTTTGAGGAAGTGTGAACAGCTGGTACGCGCGAGATCGCGCACGGAAGACCTCGAGCAGGGACTCCAGCGCGGGGTTGCCGCCGATCCGGGCGATCGCCGAGTGGAAGCGATGGTCGAGGGTGGAGGTCTTGGACGGATCCTGCTGCGCCTCCATGGCCTCCATGGGCTCCATGACCGTCCTCAGTGACTCGGCGGTCACGCGGGCCGCTGCCTGCGCCGCCATGTGGGACTCCAGAATGCGCCGGATCTCGTAGACCTCCAGCAGGCCGGCCAGTGGCAGCAGATCCACGGTCAGCGACAGGCTCCCGATGATGTCTTCCGGCCGAAGCTGGGAGACATAGGTGCCCGACCCGTGGCGGGGCTCGACGACACGCAGGGCGGCGAGCATGCGCACCGCCTCGCGCAGAGGGCCCCGCGAGACACCGAGTTCGTCGCACAACTCGTTCTCGGGCGGAATGCGCTCCTCGGGACCGAGACGCCCGGTGGCGATCATGTGCCGTAGGCCGTGAAACGCCCTGTCGACTGCGGACATCGCTTCCTCCCGTCCGGGCTGCGCCGCCCGCTTCACACCACTCTACCCAGTCATCTGATGTCTGATGGAAGTCATTAGACGACTTCTTTTGCCGGGTGGACTGTCGGTGATGGTGTGGCTCCGCCCAGGAGTGCTGAGGAGTACTGAGAAGTGCCGAGAAGCGCCGAGAAGTGGGGCAGGAGCGGCGCCCCTTGGGTGTCCTGTGCTCATTTTATGCGGGGAATAGTTCTGTATAGCCGTATTTTCAGGAGCACAGAGCCTCATCGTCCTGCCTTGCAGGGGGGTCGGCAACGGGAGAAGAGGAAGACGGGGCCCTCGGAGTATTGCCCTCGATCGGAGCGCCGTGCCAGGATGCGCGGGCAAGTCGTCATACGTCTTTCCCAAGTCATCAGAAATGGTGGGGGTGCGGGGCACGTGAGCAGGACCGATGTCACCACAGGGCCCCGCCCTCTGCTCCTGGCGGACGGCCGCGCGGCCGCCGAAGCCTGGTCCCTGGACTCCGCCCACAGGCATCTCAACCATGGCTCCTTCGGGGCGGTTCCGCTCCTCGCCCAGGAGGAGCAGAACCGGCTGCGCCAGGAGATGGAACGCTCTCCAGTGGTGTGGTTCCCCACCCTTCCGCAGCGCATCGCGCGGGCACGGACGGCGATCGCCGCGTTCCTGCGTGTCCGCGCCGAAGACCTGGCCCTGGTGCCGAACGCCAGCGGTGGCGCGAGTGCCGTCTACACGAGCCTGCCGCCCAGGCGCGGCGGTGAGATCGTCGTGACCGACCACGGATACGGCGCCGTCACGATGGGGGCCGAACGCCTCGCGAGACGCTGGGGCGCCAGTGTCCGCACGGTGGCAGTCCCTCTAGACGCCGATGAGGACCAGGCGTGCGAGGCCGTGTTCGGCGCACTGAGTGATGCGACAGGGCTGATCGTCCTGGACCACATCACATCGATGACCGCACGCCGCATGCCGGTGGAGCGGATCGGTGCGCAGGCCCGGAAGCGAGGCATCCCCTTACTCGTGGACGGCGCCCACGTTCCCGGCCTGATCGACGACCCCGTCTCCCGCCTCACATGCGATTTCTGGATCGGCAACCTCCACAAGTTCGGATGCGCCCCACGTGGCACGTCGGCGCTGATCGCGCGCGGCCCGCTGCGGGACGAGCTCCACCCGCTGATCGACTCCTGGGGCGCCGCCGATCCGTTTCCGGAGCGCTTCGACACCCAGGGAACGGTGGACGCCACCAGCTACCTGGCGGCGCCGACCGCGCTCGACTTCATCGAGCACACCTGGGGCTGGACAACAGCACGCACCTACATGCGGGAGCTGGCCGACTATGCCGAGCGGATCATCGGTGACGCCTTCTCCGAGCTCTGCGGCGAAAGCTGCGCCGTCGACGTCGGGATGCCGGTCAACGCCCTGCGGCTGGTGCGCCTTCCCAACGGCCTGGCCACAAGCCATGACGACGCCAATGCGCTGCGCGACCGGGTGGCGCACGAACTGGGCGTCACCGCCGCCTTCACCTGCTTCGACGGGACCGGCTACTTCCGCCTGTCGACGCACGTCTACAACACCGCCGCCGATTTCGAGTACTTCGCCGAGCGCTGCGTTCCCGTGCTCGACAAGTGGGCCCGTGAGGCGGACCTCGCCTCGAAGTGACGGAAGCGCCGAGGGGCTCCGCGTATGGATCCTGCCCCATTGCGCAACCGCAGCCATGAAGGAGGACAGTTGAGAACCGGCAAGGCAACACTGGCGCTCGGCATCGCCGCCGCGATGCTGATGGCGGGCTGCTCCACCGGCCCGAGTGACGGAACCGTCACCCTGCAGATGGTCGAAAGCCTCACGAACCCCGCGCGTACGAAGCTCCTCAAGGAGCTCATCGCCGAGTTCGAGCAGAAGCACCCCAAGATCAAGGTCAATCTGGTCTCGCCGCCCACCAACCAGGCGGACCAGAAGATCCAGCAGATGCTCCAGTCCGGCAACGGCGTCGACGCGCTCGAGGTACGCGACACCACCGTCGGCCCCTGGTCGACCAACAAGTGGCTCTACGACATGAGCAAGGACCTCAAGGGCTGGAGCGGCTGGAAGAACCTGACCGAGAACGCCGTCCACGCCTCCCAGGACGTCCACCGCAAGACGTACTTCGTCCCCTACGGCTTCTACGGCCTGAGCCTGTTCTACCGAACCGACCTGGTGGAGAAGGCCGGCTTCAAGAAGCCGCCCGCCAACTGGGCCGAGCTTCTCGAGCAGGCGGCGAGGATCCAGAACAAGGACAAGCGCCAGTACGGCTACGCCTTCCGAGGCGGAGCCGGCGCGGGCAACAACGTGGTCGCGGCCATCGAGGCGTACGTCGCCGACACGATCGACCCCGGAAACGGCTACAAGCTCATCGACGGCACCTCGATCTTCGCGGCACCGCAGGCCCTGGACGCGCTGGACACCTACTTCAAGCTGTTCAAGAAGGCGTCGCCGCCGTCGTCCGTCGCCTGGGGGTACCCGGAGATGGTCGAGGGATTCTCGAACGGCTCCACGGCGTTCCTGCTTCAGGACCCCGAGGTCATCGCCACGGTGGGGCAGTCGAAGGCGATCAAGAAGGACCAGTGGAGTACGGCCCCCCTGCTGACCGGCCCCACCGGCAAGGCCGTTCAGCCGCTGGCCACGGCGGGCTGGGGAATCGCCAAGGCCGCCAAGCACAAGCCGGAGGCACTCGAGCTGATCAAGTTCCTCTCGCAGGGCGAGGCGTCGACCACCTTCACCAAGGAGAACAGCCTGGTCCCGATCCTCAAGAAGGCGAGCGAGGACGATTTCTACAAGACCGGTCCCTGGGCGAGCTACGTGACCATGACCGCCCATCCGGACGTCTACGTCGCCGTCCCCCAGCCCCGTGATGTGCCCTGGTGGAGCGAGTGGTCGCAGAAGTCCGACGCCGAGGTGCAGAGGGTGCTGCTCGGCAAGATGTCGCCGAAGGAGCTGCTCGCCGGCTGGGACAAGTACTGGACAGAGAAGTGGAAGAGCGGCAGCTGAGGGGACAGCCGGACGTGACCCTTTCGACTCATCAGCAGGTGGAGCGCCCCTCCCCCGAGGGGGGCGCTCGGCCCGCGAGGAAAAGCGCGGGCCGGCGTCCCCGCAAGCCCGAATTCACCGCGCGCCGCGGCCTGGTCATCGCCGGCTACATGGCTCCGGCCGCTCTCTTCGTCGCGGCGTTCGTCTACTACCCCATGGTGCGCGGCAGCCAAATGGCCTTCCGCCACTGGAACCTCACCGACCTGACCGACACCTCCTGGGTGGGCCTGGACAACTTCCGGGCAGTCCTCGAGGACCCGGCCTGGCCCACCATCCTCGGCAACACCGCGCTCTGGGTGATCGCCTCACTCGTTCCCCAGTTCGTGATCGGCTTCGCCATCGCGCTGTGGCTGCGCCGCAACTTCCGCTTCCGGGGGCTGTACCAGGCGCTCATCTTCTTCCCGTGGGCCATCTCCGGATTCCTCATCGGCATCCTCTTCCGCTGGATGTTCAACAGCGAGTTCGGGGTCGTCAACGACCTGCTCCAGAAGGCGGGGCTGATCGACCACCCGATCGCCTGGCTGGCGGAGCCCAGGATGGCGATGCTCGCGATCATCGTCGCCAATGTCTGGTACGGGGTCACCTTCTTCGCCATCATGATCCTGGCCGCCCTGCAGTCCATCCCCGACGACGTGTACGAGGCCGCCCAGCTCGACGGCGCCGGCAAGGCGCGCACGCTCTTCCAGATCACCATCCCGTACATCCGGACGACACTGGCGCTGACCGTGCTGCTCCGGGTCATCTGGATCTTCAACTTCCCCGACCTCATCTTCGGGATGACCGGCGGCGGACCGAACAACGAGACACACATCCTCACCACATGGATGATCACGATCACCCAGCAAGGGGACTACGGGAAGGCGTCCGCGCTCGGCCTCGTCGTCGTCGCGCTCCTGCTGGTGTTCTCGGTCTTCCACCTCATGGCCACACGGGAGAAGGCCACCCGCGAGGAGAAGGGAGCACGATCGTGATCAGCAAGGAGTCCGTTCCGGGACGCGTGGCCAGAGTGTCCTTCCTGGCCGCCTGGCTGCTCATCACCGTCTTCCCGCTCTACTGGATCACCATCACCTCGCTGAAGCGCCCGGGCGACATCTTCACGTTCCCGATCGCCTACTGGCCGGAGCATCTGTCCCTGGAGAACTACACCGGGCTGTTCAGGGACCATCAGTTCGGCGTCTACATCGCGAACAGCCTCGTTGTCGCCGCGGTGGCGGCAGCGGCGGCGACAGCGATCTCCATGCTGTCGGCCTATGTCCTGGCCCGTTTTGAGTTCCGGAGCAAGTCCGCGCTGCTGATGGCGACGCTCGTCACGCAGATGATCCCCGCGTTCATCGCGCTGGGACCGCTGTATCTGCTGATGACCGACCTCGACCTGGTCGACAACCGCCTCGGGCTCATCCTCGTGTACATCGCCGTCTGCATCCCCTTCTGCACCGTGATGCTCCGCGGATTCTTCGAGAACATCCCGGACGCGCTGGAGGAAGCCGCGATGATCGACGGCCTCTCCCGCTTCCGCGCGCTGTTCCAGGTGCTCTTCCCGGTCATGAAGCCGGGCATCATCGCGGCGTTCATCTTCAACTTCGTGAACTGCTGGAACGAGCTCTTCCTCTCGGTCACGCTGATGAACAGCGACGACCACAAGACCATCCCCACCGCGCTGAACGGCTTCATCTCCAGCTTCAACATCGACTGGGGCTCGATGTCGGCGGCAGCCGTGCTCACGATCCTTCCGACCATGGTGCTCTTCGCCTTCGCCAGCCGCCACATCGTCCAGGGGCTCACCTCCGGCGCGGTGAAGGAGTAGCGGCCGCACACGAGAACCTCGGTGACACACCGGGCCCCCGCGCCGCCCCGAAATGCTATCCCTGAACCACCGAGTTCATACGCGGACCTGGGGATATGACGGTTACCTCGCCGGAACGGGCCCTCGTACGATCCCGGCATGACCGACATTTCCTCGGCCCCTGATCCCACCTCGGAAGCGGCCTACGACCGCCGTCGGCTCGAGCAGTGGCTGAGCGGCGGCGCGAGAGCCGACGGCGTCACCCGCCGCAACATGCTCAAGCTCCTGGGCGCCGCCGGACTCGTCGCCGTTCCCGTGGGCGCCGCGGCCATCGCCGACGCGGTCGCCGCCGCCGACCTCGGCATCGTCAAGCCTTTGCCGGTGGAGCTGTTCAGCGTTCGCGGCACCAACGCCGAGACCAAGTGGGAGGCATTGCGCGGTACCGGCTACCACACCCCCATCGACCGCTTCTTCGTCCGCAACCACACCTCCACCCCGCGGATCGACGAATACGGCTGGCGGCTGCGCGTCTTCGGCAGCGGTCTGCGCGGCGGTCCCATGGAGTTCGGTTACGACGAGCTGCGCCGGATGCCTTCCACCACCTTCAGCGCGTTCATCGAGTGCGCGGGCAACGGGCGGAGCTTCTACGACACCCAGCAGGGGGAGCCGGCCACCGGCACCGCGTGGACCCTCGGTGCGATAGGCATGGCCCGCTGGCGCGGGGTACGCCTCGCCGAGGTGCTCAGGCGCGCCGGAGTCACCCGCGACGCCGTGGACGTGATGCCGACCGGTCTGGACGACGAGTATGTCTCCGGCCGGCTGAATCTGGGCCGGGTGCGGCGCCCCCTGCCGATCGCCAAGGCCCTGGACGATGTGATCCTCGCCTTCGAGATGAACGGGGAGCCGCTGCCGCCCGACCACGGATACCCGGTCCGGGTCCTGGTGCCGTCCTGGATCGGCATCTCGTCCATCAAGTGGGTCGGCTCGATCGAGGTCTCGGCGGAACCGCTGTACTCGCCGTGGAACACCGACTTCTACCGCCTCCTCGGCCCCGCCTACCCGCCCGCAGGAGGCCCTGTACTGACCACGCAGACTGTCAAGAGTGCCTTCGAGCTGCCCTGGAACGCCACGGTGCGTGCAGGCGACCGGGTACGCCTGCACGGACGCTCCTGGAGCGGGAGCGGCCGGGTGCGCCAGGTCGAGGTGAGCACGGACGGCGGCACACTCTGGCGCCGAGCGCGTCTGCGCGACATCCCTCGCCGGAACGGGTGGGTGCGCTGGCACATCGACTGGCGGCCCGATCGGCGCGGTCAGGTCCAGGTGATGGCCCGGGCCACCGACTCCACGGGGCACTCCCAGCCGGAGAAGTCGGTGTTCAACTCCCAGGGCTACTTGTTCGACGCCGTGGTCCGCCATCCGATACAGGTGGTGTAGCAGGTGGTGCAGCACTCGCGGTGCACCTCGGCCACCGCGCCGCGCCGCCGATCCGGAATGCCGCGCCGCCGATCTGGAATGCTGGCCGGCATGACTGATCGACCTGAGACCGTCGTCGCACGCTGGCCGGTCCGGAGCCCGTCCGGGCCGGACGGGCTTGCCGGGCTGCTGTCCGCCTATCACTTGCAGACGGAGGCGGAGAAGGGTGCGGCTGTCGCCGATGTCGCCGCACTGCCGGACCGGTATCGGGCGGAGATCGTGGACCCGCGTGCGGTGTTCGCCCGCGATGCGGTGCTGGTGGCGCTGCGCGGGGAGGAGACCGCGGGGTGTGTCGTCGTGGCACCGGCCGCGGGATGGACGGAGATCAAGCGGCTGTGGGTGACTCCGCCGATGCGTGGGCAAGGCGTCGCGGCGGCCCTGGTCGCGGCGGCGCTGAAGCATGCGGGGAAGACCGGCGCCGGCACCGTCCGGTTGTCGGTGTGGAACTGGCGGACCGACGCCATCGCGTTGTACGAGCGGTTCGGATTCACCGTGGTGGGCTCGTGGGACACCCGCGACCGACTGGTGTGCATGGAGCGCGCGGCCTGACCGGTCATGGGCGGAGCCTTGGCAAGGGAGGCGGGCCGTTCAGGGCGACGCCCCCGGCAGGTCCGCCTCCGGAGCCGGTGTCCATGGCTGCCACCCGGACGGGGGTCGGGACGGACCCTTGCCGGTCGGAGGTTTCGGTACCTGGCCGTCGTCCGGGTCGCCCGGGCGCGGCGAACGCTGAGGGGCCGGGTAGGCCAGATGTACGAGCCGGGACTGTTCCTGACGCATGTGCATGACCGATTCGAGAATGTAGCCCACGAGCAGGACCAGTGCCGCGATGGTCATGATCGCGGCCGCGAGGATCGCCGTGGGGAAGCGCGGCACGGTGCCCAGGCGGATGAAGTCGATGACGACCGGGGCGGCGAGGATCACCGCGACGAGGGCGAGCAGGCCCGCGACCGCGGTGTGGACGAGCGACGGCCGCTCGCGACGCGCCAGATTGAGGATGACCCGCAGGATCCTCCAGCCGTCCCGATAGGTCCGCAGTTTGCTCGCGCTTCCGGTCGGCCGGTCCTTGAAGTCGACTCCGAGCTCCGCCGTGGGAAGCCGGAGGGTGATCGCGTGGACCGTCATCTCGGTCTCGGTCTCGAACTGGCGGGCGAGCGCTGGGAAGGACTTGACGAAGCGCCGGGAGAAGACGCGGTAGCCGCTCAGTATGTCGGTCACGTCATTGCCGAAAAGCGACCGGACCGCCCCCGTGAGCAGCTTGTTGCCGACGGCGTGCCCAGCCCGGTAGGCACCGTCGACGACCTCGCGGCGGGCGCCGACGACCTGGTCGTACGGGCCCTCGAAGAGCAGGTCGACCATGTCGCCCGCCCGTGAGGCGTCGTAGGTGTCGTCACCGTCGATGATGAGCAGGGCGTCGGCGTCGACATCGGCGAACGCGCGCCGAATGACATTGCCCTTCCCCTTGCGGGGCTCCTCCCGGATGATGGCACCCGCCTCGCGGGCGACCTGCACGGTGCGGTCGGTCGAGGCGTTGTCGTAGACATAGATGTCGGCCTCGGGGAGCGCCGCCCTCAGATCGCGCACGACCTTGCCGATGGCCGCTTCCTCGTTGTGGCACGGCACGACGCAGGCGATTGTTGGGCTCACAGCCTCTCCTCAGCCGCATAGACCTTGTCGATAATAGGACATACTGCGACACGGGGATGTCCGACATGCCGGGGCGCACCCTGTCGATACGATCTGCTCCGTGTCGGTCCTCGCGTCCTTGGCGCTGCGCACGGGCGAGGCCATCAGGGGCATCTGGCGCGAGGTCACCAAGTTCGGGATCGTCGGAGCCCTCGCCTTCGTGGTGGACAACGGTGGCTACAACCTGCTGGTCTTCGGCCTCCCCGGCGCGGGTGGGGGACCGATGCGGTCCGCGCCCGTCCGGGCGTCCGTGGCCGCGGCCGCCGCGGCGATGATCTTCAGTTGGGCCGGGAACCGCTACTGGACCTACCGCCACCAGCACCGCGAGAAGCTGACGCAGGAACTGGCGCTGTTCACCTTCGTGAATGTCGTCGGTCTCGTCATCACGGCCGGCACGGTCTACGTGTCGAGGCATGCGGCCGGGCTCGACTCGGTCCTCAGCGACAACGTCGCGCGCATCTTCGGCTGGGGCGTCGCCACGCTGTTCCGCTTCTTCGCCTATCGGCGCTATGTCTTCGTCGCGCCCTGACCGTCAGGAGCCCTCCGCGGCGAATGCGGGGCTGAGTCGGCCCGCGCTGTTAGCATCCGGGTCCATGGGACATATCCGGCGGATCTGGCATGAACGACGCTGGATCTGGGGTCTGGCCGGTATCGCCGCGGCCTGCTGCCTGGCCACCACGGTCGTGTTCTGGCCCGGGTACATGAGTCCCGACAGCTTTGCGCAGCTCAAGCAGGCCACGGGCAGGGAAACGCTGACCGACTGGC
>NZ_BMMS01000083.1 GCF_014646055.1 Wenjunlia tyrosinilytica
CTACGTCCTGGGCGTCTTCCTCACCGAGCCCATCAGCTGGATCGACCGCTACGGCCACCGCCCCACAACCCCCCAGGAGAAGGCGGCCGCTCATACCCTCTATGCACACCTGGGTGAACGCATGCGCCTGCGCCACCTGCCCCCGTCCTACGAGGCCTGGACCTCTTGGCAGTCGGACCACGAAGCCCGACACGGCGCCCCGACCGCGCAGGCACGGCGCCTGATGGAAGCGACCCGCGGGGTACTGTCCAAGCGGTTCTCCCCCATCCCGCCCGCCGTGGTCACCGCCTTGGCGANAACCGCACACGTCATCCTGCGCAGCAGAGCGGCAGCCATGCGATGGCGACACCGGTGGCGCACGGCAACGCACACGTGACGTGGAACCGACCCATGGACCCACGCTGCTGCCCGCGACGCCCAGGACCAGACCCGTCTGCTTATTAGTCGATGCCTTCCAGCCTAGAAATCTCCAGGAGAAGGCGTACACGCAGAGCGACACAGACGGTGTCCGGCCCACAGGTCGTTCTCGGCGATCGGTCGGCGATCGGGGCCGTCCCCAGGCCCGGTCGGCCTCGGCAGTGCCATGCGGCTTGGCGGGCTGGACGGCCTCGGCCGTCTTCGGCCGCATCTGTTCTGGTTCGGCGTCAGCGGCCTCGGTCAGCCAGGATGCGGCCCCGGGTCCGAGTTGCAGGAATGGCGGCCTCCTTGGTGTGAGATTCGGACGCCGGCTCCGGCGGGCTGGTCGGGGAGCTGCTCGGGATCCTTTCCCAAGGGGGCTGCGGCCTTCGGTGAACAAGGCCGACACGCCCAGGCCCTGTTCCCGGAAGCTTCGGGCAGACCAGACCTTCCACCGCACGAGGCCCCATCCGGCGCATCACCCCCTGCCCTTCGGTCCCGCCGGGCACTGCCTCCCTCCGTCACCGGCCGCTAGAACCCCCTGACCACTGCCTCGTCCTGACTGGCCGATGAACTCGACCCGCACCATCTGTCCCCGGGTGCTGCTCTTCATCGGCCTTGGCATGCGTCGTCACACCCTCACCCTCGACAGCAGCGACATCGAACACATCGGCCTGGCCGCCGGCCGCGCCGCTTGCGCTCTGCCCGGCCTGCCCCCGGCTCACTGATACCCCGCGGGCGTGGCCGGGTGAGTGACCGCTTCCCGCCCGCGTCGGCGGCCCGCCGATACTGGTGGACGTGACCGATCCGCAAGGGGCTCCGGCCTCGTTCAGCCGCATCAAAGTCCGCGTCGGTGCCCTCGTCTTCTGTGGCAACGACATCGCGCTCATCCGCCGCGACCGCACCGACCCCGTCCTCTACACCCCGCCCGGCGGAAACCTCGAAACGGGCGAAGACCTGGTGGCCGGCCTGCGGCGCGAACTGAGCGAAGAACTCGGCCTTGCCCCTCCCAGGGCTCCGGGCCGGAACTGCTGTGGGTGGTCGACCAGATGGTCACCCGGCCCGGCGCCACCGCGCCCCCGCGCAAACTGCACCTGATCTACCGGCTCCACATCACCCCGCGAATCCGCGCCTGTCTTGCCACCGAGGAATACGACGAGCTCGAAGGCGGCGGGCAGGAGATCGGGCACGTCGAGTGGATCGACTACCGCGAGACCGCCGACCTGCCGATCTTCCCGCCCATCGGGCCGGCGCTCGCGGCCCTCCCCACACCCATCGCCCCGCAGACCGATGCGGCGCTGCCGGCCGTCACCGACGACAACTACGTCTGGGTGTGAACCGCCACCGCTGAGCTGCGCCTCACGCGACGCCCGCCCCGTTCGGCACCTGGGTCAAAGAGAGGACAGGAGCCGTCGACGCCGACGGGGGAGTCGTCTGCGCCGGACACTTCCGTCTGGTCCGGGCGGGGTCAGCCGACCGGAGTGGCGCCCTGGCCGACGGAAACGAACCGCCAGTCTTCCCCAGGACTGTGGGGAGGGATGGTCAGACGGACGGCGTCCCGGTCGTTGAGCAGGAAATGGCCCCCGGCGTGCAGGTGGTGCAGGTGGATCCAAACCGCGTGTTCGTCGGCCAGGTGAACTGCCCCACCGCAGTTCAACTGCGGGCAGACTTCCTGGCTCCGGCGTCCGTCGTTCCCATCCCCGTGGCCGACGTACTCGGCGAACACGGCGACCGGAACAACGCTCACCTGGGCATCGGGCTCGTCGTCGTCGGCCAGCACGATGAAGCCCGACTTGATCCGGTCGTCCAAGTAGGTGGCTGCCAGCGGCACCCTGCCTCGGTAGAGCGGCAGCAGGAGTTCCTGAACCCGCGCAAAGTACAGCCGGGAGTCCATCGGCGCCGTCGGCTCCAGGTCGAACCCGCCGGTCATCGGGTTCGGGATCAACCAGCTCCGGTACCCGGCGTACGGAGGACTGCCGTGAAAGAGCGGGTCCACCTCGATCAGCCGCTGCTCCCTGCGCTGCTTCGCCGCCCTAGCGGCCTGCTTGTTGGGTCCGCCTTTGGTGCGCTTGCTGTTGTTCGCCATGCCCTGATCATCCCGCTCGGGGCACCGGGCCGGGCTGCTCCATACCCATTCGGCAGAAAGGCCTGCAGCCGGGAGAGAATGCCACGGCGAGACTAAGACGGTGTCCTACGTGGTGAGGCGTCGTTGACTTCGGTATGGGGCAGGGTACGGGGAGTTGGATTGTTCCGGATTGGCGTGGGAGATCGCGAAGCCGCTGATCCCGCCGTCGAGGGTGCGGCCGCAGGGCGGCGGAACGCAGGACACCCCTGATGAGACGCTGTTTGCGGCCATCATCTACGTGCTGGTCAGCGGCTGTGCCTGGCGCCAACTGCCGCCCTGCTTCGGCATATCGAAGTCCACCGCCCACCGGCGGTTCCTGATCTGGTCCAGAGCCGGCGTCTGGGGGCGGCTGCATGAGGCCGTGCTGCACCGACTCGACGACGCCGGCATCATCGACGTCACCCGCGTCGTCCTGGACACCGCCCACGTCCGCGCTAAAAAAAGGGGGTGAACACACAGGTGCGAGCCCCGTGGACCGGGACAGGCCGGGTTCCAAGATGCACGTCCTGTCGGACGCGAACGGACTGCCCCTCCTCGTCGGCGTCTCGGCCGCCAACACCCACGACAGCGAAGGGCTGGAAGCCATGATCGAGGGTCACCAAACGAGACACGACCCCCACCGCGGCCGCCACTTCAAGCCCCAGCGCCTGCATGCGGACAAAGCCTACGACCGCGCCGACCTGCGGAAATGGCTTCGCGGCAGGCGCATCGGAGTGCGGAGCGCGCGCAAGGGCATCGAATCCAGCGAACGATTGGGCCGCCGCCGCTGGGTCATCGAGCGGACGATGTCCTGGCTGTCCGGCTACCGACGTCTGAGTCCTCGCTTCGAGCGCGATCCCCGCAACTACCTGGCCTTTCTCGGACTCGCCGCCGCCCTGTGTTGCTACAAACGACTCGTCCGCCTCACCACGTAGGACACCGTCTAAGCCCCGCGCACCGTGAACATCGCCGCCGGAGCGGCTACCCGCTCAGGCAGGTGGTCCCGTTGCGGGCAGTGCTCAGTGGTCGCTCAGCGCGCCGCCCTCCGGCGGCCCGGCGTGCACGGCAGCTGTGGGGGTGTACCCCACAACTACGGCTTCCACCCCACCCGTGCGAGGGTCGACCGCTTCGCCCCTCTACGGACGGTCGGCCCGCGAGCGCTGAGCACGTCACGCCCTGGTTCGTGATAACCGTCACGGCGCTGGGCTTGGGGGATGGAGGAGGCGGTGAAGTGATTCGAGGCGGACCCACAGGGTCAACGCCGTGAGGTGGCCGCGGAGCAGGCCCGCGCGCCGCCGGTTCGGCTTCGCCGCTTACCTGCCGAAGGAGCTGGCGACCGGGAGACCACTCCTCATGGGGGACGAATGCGCTGCACGAGATCGTGCGCCGAGGTCACGGCGCTCGGCCGCCCAACGACCGCTGATATGTCCTCGACCATCAGACGTGGGCCAGGCGCATAGGAGCACGAGGGGTAGGAGTGCAGCGTTGGCGTGTGTGACACGGAGGGACTCCTGGTTGGCGGAGCGGTTCCTCGACAGCCCGCTCCGCAACCGGAGACGTTGGCCATCAGCCGGATTCAGGCTGTGCCTGGTGCAACTCGACCAATCTGCCTGGGTGGTGCATTTGGGCTGCGCTGGTGCCCCCGGCACCGGCATCCCCCGTACCCGGGGCGGGGGCACCTGCTCACCACCTGCCTGTCGATGCAGCGCGCTCGGCCGCACATGCCCGGCATGCGCGCGGGTTCTTGACCGGGGCGTGGGTCCGGGGCGGCCCGATGGACAGCGATCAGCCCGCTCAGGAGGCTGCGCCAGGCCCTGGGCGGCTCCGCCCGGCTGGACTCCCGCGCCTGGATGGGCGGCAGGGGCCATGAGGCCTCCGCCCCTGCGGGGTGTACAGCCAATCGTCCGGCTGAGCGCCTGCCCAGGCCACCCCTGCGCCTACCCGCCCGCACGGTGCCTGGCACTCCCCGCAACTGCTGTCGTGTACCAGCAGGCACCTGCTGCGCCGGTTCCTGCCGGGGTAGCCGTCGACCGCTCCCCCATCCTCACTGCTGTCCCGGCCGGTCTCCGCCGGATGGGACGGCTGCGCCTACGCCGCCCTCGTTGGCGTGGCGGTCGGGATGGGCCCATTCGGGCGTATGCCTGTGCCCTGGCCCGCGCCCGGCCATCTCCAGTCGCTTCCACGGGACTTCGTGCGACGAGCTGCTCGGACCCCGTCGCCCTGGTCGACGCCGCCAAAATCGCAATGACAGGGCTGATCGCTCACCCATCCGGCGCCGGAGTGCCACAGGCGCTCCTCACCGGAGCGGCTGCGCCCTTTGGCGTCCAGCGACCGGCCTTGGGGTGTTCAGGCACGATGAGCCGTCGCCTGTTCGAGGTCTGGCAGTGAGGGCTCCCTTGTGCGGGGATGCCTCCAAACTGGGAAGGATCGGGCAGGGTGAAGGAGCTGCACGTGGTCCTCTGTTTCCACCG
The DNA here is from genome assembly GCF_014646055.1 of Wenjunlia tyrosinilytica. GTDB lineage: Bacteria > Actinomycetota > Actinomycetes > Streptomycetales > Streptomycetaceae > Wenjunlia > Wenjunlia tyrosinilytica. The sequence continues at coordinate 4,972 of NZ_BMMS01000083.1, forward strand.
CGCCGGGAGGCAGGCTGCTCATGCAGGAGGGCCCTCCCGGAAGGTGTCGGGGCGGGCAGCCGGGCGACCGCCGAACATCCATGTCCAGCGCGGCCTTCGCGGCGGCAGGTCTTGCGTGGCAGGCGGGGTGTCGGGAGTCGACGCGTTCTCGGCGGGCTCTTCGGGGGAGCCATCCACCGCGTCTCGCGGCCCGGACTCCACCGGATTCCCCGGTTCAACACTGTCGCTGCTCATCGGCAGTTCTCCGATCGGTGGGTTTTGAGCTTGTGGGGCAAAGATCCCCACCCTCGCGGCATTCGAACCCCAGTTCCGGAAACCCGCGCCGCAGGCCGGTCGGCAGCAGCTGATGACCGCACGGCGCCCGGCTGTCCGTGGGAGGTGCGTCCTCGGGGACCGTGCGCGGCCCCCCGGTGTCATCGTCTCGTGGACAAGGCCACCGTCGGTCGGCAGAGCGGGGATTGGAGATCCTGTCGTGGGAGAGACTTTCGATCCCGCCTGCCTCGCAGGACCCTGACGCAGTTCAATCGACCGGTGGGTGGGGACCTTCGCGAGCGGGCATGGGCCGGTCCCGGGCCCTGTTTCACCGGTTGCAAGGAGTCTCGTCTTCAACGCCGCGCGGGCGAGGCCCTTCACCAGCGCGGGGGCGGGCAGAGGAAAGACGCATCCTCAGGTTCTTGGGGCCGCGCAGGGTGAGGCCGACGATGGGGTGGTCGGAGCGACCCGCGAGGAGTTCGAGGCGCCAGTGGGCGGTGATGGTCGCCAGTGCCAGCACAGCTTCGGTAAGGCCGAACTGGTCACCGATGCATTTTCGGGCTCCTGCGCCGAAGGCGATGTATGCGTGGCGTGGGGGCTGGGGGTGGCGCAAGTCCCACCGGTCGGGATCGAACCTTTCGGGCTCCTTGTACAAGTCTGCTCGTCGGTGGATGAGGTAAGAGCTGAATGCAACGGTCGTGCCGGCGGGCATGGAGTACCCGCCGAGAATGGTGTCGGTGGTCACGGTGCGTGTGAGCATCCACGAGGGCGGGTACAGCCGCAGCGCCTCGGTCACGACACGGCTGGTCAGCTGCAGTTGCGGAAGGTGCTCGTGGCTGGCTGAGAAGCCCGCCAGGGCGGTGTCGGCCTCGGCGTGGACGCGTTCGGCGATGTCTGGTTCCTGGGCGAGGAAGTACAACGCCCAGGTCAGGGCGCTCGCGGTGGTCTCGGCGGCCGCGGCGAAGAAGGTCACCACCTGGTCGCTGACCTCTGCATCGGTCAGTCCTGAATCGGTCAGTCCGCCGGTGTGGCCGTCCGTGTCTTCGGTCGTCAGCAGCACGGACAGCAGGTCACCGTGGTCCGTGTTGGTGGCCCGGCGTTGGGCTATGACTTCGCCGAGGGTCTGCCGCAGGCGGTTGCGTGCCTGGAAGTAGGAGCGGTTGCCGGGTGTGGGCACCCTGCTGATCATCGGCGGGGTGACCGCACGCCGGTAGGAGCCCTCAAACATCGTGCTGATGTCGGCGATGGCCTCCTGGACCGCCTGTTCCGGCAGCGCGTCCGAGAACATCGTCTCCAGCGCGGTACGCATCGTCAGCGCCATCATCTCGTCCTGCACATCGAGGACCTGGCCGTGGCGCCACTTTGCGGTCGCCCTGGTGATCTGCTGGGTCATGGTCCGCGCGTAGGCGGGGAAGCGGGAGGGGTGGAAGGCGGGCTGGGTCAGGCGGCGCTGCCGCCGGTGGCGGCTGTGGGGGCACGTGGCAAGGCCGTCGCCGAGGTGTTCCCGGAGCCGGTCGAACATCGGGCCGCCCTTGTCGAAGGTGCGGTCGTCCACCAGGATTTGCCGGGTCAGCTCCGGATCGCAGACCATCACCACCTTCATCGGTCCCAAGCGGATCTGGACCACCTCTCCGCGGGCGGGCAGGGTCCTCAGGAATGCCAGCGGATTGCGCAGCAGCGGCAGGGCGTGGCCCAGCAGCGGCAGCCCTCCGGGTGCCTTCGGAATCTTGACCGGGGCTTTCATGATCGCTCCTCATGGGCAGGCGGTGGGCTCGTCGGTGCTGTGGGCGTGCAGCAAAGGCGCATCGTCCGCGGCCGCGCAGGCGGGGCGACCTGGTGCCCTAGGTGACCGCTGTCGGCCTGGCCTGCGGGGACCTGCCGCTTCGTTGCGGCCGCGGAGCAGCCTTCTGCCCCGGATGTCGGGGCCAGGTCTCAGAGCTGCTCCCACCACCAGGAGATGGCGGGGTACGGGAGGGCATCAAGTCGTCCGTCGAACGGCCTGTCGGCCCGCTGGTATCCGCTGACCGCCGGCTTCAGCGGATACTCGGCGGTGTAGCGGGGTGAGGTGAAGCCCCACTCGAGGTTTCCGCTGACGAGGTTCGACAGCTGGGTCACGTACCGGCGCAGTTCGGGGCCGGCGTGGCGTGTGACCTTCTCGGACAGATTGAGGAACAGGCACATGGTGCGGTCGTGCAGGCGGACCGTTTCGGTCAGGGCCTGGTGCGGGGAGGAGCCCCGCTCACGGCGCAGCACGTCGACGATGCTGCTTTCCTGGCCTCCGTGGTTCATTTCTCGGTAGTAGGAGCCGAGGTCGGCGGCGCACAGGACAAGGAATTTGGCGGCCTGGGTGAGTGCGAGCACCCGGGGCGCGCTCAGCTCGCTTTGCGGGACGCACGTTCTTTCCACTACGGCGATGAGGTCTATGCAGGCGCGGGTGCCCCGGTCCAGGGTTCCGACGAGGAGGTATTCGTCGAAGGACATGGGCCGGTCCGCGGCTCGCAAGGCCACGAAGGTGGCTGCCCCCATGAACGACTCGAGCTGGCTGTCGGCCCATCGTTTGACCGCTTCCGCCGGGGCCCATTCCCGGGCGCGGATGAACACGTCCCGCACGATGGCGAGGTAGATGTCGTCGTCGTCGGTCAGGGCCTGCGGAACGTTGATCGTGGCGAGCAGCTTGATGACTTTGAGGAGCGTCGATGCCGGGTCGCGGCTGAGCCGGCCGGCGTCCCACTCGTCGTCGATGGCGAGCATGCTGCACAGCCACTGCGACATCAGGTCCAGCCCGTCCTGCCCCTGGGCGTCCGAGGCGATGCGGCAGACGAATTCGTGCGCCCTCATCGCCTGGATCTTCCTGGCCGTCTCCGGCTCGGCCATCAGGCCCATCTTCTCGGCCCATCGCAGGGTGTGATCCGCGACGGACTGGTGCAGGGGGTGCAGGACCGAGGGGATGGGGCAGTACAGCGGCGGAACGAGTCCGGCGTTCGATTCGTCGACTCCGAGCTGGGACTGGATCATCGTGGCCCCCTCATACGTGGAATGCGGGTGTGCGGATCCGCACGGCTTGCCGCCGCGCTGGGGTGCCAACTCCCAGGTCACGGCAGGGGACTGCTGACGACCACGGCGGCGGGCTGACACAGCCTGCCCCACCTGGCCGGATACCGACAGACCGCCGCAGGTCAGCAGAATGGCCGAAAGAGTTCGGGCATAGGTTCGCATTGGTGGCCGTCGCAGTCCTCGCGGCGGCGGGGGCTCTGATGCCGAGGTCGGCGGGGGCTGGCCTGCCGGAAGCTCGGCTCATCGCAGCTTTCTCGACGAGCGCACCCGCCGCCGTGGACGGAACAGGTCTGGGCCGTCGAGAACGATTCGAACAGGCCAGAGATTCACGCCGCACCCCTGCGCAAAGCCCTCCGCAAACTAGGGATCGACCCAGCGGATCGCGCCCCGGCAGCCCGCAGCTCCCCCGCCAGGGCTCGTCGGCGATGCCTGGCAGGGCCAGCAGAACCGCTTGGACCGCCCCAAGGCATGCCGCGCGCCGCCCGAAGCGCTGGGAGGCGAAGGTGCCGGCGTGCCCCGGCCCGGGGCAGATCGGCGCTGACAAGGCGCTCCGCCTCCGCGTGGGGAAGGAAGCCGGAGAGTCGACCATCGGGACGATCACGGAGTGCAGGTCCTCGTCCGCCGGGCCGGTCTGGCCGTCATAGCGCTTGGCACTGGCGGGGCCCGCCCCTGTTGCGGGATCAGCGAGCCGGAGGCAGGCGTGCTCTTTCGCGCTCCCGCAGAGGAGTTCACCCAAGTGGTTGCCGGAGATGAAGCCTTCGGGCTTGCGCAGGGCGCCCATGCGCTGCTCCAGCAGGTCGAGCTTCCCGCCATGGCACCTCCCGGCCGTCGGCCAGGTGCTTGACCCTGCCCTGCCGCAGTGGGGCCGATGACTGTGGGCACGGTGACGCGCGCTCGGGTTGCAGCGCCCGAGACCGCCCAGGGCGCCGGAGTCCGCGCCGAGCCCGACCAGTTGGCTTCGGGCGAAGGCTGTCTCCCGGCGCATCGCGCAGCATCTGGGACACCTCGGTGCTTCTGTCCGCCGTGCCCCACGACCGCGTCCGCGGCCCGGTTGTGCGACATCCCGTGAGTTCCCCTGAGCCCTGCTGAGTCCCCAGCCCCGTGGCCAGGGGGTTCCTCCTCCTTAGTGTGCTCT
>NZ_BMMS01000084.1 GCF_014646055.1 Wenjunlia tyrosinilytica
CGCGGGGCACGGTCATCTCCACCGGTCCGACGTCGGTCAGCACTGTCTTGGAGCGTGTGCCGTTGCGGGAGTTGCCACCGTTCTTGCCCGCCGGGTCGTGCTTGTCATCACCGAGATGGTCGGTGATCTCGCCCTCCAAGGCGGACTCCGGCAGCCGCTTGGTCAGCTGCTGCAGCAGCCCGCCCTCGCCGGTCAGCTGAAGACCCTCGGCCTGGGCGCGGCCCACCAGCTCGTCGATCAACTGGTCGTCCACGGCCTTCACCGACGCAGCCTTCGTGGGCTCGACGGTCTCGGACTCGGACACGTTCTCACTGNACTTGACGGGCCCCCGCCCTGCCGCTGGGCGGCTCTCAGGCAGCGGCTGGCTGGTGCTCCTCCGTCTCGAACTCGACGTCCAGGTGCGGGTTGAATGCGCCCGCGGTGCGGGTTGAATGCGCCCGGGCGCACGGTCAGCTCCGTGGTGGCGTAGGTGCCGAACCGCATGATGTGGTCGGTCAGGTACGGGCTGATCGCGGCCAGGTCTTCCCCGGTGATCTGCCAGCCCTCCGCCTGGAGTTCGCGGATCACGTTCATGAGGTCCAGGGTCGTGTGGGAGATCACGCAGTTGGCGAGCAGAGACGTCAGCTTCACCGCCTTCTCCTGCTCCACCGGGTCGTTTCTCGGCGATCACCCCGCCGTTGCAGAACGCCAGCCAGTCGGTGAAGTTGTTGAAGGACTCGATTCTGTGGAATCAAATTTGTCAAGAAGTTCAGTGTTTGCCCTGGTTGACCTCCACGATGGGCAGCAGGACCGCCGCTGGCGGGATGTCGAGTTCTCTTGGCGTCGGGCCTGACGGTGTCGGGACATCGGCGAGGCGTCCGAGCAGTTGGTCCAGGGCGTCCTGGCCGTCGTCGACAGCAGCGCGTTCTTCATCGCCGAGCGGCATGCTGGCGACCATGCGCTGCAGGTTGTCCTTGGCCTCCAGCAACTGGGCCTTGCTCGACCCTTTTGGTGTGTAGAAGTCGCAGCGGGCGCGAGCCATGCGGTGCGGGCACTGCTCGAAGAACGTGTAAGTGCAGTACCCGTGCCCCAGGTCATAGTGCTGCCAGGGCTCCCCGGCGGCGGCAGCTCCGGAAGCGACCGCGTCCCGGTCGACGAGCACCTCCACCGTGTGAACGTTGCGCGCGAAGTACCCGGCGTCGTCGTAAGCCTTCGCCAGCGTCGTAGGCATGATCTTCGCGTAATGCTGCGTGGCCGTCGGCGTGCGGTGTCCGAGCCAAGCCATCAGCTCGAACAAGGTCATCGGCTCCTTGGTGTTATAGAGCTGCGTCGCGATCGTCGAGCGAGCCCGGTGACTGGTGATCTGGGCGACAACGTCGCTGGTCGGGGCACCAGCCTTGCGGCAGAGCACCGGAATGACCGTGAATTGATGTAGGTCCTGCCGACCACTCTGGCCAGGTAGGTGAACGCCCGGACACCCTCGAACTCCGCCTCCGCCACCTGGGCTTCCCCACCCAGCGAGGACGCACATCAGCAATCCGTCACCTCGTGCTCCAGGCCCCCGCACCCGTGGTCGCCCGCATGCTCGGCTACCACGACGACACCACCGCCCAACTCGCCGCCGAGAGCGGAGGGACCTGGCGGCACTATGCCCCCGGCGACCACTCACGGTGACCACAAGCCCTCTACAGCCGAGGAATACGCGACTCTCGATTACGCGAGGTCGCCAGTTCTGACCCTCTGGATCGGCCCTCCAGGTACGCGGTGCGCACGACGTCGGTCTTAGCGGCCGGGACGCCGGGGCGTCGTCCGCCCTTGCTGCCCTTGGCCTCGGCGGCCCGCGGTCCGTCGTAGGTCAGCTCGCGCTGGAGGTCGCGCTGGAGTTCGTCGGCGGTGAGGATCCGCGGCCGCTTCTTGGATGTCTTCAGCGAGATTGCCCGCCGGGCCTGTGGCTTGCCTTGGTGACGTGGTGTAGGAACGGCTTCCACGCGCTACCGTGGCGCCCGGCTGGCTGCCAGGTGGTCAGCAGCTCGCCCAGGTCGACGCCGTGGCGGGCGGCGTGCTGGTAGAAGGCGCTGACCGCCGAGAGCTTCCGGTTCACCGTCGTCGCACCTCAGTGGTGCTCAAGCGAGGGCAGCACCGCGATGGCCCCGCTTCGGGCCGCCGCCGGAAGCCGCAGCCAGGCGACGAACTCGCCGACGTCCTCCAGCCGCACCTCGCGCCAGTCCAAGCCCCGGACGCCGAGGAAGGAGAACCAGTCCTTCAGGTCGTGCGCGTACGCCTTGACTGTGTTCGGGGACCGCTCGGTGTCGGTGAGGTAGGCCAGGTAGCGCTCGATCGGCTCGACCGGGGCGGCGTCTTCGCCGAGCACCGTCCATGACTCAAGCGGCGAGGATGGCATCACTACGCGCTGTACGAGCATCGGACCTCCGGGGAATCTGCGTGATGGACAGCGGCAGATAACCACATCCACCAGGCAGAACCCGGGGCCTCACCTGGGCTTGCTCAACATCAAGGACGCCCTTCGGACGGCTCAAGACAACGATCCTTTGCCGACAGGGAGTCCGTGGTCACGAGCCTCCGGCGGGATCGCTGTGCCAGCCACCAGTCGTTAGCAACTCAGGTTGACTATCCTCGTCAGTCAACTACAGTTGCTTGCATGTCCGTCGGCGAGAATTCCCTTCCCCCTGAGCCCGCTGACGCCCTGGCGGCTGTCGTGGCGTTGCGGCGCCTTGCCGATCAACTGGAGGCCGCCGCTGTCGAGCAGGCCATGCGGGCGGGCTGGAGCTGGCCGCAGGTCTCCGAGGCGCTCGGTGTCACCCGCCAAGCCGTCCACAAGAAGCACGCCAAGCGGCTCATCGCCGCCGGAGTCAAGCTGAGGAGGCGCGGCGATGAGCGCGTTTGACAAGTACCTGCATGGGGTCATCGTGCGGGCGATGGAGGAAGCTCAGGATGATGGGTCGGCGACGATCGACGCGCACCATCTTCTGTTGTCGCTCGCCGCCGATCAGGGGTCTACCGCTCAGCAGGTCCTGGCCTCGGTCGGGCTAGATCGCGCTGCTGTCCGCGAGGCACTGGATCGAGAATGCGAGCACAGCCTGAGCATGGTTGGAGTGTCTCCGGCCGCCTATGACCTTCCCGGGCCGAGCCACGCTTCCCAGCAGCCCAAGATGGGTGCGTCCGCCAGACTCGCGCTGGAGCGGAGCTTCGCCTCCGCTCGCAAGAAGGACCTGCGGTCAGCGCATCTGCTGCTCGGGATCCTGCAGGCTCACATCGGCACCGTGCCGCGTGCTCTCGCCTTGGCCGGTATCGATCAGGCCGAGCTGGCGGACCGCGTTCGGCAGACGCTCATCGGCCAGGAGCAGTGACCACCGGGATCAGCTGACGCAGCCAGTTCACCCCGTGGCCGTGCCCCTTGCCGTGATGTGCAGTGGGTCCGGTAGGCGTGCGCGAAGCGTCGCACGCTGCGCTGGGCGCCAAGTCCCTGCTGAGGGCCGGTGGGCCAGTGAATCACGCCGTGGAGAGGGACCGGGCGGTCATCCACGGGTCACACACGACAAGGAGGACCACATGCACGAGCACACCGCTCAAACGGACAGCGGCCGGCCGGGCGCCGAACCGGCCAAAGCAGGGGGCGCGGTATCTGAGTCCGCGCCGGCCTCAGGGGCCGAGGGCCACGAGGCGGTCCAGCGCTTACTTCAGCAAGCCGTGGCTCAAGGCGGCCTTCCCGGCATTCTCGCTGAGGTCTGCGACGGCGGCCGGCAGTGGTTCGGGACCGCAGGAGTGGCCGACATCCGAACCGGCCGCAAGCGTTCACCGCAGGACCGGTTCCGCATCGGCAGCATCAGCAAGACGTTCGTGGCCACCGTCGTGTTGCAGCTGGAGGCGGAAGGCAGGCTGAGCCTGGACGACACCGCGGAACTGTGGCTGCCCGGGGTGGTGAATGGCCCTCACCACGACGGTGCCAGGGTGAACGTCAGAATGCTGCTCAACCACACCAGCGGGATCTTCAACTACACCGATGACCAGGAAGCACTGAACCGTTACGAGACACACCCGCCCGAATCACTGGTGCAGATCGCCATGTCCCGTCCGCACACCTTCGAACCGGGTTCAGGCTGGGCGTATTCCAACACCAACTACGTCCTCGCAGGTATGATCATCGAACGGACCACCGGCCGCGCGCTTGCCGAGGAGATCGCAGGGCGGATCTCCCGCCCATTCGGCCTGACTGGTACGTACCTGCCGCACGGCAGCGATCCGACGATCCACGGGTCACACTCCCGGCACTACACGAAGCTGTTCCAGACCGACCCCGGCGCGCCGGTCCACGACGCGACCGAGCTCGATTCCTCCATGTTCTGGGCAGCCGGCGGCATGATCTCCACCGCCGGGGACCTCAACCGGTTCTTTCGCGCCCTGCTGGGGGGCCGGATACTGCCACCGGACCAACAACGTGACATGTTCACCACCGTGCCCACCCGCGACTGGATTCCCAACGCCGCCTACGGCCTCGGCGTTTCCTCAGTGAGACTGCCCTGCGGGGAAACGGTCTGGGGCATGGGGGGTGCGCTCTTCGGATCGTGGTCCTACGCCTACGGCGCTCGCGATGGCGAACGGATGGTCACCGCCAACGTCAACGGCGACTGGGGCAATGGCGATTGGGACGACCCCATCGGTATCTTCACCGATCTGCTTCAGGCGAAGTTCTGCCGCCTAAGCGATCCCTGAACACAGGTCACGGGTCGGGCTTGGCCGGCTCCTGATACTCACTCCTGCCCGTCGTCGTTGTCCTCGTCCAGCTCCGGCGCACCCGGGTCGCGCAGCGGGCGCAGGCCACCGTCGACCGGGACAACATGAACACCGCGACAAACCGCGACTCGCGCTGGCTGTTCCCCGGGCGCCGGGCCGGACAGCCGATGCACCCCGACGCTCTCTCGGCTCTGGTCAACGGCCTCGGCATCCCCACCATCGCCAGCCGGGTCTCCGCGATCCGCCAGCACGTCCTGGAGATGCCTGCACCCGTCGTCGCCGACGCCCTCGGCTACCACCAGGTCACCACCGCCAAGCTGGCCGCCCAAGCCGGAGGCACCTGGAGCCGACACGCCACTGGAGATCACACAAAGTCACCAGTGGGCTGGGTTCCTCGGGGAACCGGCAACAGTTGAATCCCAGAGCCCATCAGTACCGAAGGCCATGCTCTAGCGGAGGCGGGCCAGCAAGTGGGCGTCGAGGAAGCCCCGCTCAGAGGCCGGGTCGTGGAGCAGCCGGGCGAACGTGACGAGCCCGGCCCGATCCAGCAGCTCGGCGAACTGGTCCGCCGGCCAGCTATAGGCGGACGTCACCTTGTGGTCGAAGCGGACCGGCTCGGGCCCGTCGGTCGCGAAGAACGAGGCCAAGAGCAGGCCCCCTGGTGCCAGGACACGCGCCTGCTCGGCGAGCAGCGCGGGCAGTTCCCCAGGAGGGGTGTGGATCATCGAGTAGTGGGCCAGTACGCCGCCGAGCGCGCCGTCCTCGACTGGCAGGGCCTCCATCCGCGCCTCGTCGAACTGCAGCGCCGGATGGGCCCGCCGGGCGTGGTCGACCATGGCTGGGGAGAGGTCGAGCCCGAAGGCGTCCAGCCCCAGGTCGTGCAGCATCGTCGTCAGATGTCCGGGCCCGCAGCCGACATCGGCTGCCCGCAGGTTCCCCGTCCCACGCACCAGCTCGGCAAAGATGCCGATCATGTTCCGCGAGAACGGCTGCGTCTCCAGCCGATCAGCGAACAACGACGCGTACAGCTCGACGACCCCGTCGTAGGCCGCCCTTGTCTCGTCCTGGTGCTCCACCACGGGAAGGAAGTTAACACCCGCCGTTCGCAGCTGTTCTCCCGCCCCGTCCCGAATCTGACGGTGTGAAGTCCCACGAGTAGTTGGACGGGGGAAGCCCAGGAGATCCTTGATGGTCCCGGCACGTCCCTGATGCGGACGGATCGTTGGTCTGTTCGTGAGCGACGACTCGAATGCCCAGGTGCGGGACGACCGCCAGTGGATGGCCGAGCACCGGTACCGCGCGGTGCTCCAGGTAGTCGAGGGGGTTCCCGTCGCCGACGTGGCCCGCCAGAGCGGGGCCTCGCCCCAGTCGGTGTACACGTGGCTGGCCCGCTACTAGGACGGTGGCCTGCAGGCTCTCGTGGACCGTTCCCGTCGGCCGCATGCCTCGCCGCACCAGGTCCCGGCTGAAGTGGAGGCGGCGATCTGCGAACTGAGACGCGCGTATCCGCGGTGGGGTGCCCGGCGCATCGTCCACGAGCTCGGGCGCCGTGGACTCTCGCCGGTCCCTGGGCGCTCGACGGTTCATCGGATCCTCGACCGCCACGGGCTGATCAACAACCAGGAGCAGAACCACCGCCGCACCTATCGCCGCTGGCAGCGGGATGCTCCGATGCAGCTGTGGTAGCTGGACATCATGGGTGGGGTGTTCCTCGCCGACGGCCGCGAGTGCAAGCTTGTCACCGGCATCGACGACCACTCGCGGCCACCTCGTGCTCGCCAAGGTCGTCACCGTCCCCTCCGGCCGTGCGATCAGCGCTGCCTTCGCGGACGCCATGGCCGCGCACGGAGTGCCCTCGAAGGTTCTCACCGACAACGGCAAGCAGTTCACCGGCCGCTACACCAAGCCGGTCCCGGCCGAAGTCCTCTTCGACCGCATCTGCCGGGAGAACGGCATCACCCACCGGCTCACCAAGCCGCGCTCGCCGACCACCACCGGCAAGATCGAACGGCTGCACAAGACGCTGCGCCGTGAATTCCTCGACCATGCCGCCCCGTTCGCCGATCTGGCCACCGCCCAGGCAGCCCTCGACGCCTGGGCCCACGCCTACAACCACTCCAGGCCCCACCAGTCGCTCGACATGGCCACCCCGGCCGACGTCTTCCGCCCCACTCCCGAGAAGCCGATGCGGGAAGCCGATCTCGTCATCCCGCCGCCTGCCGCGGAGCCGCAGCCAGCGGCAATGCCGCTGCAGGTCCCGGCAGGTCTGCCCGCCCAGCGCGCCCCAATCCATGAGGACGAGATCCGTGCCGTGGAGTTCACCGCCGTGATCTGCCTGGCGGGACGGCTGTGTCTGCCCGGAGGCCAGCAGGCGAAGTTCAGCCCCGCCCTCGGCGGTCGCACCGTCACCGTCTGGGCCGACCGGCGCGGCTTCCACGTCCTGCTCGACGGCGAGATGCTGCGAACCCGCCCCTCACGGCTGACCGCGAAGGACCTCAAAGCCATGATCAAGAACGGGGCCCGGATCGCCGGCCCCGAACCGGCGCCGGCCGCGCTGCCGACCGGACCGCTGCCCGCGCACGCCATCGTGGAGGTCGAGCGGACCGTCGCCCGCGACGGCTACGTCGGACTCCTCGGCCAGCAATTGCTCCTGTCCGCACACCTGCAAGGACGCCAGGTCGTGCTCCGCTTCGAGGGGCGACTCATGCACGTCGTCACCAGCGGGCAGGTGGTCAAGACGATCCCCGCACCGATCCCGCCGGAAGACCGCGCCAAGATCCCCGGGGCGCACGCCGCTCAATCTGCTCCGCCGCGGCACGTCCCCTGCAGGCCAGCCGCCGTGTCGCCACCGGCGGCCGCGTGATGGTGGCCGGCCAGTGGCTGTCCCTCGGCGCTCGTCACGCAGGCAAGGTCGTGACCAATTCAGGTCGAGGACAGCCTCTTCCGGGTGCTGGACGGCGATGTCGAGCTGACCACCTTCCCCCGGGACCCGAACCAACCACTCCGGCAATTCAGGGCAAACATGAAAACCTCACTGTGATCCACAGCATGTCCAGCCTGTCGTGAGACCGTCCAGAGTGTTCCGGAAACGTCAAGCAACTCCCCAGTGCAGTACGTCCAACATGTCGTGAGCCCTCACAGATTTCGCTGTAAGTGGCCGCCAGCGGGGAGCTTACGAAGGCCGCCGTCAGGCGAACGGATCTGGGGCCTGCTCGACGTCCTTCCCGACACCTTCGACAAGATCCCGAAGACCCTGGACGCGGCGTCCAAGAAAGACATCGTCAGCCACATAGAGCATGCTGTGACCGTGTGCGAGTGGGCGGAGCGGACGGCTGCTGAGACCGGTCCTGAACAAGTGCCACGGACCTGAGACACGGGCACCCGAACACGGGCTGAGACAGCTCAAAGACCGGCTGGTCAGAGCTGTGCTCTATGACACGAGCCGCGAGATCCTGCAGCTCTTGGGCTGGGACGTGACCGACCGCCTCGCTGCCTCACCTGGCCTGCTGCTTCAGGTTCGACCGCGCCGCCACGAGGTCCTGGGTGGGTACCGAGGCCCAGTGCTCGTCCCCCTGGATCTGCTCGGCCAGGTGCCGCTGCCGCTCCAGCAGCCGGTTCACCCGGTCCTGGGCACCTTCGGGCCAGTGCTCTGTGCCGGTAGGCAGGGAGGCGTACAGCTCGGAGAGCTCCCGCTTGGCCGCGAAGAACGCGCGCTGGAGCTCCAGCAGGCTCTCGGGAAAGGCGAACGGTTTCGTCTTGGGCGGCACGGCTCGATCGTACGTTCCCATCCGGTCGGCAAGCCCTCCGGCCCGGGTGGCGCGCCGGAGCGCCACCTGCTCGGCCCGCCCGCCCGCAAAGGGACGGCGCCGCAATGCAGAAGGCGCCCGGTCACCGGTGGGCGGAGGGCCCGATGCGGCGTCCGCCGCTGCGGGAGCGTTTGACGGCCAGGTGGGAGCGGGTGGTGGGCACGGTGCGGTAGTCCTGGCCGTCGATGGGGGAGACGTTGTCGGCGGCGACCCGGATGGTGATCGGGTAGGGCTCGGCGGTGCGGATCCCGCTGCGGTCGATCACCACGTTCCACAAGGTGACCTCGACGTCGTACCACCAGCTGCCGTCGGCCTCCTGGAACCTGTGGGACACCGTGGTGTGCAGGCTCTGGCCGTCCGGCAGCCGCAGGACCGCCTGCGGCCCAGGGCCGTTCTGCCGCTCCGGGGGCGCCTCACTCACCGTTCGATTATCGTTCGAATCCAGTCTGACCTGCAAGGACGGCGGGTGCCCGGGATGGGATCACGGCTGATCGGGGGTGCGATGGGGGTCATGCCGCTGACCATCGCGAAGCTGGCCGTCTCCCGGGGCCCGGGGGCCGTCCCGGTCGCCGTCCACACGGCGACCAGCCCGGACCCGGTGCCCCTGGACCAGGTGCACGCCGCCGACGGCGCGCGGGTGCGGCTGCGCCGCTTCTGCGAAGCCGAAGGCATGGAAGTGCCTTCTCCGACGCAGTCCTTCCTGCC
>NZ_BMMS01000085.1 GCF_014646055.1 Wenjunlia tyrosinilytica
CGCCGGCGGATGCACGCCCCGGGCAGACACCCGCGCATTCCGGGACCCTGCCCGGCTACACCACTTCATGGGACGCGATCCGCGCTGGTGCCCACCGCACCGCGCGACCTGACCACACCGAGGTCCTCGCAGACCTGGGCGAATTCCTTGGAGGCGTATTGCGCCCCGTTGTCGCTGTGGAAGATCGCCCCGCGCAGGCCGCTGGCGCCCCGGACCGCGGCCGCGGCCGTGAGTGCGTCGGTGACCAGCGAGGTGCGCATGTGGTCGGCGATCGACCAGCCCGCCAGTCGCTTCGAGCACAGGTCCAACACCGTTGCGAGGTAAAGGAATTGGCCGTCTCCGATGGGCAGGTAGGTTATGTCGCCCACGTACCGGGTGTTCGGTGTGGTCGCGGTGAAGTCGCGCTGCAGTAGGTCCGGCACCGGGGTCGCCGCCGGCTCGGGGATGGTGGTGCGGACCTTCTTGCGCAGGTGCAGCCCGACGATGTTGAACTTCTGCATGACGCGTGCCACCCGCTTGTGGTTGATTCGCTCGCCCTCGTCGCGGAGCTCGGCTGTCACGCGTGGAGCCCCGTAGGTGCCGTCGGACTCGGTATGGATATCGGTGATGCGCTCGGCGAGCTCGGCATCCGCCCGGGCCCGCTCCACCCGTGCGTCCGCGCCGGCCAGCCACCGGTAGAACCCGGACCTGGAGACGGTCAGGATCCGGCACAGCCGCTTGACACCGAAGGCGCCACGATGATCGTCAACGAACTGGAAGCGGCTGCTCACCAGCTGGTCTCGCCCGCAAAATACTTCGCGGCCCTCCGCAGAATCTCCCGTTCGAGCTCGAGTTCCTTCACCCGCGCCCGCAGCTGCCGGTTCTCCTTCTCCATCGCGGTGGCCTCGCCCGCCCCGGGCCGGGCCGCCTCCTCGGCATCCCGCACCCACGTGCGGAGCGTCTCGTGGTTGACACCCAGGTCCTGGGCCACCGACGCATACGTCCCACCCGGACTGGCGTGATACAGCGCGACGGCGTCCGCCCGGAACTCAGGCGAGTACTTCGACGTCCCCAACGGGAACTCCTGTTCTTCGGATCCTCACGATCCAATGATCAGGGTGTCCACGATCAAGGGGTAACGCCCCACCTCCCGGTGATCCCTCCAGCGACCACCCCGAATCGGCGTGCGGTCCGGGAGCAACGGCTCGATCCGCGCCCACTGCGCATCACTCAACGACACACCCGGACCAACGACCCGATGATCTAAACGAAACGCCCTAGTACTCCAGCAGGACTTTGCTGTCTGACCTGCGGGTTTCGCTGGGCGGCTGGAGTGTAGCGGGACTTCGATCGTGCGGGGGCGGTCTCACGGAGACCGCCCCTCGATCGTGCGACAACGCCGCAGGTAGTGACAGCGGCGGGGCAGCCTCCGAGGGTGATCACCGAGTACGCCGCCGCGCAATGGGACCTCGAACTGGACGATCTCTTCCCGACCATCGGGCACCGCTTCGGCCGAGTCGAGCTCCGCCGTCGCATGCGTGACTACGTACGCGGGCTGCTCGCCCCGGTGGCCCGCAAAAACAGCTGGCAGCTGGCCGAACAGGCCGGCCACCCCACGCCCGACGGCCTGCAGCACCTCCTCGCCGGATCGAGGTGGGAGCCCGATGACATCCGCGACGACCTGCAGGAATACGTCGCCGGCAGGCTCGGCGAGGCCGACGGCATCCTGATCATCGACGACACCGGGTTCATCAAGAAGGGCACCACCTCAGCCGGGGTTCAGCGCCAGTACTCCGGAACCGCCGGCCGGACCGAGAACTGCCAGATCGGCGTCTTCGCCGCCTACGCCTCCGCCTGCGGACGGGCCTTGGTCGACCGCGAGCTCTACCTCCCGAAGTCCTGGACCGAGGACCGGGAACGCTGTCGCACCGCACGGGTCCCCGACGAGCGGGAGTTCGCCACCAAGGGCGAACTGGCCCGGCACATGGTGCTGCGGACCGTCGCCTCTCCGCTGCCCATTGCCTGGGTCACCGCGGATTCCGCCTACGGCCAGGACAACCGATTCCGCCGGCTGCTGGAACAGTCGGGTGTCGGCTACGTGCTGGCCGTCCCGAAGTCCCAGTTCAGCGTGGGCTGTTCGCGGATTGAGGTACTGTTCGCGCAGGCCCCGGACGAAGCGTGGGAGAAGATCTCATGCGGCGACGGCGCGAAGGGGCCTCGCGTCTACCACTGGGCAGCGGTGCGGCTGCCGGCCGTCGCCGAGTTCGACTATCAGGGCGGGTCCCTCACCGGATGCGGTGGGCACTGGCCCGGCGCAGCATCAGCAAGCCCGACGAGATCGCCTACTACCTCGCATACACACCCCTTCAGATCACCGTCCAGGAGCTGGTGCGGGTCGCTGGGGCACGCTGGGCGATCGAGGAATGCTTCCAGGCCGCGAAGAACGAATGCGGCCTGGACCAGTACGAAGTCCGCCGCTACGTGGGCTGGTATCGGCACATCACTTCGGCCATGCTCGCGCACGCCTTCCTGGCCGCCACAGCACGCCGGCCTTGGGAAAAAGGGGCGGAACAGGTGGGACAGCCGGGGCCATCGAACTCACAGTGGCGGAGGTTCGGCGACTCCTGGCAGCTTGTCGTGCCCGGCCCCCGCACCTGAGCGGACACCGAGGACTACACCATGCGCTGAGCTGGTCGAACTGGCGCCGCCGACGCCAAGCAGTCGCCCGCCGCTGTCACTACCTGCGGCGTTGTCGCACGATCGAGGGGCGGTCTCCGTGAGACCGCCCCCGCACGATCGAAGTCCCGCTACACTCCAGCCGCCCAGCGAAACCCGCAGGTCAGACAGCAAAGTCCTGCTGGAGTACTAGCCCTGCACTCACCGCCGCCGCTGCGCCCCCGCGGGTTGCGGGGTGGCTCCCGCGGGCGGGATACGGGGTGGCTTCGGCGGTGGCTTACGGGGTGGCTCACGCGGTGGGTCACCCTCTCGGCCGGCCCCGGTGTATGAGCAGGTCACCGGCCGTTTGCGGGCTCGGTCAGGCACCGGACACTCTCCCCTGGGCGCATGGTCCGGTACTGGTTGAGAGGGTGTGGGGCGGTTCGGGTCCAAGGGGGACGCTGCGCTGTGCTCCCCGCGGGCGCCGGGGGCAGGGGGCAGGGGGCCGCCGCTCGGGACAGCGGCGGCACAGGCCCTGACAGTGCGCACGAGTGCGCTCACCACGCCCGGCACCATCACTTGCGCCGCTGTGCGCGGAGCCCTTGCGCAACCCCTGATCACGGCGCCTTTCCGGCACTCATCACGCTCTGACTTCCCCTCGCTGCCGCCGTGTCCCGTGCCTGTGGTGGTGTGGGGTGCGGGTGCGGGTTGGGCGGCAGCGAGGGGAAGTGGGGTGCGCTGGGCTCGGCCTGGCCGCCGTGGCAGCGCCCGGCGTCCGGGGTGGGCGCTGGCCAGAGGGGTACGGGGGATCGCCGGCCGCCAGGGCGCCACAGCCGGCCTCCGCCGCGACGCCCGCGACTCTCGCCGCCCCCTCACACTCCTCGGCCTGGGATGATCACGAACCGGACGTTGTGCGACTACGTCGAGACCCTGGCCTCCCCCCGAAGGGCGACGCCGAAGGGCGACAGAACCTTCATCATCTGCACAGCACCGCATCAAGTAGCTCCACCTACATCAACCTCATTCTCTGCGCTCGGGGCGCGCATGACGCCAGCCAAGGATTTGTCCTTGGACCGAAGCGTTTCAGCGTGGGCACCGACAATTTTCACGAGATCGACAGTTTCGGCTTGCCGTGCCGCTCCGGCTCTGGGAAGGATTAAGCTCCGATACACGGTCGTTGGCAGCCAATGGCTCAACGTGCGTGATCTTCCAACCGCACAGCCAACACAATCGAAGGAAAAGCGCATATGAGTTCGGAAGGCCAGAAAGACTCCACCCCGACAAACCCTCCCCGCTCACACCGGCGCCTCGCAGAAGGCTCGTCCCGACTTCGAATCGCGGTGATCAGCGGTCTCGCCCTCGCGTTCCTGGGCGGCGGCACGGCCCTCGCCAGCGGCGCCTCGGCGCACGCCGACCAGTCCGCCCAGGGCAAGTGGACGACCCAGGCGGACCTGCCGCCCAATGATGCCACTCCGGGAGACGACGACGTCCCCCCCGCCAACGAGCCCGGCTGGTGGTTCTAGCTTTGAGGTCACGCGGTGGCCCGCCAGCTTGCGCTGGCGGGCCACCGCTCTCGCTGCAATTCGTCGTGTGCGTGTGCATTCTGTTCTTGTACGGGACGGCTGTTCATGCGTCACGGATGGGGAACAGGGCGGCGGGCGACCGCAGGCACTGAGCTCTTTCCAACCTCACGGCCCTGGCTACGAGTTCGGCGGTTATGTGGAACCAGGGCCGGGTTGGCCATATCACCCCCCACCCAGCGGCCCACCGTGCAACTCGACCTCCACTCACCCCTCAACAGCCATCCCCCAATGCTGCCGTACGCCCATCTTTCGGCATGGATTTTCAGTGGATTTTTGGCGTTCGATTTCAGTGACCGATGCATCGGCCGGGAGAGCGGACGTGAACCAATTCGCTTCGCGAATTGCGGCCCGCTTCGCGGGCCTGGAATCCGGCGCGCGAATTCTGAAAAGCTGTGGATTTCGCTTCGCTCAAATCCTGGACGCGCTGCGGCTGGGGCCGGCCGACGACGTCGCCGAGGCCACCGCCGCCCAGGTCCGCCGCGTGGTCGAGGACCTCATCGGCATGGGCCGTTGGAAGTCTGGCGACCGCGACATCCTGATCGTTTTCGACGCCGGCTACGACGCTCCGCGCATGGCTCATCTGCTGGAAGGGCTGCCGGTGGAGGTCCTCGGGCGGATGCGCATGGACCGGGTGATGCGCAAGCCCGTCCCGCTCCCCTGGATCTCACCGCCGCAGGGGCGGACGGCCGCCGAAGCACGGCAGGCAGTTCCGCTTCGCCAAGCCCGACACCTGGGGCGAGCCCGATGCCGCGACCGTGCAGGTCACCGACCGCTACGGCACCGCCCGCGCGATGGCCTGGGACCGCATCCATCCTCGTCTGACCACCCGCTCAGCGTGGATCGACCACACCGGCGAACTCCCCGTCATCGACGGCACGTTGATCCGTTCGGAGGTCGACCGCCTGCCCGGCGGCCACGATCCCCTCCCGGTCTGGCTGTGGTCCTCGGCCACCGGTGTGTCGGGCGCGGACGTCGACCTGCGCCGGCAGGCGTTCCTGCGCAGATTCGATCTTGAGCACATGTTCCGGATGATCCAGCAGACGCTGGGCTGGACCCGCCCGAAGCTCCGCACCCCCGAGGCGGCGGACCGGTGGACCTGGCTGGTCGTCGCCGCCCACACCCAGCTCCGCCTCGCCCGGCCGCTGGCCGCGGACCTGCGCCGCCCTTGGGAGAGGCCATCTGAGCCCGGCCGGCTAACCCCCGCCCGAGTCCGCCGTGGGTTCAGGAACCTCCGCCCGAACTTGCCCTGTCCGGCCAGTGCGCCGAAACACAACCGGCCCGGCCCCGGCAGGCCGCTCGGATCGAAGAACCGGCACCCCGCCACCCGCTACGACGTGGGCAAAACCGTCAGACGACCCGAGACATCGCCGAACGCGACCAGGTCAGACCATAAAGAACAAGCTGAGAAGCTGTGTCACATCCTCTTTCCGCAGGTCATGGTGTTGTGAGGCGTGGTAATGATGCGGTTTGCCGTTCGGCTGGGCGTCGATGGACGGGCAGCCGAACGGCAGCGGCGTGTGCTGGCGAAAGCGCACCGCCGTCGCAGCGCCCAGACACAGGCACTGACTTACAGGGTGCGTGCGTTGTCGATGAAGGCGCAGGGTCATGCACCCGAGGGACGCTCGGTGAGTGCTTGAGTCATCCGGTCAAGGAGAAGCAGGCGCTCGTGCCGGGTGGGCGCGAGTTCGGCCGCGCGCTCCAGCTCGTCGGCCGCCTCGGTGTTCCGGCCGAGGCGGAGAAGGATGTCGCCCCGGACCGCGCCGAGTAGGTGGTACCGGGCCAGCCTTCGATCTTCCCGGAGGGGGTCGGTCGCCGCCAGCGCCGCCTCTGGTCCGTCGCTGTAGAGCAGCGCTACCGCCCGGTTGAGCTCGACCACGGGGGACGGAGCCAGTTGGGTGAGGGCGTCGTAGAGCGCGATGATGGCGGCCCAGTCGGTGTCGGCGAAGGTGGCTGCCTGAGCGTGGTACGCGGCGATAGCGGCCTGGAGTGTGTATGGACCGAGTGGGCGGCCCAGGGTGGTCGCCCGGTCGAGCATGCTAAGACCGCGGGTGATGAGCGTACGGTCCCAGCGCGTCCGGTCCTGGTCTTCGAGCAGTACCGGTGCGCCGTTCGGGTCGGCACGGGTGGAGAACCGCGAGGCCTGCAGTTCCATGAGCGCGACCAGTCCGAAAATCTCGGGTTCACGCGGTAGCAGTCCGGCGAGGATCCGCCCGAGCCGCATCGCTTCCCGAGCCAGGTCTCGTCGTACCCACGTGTCGCCGGACGTAGCCGTGTAGCCCTCGTTGTATATGAGGTAGACGACTTCGAGCACCGCGCTGACCCGCGCCGGCAGTTCATCAGTCGGCGGGGGTTCGAAGGGAACGCGCGCTTCCGACAGTGTGCGCTTTGCCCGGGAGATGCGCTGGCCGAGCGTGGCGGAGGGCACAAGGAAGGCGCGGGCGATCTCATCGGTGGTGAGACCGCCGACCAGGCGCAGGGTGAGCGCCACCCGCGACTCCGGTGCGAGTACCGGGTGACAGGCGATGAAGATGAGCGTGAGCAAGTCGTCGGGAATGGGGTCGAGTGCTTGCTTGGAGGCGTCCGGTGCCTGGTCGTCCAGGTCTGCCGCAACCAGCGCCGCCTTGCGCCGAACGGTTTCCTCGCGTCGGGCACGGTCGATCGCCTTGTGCCGGGCGGTGGACATCAGCCACGCGCCCGGCTGCGGCGGGATGCCGTCGCGCGGCCACTGCTCGAGGGCGGCCACGAACGCCTCGGAGGCGAGGTCCTCCGCCACTGCGACATCCCCGATCTGCCGGGCGAGCGTAGCGATGATCTGTGGCGACTCGATCCGCCACAGCGCCTCGATCGACTGGCGGAGGTCCATGATCAGGCCTCGCCGCCCCGCTCGTGGAGCTCCTGGCCCTTCGCGAGCGTCTTGGAGTCGACGATCCCATCGAAGTCCGCCATGTCGAAGAGCGGCCGGATCTCGAGCGCCTGTGTGGCGCCATAGCGAGGGTCGAAGGGGCACCGCTTGGCCCACTCCACAGCCTCCGCGAGCGAGCTGACCTCCCAGATCCAGTACCCGGCGATGATCTCCTTCGACTCCGTGAACGGCCCGTCGACCACCGAGGTTTCTCCCGCCGCGAAGACCACCTGTGCGCCGGCGCTGCTGGGCTTCAGTCCTTCTCCGCCGAGCAGGATTCCGGCTTTGACGAGCTGTTCGTTGTAGGCGTTCATTTTCTCGAACATTTCCTGGGACGGCTGGGCTTTGCCCTCGTCGGCGCCAGTCCCCTTCGTCATCACCATGACGCGCATGTTGTCGTTCCCTATCTCTCTTGGTCAGCGCGCGCCGCTGATCCGGCGCAGGACATCGGCGAGGACGTCGTAGTCGACGTCGTCGCCTTCACGGATGTCGACGGCCTTGCGCTCACCGTTGCCGAGCGGGCGAAGCAGGCCGGGCACGGCTTCGATGCCATCCGCGTCGAGCACCATGAATGTGACCTTATCCCTCGCGACATGGATTACTGCCTTGTGGCGGCCGTCGCGGAGGAAGTGGGGCTTCCCGTACTGGAGCGCTTCCTCGACCCCGGGGATGGTGCGGTGCACCATCTCCCGCAGCCTTGTACACACCTGCGCCTGCCAGTGCTCCGTCTTCTCGATGTAGTTTGTTACGTCGTCGTTCATCCTGTCCTCCGGGTGAGTGCTTGACCGGGCGCCGGCATCGTCGCGTCCATCAGGCCACAGCCGGGCGATAGGTGAGCAGCACGACGCCCGAGTCGAAGGTCACCGTTCCGGTCAGCTCGACCGCAACGGTGCTCTCCGGCCGGAACAGCGGCTCGCCAGCGCCCTTGATCACCGGATAGACCCAGATGCAGTACTCATCGAGCAGGCCGGCTGCGGCAAGATCATCGGTGAGTCGACCGTTGCCCCAGATGAGGATGTCGGCGCCGTCCTGCTGCTTGAGTCGGCCGACTGTCTCGATCAGCTCACCCCCGGAGACAACGGTCGCCGGTCCCCACGCGGCGATGTCGACCGGCTTTGATGCGACGACGTACTTGGCGATCGAGTTGACGTGGTCGGCGTACGGGTTGCCGCCCATGTTCGGCCATGCCTGTGCCATGCCCTCGTAGGTAGCGCGGCCGAGCAGCAGCGTGTCGGCACCGAGGGTGAGGCCGAGAGCCTGCTTCTGTGCCCCCTCGTCGTTGTACCGGAGCGACCATTCGTGCGGATTGTCGATGTAGCCGTCGAGCGTCGTGTAGGTCGAAGCGATGATCCTGCGCATGGCAGTCCTCCTCTGAAGACGTGATCGGCTTGGCAGCCCTGACACCCGTCCTTCGAACGGAAGGCCGCGCTTTCGACATCGGCATGAGAAGAATTTCGCGGCGGTCACGCAGCCGACGGACAGCGAACCGCACGGAGACCGGTCGGGAGGAGCGTGAAAGGGCTGGAAGCTACGGCAGGCGGACGGTGGCTTGGGAAGCTGGGGCACCGGCCGCATCGGCGTCGTCGACCGCACCGGAGAACGCACTGACCGTGCGCCTACCAGCAACGTCGGAATCGCGGCCAGATGCCGGATGGCTTCTAGCGGATCGCGTCCCATGAAGTGGTGTAGCCGGGCAGGGTCCCGGAATGCGCGGGTGTCTGCCCGGGGCGTGCATCCGCCGGCG
>NZ_BMMS01000086.1 GCF_014646055.1 Wenjunlia tyrosinilytica
TGGCCAGGAACTACACCGCCTCGAAGCTGATGTCCGAGGTGGGACTCCGGGTGAACGAGGCCCGCAGACTGGACCTGGACGACATCAAGTGGAACCTCGGGCGGTTTGGCAAACTCCATGTCCGCTATGGCAAGGGCAAGCGCGGATCGGGTCCGCGCGAGCGGATGGTGCCGCTGATCAACGGTGCGGGCCGGACCCTGCGGTGGTTCATCGAGGACGTGTGGGGCCAGTTCGGCGACGACCACACCCGCCCCGGTGCCCCGCTGCTGCCCTCCGAGCGCAAGAACGCCGACGGCTCCTCACGACGGGTCGGCGACGACGCCTTGCGCAACGGGCTCGCGGAGGCCGCCAAGCTCCACCTGCCGAGCTGGACCGACAAGCTGACGCCGCACGTTTTGCGGCACTTCTGCGCATCCCAGCTCCATCTGAACGGGCTCGACCTGATCTCGATCCAGGAGGTTTTGGGACACTCCTGGATTGCCACGACGATGCGGTACGTCCATGTGCAGCAGACCCGGGTCGAGGACGCCTGGGCGGCAGGGCAAGAGCGGGCCGCGAAGCGGCTGGAAGGGCTGATCCGATGAGGTGGAACCTGCGGCTCACCGCCGCGAACAAGGGCATCTGGAAGGCGTCCGAGCTCCAACGGAGCCTGGCCGAGCACGGGTTGGTCATCTCGGCGGGGAAGATGTCCGGGCTGTGGTCCGGGCAGCCGGTCTCCCTCAAGCTGGAGGACCTCGACGTGATCTGCGTCGTCCTGGGCTGCGAGATCGGCGACCTGCTGATCCCCGAACCGCAGACAGTCACCCGCCCCGGCCAGGACACCGATGTCCGGCAAGCGGCCACCGGCTCCACGGGACCAGCCCCGACGGTGGTTCCTCGCCGCCGTGATGGTCGGTCCCTTCCTCCGATGTGACCCATGAACCCAGGTTCCTGCCCCGATTGCCTGTGCTTGGGGGCGCCTTTTCGAGCCGCGATGCTCGACGTGTTCCTCGTTCGCCAGCCGCTGGAAGGCAGGCGTGTGTGCCGGCTGCACGCGCCAAGTACCCCTGCGGGAGGAGTACTGCCGTCTGTGCTGGGTCCAGGCGAGAGCGGAAGCCGCCGTGACCGGCGCCAAACCGGAGTCCTTCCTGCCCCACCTCCGCCACCAGCAGCTGTTCTTCTACGGACTGACGGCACTCTGGGACCGGCGTCCCAAGCCAACGGCATCCAAGTACGACCGCCGCGGCCGTCCCCGGCGGCCCGATCCGGCCCCCGCACCCCCTCCGCCCGCGGTCTGGTGCCAGCTCGCGTTGTTCGAGGCCCGCCGAGACCTCACGGGGCGGGCCAGCGATGAGGACGCTAGCCGCGATAATCCCTGGCTGGCCTGGGCCCGTCATAGCGCACATCGGCTTGGCGAGGCCCGCGGCTGGCCCCGCCAGACGCGTCTGAACGTCGACCAAGCCCTGGTCATCATCCTGACCGGCCATGCCGAGGGTGACGTGGTTCGGTACTCGGAAGTCTTCCCGGTGCTTCGGTCGCGCGGCCTGAGCGTCGAGCGGACCACGGAAGTGCTCGACCACATCGGTGTGTTCCTCGACGATCGGCCGTCGTCGTTCGAGCTGTGGCTGGAGTCCAAGCTCGACGGCCTCGCCACTGGGATCGCCCACGATGTCGGAGACTGGGCCCGGCTGCTGCACGACGGCGGCCCCCGTGCCCGGGCCCGCCATGCGGCGACGGTCTGGAACTACCTCAACCGGATCCGGCCCGTGCTGCTGAAATGGTCGAACCGCTACGACCACCTCCGGGAAGTCACCCGCGACGACGTACTCACCCACCTTGAAACCGTGCAGGGCTCGCAGCGGCAGCACACCATCGTCGCCCTGCGGTCGCTGTTCGGCCGAGCCAAGAAGAACGGGACGATCTTCAAGAACCCGACCAGCCGCATCCGCGTCGGCCAGCACGAGGAAGGCGTCATCCAGCCCCTGGAGCCCGAGCAAATCAACGGTTCTGTCGCCGCCGTCACCCATCCCGCCGACCGGCTGATCCTCGCCCTCGCCGCCGTCCACGCGGCACGGTCTGCGGCGATCCGCCGCCTCCAGCTCGACGACCTCGACATCGGCAACCGGCGCCTGTCCATCGACGGCCGCACCCGCCCGATGGACGAACTCACCCTTCAAGCCACCGCGGAATGGCTGGAGTTCCGGCGCCGCCGCTGGCCCGACACCGCGAACCCTCACCTGCTGATCAACAAGCACACCGCACTCGGAACCGGCCCCATCGGCAAGAGCTCGGTCGCCGGGCCGGCACTGCACCGACAGACCGCCACCCTGGAACGACTCCGTATGGACCGCCAGCTCGAAGAAGCCCTCGCCCACGGCCCCGACCCGCTCCACCTCGCCGAGGTCTTCGGCCTCAGCGAGAAGACCGCGATCCGATACGCGAACTCCGCCCGCGCTCTCCTGGAGCAGGACCTGGAATCCGCCCCCGCGACTTCACCGCGAACCCACGGGTCCACCCCCTAGAATCGGGCTTCTGGACCCTCGGGTTCCCGCTGAGAACCCTTCAGTTTTCGTGAACTCGCGGGCCTCTGGGGGTATCGCCGAGGTGAGCCCAAAAGGGGTCATGGGATGATCTTGAACCGCTGAGAGGCCCGGCCCGTCACCCGTTCGGCTCAGTGTCGTTGGTGGTGATGTTGACCATCGTCTGGGGCCTGGGGTGGGTTGTGACATCGATTGAACGGACCGCGTATCCGCGGTTCAAGCGGCTGATCACCGCGCATGAGCTGCATCTGTTCTTCTCCCCGAGCCGCGATGAGTTGGAGTGGGCGGCCGATGCCACGGACTGCGATGAGCATCTGCTGGCGCTGCTGCTGATGCTGAAGTCGTACCGGCGTATGGGGTGTTTCCCGGCGCTGGAGGACGTCCCGGAGATGGTGGTGGACTTCGTCCGGCGCGCGGTGGAGCTGCCGGAGGGCACGCTGCCGGTGTACCGGGCGGAGCGGACCGCCAAGCACCACCGGGGCCTGGTCCGCAAGCGGGCCGGCGTGACGTACGACCAGGCCAGGGCCCGCGGGATCGTCGAGCAGTCGATCCGCAAAAGAGGCCGCTGCGAAGAACCGCCCGGCGGATCTGATCAACATCGCGCTGGAGAAGGTGGTGGAGGCCGGGCTGGAGCTGCCGGGGTTCTCGACCTTCGACAAGATGGCCTCGAAGATCCGCACCGAGGTGAACGCCTCGATCTGTACGGGCATCCACGACCGCATGAGCGCTGCTCAGCGAGCGGGGCTCATGCGGCTGCTGGAGGACCGCGACAGTGACGGGACGACGCTGTTTAACCGGCTGAAGAAGCCCGCCAAGGGCCCGACCTGGTCGCACTTCAAGAACCTGACCAAGCGTCTGGAATGGCTGGACGAGCTTGGCGACACCGACGTGTGGATGGACGGAGTCGCCGCGGGGAAGGTCACCGACTTCGCCGGGGAGGCGGATGCGGCGGACGCCTCGGAGCTGCGGGACTTCGTCCCCGTCAAGCGCATCGCGCTGGTCGCGGTCCTGACGCACAAGGCGCGGATGCGGGTGCGGGACGACCTGGCGACGATGTTCTGCAAGCGTGTGGCGACGAAGATCAAGAAGGCCAAGGCGGAGCTGGAGGAGATCCGGCTCGCCGAGCGGGAGATCGTCGAGGCACTGATCGGGAACTACCGCACGGTGCTCAAGCACATCGACGAGGACGGCCCGGCCCAGGAGGCGCTCACGAAGGCCGCGGCCATGACCGCCGAAGTCCGCCAGGCCCTGGATGGTCTGGACGCGGAGGCGTCGGTGGACGAGGTTGCGACGCGGTTGGAGGGCAGGGTCTCCCCGGCGGTCCTCGCCCTGGTGAAGGCCCAGGTGGTGCAGGCCGGCGGGTTCGGCGCGGTCACCCGCGCGGTGGACGGCTTCGGAGGGTTCGCGAAGCAGTACGAGCAGATCGAGAAGGTCTCCGCCCATCACGGCAACTTCTGGGAAGTGCTGCTGTACGGGCAGATCGGCCGGGACCGGGCGGTGATGTTCGACCTTGCCGACAACGACAAGCTGAAGTTCACCGCGACTAGCGAGGACAGCCGGGTGCTGGACGCCCTTACACACGCCCAGCGGCACCAGGCGGCCCGCGGCGAGTACATCACCGCCTTCAACGAGGAGGGCAAGGAGGTCGACATCTCCTTCGCCACCCAGAACTGGCGCAAGGCGGTGGTCGACAGGACCCGGACCGGGCAGTTCGTCCGCAAGCACTTCGAGGCGATGGTCTTCACCGCGCTCGCCGAGGAACTGCGCACCGGCGACGTCGCGGTGGTCGGCTCGGAGGAGTACGCCGACTGGTCCGAGCAGCTGCTGGACTGGGAGGCCGTCCAGGAGACGCTGGGGTCCTACCTGGTGGAGGTCGGCCTCGCCGAGCAGGGCGAGAGCGCAGAGTTCGACGCGAAGTTCTTCCGCCGGCAGCTGGAGGACAAGCTGCGGGGCGCCGCCGCCGCGGCGGATGCCGGGTACCCGGAGAACGACGGCCTGGTCATCGATCCGGAGACGGGCATCCCCTCGCTGAAGGCGTTCCGGGCTGACGGTCAGCGGCCCTCGGCCAAGCGGCTGGAGCAGGAGATCAAGGCGAGGATGCCGGAGCGTTCCCTGATGGGGATCGTGGCCCGGACCGCGTACTGGGTGGAGTGGTGGCGCCGCTTCGGCCCGCCGTCCGGCAACGAGCCCAAGCTCACCGACCCCCTGGGCCGCTACGTGATCGTCACGTTCGTCAAGGGCACCAACATGGGCCCGTACGTCTCGATCGTGCTGCTGAACGAGGCGGTCGCCGACCTGGTGAACGCACACGCCCGCCTCGACATCTCGCAGGCGTGGGGCGACGGGACCGCCGTCGCGGCGGACGGCACCCACATGGACACGTACCTCGACAACCTGCTCTCCGAGACGAGCGTCCGGTACGGCAAGCCGGGCGGCATCGCCTACCGCCACGTCTCGGACACCTACATCGCGCTGTTCACGCACTTCATCCCGTGCGGGGTGTGGGAGGCCGTCTACATCATCGAGGGCCTGCTGAAGAACACCAGCGAGGTGCAGCCGACCACCGTGCACGCAGATACGCAGGGCCAGAGCTTCCCTGTCTTCGCGCTCGCCCACCTGCTGGGCTTCGACCTGATGCCCAGGATCAGGAACTGGAAGGAACTGACCTTCTACCGGCCCTCCAAGCAGAGCGAGTACGTACACATCGACGCCCTGTTCGGCGAGCCGGGCAAGAACGTCATCGACTTCGACCTGATCGAGTCCCAGTTCCGCCACCTGATGCGGGTGGCCGTCTCCGTACGCGAGGGCACCATCTCCTCCTCCACACTGCTCAAGCGCCTGCGCTCCGGGTCGCGCAAGAACGCCACCTACGCCGCCTTCCGCGAGGTCGGCCGCGTGGTCCGCACCGTCCAGCTCCTGCGCTACCTCTCCGACGCGCCGCTGCGCCGGCGGGTGACCGCGGCGACCAACAAGGTCGAGTCGTTCAACCGGTTCTCCCAGTGGATCGGCTTCGGCAACTGCGGCGTCATCGCCGACAACGACCCCATCGAGCAGGAGAAGGCGATGAAGTTCAACGCCCTGCTCACAAACGCGGTGATCTTCCACAACGCCCTGGACATCGCGGAGATCGTCCGCCAGCTGCTGGAGGAGGGATGGGAGATCGACCCGGAGGACCTGGCGCACATCTCGCCGTACCTGACCGAACACATCAACCGGTTCGGCGAGTACAGCACCCACGAACTCGGCATCCAGCCCGAGGCGTACGACCCGAAGCTGGACGTCGACTTCGCCCCGCTGCGTGAGCAGGACCTGACCGCTGCTGTTCTCGGTCAGGCCGCCTAATGGGACCTGCCGGAGGGCTTCTGCCGCAGCTTCACCCGGTTCCTGGAGACCCTGAGTCGGTGGACGGTGCGAAGAGGTAGCGGTCCATCATGAGCGCGGCGTCGGCGAGGATCTCGGGGTCGCCTTCGGCGCTCTCGCGGAAGGCAAGGTCGAGCAGGTTGCCCCCGACTTCCACGGCGAGTCGAGCGCGTCGCCGGAACGACTCGGTGTCCGGCATCGCGTAGCCGCGGACGAGTGCCTTGTGCACCCGCTCAGCGATCGCCTGGTCCGTCTGCCGGCCATCCGCGCGCAGCGCGGCGATACGTGGCCCGTGGTACCAGACGCGCCGGTAGCCGGGCTCCATGCGGAAGCGGTCCGCGTAGGCGTTGAGCAGTTTTTCCAGTAGCTCCTGCGAGCGCTGGGGCAAGGGCTCCTCAGTGATCCGCTCGGCAATCTGCACGTCCATCTGGAACCAGCGGTGAACCAGGGAGGCGACGATTGCTTCCTTGTCGGCAAAGTACCGGTAGAGCACGCCCACCGAGACTCCCGCTTCGGCGGCGATCAGCTTGGTGCCCAGCTCTTCGTAGGAAGTCGTCTCCAGCAGCGTGGCCGTCGCTTCAAGGATGCGGGTCACCTTCTCCCGGCTGCGCTGCTGCTGTGGTTTGTGGACTTGCTCAGTCATCTGACTCCTTGACACCTCCCCAAAACCAGAACCAGAGTCTGGTTCATGTTATTCGCCAGAGGGATCCCCCGCACACGGCTCGGGCCGAGCTTCAATCGGGTCTGGGCCTCGGTCACCGTATCCAGCCTCGGTGACGGCATGAGCTTCGTTGCTCTGCCGCTCCTCGCGGCGCAACTGACCGCCGATCCGCGGCAGATCGCGCTGGTGTCCCTGGCGGAGCAACTGCCCTGGCTGCTCCTCGGCCTGCCCTCCGGTGTTCTGGCGGACCGCTTCGACCGCCGCCGCATCCTGTGGCTCGTCGACGCGTCCCGGGCCTTGCTTGTCGGAGCGCTCGCCGCGACGGTCGCAGCCGGCATGGTGACAATTCCGCTCCTGGCGCTCGTCGCCTTCCTGCTCGGCTTTGGGCAGACGCTCTACAGCGGCGCCTGGGCCGGCATGGTCCCCGCACTGGTTGCCCACGGCGAACTCACACGGGCCAACGCCCGTCTGCAGTCCAGCTCCCTCATCACTGACACCCTGCTTGGAACCCCCCTGGGCGCGCTGCTGTTCGGCATCGCCGCCGCGCTCCCCTTCGCTGTCGACGCAGTGTCCTTCGCCACCGCTGCCGCACTGGTATGCATCCTCCGCGGGAGCTTCCAGCCCCGTTCCCAGCCAGCATCGAAGACGTGGACGACCCTGCGCCGTGACACGACCGAGGGCGTCCGCTGGCTCTGGCGCCACCACTTGCTGCGCCGGCTCTGCCTGGCATCCGGGGTCACCAACCTCGTCGGCGGTGGCCTGATCGCCATCCTGGTGCTCTACGCCCGGCAAACTCTGGGCCTGAGCAACCTGGGCTTCGCCCTGCTGGTCGCCTCCTTCGCGCTCGGCGGCGTGGCCGGGGCAATTTCGACCCCGCGCCTAACCGCACGCTTCGGCGCTCCGCGCGTCCTCAAACTGACCGCGGCGGGCACTGCCGTCGCTGCCGCAGTCGCAGGCACCGCGACCTCAGGCCCTATAGCCGGCATGGGCATCGCCGCGTACGGAGCAGCGAACCTGGCATGGAACGTCACCGCGGTATCGCTGCGCCAGTCACTCGTGCCCGCCGAACTGCTGGGGCGTGTCGCCATGGCCTACCAGATGGTCATCGGCATCGGCACCGCACTGGGTGCCGTGGCAGCCGGCTTCACCGCCCATGCCTTCGGACTGCGCGCCCCCTTCTACGCCGGGGCCGTCCTCCTGTTCGCCGCCAGCCTGATCAGCACACGATCCAGCGAGAAGACCGCGCCACCCTCCCAGAGCGCAACGGCCGTCGACGACGGTGCTACGGGAGCACACCGCAGCACCGGATCCACACCAGCAGACGACGCGGAGACCCGCTGACTCCGGGGCGACTACGGGACTCCGGCCACGTTCACACTCTGCCCGAATCGGTCGCAGCGCCCAGGACTGCGCCGTCGCAGTAAATACCGGATTTACTGCGGCAGAGCCCCTACCGTGATCACCGCGACCCGCGGCGGACCAATCCGGCCGCCGGGGCGAGGTGTACGCATTTACTGCGGCAGTACCGGAAGGGCGGGACGGCGTGACGATCGAACCAGTGACCGATCTCGGGAGCGGGGGCGCACTTCGGTTGCCGCGCGCTCGGGTCGTACCTCTGTCCGCCCCACCCGCGTCGTACACCGCGGCGGTCGAGCGCTACCTCACCGGCGCGGGCATCGCGAAGTCCTCCGCGCGGATCTACGGATCTCGCTGACGACCTGGGGGTGGATGCTCACCGGTGAACCGGCGCCGACCGGACCCGCCCGCCGGGGCGCGAAGCCGCCCGTCTTCCCCGTCCCCGCGATCGACGACCCGGCGCTGCCCGAGGTGCTGGCCGAACTGGCGGCGGCGCGGGCGGACGAGATGGACGCCGACACCGTCAACCGGGAGCTGTCCATCGCGCGCAAGGCGATCGGCTGGTGGCAGCGCCAGGGCTGGATCGAAGGCGATCCCACGATCGGCATCGAGCGGCGGCCGGCGCCGCCGGACCGCACCAAGGCTCTCGCGGAGAACCAGGTCGTCCAGGTCCAGTCTGCGGGCCTCGTTCACCCGGAGTCCCACCTCGGACATCAGCTTCGAGGCGGTGTAGTTCCTGGCCA
>NZ_BMMS01000087.1 GCF_014646055.1 Wenjunlia tyrosinilytica
GGACTTCGGGCGCCGGGCGCCGGGGAACTGGTCGCGGAGTTGACCGGTCTGGGCGCCGAGGTGACGGTGGCGGCCTGCGACGCATCGGATCGCGAGGCGCTCCGTGATCTGCTGGCCGCCGTCCCGGTCGGGCATCCGCTGACGGCCGTGGTGCATACCGCCGGAGTGCTGGACGACGGTGTTGTCTCCGCGCTGTCGCCGGAGCGCCTGGACGCGGTTCTGCGTCCCAAGGTGGACGCGGTGACGCATCTCCACGAGCTGACCCAGGACGCGGACCTGTCGGCGTTCGTGATGTTCTCCTCGATCGCGGGCACCTTCGGTTCCGCCGGTCAGGCGAACTACTCGGCGGCCAATGCCTTCCTCGACGGCTTCGCCGAGTACCGCCGAGCGATGGGCCTGCCGGGTACATCCCTCGCCTGGGGCCCCTGGGCGCCCGGTGCCGGAATGACCAGCGAGCTGAGCGAGTCCGACCTCCTGCGCATGGCACGTGGCGGTGTGCACCCGCTCACCGCGGAGCAGGGACTGGCTCTCCTCGACAGCACCGCTCTGGACGGTGGCGCCGGCCCGGACCGCGGCACTGCGCTCCCGATGAGCCTGGACGTCCAGGCGCTGCGCGGCCAGGCCGAGAGCATCCCGCCGCTGCTGCGCCACCTCATCCGAACCCCCGTACGTCGTACGGCGGAAGCGGGCACGGCCGGCGTCGGCCAGGCCGAACTCGAGCAGCGGCTGGCCGCCCTGCCCCTGGCCGACCGGGAACAGCTCATGCTGGAGCTGGTCTGCGCCCAGGCCGCCACGGTGCTCGGGCACTACTCCGCGCAGGACATCGAGCCGGACCAGCCGTTCAAGGAGCTGGGCTTCGACTCGCTGACCGCCGTGGAGCTGCGCAACCGCCTCAACGCGGCCACCAAGCTGCGGCTACCGGCCACTTCGGTCTTCGACTACCCGACGCCGATCGTGCTCGTGAGGTACCTGCTCGAGGAGATCACCTTGCCGGAGGCCCCGGGCACCGCCCCGCTCCTCCTTGAGCTCGACCGGCTGGAAGCCGCCCTCGACGCCGCCGAGTTGGGCGACGAGGAGTATTCGAAGATCACCTCTCGCCTGCAGCAACTGACTTCGCGCTGGCAGGAACAGCGCAAACACACGGACGCACCGGACGTCCTCGACGCGGACGACGGCGAGCTCGAATCCGTCGAGACGGCGGACGAGCTGTTCGACCTCATTGACAAAGAACTCGGAATGTCGTGATCGGCCGCGGGAAACCGCCGTGCTCGGCTCAAGGATGTGGCTTTGGTGGCTGAAGACGACAAGTTCCTGGAATACCTCAAGCGGGTGACCGCCGAGCTGCGGCACACCCGTCGGCAGCTGCGCGAGGTGGAGGCCAGGGACCAGGAGCCCATCGCGATCGTGGCGATGAGCTGCCGCTACCCCGGAGGTGTCGACTCACCGGAGGATCTGTGGCGCCTCGTCGACGAGGGCGGCGACGCCATCTCGGGCTTCCCGGTGGACCGGGGCTGGGACCTCGACGCGGGCTATGACCCCGACCCCGACAACCCCGGCACCTTCTACGCCCATGCGGGTGGCTTCCTGCACGACGCCTCGAAGTTCGACCCCGCATTCTTCGGGATCTCGCCGCGTGAGGCGCTGGCGATGGATCCGCAGCAAAGAGTGCTCCTGGAAGTCGCCTGGGAGGCCTTCGAGCGCGCCGGGATCGACCCGGCCTCGGTCCGCGGCAGCAGCGCGGGTGTCTTCGTCGGAGCGGCGACCTCGGGCTACGGCACGGGCGTCACCGAGTTCCCCGAAGGGGTCCAGGGCCTGCTGCTGGCGGGCAATGCCACATCGGTGGCCTCCGGCCGGATCGCCTACACCCTCGGCCTCGAGGGGCCGACGGTGACGGTGGACACGGCGTGCTCGTCCTCGCTGGTGGCCCTCCACTGGGCGTGCCTGGCGCTGCGGCGCGGCGAGTGCGACCTGGCTTTGGCGGGTGGGGTCGCGGTGATGGCGACCCCCGCGATGTTCTACGAGTTCAGCAGGCAGCGCGGGCTGGCGGCCGACGGCCGCTGCAAGGCGTTCTCCGAGGACGCCGACGGCACCGGCTGGTCGGAGGGCGCCGGAATGCTCCTCGTGGAGCGGCTTTCCGACGCCCAGCGGCGAGGCCACCCCGTGCTCGCGGTCGTCCGTGGCACGGCCATCAACTCGGACGGCGCGTCCAACGGTCTGACGGCGCCCAATGGCCCGTCGCAGCAGCGGGTCATCCGTGCGGCGCTGGCCGACGCCGGCCTCTCGGCGTCCGAGGTCGACGCGGTGGACGCCCATGGCACCGGAACGTCCCTGGGCGACCCCATCGAGGCGCAGGCGCTGCTGGCCACCTATGGCAAGGAGCACGACGAGGCAAGCCCGTTGTGGCTGGGCTCCCTCAAGTCGAACATCGGTCACACCCAGTCGGCGGCGGGTGTCGGGAGCATCATCAAGATGGTCCAGGCCATGCGCAACGGTGTGCTGCCGAGGACGCTGCATGTGTCCCAGCCCTCGTCGCATGTCGACTGGTCGGCGGGCGCGGTACGGCTGCTGACCGAGCCGGTCGACTGGCCGGACGCCGAACGGCCGCGCCGGGCCGCCGTCTCCTCCTTCGGCATCAGCGGTACCAACGCCCACGCGATCATCGAGCAGGCCCCGGAGCCATCGGACTCCTCGGAGCCCACCGAACCCACCGAACCCGCCGGACCTTCCGAGCCCGCCGGGCCTGCCGGGCCTGCCGGGCCTGCCGGGCCTGCCGGGCCTGCCGGGCCTGCCGGGCCTGCCGGGCCTGCCGGGCCTGCCGGGCCTGCCGAGCCTTCCACGGACTCCGAGGTGTCCGCGGCCCTCGGGTCCGAGCCCGGGGAAGCCTCCCGCGACGCGCTCGCGCCGACGACCATCCTGCCCGTGGTCCCCTGGGTGGTGTCCGCCCGGAGCGAGGAAGCGCTACGGGCGCAGGCCGCCCGGCTGCTGTCCCGTGTCCGGGAGGGTGGACTTCCGGAACCGGTCGGCGTGGGATTCTCCCTGGCCACGACAAGGTCCGCCCTGGAGCACCGCGCGGTGCTCCAGGTACGGGACGGTGTATCAGCCGCCCGCGGTCTCACCGCCCTGGCCGAGGGGGTGAACGAGACCGGGGTCGTACGGGGCCGAGTGACCCGTGGCCGCACCGCCTTCCTGTTCGCGGGCCAGGGATCGCAGCGGCCGGGAATGGGCCGGGAGCTGTACGAGGCCTTCCCGGTCTTCGCGGAGACGTTCGACGCCGTGTGCGATCGGTTCAACGGGGAGCTGGAACGCCCGTTGCGAGACGTCGTGTTCGGCGATGACATGGAGCCGCTGAACCGGACAGAGTACGCACAGCCGGCCTTGTTCGCCCTTGAGGTGGCGCTGTTCCGGCTGGTGGAGTCGTGGGGGATCACCCCGAAATTCCTGCTCGGGCATTCCGTCGGTGAGCTGGCCGCGGCCCATGTGGCGGGGGTGTGGTCGTTGGAGGATGCCTGCCGTCTGGTGGCGGCGCGTGGCCGGTTGATGCAGGCGCTGCCGCCCGGTGGGGCGATGGCCTCGCTCCAGGCCTCGGAGGACGAGGTGCTCGCGCTGCTCGAGGGGCGGGAGCACGAGGCGGGCATCGCGGCGGTCAACGGTCCGGACGCCACCGTGATCGCGGGCGCCGAGGCAGTGGTCGGGGAGATCGCCGGACATCTGCGTGAACTCGGCCGGAAGACCGCCCGGCTGAAGGTCAGTCACGCCTTTCACTCACCGCTGATGGAGCCGATGCTGGCGGAGTTCCGCCGGGTTGCCGAGAGCGTGGCCTACCGGGAGCCGCGCATCGCGGTCGTCTCCACCGTCACCGGCAGGTCGGCGACCCGCGAGGAGCTGTGCTCCGCGGAGCACTGGGTGAGCCATGTCCGTGACGCGGTGCGGTTCGCCGACGGCGTCCGCCGCCTGGAGGAGCACCGAGTCAGCCGGTTCGTGGAGCTGGGCCCCGACGGCACGCTGACCGCGATGGCCCAGGCATGCGTGGAGGCGCCGTCCGAGCATCTGTTCCTCGCCCTGCTGCGGAAGGACCGTCCGGAATCGGACGCGGTGGTCTCCGCGGTGTCCACGGCGTTCGCCCACGGCGTCCCCGTGGACTGGTCGGCCTTCTTCGCAGGCACCGGTGCGAACCGTGTCGAGCTGCCGACGTATGCCTTCCAACGTGAGCGCTTCTGGCTGGAGGCGTCGGCCGCCCCTGCGGCGGACCTCGCTCCCCCATCCGAGTCCCGGGCCATGGACGCGCGGTTCTGGGAGGCCGTCGAACGCGAGGATGTCGCCGAGCTCGCGGCCACCCTGGACCTGGACGAGCGGCTGCTGGGAGATGTGGTCCCCGCGCTGTCGACCTGGCGGCAGGGGCGGCGCGAGCGGACCCGGGTGGACCGGCTGCGCTACCGGATCGGCTGGAAGCCCGTCGACCTGAGCCTCGACACCGTGCTGCCGGGCCGCTGGCTCGTCGTGGTGCACGCGGGCTCGACCCAGCACGCATGGGTCAGGGCGGTCGTGGACGCACTGGCGGCGAACGGCGCGGACCCGGTCGTACTGGAGTGCCCCAGGGAGACGGACGGCGCCGCACTCGCCGAACAGGTGGGCGGGTTCGGCGGGGTGGCGGGAGTGCTGTCGCTGCTCGCCGCGACCGCGGCGGCGGATGCGGATGCGGCCGACACGGTCTTCGGCTCGGTCCTGCTCGTCCAGGCATTGGACGACGCCCGAGTCGACGCCCCCCTGTGGGCGGTGACCCGCGCAGCGGTGTCCACGGGCCGATCGGACATCGCCCCGAACCCCGTTCAGTCCGCCGTGTGGGGCCTGGGCCGGGTGGCTGCCCTGGAACTGCCGAGCCAGTGGGGCGGTCTGCTGGATCTGCCCGAGCAGGTCGACCGGCGCACAGCCGCCCGACTGGCCGCGGTCCTGGCAGCGGGCCAGGAGGACCAGGTCGCGGTCCGTGGATCCGGAGTGTTCGCACGCCGCCTGCTCCGCGCCGTGGACGCCGGGGCCCCGGACCAGGAGGCGCCCGGCCGTGGCTGGCAGCCCCGGGGGACCGTCCTGATCACCGGTGGCACGGGTGCTCTGGGCGCCCAGGTCGCCAGATGGGCGGCCCAGCGGGGCGCGGAACACCTGGTGCTCGTCGGCCGCCGCGGACCGCAGGCACCGGGAGCCGCGGAACTCGAGTCCGAGTTGTCGGCCCTGGGTGTGCGGGTGACGGTGGCCGCGTGCGAAGTGGCGGACCGCGCGGCCGTGGAGCGGCTGCTCGCGGAACATCCGGTGGACGCGGTCGTTCACGCGGCCGGAGTCACGGACTCGGTGCCTTTCACGGAACTCGATGCCGAGCGGTTCGCGGAGGTGCTGGCGGCGAAGGTCTCCGGCGCGGCCCACCTGGACTCCGTGCTGGGAGACCGGCCGCTGGACGCGTTCGTCCTCTTCTCCTCCATCGCGGGCGTCTGGGGCAGCGGAGGCCAGGCGGCCTACTCCGCCGCCAACGCCTATCTCGACGGCCTTGCCCAGGACCGGCGCGCCCGAGGGCTGGCAGCGACGTCAGTGGCGTGGGGACCGTGGGCTCAGGGCGGTATGGCCGCCGAAAAAGGCGCGGAGGAATACCTGCGCAAGCGGGGCCTCACCGCCCTCGAACCCGGGACGGCACTTGCCGCGATGCAGCGGGTCCTGGCCCAGGACGACGCGGTCACGGTGGTCGCCGAGGTGGACTGGTCCCGGTTCACCCCCGGATTCACCAGCACACGTCCCAGCCCGCTGCTCGCCGACCTCCCCGAGGCAAGGCAGACCTCGGAGCCCGCGCAGCCGCTGGAGATCAACGCGGGCTCCGCGCTCCGCGGGCGGCTGGCCGAGCTGTCGGCTCACGACGGGGAGCGCGCGATCCTGGAGCTGGTACGCACGCAAGCCGCCGAGGTGCTGGGATTCGCGAGTGCGGGCCTGCTGGACGCACGGCGCGCCTTCCGGGACTCCGGGTTCGACTCATTGACGGCAGTGGAACTGCGCAACCGGTTGAACTGCGAGACCGGCCTCTCCCTGCCCGCCACGCTGGTGTTCGACCATCCGACGCCCGTCGACCTCGCCGCTCATCTGCGCGACGAACTGCTCGGAACGGCCCTAGGGGCGGATGCCGCCACCGTCGGGACGCCGGCGGCCCTGCCCTCGGACGACCCGATCGTCATCGTGGGAATGGGCTGCCGACTTCCGGGCGGAGTCAACGGCCCCGAGGACCTGTGGCAGCTCGTGACCGACGGACGGGACGCGATCTCCGAGTTCCCCACGGACCGCGGCTGGGATCTCGAAGCCCTCTACCATCCCGAGCCCGGACAGCCCGGCACCAGCTACTCCCGCCATGGAGGATTCGTCGAGGGAGTCGACCAGTTCGACCCGGCGTTCTTCGGGATCAGCCCACGCGAGGCAGTCGCCCTCGATCCGCAGCAGCGGCTGTTGCTGGAGACGTCGTGGGAGGCGCTGGAGCGGGCCGGGATCGATCCCGGATCGCTGCGCGGAGGCAGGACGGGCGTCTTCGTCGGGTCCAACGGCCAGGACTATCCGGCGCTCCTGCTGAGCACTCCCGAGGGCACGGACGGCTACGTCGGCACGGGCAACGCGGCCGCTGTCGTCTCGGGCCGGGTGGCGTATGCGCTGGGTCTTGAGGGGCCTGCGGTGACGGTGGATACGGCGTGTTCGTCGGCGTTGGTGGCGTTGCATCTGGCGGTGCAGGCGTTGCGGTCGGGTGAGTGTGATGTGGCGCTTGCCGGTGGTGTGACGGTGATGTCGACGCCGGGTGCGTTTGTGGAGTTCAGTCGTCAGCGGGGGTTGGCGGCGGATGGTCGGTGCAAGGCGTTTTCGGAGGCGGCGGACGGTACGGGGTGGGGTGAGGGTGTCGGGGTGGTGGTGGTGGAGCGTTTGTCGGATGCGCGTCGTCGGGGTCATGCGGTGTTGGCGGTGGTGGCTGGCAGTGCGGTCAATCAGGATGGT
>NZ_BMMS01000088.1 GCF_014646055.1 Wenjunlia tyrosinilytica
GCGGCGGGGGAGTTGGGTTGCCCGGAGTACTGGGTGCGGCATGTCCGTGAGGCCGTGCGGTTCGCCGACGGCATCCGCAGCCTGGAGGACCGGGGAGTCACCCGCTACCTGGAACTCGGTCCCGACGGCACCTTGACCGCTCTCAGCCGAGCCTGCCTGCCCTCGGAGGGCAGGCTCGTCACGCCCGCCCTGCGTTCCGGCACCGCCGAGGAGTTGAGCCTGATCACGGCGGTCAGCGAGTTGCATGTGACCGGGCACTCCCCGGACTGGTCCGCCCTTCTGCCCGTTGGCCGCAGGGTCGATCTGCCCACCTATGCCTTCCAGCGTCAGCGCTACTGGCTCGAGTCCGCCGAACCTGCGGCCCACCCGGACGCGCATCCGGCCGACTCCGCGTTCTGGTCGGCCGTCGA
This sequence comes from Wenjunlia tyrosinilytica, assembly GCF_014646055.1. GTDB lineage: Bacteria > Actinomycetota > Actinomycetes > Streptomycetales > Streptomycetaceae > Wenjunlia > Wenjunlia tyrosinilytica. Next base: position 411 of record NZ_BMMS01000088.1, read on the forward strand.
GGGCGGTGACATCCAGCGGTTGGCGGACCGGCTGGGCCTCGACCAGACCCTGCTGGATCCCGTCGTCCCCGCGCTGTCAGCCTGGCACCGGGACAGTCGGCAGCAGACCACCGCACAGTCCTGGCAGTACCGGGAACTGTGGCGACCGCTCGACCAGAAGGCCGCCGGTTCCCTGTCCGGCACCTGGCTGCTGGCCGTCTGCGACGAGTCGACGGTGGATGAGGCTGTCGTGGAGTCGGCGGCAGCCGTCAGGAGCGCCATCACGGCAGCCGGTGGAAGCGTGACCATGCTCCATCTGCCTGCCGGGGCCGATCGTGAGGCCGTTGCCCAGGCGGTCGGTGAAGCACTCGGGCAGGACCCCGGCCCCGTGCGGGTGCTCTCGCTGCTCGGGCTGACCCGGGCCCGTCACCCCGTCCACCCCGAGGTGCCCGCCGGGCTCGCGCTCAACACCGTGCTCCTCCAGACGCTCTCCGAGTCGGCGGTACGGGCCCGCCTGTGGATGGCCACCCGGGGTGCGGTGTCGGTCGGGGCCGCGGACCGGCTGGACCATGCGCTCCAGGCGACCACGTGGGGCTTTGGGCGGACCGCCGCGCTGGAGTACCCGGACCGTTGGGCCGGTCTGGTCGATCTCCCGCACCGCCTGGACAAAAGGGCATTGACCCGGTTGAGTGCCGCTCTCGCGGACCCCGAGGGTGAGTCGGAACTCGCCGTACGGGAATCGGGTGTGTTCGCCCGCAGGCTCGTGCGCGCCACCGGAGCCGGCCATGTCGACGCGCCCACGGCCTTCTGCCGGCCGAACAGCACGGCGCTGATCACCGGCGGCACCGGGACCATCGGCGCCCATATGGCGCGGTGGCTGGCACAAGAAGGTGTTCAGCACCTCCTGCTCGTCAGCCGGCGCGGTCCCGAAGCGCCCGGTGCCGACCTGCTCCGGGCGGATCTGGAAGCGCTCGATGTCCAGGTGACCGTCCTGGCCTGCGACATCGCCGATCGCGCCGCGCTCGACGCGCTGCTGGCCTCGATCCCCGAGGACCGGCCGCTGAGCGCCGTGTTCCACACGGCGGGGGTGCTCGACGACGGCGTTCTCGCCTCGATGGACGCTCGGCGGTATGCGGCGGTGCTCCGCTCCAAGGTGGACGCCGCGGTCAATCTCCATGAGGCGACCCGGCATCTCGACCTCTCGGCCTTTGTGCTGTTCTCCTCGATCGCCGGTGTGCTCGGCTCGGTCGGACAGGCCGGGTACGCGGCGGGCAACGCCTTCCTCGACGCGCTGGCTCGTCACCGCCGGGCACAGGGGCTGGCGGCCGTGTCCGTCGCCTGGGGTCCCTGGGCCGATGGCGGAATGGCCGCGGACGCCGCGGTCGAGACCCGTATGCGTCGCGGCGGTCTGGCGCCCATGGACCCCCGGTCCGCGCTCACCGCGCTGGCTCAGGTGCTCGGCCAGGACGACGCCTGCACCGTGGTGTCGGACATCGACTGGAGCCGCTTCGGCGCCGGGCACACCAGCGCGGCGTCCGGCCTCCTGCTGAGCTCGATCCCCGAGGCGGCGGCACCCGTGTCCATCGCCACCGGCACGACAACCGGTGGCAGCCTGAGTGAGCAACTCGACGGCCTCGGTGCGACGGAGCGCAAGCAACTGCTCCTGAGGCTGGTCCGCCGGAGCGCCGCCACGGCTCTGGGACATCCGGGGCCGGAGTCCATCGAGCCGACGAGGACCTTCCAGGACTGCGGGATCGATTCGCTGACCGCCGTGGAGCTCCGCAACTCCCTCGCCTCGGCCACCGGACTCGCCCTTCCGACAACGCTGGTGTTCGACCACCCCACCCCGCGGGCTCTCGCCGATCACCTGGGTGCGGAGCTGCTGGGCGACGAGTCGGCGGCCGCAGAGTCGCGGCAGAGCGCGGGCTCCGTCGCCGGCCTCCACGACGAGCCGGTCGCGATCGTGGCCATGGGCTGCCGACTGCCGGGCCGGATCTCCTCTCCCGAGGAGTTGTGGGAGCTGCTGGCGGCCGGACAGGACGCGATCACGCCCTTCCCCGACGACCGCGGGTGGGACCTCGACGCCCTGTACGACCCGGATCCGGAGTCCGCGAGACCCGGAACGACCTATGTCCACGAGGGCGGATTCGTCCTGGACGCCGCCGACTTCGACGCCCAGTTCTTCGGAATATCCCCCCGCGAGGCGCTGGCCGTCGACCCCCAGCAGCGGCTCCTGCTGGAGGTGGCGTGGGAGACGGTGGAGCGCGCCGGGATCGACCCCAGATCGCTCCGGGGCAGCCGGAGCGGGCTGTTCATCGGGTGCGGATACCAGGGCTACGACGCGGCGTTCGCCGAGGTTCCCGAGGACATCCGGGGGCATTTGCTCACAGGCGGCGCCGGGAGTGTGGCCTCGGGACGGGTGGCCTACACCCTCGGCCTGGAGGGACCGGCGGTCACGCTGGACACGGCGTGCTCGTCCTCGCTGGTCGCCGTGCATCTCGCCGCGCAGGCGCTGCGTTCGGGTGAGTGCGATCTGGCGCTGGCCGGCGGTGTGACGGTGATGTCGACCCCCGGTGCCTTCGTGGAGTTCAGCCGACAGCGTGGTCTGGCCCCGGACGGGCGGTGCAAGGCGTTCGCGGAGGCGGCGGACGGCACGGCCTGGGCCGAGGGTGCCGGCATGCTGTTGCTGGAGCGGCTGTCGGACGCACAGCGCAATGGGCACACCGTGCTGGCGGTGGTCTCCGGTAGCGCGGTGAACCAGGACGGCGGGTCCAATGGCCTGACCGCGCCCAATGGTGCCTCCCAGCAACGTGTGATCCGGCAGGCCCTTGCCGGTGCGGGACTGTCACCCACGGATGTCGATGTGGTGGAGGCGCATGGGACGGGCACCACCTTGGGCGACCCGATCGAGGCGCAGGCCCTGCTGGCCACCTATGGGCAGGGACGTGAGCCGGGGCGGCCCCTGTGGCTGGGGTCGGTGAAGTCCAACATCGGGCACACCCAGGCCGCGGCCGGGGCGGCGGGCCTGATCAAGATGGTGCTCGCCATGCGGCACGGAGTGATGCCGCGGACCCTGCATGTGGATGCGCCCTCCTCCCACGTGGACTGGTCGGCGGGCGAGATGGAACTGCTGACGGAGCAGCGGGAATGGCCGCGCGAGGCCGAACGCCCCCGCCGTGCCGCGGTGTCGGCCTTCGGCATCAGCGGCACCAATGCCCATGTGATCATCGAACAGCTCGCCGCGCCTGCTCGGGAAGCCGCCGTGGGGACCGATGGGGCGCCCTCTCCCGCCCAGGTGCCGTGGGTGGTGTCCGGCCGCGGTGAGGCGGCCCTGCGAACGCAGGCGGCACAGCTGGTCGCCCACATCGAGCAGCACCCCGGTCTGTCGATCGCCGACCTCGGATACTCGCTGGCGGCCACCCGGTCCACGTTCGAGAACCGAGCAGTTGTCATCGGCGACGACCGGGACAGCCTGCTCGACGGGCTACGGTCGGTGAGCCGAGGGGAATCGACCGCGAGCACCACGGTCGGGGCCGTCACGACGGACGGCGCGGTCGCGCTGCTGTTCGCGGGACAGGGCTCACAGCGGCCCGGCATGGGACGGGAACTCCATGACGCCCATCCGGTCTTCGCCGACGCCTTCGACGCGGTGTGCGCGCGGATGGACGGCGAGTTGGGCAGGCCCCTGCGTGAGGTGGTCTTCGGCGAGGACGCCGAACTGCTGAACCGGACGGAGTTCGCACAGCCGGCGCTCTTCGCGCTGGAGGTCGCCCTGTTCCGGCTGGTGGAGTCCTGGGGAGTGCGGGCCGACTACCTGCTGGGCCACTCGATCGGCGAGTTGGCGGCGGCTCATGTGGCCGGAGTGTGGTCGCTGGAGGACGCCTGCCGCCTCGTCGCGGCGCGGGGGCGGTTGATGCAGGCGCTCCCGGCGGGTGGGGCCATGGTCTCGCTGCAGGCGTCCGAGGCCGAGGTGCTGCCGCTGCTGGAGGGGCGTGAGAACGAGGTCGGCCTCGCCGCTGTCAACGGCCCCGGCTCGGTGGTGGTCTCCGGTGAGGAGACGGCCGTTGAGCTGATCGCCGCGCACTTCCGTGAGCTGGAACGCAAGGTTGCGCGGCTGCGGGTGAGTCATGCGTTCCACTCGCCGTTGATGGAGCCGATGCTCGAGGAGTTCCGCCAGGTCGCGCTGAGCGTGGCATATGGGACCCCGCGTGTGGCGATCGTCTCCCACCTCACGGGCGAGGCGGCCACACCGGACGAGCTGTGCTCCGCCGAGTACTGGGTGCGGCAGGTCCGCGACGCGGTGCGGTTCGCCGACGCCGTCCAGGCCCTGGAGGAGCGCGAGGTCGGCCGGTTCCTGGAGCTGGGGCCGGATGGCACACTGACCGCTCTGGCACAGGCATGCCTGGACAGCCCCGGCCTCGTGCTGGTCCCGGCGCTGCGCAAGGACCGTCCCGAGGCGGGCGCCGTGCTGTCGGCGATGGCCGAGATGTTCACTCACGGCACGGACATCGACTGGACGCCGCACTTCCCCGGAGCTGCGCGCGTCGACCTGCCGACCTATGCGTTCCAGCACCGCCGCTACTGGCCGCGGACCTCGGACGCCGCTCCCGGCGATCTCGGCGCCGTGGGTCTCACCCCGGCCGGCCACCCCCTGCTGGGCGCCGCGGTCAGCATGGCGGACTCGGGCTCGACGGTGTTCACGGGGCGTCTGTCCGCGCGGTCCCAGCCCTGGCTGGCCGAGCACGTCATCGCCGACGCGATCCTCCTGCCCGGCACGGCCTTTCTCGAACTGGCGGCTCACGCGGCGGACCAGCTCGGCTGCGGACAGGTCGAAGAGCTCACCCTGGAGGCGCCGCTGGTACTGCCGGAACGCGGCGCGGTGCGGCTCCAGCTCGTGGTCGCCGCGGCTGATGACGAGGGCCGGCGATCCCTGAGCATCCACTCGCGACCGGATGACCCAGAGGCGGAACAGCAGCCCTGGACGCGGCACGCCGGAGGGTCCCTTCTCGCCGAGGCCGCGACGGCGTCCGCGGATCTGACCGTCTGGCCGCCCGCCGACGCCACACCGGTGACCACCGAAGGACTGTATGAGCGGCTGGCCGGGATCGGCTTCGACTACGGGCCGGTGTTCAGCGGGCTCAGAGCCGCGTGGCAGCGCGGGGACGAGCTGTTCGTCGAAGCCGGCCTGCCGGAGGAGGCGGTGCCCGAAGCGCGGCGCTTCGGACTCCACCCGGCGTTGCTCGATTCCGTTCTGCACGCGGTGGGCGCCTCGCCGACCGCGCAGACCGCCGACGAGACGGGCCGGGGAAGGATCCCGTTCGCCTGGACCGGGGCGACACTGCACGCCTGGGGGGCCTCGCTGCTCAGGGCACGGCTGTCCTGGAAGGGGCCCGACACGGTCGGGCTGGACCTGGCGGACGCGTCCGGCCGACCGGTGGCGACCATCGGCTCACTCACCCTGCGCGCGCTGTCGGCGGACACCCTCGCCGACTCCCGGCCCGCGCTGCCCGATGTGCTGTATCGCGTCGACTGGGTCCCTGCGCCCGTCGCCGACGACCGGGCCGCGGCGGTGGCTGATGTCGTCGACATCTCGGACGTCACCGATCTGGCCGCGCTCGCGGGCCGGGACGGGGACGTTCCCGCGCATGTGGTCGTGCGGGTGGACCATTCGGACGGCGATCCGGCGCGCACGGTGGCTGGGCGTGTGTTGGCGCTCCTCCAGGGGTGGTTGGCGCACGAGCGGTTCGGGGCTTCCCGCTTGGTGCTCGTGACCGAGGGCGCGGTGGCCGTCGACCACGGTGCGCCGGATCCGGTCGCGGCATCCGTGTGGGGTCTGGTGCGGGCGGCTCGTGTGGAGAACCCCGGCCGGTTCGTGCTGGTGGACATGGACGGCGCGGCGCGGTCGTGGAGCGCCCTGGACGCGGTGCTGGCCTCGGGCGAGCCGGAGGCCGCGGTGCGCGACGGCGCGGTCTGCACGCCGCGCTTGGCGCGGGCCACGGCGCGGTCGTCGGTTCTTGAGCCTCCGGGCAATGCGGAGACCTGGCGGCTGGACATCGCGGAGAAGGGCACACTGGACGGCCTGGCGCTGACGGCCTGCCCGGAGGTGACGGCCGAGCTCGGGGCCGGTCAGGTGCGGGTGTCGGTGCGTGCGGCGGGGGTCAACTTCCGCGATGTGCTGAACGCCCTGGGGATGTACCCCGGTGACGCCCGGGACTTCGGCCTCGAGGGTGCGGGAGTGGTGACCGAGGTCGGTCCCGGTGTGGTGGGGACAGTGGTCGGCGACCGGGTGATGGGGATGTTCTCCGGGGCCTTCGGCCCGGTGGCGGTCGCGGATGCTCGCACGGTGGTGCGGATTCCGGCGGGTTGGTCGTTCGCTCAGGCGGCGTCGGTGCCGATCGT
>NZ_BMMS01000089.1 GCF_014646055.1 Wenjunlia tyrosinilytica
CTCCCCCAACGGCACGGGAGCCGCGTGCGTTGCGGGCGTCGATTCCGTCACCCGATCAGTGACCGCGCTGAAAAAGCTCAGTGTCTCGCACGCGGGTGCTGCCAGCGAGGTGCCAGTCCAGTAGGGGGTGTATGCAGGCGCGTGATCAGGGTGTTCCCACCCTCGCTCCGCGAATCCGTGGCCGCCCGGGCGGGATGAGGCACAGCAGCGGAGCCGGCCGGAGTCATCGCCGAGCCCAGAAACGCGCAGACCGCACCGGCTGCCACCGCAACTGGTTTGAGCACGCCGCGCATGAAAGCTCCCAATCTCAAAGAAGGACCGGAAGACGGCAAACCAGCGACCCCGGCCCCAGCCGGGCCATCTCAGCTCACCACGCCCGCCTGCCCTTGTCCCGCTGACACGAATGGGCAACCGGGTGAACAACAGAGCCTCGCCCGGCTGGCGGCGGTTCCTTCTTCTGGGGCAGGTCAGCCACGCCATACCGCACCGGAACTGTCGATTTCGGAACTTCGGGCGCGAGGACTCGCCCGGTGGCAGGCGAGCTCGACCGGCGTAGGCTGGGCCGCCCACACCCCCGGATCAAACCGACATTCAGCTTCGATGGGTTCGTGACGGCCACCACCCACCGGATCGCCACACACCGCTGCGACCTGCACACTCTCGTGATCGCCAGGGCTGGGACTGTAGGTGCCGAGCTTGTGCCAGACCCCGACGAACAACGTCAGAGCCAACCGGTCGAGCGAGTCGGCCCGGTCGTCGAGGAAGATCTCCAGGTCCTCGAGCACCTCCAGGACGTGGTTGGCGGGCACCGCGGTGTGGGTGAGCTGGGCGATGGTCGTGGCTCTGATCCGCTCGCCCGGCCGGTGAACCGCGCAGAGGATGCGGATATCGCGCCCCACCGAGCCGATGGTGCCAGACGGTCAGCCCCGCAGTTCCGCGATCCGTGCGGCCCGGCTGATCAAGAAGGCCGCCAATTCCGGGTCCAGCAGCGGCAGTTTGCTGCTGACGCCGTGCAGAGTGCGGGGCATGTCGAACAGCGATGTTCGAGTCCCAGCGTATCGGGTGCAGCGTACACGTGTCGGGACTTGGTACGACGCTGCGGTGGGCCTGAACCGGAACCGCGGCCGGTCGAGTCCCACCGCAGGGAGGTCATGAATGGCGGAGCTGGTCAGAGCGGGGAGGTTGACTGATCAACGGGGGCAGGGACTGCAGCGGATCGTTCGGCGGGGCCGCCAGGAGTGCGTGCGGGTCCGTCGGGCTCTGATCATCATGGCGTCGGTGTAGGGCACCGCTGTGAGTGTGATCGCGTGGTTGGTCGCCGTGTACGAGGACGCTGTCCGGGATGTGATCGATGCGTTCGAGGAGAAGGGCGCGGCCGCTGCTGGATCTTCGACGGGTGGTCGTCCTCTATCGGGTGCGGTTGTTGGTGAGTTGCTTGGTTGTGCGGTGTTGTGTGGGGTTGGTGTGGGGTAGCGGCAGGTCGGGCAGGAGGGGGTGCCGCAGGTGCTGCCGGGTCTCATCGACAGTCAGGCGGAATGTGGTGGGGTCGGGTCGTACGCCGCCGCAGCGCCCTGACCCTCGAACAGCTGGCTGAGCGCACGCAACTGTCTGTCTCCACCCTCGCGACCGCCGCCCTGGGCCAGCAGTGCCCGAGCTGGTCGACCCTGCGCTCCTACCTGATCGCCTGCCGCGAGGACGCCGACGACTGGCGACCTCGCTGGGAGATGCTCGCCTCCGAATACCAGAGGCTGCAGGCAGGCATGCCCGAGCGCCTCGAACAGCGCCGTGTCGTCCTGCAGATGACTCCCGACCGTGTCCGCACCGTGGCCGACCTCAAGCTCGCGTTGCGGCACCTGCGCGCCCGCGAGGGCAACCCCCCTACAAGGCCATCGCCCACCGTCCCAACCCCGAAGGAAAGATCGCGATCAGCACCATCAGCGTGCTGCTCAGCCCCATGAGCAAGAAGCTCCCGACATGCGAGGTACTGATCGTCTTCCTCGCCGCGTTCGGCATCCGCCGTCACACGGGCCTGGCCGAATGGCGGGATGCCTGGACCCGACTGGCCATGGCAGCGCAGACGGACCAGTTCACGGCGACGGACCGCCCGGAGGCTGCCGTCGCCGCGTGAACACCACAGCCGCACCCTGTGCGTCCCCGGCAGGCCCAGCGGCCCGGGGCCCTGCCGAGTGCTGCGAGGACGGCGAGTTGTGCCCGGTCGAGTCGGCCGCGGCAGTTGGCGTTGGTTGGCGATCCAGACAGTGCGGCGTTCGGTGCCGTCGGGTAACCGTTCGTGCACCTGGCGCGGCACCTCCACCTTCGCGTTTCAAGTTGTGGGTGAGGGCTTGTACGCCTTTCCGGAAGGCCGCTGCGCCGCGCCCGGACGTCGATGCCGTGCGTGCGATCGCGGGCGCTGCGCGGGGTCGTGGGGCGGCTTTGACGTCGAGTGCGGCGAGCCGAGCGCGCTGCTCGTCGTTGAGGCTCGCTGAAGCGGTGGAGCGCCTGACCACCCAGCCGCCCCCGGCCCGGACATCACCTGAGAAGCCATCGGCGTCGGGCGGGAAGCAAGTTGTCCTCCGACAACTCGGCGGCAACTCACGGATCGCCTCGCCAGCCCGCCCGGCCTTGACCGGTCCATCGAGTCAGCACGCAATGGGTTGAGGCTGTTTTGTGCTCCACGGGCCCGCGCACCGCTGAACACCCGCCAGGTCCGCGCCGCCCAGGTTCGCGCCGTCCAGGCGCGTGTGGCTCAGGTCCGTGTGGTTCAGGTCCGCGCCGCGCAGGTCCGCGCCGCTCAGGTCCACGCCGCGCAGGTCCATGCGGCTCAGGTCCGCGCCGCGCAGGTCCGTGCCGCTCAGGTCCACGCCGCGCAGGCGCGCGCGGCTCAGGTCCGTGTGGCGCAGATCCGCGCGGCTCAGGTCCGCGCCGCTCAAGTTCGTGATGACCAGCTCCGCGTCGCGCAGGTCCGCATCACGCAGGTCCGCGCCGCTCAGGTTCCCGTCACTCAGGATCGTGCCGCGCAGGTTCATGCCGTTCAGGTTCATGCCGCGCAGGTCCGCGTCGCGCAGGTTCGCGCCGCTCAGGTCTGCGGCGCTCGGGTCCGTGCCGTCCCCAGCCGGGATGATTGTGTGCTTGCCTCGCAGGATCGCGCGGCGCAGGTCCGTGCTGCTCAGGTCTGTGCCGCGCAGGCTCGTGCCACGTAGGTCCGTGCGGTGCGGCTTCGTGCCACTTAGGTTCGTGCCGCGCAGGTTTGCGCCGCGCAGGTCCGTGCCGGTCAGGTCCGCGCTGCTCAGGTCTGTGCCGCGCAGGTCTGTGCCGCGCAGGTCCGCATCGACCAGATCGATGGACTGCAGGTCCGCCGCGGTGAGATCAGCTCGGGCCAGGTTCGCGCCGCTCAGATCGGCGTCAGCGTGCAGCTCGGCGCCGACGAGGTAGGCGTGCCGCAGGTCCAGGCCCGTGGCGAGGCGTCGGGGCGGATGGGGCAGGGTGAGGATGTCCAGGGCGGCCTGGATGTCGGCCTTGGGCCGGACACGGTCCGGCGCCTGCCCAGCCTTCTTCCGCGCCTTCGGTGCTTTGGCGGGTCTGGTGGTGTGGGTGCGGATGTAGGCGGAGAGCACGTTGCCCGCGGTGCGGCGGTCCCGTTGGGAGTCCTGCATGATGCGCTGCAACGCGTAGATCCCGCCCAGCCGCACATCCAGCGAACCACTGCCGAGGTTCTGCACTGCGGCGTTGTACCGGTCGGTGATCTGCCCTTCACGGGTGATGGCGTGCTCATCGCGCACCTGGGTGATCGACACCCAGGTGAACGCCACCACTGCCAGCGTGGCCGTCGTCGTCAACAGCGACACTAACCGCTCAAGGCGCACATCCCAACCCTGCCCACCACCCGAAGCACCCGGCCCGGCCGCGCCCGAGACCACTGCCCGGCCCGCTCGGCCCCGCCGGCCGACATGCCGCGCGCCCACCGGCGCCCGAGGCCGCACCGGCCACGATGGCGCCGCCCTGCCTGCTATCCGCCGTAACTGCCCACTACGCGCCCGGGAACGGACCCTGCCCCTGCTCATGGCGGCATTCGACCATGCTCACCCCGGCCACGGCCGGGGAATCCGCACAGCCGACCGGCACACCACGGCACATAGCCCCAGTCTCTGGCGCCGAGACTGGTCCTGCTCGTTGAGGTAGTGGAACTGTGCGTCCCGGTCGGGGTGCTGCTTGCCTTCCAGGGTCTTGGCATTGCTCTGCAGGCTGAAACCCTCCTCGAGCAGGAGGTCGCCAACCGTATCGGCGGAGATCCTGTGGCCCTGCCGGGTCAACTCCGCTGCGAGCTTGCGGGTGGATTTGGTGGTCCAGCGCAGCGGCGACATGGGATCTCCGCGGACGTCGGGCTCCACCAGCGTGAGGAGTGGCCCGGCGCAGCGCCGCGGCCGCTTCTGCCGGCTCTTGGCGGGGCGGTGGGGGTCCGGGGTGCCCCTCCGGGCCCGGGGGCAGGGGATCGGCCGGATGGGCGGGCACCGGGCGGTGGCACCGGGTGACCGCCGAACCAGTGCCCGCTGGTCGCACCCCCGATGAACGTCCCGACCGCCACCATCAGCAGGGGAGCGCCGAGGCAGCCCGTCCAGGCCCGAGCAGGTGCCGTCGGCGCCGGGGCCAGGGCGTCCGCCAGAGCCGTGGTCGCCAGGCGGGTCTCGGTGTGCGCCGTCCGGTCGGCCGTGCTGGGGACGACCACGTTCACCTGGTTCCGCCCGGCCACGTACACCGCCGGGACTCCGCAGACCCGGTCGGTGAGGCCGCAGCTCGGGCAGGGGTGGAGCCGCGATGCGGCAGCGATTCCCTCGTAGGTCATGGCGTCCCCCCGGATTCCGGCTGTCGCTGGACTTGTGACACAGCATCGCCTACTCCTGACGCCATGGGAGCAAAGCGTCGCTGACCGGGTGGGCGACTCGCGGCAACAAGTTGCCGTTTCTTTCGCGGCGGTGCCTCGTCCGGGTCGGAGGCTGAGGTGCCCTGCTCGCCTACCGGCTCCTCCAGGCCGCGACCGCGACGGGCCGGGCTGCGGCGCAGCCAGGACCGTGCGCAACCGTGCCGCCTCCTTGCCCGAGTACGCGCCGACGCCCGGCTCCTCCAGGCGCAGCACCCTGTCCGGGTGCCGCATCGCGTCCACGTCGGCGGGCGGCGCCTCCCACAGCCACAGTTCAGCCCCCGGCTCAGCACCGGCAGCCGCCGGGCGGGCAGCAGATCGGGGTCCGCGGGCACGAGCAGCGACAGCAGCTCCACCCGCCCGGTCACGCTGCCTGCGGCGCGCTCGGCGACGAAGCCGGCGAGTTCACCCGCCCACTCCGGCGCGGCCCCGGCGTTCGGCAGCTCCAGCGGCCGCCGGAGCTCGGGGGCGAGCCATCCCTGCGCCCACGCGCCGCTTCCGTCTCGTCGATGTGCTGGCGGTACAGACACCAACGCCCCCCCAACGTCGGCCCGCCGCCGACCGGGCCGCAGGCAACCCGCGGACCTGCCTGCCCCGATCCCCGCCCGGTTCGGCAGCAAGCACTCCAGGCTGCCCAAGCAGCATCCGGACCCACCCTCGGCGCCCTCGGCTGCACACAACGGCCCACACGCTGTCCCAGCACGGTTCAGGTCTCCGGCTGGTCGCCGTTCTGCTCTTCCCCCAGCCGCCGATACAGATCCAGGACGCGCTGCTCGGCCTCCGGGCTGAGCGGGCCCGGAGCAGGCCGCGGCGCCTCGGCACGCAGCGCCTCGGCGGTGGCATCCGAAGCGGCCAGGACCTCAGCGACAGCGCCACCCAACTCCCGGATCGCGCCCCGCAACCGGTCGCGTTCTTCCGCCGGAGCGGCCTCCAGCCGACCACGCAGGGCATCCCGCTCCCGCTGCAGACGCTCCACCTCGGGCACCTCCCCGGCCAAGCCCTCCTCCACCAACCGCTCCGCCTGCTCCGCCACCGGCACCGGCACCGGTGGCGGAGCGTCCTCGGGCGCAGACTGCGACCAGTACCAGCCGTGCTCTGCCATCCCCTCCTTCATCCACTCCAGCAGCAGCCACGCCCCCTTCGCGCGCACGGGAGGGGGCACGGCCGCCGCCGGAGGCAGGCCACTGCAAGAACGCGCCCGCGGCGGGTTTGCCGGCATCGCACGAGGAGCACAATCGGAGGTGGATCGGCCGTCCCGCATCGTCGTCATGCGGCATGACCACGCTGGTGGTCAGCGGACCGCCGCACCGTGAACACGGGGGCAGCCTGTCGGGGATCTCTACGCGGTTCACCCCGCCACCTCCCGCTCGCCACACGCAGCACCACCAAGGTCCCCTCCACCTGATCGTCAACCACTTACCCCTGTTGGTCCGGTCGCAGGCTGCCGCACCCGCATCCGCCGCTCCAGGTCCGCCCGCCACGCCCCCCGGTGCCGCCGGCTCTCAGCCAGAGCAGCAGCATGAGCAGATCGCGGTTGAGAAGATCGTCCGCCGTTGCAGCCCGACAGCAGCTCCGTCACCTTCAGGGTGTTGCCGCAGACGTCGACCGGCCCGCAGGGGTGCCGCCCTTCGGCGCTGCGGCGCCACTGTCGTCCGCTGCATCGTCGCAGCCCCGCCGTAGCCAGATGGCTGGTTTGCGCGGCGCCCTGAAGTCCGGATGCTCCTCACTGCACAGCAGTGCTGTCATCGGGGACGCGGTCCGCCCTGGAGGGCGAGATCACCGATCATACTCGGCTGCGGCAGGCATGATCCGGCGGGCGGGAACGGTGGCAACCCCCGC
>NZ_BMMS01000090.1 GCF_014646055.1 Wenjunlia tyrosinilytica
TAGTCGGCGTCGTAGGCGGAGGCTCCGGGGGCGGAGTTGCCGCGGACTTTGGCGAAGACGTCGATGACGACCATGCGGGCGTCGCGGTGGCGCTCGACCCATGCGGCGATGGCGTCGGTGCCGCCCTGGGGCAAGGGCGGGCACGTGGTGGACAGGGTCAGGCCGTTGGGGGCCGGTTGCCCGCCCAGGATTTTGCCCATGCGGCTTTGGAGGCGGCGGGGGGTGTCTTCGAGGGCGAGGTAGAGCACGGGCCCGCCGTCCACGGGGACGCTGTCGAACGCCGTGCCGCCGACGGCGACCGACAGCCCGAGCCCCAGCGAGAGCCAGGACTTGCCCACCTTCGGCGGGCCGCAGAGCAGGTTCACGCCCTCGGAGATGATCCCGGGCACGGCCCAGCGCGGTTCGGGGAAGTCCATGGCCATCAGCTCGTCGGCCGTCCACGCGGTGCGCGGGCGGGCCGGGGCCGGTGGCTTGCCGGGGTCGAGCGGTGGAGGGACGGCGTGCAGGTGCTCGGACAGGGCCGGGTTCGGGGTGCCCGTCATGCCGCGACCTTTCGGGGGCGCTTGGCTCCGGCCTTGAGCCCGGAACGGATGGTGCGCTGGGTCTCCCCGGGGCGCTGCCCGACCTGCTCGGCAGCGGCGGTCAGCCAGCTCGTCACGTCGTGCTCGGGCAGCGCGCCTCCGGCGACGAGTTGCCCGAGTGCGACCGAGGCGANACCCGCGACGGCGGAGCGCAGGTAGGCGGAGTACCGGCCGGTGTCCAGCGGCACCACGACCGGGCGCTGTGGGGGCAGGGGTGCGGGTCGCAGGAGTTCGGCGAGCCAGTCGGGCAGCGGGGCCGGTGCGGTGTCGTGCACGACGGTGTAGGGCTGACCGTTCACAGTGCTGCCGACGGCGACGACGTAGCCTCCGGCAGCGCGGGTGTCCACCTTCCAGCCGAGCTTGCCCGCGGTGTTGCGCAGCTCGACCCCGGCCGGGGCGGTGAAGTACAGGTGGATGCCGCCGCGGCCGGTACGCACCGTGTAGGTCTGGTGCGGGTAGGGCTGGCCGTGCCGCTCGCACAACGCTGCGAAGACGTCTTCCCCGCAGACGATGCCCGGAGCCGCCCACGACTCGGGCGCGGTGTCCTGGTCGTGCTTGGGGGCGTCGAGATCAAGGACGACCAGCCGGGATGGCCCGGTGGCGATGCCGATGTTGTAGGCGCCGGTGGCCCAGCACCGGGCGATGCGCTCGGGGTCGGTCGTGGCGCGTTCCTCCCAGGCTCGGACGGCGGGGCGCTTGTCGCCGGGGATGAGGGGGAATACGTGCCAGCCGCGGGAGGCGTGCTGGAGCGCGGACGGGGAGGGTTGGGGCATCCTGGTGTCGCCTTCTCGGTCGTTGACCGTGGTGGGGAACCGGAGGCGGCGGGCTGTCCTTGGCCGGGAGTGCCGCCGCCTCCGGGCGCAGCTATGCCGCGTGGTGGGGGGCGATTGCGCGGGTAATGAGCAGGTGCAGGGCGGCGGTGGCCTGTTGGGGGACGACGCCGTTGCCGGGAGGGTGCGGGCTTGGGTGAAGTGCTCTGGGCTTGAGGAACAGCGGCACGCTGGCCAGGCGAACCCAGTGGCATTTGTGGGTGGTCAGGTAGAACAGCACGCGGACTCCCTTGCTGGATCAGGCGCAGGTGCAGTCGGGGTTGGCGGGGTTGCCGTCGGCGCCGCACAGGCAGCAGTGCGGGTATTCGTACGGGTCGGATCCGTTCGGCGGGTGGCACAGGTCGCAGTCCTGGGCGTCGACGTAGTCGTCGTAGCTGGTGGGATCGGGGACCATGACGGTTCTCCTGACTGTCATTTGGTCTTGGACCGGGCGAGTTTGAGGGTGATGCCGCCGACGCCGATGGGGCCCGCGGTGCCGACGAGCAGGGCGGCGGTGTGGGCGGCGAACTCGATCAGCGCCAGGAGCGCGGCGACCAGACCGATGACGCCGACGGTGGCGGCGAGCGCGATGCCCAGCGGCACCAGGTAGCGCGTCGGCGTCGGCCGAGTGGTCGGGGCCTGGTGGACGATGACGATGGGCTGTCCGGTTGCCTGCGCCTGCCGGTACAGGTCGGCGGGGAGGTGTGGGGCGGTGTTCCCGGGCGGGTGGTGGGTCATGGGTGGTGGTGCCTCCGTTCGGCTCGCGATGAGGTGGTGCGGGAACGGGGCGGGCCGGTCTCCGTGCTTGCGGTAGACCGGCCCGAGCGGTACCTGACGCGGTCACGTGGTGTGACCGCAGTGGATAGCGGCCAGTGGCTACCGGCCAGCGGAAGACGCCCGGTGAGGGGCCCTGGTGGCCCGTAGCGGGGCGTTCTACCGGCCAGTGGCAACTTGGCACTGGCCGGTAGCCGGTAGCCGTGTGTGAGCGTCAGGCGTGGTCGGGGTGGATGTAGACCGAGTGCGGTCCGTTGTCCCGGTAGACCACCTCACCGCGCTCCGCGGCGGCCTTGAGCGCGTCGCGCACCGCCTGTCGGCTGCGGCCGACCAGGTCCGCCACTGCGGACGGCTTCATGCCCGTGGCACCGGCCGACTCGATCGCGTCGACTGCCTCGGGCAGCCACGCCGGACCGGCGTTGTGGCTCTTGGGCTCGCGCAGCGCGGACAGGTTCAGCCCCTCGGCAGGAGCGGGGGGCTCGGGAGCGGGCGGGGCGGGTGGGGTGGCGTCCGGTTCGGGGGCGGTGCCGAACTTGGCGTCGATCTGCTGCATGAACTCGGCCGCCAATGCGTCCGCGTCGGTGTCGTTGCTGCCGCGAAGCGCGGACAGGTTCAGCCCTCCCCCGGCCGCATGCGACTGGGGGGACTGCGCGGTGTCGGCGGCGTGGTTGAGGTGGTCGCGCATCCAGGCGGTACGGGTGGCGTCCCAGCGTCGGGCATAGGCAGGTCCGGCGGCGCGTGCGGAGATGGTGTCGAGGGTGGGGTGGAGGTCGGTTGTGGCGGTGACGATGTCGCGTATCTGGTTGGGCAGGATGCGCCAGTTCTTGAACAGCGCGGCCGGGGACTCGGGGGTGCCCATGAATCCGGCGCCCTGGTAGGGGGCCTGGGTGACCTTCAGGCCGCGCGAGCCTGGGAAGATCTTGCCCAGGTCCATGCCCTCGACCTCTCCGCCGGTCAGGCAGACCCGGGCCTTGGCCTCCCGGCGGATCATCAGGTTCCCCAGCACCGCCCCGGTGGCGCCGAGGGCGGTGAGCACGGTGCGGATGCCCATGGCCCGCAGCATCCGGATCACTTCCAGGATCTTCTCCGCGAGCTTGCGCATCCGCTTGTCGCTGCTGATCAGGATCTCCGCGCCTTCGTCGATGACCAGCATGATCTGCGGGATCTTCGCGCTGATGGGGAGCTGGTCGGTGTTCCGCTCGGCCATCAGGTCCTGGTAGGCGACCTTGCGGTGATGCCCGACCGCGAGTGCGGTCTCCAGCATCGTCAGGGCCTCTTCGTAGGTGGAGGCCAACCAGTCGATCCCCGGCCGCATGCCTTCCACGAACGCGCCGTTGGCGTCGAGGGCGGGGCGCACCCAGGGCAGGCCGGCCGATCCGGCGTTGAGGTCGATCACCCAGGTCAGGACGTCGGTGGTGCGGGCGAACCCGGCGAGGATGACGTGGACCATGTTGGTCTTGCCCGAACCGGTGGGGCCGACCACCAGCGCGCACTGCTCGCGCAGGTGGACGCAGATCTCTTGAGCGTTGGTGCGATACCCCCACGGGATGCCGGTGTGGATCGACAGCGGACCGTAGTCGGTCGGGTAGGTGCGCTCTTCCACCAGCACGTTGACCGTGGTCACGTCGATCAGGACGCGGCCCTGGTCGATGCCCTGCGAGGCGGTGGCGGTGCAGCCGTGCGGCAGGCGGGCGTCGGCGGACAGCTGCGCGGAGTATCCGGCGATCCTGTCGTAGGTGGCGCCGCCGGGCGGGAGTTCGGCGTCGATGGTGAACCCGGTGCCGGTCGGCCACGACTCCACCGCCAGTACCCGCACGGTGATCCCGCACACCCGCTGGACCCGGTCCACCCACTCCGCGGCAATCGCACGCCGTTCGGCGGACAGTTCGGCGGCCACCTGGCGTTCGGCGGCGGCGATGGCCTCCAACTCCCGCACCTCCTCGTACAGCAGCGTGGAGCGGGCCGCAGCCCCCATGCCGACGCCGATCGTGGCCAGCGAGCCGAGCGCGGCCCACGAGAGAGGGCCGGTGGTCATGGCCCATGTCGTCCAGCCCGCGCCCACCAGCCAGGAGGCGGCCCGCATGGCGACGGTCCGCGCGGACAGCCGCTCTCGCAGGCTGCTGACCGTGTGGCCTATGGCCCCGGCCGCTCCTACGGTGAGGGCCCAGCCGGGGGGCATGCCGGTGGCGGCGCCGGTGGTGGCGACGGCGAGGCATCCGGTGGTGGCGGACAGGGCGCCGGTCACGGGTCCGTGACCGGCCGCCCAGTCCCACACCGGCCCGGTGCCGGCCTGTGTGTTGGTGGCCATGGTCAGACGTTCCAGCCCTTCTCGGCCTCGGGCCCGTTGCGCGGGTCCTCGTGACGGGCGATGTCGGCCTCGTGGACCTGCCGGAACAGCGGCCCGAGGTCGGCCGCGGAATCCACCGCGCGCATCAGCGCGCCGTAGATCTCGTCGAACGCATCCGCGATGTCCTTCTCCAGCGGGAACTCGCTGTCGGAGCGCTCGGCCAGGATGCGGAAGGTGTTGGCGACCGAGGTCAGCGCGTCGGGCAGGTTCTCGACCATGGACAGGATCTCCATGCTGTTGTCGGGCTCGTAGGTGCGGGCGGCGTTCTCCATCTCGGCTGCGGCCTCTTCGAACCGGAAACCGGACACGTTGATCACTTCCTCAACAGGGGTGTGGGCGGGGCCAAGGACCAGGTGGGCGGGGCGCTCCACCCGGTCCTTGACCTCGTTCGGGTCCTGCTCGGCCTCGGCGTCCGCCGCGGCCTCTTCCTGCGCCTGCCGCTGGCGAATCTCCGCATCCCGTTCGGCGCGCTCGGCCTCGGCCGCGCCCGTCAGGCGGGCGTAGAGGCGGCGGCCGGGATGCATCAGCCAGCGCCAGCCGAGCTTGCGGCCGACGGGGGTGGTGAGCGCCCCGGCGATGCCCAGCGCACCGGCGAGCAGCGCGGCCAGCAGCCGACGGCCCCGGAACCGGGCCGCAGACCCGCGCAGCGCCTTCCGTGCCCGCCTGCGGGCTGGTGCCTTGCGTACCGCGTCACGCTGCTGCCGGACCTGCCCGGCTGTCCGCTGATCCCGCGCCGCACGGTTGCGCTCGACGGCGGCCCGGCGTGCGGCTCCGACCCGTCCGGCGCCCTTGCTCACCGCCCGTCCGATCGGGCCCTTGCGGGCCGGCGAGGCGGCACGGCCTGCGGCCTTGACGCCACGTCGGGCATCGGCGAGCGACCGCCGGGCGCCCGTGGTCTGCGCGCGCCGCGCGGCCCGCGACGGAGACGCCTGCCGCGCCGACTCGCGCAGCGCCTTGACCTGCCCCGCCCGCCCCTGAGCGTTCTCCGCGAGCGTGCGGGACGAACCGGAAACGCGAGCAGCGCCACCGTCTCCGCCACGGCGTGCAGCTCCCGTGGACGAACCGCCGAAGCCGCGAACGGCCTTGCCGAGTCCACCGGTCTTGCCGCCTGCCCTGCTGGGTGCGCGGCTCGCTCGCCCGGACCTGCTGCCGGTACCGCCGGACGTGCGCAGGCTGGTGGGGCGCTTCTGCGTCGGGACCCGGCCGGCCGCAGCCCGGCGGGCACTGCGGGTCGCGGCACTTCCCCCGGCAGCTGCACGGGGACGCCCGGCCGCGCCCTTGCGGCGTTGGTCACGGCGACTACGGGTGCCGGCAGCAGCGCCGATGACGACCGCCCCGGTGGCGGCGAGTGCGAGCGCGGCCGGGCCGCCGACCAGAGTGGCTGCGGCCAGCAGTGATGCGGTGGTGTTCGTCCCCGTCACAGCGAGGGGGACAACGGGCCACCCGCCCGGCGTGTGGCCCAACTCGGCAGCAGTCGCAGCGGCCTTGGACTCGGGCGGCTGCTGCGGCGGTGCCGCGTGCGTGTCCGGTGCGGCCTCGGGGGCCGCTACCGCAGTGGTGGTGGTGTCGGTCATGCTGAGAGAACTCCTTAAGGAGTAGGGGCCTGGCCGGATCTGTGGGAGAGAAGGGCCGGGCCCCGTGCGGGTCGTGCTCGTTCAGGCGACGCGCTGTTCGTCGTAGGTGCAGGCGGTGCAGCCGCCCAGCGAAGCCGCGATGACGTACCCGGCATCGCGGCGGCAGGTCGGGCAGGTGCGGCGCGCGGCCATCGCCGCGGCCAAAGCGGCGCGCCTGGCGGGAGTCATGGGCCGCACCGGCTTGGCGCTCTCGATCCGGTACAGGTACGCGGCGCGTACGCCGCAGCGGTAGCGGCGCGAGTTCCACAGCACCTGAGCCGCAACCTCCTGCCCTCCGGGGCGAAGCCCGCGCTCCCGCAACTGCCGGCGCGTGGCCAGCCCGGCCGGAGCCAGACCGAACGGGTAGGTCGGGATACCGAAGCGGGCACCGGCCGGGTCGAAGAACCGCACAATGGCCATCAGGCACCGTCCCCGGCGGGCACCAGATGCAGGGCCTCGCGCGCCCCAGCGGCCCGGCGGGACTCAACAGCCTTGATCCGCTTGCGGCCCCAGCCCTCGGAGAACCCGAACTCCCGCCCCAAAGCCGCCGGACCGATCGGCGCCC
>NZ_BMMS01000091.1 GCF_014646055.1 Wenjunlia tyrosinilytica
GAGGTCGAGGCGGAGCAGGACGCCACGCTCGCCAAGACGCTCGTCGATGCCGGCAGCACGGTGGAGGTCGGGTCACCTGTTGCTGTACTGCTCGAACCGGGCGAGCAGGTCGCCGAGATGAGCGTGCTCCTTGCGGAGCTGGGCGTGGCTGCCTCCGGGCCCGGGGGAGTCAATGGGCAGTCGGCTGCCGTCGGCGGCACGACCGCACGCATGCAGACGGACTCCGCAGTCCAGCAGACGCCCGCCGCTCCGCGGGAAGAGGAACGCCTGTTCGCCAGTCCCCTCGCGAGACGGCTCCTGAAAGAGGCCGGCCTGTCTCTGTCCGATGTCGAGGGCACCGGCCCCCACGGCCNCGACACGATCGCCACATCGGCCACACCGGCCTGGAGCCGTTTCCCCGCCACAATTGCCCAACCGGCCCAGCCACTGCCGGCCCATGTGCGCGGTCGCCGTGCCGTCCCTGGGGTCCCCGGAATCGTCGATCACGACGACCCCGCCGTCATGCGGAGCCGTCGCCGACTCCTCGCGCAGCAGCTCCAGCCGCCGGTCGTTGACCAGCTCGGCCTCCCAGGGCGACTCGGAAAGGAAGAACTGCAGCCGCTGCACCCCCGGCATCCCCACACCCGCCACCGGCTCCGCCCCTGCCAGGCAGGTGACCGTCTTGTTCCGCTCCCGCGCGCCAGCAGCCCGGTCAGGTACTCGCGAAACCCCCGCCGCTGCGCCAGTCTGAAGAAGAGGTCGTCGAACGGGCCGCGTACTCCTCCAACGGCCCCGGCGCAGGCGGACACAGGCGGCGAGCGGTCATCTTCAACCCCCAGCAAGGCAGTTGACTACTGCCACCGGCCTACGAACAACCCGACCTGCCGTCAACCCACACCACCACCGGAATTGACGAACTCTTGGTAACCGCATCGGGGCGGCTACCCGCGGCGGCCGGGGAACGCCCGGAAGTAGCAAGATTCGAGCCGCCGGGTGGTTGATGTGGTGGCGAAGACCCGGGTGTGCGATTTGGCTGAGCGGACTGTTCGATTCGGTATGGAATTCGCTTGAGCGGCAGGTTCTTCGCTGCTCTGCCGCAGGTCAAAGGGGACTTCTTCGGTAACGAGTGGTGCAGGTCACACTGGACGGGTTCCCGTATTCGCCAGGTAAGTCTCTTCTGTGCGTATCGCTGTGAGTGGACGCATGGTTTACGTAGCGCTCATGTTCGGCGGGCGTGTGCGAGATGTGTGTTCGACTCGTGCGCCAAGCGTCCTGGGGAGGGGCTGGGCGGGGTGTCTGGTTTTTGGCGTGCACGAAGTTCTGGCCGAGGCTGGGGGGCCGTGTTGAGTGGCCTGGTCGTCGCGGGTGTGATGGTCCCAGCGCCGGCTTTATCGGCTGCTGTGCCGACGGCGGCAGGCGATTCCGCGGTTTCGGTGTCCGAGCAGGCAGCGGCGTCGGGTGAGCCGGTGGAGGTGCTGGCTGCACGCAGCGCGTACACCCAGACCTTCGCCAACCCCGACGGCACTTTCACGTTGAGGCAGTCGAGCGCGCCGCAGCGCGCGCAGTCCTCGGACGGTACCTGGCGGTCCGTCGACACCACGTTGGAGCGTCGGGCTGACGGGTCGGTGGCGCCGAGGGCCGCCGTCGCGGACGTCAGGTTCTCCGGCGGCGGCAGCGGTGATCTGATTCGTTTGGGGGACCGGTCGGGGCATGCGTTGTCCCTGGACTGGGGCAAGGACTTGCCCGCGCCGGTTCTTGAGGGCTCCTCTGCTACGTACCCCGATGTGCTTCCTGATGTGGATCTGCGGCTGACGGCGACGGCTGAGGGCTACCAGGAGGTGCTGGTCGTCAAGACCGCGCAAGCGGCCGACAACCCGCAATTGGCCAGGATCACCTTGTCCGCGCAGGGTGACGGCGTCAGTGTCGTACCCGGTATCGGCGCGGGAGTGCGGGCGGTCGACGATGACGGCAACACCGTCTTCGTCGGCCCGTCCGCCCAGATGTGGGACTCGGCCGGGGATACCGGAACCAAGACGCACCTGGTGCGTACTTCCGCGATGGGCCAGGCAGGTCGGGATTCCCCTACGCCTGATGGCCCTTCCGACGATGACCATGTGCATCCGGCGGACGGACCCAGCGGGGGCGATACCGTCGCTGAGCTGCCCGGTGAAGGTGGCCCACGACGCTATCTCGGTGGTCCCCGACTCCGGGTTGCTCCACGGGCCTGAGACGGTGTACCCGGTCTACATCGATCCGTCGGTCGGGCTTGGACGCTCGGAGTGGACGAAGATCTCCTCCGACGGCGACCGGTTCTGGAAGTTCTCCGGAGACAAGGGCGTCGGCAAGTGCGGCAATGCGCTGGGCTACTACTGCGGCCCCGGCTACATCGACCGGATCTACTACGAGTTCGCGCCCACCAGGCTGTCCGGGAAGCAGGTTCTGGACGCGACCTTCCGTGCGCATGAGACCTGGTCGTTCGACTGCAATCCGGCCTGGGTCGATCTGGAGCGCACCGACAACATCTCCGAGGGCACCCGCTGGGACAACCGCCCCGCCACGCTGGACCAGATGGGCGACCGGTATGTCTCGGCGGGCCGGGGCGGCAATTGCAGCCCCGAGCAGCCTGACCAGTGGATCGAGTTCAACGACAATCCCGACGAGTCGGATGAGAATCTCACCTCCACGGTGCGGGCCTTCGCGGACGGGAAGTTCTCCCGACTGACGCTGATGCTGCGGGCCAAGGACGAGGGCGACGCCACCGCATGGAAGCGGTTCGAGGCCAACGCCGAGCTCGAGGTGACCTACGTGCCCAAGCCGGGTGTGCCCTCGAAGGTCAAGTCGGGCGACCTGTGGTCGTCGTACTCGTCCTGGTGCCACTTCGAGATCGACTCCACGGCGCCGAAGCCCCCGCAGATCACGTCCCCGCGATTACGACCCAGTCACCGGAGCCTTCCTCAACGTCGACCCGCTGCTGGAGACGGACAAGCCGCAGACCCTCAACGGCTACAGCTACGCGGCCAACAGTCCCGTGACCTCCAGCGACCCCACCGGAACCCGCCTGATCGCCGGCGACCTCCACAACTCCGGCGACTGGGTCGACACCAACGGCGGCTACCACAACGGCCCCGAAGGCCCGAACACGACGTACAACCCGCCACCGACGCCATGGGCCCCGCCTTTCTCGCGCGGCGGCGTCCAGGGCTTCTACATGGGCGGAACCCATCACGGTGGTGGCGGATTCCGCCACTGGCTCACCGGAGCCAGCGACTCCTTCTACAAGGAGTCGAGCAACTACCTGGGCGGGGCCGTGGACCTCGTCACCACGCAGGCTTCGGACGCGTACAACTGCGCCACCTTCAACGGCGGATGCAGCAATCATCTGAAGAACGTGTTCGGCACGACGTTCCTGATGCCTTTCCAGACGGCCACCGCCTACGCCACGCAGAGCG
Organism: Wenjunlia tyrosinilytica; assembly: GCF_014646055.1. Taxonomy (GTDB): domain Bacteria; phylum Actinomycetota; class Actinomycetes; order Streptomycetales; family Streptomycetaceae; genus Wenjunlia; species Wenjunlia tyrosinilytica. The sequence goes on from NZ_BMMS01000091.1 coordinate 3,429, forward strand.
AGGAGATCTACAGCGACTTCGCTTCCGGGAACAGCGATGCCGCGGTCGGCAAGCTCGGCTTCCACACTGCCCTCTTTGCCCTCGGACGTGGCCTCGGCAAGGCAGGCAAGATGGGCTGCCGGAACAGCTTCCTCCCCAAGACGCCGGTCCTCATGGCGGACGGCACCACCAAAGCCATCAAGGACGTCAAGACCGGCGACGAGGTGCTGGCCACGGACGCCAAGAGCGGCAAGACCCTCGGGAAGGAGGTCACCGCCGAGATCATCGGCAAGGGGAAGAAACACCTCGTAAAGGTCACCCTCGCCGACGGACGACCCAAGCGCGCGGCACCGGCCTCCTTGACGGCGACCTACAACCACCCCTTCTGGGTGCCGTCACTCGAGCGATGGGTCAACGCCACCCACCCGCGCGCGGGCCAGTGGCTGAGGACCAGCGCCGGAACCCTTGTCCAGATCAAGGCAGTCAAACGCTGGACAGCCACAGCAACCGTCAACAACCTGACCGTCGCCGACCTGCACACGTACTATGTGCTAGCGGGGGCCACGCCCGTCCTTGTCCATAACTGTGGAGAGGCTGGGGAACATGTCTACCGCGGAATCGATTGGGGCCACTCGAAATATGACGACGCCCTCGAAGGGCGAGCGGTGCCGCGAGGTGGAGAAGCTGACGCTGCTTCACACAATGGCGGCAACCTCGACAGTCCATTCACGTCGTGGACAGACGATTACGAAGGCGTGGCCTTGGACGCTGCAGAGCTAGGTAATGGCCCCGGGATCGTCATGCGTCACCGTCGAGCGGATATACAGGATCGCCTGATCAAGGGTCCGCAAGATATTTACGGCGAGAGTGAGCTTTTGGTGGAAGGGGTCATCAACGGTGCTGAGATAAGCATCAACCGAGGCCCATGGCATCTACCGGGGTCTGGCTGATGGATGCAGGTTTCATCGCTGCTGAGGCGCGTCGTCTGGGAATGCTTCAGTTCGCCTCTTCGGTTGACGAGTACGGTGCGACCGTTCTTCACGAAAGTACGGTCGCCGGGGAGCAACTGATTCGCATCTTCGAGCATCGCCTCAGAAGGGCGAAGGTTCGTGATGACGGAGATGCCGTGCGGCTGGTAGGTGAATTGTTGTCTGCGTTTCGCAATGCAGAGTCGAGTGAGATCAAGCTAATCCACCTGCTGGCCGGAAAAATGGAGGTGATGCTTTATGGCGAGGGGTGCCGTGAAAGTATTCTTGCCATTGTGATCCTTTCTGAGGGCGATGCATGACATAGCGGTGGGCTCCTCCAGGAAGTTCTGGAGGAGCCCACCGGAGTTTTGACGGCAACTGTGACGGCAACGTCAGCGGACGATACTCGCCGAGGGCGGCGGCCCTTCGGGGGCGTCGTCCTCGTGCAGTATGTCCCCGAGGGTTTCGATGGCTTGGCGCTGGAGGCGGAGCTGGACGTAGACGCCGGCGGTGACCCCGATGTGGGCGTGGCTGAGGAGTTCTTTGATCACGACGAGTCGATGCCCTGCTCCAGGAGCGGGGTGGCCGTCGAGTGGCGCAGATCATGGAAGCGGATGCGGCGGAGCCCGGCACCGTCGAGAATTCGGCCGAAGCGCCGGGTCATGTTGGCCGGGTAGATCGGGCCGGTGGGTCTGTCAAACGAGCGGCTCTGGCCCGTAGTCGGTGGTGACGTCGAGTAGCTGTCCGTGATCATGAGCTTGTGATGGATATCAACTCCCTTATAGGGACGGTTTTTTCCGGACTGTCGGCGCTGGTCGTTGAGGACGTGGCGGAGGGCGGCGGCACGCTGGTGATCGCGGCCCGCACTCGGGATGTAGCCGTGCTGTGTCCGGTGTGCGGGACGCCGACGGCGAAGGTGCACGGGTATCACCACCGGACAGTGAGGGACGTGCCGGTCGACGGCCGCCAGGTCGTCGTCCACCTGCGCGTACGGCGGCTGGTCTGTGCGACCCGGGGTTGCCGGCGGCAGACCTTCCGGGAGCAGATTCCCGGACTCCTGGAGCGTCATCAGCGCCCGCACGGTGCGGCTTGCCCAGCAGGTGTCCCAGACAGCACGAGAGTTATGCGGCCGGGCGGCCGCACGCCTTGCCGGCCTGCTGGCCGTGCCCGTGTCCCGCAGCACTGCGTTGCGCCATCCACGGCGCTTGCCGCTGCCACAGCAGACGGTCCCGCGGGCGATCGGTGTAGACGATTTCGCCCTGCGCCGCCGTCACCGCTACGCCACGATCATCACGGATGCCGGCCGACGCGTCGCGGTCTGCCCAACCGCGACCCCGCCTACCGCCCGACCCTCGTCGACCCCTGCCGTGACCATCTGCGCGCCCGCCGTGCGGCCGATCCCGCAGTCCCTGTCACCAAGAGAATCACGAGACAGATGCACGGGCGCGCCGGATTCGACCTTCTCCGCCACCGCATCCTCCTGCCCTGACAGATACCCAGCGGCACCACCGACTACGGGCCAGAGCCGCTCGTTTGACAGACCCACGCCAGCCCCCGACGTCATCGCGGAACCGAACCGCATCGACCCCTGGTGGAACCTGCCTGGCCCGGGAGAGGACTGTAAATCGTTCGGTGTAACTCCCGATCATGGAAGATGCATCGATGACCAGTGAGAACGTGTCCGAGTCCGAGACCGTCGAGCCCACGAAGGCTGCGTCGGT
>NZ_BMMS01000092.1 GCF_014646055.1 Wenjunlia tyrosinilytica
CGACATCACCTTCGACGGCCGCCTGTCGGCAGCCCGCCAGTAACCCCAACTACCCCAGTTACACCGCTCGTTTGACAGACCCGTCCCGGATGCCGAAGGAAACCTGGGCGTTCTGCCCGAAGTGCCTGACCCCCGAGGGCCGCTGGCCACTGTGGTGGTACGAGCCGTGGGCTGTGGCCTGCCCGGTGCACCTGTGCTACCTGGTCTCCTTCTGTTCCCACTGCGACACCCCGTTCACGCCGGAAAGGACCAGCTCACGGTGGGGCTCCCCACGACGGTGCAGAGGCTTTCGCGACCCCTACCTCCGCCTCCTCCCGCCAGGAACGCGGCGCGAGCACTGCGGCATCTCCCTGTCGGAGATCGACACCACGCCGGTCAGCGTTCCCTTTGTACTCGAAGCTGTGAAGCACCTGCGGCACGGGCTCACCTCCCGCGGCCGACCCCGCTCCTGGCTGCGCACCTACCACGTACTGAACGCGCTCTTCGACCGCCCGGTCTTCAAAGTCCGCTCCTTCCCCAGCCGGGGCACCGACGGAACTCGCTGGCCAGGTGCTATTTCGGTGCTCGCGGAGATCGTTTCCCGCGCTGTTCCACCGGTTTTCCCACGATGCAGGCCAGCGGTCCGGTCACCAGACCACCACCACAGCGTTAGCGGGATCGAATGCCCCGGGACGAGTGCGCTCCACAGAGCTCGTAAGACGGTCTTGAGCGCCCGTGCTGGCAAGCCGTAGCCGACATGATCGCCCCAGCTTTGGGCGACAGCGATACTTCCGGGGAGGCGCAAGCTGGTCAGTTGACTTGGCCGAGATCCTTGCCGTACCAGATCTCTATGTACAGCCCCGTACAATATGCCGGAATCTCGCGGTAGCCGTGGCGGACGTACAGGGCGCGGGCCTCGACCAGGTCCAGGCGGGTGTTGAGGACCATCCGGGAGGCGCCGAGCAGGCGGGCCTCGCTCTCCAGTAGCTCCAGCAGGAGGTCGGCGCCCTTCTTGCCCCGGAAGTCGGGACGCACGTAGATGCGGGTCAGCTCGGCGCGCTCGGAATCCAGCATCAGCAGCCCGCCGCCCGCGGCGGCCTCGCCGTCGAAACGGCCCACGACAAATTGGCCCGTGGGTGGGGTGAGCAGTTCCGCGCCGTCGTCGGCCAGGCCCTGATCGATCTCCTTGGAGGTCGCAGGCCGCTTCCAGTAGCGACTGGCGACCTCGTCGTAGTAGTCCCGGCGCAGGCCGGTCGCGTCTGTTGTGTCGAAGGCTTCGGGGGCCAGATGCCACGAGGTCATGAGAGTTCTATAGCCGGGTTGCGCCGCACTCGCCAATTGATTTTTCGGGGGCGAACTCCATTTCTTGTAGCAGTAGTTGTCAGATGCTGTCTCTATAAAGAACGTACGGGACGCCCTCCCTGTTGCCGCAGGGCAGCAACGCTCTCGATTCAGGCATAATAGTAAAGGGTGTAGAAATTCCAACATTTCATCTCCGGGATCACCGCACCCAGGAATATGAGAAGAAATTGGGTTACGCACCCCCCATCTCGATGGCTCAAAAAGACCTTGCAAGGCCGGAAGCTGAAGCAATGATGAGTTACTGCAGACGGCAACTACCACTCCAAAAGGGAATGCAGCGCCGGGAGGGATTGGCACAACCGAACCTTTCCGGATGTATCTCCACTCAGTGTCAGACCGGCAGGCTGACGCATTCGATTCATGAGCCTTCGGGAAAAAGCCAAGACGGGGGAAAGAATGATTCAGAAGGATTTGGTTGCGGTTAATGTGCTCACTGTTCGAAGTGCTCGAGCAGGAGCTGGCCAAGGGGCCGGTGGCGCACGGCTGGCCGGACCAGACCTGGACGCTGACACGGATCAAGACCCTGATCGGGCGCCGCTTCCACAAGAGCATGACGCTCTCGACCATCGCCCAGATGCTGCACCGGCACGGCTTCAGCCACCAGGTCCGGGCCCGCCGCGCGGTGGAGCGTGACGAGGAAGCGGTCACCGGCTGGGTGAAGGAGACCTGGCCGCAGGTGGAAACGCCGTGGCGGCGCTCGGGGCCTGGCTGTGCTTCGAGGACGAAGCCGGCTTCTCGATGACGCCGCCCACCGCCCGCACCTGGGCCAGGCGCGGACACACACCCGTCATCCGGGTGCGCGGACGCTCCCAGCGCCGTTTCTCCATCGCCGCTCTGGCCCGCTACAAGCAGGGCGAACGCGCACGCCTGATCTACCGGCCCAAGCGGCACGTCGATCACAAGCGGGGCGGCAGACGCAGTTTCACCTGGACCGACTACCGCGACCTGCTCACTGCCGCCCACCAGCAGCTCGGCGCACCGGTCGTGCTCGTCTGGGACAACTTGAACGTGCACAGAGACCGCCGACTGCGGGAGTTCATCGACGACCACGACTGGATCACGTGCTACTTCCTGCCGGCCTACGCACCCGACCTCAACCCCGTCGAGGGCATCTGGTCACTGCTGCGGCGCAACAGCCAGGCCAACACCGCCTTCACCGACCCTGACCATCTCATGCGCGCCCTCCGGCAGGGCCTCCGCGAGATCCAGTACCGCAGTAACCTCATCGATGGATGTCTCGCCGAAACCGGCCTCACCTTGACGACATCACGCCAGCAAGATCAGTAACTCCTTTCCCCGAGGTGGCTTCGTGACGCTTGCGGGAGATTGCCCCTTGTCGCGGTTGCCGCGGGACATCCGCATTTCCCTTCCCACGGGAGGGGAGCAGCTTTCGCCCCGCCGGGCGGGATAAGGCGGCAAATCGTGCCGCCGGAGTGCCTGATTAGGCCCATACGGTCTACCCACCACAAGGAGCTTCCGCCACTGCGCACCGACCTCAAAGTCGCCGGAGTGACTGAGGGCGGGCGTAGAGCCACACGGCTGAGAGGAAGCCATGAGAAACGATCCCGTGGTTGTGGCCAACTGCATACAGGGCCCTGGTGATCTCTCCGACTGGATCAAGACAGCTTTCCAAGGAATCCTGCGCACCCTTGACGGGGTTCCCGGTGTACACGAGTTCCATCTGCGAAAGCTGGACCTAGGAGACGGCACATTCCACTACGCCTCCCTCACCGTTTGGGAGTCCATGCAGCATTTTGGGACCTGGCGGCAGAGCATCGCATTCCTGGACGCGTATGCCGACCGGCGCCGTCAAAGGGAATTCAAGAGGCTGACTGCAGTGCGCCATGACATTCCCCTGACGCCGGGACTTACAGGGGCAGCCCTCGATGCAGAATTGCTTTCCCGGATCAACGCTAGAAACCCCGGACTCCTGTCCGAGTGCGCATCCAGCGCGATGTTCACCGAGGAGGCCTGTTGGTCCGCCGCCGGGCTCACACAATTGCCAGAGCGGACTGGCTCCAAGGATGAGCTGGGGCATGACTATCTGAACGCGCCCGGGGGCCCTTCCCCGGCGCGCCCAGCCCCCACTCACGCGCGAGCGGTCCCGTGGGCCGTGATCGTCAGTGCGCCAGTGGGGCTGCCGCCGAAGGGAAGCCATGAGTAGCCGTTCCGTTGCCATCAGCGGCACGGCCGGGCGCACTGAGGGGAAGACAAGGATAAGGAGGGATCTGCATCTGGTTCTGGGGCCGACTGGGGTCGGCAAGACGGCTCGCTCGGTGCAGTTGGCCAGCCGCTATGCCTGCCCGGTCGTCGTCCTGGATCGCGTGCAGTGCCATCCCCGGCTTGCCGTCGGATCTGGTCGGCCCACCGCCCGAGAGCTGCGAGGCACTCCTCGCCTCTACCTCGATGATCGGCCGGTTGCTCAGGGTGTCATCAGCGCTCCTGAAGCTGTTGACCGTCTGATGGAAGCGCTGAAGCGCATGTGGGACCGAGACATCAGCCGGGTGGTGCTCGAGGGGGGATCCATCTCGATACTCGAGGAGCTGTTCAGGCGGCCCGACTGGGCCAGTGACTGCGTGGTGGCGGCCGAATGCTGGGGTCGAGCATGTCGACCACCACTGCCTGGCAGGACAGGCTGGAGGACGGCAGGCCGTCGATGACCTGCGTGACCGCCGCCTCGTCCGGGCTGGCGTACAACTGGGCGGCCCACCGCTCGGCGTCGGTGCCGCGGTCGACCGGTACGTAGGCGTGCCCGTCCCACTGCCACAGCCGGTCAGGGGCGAACCGGTGCCGGGGCACAGAATCGACCGCTCGGCGGATCCAGGGAGAACGGGCAGGCCAGTCGCCGCGCGCCTCCATCGCCGCCGCCAAGCGCCGACGTCGGTCATCGAATGCGGGCACGTCTCCTACTTCTTGTGCTTCCCGCTCGAGGGCGGTGGGGGTGGCACCTGCCCGTCGGCGTTCCCCGAAGGCGGCTTGCCCTGCCCAGGATCCGGCGGCGGCTTCTCATGCTCTCCCAATGGTGCCCCCTCAGTAGACCGACACGGCGAGTATCCATGGTGACGCAGCCGGGGCACGCGCTTCCCGTGCCCCTCCATCCCGGCCAGTTCCCGGGCCGCATCCACGCGCTGTAAGGCATTGAGGGTGGTGTCCTGGGCGAAGGCGATCAGCCGGTCGGCGCCCGCATCACGGTGCCCCTCCACCCGGGCCAGGCCCCGGGCCGCGTCCACGCGGGCGAAGGCCTGGAGGGTGGCGTCGTCGGCGAGCTGGGCGTAGAGGCGGGCCGCGCGCTCCCGGTAGGCCTGAACCCGGGCCAGTTCCCGGGCCGCGTTCACGCGGCCATGAGAGCCGCGGCCGACGCACCATCCGCGATGCCCGCCACGGGCTCTAGCTCGTCGTCGAGCACCGCGTTAGCCAGCTTGCCCGGCTCGGCATCTCCCTCACCGCGTGAGTGGGTAAGCCAGCAGAATCGTCCGGTGTTCCACCACCTCGTCCAGGAAAGGATCTCGGTGGTGAACTCGGTGAAGGTCATGGGCAGGGGCGGACCGGGGTCGGCGGACTCGGTCTTGCCGCGCCGGGGCGAGGCAGTGACGGTGTAGCCGGGCAGGGCAGCGAAGAGCATGCGGTCGGCCGACCGGTTGAGGTTCTCCACCGTGCCCTTCAGGCGCGGGCTGTAGGCGGGCAGGTCATCGACCTTGGCACCGAGAGTCCCGACTACGCCCAGGACTGTCCGGGACAGGAAGTCCTTGCCTCTGTCGATGCGCACCGCTTCCGGGACGCCGCCGGCCGGGCCGTACGGACCACTGCGCAAAGACCGCGGCGCGAAGCGCGGCCAGGGTCGAGGCCCGGGACGGATGACCGGGTGTGACAGCGGTGCCGTTGGTCGTCTTGGTCGCGACGTCGATGAACCATGTCACCCACGGGCGCACCAGATCCGCGTCGGCATCCACCAGGAGCGGGGCCTGGAGGTGGTCGGCCTCCCAGGTGTGGTTGCGCCACAGCCGGGGCCGTTTGCCGAACACGTCTTGGGCACGGGCCGCCTGCGGACCGAGCGTCAGGGCGGCCCGTTCACCGGCGGTCAGGTCACGGCGTACCGCGCGCAGGAACGTCGACAACGACGGCACCGGATCCAGCACGGGCACCGCCTGCGTCGGCGCGCCGCCCGGAACGACGACGGCACGCTCTCCTGCTGCGGCCCGGGCACGGGCCACCAGCTGCCGGTGGACCGCGGAGGCGTTTCCCTTCCAGTACGCCAGCAGCACCCGCACATCGGCCGTGGCCTCGAACCGATCCCCCGACCTGGCACCGGGGCGAGCCACCGCCCCGGGATCGGCTTCGGCCCGCGCGAGCCACCGCCACACCGTGCGCTGCGAGACCCCCAGGCACTGCCCCGCCAGCCGCACATGCCCCCGCGAGAGCCGGCCCTGCCCCCGCAACCGCAGCAGCTGCTGCACAGCGGGCCCTCGCAGCGCGGCCAGCCCGGCCCCCTGCAGCACCGGCGCGGGTGCGTCCAGCCTCGGCGGGGCTTGGGTCCCGGTTGTCCTGATCACGAAACCGGCTCCTGGCCCTGCGCTCGTGGCCTGTGCCCTTCCCCTACCGCCGGCCATCACGGGTAGGAGCCCAGCCGGGCGCAGGCCTGCTCGAGGTCATGTCCCGTGGGGTGGTGTAGTCAGGGCAACTGTTTCGGTTCCGGTTGTGGGGTGATCTGCGGTTCGGGTTCGGTGGGC
>NZ_BMMS01000093.1 GCF_014646055.1 Wenjunlia tyrosinilytica
ACAAGCGCCCGCTCCGCCTCCGGCAGCACCTCCAGGCCGGAAACCGGCGCACCCGGCGCAGCCTCCAACGCCCGGCTGATCTCTCGGACGGCATTCATGAGCAACCCGCAGACACGGTCCGGGTCCAGCCGGTCATCCACCTGAGCGGTCACCGCGAACCCCGTACCCACGTCATCGACCGAAACCGCGACTGGATAGTTGGTGCGCTCCTCGCTGTCCAGCACCTCGAACCCGGACAACGCCGCGCCGGCCGCAGCCGGATCCGCCGGAGTGCTGTGCCGATAGTTGAACAGACTGGTGAACAGCGGCAGCCCCGCAGACACCCGACTGCACCCCTGGGCGAGCACCAGCGGGGCATGCTCATGCCGCAACAGCTCGGACAGCAACCGCTGCGTGTCCCGGACCGCGTCCAGCACGCCCCGCCCGTTCACGTCGATCCGTACCGGCAGGGTGTTGATGAACAAGCCCACTGCGCGTTCCGCGCCTGCCCCGGCCTGCATCCGGCCGAGGAGAACCGAGCCGAACACTACCTCCGAGCGGCTGGTCAGCCGGGACAACACCAGGCTCCACGCCAGATGGCACACACTCGCCGGAGACACACCCGCCCGACGGGCCTGCTTCCGGATCGCCTGGGCCAGGGCAGCGTCCACATCGACGCGTGCCTCCGCGATTCCGGTGCCGTCGCCGCGGATGTCCAGGATGCCGTACGGCGCGGTCGGCTCGTCGACGTCGCCCAGCAGGTCGGTGAAGAACTCCTCATGCTCCTGCTGGGTTGTGCCCAGCACGGCTTGGGCCACCACATTGCGGTACGGCACCGGCTCCGGCAATGCGTCGGCGTGACCGGCCAGGACCGCCCCGATCTCCTTCTGCAGGGCGTTCCAGGTCGCGTTGTCGCCGACCAGGTGATGCATCAGCACCAACAGCAGCCACCTGTCGTTCGGCTCGTCGTACGCCGTGACCACCCGCAGCAGCGGCGCCCGGTTCAGATCCAGCCGGAACCTGCGCGGGTCGTACCGGGCCTGGAGTTGCGACACGGCGTCCGTGGCGCCGTCGACCGTCACCTCGTCGACCGGGAGGCCGACCTTCCGCCGAACCACCTGTACGGCTTGCGGCAACCCCTCCCACACCACCGACGTACGCAGAATGTCGTGGCGATCCACGACGGTCTGCAGCGCGGTCGTCAGCGCGCCCACGGCGTCCCGGGTGCGGGCTGCGTACAGGCTCCGCCCGAGGTACGGGTCCCCGTCGGCGCCCATCAGGTGGTGGAAGAAGATCCCCTCCTGCAGCGGCGCCAGCGGGTAGATGTCCTGCACATTCCCGGCTCCGCCCGGGACCGAGGCGACGACCTTGGCGATCTGCTCCTCGGTCAGATCCACCAGCGGCAGCATCCCCGGCGTGATCACATCGGTGTCCGCCGGAATCACGTTCGGCGGCACCGGCACCTCGCCCCCGCCGCCAGCCGCCACTGCCGCGGCGAGTCCGGCGACGGTCGGGGTGGTGAACACCGCCCGCACATCGCACGACAGCCCGGCCTCCCGCATCCGCCCGACGAGAGAGACCGCGAGCAGGGAGTGCCCGCCGAGTTCGAAGAAGTCATCGTCGCGGCCGACGCGCTCCACACCCAGAAGGTCCGACCAGATCCCGGCCAGCACCTCCTCCACCACACCCACCGGGGCCCGATAACCACGCACCACCACCGCGCCACCGTCCGGCACCGGAAGCTTGTCCCGGTCCACCTTCCCGTTCGGGGTCAACGGCAGCGACTCCAGCGCGACAAACGCCGACGGCACCATGTAGGAAGGAAGGACCTCACTCAGCGCGCCACGCAGCGTTTCGACCCCGATGCTGCTGTCGGGCACGTAGTAGGCGTCGAGGCGATCACCGCGGGCCACCACGACCGCTTCCCGGACGGCGTCGATCTCCAGCAGCCGGGCCTCGATCTCGCCCAGTTCGATCCGGTAACCCCGGACCTTGACCTGGAAATCATTGCGTCCCACGAACTCCAACGTCCCGTCCGGCAGCCAACGGCCCACATCCCCCGTCCGATACAACCGCGAACCATCCCCCGCCAACCAGTCCGGCACAAACCGCTCACCCGTCAACCCCGACCGGCCCAGATACCCCCGGGCCACACCCAGACCACCGATGAACAACTCACCCACCGCACCCACCGGCACCGGACGGCCGCAACCATCCACCACGTAGAGGCGCGTGTTGTCGATCGGGCGGCCGATCGGGACGAGCGCCGGGGCGGGGTCGTCGCACGGGTAGTGCGTCACGTCGACGGTGGCCTCGGTGGGCCCGTACAGGTTGATCAATTGCGGTCGCCCTGGACCACTGAATGTACGGTGGAACTGTCGCACCAGGTGGGGCGGGAGCGCCTCGCCGCTGGCGAACACCTGACGCAACGACTCCAGTCCGCGCGCGGGGGTGCCGACCGTGTCGAGGAACGCGCTGAACATGGCCGGGACGAAGTGCATCGTGGTCACACCGGCCCGCTCGATCGTGTCGGCGATGACGTCCGGGTTTTTCTCGCCGCCCGGCTCCAGCAGACAGAGTGAGGCCCCTTCGGTCATCCACCAGAAGAACTCCCAGACGGAGACGTCGAAGGACATCGGGGTCTTTTGCAGGATCACGTCGTCCCGGCCGATCGGGTAGGCACGCTGCATCCAGCGGATGCGGTTGACGATCGAGCGATGCTCGACCATGACGCCCTTCGGCGTGCCGGTGGACCCGGAGGTGTAGATGACGTACGCGGCGTCCGCCCCGGTCGCCTCACCGGCCACGTCGGTCTCGGGCTGATCGGTGAAGCCAGTGGCGAGGTCCAGGACGGGTACGCCGCCGGCCTCCAGACCGGTGCCGTCGGTCAGGACCACCGCGGGCCGGGCATCGGCGAGCATGAACGCCAGCCGTTCCGCCGGGTACGACGGGTCCAGGGGCACGTATGCGCCACCGGCCTTGAGCACGCCCAGGATCGCGGCGATCAGCGGCACCCCGCGGCGGGCGCAGATACCCACCCGTACGTCGGGACCGACGCCCGAAGCCCGCAACCGGTGCGCGATCCGGTTCGCGGCACAGTTCAGTTCCGCATAGGACATCTGGCCGCTGTCGTGGACCAGTGCGACCGCGTCCGGAGCCGCCTGCACCCGTGCCTCGAACAACTCGTGCACGCACACCCGGGTGTCGATCGCGGTTTCGGTGGCGTTGAAGCCCTCCACCAGCATGGTCAACTCCGCCGCGGGCAGGACCTCGAAGCCCGAGATCGGTGCCGCCGGGTGGTGCGCCAGGGCATGGGTGAGTTCGCGAACGGCCGTTACCATCAGCTCGCCGATCCGGTCAGGATTCAGGCGGTCGTCCACCTGTGCCGAAATCGCCAGTCCGGCGTCGCCGAGGTCGTTGATCGAGACGACGATCGGGTAGTTGGTGCGCTCCTGACTGTGCAGCACCTCGAACCCGGCGCCGGGCCCGTCCGGACCGGCGGGGTCGGCAGGTTCCGGGCTGTGCCGGTAGTTCAGCAGGGTGGTGAACAGCGGCAGCACGGTCGGGACCTGGCTGCATCCCTGGGCCACGACCAGCGGAGCATGCTCGTGCCGCAACAGCTCGGCCAGCAGCCCATGGGTGTCCCGGACAGCATCGAGCGCACCCCGGGCACCGATGCCGACGCGTACCGGCAGGGTGTTGATGAACAGGCCGAGGCCGCGTTCCGCACCGGCGCCGGCCTGCATCCGCCCGAACAGCACCGTGCCGAACACCACATCCGAACGGCCGGTGAGCCGGGACAGCACCATGCTCCAGGCCAGATGGCACACACTCGCCGGAGACACACCTACCCGGCGGGCCTGCTCCCGGACCGCCTGGGCCAGGGCAACGTCCACATCGACGCGTGCCTCGGCGATTCCGGTGCCGTCACCGCGGACATCCAGGATGCCGTACGGCGCGGTCGGCTCGTCGACATCGCCGAGCAGCTCGGTGAAGAACTCCTCGTGCTCCTGCTGAGTTGTGCCCAACACGGCTTGGGCCACCACATTGCGGTACGGCACCGGCTCCGGCAACGCACCTGCCCGGCCGGCCAGCAGGGCACCGATCTCCTCCTGCATCACGTCCAGTGTGGTGTGGTCGCCGACCAGGTGATGCATCAACACCAGCAACAGCCACCTGCCGTTCGGCTCGTCGTACGCCGTCACCACCCGCAGCAGCGGCGCCCGGTTCAAATCCAGCGGAACCCGATACGCCTCCAGGAGTTCGACCGCGTCCCCCCTGCCGTCAAGAGTCACCTCCTCGACCGGCAGCCCGGTCCGCCGCCACACCACCTGCACCGGCTGCGGCAGTCCCTCCCACACCACCGACGTACGCAGGATGTCGTGCCGGTCCACCACCGCCTGAAGCGCGGCCACAAACCGGTCCACCTCGTCCCGGGTGCTGATCGGCAGGACATAGGACACCAGGTACGGGTCCGCCTCGCCACCCATCAGGTGATGGAAGAAGATCCCCTCCTGCAGCGGCGCCAGCGGATAGATGTCCTGCACATTCCCGGCCCCGCCCGGCACCGAGGCGACCACCCGCGCGATCTGCTCCTCGGTCAGATCCACCAGCGGCAGCATCCCCGGCCTGATCACATCGGCGTCCGCCGGAATCACGTTCGGCGGCACCGGCACCTCGCCCCCGCCGCCAGCCGCCACTGCCGCGGCCAGCCCGGCGACGGTCGGGGTGGTGAACACCGCCCGCACATCACACGACAGCCCGGCCTGCCGCATCCGCCCGACGAGAGAGACCGCGAGCAGGGAATGGCCGCCGAGTTCGAAGAAGTCATCGTCGCGGCCGACGCGCTCCACATTCAGAAGGTCCGACCAGATCCCGGCCAGCACCTCCTCCACCACACCCACCGGGGCCCGGTAGCCGCGGGCCACCACCGCGCCACCGTCCGGCACCGGAAGCTTGTCCCGGTCCACCTTCCCGTTCGGGGTCAACGGCAGCGACTCCAGCGCGACAAACGCCGACGGCACCATGTAGGAAGGAAGGACCTCACTCAGCGCGCCACGCAGCGTTTCGACCTCGACGCTGCTGTCGGGCACGTAGTAGGCGTCGAGGCGATCACCGCGGGCCACCACGACCGCTTCCCGGACGGCGTCGATCTCCAGTAGTCGGGCCTCGATCTCCCCGAGTTCGATCCGGTACCCGCGGACCTTGACCTGGAAATCATTGCGCCCCACGAACTCCAACGTGCCGTCCGGCAGCCACCGGCCCACATCCCCCGTCCGATACAACCGCGAACCATCCCCCGCCAACCAGTCCGGCACAAACCGCTCACCCGTCAACCCCGGCCGACCCAGATAACCCCGCGCCACACCCCGACCACCGACCATCAACTCACCCACCACACCCACCGGCACCGGACGGCCAGCACCGTCGACCACATACACCCGCAGATCCGGAATCGGACGACCGATCAACGACCCACCCAACCCACCAACCCCACCCGGCACCACCGGCTGCCACGTCACATGCACCGTCGTCTCAGTGATCCCATACATGTTCACCAGCACCGGCCCACCACCAGCCGCAGCCGCAGCCGCAAACCACGACCGCAACCCCGCCACCTCCAACGCCTCACCCCCGAACACCACAAACCGCAACCGATCCCCA
>NZ_BMMS01000094.1 GCF_014646055.1 Wenjunlia tyrosinilytica
GACGGACACCAGCCCTACAAGCCCGAAGAAGTCCGCGACGCCCTCCAGATCGGCCCGGACACCCCGATCATCACCACCGACGCGCGTCAGCGGGCGGAGGCGAAATCCGCATTGATCACTCTTGTCGAACATGCCTTGCTCGCACGTTTGAAGTAAGTAATTGGATACCGTCGGGCAGCCGACACGTCTTGGACCGGCTGTGTTCCAGAACACGGCCGGTCCTCGCGTTCATAACGTTTCAGCAGGCAATCCGCGTCGTTTGAACACGCGGCGCGGCCAAACGGTTTCACAGCGCACACATATCCGCTGGCGTTTGCCGAACCTGGGCACTTATGCCCGTTTTATGCGTCAGAATTCACAGCCGCGAAGCTGTTTGGTAGAGACCCTGATGACGTGCTGCAATGCGACGAACCCTTGAGTAGGCACCAACTCTCAAGAGCTGCGGTTGGATTGATCCATGGCCTTTCCGGGCCGAGAGGTTGTTGGTCGAGTGAGGCGAAAGAACACGGTGCCGGGGCAACGCTCCCAAGCACGCGACCCTCAGCAGGCGTCCTCGAGCCGGGGCAACTTCACCCCGCCGTCGAGTACGCAGCAGCCGCCCGTGTCGTCCGACGACAGCGGGGACTTCGAGCTGCCCGCGGCCAGTGGCAACCGACTGGCTCTCCACAACTGGCGCGTGCCCACGCGGCTCATGGCCATCCTCTTCATCCCGGTGGTGACCGGCCTGATCTTCGCGGGCCTGCGGGTGGCCAACTCGGTCGACTTCGCCCAGCAGGCGGCCGAGGCCGAGCGCGTGGCCAAGCTCGCGCGCAGCGCCACCACTCTCGCCGACGCCCTGCAGAACGAGCGTGACGCGACCGCTCTGCCGCTCACCCGCGGCCAGCGCAACGCGCCCATCGTCACGCAGTTCCGCGAGAAGACCGACGCGGCCATGCGCCGGTTCGAGTCGGATGTGTCGAAGATCCACGACAACACGCGTGTGGAGAACCGCATCAAGGCCGCCCAGGCCAACCTCGCCTCGCTCCCGCTGCTGCGGACGAACGCCTTCCGCTCCGACCTGATGCCGCTGGCGACCCCGCAGGCGTACTCGGAGATGTTCCGGCCGCTGACCGCGTTCGACAACGAGCTCGGATTCGGCTCCACCAAGGTCACCAGCCGCGGCCGCGCCGTGTACGCCGTCTCGCTGGCCAAGGCCTCCTCGTCCACCAAGCGCGCCCTGGTGATGACCGCCCTGGCGCGCGACACCATGACCCGCCAGGACCCGATCGCCATCCAGGCGGCGGTCACCCTCCAGGTCACCGCGGACACCGAGTTCCTGACCGGAGCGCTTCCCGAGGACGTCCTCCTCTACAACGAGACCGTCACCGGCGACCAGCTGCGGGACTCGAGCAACTACCTCACCCGTGTGCTCTCGGTGCCCCCGGGCAAGTCGCTGTCCGCGGCCGGCCTTCAGCCCAACGACTGGTACAAGGCGTCCTCGGTCGAGATCGGCCTTCTGCGCAAGGTCGAGCTCAAGATCACCGACCACCTCGTCGGCGACGCCCAGGAGATCCGGGCCAACGCCGAGAAGGACGCGGTGATCAACGGCGCCGCGGCGCTGCTGGCCCTCGCGCTCGCCGGTCTGCTGACGTTCTTCGTCTCCCGCTCGATGGTCCGGGGCATGGGCGTCCTGCGCACCTCCGCCATCGACATCGCCGAGAACCGCCTCCCGAGCCTGGTCGAGAACCTCTCCAAGACGGACCCGGGCCGCATCGACACCCGGGTCAAACCGATCCCGCTGTTCGGCCGGGACGAGATCGGTGAGGTCGCCCGCGCGTTCGACCAGGTGCACCGTGAGACGGTCCGTCTGGCCGCCGAGCAGGCGCTCCTGCGAGGGAACGTCAACGCGATCTTCACCAACCTCTCCCGCCGCAACCAGGGCCTCATCCAGCGGCAGCTGACGCTGATCACGGACCTGGAGAACCACGAGACCGAGCCGGACCAGCTGGAGAACCTCTTCAAGCTGGACCACCTCGCGACCCGTATGCGCCGCAACGGTGAGAACCTCCTCGTCCTCGCGGGCGAGGAGCCCGGCCGCCGCTGGACCCAGCCGGTCCCGCTGGTCGACGTCCTTCGTGCCGCCGCCTCCGAGGTGGAGCAGTACGAGCGCGTCGAGCTGTTCGGCATACCGGAGACCGAGATCCACGGCACCGCGGTGAACGACCTCGTCCACCTCCTCGCGGAGCTGCTGGAGAACGCCACCTCGTTCTCCAGCCCGCAGACGAAGGTGCGGGTCAACGGCACCCGGCTGCCGGACGGCCGCGTCATGGTCGAGATCCACGACAAGGGCATCGGGCTCACCCCCGAGGACTTCGCGGACATCAACCACAAGCTGGCCGAGCCTCCGACGGTGGATGTCTCCATCGCCCGCCGCATGGGCCTGTTCGTGGTCGGCCGCCTCGCCAAGAAGCACGGCGTGCGCGTCCAGCTGCGTCCCTCGGGCGAGTCCGCGGGCACCACGTCCCTGGTCATGCTCCCCGAGCCGATCACCCACGGTGGTGCGGCGCCGGTGCCGGACTCGGACTTCACGGTCTCCCGGATCGTGCCCGAGCACGAGATGAACGCCTACGAGGACAGCGCCCGCACCGCGGCCGACCTCGGCTTCGACGAGTCCCGCTACGCCGTCGCGGAGGAGCCCGACGCGCCGGCGCTGGACTCCATGGGCCGCTCGCTCAAGCGCCGTGAGCGCCGGGCGGCGCTGGAGGCGTCGCAGGGCGCTGCCTCGAGCGAGGCTCAGGAGCAGCAGGAGCGTCCGCTCTTCCGCGACGAGGCCGCTGCCTCCGCTTCCGCTCCCGCTCCCGCTCCCGCTCCCGCGGGGAACGACTTCGAGACGCAGGCGTTCAACCCGTTCGACAACCAGCCCCCGTACCTCGACGACCGCTTCTTCGGGAACGACCCCCCGAGCGGCGCGGGCAACGGGCTCGGCAACGGCCAGGACCCCCAGCAGGGCCAGGACGGCGGGCAGGACGAGTCCGGCTACGGCCTGGGCTTCGAGGGCAGCCAGGACTACGCCGGTCAGGACTACCCGGGCCAGGGGTACGCGGGCCCGGAGTACGAGGGCCAGGGGTACGCGGGCCAGGGGTACGAGGGCCAGGAGTACGAGGGCCGCAACGGCTTCGAGGACCGCAGTGGCTTCACCGCCGTGAACGGTTACGGCGGCCGGCGCACCACGGAGCGCGACCTCGGGCGCGAGTTCGACGAGTACTACGCGGGTGGACACCCCTCCTACGGCGAGCAGCCGCAGTACGACACCGGGCAGTTCGAGAGTGAGCAGTACGACGCCGGTCAGTACGCCGAACAGCCGTCGTACGACACCTCCGAGTTCGACAACTCCCCGTACTCCGAGCAGTCGCAGTACACACAGGAGTTCGGACAGGACGACTACACGGACTACGACGCCGGGACGTCCGAGCAGCCGCAGCCCGCCCAGCCCGACTACGCCCCCGAGGGGTACGGCGACGCCCCTTCGGACGAAGACGTGGGCTTCACCGAAAACGGACTGCCGCGGCGCCGACCGGGGACACAGGCGCCCGGAAGCGGGCAGGAGACGTGGCGCAAGCCCGCCCAGACCCCTTCCGAGGAACCCGCCGCCCGCGACGACAGCGCCTCCGCGAACGCCGTGTCCGCGAACGCCGACGACAGCGAGTGGCGCTCGGCCAACGATGACACCTGGCGGCGCGCCGCCAAGGTCCGCGAGCCGCAGGCCGGCGGTGTCACCCCTTCCGGCCTGCCACGGCGTGTGCCCAAGGCCAACCTGGTCCCGGGCACCGCACAGCAGACCCCGCAGGGAGGCCCCCAGGTCTCCCGCGCCCCCGATGAGGTCCGCGGGCGTTTGACCAGCCTGCGCCGCGGAATCCAGCAGGGCCGCAGCGCGGTTTCCGACAGCAACGGCGAGGGCCCCCACAGCCCCGATCACCAGGAGCGTTAGTTGAGTCCGATGAGCCAGGCGGCACAGAACCTGAACTGGTTGATCACCAACTTCGTGGACAACACCCCCGGTGTTTCCCACACCGTGGTGGTCTCCGCCGACGGTCTGCTGCTGGCCATGTCCGAAGGGTTCCCGCGCGACCGCGCCGACCAGCTCGCCGCCGTCGCGTCGGGACTCACCTCCCTGACCGCGGGAGCCTCCCGCATCTTCGAAGGCGGCCACGTCAACCAGACGGTCGTCGAGATGGAGCGGGGCTTTTTGTTCATCATGTCCGTCTCCGACGGCTCCTCCCTGGCCGTCCTTGCACACCCGGAGTGCGACATCGGCCTCGTCGGGTACGAGATGGCCCTGCTCGTCGACCGAGCGGGGTCCGTTCTCACCCCCGATCTGCGCGCCGAACTCCAAGGCAGCCTGCTCAACTAGTCCATCGAGCTCATCGCAACACCTGCGCGACGCGCCGCCGGACCGTAAGGTGCGGTGGCGCGTCGGGGATATGGCCGATGCACGTCCGGCCCGAACCAGCGTGAGGAGGAACCGTGGAAACGCCCCCAGGTGGACATTCGTACGGTCCCCAGCAGCCCGACTACGGAGACCAGTACGGCCAGCAATACGGTGGCCACTACGGCGGCGAGCAGCCGCCGCGGCGTTACAACTTCCCCTCAGCTCCTACGCCGCAGCAGGCGCCGGAGCCGGTCCACGAGCAGCGGCCGATCTTCCAGCCGATGCCCGAGCAGCCCCAGCCGGCCCAGTCGCCTGCCGCCTCCGGCACGGACCAGCCGCTGGTGCGCCCCTACGCGATGACGGGCGGCCGTACCAAGCCGCGCTACCAGCTCGCCATCGAGGCGCTGGTCAGCACGACGGCCGACCAGTCACGGATGACCGGGCTCCTTCCCGAGCACCAGCGCATCTGCCAGCTGTGCCGGGAGATCAAGTCCGTCGCCGAGATCTCCGCCCTGCTCACCATTCCGCTCGGCGTGGCGCGTATCCTCGTGGCCGACCTGGCCGAAGCCGGAATGGTAGCCATCCACCAGCCCGCCGGCGCCGATGAACCCGGCGCCCAGCCGGATCTGACACTGCTCGAAAGGGTGCTCAGTGGACTTCGCAAGCTCTAGGGCCCAGGACCAGACCACCGTGGGTCAAGCTGGAGCCCGTTCCACCACGTCCGCGAAGATCGTGATCGCGGGCGGATTCGGTGTCGGCAAGACCACGTTCGTCGGTGCCGTCTCCGAGATCAACCCCCTGCGCACCGAAGCCGTCATGACGTCCGCGTCCGCGGGGATAGACGACCTCACACACGCACCCGACAAGACCACGACGACCGTGGCGATGGACTTCGGGCGCATCACGCTGGACGAGGACCTGATCCTCTATCTGTTCGGCACCCCTGGACAGGACCGGTTCTGGTTCATGTGGGACGACCTGGTCCGCGGCGCCATCGGCGCCGTCGTCCTCGTCGA
>NZ_BMMS01000095.1 GCF_014646055.1 Wenjunlia tyrosinilytica
ACACACGCAGCCGCGATCTCCCCCTGCGAATGCCCCACCACCGCCACCGGCACCACACCCACGGACTCCCACACCGCCGCCAACGACACCATCACCGCCCACAACACCGGCTGCACCACATCAACCCGCTCCAGCAGACCACCCCGCAAACCCCCCAGCACCTGCGCCGGCGACCACTCCACAAACCCCGACAACGCATCACCGCACTGCGCCAACCGCTCCGCGAAAACCCCCGAAACCCCCGCCAACTCCAACCCCATCCCCACCCACTGCGACCCCTGACCCGGAAACACCAACACCGCGCCGGGAGTTCCTACGGCGCTGCCGGTGACGGTGCGCGCGTCCGCTTCCCCGGCGGCGAGCGCGGCCAGGGCCGCGGAGAGTTCGGCGGTGTCGCCGACGACGTGGACGGCGCGGGACTCGAAGGCGGGGCGCCGGGCCGACAGCGCCCTGGCCACGGCGGCCGGCGTCGTCGCGGGGCGCTCCCGCAAGGAGGAGAGCAGCAAGGCCGCCTGGTCGCGGAGGGCTTCGGGGGTCCGGGCGGAGAGGACCACGGGCACCACGGCAGGTTCGTCGGCGGTCGGCGGAACGGATGGTTCCGGGCCCTGTTCGAGGATCACGTGGGCGTTGGTGCCGCTGACGCCGAACGAGGAGACGCCGGCGCGGCGTACCCGGCCGGTCTCGGGCCACGGCGTCTTCTCCACGGCCAGCCGCACCCGGCCGGTGTCCCAGTCCACCTCGGGGGTCGGGGCGCTGATGTGGAGCGTCCGCGGGACAGCGCCGTGGCGCATGGCCATGACCATCTTGATCACACCGCCGACACCCGCCGCCGCCTGGGCGTGGCCGATGTTGGACTTCAACGACCCCAGCCACACGGGCTGTTCGCGATCCTGCCCGTACGTCGCCAGCAGGGCCTGCGCCTCGATCGGATCGCCCAGCCGGGTCCCCGTGCCGTGCGCCTCCACCGCGTCCACATCCGCCGCCGACAGCCCGGCGTTCGCCAACGCCGCCC
Organism: Wenjunlia tyrosinilytica; assembly: GCF_014646055.1. GTDB lineage: Bacteria > Actinomycetota > Actinomycetes > Streptomycetales > Streptomycetaceae > Wenjunlia > Wenjunlia tyrosinilytica. Next base: position 1,013 of record NZ_BMMS01000095.1, read on the forward strand.
GGATCACCCGCTGCTGGGAGAGGCCGTTCGGCGCCGTCAGACCGTTCGACGCACCGTCGGAATTCACTGCCGAGCCGCGTACCAGGGCGAGAACCGGGTGACCGTTGCGCTCCGCGTCGCTGAGCCGTTCCAGCACAAGCATGCCCGCACCCTCCGACCACCCCGTGCCGTCCGCGTCCGCGGAGAACGCCTTGCACCGGCCATCGGCGGACAGGCCGCGCTGGCGGGAGAACTCCACGAAGATCTCCGGGGTCGCCATCACGGTGACGCCGCCGGCCAGCGCCAGGTCGCACTCACCCGAGCGGAGCGACTGCGCGGCGAGGTGCATGGCCACCAGCGACGACGAACACGCCGTGTCCACGGTGACCGCCGGACCCTCCAGCCCGAAGGTGTAGGCGATCCGGCCGGAGGCGACGCTGGGGGCGCGGCCGGTGCCCATGTGGCCGGCGAGTTCGGCTGGCGTGTCGAGCAGCGTGCCGTACTCCTGGGCGAAGGCGCCGACGAAGACGCCGGTGGCGGAGCCCCGCAACGACCCCGGCGCCACACCCGCGCGCTCCAACGCCTCCCACGACACCTCCAGCAGCAAACGCTGCTGCGGATCCATCGCCAGCGCCTCCCGCGGCGAAATACCGAAGAACTCCGCGTCGAAATCGGCGGCGTCGTGCAGGAAACCGCCGAACCGGGTGGCGCTCGTATCGGTGCGGCCCGGGTCGGGATCCGCCAGCCGGGCGAGGTCCCAGCCGCGGTCCGCCGGGAACGCGGTGACGGCGTCGGCGCCGTCATGGACCAGTTCCCACAGGTCCTCCGGTGACGCCACCCCGCCGGGGAACCGGCACCCCATCGCCACGACCGCGACCGGCTCGGCAGTGACGGACCGGGCCGAGGGGGGCGTGGCAGGCAGAGCGGGCGCCGGGACGCCGAGCAGCGAGTCCAGGTGGTCGGCGACCGCCTGCGGCGTGGGGTGGTCGAAGACGACGGTGGCGGGAAGGCGCAGTCCCGTCGCCGCGTCGAGCCGGTTGCGCAGCTCGACCGACGTCAGGGAGTCGAAACCCTGCGCACGGAACGGCTGCGCCGGATCGACCGCGGGGCCGCCTCGGTGCCCCAGCACCGCGGCGGTCAGGTCGAGGACCAGGTCGAGCAGGAGCCGCCCGCGCTCCGGAGCGGCGGCGTCGGAGAGCCGGACGGCGAGCGGCGCCCGGCTGCGGCGTAAGGCGGGTGCGGTCCCGGCGAGCCGGCGCAGCAACGGCGAGGCCGTGGCGACGCCGGGCGCGGACGGATCGAGCCCGATGGGGGCGAGCACGGCCTCGTCGCGGTCGAGCGCCGCGTCGAGCAGATCCAGGGCATGGGGCGGGGACAGCGGCACGATCCCGTCGCGGGCCAGCCGCGCCCGGTCGGTGTCCGAGAGCGTCCCCGCCATCGAACCGACGGCGTCCCACAGACCCCACGCGAGGGAGCGCGCGGGCAGGCCCTCGGCCCGGCGCCGCTCGGCGATCGCGTCCAGCGCCGTGTTGGCGGCGCCGTAGTGCGCCTGCCCGGGATTGCCGAGAATGCCGGAACCCGACGAGAACAGCACGAACTCGGCGAGGTCCACGTCCCGGGTCAGCTCGTCCAGATGGCGCGCGCCGTCCGCCTTGGGGGCGAACACATCGTGGAGGCGGCGCCGTGTCAGCGACTCGACCGGCCCGTCGTCGACGACGCCCGCGGCGTGTACGACGGCGGTCAGCGGCCGGTCGGCCGGGATGCCGGCCAGCAGCGCGGCGAGGGCCGCGCGGTCGGTGACGTCGCAGGCGACGACGTCGACGGTGGCACCGAGGCCGTCCAGGCCGACCGGCCGACCGGCGCGGCCGGCCAGCAGCAGGTGCCGTACGCCGTGTTCGGTGATCAGGTGCCGGGCGACGAGGGTGCCGAGCGCGCCGGTGCCGCCGGTGACCAGGACGGTGCCGTCCGGGTCCAGGGGTGTCGGCAGGGTGAGCAGGACCTTGCCCGTGTGCCGGGCCTGGCTGATGTGGCGGAACGCGGCGGGCGCGCGGCGGATGTCCCAGACGGTCGTCGGCAGCGGTGCGAGCACCCCTGCCTCGAACAGACCGACCAACTCGGCGAGCATCTCCGCGATGCGCTCGGGCGGGGTGTCCGTCAGATCGAACGCCCGGTACCGGACGCCGGGATGGGCGCGTGCGACCTCGCCGGGGTCGCGCAGATCGGTCTTGCCCATTTCGACGAACCGGCCGCCGCGGGGCAGCAGCCGCAGCGAGGCGTCGACGAACTCGCCGGACAGGGAGTCGAGTACGACATCGACACCGGGCGCGAAGCGCTGTTCGAACTCCAGATCGCGGGAGGACGCGATGCGGTCCGCCGGCACGCCCAGCGCTTCCACGGCACCCCACTTCGGCGGGCTCGCGGTGGCGTACACCGTGGCGCCGAGGTGGTGGGCGAGCTGGACGGCCGCCATGCCGACGCCGCCCGCGGCGGCGTGCACCAGCACCGACTCCCCCTGCCGCAGGCCCGCTTCGGCCACCAGCGCGTGGTGGGCGGTGAGGAAGGCGATCGGCACCGACGCGGCGGTCGCGAACGACCAGCCGTCCGGGACCGGGGCCAGCATCCTGCTGTCGGCTACGGCCGTCGGTCCGAACGCGCCGGGGACGATCCCGAACACCCGGTCGCCGGGCGCCAGTCGGCGCACGTCCGCGCCGGTCTCGATCACCACGCCGGCTGCCTCATTGCCCATCTCGGCGGCCCCGGGATAGACGTCCAGCGCGATCAGCACGTCGCGGAAGTTGACGCCCGCCGCCCGGACGGCGATCCGCACGTCCAGCGCACCGAGCGGTCGGTGCTCCGCCGGAGCCGTCGTCAGCGCGTCGAGGCTGCCGCGCGGCGCGACGTCCAGTCGCCATCCCTCGCGGCCGGGGGGCAGCCGCAGCAGGTCGTCGTCGTGGACCCGGGCGAGCGCCGGCACCCGCGCCTCCCCTCGCCGGAGCGCCAGTTGCGGTTCGGCGGTGGCGAGCGCGCGGCCGAGCGCGGCGGCGGAGTCCGGGTGCCCGTCCAGATCGACCAAGGTGAAGCGGCCGGGGTGCTCCGCCTGCACGGTCCGCAGCAGGCCCCACACCGACGCGGCACCGACGTCGACAGCGGGATCGGTGTCCCCGGTCAGGACGCCGCCGCGGGTGGTCACGACGAGGGGAGCGTCGTCGGGCCGGGCGAGTCGGCGCTGGACGAGGTCGAGTGCCTGCGCCGCGCCGTCGCAGGCGACCACGACGGCCTCGGACGGACCGCCGGCCGGCAGCGGCGCGTCGAGGGTCCCCGCGGTGGTGCAGGCGACCCCCTCGTCCGGCATCGGGAAGGGGTTCCACTCCACGTGGTACAGCTCGGGGGTCCGGCCGGGGAGGCCACGCAGTACGAGGGACGCCACCGACGCGACGGGGTCACCGTCACCGTCCGCGATCTCTGCGGCGACGGCCTGGTCCCCCGCGGCGGACAGCCTGACGCGCAGCGCACCGGCGCCGGGGGTGTGGAGCGTGACGCCGTGCCAGGCGAAGGGCAGTTCCCCGGCCGTACGGTCGCCGAGCAGGCCCGCGGCGTGCAGGGCCGCGTCGAACAGTGCCGGGTGCAGGCCGTACCGCGCGGTCGGGGTGCCGGGATCGAGGACGGCCTCGGCGAAGACATCGTCCCCGCGGCGCCAGGCGCGGCGCAGCCCTTGGAAGGCGGGCCCGTAGTCGAAGCCGGCGGCGGCCAGCCGTGGATACAGCGCCTCGACGTCGACCGGCGCGGCGCCGTTCGGCGGCCAGACGGACAGGTCGTCCTGGGCCGTGACCGGCGGCCGCCCGACGGCCGGCCCGAGCGTGCCGCTGGCGTGCCGGGTCCACGGCTCGTCGCCCCGGCGGGCATGGACGGTGACGCGGCACCGTCCGTCGTCGCCGGGCCGCTCCGCCCAGACCTGCCAGGTCACGGTCCCGCCGGACCCCGGCGCGATCGGCGCCTCGACGACCAGTTCCTCCACGACAGGGCACCCGATACGGGCTCCGACGTGCAGGGCCGCTTCGAGGAAAGCGGTGGCGGGCACGAGGACCTCGCCGGACACCACATGGTCGCCGAGCCAGCCGGGAGCCGCGCCGGACAGTGTGCCGCTGAGCAACAGCCCGCCCGCGCCGGGCAGTTCGCGGACCTCGGGCAGCAGGGGGTGGCCGCCGCGCTCCGGCCGGCCGACCGGGGTCAGCCAGTAGTGCTCGTGCTGGAAGGCGTACGTCGGCAGGTCGACGAGGCTGCCGCGACCGAGGACGGTGTGCCAGTCGATCCGGGCGCCGTCCACGTGGAGTCGGCCGAGGGCCGCGTAGAGGGTCTCGACGGGGTCGTG
>NZ_BMMS01000096.1 GCF_014646055.1 Wenjunlia tyrosinilytica
TAGTCGGCGTCGTAGGCGGAGGCTCCGGGGGCGGAGTTGCCGCGGACTTTGGCGAAGACGTCGATGACGACCATGCGGGCGTCTCGGTGGCGCTCGACCCATGCGGCGATGGCGTCGGTGCCGCCCTGGGGTAGGGGCGGGCACGTGGTGGACAGGGTCAGGCCGTTGGGGGCCGGTTGCCCGCCCAGGATTTTGCCCATGCGGCTTTGGAGGCGGCGGGGGGTGTCTTCGAGGGCGAGGTAGAGCACGGGCCCGCCGTCCACGGGGACGCTGTCGAACGCTGTGCCGCCGACGGCGACCGACAGCCCGAGCCCCAGCGAGAGCCAGGACTTGCCCACCTTCGGCGGGCCGCAGAGCAGGTTCACGCCCTCGGAGATGATCCCGGGCACGGCCCAGCGCGGTTCGGGGAAGTCCATGGCCATCAGTTCGTCGGCCGTCCACGCGGTGCGCGGGCGGGCCGGGGCCGGTGGCTTGCCGGGTTCGGCCGGTGCGGGGACGGCGTGCAGGTGCTCGGACAGGGCCGGGTTCGGGGTGCTCATCACGCTGCCACCGTTCGGGGGCGCTTGGCTCCGGCTTGGAGCCCGGAACGGATGGTGCGCTGGGTCTCCCCGGGGCGCTGCCCGACCTGCTCGGCAGCGGCGGTCAGCCAGCTCGTCACGTCGTGCTCGGGCAGCGCGCCTCCGGCGACGAGTTGCCCGAGTGCGACCGAGGCGAGGTNGCCCGCGACGGCGGAGCGCAGGTAGGCGGAGTATCGGCCGGTGTCCAGCGGCACCACGACCGGGCGCTGTGGGGGCAGGGGTGCCGGTCGGAGGAGTTCGGCGAGCCAGTCGGGCAGCGGGACGGGTGCGGTGTTGTGCACGACGGTGTAGGGCTGGCCGTTCGCGGCGCTGCCGGCGGCGACGACGTAGCCGCCGCCCGCGCGGGTGTCCACCTTCCAGCCGAGCTTGCCCGCGGTGTTGCGCAGCTCGACGTCGGCGGGGGCGGTGAAGTACAGGTGGATGCCGCCGCGGCCGGTGCGCACGGTGTAGGTCTGGTGCGGGTAGGGCTGGCCGTGCCGCTCGCAGAGGGCGGCGAGTACGTCCTCACCGCAGACGATGCCGACCGCCGCCCATGGCTCGGGCGGGGTGTCGTGGTCGTGCTTAGGGGTGTCGAGGTCCAGGACGACCAGCCGGGATGGCCCGGTGGCGATGCCGATGTTGTAGGCGCCGGTAGCCCAGCACCGGGCGATGCGCTCGGGTTCCACCGTGGCGCGTTCCTCCCAGGCTCGGACGGCGGGGCGCTTGTCTCCGGGGACGAGGGGGAAGACGTGCCAGCCGCGGGAGGCGTGGGCAAGCGCGGACGGGGAGGGTTGGGGCATCCTGGTGTCTCCTTCTCGGTCGTTGACCGTGGTGGGGAACCGGAGGCGGCGGGCTGTCTTTGGCCGGGAGTGCCGCCGCCTCCGGGTGGAGCTAGACCGCGCGGCGGAGCGGGAAGGTGATGACGTCAGCTCCCCGGTCGGCCGGGGCGACGGTGGGCATGCCGCCGTCCGGGGTGGGCGGCCCGTCGTCCGCGCCGGTGTCGCGGGTGAGGACTGCGGCGACGACTGCCAATGCGGCGTCGTGTTCGCCGCGGTGGCGCCAGGCGGCCACCGCGAGTGCGGCGGATGCGGCGGTGCCGGGTGCGGTCATGGCGAGTACGAGCAGGTTCGGGCTCATGCGGTGGGTCCTTCCATGGCGGCGAGCAGGTCGGGCCAGGTGGCGCCGAAGGCCGCCAGGCGGGGTTGGATCGCCGTCCAGGAGGCGGCGTCGATGCTCATCAGCGCGCCTACGGCGGCAGGCAGTTCGCCGCGTTGGACGGCTTCGCACAGCTCGCGCACCGCGACGGCGGCCAACAGGTTGATCTGCGGTTCCATCAGCGGGGCTCCCGTTCAGCCGAGGGAGTTGGCGGCGTGGAGCAGGTCGCCGATGAGCTGGCGGACCACGGGGGCGGCTCCGGTGTCGGCGACGAAGAAGCCGAACAGGAAGACCACGGGCGCGGCGGCACCGAGGCTGGCCTTGAACTTGATCAGGGCGAAGGTGAAGGCCCCGGTCAGGACGACGGCGGAGACGGACATCAGCACGGCGGGTTCTCCTTCGGTGGTGGGGTTCAGCGGGTGCCGTCGCGGTGGAGGCGGGCGGCGAGGTTGAACAGGTGGCGGCCGACGCGTATGCGCTTGCGGTCACCGCGGCAGCGTCGGCAGGTCTTGCCCGGCCGCAGCCGCCCGCGGCGGTCGGTCTTCAGCGCGTAGCCGAAGCCGCGGCACTTGCGGCAGTCACCGAACGGGCTGACCGCACACAACCCGGCGTAACAGAGGGTTATCGACAGGGTGAGCAGGCTAGCGGCGGCGAGCAGGGTCACAACGGGCCTCCCAAGCCGGTTTCAGGGTGTGCGAGGGGAAGGCCGCTAGGCACTAGCGGCCTGATCATGGGATTGGTGGGGCGATAGGGCCGGTGCTAGACCTAGCGGGGTGCCCCGCTAGGTCCAGCGGCGGATCGGATCTATCCGGCGTCCCGCTTTCCGTCACGCTCCGTCATTGCGGTCAGGATGCGGGAGTGCTCAATGCCGCGCCGGTTGGCGCCCTTGCCGTCCTCGGTCCTGCCCCACACCTGGCCCGTAGGGACCCCGTAGGGCTTGAGCACGTAGGCGAGCTGTTCGGGCTCCCACCCGCCGTAGACCTCCGGCCGCAGCTCCGCCAGGCGCGCCACCACGATCTCGGACCACACCTTGGACTCCTCCGCCGGGACCACAGCCGCGATGTCGGCCAGCAGGTCGAACGACGCGGTTGCGGCCTCGGTCTCCGCTTCCTCTCCCAGCGCGTGCCCGGACAGCGTCCCCGCCTCCTGCCGCACGGCACGAGCACGCCGGGCGATGACCTCGGCGGTGGGGGCGTCGGCGTAGACGGAGCGCACGATCCGGGCGTCGGAGCCTTCACCGACGAAGTAGTGGATGCCCTTGTCGGCCCAGGAGAACATCGTGGCCCGCACCCCGCGCTTGTAGGCAGAGGTGCCGAGCACCATGTCGTTCTCCAGCTGCCCCATCACCTTCAGGCACCAGCGGGTGGAGGCGTTCGCGGAGATCCCGGTCGGCAGGGACTTCGCGTCCGGACGCTGGGTGGCCAGCAGCAGGGTGATGCCCAGGGCCGGGCCGCGCTTGACCAGGTCGGTGCAGATCTCCTCGAACTCGCCCCCGTGCTTGGGGTGCTCGAACCACACCTGCACCTCATCCGCACCCGCCACGATCGGATGCAGGCCCAAACTCGCCTTGTCCGCCAGGGCAGAGGTCACCTTGGACTCCGGGCAGATGTCGCGGGGCAGGTTGCGGATCACCTTCGCCCGCCGGCGCAGCTCGTTGCGCAGTGCGCGCAGCGCGGACAGGGCGTATTCGATGTCCTCCTCGTCATCGCCTGCCCGGTAGCGGTGGGCGACCTGCTCCAGCGGCCCCAGGTCACCGGTGCCCTTGAGGTCGAAGACGTGCAGCTGCGCCCGCGGGTCCAACGCCGCGATGAGCAGCAGCAGGCGCAGCAGGAACGTCTTGCCCATGCGCGGGATGGCGCCGATGATCCCGGAGATGTACATCAAGGTGACGTCCACCCAGCGTCCGCGCTGGTCGGTGCCGAACGGGGCGGCGGTGAACAGGTCCACCTTTCCGGCCTTGAGCAGCGGCCATGCGGGCTGGCGGGCCTTGGACATGTCCTGATCCCCCACCCACAGCACCAGGCGTCCGGTGTGCTCCTCCGGTACCGCCTCGGGCCATACGCAGCCCAGCGGACGCCGAAGCCCGGAGGCGAGCCGGTCGCGGCGGTCCATCACATCCGAGACCGTCACCCCGTAGGGCAGGTCGCCTTCGGCGCGCCACCCTGGCCCGTCGCGGGTGATGGGTGAGGTGAACACGAACCCGTCGCGGCCCTTGGCCACGGCCTGGTTGATCTGGGAGATGCTCAGCGCTCCCAGAGCCCGCAGCACGATGTCACTGGTCAGCCGCTGGACCTTGGGCAGTTCCACCGCGCGGGTGGCCACGGGGGCGTCGGGTTCGGTGCCCAGGTGGCCCAGTGCCAGCACCAGCGCGGTTACCGAGACCGCCTGGAGCCAGCCCGGGGCGAGCACGTACAGGGCCAAGGCGGTGCCGATGCCGACCAGGCAGGCCAGCACGGTGACCAGGGTGCGCAGCCGCACCCGCGCGTCGCGCTGCCGCGACAGCTTCAGGTATTCGGCCGCGTCCTCGCGCCGGACCGACGCCAGCCGGACCGCCTGGCCCTCCGCGTCGGCCACCCACCGCACGGTGCCGCCCGCGGACTTGGCCAGCCCGCGCGGGCACTGCACGGCCAGCTTCGCGGCGTACAGCGGCAGCCGGAACGCGTGGTACGCGCACAGGTGGCCGTAGTAACCCGCGATCCACTTTGAGGCGGCGGCCAGTTCCGCTTTGGACTTCAGCCAGGCCGGGACGACCGGACGGCGCTTGGCGCCCGTGATGCGGGTCAGGAACCCCGGCCCGGTCGGCTCCGGGCCGTCCACCATCACCGCAGGCGGCAGGTCGCTGCCGGCGCTTTCGGTGTGCGAGGTGGCGGACCGTTTGGTGGTGATGTCGTAGACGGCGGCGCCGTCGCGGCCGGGGTCGTCCGGCTGGCTTGCCGTGGTGATCTCAGACACGATGTGTCCGCTCCTTGGAGTCGTTGAGGGAGTGGCGGGGCCCGGTCCGCCTGGCAGCAAGTGCCGGGCCCCGCGCGGGTCGTGCTCGTTCAGGCGACGCGCTGTTCGTCGTAGGTGCAGGCGGTGCAGCCGCCCAGCGAAGCCGGAATGACGTACCCGGCATCGCGGCGGCAGGTCGGGCAGGTGCGGCGCGCGGCCATCGCCGCGGCCAAAGCGGCGCGCCTGGCGGCAGTCATGGGCCGCACCGGCTTGGCGCTCTCGATCCGGTACAGGTACGCGGCGCGTACGCCGCAGCGGTAGCGGCGCGAGTTCCACAGCACCTGAGCCGCAACCTCCTGCCCTCCGGGGCGAAGCCCGCGCGCCCGCAACTGCCGACGCGTGGCCAGCCCGGCCGGAGCCAGACCGAACGGGTAGGTCGGGATACCGAAGCGGGTACCGGCCGGGTCGAAGAACCGCACAATGGCCATCAGGCACCGTCCCCGGCGGGCACCAGGTGCAGGGACTCGCGCGCCCCAGCGGCCCGGCGCGCCTCAACAGCCTTGATCCGCTTGCGGCCCCAGCCCTCGGAGAACCCGAACTCCCGCCCCAAAGCCGCCGGACCGATCGGCGCCC
>NZ_BMMS01000097.1 GCF_014646055.1 Wenjunlia tyrosinilytica
GTCCACGGCCTGGAATGGGTCGCCGCCATCGACCTCGTCCTCGTCCTGGCCGCCGCCGCCATCAGCACCCTCCTCCCACGACCCGCGCAGGCCACGAAGACCGCGGCCGGCTCAGCGGCGGCACAGGCTCCCGCCGCCTCCGAGAAGCCGAGCAGCAGCGCTGCATAGAGCAGCGTTCGACCGAGCGAATCAACCATCGACAGCCGAGAGTCGAGAAGAAGAGGCACGCATGGACATCCCCTCCGGCACAACGCCCGAAGCCCGCAAGAAGCGCATCGCCCTGCTCTTCGAGAGCATCATCACCAAGGGCGAGCTGCACCTGGCCGACGAGCTGTTCCACGAGGACTTCTACTGGCCGCAGTTCGACCTTCGCGGCCCCGAGGGTGTGCGGACCTGGGTCAAGGCCTTCCGCACCGCCTTCCCCGACATGAGCGACATGGTGCAGGAGCAGATCGCCGAGGGCGATGTCGTGGTCACCCGCGTGGAGTGCGTCGGCACGCAGCTCGGCCCGTTCCGGGGACTGCCGCCGAGCGGCAAGAAGGCCACCTTCACCGCCATCGGCATCGACCGGTTCCGCGGTGAGAAGGTCATCGAGCGGTCGGCGCACTTCGACATCGCCGATCTGATGCGGCAGCTCGGCCACGAGACGCTCAACGTCCCGCCGGTCGACCGCCCGTGAGCCCTCGGGCACTCTGAACCGCTCCGGGCCGGCGCCGGCCCGGAGCTCTGCTCCATCGCCTGGGTGAGAGAGAGACCACGGCGGGCGGCCTCGAGGAAGAGGCCGCCCGCCGTGGTCCTTTTGCCGTGATCCCGGTTGCCGTGGTCCCTTTGCCGTGGCCCCGGTTGCCGTGGTCCTTTGCNGCCCCGGTTGCCGTGGTCCTTTGCCGTGGTCCCGGTTGCCGTGGCCCCTTTGCCGCCGCCCTTATGCGTCCCGGGCCGGGCGGTCCGCGTCCCCGCCGTCACGGCGGCGCAGCAGTTCCTTGACCCTCTCGGGGTGCAGCGGCAGCGCCCCGACATCCCCGGTCAACTGGAGCGCGTCCCGTACCGCGTTGGCGACCGCGGCGCCCGCGCCCGCCGTTCCGCCCTCGCCCGCTCCCCGAACACCGAGCGGGTTGCCCGGCGCCGGGGAGTCCTCGAAGACGTCGAGCCGGATCTCGGGGATGTCCGAAGCCCTCGGCCAGCGGTAGTCATTGAGGGTGATGGACTGGGGCTCGCCCCGCTCGCTGTACCGGAACTCCTCGAACAGCGCGCCGCCGATGCCCTGCACCGCGCCGCCGAGGATCTGCTGGCGTACGAGCTGCGGATGGACGGCCCGCCCGATCTCGTAGGTGATGGCGTAGCGCAGCAGCCGGACCTGGCCCGTGCCCGGGTCGATCTCCGCCTGCGCGAAGTGCGCCCCGTACGGGTAGGTCATTCCGTCGGCGACATAGGTGCTGCGGCCGATGAGACCGGGCTCCTCGCCGTTGCGCAGATGGGCCGGGGTGAAGCACACCCGGGCGATCTCGGCCAGGGTCAGCCGCTTGTCCGGGTCGCCGGGAGCGAACAGCGTCCCGCCCTCGACGCGCAGTTCCTCGGGGTCCGCGCCGAGCAGCACGCCCGCGACCCTCCTGGCCTTGCGCACGACGGCCTCCGCCGCCTGCTTGACGGCGGTGCCGCCGACCACGGTCGTCCGGCTGGCGAAGGTCCCCGAACCGTCGGGGAGGATGTCGGTGTCGGAGAGCACCACCTTCACCGACTCCGCCGGGACGTCGAACTCCTCGGCCGTGATCTGGGCCATCACCGTCTCGATGCCCTGGCCGACGTTGGCACCGCCCATGGCCACGCGGACGGCCCCGGTGGTGTCCACGTCGACGATGGCGCTGTCGTAGCCGAGTCCGGCCTTCTCCAGGATGAACGCGCAGCCGGTGCCGACCAGACGCCCGGACTCGCGTGCCGCACGCGCCTGCTCGCGCCACGCCTGGTACTCCGAGGAGGCAAGGGCCTTGTCGAAGTGCTCCAGGTGGTCCTTGCCGTCCAGGACCATCGGCGAGCCGAAGATGTGGATCGCCCGGCGGTGCGGGAACTCGGTGGCGTCCAGTAGGTTGCGCCGCCGCAACTCGACCGGGTCGGCTCCGAGTTGTGTCGCGGCCACGTCCAACGCGTGCTCCCGCACGAAGTTGTGCTGGTAGCGGCCGGGGGCGCGGTAGGTGCCGATGGGGGTCTTGTTGGTGGTGACGATGTGCACCCTCGAGCGGCAGGCCGGCAGCCGGTAGGGGCCCGACATCATCGAGGCCGTCAGTACGGCGACGACCGCGCCATGGGTGCGGATGTAGCCGCCGTTGTCCAGCCATGCCTCGTTCCGCAGGCCGAGGAGGCGGTGGTCCTCGTCGAAGGCGAGCTCGATGTCGTGCTCCTGCTGGCGGGCGTGGTTGGCCGCCACGAAGTGCTCGGCGCGGTCCTCGCTCCACTTCACCGGCCGCCGTGTGCGAAAGCACAGATAGGGGACGAGCAGGTCCTCCGGGTAGAACTCACCGCGCACACCGAAGCTGCCGCCCGCGTCCGTCTCCAGCATATGGATCCGGTGCTCGGGGAGGCCGATCATCTGGGCCGCCACACGGCGGTTGAAGTACGGGACCTTGGTGGCGCCCCAGATCGTCATGCGCTCGGCCCGGTCGTCCCACTCGGCGACCAGGCCCCGTGGCTCCAGCGGGGTTCCGCTGTGGCGGCCGACGCGCAGGTTGGTGGAGACGACATGGGCGGCGCCGGCGAACACCTCGTCGACCTCGCCGTAGCCGAACTCGATGATGCCGACCTCGGCGCGATGGCCGCCGAAGCACTCCAGCTCCAGGTCCGCCGCGGAGCGCGCGTCGAGGGCGACGGGGAGTTCCTCGATGTCGAGGGCGACGAGTTCGGCGGCGTCCTCGGCGACGTAGGGGTCGTCCGCCAGGACGGCCGCGACCGGATCGCCGACGTAGCGCACGAAGCCGGTGGCGAGCGGTGCCTGGAGGTAGGGGGTGAAGTCCATCCCCGGAGCGGGCTGGCGCACGGGGATCCGCGGCATCCCAACGAGGTCGGCCGAGGTGATCACGGACACCACGCCGGGCAGCCGTTCGGCCGCGGAGGTGTCGACGCCCCGGATACGGCCGTGGGCGACCGGTGAGCGCACCACCCGCATCCACAGCTGGCCGGGACGGATGACACCGTCGTGGAACCGGCCGCGCCCGAGCAGGAGACGCTCGTCCTCGAGGCGGGGGACCGATGTCCCAATCGCGTTCACGGAACTCCTCCTCTAGGAACGGGCGTCGGTGCCGGGGGTCGGTTCGGCGGCGGTGGTCGGTTCGGCGCCGGGGGTGGCGTCGCGTGGGACGGCGTCGCCGGGGATCGCGTCGCCGGCGGTCGCGTCGGCGCCGGCGGTCGCGACCGACTCGATGGCGTCGATGATCTGGCTGTATCCGCCGCAGCGGCACAGGTTCGCCGAGACCGACTCCCTGATGCGCTCCCGGCTCGCGTCGGGCTCCTTGCGCAGCAGGGCGGTCGCGAGCATCAGGAAGCCGGGGGTGCAGAAGCCGCACTGGAGCGCGTACTTCTCGCTGAACGCCTTCTGGAGCGCGTTGAGTCGGCCGTCGCGCGCCAGCGACTCGACGGTCTCGACCTCGGTGCCGTCCGCCTGGACCGCGAGCATCAGGCAGGCGCGCGCCGGTTCACCGTTGACGAGCACGGTGCAGGTTCCGCAGGCACCCAGCTCACAGCCGACCTGCGTGCCCGGCAGCCCCAGGGCCCGGTTGAGGACGTCGGCCAGGCTGCGCCGGGCCTCGACGGACAGGGCCCGCGGGTCGCCGTTGACGGTGACCTCCACGGGGATTGGCGCGGGCTCGGGTTCGGACGCGACATCGGACACGAGGTCGGGCAGCCGCTCTGGGGCGGTGTCGGAAGGGGCTGTCATCGGTCCTCTGCTTTCTGGTGGTCGGCCTGCCGGCCCGTTCCGGCCGTGGCACTCGTGCCGGGCGTGGCACCCGTGCGGGGCGTCGCACCGGTGCCGGCCGTGGCGCCTCGGGCGATGGAGGCGCGCAGCGCCCGGGCCACCAGCACGGTGGCGAGTTCCTTGCGGTCGTGCCCGTCGGTGCGCGGATCGGCGGGCGGGTCGAGTTCCTTGGAGGCCAACTGCGCCAGGTGGTCGAGGAGTCTGCCGTCCGGAACGCTTCCGACGGCCGCCTTCTCCGCCCCGTTCGCCCTCACCGGACGGTCGGCGACCCCGCCGAGCGCGATCCGGGCCGAGGCGATCCGCCCCCGCGCGTCGAGGTCGACGGCGGCCGACGCGGCCACCACGGGCAGGTCGCCCTGCTGGATGCCGAACTCGACCAGTGCCGCGTTGGGCGCCGGGTGCGGGAACCGGACCTCCGCGACGATCTCGTCCCACCGCGCCGCGCTCTGGTGGGCGCCGGTGAAGAAGTCCTTGGCCGGGACGGTCCGGGAGCCGTCCTCACTCACCACCACGACCTCGGCGTCGAGGAGCACCGCGAGCAGGCACCACTCGGCACGGGGATCGGCGTACGCGATGCTGCCGCCGAAGGTGCCCCGTGTACGGATGGGCAGATGCCCGATCAGGCGGGCCGATTCGGGAAGGACGCCGAACGCCGTCCGGATCTGCGGATCGTCGGCGTTCTCGATGTCGATGTGTCGGGTGAGCGCTCCGATGCGGAGCCCCTCCCCGTCACGGACAAGGTAGTCGAGGCCGCGAACGCGCTTCAGATCCACCAGTGCCGTGGGGCGGATCTGGCGGCGGTTCATCAATACGAGCAGACTCTGGCCTCCGGCGAGCACTCGGGCCTCGCCTCCGTTCTCCCGGAGGCAGGCCACCGCCTCGTCGACCGAGTCGGGCTGGAAATAGGCGAATCGAGCCGGTTTCATGCTCCATCTCCCCCAGAAATGAAAATTGGGCCGTGCGATCCTTGAATGGAAATCAAGCCATTCGGGAATGCCCCATCAGCCGCCCGCGGGGACGGCTGATGGACGATCACCGCGCATGTGGACTGCTGTTCCGCGCCATGGCCCCGCCTCGTCGGCTCACGGCCCCCGCCTCGTCGGCTCACGGGCCCGCGTCACGGCCTCGCGTCACCGGCTCACGCGGCGCTGCTCGTGGATCCCTCTCCCGCGGTCGCGGGCGCCGGGACGGCAGGACCCGCGGCGGCGCTGCGACCGCTCGGTTCCGGTCGTGGGAGGAGGGTGCTGATGGCGGCGGCGGCCAGGACGAGGACGAGGTCGATGGCGGCGACCCATTCCAGGCCGTGGAC
>NZ_BMMS01000098.1 GCF_014646055.1 Wenjunlia tyrosinilytica
CTGGCGACCTACGGCCAGGGACGTTCCGACGATGAGCCGCTGTGGCTGGGCTCGCTGAAGTCCAACGTCGGCCACACACAGGCCGCTTCGGGAATCGCCGGTGTCATCAAGATGGTGCTGGCGATGCGGCACGGTGTGCTGCCTCGAACCCTTCACATCGATGAGCCCACGCCGCACGTCGACTGGTCCTCGGGCACCGTAGCCCTGCTGACGCAAGGTCAGGACTGGCCCGAGACCGGCCGTCCCCGGCGTGCCGGTGTCTCGTCGTTCGGCGGCAGTGGGACGAACGCGCACGTCGTGCTGGAGCAGGCGTCGGCCGAGCCCATGGAGACGGATGCCGAGGCAGCGGCTCCTGAGGTACCGCCGCTGGTGTCCGGTGTGGTGCCGTGGGTGGTTTCCGGGCGTGGTGGGGAGGCGTTGGCGGGTCAGGCTCGGCAGTTGGGTGCGTTCGTGGAGGCGAGGGCTGGGCTGCCACCGGTGGATGTGGCGTGGTCGTTGGTGCGGTCGCGTTCGGTGTTCGAGGACCGTGCGGTGGTGCTGGGTGGGGATCGGGACGCGTTGTTGAGCGGTCTTGGCTCGCTGGGCTCGGGGGAGGTGGTGTCTTCGGTGGTGCGGGGTGTCGCCTCGGATGTGGGCCGGACGGTGTTCGTCTTTCCCGGTCAGGGTGCTCAGTGGGTCGGGATGGGGCGGGAGCTTCTGGACTCCTCGCCGGTGTTTGCGGCGTCGTTGGAGGCGTGCGGGGCGGCGCTGGGGTTGTTTGTCGACTGGTCGTTGCTGGATGTGGTGCGTGGTGTGGTCGGGGCGCCGGGGCTGGATCGGGTGGATGTGGTTCAGCCGGTGTCGTGGGCGGTGATGGTCTCGCTGGCGGCGNCTGTCGCTGGAGGACGGTGCCAGGGTCGTGGCGTTGCGCAGCCGTGCGTTGAGGGTGATCGCGGGTCGTGGCGGGATGGTGTCGATGGCCCTGCCGCTGACCGAAGCCGAGGAGCTGCTGGCCCACTGGGCAGGGCGCGTCTCGGTGGCGGCGGTCAATGGTCCTGGTTCGGTCGTGGTGTCCGGGGATGCGGAGGCGTTGGAGGAGTTGATCGGGCGTTGTGAGGCGTCGGGGATTCGCGCGCGGGCGGTGCCGGTGGACTACGCCTCGCACTCGTCCCACGTGGAGGCCATCGAGTCGGGGTTGGCCGAGGTGCTGGCCGATGTTGCTCCGCGCTCGGGTGAGGTGCCGTTCTTCTCCACGGTCGAGGCGGAGTTCATCGACACCGCGACGCTGGACGCCGGTTACTGGTACCGCAATCTGCGGCAGCGCGTGCGCTTCGACGAGGCCGTGCGCGGTCTCCTCGAAGAAGAGCATGACGTCTTCCTCGAGGTCAGTGCACATCCGGTTCTTGTCATGGCGATCCAGGAGGCATGGGAGGACGCCGGTGCCGAGGCACCGGTCGTCAGCGGTACCCTGCGGCGAGACGACGGGGGCGCGGACCGTCTCCTGACCTCCATGGCCGAGCTGTATGTGCGCGGTGTGGCCGTGGACTGGACAGCGGTCCTGGCCGCCCATGAACCCCGCACCGTGGAACTGCCCACCTATGCCTTCCAGCGCGAGCACTACTGGCTCGACCTGCGGTCACAGGGGCAACTCACCGAGGCGGCGGCGGACTCGACCGACGCGCTGTTCTGGGAAGCCGTCGAGCACGAGGACCTGGAAGCGCTTGCCGACACGCTCGAACTCGACCCCGCCACCTCGCAGCAACTCCTGGGCGAAGCCCTTCCTGTTCTCTCCGCCTGGCGTCGTGGACGCCGCGCCGCTTCAACGATCGACTCCTGGCGCTACCGCATTGCCTGGCGACCGGTCGCCGACCGTCCCACCGTGACGCTCCATGGCCCCTGGCTCGTGGCCGTGCCCACCAGCGAGGTGGACTCCGATGTGGTGCGGGCATGCCTCGACGGACTCGCCGCACAAGGCGCACAGGTCCTCCCGCTGTTCCTGGACGCCGGCGACACCGACCGAGAGCGGCTTGCCGACCTCCTCGGCGAGGCGGTCGAGGCGAGTGGAGCGCCGTTCAGCGGGGTGCTCTCCTTGCTGGCCCTCGATGAGCGGCCGCACCCGGCCCAGCCGGACCTCGCCGCAGGACTTGTCGCCGGCCTCACCCTCGTTCAGGCGCTCGGTGACACCGATGTACGCGCCCCGCTGTGGCTGATCACCAGTGGCGCGGTCACCACCGGTGACTCGGACCCACTGCGCAACCCGCTCCAGTACGCCACCTGGGGCATGGGCCGCGTCGCCGCGCTCGAGCAGCCGGAACGCTGGGGTGGCCTCGTCGACCTGCCCGAGACACTCGATGCCCGCGCTGTCGCCCGCCTGTGCGGAATCCTCGCCGACTCGGCCGACGAGGACCAGATCGCTCTCCGCCCGTCCGGAGCGCTCAACCGCAGACTCGTCCGAGCCCCGGCCGGCCGTGCGTCCACCGATCCGGCATGGACCTCACGCGACACCGCTCTGATCACCGGTGGAACAGGCGGACTCGGCGCCCATACCGCCCGCTGGCTGGCCCGCACCGGCACGGAACACCTGGTGCTTCTCAGCCGCCGAGGACCCGAAGCACCGGGCGCCGAAGAACTGTCGGCCGAGCTGACCGCGTTGGGCGCTCGTGTCACGATCGCGGCCTGTGACATCACCGACCGCGACGCGCTGCAAGCCCTCGTCGAAACCGTCGAAGCCGATGGGCCGCCCATCCGTACCGTCGTGCACACCGCCGGAGTCGGAATCCTCATCCCCCTGGCCACCACGGAGCTGGACGAGTTCGCCGAGGGGGCGCGGGCCAAGCTCACCGGTGTGGCCAACCTCGACGCCATCTTCGCGGAGGACCGGCTGGACGCCTTTGTCGTCTTCTCCTCGGTCGCGGGTGTGTGGGGCAGCGGGGACCACGGTGCCTATGCGGCGGCCAACGCCTACGCGGACGCCCTAGCGGAGAACCGGCGGGGCCGCGGCCTCGCCGGGACCACCATCGCGTGGGGCATCTGGAGCGACGAGGGCGGCGGTATGGCCCAGGACATCGTCCAGGAGCAACTTCGCTGGCGCGGCATCCCGTTCATGGATCCCGCGCTCGCCGTCGCGGCGATGCAGCAGGTCCTGGACCGAGGCGAGACGTTCATCGCGGTGGCCGACATCGACTGGGACCGCTTCGTACCCGTCTTCACCGCGGCACGGCCCCGGCCGTTGCTCGGTGAGGTCCCGGAGGTCGCACGGATCCTGCTCGCGGAGGAGGAGAACCGGCGCAAGGAGCCCGACGCGGAGGCGGTCGGCCTGGTGGCCAGGCTGGGCAATCTGCCTCCGGAGGAGCAGGACCAGGTGCTCCTGGACCTCGTCAGGGCCCAGGTGGCCGCGGTGCTCGGTCACAGCAGCCCCGGACAGGTGGAACTGGGCCGCGCCTTCCGGGACTTGGGCTTTGACTCCCTCACGTCGGTGGACCTGCGCAACCGCCTCAACGCGGCAACGGGACTGCGGCTGCCCGTCACCGTGATCTTCGACCGGCCCACCGTCACCGCCCTGTCCCGGCACATCGGAGCCGAACTCCTGGGCCAGCAGGCAGCCGTGGCCCCGCAGACGCCGCAGACGCCGCGGACGGCGCCGCTGCCGGCCGACGACGACCCGATCGCGATCGTCTCCATGGGCTGCCGATACCCGGGTGGTGCGAGCACTCCGGAGGAGCTGTGGCGGATCCTGGCCGAAGGCAGGGATGTCATCGAGGGCTTCCCACCGGACCGGGGATGGGACCTCGAAGCGCTCTACGATCCCGACCCGGACCGCGAAGGCACCTGCTACGCCCGCGAGGGCGGCTTCGTCCAGGACGTCGGTGACTTCGACCCGGGCTTCTTCGGGATCTCGCCCCGTGAGGCGGTCGCGATGGACCCCCAGCAGCGGCTGCTGTTGGAGACCTCCTGGGAAGCCGTGGAGCGCGCCGGCCTCATCGCGGAGGAACTGCGCGGAACCCCGGTGGGCGTGTTCGTGGGCGCGGCCAACCAGGGCTTCGGCAGTCTCGACAACCTTCCCGAAGGTGTGGAGGGGCACATCGTCACCGGCAGCGCGACCAGCGTGCTGTCCGGCCGCGTCGCGTACACACTGGGCCTGGAAGGCCCGGCCGTGACGGTTGACACCGCTTGTTCGTCCTCCCTGGTGGCGCTTCACCTGGCGGTGCAGTCGCTCAGGTCCGGTGAGTGCTCCATGGCGCTCGCGGGTGGTGTCGCCGTCATGGTGGAGCCGATCGGATTCGTCGGCTTCAGCCGCACCCGAGGTGTCGCGAAGGACGGCCGTTCCAAGGCGTTCGCCGCGGCCGCGGACGGGATGGGGCTCGCCGAAGGCGTCGGTGTGCTCCTGCTGGAGCGCCTGTCGGATGCTCGGCGGCAGGGCCACCCGGTGCTCGCGGTGGTGCGGGGTACCGCGCTGAACCAGGACGGTGCGAGCAATGGGCTCAGCGCCCCGAGCGGCCCGGCACAGCAGCAGGTGATCCGCCGGGCACTGGCCAACGCGGGACTGTCCACGGCGGATGTCGACGCCGTGGAGGCACATGGCACGGGTACGACACTGGGCGATCCGATCGAGGCACACGCGCTGCTGGCGACCTACGGCCAGGATCGTGAGCGGCCCTTGTGGTTGGGGTCACTGAAGTCGAACATCGGCCATGCGCAGGCCGCTTCGGGCGTGGCCGGTGTCATCAAGATGGTGCTGGCCATGCGGCACGGTGTGCTGCCGCGGACGCTCCATGTGGATCAGCCGACACCGCATGTGGACTGGTCGTCGGGCGCGGTGTCGCTACTGACAGAACCGGTGGACTGGCCCGAGACGGGTCGTCCACGGCGTGCTGGAGTCTCCTCTTTCGGAGTGAGCGGGACCAACGCCCATGTGGTGCTGGAGCAGGCGCCGACTGCCGATGACGCCGTGGTGGTGGGCGATGAGCCACCGGCCCCGGTGTTCGCGGGTGTGGGCGTGGTGCCGTGGGTGGTTTCCGGGCGTGGTGGGGAGGCGTTGGCGGGGCAGGCTCGGCAGTTGGGCGCGTTTGCAGGGGCACG
>NZ_BMMS01000099.1 GCF_014646055.1 Wenjunlia tyrosinilytica
CACGCGCTGGACGGGCTCGGTCACACCGACCGGGCAAGGGGCTGCTGGCAGGAAGCGCTCGCCCTCTTCGAGGGGCTGGGCGCCCCCGAGGCCGCTGACGTGCGGGCTCTCCTCGCCGTGGACAGAGCCTCGCCTGCTGACATTGTGCAGCGCTGAGGATATGCAGGAGTGCGACTGAATGGCTGCGTCACCACTGGTCCACCGGCAGCCATCGTCGCTCGGAGGTAGTGGTGGTGACCTGACCCCGTGAGATGTGTCCACCCGTGATGAGAGCGCGTAGCCCAAGATGCCGGGCGAAGCGAAGGGAGAATCATCACGATGGCTCGACGCACACACATCCCGGAGCAGATCGTCCGCAAGAGAGGCTGACCCGTCTCCTTGGCGAGGGGGGAAGGTCGCGGATGTGGCCCGGCACCTGGGCATCGCCGCGGCCATCTATTCCCATTGGTGGGCGCGGTTCGGCGGGGAAGAAGGCCGACGACGCCAAGCGGCTGAAGGAGTTGGAAGCCGCGAAGGGCTGCCTGCGGAAACACCGGGCCATCTGCGCGTGATTCGAAGATGTAAAGGCTGTTGGGGAGGCCGTACCGGGACGCGCCGACCGCAGTCCGCGGCATTGGACGCATCCGGGAAACAGGCACCGGGATCCGGTCTGCGGCTTCTGGAAGGTCGTAGAAGATCTGGTGTGCCGTACTGCACGACTTCGGGGCAGTGGTCAGGTCTTCCCAGGGGATGTACCGCAGTTTGAGCATGTCGTCGTCGAACGGCACGAACGGATGATGTCCGACCGTGTTGACTCTTCGATTAGATTCTGCGGTGCCGCTCATTCCCGTCCCCCACTTCGACGCCCACCTTTCCATGTGCTCGATCCGGCTGAATGGCCAACGCCTCGCCATGCTCCGGCATTTGGCTGTGTATCCACCCTTGCGAAGGGTGCCATGGTCCGATCGTCGGTTGGTGCGGTTCGCGGAACTCTTCCCGACTCTGGGCAACGAGGCTGGTCTCCGCTTGCGGCGGGGACGGCATTGCGTTTCCGATACATCGTCGCCTGATGTGCTGGCGCCCCGCCGCGTGCCCACCATCACCGTGTAGCTGTGGGAGCGTCCATCGCCGCCCCAACCTTGGACCGGACGCCGTCGTGTTGCTCAGGTCAGTAGAGGCACCCATCCGCACATGCGACATGCGACCTCTTCCCAGATCGAGTGGAGAGTGGATGGCAGAGATGCATGGGGCTCGGGCTCGGTAAACGCCAGGGGAGCCGGGATCTGGCTCCCCTGGCGGCCTTCGGCCCTACGCGGACAGGCGACGTGGCAAAGATCTGACTTTCGTCGTCGGGGCTGTCTCTGGCGCGCCCCGGCGCAGGATCTGCCCAGCCGCTGCCGCTCCTGGTCAGTGAGTCTGGCACACGGACAATTTCGACCTCCGCGTCTCCAGGGGTCGGAGCGGCCGTCACCTCACATCCAACCGTCACGTCCACCAATCCCGCGAACCTACGCGGTCACCGCGCCATCGGGCAACCCGTCGTATTGCGGAATTGGTGGAGAGGACATGCGGTATCCAGAGTTGTGTGGCACCACGGCGCCGACCACGATCCCAGGGACGGGAGCCGGTCGGCGCTTGGTACGGACCATGCCTGAATTGTGAACGTTTTGCTTGCGCATCGGATCTGAACGTGCCGATGAATGGTGATCGATCGGTCATTTTCATGGGCGCCCGGTGAAGTCCGCAGGCATGGTCGGTTTCGTTGGTCAACCGCTACTGTCGGCAATAGGACATTCCGCGTGACGCGGAATGCGGGGAGGGGGAATC
Organism: Wenjunlia tyrosinilytica; assembly: GCF_014646055.1. Taxonomy (GTDB): domain Bacteria; phylum Actinomycetota; class Actinomycetes; order Streptomycetales; family Streptomycetaceae; genus Wenjunlia; species Wenjunlia tyrosinilytica. Next base: position 1,807 of record NZ_BMMS01000099.1, read on the forward strand.
CATGGCCGAAACCTTGCCGGGCAACGTCGCGGGAGACGCCGATGACAGGGAAGCCGTGGGGCGGCTGAACGATCTTCTGATGATCGAGCGGCGAGGAACCGACCCTGGGGAGCGTCACCTCGCGGGGCCGCACGCCCGGAAGGACGAGGCCCTGGACCTCTGGCTCGCGACAGCAGGTGCGCTTGCCGCAGGCGAACCCAAGCGGGCCTTGGCCGTCCTGCGGCGGTGGCCGCAGGGCCGGCCCGAATCGGCCATCCCGTCCTCGGCGGACGAACACGCGCAACTCGCGCGCGCCCTGCAGACCGCCGCCGTCGCCATGGACAGCAACTGGCAGCCCGGCACCTCGTTCGTTCCGCTGCGCCCCGAAGCGGCCGTTGAACTATTCAACATCAACGCCGGAATCGAGGCCGCCATCGGGTCCGTCACCGACACGGGTCTGCGTCTCGGTGCTCACCTCGCCGGGCGGCTCGCGCCCGTCCTCTTCTTCTCCCGAATATCGCTCGGCCATGCCAGGAGCGCGGTCGCGGCTGAGGAGGGAACCGTCCGGTGCGGGGCGCGCGCCCCCTGGACGGAGTGGGACCTCTCGGTCGACACCCGGGAGCTGCTGAAGTGGTTCGATGCCCTGTACGAGGAGATCGCGGGTCTTGGAAACGAGGACGCCGCCTACCACCTGTTGCTGGCCGCGGACCTAACGACGCCAGCAGTTCCTCGCCCAGCAAGGCATTGACGAAGGTGCTCTTTCCGCTGGAGAAGTCCCCGATCACAGCCAGGTAGAGGTGCGGGTCCCGCAGCCTTTTCTCCACCGCTTCCACAGCGGCCTGGACCCCCGGCGCGGAGGCAGTACGGCCCAGCAGGGACCAGGTGAACTCCAGGTGGGAGCGGATCTCCTCAGTCCATTCCTCATGCCCCCCGTGCGCAACCTGCGGCGTACGACTTCCTGTGCATGGCTCGTTCACTGTCCCCCCGAATGCTCGTCGTAGCCGACGGCCGTGCCGTAGGCCGCCGCCGCACCGTCGGACTGCCATAGTGCTGCGGTTCAGAACCCAGAGAAGCCCGTTATGCGGCTTTCTTTGGGTGCCTGGGTGCATGGCAGGGCGTACGGCAGGAACATGCGCCCGCGCACCGACCGGCGCAGGCGACGCCGGACCGAGCAACCCGTGCCGGGTGCCTGCCGCGGGGGTCGGCCGTCGGCCGCGCCTGGCAGTGCTCCCCGACATGTCCAGCTTGGGGTGGGGTGGGCCGTGTCGTTGCCGCACCAGTGCGGTATTCGCGGACATGGCTGACGCGAGAGTGCGACATAGGCGGCTGAGCGGCACATCTCCGCAGGCCGCGAGCAGTACCCGGTCGCCTGTTTTCAGTCTTGGTCGGCCAGCTTGGCGTCGCAGGACGGCGAGTCGGCGTCGCGGCACCGGCAGCTCGACGTCCTTGCTCGCGTTTCCCAGCAGCATCAGCGTCGCCGGCGCCAATGACCTCCATGCCGTGGGACAGGTCCAGGACCATCGCAGGGGCTCCGATCATCGTGTGCAGCTCGTCGAAGCCAACAGGGGCGGGAGAGAATGAGCCGATAGGTACCTTATGGTCGGCCTCCCGCTGAGTCGGGATCATTCCGCAGGTTCTATCTCTGGGCAGGGCTGCAGAGGCATGCGGGAGCGGGAGGGAGTTCGTCAAGGCCGTCGAGGAGCGGCAGATCAGTCGGAGCATGGCTGTGCTCTTTCCGCTGGAGAAGTTCCCGATCACGGCCACCTATAGGTGGGGGTCTCGCAGCCTGCTCTCCACCGCGAGCCCGAGTCGATCGAGACCAAGTTCGCACCCCAACGACTCGGCTGTAAGGTCAACTCTCGTACATACACGGCGATATGAGCCCGGTTCGCGGTCGGCGGGTCGACGTTCTCCCGCTTGCACATCTCCAGGTGCTCGGCCAGCCCCCGGGCATAGGCATCGGTGGTCCGGGGCGCCCGTCCCAAATCGGTCCACACCTGCAACCACCGGCCGCCCGCTCGTGCCGCCCGAGCACCGGCTCCAGCACCGCCGTAGCCAACGCATCTCCTCCGTCCGTGCTCGTAGCGCAGGGAGATGACCTCTGCTGCGGTCAAATTCCACGTAACTGGGGGTCAAGGGGTCGTGGGTTCAAATCCCGCCGTCCCGACAGAGCGGAAGACCCGCTGACTTGGAGAATAACTCCAGGTCAGCGGGTCTCTTTGTGTACTCGGTGAACGTCACTGCACGAGCCTCAGATGCCGCTTCGAGCCGTCCTTTGGGACCACTTTGGGACCAGGGGGCACGTCGCGGCCGACCGCGAGGTGAGCGCTGAGCGCGGCCCCGGCAAGCTCGATGGACCGCTTATCCGGGTGCAGGTACCGCTGCGTGGTGGTGAGCGACCCATGACCGGCGATCTTGCGGAGCACGTGCAAGGGCACTCCCGCGTCCGCCATCCAGGTAAGTCCGGTGTGCCGCAGGTCGTGCCGCCGAAGGTGCTCGTACCCGAGTTTCGAGACCACCTCGTCCCAGTGCGTGGCATCGCGGAGTACGGCTGTGGTGATCCTGCCCCCGCGGGGACCGGTGAACAGCCGGGCCATCGGATCGTTGCCCGCCGCGTCGAGCCTGTGAGCGACCAAGTCCCGAACCTCCGGGATGAGCGGCACCGTCCGCCGGCGCTTGCCCTTGGTGCCCTTGTCGATCAGCCCGCCGGGGCCCGGAGTGGTCTGTCGGCACGCCTCCCACGTCCAGGCGTCACGGTCGATGTCCTTGGCGCGCACGCCGGAGACCTCACCGATGCGGGATGCGCTGCACGCGGCGTACATGAGACCACCTCACCCCAGCCCGCGTAGGCGTCGGCGGAGCGCGTCACCAGGGCGTCGGCGAGCCGTTCCAGCGCGTCCCAGTCGGGCAGGGCCAGGGCTCGGGGGTCGTCCAACTCGTCCTCCGCCCGCTTGTACTCCTGCTGCCAGCCGGTCACCCGGGCAGGGTTGAAGTCGATGATGCCGTCACGTACCGCCTTCCATGGCAGTGTGGGCCCGGTTCATGGTGGCCTGGCTGACGCCGGCTTCCCCAGTACAGATTCTCCTTGGTCATCTTGCCGTCGGTGACCCGCGGTCGCCCTTCGATGTATCAAGGCCGAGTTGGACGAGTCTGGACCGGTCGTGGAGTTCATTCGTGGACGGTGCCGTCCGTGTGCATGGTCGGGTGGATCTTTGTTGGGCCGTACTCGTCGTGGTCGGTGGGGCGCGGTGGTTC
>NZ_BMMS01000100.1 GCF_014646055.1 Wenjunlia tyrosinilytica
CGAGTTCGCCGACGCCTGGGGCAGGACGTATCCGGCGATCGTGAAGCTGCGGGAGAACGCCCGGGAAGAGCTCACGCCGTTCCTGCGGTTCGGCACCGAGATCCGCCGCATCGTCTGCACCACGAATGCGATCGGGTCGGTGAACGCCCGGATCCGCCGGGCGGTCGAGGCTCGCGGGCACTTCCCGCATGAGCAGGCCGCGCTGAAGTGCGTCCACATGGCCATCATGTCGCTCGATCCCACCGGCAAGGGGCAGGCCCGCTGGACCATGCGCTGGAAGACCGNCGGGTCTGCGGTACCCCGCCTGAATCGGCTATCGGCGCCCCGGGGGCGCTTGGTTGCGGAAGCGTCAGGCTGGGTGCGCTGGCGGTTGGGGCGCCAACCAGCCGACTCCTGACGTTCCGTCCCGCCCGGCTCATGTCTGCGGGGGGTGCTGATTGGCTGCCGGTAGTCGGGCAGGCGTGGCCCGATCGTGACCGCTGTTACACAACCGCCAGGAAAGCTGCCTTGTTTCGTGAAGTGCCGCAAAGGAAGCATATGACGCACAGGCGGGGCGCGGTGGGTCTCGGGGGCTTTTTGCAGGGGGAAAGAAGTCGGCCCTTCTTGGTGCCTGTTGTGCACCCGTGCAGCGCAAGGGGATTCGAGAGGAAGAGTCTTGAGATCCAGGAAGAGGACCGGGGCGATCCTGGCCACCGCTCTGGCGACAGCTGTGTCGCTGGGCGTGACGTCGGGTGCTCTGAGCGCGTCCGTGGCCCAGCCCAACCAGGGGAAGGGCGGTGAGGGGTCGGCGGGCAACGGCGTCCGCACGGTCACGCTCATCACCGGTGACCGGGTGCACGTCGACGCCAGGGGCCGTGTCAGCTCGGTGGTGCCGGGCAAGGGCCGCAAGGGTACGGCGATCTCCGTGCAGCGGTACCAGGGGCACGCGTATGTGACTCCCGTGGACGCCGCCGCGCTGATAGCCCGGGGCAGGCTGGACCGGCGCCTGTTCGACGTTACCGAGCTGCTGAAGTCGAAGTACGACGACCAGCACCGCGGCACGCTGCCGCTGATCGTGTCATACAACGGGCACAAGGCCCGGGCCAAGGCCGCGATGCGCTCGTCCGGACTGACCGTCAAGCGCGACCTGCCGGCCGTCGACGGCGAGGCGCTGACGGCGGAGAAGTCCGCCTCCTCGAAGGTGTGGGAGGCGCTGACCGACGGCTCGGGCACCTCCCGTGGGGTGGCATCGGGCATCACCAAGGTCTGGCTGGACGGCGTGCGCCGCGCGAGCCTCGACAAGTCCGTCCCGCAGATCGGCGCGCCGCGGGCGTGGGCGGCCGGCTACACCGGCAAGGGCGTCAAGGTCGCGATCCTGGACACCGGTGTGGACGACACCCACCCGGACCTGTCCGACCGGGTGATCGCGAAGAAGAACTTCTCCAACTCCCCGGACGATGTCGACCGTGCCGGCCACGGCACGCATGTCGCCTCCATCGTGGCGGGGTCGGGCAAGAAGTCGGGCGGCAAGTACAAGGGTGTCGCTCCGGATGCGAAGCTGCTGGCGGGCAAGGTCCTGGGCGACGATGGCTCCGGCAGCGACTCCGGCGTCATCGCGGGTGCGCAGTGGGCGGTCGAGCAGGGTGCCAAGGTGATCAACTTCAGCCTGGGCAGCGCCGACACCCCCGAGGTGGATCCGGTCGAGGCGGCGGTCAACAAGCTCTCGGCCACCAAGGGCGTGCTGTTCGCCGTCGCGGCGGGCAACGACGGCCCCCGGGCGGGGACCGTGGGCTCTCCGGGCACTGCGGCCGAGGCGCTGACCGTGGGTGCCGTGGACAAGTCGGACAAGCTGGCCGGGTTCTCCAGTGTCGGCCCGACCGCCGACGGCTCGATCAAGCCCGACATCACCGCCCCTGGTGTGAACATCGTGGCGGCCAAGGCCGCCAAGAGCGAGGGCACCCCGGCCGCGCCCGGGTACATCTCGGCGTCGGGCACCTCCATGGCCACCCCGCATGTCGCCGGTGCCGCCGCGCTGATCGCCTCGCAGCACCCGGACTGGAGCGGCCGGCAGATCAAGCGGGCGCTGACCGCCTCGGCCGAGCCCGGTGACGCTCTGTCCGCCTTCCAGCAGGGTACCGGCCGGGTGGACCTGGGCAGGGCCATCGAGCAGACCGTGGTGAGCGATCAGACCTCGGTCGGGTTCGGCACCCAGCAGTGGCCGCACAACGACGACAAGCCGGTGACGAAGACGATCACCTACCGCAACACCGGCTCCAAGCCCCTCACCCTCGACCTCGCCGTCACGACCCTGGGCCCCGATGGAAAGCCCGCCCCGCAGGGCATGTTCAAGACCGACGTCGCCAAGGTCACCGTGCCGGCGGGCAAGACCGCGGATGTGAAGGTGACCGCTGATACCAGCGTGGACGCCAAGGACGGCGTGTACTCCGCCGCCCTGGTCGCCAAGGCCGCCGGCCAGAGGGTGCGCACCTCACTCGCCGTCGAGCGCGAGGTCGAGTCCTACTACCTCACGCTCAAACTCATCGACGCCAAGGGCAAGCCCGGCCAGATGCGTGGCGCCCTGGGGGGCCTGGACCAGAGGTACATCAAGCACCTGGATGGCAAGGGCACCGTCAAGGTACGGGTGCCCAAGGGCACCTACGCCCTCGACGCCATGGTCGACACCCCCCGTGCGGACGGTAAATCGGACGCGGCGCACCTGCCCCGGCCGAAGCTGTCCCTGACCAAGGACACCTCGCTGACCCTCGACGCCCGTAAGGCCAAACCGATCAGGATCACCCCGCCGGACAGCGCGGCGAAGCCCCTCGGCGTCTACACGGGCTTTGACGCCCGGGTCGGCGTCGGCGCCGCCTTCTACTGGGCCTTCCCTGACTTCAAGGGTGTCACCACCGCCCACCTCGGGCCCAAGCTGACCGCCAAGCAGTTCACCGGCGCCGTCGGCGGCGTGTGGGGCAAGGGCAGCACCCGCTGGAACCTGGCGTACACGCGGCCCGGCTCCTTCTTCACCGGCTACACCCACAAGACGACCAAGGACGAGCTCGCCCAGGTCAATATGACCATCGGATCGCCGGCCAAGAACAAGAAGTACTTCATCGCCGCCACCTTCGTCGACAAGTACGGCAGCGCGGGCGCGCCCGTCCCCACGGAAGCCGTCCCCGGCACCGCCAAGCACTACGTCAACACCCCGCCCGGTCTGGCCTGGGGCTTCCAATTGAGGCAGTACAGCGCCAAGGACGAGGTGGAGGCCAACCAGTGGGAACGTTCGCCCCGCGTCTACCGGGCGGGCAAGGTCTACCACACCACGTTCAACCAGGGCGTGTTCGGCCCCAGTGTCGGCAACGCCTCGGACGGCTACGGCGCCTACCGGATCAAGGACCAGCTGCAGGTGTGCATCCCGCTGTTCACCGACGGCTCCGGCCACTTCGGCGACTCGGTGTTCAGCAAGGCCAAGGTCGTCATCACCGCCGACGGCAGGACCCTCGTGAACGAGGCGGACCTGCCGTGCCTCGCCCAACCCGTCACCGGACTGCCGGACGCCAAGACCACGTACAAGGTCAGCGCCGACGTCAGCCGCGGAAGCGCGGTCTCGGCCGTCAGCACCCGGATCGTGGCGGACTGGACCTTCCCCTCCTCCCGCGTCCAGGGTGACAAGCCGGTCAGGCTCCCGCTGTCCACGGTCCGCTTCATCCCGAAGCTGTCCCTGGCCAGCACCGCCAAGGCGGGCAAGAAGCTGACCGTCCCGCTGCGGATCCAGGGCCCGGCCACCGGCTCCAACCTCAAGACCCTCGACGTGCGGGTCTCCTACGACGCGGGCACCACATGGAAGAAGGCCCCGGTCACGATGGACCAGGGCAACCGGGTCCTCAAGCTCAGCCACCCCAAGAACGCGACCTCGGTCTCGTTCAAGGTCAAGCTGACCGACAAGGACGGCAATGTCACCAACCAGACGATCTACAAGGCCTACGGCCTGGTGAAGTAACCACCGTCCAAGAGCACCCGCACCAGCGCGGGCCCCGGCACGCTTCCCCACAGGGTCACGATGCCGGGGCCCGCCCCTGCCTCTGTCGCACGCCACGCCAGTGGCTGGAAGCCGACCGCCGCGAGTTCGGCGACCACCGCTCGGTGATCGGTGCCGGGCAGGTGTGTTCACCCAGCGCGACCAGCCCTACCTCCGCGACAACGGCCGACAATACAGGGGCGAGGACAGGAGCGGCACCGGACCTGGCCGAGCGATCGGAAGGGAAACAGCGTGGTCATGCCTTACTCCTTGCGCCCTCCGCAGCGGCAGGGGCGGTCGGCGACCGGTCTTTGCAGCGGGTCGGCTGATCCGCCGTCATCGCGCTCCCTCCCGCTCCACCGTCGCCTTCGGGCACGGATACGCCACGCCCCACCCACGCCAGGAGCAGACTGAGGGTTCCCGCGATCGCCGGCCAGTAGACGTACCGGTAGTCGGTCGTCGGCATCAGGGGCAGATAGCCGAGCACATACGCGGCCGAGCTGACCCCCAGGGCCCGGACCGGCATCGAGAAGATCCCCCTGCCGGGGCGGAGTGCCAGCGCCAGCACGACGGCGAGCCAGAACCATCCGGCGAAAAGGAGCGGCAGATCCCTGACCGCCCCCGTGACATAGGTGCGGAGCGTGGCCTCCAGTCGAGGGTGCGCCACCTCGAGTCCCAGGCGGTCCGCGGCGATTCCGCGCTGGTACTCGTAGTGGTTGTCGAAGAGCAGTCCCGAGAAGAGCTGTAGGCGGTACTGCGCGTAGCCGGGGACATGGCCGGCCATCTCACTGATCCACAGGGACCTGATCTGGCCCGACCGTGCGACAGGCTGGTTAGTCTCGTGTGCGTAGCAGGTGAAGTAGGAGTTGGACAGGGATTTGATGCGGTCGCACTTCTCCGCCGCGGTCACGAGGCGGTCCCGGAGGTCCGGAGACACGGCCGCCGACCGCAGTTCGTTCACGCTCAGGACATGGATCAGGTCGTCCAGCATGATCTGCGATCCCTGGCTCATCCTGACGGGCCGCGCGAACGAGGAGATG
>NZ_BMMS01000101.1 GCF_014646055.1 Wenjunlia tyrosinilytica
CTGGCGACCTACGGCCAGGGACGTTCCGACGATGAGCCGCTGTGGCTGGGCTCGCTGAAGTCCAACGTCGGCCACACACAGGCAGCCGCGGGTGTCGCGGGTGTGATCAAGATGGTGCTCGCGATGCGGCACGGTGTGCTGCCCCAGACCCTGCACGTCAAGGACCCCTCGCCGCACGTGGACTGGTCGTCGGGTGCGGTGGCGCTTCTGACCGAGGCCGTGGACTGGCCCGAGACGGGTCGCCCACGGCGTGCTGGAGTCTCCTCTTTCGGTATCAGTGGGACCAATGCGCATGTCGTGCTGGAGCAGGCGTCGGACGAGCCCGTGGACACGGCTGCCGAGGTAGCCGCTCCCGTCGTGCCGCCGCTGGCCTGCGGTGCGTTGCCGTGGGTGGTGTCGGGACGTGGCGAACAGGCATTGGCAGGACAGGTCGGACGACTGGCCGCCCATGTGGAGGGCTCGCCAGGGCTGCGTCCGGTTGATGTGGCGTGGTCGCTGGTGGGGACACGTGCGGCGCTTGAGAATCGCGCGGTCGTTCTGGGCGGGGATCGGGGGGCGCTTCTGAGCGGGCTGGACTCGCTCGCTCGGGGTGACGCGGTGTCTTCGGTGGTGCGGGGTGTTGCCTCGGATGTGGGCCGGACGGTGTTCGTCTTTCCCGGTCAGGGTGCTCAGTGGGTCGGGATGGGGCGGGAGCTTCTGGACTCTTCCCCGGTGTTTGCGGCGTCGTTGGAGGCGTGCGGGGCGGCGCTGGGGTTGTTTGTCGACTGGTCGTTGCTGGATGTGGTGCGTGGTGTGGTCGGGGCGCCGGGGCTGGATCGGGTGGATGTGGTTCAGCCGGTGTCGTGGGCGGTGATGGTCTCNTTGTCGCTGGAGGACGGTGCCAGGGTCGTGGCGCTGCGCAGCCGTGCGTTGAGGGTGATCGCGGGTCGTGGCGGGATGGTGTCGATGGCCCTGCCGCTGACCGAAGCCGAGGAGCTGCTGGCCCACTGGGCAGGGCGCGTCTCGGTCGCGGCCGTCAATGGGCCCGGCTCGGTGGTGGTCTCCGGGGACGAAGGCGCTCTGGAGGAGTTGCTGGTCAGGTGTGACGCGCAGGGCATGCGAGCGCGGGCCGTACCCGTCGACTACGCCTCCCACTCATGGCATGTCGAGGCCATCGAGGACGAACTCGCCCGGGTACTGGAGGGGGTTGCCCCGCGCTCGGGCTCGGTGCCGTTCTTCTCCACGGTCGAGGCGGAGTTCATCGACACCGCGACGCTGGACGCCGGTTACTGGTATCGCAATCTGCGGCAGCGGGTGCGCTTCGACGAGGCCGTGCTCGGTCTCGTCCAGGAAGGGCATGGGGTCTTTGTCGAGGTCAGCGCGCATCCCGTGCTGTCGATGGCCGTCGAGGAGGCCGCCGAGGACGCCATGGTCGGCGGGACCCTGCGGCGCGACGACGGAGGCGCGGACCGTTTCCTGACCTCGCTCGCGGAGCTGTATGTGCGCGGTGTGCAGGTGGACTGGACAGCGGTCCTGGCCGCCCATGGACCCCGTACCGTCGAACTGCCCACTTATGCCTTCCAGCGAGAGCGCTACTGGCTCGAGAGCGCGGACGCGAAGGCGGGTTCCGATCAGGACGTACGGACCGCGATCGACGCAGGTTTCTGGGAGGCGGTCGAGAAAGAAGACCTCGAAGCCCTCGCCGACACCCTGCGCTTGGCCGATCAGACCCCGCTGACCGAGCTGCTGCCGGCTCTGTCGAGCTGGCGCAGGGACCTCCTCACCCGCTCCACGGTCGACAACTGGCGGTACAAGGAGACCTGGAAGCCGATGGCTCCCGGTCCCCGCGGCACGCTCTCGGGCACCTGGCTCGTGGTGGTCCCGGCCGGGGATGCCCACCAGGACCTGGTGGGTGCGGTCCTGACGTCGATGGCCGAGCACGGGGCCGAGGTGATGTCCCTCGAACCGGCGCCGGAGCATGCGGATGCCGGCCTTCTGGCGGGACAGCTCACGGAGGCTCTGTGCGATGTGCCCTCGGCGGCAGGCGTGCTGTCACTGCTCGCCCTGGACGAGCAGCCGCTCCCGGCTCACCCCGAACTGGCCGCGGGGACGGCCCTGACCGTCTCCTTGTACCAGGCACTCGGCACGCTGGGCATCGGCGCACCCCTGTGGTGTGCCACGCGCGGTGCCGTGAGCGTCGGCGAGTTCGAGCCACTGACGAACCCGGCCCAGGCGGCTGTGTGGGGGCTGGGCCGCGTAGCAGCGCTGGAGTCCCCGGAGCGCTGGGGCGGCCTCGTCGATCTCCCCGACACAGCGGACCCGAGGGGCTTCGCCGCGCTGTGCGCCGTCCTCAACGGTCAAGGGGGTGAGGACCAGGTCGCGCTGCGCAGCTCCGGCCGGTTCGCCCGTCGGCTCACGCCGTCACCTCTCCCGGCTTCACCGGGCAGCAGGACATGGACTCCTCGCGGCACCGTCCTCCTCACGGGTGGAACGGGTGCGCTGGGCGCGCATGTGGCGCGCTGGCTGTCCCGCAACGGGGCCGAGGACGTGGTGCTCACCAGCAGAAGGGGCCCGCAGGCCCCCGGACTCGCCGCGCTCGAGGCCGAACTGGTCACCGCCGGGACCCGGGTGACGATCGCGGCCTGCGACGTCGCGGACCGGGATCAGCTGGCCGGGCTCATCGGCGGTCTGCGGGACGAAGGCCGCCCGGTCCGCGCGGTGATCCACGCCGCGGGCATCAGCCGACTGGGGCCGCTCGCAGAGGCATGCCTCGCCGATTTCGCGGACACCGCGGCGAGCAAGGTGACCGGCGCTCGGAACCTGGTCGACGTCCTCGATCCCGCGGAGCTGGACGCCCTGATCCTGTTCTCCTCCATCTCCGGTGTCTGGGGGGTCGGCGACCACGCCGCCTACGCCGCGGCCAATGCCTCGCTGGACGCGTTCGCACTCCAGCAGCGGGCCGCGGGGCTGCCGGTGATGTCGGTGGCCTGGGGTCCCTGGGACGGCGGAGGGATGATCCCCGAGGAGTTGCACGCACCGCTGCACCGGCGGGGAATCCCCGTCATCGCCCCCGAGCCCGCGCTCGTCGCCCTCCAGCAGGCGCTGGACCACGAGGACACCGTCGTGGCGGTGGCCGACGTCGACTGGGACCGCTTCGTGCCCGTCTTCACCGCGGCCCGGCCGAGCCCGCTGATCGCTCATCTGGAGTCGTCCGACGAGCCCACCGCGGCCGACGGCCGGCGGAAGGACTCCTCCACTCCGGGGCAGGCCGAGGGCTCCTCGCCGACCGGGCGCCTGGGCTTGCTGTCCACCGCAGAGCAGGACCGTCTTCTGAGGGACCTTGTGCGGGCGCAGGCGGCTGCCGTACTGGGGCACTCGTCGCCCGACTCGGTGGACGCGACTCGCGCGTTCAAGGACATGGGCTTCGACTCGGTGAGCGCGGTGGAACTGCGCAACCGGCTGAACGCGGCGACCGGCCTTCGATTGCCGACGACGCTGGTGTTCGACCACCCCAACCCGAATGTGCTGGCCAAGCACCTGCGTGGGCGGCTTCTCGGTGAGACCCAGACCGTCCCCGCCGCACCTGCGGTCGTGGTCGGGGCGGGCGCCGACGATCCGATCGCGATTGTCTCCCTGGGCTGCCGCTATCCCGGAGGCATCCGCACCCCCGATGACTTCTGGCAGGTGATCACCGCCGACGCGGATGTCATCTCCGGCTTCCCCACCGACCGGGAATGGGACACCGCCTCCCTGTTCGACCCCGACCCGGACCAGTCGGGCAGGTCGTACGTCCGCGAGGGCGGATTCCTGCACGACGCGGGCCACTTCGACCCGGCGTTCTTCGGGATCTCACCACGGGAAGCCGCGGCCATGGACCCCCAGCAGCGGCTGTTGCTGGAGACCTCCTGGGAGGCGCTGGAACGGGCGGGAATCGATCCGACGACACTTCGGGGCAGCGGCACCGGAGTCTTCGTCGGCACCACCGATCAGAACTACGGGGCGCTGCTGCGACGCGGCACCGAGGGGACCGAGGGCTACCTCGTGACCGGGGGATCGCCCGCCGTTGCCTCCGGCCGTGTCTCCTATCTGCTCGGATTCGAGGGCCCGGCGGTGACAGTGGACACCGCCTGCTCGTCTTCGCTGGTCGCCCTGCACCTGGCGGTGCGCTCGCTGAGGTCCGGTGAGTGCTCGATGGCCCTCGCCGGGGCCGCGATGGTCATGGCCGATCCCGCTCCCTTCATCGGCTTCAGCCGCCAGCGGGGGCTGGCCCCGGACGGGCGCTGCAAGCCGTTCGCCGAGGCCGCGGACGGGTTCGCGCTCGCCGAGGGCATCGGTGTGCTCCTACTGGAGCGGTTGTCGGACGCGCGGCGCAACGGTCATCCCGTGTTGGCGGTCGTGCGCGGTACGGCGATCAATCAGGACGGTGCCAGCAATGGGCTGACGGCTCCGAGCGGACCGTCCCAGCAGAGGGTGATCCGTCAGGCACTCGCCGATGCCGGTCTCGCGGCATCCGAGGTCGATGTGGTGGAGGCGCACGGTACGGGCACGCGGCTGGGCGATCCGATCGAGGCACAGGCCTTGCTGGCCACGTACGGCCAGGGACGTCCGGAGGAAACGCCCCTGCTGATCGGCTCGGTGAAGTCCAACATCGGCCATACCCAGACGGCGTCCGGCCTGGCCGGTGTGATCAAGATGGTGCTGGCGATGCGGCACGGTGTGCTGCCCCGCACCTTGCATGTGGACCGGCCCTCCTCCCATGTGGACTGGACGTCCGGCGCGGTGTCGCTGGTCACCGAGGCCGTGGACTGGCCGGAGACCGGTCGCCCCCGGCGTGCCGGTGTCTCGTCGTTCGGCATCAGTGGGACCAACGCACACGCTGTGCTGGAGCAGGCGCCGCCCGAGGAGGACACGGGGCCGGTGGGGGACGCGTTGCCCGCCCCGGTGTTGGCGGGTGTCGGTGTGGTGCCGTGGGTGGTTTCCGGGCGTGGTGGGGAGGCGTTGGCGGGGCAGGCTCGGCAGTTGGGCGCGTTTGCAGGGGCACG
>NZ_BMMS01000102.1 GCF_014646055.1 Wenjunlia tyrosinilytica
TCGCTTCGCTCAATTCTTGCCCGGCTTTGCCGGGCCGGACGGGGGGCCGCTTCGCGGACCCCCGTAGGCTGGCAGCAAGGGGTGGGGGCGGATTGGGCTGTCGGGTGACGGAAGGTCATGGGTCCTGCACGGGGCGAGAGATGAGTGCAGGTCGTGGCCGGTGTGCATCAAAACTCTGCCCGGGTGTGGTCTGGGATTTCGAGCCACCCCATCCGGCGCCGGTCGATCCTGCTGGTGCATCACTGTGGTATCCGGGTAGAGATTGGGGCCAGTCCCGGGTCCCTGTGGGCTCTGTTGAGACGCTGAAATCCTTGACGCGACATCACTGAAAAGTTTTGTGTCGTGCCATGGGGTGGCGGCTTTTCATCGTTGTCATCCTATCTGCATTCCGGCCCCGGCGGGGGTGGGGATGCACGATCGGGGCCGCTTTCGGACCTCTGTCCGAATGGCGCTTCTATGGCTGGCGGGCATAGGAATGCAGGCGGTCGATCTCCTCGAATCCGGCTGCTTCGTAGAGGGCGTTGGCTGCCCTGCGGTCGCGGTCGTCTCCGGGCGGGGCGTCGTCGTCCACGTACAGGATCACTTCGGTTGCCCCGAGTGCGGTCAGGACGTCCACAGCGGTGCCGAGCATCGCTGTGCCGAGTCCTCGGCCGCGTGCGGCCGGTTCTACGCCGATCCACCACAGGACTCCCGTTCCCTGGTGCGGGAGGCCGATCGTGGCCTCGGCGATGGTGTTGCGGCGGTCGGTCAGGACGAGACGGCGTTGGTCGGGCGAGAGGTGTTCGACGTCGTACCGGTCCACGTGCGGCAGTCCCTGCACGGGGGGGCGCGGCGCGCATGTAGCGCCACAGGTCGGTGCCCGTGAAACCGGCGCCCATCAAGGCGGCGTGGGTGGCGGGCCGGTGGCCCACGGGTAGTGCTTCCAGGCCGAGGGTCAGGGCTGTGGCGAGTTCGAACGCGAGCACGTGGCGTGCCCCGAATTCGGTGACGGCGCGGTCGATCAGGAAGCGGGCAACGGTCTTGTTCTCCCGGCAGTGCAGCCACAGGATCAGGCCCGTGTCGTCCTTCGGGCGCAGGGCGCAGGAGATGACGCCGACGACGGTGCCTGATCTGTCCGTGGCGACGGTGGTGGCGGGCGGGGCGAGTTCGGCCCACCACCCGGAATCGATGGTGGAGCGGCCGTTGAGGGCGTCGGTGAGCATGTCGGGGGTGACGGCGGGTTGGCCGGGCAGCCGGTCGAGGTCGATCAGGTCCACCAGCGCCGTCCGGTCGGCGCTGGTGCAAGGGCGCAGGCCCGGGCCGAGTGCAGGAGTCACGCTCATGACCATGGCGCGGTGTCTCCCTTCGTGTCCAGGATCGGGGGGCCTCAAGGCGGCGTTGCGTGCCGCCCTGAGGCCCGTGGGGTGTGGGGTTGGGGTTTAGAGGGTCGCGCCGTGGTCGAGGGCTCCCACGAGCCACTGTTCGACGGCGGAGACGGCCGGCAGTACGGCGGTGTCGTTCTCTCGTGCCAATCTCGCTGTCCTGCATTTGTGGTGTTCCCGGCCCCTCCATGAGTTGTGAACACCGTGCAGCAGGGGTCCTTGCGCGCCCTGCCGGCATCCACCGGTGTCCCCGGCCCTCCCGCGCGCCCCGTCTGCGTCTGGCGCTGACCGCGGGCGCCGCCCTGACCGTGCTGGGCAGCGGCGCCGCCTTCGCCGACGGCGCCGAGGGCCTGGCCAGGGAGAGCCTGGCCACACAGGGCGTCGCCGTGCAGGAGCCGACTGCCGAGCAGCTCCAGGCGGCCGCAGATCAGTTGGCCGTCGAAGGCTTCAAAGCCGCCAGGGAAGCGTTTCGTTGAGCAGCGCTGCGAAGCGAGACCAAGCGTGGCCCACCGGAGACAGAAGTACCGGCATGCATGGTGAAGGCCTCCGCGGCATACGGACGGGGTCCCGGTACGCAGTCCATGCGTACCGGGACCCCGTCCGTATCTCGGGTATGAGTGGAGGCGGCCCGCGACGCCTCGGTGCTCCTGTCCATCTCAGCGCGGGTGCGCGTGAAGCCGCCCGGCCTGGGGCCCGGGTATCCGTCGCGAGGGCCGGGGGAAGTTGGGGAACCGGCTGCCCGGGGTGGTCGGTCTCTGGTAGGAGGTAGGCCAGCAGCAATTTTGGACTGCCGTGACGGGGTGTCAGCCCGCAGGGCTGGTCGCGTACGCGAAGGTTCCGGCCGGGCGGGCGGGATGCACAGGGCAAAATTTGGGGGGCGGCTGATGTCGGGTGCGGGGCGGTTAGCGGTCTGGGTGACAGCGGTGGCAGGCGCTGCCGCGGCGGTGGGTCTGGGCCTGGTGGTGGTGCTGGCCGATCTGGACGCGGCGGCGCAGGCCGCCACGGTCGCCGGTGGCCTGGTCGGCCTGGTCGGGGCGGTCGTCTCCGTGCTCACCCTGGCCCGCAGCGGTGCGCCGACAGGGTCCGGCGGGTCCGCCGGGTCAAGCGGGGCGGCAGGCGCGGTGGGCAAGCGCCGAGTGCGGGCGGGGCGCGGCGCGGTAGCGGTGGGCGGGAACGTCACCGGCTCCGCCCTTGGCCGAGGCGCCCGCGTCACCGGTCCTGCTTCAACCCCTCGGCCCGGGGCCGGGACCGGCAGCGGCAGCGGTGCGGCGGAGGTGGATGTGCGTGCCGACCGGGAGGGCACCGCGGTCGGCGGGGATGTCACCGACAGCGCCATCGGAGACGACAGCCGGCGATGACCCGCGACAGCAGCGATGCCCACCGGACCGGAACGGACGAGGCCGGTGGCGACGACGACGCCGCGGACGGCGCCACCGGGGCCGCTGGCAGCGACCTGTCGGGGCATGCGCGATCGGGCGGCGGGCGGGGGGAGGTTTCGTGGGTCGTGTCGGCTCGCGGCCGCGAGGCGATGGCCGTCGGCGGTGACGTGGTCGGCTCCGCGATCGGGGCACACGCCCAAGTCACCCACCACACGACCATCGTGCAGGCGGAGCCGGTGCGGTGGCCGGTGCGGGTGGGGACCGTGCCGCCGCTGGCCTCGGCCTTCCAGGAACGCCCCGCCCTGCGCGCGGTCATCGACCAGGCCCGGCACACCGCCGGTGACGTGGTACTCGGGCAGGTGCTCGCCGGCGAGGGCGGAGTCGGCAAGTCCCAGCTCGCCGCCTCCTACGCCCACCGCGCCCAAACCGACCTGGTGCTGTGGACCACCGCGGCCGACGGCATCCAGCAGGTCGTCACCGACTACGCCCACGCCGCACAGCGCGTCCATGCCCCCGGCGCCACCGGCCAGGACCTCGAGCAGGATGCGATCGCGTTCCTGGAATGGCTGGCGGCGACCTCCCGCAGCTGGCTGGTGGTCCTCGACGACGTCACCGACCCTGCGGCGCTGCACCCCTGGTGGCCCACCGGACGCGGGGCCGAGCGGTGGGTGCTGGCCACCACCCGGCTCCGCGACGCGCAGGGCGGCGCACGCCGACGCGTCGACATCAGCGTCTACACCGAGGCCGAGTCCACCGCCTACCTCACCCGCCGCCTCGAGGAGGAAAACGCCGCACACCTGGTCGGCGACGCCGCGGTGCTGGGCGAGGTCGCCGCCGAACTCGGCCACCTGCCACTGGCCCTCGGGCACGCGGCCGCCTACCTGGCCAACCAGGCCGTGCCCGCCACCACCTACCTGCAACGCCTGCACGACACCCAGCACAAGCTGCCCGACCTGCTGCCCGAGCAGGCCGACGCCGACGGATACGGCCGCGCCGTGGCCACCACCTTGCTGCTCAACCTCGACGCCACCGCCCACGCCGAACCCCGCCCCGGCATCACCCGGGCCATCCTGGACGTCTGCGCCCTCCTCGACCCCGCCGGTCATCCCGAAGCCCTGTGGACCACACCCGCCGCGCTGGCCTGCCTGACCGGCACCACCACCTGGCCCCGGCGATCGGGACTGCGCCGGGGCCTTGGAACCGCAGCGCGCTCCCGTCGCGCACTGGTGGGGGCCGACGCGGTCCAGGTGCGGGAGGCGGTCCGGCTGCTGCACCGCTACAGCCTGATCACCCACGACACCCGCGCCACACCGCCGGTGGTGCGCATCCACGCCCTCACCGCCCGGGCCGCACGCGAGACCACCCCCCAACCCGACCGGCAGGCCCTGGCCCGCCGCACCGCCGACGCCCTCCACGCCCTATGGCCGGCCCAGGAGCACACCGAGCCCGACCTGGCGGCCCTGCTGCGCTCCAGCACCCAGACCCTGCACCGCCACGGCGAACCGCATCTGTGGACCCCGGGCAAGCACGGCGCACACCCCGTCCTCCACCGCGCAGGCCACAGCCACCTGCAGACGCAAATTCCCCATACCTCCATCCACTACTGGGAAGGGCTCACGGCCACCAGCGCCCGCCGCCTGGGCCCCCACCACCTCGACACCCTCACCGCCCGCAGCAACCTCGCCGCCTCCTACTGGCAGGCCGGACGCACCGACGACGCCATCCAACTCAACGAACAAGTCCTGGACGAGAGCGAACGCATCCTCGGCCCCCACCACCCCGACACCCTCACCGCCCGCAACAACCTCGCCAACTCCTACGCGCAGGCCAGACGCACCGACGACGCCATCCAACTGCACGAACAAGTCCTGGACGAGCGCGAACGCATCCTCGGACCCCACCACCCCGACACCCTCACCACCCGCAACAACCTCGCCGCCTC
>NZ_BMMS01000103.1 GCF_014646055.1 Wenjunlia tyrosinilytica
ACCCGCGCCGCACCCACCCCCAACGACCCCTGACCCGCGAACACCACCGCGACCGAGACCTCCTCCGAATCCACCGAACCGGTCATCAGCCCGGCGGCCGGGCGGCCGTCCGCCAGCGCGTCGAGCCCGTCGGCCAGGGTGTCGCGATCGGCGCCGATCACGACAGCGCGGTGGGCGAGAGCCGCCCGACCGGTTGCCAGGGTCCAGGCGACGTCCGGTAGGGGGATGTCGTCGCCGATGAACTCCCGCAGCCGCCGGGCCTGCTGGGCCAACGCTTCAGGAGTACGGGCCGACAGCACCACGGGAACAGGTCCGGTCCGCGCAGTGGCTGGTTCGACGGTGTCGGACGCCGCCTCCAGCACCACATGGGCGTTGGTACCGCTCACTCCGAACGCGGACACCCCCGCCCGACGCGGCCCGGCCCAGTTCTGATGCTCCGTCAACAATCGGACCGAGCCCGCCGACCAGTCGACATGCGGCGTCGGCTCCTCGGCGTGCAAGGTGCGCGGCAGCAGACCATGGCGCATCGCCATCACCGTCTTGATCACACCGCCGACACCCGCCGCCGCCTGCGTGTGACCGATGTTCGACTTCAACGACCCCAGCCACAAAGGCTGTTCACGATCCTGCCCGTACGTCGCCAGCAACGCCTGCGCCTCGATCGGATCGCCCAACCGGGTCCCCGTACCGTGCGCCTCCACGGCATCCACGTCGGCGGCACGCAGGCCCGCGGAGGCCAGCGCCTCCCGGATCACCCGCTGCTGCGCCAGACCGTTCGGCGCCGTCAGACCGTTCGACGCACCATCCGAATTCACCGCCGAGCCACGCACCACCGCCAGCACCCGGTGCCCCAGACGCCGCGCCTCGGACAACCGCTCCAGCAGCAGGACTGCGACGCCCTCGGACCAGATCGTGCCATCGGCATCGGCGGAGAAGGGCTTGCACCGGGCGTCCGCGGCGAGGCCGCGCTGCCGGGAGAACTCCACGAACGGGACCGGCGACGCCATGACCGAGACCCCGGCCACGAGCGCGGCCGTGCACTCCCCGGACCTCAGCGACCGCCCGGCCAGGTGGAGGGCGACCAGGGAGGACGAGCAGGCCGTGTCCACGGTGAGCGAGGGGCCCTCGAGCCCGAGGAAGTACGCGATGCGGCCGGAGACCACGCTGCCGCCGCTGCCGGTCAGTACATACCCGTCGACCTCTTCGGGGGCATGCCGCGGGTCGCCGCCGTACTCCTGGTGCGAGGCCCCGACGAATACGCCGGTCCGGCTGCCCCGGACCGATCGGGGGTCGATGCCGGCCCGTTCGAAGACCTCCCAGGAGGTCTCCAGCAGCAGCCGCTGCTGAGGGTCCATCGCCAGCGCCTCGCGCGGCGAGATCCCGAAGAAGGCGGCGTCGAACTCGGCCGCGTCGTGCAGGAAACCGCCTTCGCGAACGTATGACGTGCCGGGGCCGCCGTCGGGGTCGTAGATCCGCTCGGTGTCCCAGCCCCGGTCGGTCGGGAACGCGGAGATCGCGTCACCGCAGTCGGCGACCAGCCGCCACAGCTGTTCGGGCGAGCCGACCCCGCCGGGGAAACGGCAGCTCATGCCGACCACGGCCAGGGGCTCGGACCGGGCGGCGGAGATCGTCCGGATTGCGTGGCGCAGTCGTTCGGTCTCTTTCAGTGACGCCCGCAGTGCGGCGGCGACTCGGTCCTCAGTCGTCATTGTCAGCTCCAGTGTCCGCGCGGGCGCTCAGAGGGACTTGCCGTCGAGGGCGGCGCGGACAAGGTCGTCGAGGTCCATCGTGTCTATGCCGCTGCCCGGTTCCGCGGGGTCGTCGGACACCGCCGGGGCGGGCCCGCCGCCGGCCAGGTCGAGCAGCCGGTCGAGCAGTCCGGCCTCTCTCAAGCGGGCGACGGGGAGGGCCGACAGCACCGCGCGGATCCTGGTGTCCTCGTCGGCGTCGGGGGCGGCGTCGTCGGGGGCGTCGCCGGGGGCGTCGCCGTCGGGCCCGAGCAGGTCCAGCAGATGAGCGGTAAGCGCCTGGACGGACGGCCGTTCGAACACGACCGTGACGGGCAGGGTGACACCGGCGCGGTCGTTCAGGGCGCCGCGCAGGTCGACGGCCGCCAGCGAGTCCATGCCGAGTTCCGAGAACGGGGTCTCCAGGCCGACGGCCTGCTCGCCGCGATGACCGAGCACCTTGGCGACCTCGGCCCGGACCAGCGAGCGCACCCGGGCGGTCCGCTGCGGGCCGGTGAGGACGCGCAACTCGTGTCCCAGCGTGTCGGCCGCCCGGTCGGCGTGGTCGCCGGCCATCGGCCGGGGCGCCGTGGCGAGCCCGCCGAACAGCGGCGAAGGCCGAACGGAAGTGAAGACGGGCAGGAAGCGGTCCCACTCCACGTCGGCCACCACCACCTCGGCGGCCGTCCCCTCGACAGCCTCCCGCAGAGCCCGCAGCGCCGCCTCCGGGGGCAGCGCGCGCAGCCCCCGGCGTTCGAGGTGGGCGACCTGGTCGTCCCTCGCCCCCATGCCCTCGGCGTCCCAGGGTCCCCAGGCGATGGAGACGGCGTGCACTCCGGCGGCACGGCGGAGCCGGGCGAGTCCGTCGAGGAAGGCATTGCCGGCGGCGTACGCGCTCTGGCCGGCGGCGCCCCACACACCGGAGACCGACGAGAAGAGCACAAAGGCGTCCAGTTCGTCGTTGTCGAAGATCTGGTCGAGGTGGACCGCGCCGATCACCTTCGCGGCCGTGATGTCCGCGAACTCCGCGACACCGAGGTCGGCGATCGGCGTCCGCTGGGAGAGACCGGCCGCGTGCACGACCGTAGTGAACTCCGCGCCGCGTTCCCGCGCGTCGCCGATGACGCCCTCCAGCGCCGCCCGGTCGGTGACGTCGCACGCCACCGCCTCGGCCCGCGCTCCCAGCGCGGTCAACTCCGCGAGGAGTTCGGCAGCGCCGGCTGCCTGCGGCCCGGACCTGCTCAACAGGATCAGCCGCTCGGTGCCGTGGCGGGCCAGCCATCGGGCGACGTGCGCGCCCAGCCCGCCGGTGCCGCCCGTGATCAGGGCGGTGCCGCGCGGCTGCCACGTGCTCTCGGCGACCTCCTGGCGCGCGCGGACCACCCTCCGCCCGTAGACGCCGTCCGCCCGGATGGCCACCTGGTCCTCCGATGCCCCGAGCACCGCCGCGAGCCTGTCGCCCGCGGGACCGTCGAAAGTCGCGGGCAGGTCGATCAGACCGCCCCAGCGCGTCGGGTGTTCCAGGGCCACGACACACCCCAGCGCCCACACCCCTGTGTGCTCGACCGCGTCGAGCGGTTCGTCGCCGACGGCGACGGCGCCTCGGGTACCGAACCACAGGGGGGCGTCGATGTCCGCGTCGCCCAGTGCCTGGACGAGCAGGTGGGCGAGCGCGCCGCCGACCGCCATCCCGTGGTGCACGGGATGGAGTCCGGTGTCGAGCGCCAGCAGCGAGAACACCCCGGCGGGGACGGGGAGTCGCCGCAGCCGGTCCGCCATGGATCGCCGGTCGTCGTCCACGCTCAGGACGAGCGTCGAAGCGCCCTCGCCGAACCGGGCGGCGCAGCCCCGCACCAGCTCGTGCTCCTCATGACCGGCCGGGACGACCAGCAGCCAGGCACCCTCCACGTTCGTGCCGGTCGGGCAGTCGAGCCGTTCCCAGTCGATGCGATAGCGCGTCGAGTCCTCAGCCGCATCGGTACCGGTACCGGTACCGGTATCGGTATCGGTATCGGCACCGAGCCAGAAGTGTTCGCGCTGGAAGGCGTACGTCGGCAGGTCGACGAGGCTGCCGCGGCCGAGGACGGTGTGCCAGTCGATCCGGGCGCCGTCCACGTGGAGTCGGCCGAGGGCCGCGTAGAGGGTCTCGACGGGGTCGTG
>NZ_BMMS01000104.1 GCF_014646055.1 Wenjunlia tyrosinilytica
CATTCGCAGGGTGAGATCGCGGCGGCGTGTGTGGCGGGTGGGCTGTCGTTGGAGGACGGCGCTCGTGTGGTGGCGCTGCGCAGTCGTGCGTTGAGGGTGATCGCGGGTCGTGGCGGGATGGTGTCGCTGGCCCTGCCGCTGACTGATGCGGAGGGGTTGTTGGCGGGTTGGGACGGCCGGATCTCGGTGGCGGCGGTCAATGGCCCCGGTTCGGTGGTGGTGTCCGGGGATGCGGAGGCGTTGAAGGAGTTGATCGGGCGTTGTGAGGCGTCGGGGGTCCGGGCGCGGGCGGTGCCGGTGGACTACGCCTCGCATTCGCGGCATGTGGAGGCCATCGAATCGGAGTTGGCGGAGGTGCTGGCCGACGTTGCTCCGCGCTCGGGTGCGGTGCCGTTCTTCTCCACGGTCGAGGCGGAGTTCATCGACACCGCGGCGCTGGACGCCGGTTACTGGTATCGCAATCTGCGGCAGCGGGTGCGCTTCGATGAGGCTGTGCGGAGTCTGGCCGAGCGTGGTCATGGGGTCTTTGTGGAGGTCAGTGCGCATCCGGTGCTGGCGATGGCGGTTGAGGAGGCCGCCGAGGACGCGGTGGTCGGCGGCACGCTGCGGCGCGACGACGGGGGAGCGGACCGTTTCCTGACCTCGCTCGNGCCGCCGCTACTGGCTCGACACACCCGCCTCGGCCTCGGACGACGATGCCGTGGAGCCCGCCGACTCCGTCGATGCCCGCTTCTGGGAGGCCGTCGAGCGCGAGGACCTGGAGGCCCTTGCCGACACGCTCGAACTCGATACCGAGGGCGACGGGAGGACCGTTCTGGGCACCGTGCAACCGGCACTGCCCATGCTCTCCGCGTGGCGCAAACGGCTGCGCGAGAGTGCGACGCTCGACGCATGGCGCTACACCGTGTCGTGGAAGCCGATCCCCGATCCCGAGAGCAGCCCCGAACCTCCGGCGCGCTGGCTCCTTGTCGTGCCGGACGGAGGCGACACCACCGATCCTCGAATCCACGAAGTGGCCGAGGGACTGGCGAACCGCGTGGAAAATGTCGTCACGGTCCGGTTCGACGCCTCGGGAGAGCGCCGGGAGGAGCTTGCCGAACGCCTGCGTGCCGCACTCGCGGACGAGCCGCTGACCGGGGGAGTGCTCTCCGTACTTCCCCTGGGGGCCGGTGGCGGATCGGTGAGCCATCCGGCTCTGCCCCTCCCGATCGTGGGGACGGTCCTGCTCATGCAGGCTCTTGCCGACGCGGGTGTCGACGCACCAGTGTGGAACGCCACCCGTGGTGGCACTTCCGTGGGGGACTCCTCCGGGGAGGCCGACGAAGCGGCGGTTCCCGAGCAGGCGGCCGTGTGGGGGCTCGGCCGGGTGTTCGGACTCGACCATCCCCGGCAATGGGGTGGCCTGATCGACCTTCCGGCGGACCCCGACTCCAAGGCCTGGGACCTGTTCTTCGCGGCCCTCCTGGGCGGTGGTGACGAGGACCAGTTCGCCGTGCGACCCGGCGGCCTCCATGTCCGGCGCCTGGTCCGAAAGCCGCTCGACGGAGCGACCGCTCCACGCGCCTTCCGACCCACCGGAACCGTTCTGATCACGGGTGGCACCGGGGCGTTGGGCGCCCACCTCGCCCGCCGACTTGCCTGGAGCGGCGCCGAGCATCTGTTGCTCGTCAGCCGCCGGGGACAGGAGGCCGACGGTGCGGCCGAGTTGGAGGCGGAGCTCACCGCACTGGGGACCCGGGTCACGATCGCCGCCTGCGACATCGCCGACCGCGAGGCTCTGGCGGCGCTGCTCCGCGCGGTCCCGGACGAGCTCCCCGTCACCTCTGTAGTGCACGCGGCCGGTGTCGTCCCTCCGGCGACCGCGCTCAGCGACACCGGCCTGGACGCAGTCCAGGACGTTGTCCGGGCCAAGATCGCCGGGGCGGTCAATCTCGACGCGCTCCTGGGCGACCGTCCGCTCGACGCCTTCGTCCTCTTCTCCTCCGGCGCCGGAGTCTGGGGCGACGGCGGCCATGCCGCCTACGCCGCGGCGAACGCCTATCTCGACGCCTTCGCGGAGCAGCGCCGAGCTCGCGGTTCGGCCGCCACCTCCATCGCATGGGGGGCCTGGGCGGGCGGTGGCATGGTCGACGAGGGTGTCGGAAGCCGCCTGTGGCGCCTCGGCGTTCCGGCCATGGATCCGGCGCTGGCGGTGACCGCCGTCCAGCAGGCCCTCGATCACGACGAGACCTTCCTTGTCGTGGCGGACCTGGCCTGGGACCGGTTCGCCCCCACCTACTGTGCTGCCCGTCCCCGCCACCTGTTCGACGAGATACCCGAGGTACGGCGCGCTTCCAGGTCCGGGAGCGCCGCGCTCGGCGGCGACCAGGCACCGGAGGACGCGGACGGGTCCTTCGCACGCCAACTGGCCGGGCTCGCCCGGGAGGAACAGGAACGCGTGCTCCTGAAGCTGGTCAGAACCCAGGCCGCTGCCGTCCTCGGCCATGCCGGCTCCAGCGCCGTGAGTGCCGGACGGCAGTTCCGTGACCTGGGCTTCGACTCTCTCACCGCGGTGGAGTTGCGCAACCGACTGAAGACCGCCACCGGCTTGGCCCTACCGGCGACTCTGGTCTTCGACCACCCGACTCCGGCCGCGCTCACCAGGCGACTGCACTCGGAGATCGTTCCGGAGAGCGGCGGGAGCGGCGGACTGCCCCAGCTCGACGAACTCGAGGCGGCCGTCGCGGCGCTGGACCCCGAGGACGAGTCCCGCGACCGGATCGCCGCCCGGCTGCAGGCGATGCTCTGGCGTCTGAACGAGACCTCCACGGACGCTGCCCAGGTCAGCGAGACGGATGAAGAGGTGCTGGAGTCCGTGACCGACGACGAGATGTTCGACCTCATCGACAAGGAACTGGGGCTGTCCTGAACCGCCGGACGGGCCCTCCCCTGCCGGTGCCCTAGGAGCCCGTCCGGCCTCTCTCTCCGGCCCCACCAGGCCGTTCCCGCACCGGTGACCGTTCGCCTTCGGGCCTGCTCAAGGGACTGTGACGTTCATGGCCAACGAGGACAAGCTCCGCGACTACCTCAAGCTGGTCACCTCCGACCTGCGGCAGACCCGTCAGCGACTCCAGGCGGTCGAGGCGCGGCAGCTGGAGCCGATAGCCATCGTCTCGATGAGCTGCCGCTTCCCCGGTGACGTGAGGACGCCCGAGGAGCTGTGGACGCTGCTGGCGGAGGGCGGCGACACCGTCTCGGGGCTGCCCGCCGACCGGGGCTGGGATCTCGAAGCGCTCTACGACCCGGACCCGGAGAATCCGGGGACGAGCTACACCCGCTCCGGCGCTTTCATCCTTGACGCGGGTGACTTCGATCCCGGGTTCTTCGGTATCTCGCCGCGCGAGGCGCTGGCGATGGATCCGCAGCAGCGCCTGTTGCTGGAGACATCCTGGGAGGCGCTGGAGAGGGCCCGTATCGCCCCCGACAGCCTGCGGGGCGCGCGGGCCGGAGTGTTTGTCGGCAGCAGCAACCAGGGCTACGGCGCCAGTGTGGAGTCCGCACCGGAAGGCGTCGAGGGGCACCTGCTGACGGGTGGTTCGGGCGCCGTCCTGTCCGGGCGCATCGCCTACACGCTGGGGTTCGAGGGACCGGCCGTCACCGTCGACACCATGTGCTCGTCGTCGCTGGTCGCGCTGCACCTCGCCGTCCAGGCGCTGAGGCAGGACGAGTGCACGCTCGCGATTGCCGCCGGCGCCACGGTGATGTCCAGCCCCCGTTCATTCGTGGAGTTCAGTCGTCAGCGTGGGTTGGCGGTGGATGGCCGGTGCAAGCCGTTCGCGGCGGGTGCGGACGGTACGGGGTG
>NZ_BMMS01000105.1 GCF_014646055.1 Wenjunlia tyrosinilytica
CACCCGTACACCAAGGGCCTGCTGGAATCGATCCCCCGCCTGGACCTCAAGGGACAGGAGCTCTACGCGATCAAGGGCCTGCCGCCCAACCTCCTGCGCATCCCGCCGGGCTGCCCGTTCAACCCGCGCTGCCCCTACGCCCGGGACATCTGCCGCATCGACGACCCGCCGCTGTATCCGGTCACCGAGGACCGGCGCAGCGCCTGCCACTTCTGGCAGGAGGTCATCGATGCCTGAGGCCGTGCTCCAGGTGAGGAACCTCGTCAAGCACTTCCCGCTCACCCGCGGAGTGCTGGTCAAGAAGCAGGTCGGCGCGGTCCGGGCCGTGGAGGGGGTCTCGTTCGAGCTGCGCCGGGGCGAGACGCTGGGCATCGTGGGCGAGTCCGGCTGCGGCAAGTCCACCGTCGCCAGGCTCCTGATGAACCTGGAGCGCCCCACGGCCGGGGAGGTGTTCTACAAGGGCGACGACATCACCAAGCTCAAGGGGCGGGCGCTCAAAGCCGTGCGCCGGAACATCCAGATGGTGTTCCAGGACCCGTACACCTCGCTCAACCCGCGGATGACGGTCGGCGACATCATCGGTGAGCCCTTCGACATCCACCCCGAGGTGGCACCCAAGGGCGACCGNGTCGCCGACGAGCCGGTCTCGGCGCTCGACGTCTCGGTGCAGGCCCAAGTGGTCAACCTGATGGAGCGGCTGCAGGACGAGTTCGACCTCTCCTACATGTTCATCGCCCACGACCTGTCCGTGGTCCGGCACATCTGCGACCGGGTCGGGGTGATGTACCTGGGCAAGATCGTGGAGATCGGCGACGACACCCAGATCTACGAGCACCCCACCCACCCGTACACCCAGGCACTGCTGTCGGCCGTCCCCGTCCCCGACCCCTTTGGCCGGGAGCACCGGGAGCGGATCATCCTCACCGGCGATGTGCCCTCACCGGCGAACCCGCCGTCCGGCTGCCGGTTCCGCACCCGCTGCTGGAAGGCCCAGCTGAAGTGCGCCGACGAGGAGCCGCCGCTGATCGTCCACACCTGGTTCAAGAACACCGGATCACCCGCCGAGCACCCCTGCGCGTGCCACTTCGCCGAAGAGCTGCCGCCGTCCGAGTAGCCCCGATCGAGCCAAAGTCTAGGGAAAACCCTAGAAGGCGGTCCGACGGGTGCGACGCCCGCGCCTTCGGCTCATGACGGACGAGCGGGCACAAGGGGCCCATCGGCCCTTCCTTCCCGGCGATTCCGGGCGTTCGCGGACTTCAGCGTTCCGCCGAGAACCGGCACGCCAGCCCAGGGGCGGGGGTCCGGGCCGCGATCCGCGACGGGTTTCGGCCACGGCCGGCGGACCCCGGCCGCCCCTGATGAGCCGTCACTGAATTCCGAAATGTCCCCTGCCCCAACGGGCGCCGGCGCCACGGATCGGGCCTGTTCAACCGGGCTATAGTGCGGGCCTCATGACTCGGCAGCGGGGCCGTTCCCATGAGGTGCCTCAGGGGAGCAGTCGTGTCGTGGTGGTCCAGCGCGCTCGGAAGGGCGATGACCATTCCGGGAGCCCTGGCGGCGTCGATGGTCGACCTGGACACCGGCACGAGCCTCGGCCTGGTGGGCGATCCCCCCGAGCCGACCGGCTCCTGGGCGGGCATCGGAACCGCCATCGTGCGGGCGAGCACCGACGCCATGAGCCTCCTGGGTGACGAGCAGGCACTGGAGGAACTCATCATCAGCGGCACCCGGTGCTTCCATCTGCTGCGCCTGCTGCCGTCGCCACCGCGGTCCTCGGGCGGCGACGAAGCCCGCCAGGTCTCCATCCACCTCGCGCTCGACCGCTCGCGCGCCAACCTGGCCATGGCACGGCTCGATCTCAAGACGATCGCCGAGCGGGCGACCGACGGCGCCGGCGCCCGCCCACCACCACGGCAGGCACCCGAGCACCCGGACCGGCACCCGGCCGACGACACCGGCGGCGACCAGGCCCCGCCGTCGTTGCCGCGGCGGGTCCCCGACCGCTCGGCGGGCCTCCAGTTCCCGCCGGTGCACCATGAGGCGCCGCCCGGCAGCCTCCAGGCGTCGATCGCCTCGGCAATCGCGCGGCCCCCGGACGTCGAGACGGTGCGCCGGATCGCACGTGCCCTGCGTGAACTCCAGTTATGCGGCTCGTAGCAGCTGATCGGAAGAGGACAACGACGTGATCACGTGGCTGTCCCGAAGAGCCAAGGAAAGGAGGGTACGGCGGATGAATCGTGATGCTCTGCTCGTGGAGTTGCACGCACTGCCCGAGCGCGTGGCGGGCATCACCGACACGGCGGTCGCCACCGTGGACGGACTCCTGGTCGCCGCCACCGGCGAGCATGTCCAGCCCGAGACACTGGCCGCCCTGGCTGCCGCCATGCTCGGCCTGGCCCAGCGCGCCGCCCATGAAGTGGGCAAGGGCGAGGGGGCCTTCCGTGAGACGGTGACCCGCTGCGACTCGGGCTACATCGCCGTCTACTCGGTGGGCGACGAGGCCCTGCTGGTGGTGCTCGCCGATCGGGACCTCAACCTCGCCAGGCTGCATCTGGAGGCCCGCGGCGCCATCGACCGGATCTCCCACATCCTCTTCGGCGAGCCCCAGCCGACCCGTTGATCCCTGCCCCACCCCAGCAATCCGGCCGCAGCGATCGGCCGGGCGAACGGCTCCGTCGGCGACCGCTGCCGGGCCGACCGAGAGGAGCACATTGATGAAGACCGAGAGCATGTCGGACAGAGTCAACAACCTGGTCAAGGCCATGCGTGCCGAGGTTCCGGACTGCGTGGCCGCGGGTGTCGTCGACATGTCGACGGGAATGCTGCTGGCCGTCGACACCATGGACTCGCACCCCAACGAGGTCCTGGACATGCTCGCCGCCGCGACCTTCGACCTCTTCCGCGGGCGCAATGTCGTCACGATCGAGAACATCTTCAAGGAACGGCGCGGGGTGGTGAGCAACAGCCACTACTTCCAGGAGATCCTGGTCAACAGCGAGAACCTGGTGCACCTGTTTCTGCGCAGCGCCAGCAACGACGACCTCGTGGCCGTCGCCGTCTGCCGCCGCACGGTCAACGTCGGCATGCTCTTCGCCTCCGCGCGCAGGGTCGTCAAGGAGTACAACATCGCCTGAGACGCGGGCGGACGCATCCGTGAAAGCGTCGGGGCGCCCACCGGACCCGGTCCGGTGGGCG
Organism: Wenjunlia tyrosinilytica; assembly: GCF_014646055.1. Lineage (GTDB taxonomy): Bacteria > Actinomycetota > Actinomycetes > Streptomycetales > Streptomycetaceae > Wenjunlia > Wenjunlia tyrosinilytica. The sequence goes on from NZ_BMMS01000105.1 coordinate 3,196, forward strand.
CCCCGACGGCTGAGGTGCTCGCTCACACCGCGTGGACGACGTCCTTCTCCTCGGCGAAGTGGCACGCCGACTCATGGGCCACGGGACCGGTCTCGCCCCTGAAGCGCTCCGGAACCGCCAGCAGCGGCACCTCGGCGGCGCACCTGTCCTGCGCCTTCCAGCAGCGGGTGCGGAAGCGGCAGCCCGACGGCGGGTTGGCCGGGGACGGAACGTCTCCGGACAGGATGATCCGCTCGCGGTTGTCGCGGCCGGTCGGGTCCGGGACCGGGACCGCGGACAGCAGCGCCTGCGTGTACGGGTGGGTCGGGTGGTCGTAGATCTGCGTGTCGGTGCCGATCTCGACCATCTTGCCCAGGTACATCACCCCGACCCGGTCGGAGATGTGCCGCACGATGGACAGGTCGTGCGCGATGAACATGTAGGAGAGGTTGAACTCGTCCTGCAGCTTCTCCATCAGGTTGATCACCTGCGCCTGGACGGAGACGTCCAGCGCCGAGACGGGCTCATCGCAGATGATGATCTCCGGGTTGAGCGCGAGGCCGCGGGCGATGCCGATGCGCTGGCGCTGTCCGCCGGAGAACTGGTGCGGGTACCGGT
>NZ_BMMS01000106.1 GCF_014646055.1 Wenjunlia tyrosinilytica
GGAGGGGAAATGACGATGACGACGACCGACGTCGTAAAAGCCGATGCCGCCGCCGGTGAGCGGGGGCTGACCCGCAAGACCGCCCGCCGCCTCGCCTGGGCGGAGCGCACCGTGTACGGCGCCGCTGGCACCTGGGCCGCCGTCGGCCCACTGACGGACGTTCCCTGGTGGGCGCACGGCGCGGCCCTGGCCACCGGCGCCCTTACCGGCGTCGGCCTGTGGAAGCGCAGCGACACCGACGACTGGACGCGACGGCTGACCTCGTCCCTGCGGGCCCTGCCCGTGCTCGGCTGGACGGCCGCCTACACCGGCGGCCTGCTGGTCCCGGTCTTCGAGTACCCCAACGGGTGGCCGATGCTGGGTGCGGCCGCCTGGACGGCCGTGATGATCCCCATGACTCCCTGGACCCGCTCCAAGGGGCTGAAGCGGGCCGTCGACAACCTCCCGGTCCTCGCCGGTGAGTCGGAGGTCGTGGACGCGGAGCCGGTGACCTTCGCGGACCACATGCGGGTCCTGTGGAACCAGTCGCAGGCCACCGGGGACACCACCCTGGAGGGCATCCGCCAGTACGACCCCACCGAACCGGACTTCGAGGCGATCGTCCTGGCTCCCGCCGGCCACACCGTGCCGCGCACCCTGGACGAGCGGGCCATCGCCGGAGTCTTCGACGTCCCGGTCGACGCCGTAGCCACCGCGCCGGTGCCCGGGTACGGCCCGGGCCGCCTCGCCATCCAGGTCGCACCCCGCCTCGCCGAGGCCCGGCGCACGCAGGAGGCCCTGGAGGTGGAGGCGGAGGACCCCAGCGCCGCACTGGAACGGATCTGGGCCGAACACGTCAACTGCACCAACGGCGCCGCCCCCGGCGTCGACCTGGTCGCCTACAGCATCGGCGAGGACCAGATCCGGCTGCGGATCGCCGCCCCGCGCGGCAAGACGCTGCGGGTCAACCACGAGGCCCTGTGCTCCGCGCTCGGGATTGACGACATCTCCCGCCTCGTCATGGAGGGCGCGGGCCCGCGCGAAGCGGTCGTCTACATCTACCGGGCCAACCCCCTCCTCCACGTCAGGGCACCCACGAAGGAGGACCTGACGATGGACGACCGCGGCCGCATCTCCATCGGCGTCGCCCACGACGGCACGGTTGCCCGCATCCAACTGTTCAACTTCGACACGGGCCGTGCCCAGCACGGCATCACCGCCGGGACCACCGGCGCGGGCAAGTCCGGCCTGATGCGCCTCTTCGGCGCCGCACAGCGCATCTCGGGCGTCATCTCCTGGATGGCTGACGTCCAGGGCGGCATGTCGATGCCCGAGATGGAGGGCCGCATCGACTGGTTCGCCAAGGGCCCCGAAGAGACCATGCAGCAGCTCCGGGCCCTGCACGCGGTCAAGCGGTACCGCGAGGACCACAGCAACGGCCGCGGAGACTTCGACTTCCACGGCCAGTGGCGCCTGATCCAGTGGACGGGTGATGAGATCAACCGCCTGCTCTCCTCCCTGGACCAGGACATCCGCAAGGAAGCCGCGTGGATGATCGGTGACCTCCAGAAGACCGGTCAGAAGGTCGGCATCGGCGTCGACTTGGCGGTCCAGTCGCTCCACCTCAAGGAACTCGGCGACAACCACGAGATCCGCGAGAAGGGCAAGGAGGGCCACGTCTTCCTGCTCCGCACCGCCTCCTCGTCCACGCAGGGCATGGGCCTGGACGGCATCACTCCGATCGGCGCGCACGTCTCCCCCATCCCCGAGCGGATCTACGAGGGCGCCGGGGCGAAGGAGCTGTTCGAGGGCACCGCCGCCACTGAGGGCGTGCCGACGCCCGGCATGGGATGGCTGATCACGGAGGGCAAGGCGATCCTGTTCAGGACGTTCGTTCTGGAGAAGGTCAACGGCCTCTACCCCCAGCTCCAGGAGCTGATGGACGGCCACCCGATGCCCACCCTCACCGAGGGCGAAGCCCGCGCCGCCGGCGCCGCGTACGCCCACCGGGGCATCGCGGCCGCCGGAAAGGCCACAGGCGGCCCGTCACGGCCCTCTCGGGGCGGGGTCGACATGAACGCCCTCAACAGTGAGCTGGAGCGCATCACGGGCCTCCTGGAGGCCGACAACAAGGCCAAGGAGCAGGCTGCCGAGGAACTCCCCGAAGCGCCGTCGCCCATGGCGGCCGCCAAGGCGAAGGCCCCGACGATCCGCGAGCGGATTCTCACCGCGCTCCAGGGCCACCCCGACGGTCTGGCGCTCAAGGAGATCCGCGCCGCCGTCGGCTGCGGCACCGAGGGCGGCCCCGCCACCCGCAGCGTGAACAACGAGGTCAGCACGCTCGCCAACGAAGGCGGCCTCATCGCGCTCGGCAAGAGCGTCTACCGCCTGCCCTGACCCTCGAAAACGGCAGGGGACCGGCTACTCCGCAAAGACCGGCCGGTCCCCTGCCCACTCCCCCAACGCATCGAAGGAGCCACCCCAGTGAACCACCCCGACCGCCCCGCCGGCCGCGCGCTCAGCGAAGCCGAGGCGGAGGCCGAAGCCGCCCGGCTCATCGCCGAGGGGTACAGCAGCAACGCCCCGGTCGCCACCTTCTACAAGGATGTGGCGCCCGTGCCCGCCATCGGCTACGCCCCGCCTGTCCAGCAGGACGGCCGGGCCCCCATGAGCCAGCGCGCCACCGATGCCAGCGTCCTGATGCTCGCGGGCGGCGGATCGGTGTCCATGGTCAGCGTGTCCGCCGGAATCCTGATGTACCTGTCCCAGTACGCCGACCCGGTCGTCTGCGGCATCGTCCTCGGGGCTCCCACGGTCGTCGTCCTCGCCCTCTGCCGCCTGGTCCGCCGGGCCAAGGAAGTCGTGGAGGCCGCACCGCCCGTCATCCACCAGCACTACGAGGGCACGGTCATCCAGGACAACACCGAGATCAACACCCACACCCGCGGCGTCATCGCCCGCACCCGCAACCACTTCGACCGCTGAGGGGAACACCGTGAAGCGACCCGGCAACGTCCTGACCGCCGTCCTCGAACGGCACGGCGAGCGCTGCGCCTGTCACGGCGCCTGCAGCGACAGCAAGAGGCACAAGGGCGACGACAAGCAGTGCAAAGCCACAAGCAGCGGCAAGAACAAGCCCCTGCTGGCCGCATCGCAGACCCCGCACCCCACAGACGTGCAGAACGCGGCCGCGCCGCTGGAGGAGCTGCGGCCCTGGTGCTGGCCCTGCTGGCGCGACGCGCTCGCCGCCGAGCGGGCACGCGCCAACGACCAGCGCGGCCAGGAACTCATGGAGATGCAGATCGGCCTGTTCGACGTCGACACCGACACCGACGCCGCGGCGTAGCACCCGATCCCCCCGCACAGGAGCGGCCGCGCACCCCCACGGGATGCGCGGCC
>NZ_BMMS01000107.1 GCF_014646055.1 Wenjunlia tyrosinilytica
CGGCCGGTGGTGCCGGGTGGGGTTGGTGGGTTGGGTGGGTCGTTGATCGGTCGTCCGATTCCGGATCTGCGGGTGTATGTGGTGGATGGTTGGGGGCGTCCGGTGCCGGTGGGTGTGGTGGGTGAGTTGATGGTCGGTGGTCGGGGTGTGGCGCGGGGTTATCTGGGTCGGCCGGGGTTGACGGGTGAGCGGTTTGTGCCGGACTGGTTGGCGGGGGATGGTTCGCNGCGCAATGATTTCCAGGTCAAGGTGCGGGGTTACCGGATCGAGCTCGGGGAGATCGAGGCCCGGCTGCTGGAGATCGACGGCGTGCGGGAAGCCGTCGTGGTGGCCCGCGAGGAGGTCCCCGGGGACAAACGGCTGGTCGCGTACCTTGCGGTGCAGCGGCACGGCGGCGCCTACCAGGACGACGAGGAATCGGCCGAGCAACTCGAACACTGGCGGCGGGTCTTTGACGTGACGTACGACGACGTGCTCACCGACGACACGCCGGTCACCGCCCCGGACCCCGTCGATCCCACCTTCGACATCCGCGGCTGGAACAGCAGCTACACCCGCGCACCGATCCCCGCCGAGCAGATGCGCGAATGGGTCGACCGCACCGCGGACCTGGTACTGGCCACCCAGCCGGAAACGGTGCTCGACATCGGCTGCGGCACCGGCCTCACCCTGTTCGCCGTCGGCCCTCGGGTACGGACGTACTGGGGAACCGACCTGTCGGCGGTGGCCATCCGGAACCTCCGCCGCGCCGTCGCCGGATCCGGGCTGCCGCCCGGCCGGGCCGAACTCTTCGAGTGCGCCGCCGACAACCTGGACCGGCTGCCTGCACAAACCTTCGACGTGGCGGTTCTCAACTCGGTCGTGCAGTACTTCCCGGATGAGCAGTACCTGCTCGCGGTCATCGAAGCAGCGGTGCGCCGCCTCGCCCCGGGCGGAACCCTCGTCATAGGCGACGTCCGCAGCCTGCCGATGCTGCGCGCCTTCCACACCACGGTCCAGGCCACCGCGGCGTCGCCGGACACTCCGGCCGACCAGCTGCGTACGCGCATCGACCGGGCCGTCGCCGACGATGAGGAACTGGTCATCGACCCGCACCTCTTCACCGCGCTGCCGACCCGGATCCCGGAGATAGCCACGGTGCGGGTCATGCCGAAACGCGGGCGGCACAGCAACGAGATGACCACCTTCCGGTACGACGTCCAGCTCACCAAGGCCGGCGGTCCCGCACCCCAGGCGCCGACACCCAGCACAGTGGACTGGCTCGACTGGCCGGGCCAACACCTGACCATCGACGACCTTCGCAAGAAACTGACCTCCGGCCGACCCGACCTGCTCGCCGTCCGCTCGATCCCGAACGCGCGACTGAGGCCGTACTCCGGACTGCTGGAGCAACCCCCCGCCGAGTCGGCGGCCGACCCGGAGGACCTGATCCAGCTGGGGGCCGAAACCGGGTACCGGATCGACCTGGATTTCGCCGAGCACGGCGACCACGGCGAGCTGCGGCTCGTGGCACGGCGGTGCGACGCGGCCGGGCAACCGGTCGCCGGGCTGCCGGCGACCACCCCGGCAGAGGATCCGACGTGGTCCACCTTCGTCAACAGCTCGCTGCGACGCACCACCCGCCGCCTCGTGACGGCGCTGCGGTCCCAGCTCGGCGCCCAGCTTCCCGGCTACATGCTGCCGTCGGCGTACGTCTTCCTCGACCAGATGCCGCTGACCCCGAACGGCAAGGTGGACCGCAGTGCGCTGCCCGCGCCCGGCGCCGACGCCAACCCGGGACAACGGTACGAGGCGCCCGCCGGGACGGTGGAGACGACCCTCGCCGGGATTTGGGCCGACCTCCTCCGCCTCGACCAGATCGGCCGACACGACAACTTCTTCGAACTCGGGGGCAACTCCCTGCTGGCCGTATCGCTGGTGGAACGGATGCACGCCGCGGACCTGCCGGGCGACGTCCGGGCCGTGTTCACCACCCCGACCGTGGCCGGGATGGCCACCGCGATCGCCGGGCTGGAGCCCGGCGCGGACGACGCGTTCGCCATACCGCCCAACCTGATCCCTGACCTGACCGGCGACGACCCCGACACCGAGCTGGAGTTCACGCTATGACAGTCGACGAATTGGTGTCCCGGCTCACCGGCCTGCCCATCCGGCTCCGCCGAAACGGCGACGACCTGGTGGTCCGGGCGCCGGAGGGCACGCTGGATCCGGAGCTGGTACGCGAGCTGCGCGCCCACAAGGGCGAACTGCTCGAGAGCCTCGCCCTGAGCGACTCGGGATGGTGGAGCCCGCCGACCCGGATTACTCCGGAGATGCTGTCGCTGGTCGAGCTGACCCAGGAGCAAATAACCCGGGTGGTGTCCTCGGTACCGGGTGGCGCGAGCAACGTGCAGGACATCTACCCGCTCGGCCCGCTGCAGGAGGGCATCTTCTTCCACCACCTGATGGACGGCGAGGGAGACCCGTACCTCGGGTGGGGAATGTTCGCCGAGGACTCCCGCGCCGACGTGGACCGGTTCGTCGCGGCTCTGCAGACCGTGGTGGATCGGCATGACATGCTGCGGACCGCGGTGGCATGGGAGGGACTGCCGCAGCCGGTGCAGGTGGTCTGGCGGCACGCCGACCTGCCCGTCGAAGAGGTCACCTTCGACACGGGAGCCGACGCGGCGGAGCAGCTGCGGTCCCGTTTCGATCCGGCCGGTTTCCGGCTGGACCTGCGTACTGCCCCGCTGCTGCGGGTGGTGACTGGATTCGACGCGGCCAATGACAGGTGGCTGCTGCTGGTGCTGATGCATCACCTCGTCGGTGACAACGCCACTTGGGACGTTCTCCAACGGGAGATCTCGTCCGTCCTTTCCGGACAGATGGATTCGCTGCCGCGGCCGGTGCCGTATCGCAATGTGGTGGCCCAGGCGGTGCTGGGCACCAGTCGGGCGGAGCACGAGGAGTTCTTCACCGGTCTGCTGGGCGATGTGGACGAGCCGACCGCGCCGTTCGGCCTGACCGATGTGCACCACAGCACGGCGATCGCAGAGTCGCGGGTGCGGCTCGACCCGGCCCTGGTCGGGGCGGTGCGGGAGCAGGCCCGCCGGGCGGGCGTGTCCGCGGCGAGTGTGTGCCATCTGGCCTGGGGTCTGGTGCTGTCCCGGCTGACCGGCCGCTCGGACGTCGTGTTCGGCTCGGTGCTTCTGGGCCGGACGCAGGGAGGTGTCGGCAACGGCGTGGGCTTGTTCATCAATACGTTGCCGGTGCGGGTCGATGTCGGTGGCCGGGGTGTGCTGGATGCGGTCCGGGACACTCATGGGCTGCTG
>NZ_BMMS01000108.1 GCF_014646055.1 Wenjunlia tyrosinilytica
TCGCCTGCGTCGGCGGCCTGCCGGGCCAGTTGCTCGGCGCCCTGCCGGTCCCCGGCCTGCTCCCGCATCCAGGCGAGCTGGGACAGGGCGTGGGTGTCGCCTGCGTCGGCGGCCCGCCGGTACAGCCGTTCGGCGCTCTCCCGGTCTCCGGCCTGCTCCCGCATCCAGGCGAGCTCGGTCAGGGCGTGGGTGTTGCCTGTGTCGGCGGCTTGGCGGTATAGCTGTTCGGCGCCGTTCCGGTCCCCGGCCTCCTCCAGCGTCCGGGCGAGCACGGACAGGGCAATGGTGTTGCCTGTGTCGGCGGCCTGCCGGTACAGCTGTTCGGCGCTCTTCCGGTCTCCGGCCTTCTCCCGCATCAAGGCGAGCCGGGCCAGGGCGTCGGTGTCGCCTGCGTCGGCGGCCCGCCGGTACAGCTGCTCGGCGCCCTTCCAGTCCCCGGCCTGCTCCCGCATCCGGGCGAGTTCGGCCAGGGCGTCGGTGTCGCCTGCGTCGGCGGCCCGCCGGTACAGCCGTTCGGCCCAGTGCAGGCGGTGGCGGGCGCGGGCGGCGTGGGCGAGGTGGGTGAGGTCGTCGGGGGCGAGGTGGTCGTGTGCGGCCTGCCAGAACGATTCCGGTGGACACAGGCGCCAGCGCTCGCGGCGTCCGTGCTGTTCGAGGTAGTCGGCGAGCCGGTAGCACGGGGACGGACCGCTCACCGGTGCCGTGCCGCCGCGGACGGGGCGGGGGCGGATGCGGCGCAGGGGGGCGAGGTGGCCGTGGACGGTCCGGGTGGCCTCGGCGAGGGCCTGCTCAAACCAGTTGTCGGCAAGCCCGTCGTACCCCTGGTCGCTGAGATAGTCGGGCGCTGCCTGCTCCAGGAAGCCGACCGGCAGGTTCAGGCCGACGCCGAGACGGCGGGCGTCCATGGCCGCATCCAGCACGGCCCGCGCCGCCGGGGAAGCGGTTTCGTAGCGCAGCAGCAGTTCCGGTACGCCGGCCAGGAACTGCGTCAGCCGCCCGTCGGCCAGCTGATCCAGGGCATGGGCGAGTTGCCGGTCCCCGGCCGCAGCCAAGGCCTCGGCCTGCCCGGTCGCGGTGGCATCGAAGCAGTCGGGCACGGGGATCAGGCGTCCGGCCAGCAGCTCGCGGACCCGCGCATGCACATCCGGCGCCCCCGGGGCCGGCAGGCCGGTGTAGGTGTCGGCGTACTGCGGCCACAACGTGCCCAGCACCAAAACCGGAGCGCGGGCCGGGTCGGTCAGCAGAGTGTGCACGGCCGCAGCCACCCGCTCACCCATCCCGCCACCGGCACCGAGGTAGTGCTGCGCCTCGTTCAGCCACACCACCGTCCGCGGCCCCACCCGCACCAGATCCGCCAAAGCCGCATCGGCAGGCGTGGGATCGAACGGATGCCACAACCGCCAACCCTCATCCGCCAACGGCTGCACAGCCTCCCAGCACGCACGCGTCTTCCCCGTCGAGGACGACCCCACCAACACCGCCATCACACTGCGCCCCGCCGCAGCGGCAGCCACCAGAGCCGCCAGCTCCTCATCATGCGCACGCCGCACATAGCCAGGCAGCACCGCCGCCCAACCCCGCCCACCCCCGCCGCCCGGCCGACCGCCCGGGGCGGGGGCGTCAGCCGCCGGATGGACCTCCAGATCATGCGGATCCCACAGCCCGATCGGCCGCCCCGGCACCCCCAACTCCACCGCAGCCGCCGCGCCCCGCCCGGTCGCGGCATCCAGCACACCCAGCAACACCCCGACATCCAGACGCAGCACCCGCGCCAGCGCACCGACCGTGCCCGCGGAAGACACCGGCCCATTCACGCTGAGCGCCTGACTGACCGTGGTACGCCCCAGACCGGCCGCGCGCGCCAGTTCGGTCTGATTCAGACCCCTCGCGACCCGCCCGGCCTGTAACCGGGCCCGCAGGTCGGCCAATGCCGCCGGGTCCCGTATCCCATCCGCCCCCACCCGAGCGCCCCTCCCGAAAACCTCTTGCGCGGCCGGTGCCGCTGTTCGCCGGTGTCCATCTTCGACGCGCGAACCACGGCGAACACCCCGTACCCGAGATTCGGCACCAACGCAATCCACCGCCGACCCCCGAGGGGACCGACACCATGTCCGACCACACCGCCGTGATCCTGCTCGCCTGCACTCTGGTGACCGTGATCGCCGCCCTGGCCGCGACGGCTGCCGGGTACCTCGCCCGCCGCGACCGGGCCACCTACCCCGCCGCCCTCACCCACGCCGCCATCGCCTTCACCGCCACCCTCACCCTGGCCGCCACCCTCACCACCACCCTGACCACCCTGACCGGCAGCACGCAATGACACGCGAGCACCACCGCCCCGTCAAGGAGCGCGGCGTACACGCGGATGTCCCATCCGGCGAGCCCGGCCAGGGCGGGCGCATGGGCACCGCGGGCGCCGTCGCCGAAAACCCCGGATACCCGGCGACCGCCGGGGGCAGCCAGGGCTGACTGATGTACCGCCGGGGCCGCAGCCACCGCCAGGACAGCAGCACCGCAGGAACAACAGGCGCAGCGCAGGCCTGAGCGGGCACCATCCCCGGGGGCGGAGCGCCCCACCACGGCGAGGGTGACATCGCCCATGCGCCCCAGCCGGGCGGACGCCACCACCCGGGCGGAGGGGTCCAGCCGGATGGGGAGCCCAGAGTGCGGTGGTGGCCTGCTGTGCGGGCTGCTCACTGCCCCTACGGCGCGCTCTGCCCCTATCCGCCCGGTCGTCCCGCGAGGACCTCGCGCCACTTCCAGGCGATGCCCAGCTTGTTGCGCGTCGGCCCGCTCCCCGGTCGCTTTCCCCCGCCTACTGCAGAGGTTCGACAGCCACCACTCGGGCACTCCCGGTCACATGCCGTCCAAGGACTCCCCGCGCCAGTCGGCCAGCGCCTCCATGGCCTCGATCGTCCAGGGATGATCGACGCCGAGGACCTCCCGCAGTTCCCCGACCACCCGCTCTTCGAGTCCGATGGCGTCGTCGGTGCGTCCGGCCTGCCGGTAGGAGTGGGCGAGGTTGTGGCGGGTGGTGAGGGTGTCGGGGTGGTGGGGTCCGAGGATGCGTTCGCGTTCGTCCAGGAC
>NZ_BMMS01000109.1 GCF_014646055.1 Wenjunlia tyrosinilytica
TCCCCCAACGACAACGCCCCGGCCACACACGCCGCAGCGATCTCACCCTGCGAATGACCGACGACGGCCGCGGGCCGCACTCCATAGGACTGCCACAGTTCCGCCAGCGAGACCGCTATGGAGAACAGCGCCGGCTGGACGACCTCGGTGTCGGTGAGCGGAGGAGCGCCGGGCCGCGCGTGCAGGACGTCGAACAGGTCCCAGCCGACGAGCGGGTGCAGCGCGTCGGCGCACTCGCGCATACGGTCGCGGAACACCGGTGCTTCCGCGAGGAGTTGGACGGCCATGCCCTGCCACTGGCCGCCCTGGCCGGAGAAGACGAAGACCGTGCCGGAGCGGGGCCGGGCCCGGCCGGTCACGACGTGCTCCGGGCTGCGGCCGTCCGCGACGGCGGCGAGCCCGGCGAGCAGGGCGTCCCGGTCGGTGGCGACGACCGCGGCCCGGTGGTCGAGCCGGGCGCGGGCGGTCGCGAGGGTCCGGGCGAGGTCGGGCAGCGGGACTGCGTCGTCGCCGGGGCCGGTCAGGTGGGTGAGCAGCCGCCCGGCCTGGGCGCACAGCGCGTCAGGGGTGTGGCCGGACAGCACGAAGGGGCGCGGCCCCGGCGTGTCATCGCCCGCCGCCCGGTGGGGTGCCGGCGGCGCCTCCTCGATGATGGCGTGCGCGTTGGTGCCGCTGATACCGAAGGAGGACACCCCGGCCCGCCGCGGCAGGTCGCCGGCGGGCCAGGGGGTGGGCTCGGTGAGCAGCGCGGCGGGTCCGCGCGCCCAATCCACCTGCGGGCTCGGCGCGTCGACATGCAGGGTCCGCGGCAGGACTCCGGCCCGCAGCGCGCTGACGAGCTTGATGACGCCCGCCACACCGGCCGCCGCCTGTGTGTGGCCGATGTTGGACTTCAGCGAGCCGATGAGCAGGGGGCTGCGACGCCCGGGGCCGTAGGCGTCCATGAGGGCGGACGCCTCGATGGGGTCGCCGAGCGTGGTGCCGGTGCCGTGGGCTTCCACGGCGTCCACGGCCGCGGGTTCGAGCGCGGCGTCGGCCAGCGCCTGGCGGATGACGTCGCGCTGGGCGGTGCCGTTCGGCGCGCTGAGCCCGTTCGAGGCTCCGTCGGAGTTGACAGCGGTGCCGCGGACGATCGCGAGCACCGGGTGGCCGAGCCGGTGAGCGTCGGAGAGCCGCTCCACCAGGAGCATGCCGACGCCCTCGGCGAGCCCGGTGCCGTCGGCCGCCGCCGCGAACGCCTTGCAGCGCCCGTCGGCGGCCAGGCCGCGCTGCCGGGAGAACTCCACGAAGATCTCGGGGGTCGACATCACGGTGACGCCGCCGGCGAGCGCCATGGCGCACTCCCCGTTGCGCAGCGCGCGCACCGCGAGGTGCAGGGCCACCAGCGACGACGAGCAGGCGGTGTCCAGCGCGACGGCCGGCCCGTTCAGCCCGAAGGCGTACGCGATGCGGCCCGCGGTCACGCTGGTGGAGTTGCCGGTGAGCAGGAATCCCTCGACGCCGTCGGCGGGTTCGTTCCACCGCGGGCCGTAGCGCTCGTCCATCACGCCGACGAACACGCCGGTCCTGCTGCCGCGCAGGGTGCCGGGGTCGATTCCGGCGCGCTCGAACGCCTCCCAGGAGGTCTCGAGCAGCAACCGCTGCTGCGGGTCCATCGCCAGCGCCTCCCGCGGCGAGATCCCGAATAACTCGGCGTCGAACTGCGCCGCGTCGGAGAGGAATCCGCCCTTGTCGGTGCTGGACCGGCCGAGCCGCTCGGGGTCGGGGTCGTAGAGCCGGGCGACGTCCCAGCCGCGGTCGCCGGGGAAGTCCGTGATGGCGTCGCCGCCGTCGAGCAGCAACCGCCACAGGTCCTCGGGGGACCGGACCTCTCCCGGCAGCCGGCAGCTCATCGCCACGATCGCCACCGGGTCGTCCGCCTCGGCCCGCGGGGCGTCGACCGGGGCGCCGGAGCTCTCGGCGGCCCCGGTGAGTTCGCTCACCAGATGGGCGGCCAGTTGGCGGGCGGTGGGGTGTTCGTACAGGAGTGTGGCGGGCACCTGTGCGCCGGTGGCGGCGGTGAGGCGTCCACTGGCCTCGGTGGCGGTCGCGGAATCCACGCCCAGGTCGCGGAAGGTGCGGTGGGCGGGTACGGCGGACGGTCCGTCGTGCCCGAGGGCGGCGGCGACCGTGGAGGAGACCAGGCGCTCGGTGACCCGCTGCCGCTCCCGGGCGGTCAGACCGGCCAGCCGCCCGGCGAGCCCCGCCGGCGGCTCGGCCGGGCCCGCGGCCTGAGCGGCGGGAGCGGTGCCACTGTCGAGAGGAGCGGCGGCCTCCCCGCTCAGCCAGTGCGGTCGCCGTTCGAAGGCGTACCCCGGCAGCGGGAGGGTGGTCGTGTCGCCGTCCGCCCACACGGTGGGCCAGTCGATCCCGACGCCGTGCACGAAGGCCGCGCCGAGCGCCGTGCGGAGGCGGGCGCCGCCGCCCTCGCCGCGTCGCAGTGTAGGCAGGACGGCGGCGTCGTACCCGGCTGCGATGGCGGTCTCCTGCACCGGGACCGTCATCAGCGGGTGCGCGCTGACCTCGATGAAGGCGTCGATGCCGTCGGCGAGCGCGGCGGCGACGGTCTGCTGGAAGTCCACAGGTTCGCGTAGATTCCCGTACCAGTACGTGGCGTCCAGTCCGGCGGTGTCGACGGGACCCGCTGTGACGGCGGAGTAGAACGGCAGGTCGCACGAACGCGGAGCCAGCCCCTCCAACTGGGCCAGCAGCGGCTCACGCAGCACCTCGACGGCCGGACAGTGAGACGCGGGGGCGGCCGGTATCCGCCGGACCTTGACTCCCTCCCCCGAAAGCTCCGCCATCAACTCGTCCAGCGCCGCACCCTCCCCCGACACCGCCACCGAACCCGGACCGTTGACCACCGATAACCACAACCGCCCGTCCCAGCGACCGAGCCGCGGCCCCAACTCTTCCGCCGACAACGCCAC
>NZ_BMMS01000110.1 GCF_014646055.1 Wenjunlia tyrosinilytica
GCCGTCGGATCGACCGGCACCTCCGTGGCATTGAAACCCTCCACGACAAGCGCCCGCTCCGCCTCCGGCAGAACCTCCAGGCCGGAAACCGGCGCACCCGGCGCAGCCTCCAACGCCCGGCTGATCTCCCGGACGGCATTCATGAGCAACCCGCAGACACGGTCCGGGTCCAGCCGGTCATCCACCTGAGCGGTGAGCGCAAACCCCGTACCCACGTCATCAACCGAAACCACGACCGGATAGTTGGTGCGCTCCTCACTGTGCAGCACCTCGAACCCGGAAGCCGCCGCACCGGCCACAGCCGGATCCACCGGGACGCTGTGCCGGTAGTTGAGCAAGCTGGTGAACAACGGCAGCCCGGTCGGGATCTGGCTGCATCCCTGGGCGAGCACCAGCGGGGCGTGCTCATGCCGTAGCAGCTCAGCCAGGAGCCCCTGGGTGTCCCGCGCCGCCTCCAGGACGCCGCGAGCATCGATGTCGACGCGTACCGGCAGGGTGTTGATGAACAGGCCGAGGCCGCGTTCCGCACCGGCACCGGCCTGCATCCGCCCGAACAGCACCGTGCCGAACACCACATCCGAACGACCGGTCAGCCGGGACAGCACCATGCTCCAGGCCAGATGGCACACACTCGCCGGAGACACACCCGCACGACGAGCCTGCTCCCGGACCGCCTCGGCCAAGGCAGCGTCCATATCGACACGCGCCTCCGCGATACCGGTGCCATCACCGCGGACATCCAAAATCCCGAACGGCGCAGTCGGCTCGTCGACATCACCCAGCAGACCGGTGAAGAACTCCTCATGCTCCGCCCGACTGGTGCCCAGCACCGCCTGGGCCACCACATTGCGATACGGCACCGCCTCCGGCAACGCATCAGCGCTACCCGCCAGCACCGCCCCAATCTCCTCCTGCAACACCTCCAATGTGGTGTGATCACCCACCAGGTGATGCATCAGCACCAACAACAGCCACCTGTCGTTCGGCTCGTCGTACGCCGTGACCACCCGCAGCAGCGGCGCACGGTTCAGATCCAGCGGAACCCGATACGCCTCCAGGAGTTCGACCGCGTCCCCCCTGCCGTCAAGAGTCACCTCCTCGACCGGCAGCCCGGTCCGCCGCCACACCACCTGCACCGGCTGCGGCAGTCCCTCCCACACCACCGACGTACGCAGGATGTCGTGCCGATCCACCACCGCCTGAAGCGCGGCCACAAACCGGTCCACCTCGTCCCGGGTGCTGATCGGCAGGACATAGGACACCAGGTACGGGTCCGCCTCGCCACCCATCAGGTGGTGGAAGAAGATCCCCTCCTGCAGCGGCGCCAGCGGATAGATGTCCTGCACATTCCCGGCCCCGCCCGGCACCGAGGCGACCACCCGCGCGATCTGCTCCTCGGTCAGATCCACCAGCGGCAGCATCCCCGGCGTGATCACATCGACGTCCGCCGGAATCACGTTCGGCGGCACCGCAAGGTCCATACCACCACCCGCCGCGACCGCAGCGGCCAGCCCGGCAACCGTCGGAGTGGTGAACACCGCCCGCACATCACAGGACAGCCCGGCCTCACGCATCCGCTCCACCAGCGAGACCGCCAGCAACGAATGCCCGCCGAGTTCGAAGAAGTCATCATCACGCCCGACCCGCTCCACACCCAGCAGGTCCGCCCAGATCCCGGCCAGCACCTCCTCCACCACACCCACCGGCACCCGATAACCACGCACCACCACCGCGCCACCATCCGGCGCCGGCAACGCAGCCCGGTCCACCTTCCCGTTCGGAGTCAACGGCAGCGCACCCAGTTCCACGAACGCCGACGGCACCATGTAGGAGGGAAGAACCTCACTCAGCGCGCCACGCAGCGTCTCCACCGCGACACCGCCATCCTCGGGGACGACATAGGCGTCGAGGCGATCACCGCGGGCCACCACGACGGCTTCCCGCACGCCGTCGATCTCCAGCAGCCTGGCCTCGATCTCCCCGAGTTCGATCCGGTAACCCCGGACCTTGACCTGGAAATCGTTGCGGCCCACGAACTCCAACGTCCCGTCCGGCAGCCACCGGCCCACATCCCCCGTGCGATACAACCGCGAACCGTCCCCGGCCAGCCAGTCCGGCACAAACCGCTCACCGGTCAGCCACGGCCGACCCAGATAACCCCGCGCCACACCCAGACCACCGATGAACAACTCACCGACCACACCCACCGGCACCGGACGCCCACGACCATCCACCACGTACACCCGGGTGTTGAGGATCGGGCGACCGATCACGGTGTCGTCCCGGCCGGTCAGCGCCGCGGCAGTCGACCAGATCGTCGTCTCGGTCGGGCCGTACACATTCAGGACTTCGCGGCCGACGTCCCGCATCTGGTCGGCCAGATGCGTCGGCAGCGCCTCTCCGCCGACCAGCATCCGCAGCCCGCGGATCGCGTCGAGATCGTGCGAGGCGAGCATCCGCCACAACGATGGCGTCGCCTGGACCACCGACACACCGGCACGGTGCATCAGCTCGATCAGGGCCGCGGGCTGCGCAACCGTCTCCTCGGCCGCGATCACCACCCGCGCCCCACTGATCAGCGGCAAATACATCTCCAGCGCCGCGATGTCGAACGCGACCGTCGTCACCGCGAGCAATGCGTCCGTGGTTTCGAGCGGGACGAGGTCCTGCATGCCCACCAGAAAGTTCGTCAGTGCGCCGTGCTCGATCACGACGCCCTTCGGCCGGCCGGTCGACCCGGACGTGTAGATCACGTAGGCCACGTCCGATGGGGACGCCAGGCGAGGCAGGTCTTCGGTACCGGGCCCGTCGGTGAAGTCGGCGAAGTCGGCGAAGTCGGCGAAGTCGGCGGCCAGGTCCAGGACCGGCACGTCGCCCGCGGCGGCCACTGCGGTCCCGTCGACCAGCACCACCGCAGGCCGGGAATCCGCGACCATGAACGCCAACCGCTCCGCCGGATACGACGG
>NZ_BMMS01000111.1 GCF_014646055.1 Wenjunlia tyrosinilytica
GCCCACATCCGGCGAAAGGGCCTCGGGCCGGGCCTGCCAGGAGGCGTCGATCGGTTCCGGATCGGTGGGCCGCGGTGGTTCCAGTCCGTCCGCGTTGCTGCGTGCGAACTCCTCCCCGCTGACGACCCGGTACCTGATACTCAGGATCTCCAGTTCGTTGACAGGTTCGCGTTCGAGGACCGATACGGCCGCCAGCAGCTCCCGCCGTGCGCCCGGGTCGGTGGTGTCGTCCTTGGCCTTGAACCACAGGTGCGAGTTCAGGCCGTCGCGGGCTTGCTGAGGCATGCCGTCCACCACCGGCCTGAGCAGCCGCCAGTGCGGTCCGTGCGCGGGATCGAGTTCCGCGATACCGAAGACCCTTCCGCGCAGCGAGAGGTTGGGATAGCGCCGGGAGGCATCCACCGCGTCAGCCTCGGCCACCCACGCGGCGGGATCTTCGCGACGGACCAGCCCCTCGTGNGAAGGACCAGCGGTGTACCCGTGTTCGGTACGGAAGCCTCACACAGCAACCGGGCTGGTTCCCAACCCCCGAGGGAAAGGAAACAGCCCGGCTTGCGGCCACCGGTCGGCTATCCGTTGCCCTTCGGCGTCGTCAGACGGAACGTGCGCGGCCGGTCGTCCACCTGCTCGGCCATACCCTGCCCGACAAGCGTGACCAGAGCATTGGCGATGGCACCCGAGGACTTCTCCACCACGCGGCTGATGTGCGTGGCGGTGAACGCCTCTGCGGGGTGCTCCCGCAGATAGGTGAGAACGATCTGCCGCAGCGCTCCCGGCGCGAGCCGCTTGCTCTCACCAGGCGGGACAACCGCCTCCGACGGTACCGCCGTCAGTGGTGCCTGAGGGGCAGCGCCGCTCTCGGTGTGCGGGCTCTCATTGCCGCCGGCTTGACGCGTGGGGGCTTCGCCTCCGCCGTCAGCGCTGAGGGGCCCGCCACCTTGAGCCGGGGTCCCACAGCCGAGCTGTCACTCGAGCTCGCCCAAGCGTGCGAGAATCTCGCAGCAACTCAGCAGCTAACACGGCTGCCCGTCGCGTCGAGACCGCCGTACCCAGCCGTACGGCGCGGCAGCGACCTCGTCGCGAGGCCGCGGATGGCCAACTGGACGGACTGTCCGCAGGCTTGATCCATGGTGGGGCACTGACCCGGGCGGGGCGTGACTGCGGTTTGGTAGGCAGTGACAGCAGACGAAAGTGGTCAGTCTGATGGGTTGGCCGGAGTGATGACCCTCGGGTATCGGGGACTTGGTACATGCGCCAGGTGCTGTGGTATCGCACAGTGCCGAGCGGTACAACGATCACGGATGAGGTGAGTGCGAGTTGCTGCAGCTCGCGCGGTCGGCCCCGCGGATGACCCGGAATCTGGGAGAAGCGGAAGCGGCACCGTTCGTGAATCCGTCGGCCTCGGATGGTCAACGGAACATCGGCCAGTTCCCGTGCAGGACGAGTACGTCTCCAGGCCGTACATGACCGTGGTGCGTCTGCGTCCGCGCCCCACATCTCCTGGTGCGCTACCAGGTTCCGGGCCCAGCGCTGCCAGCGGTTCGTGGGCTCGCCGCCGCTTCGCCGGGTCCCCCGCCGTGTTCTCAAACCCACCCGGAACGGTACGTGACAGCCCCGGCGGTGTGGACCAGCCGGGGCTTGTCGAGGTGATCAGAGGGCCAGGAAGTCCCGCACTTTTACCCCGGCGCGAACGCCCGCCACGCTTCGGCAGGGAAGGAGAACGACGTCGTACTCGAAGCCGCGGACAGAGCAAGAACGGCACCTCGTCGGGAATCCCGGCTTCGTCCAGCCATGGCTCGGGATCACGAGGGGCGTTCTGCATGAACCACGGCCACTCCTCAAGCTGCGGTAGCTCTCGGCTCGGGTAGTGCACCGACCACGTGTCCCTCGCCTGTATCACCCGGCGGTAGGTGGTCACTGACCGACCGGCCCCACAGAATCCAGAGATGAACGAACCGCGCCCTGTTCCGCCCGTAAGCGACAACGTCAGCCCGCTTCGGATGCGTACATCGATCTTCGGTAGAACGACGGCGACTCATGGCGCGGTCGAGGTGGGAAAGCAGCAGGCTCAGTTGACGCGCGCGGGCAAACCTGCGAGACCTGTGTCGCGCATGATGCGCTCGACGGTGTCGACGAGGGCGCTGCCGACTCCGATGACGGTCTCGACGCCACCGGGGAGGAGGTCGCGCTCGCGATACCAGTCACGCAGCTCCCGCTCGGTGACCTGAGCCAGATAGTCGGGATCGGCCTTTGAGGCATGGCGCGTCAGCGTCTCCTCAATGGGGATATCGAGGTAGTAGCAGCGGGAGACTCCGCAGTGGTCGCCGAGCAGGCCCGCAAGCATGTCGCCATAGCGGTCGGCGGACAGGATGCCCTCGACCACCACGTGGTAGCCGGCGTCCAGCGCGTAGCGGGCGACCGTGTCGATCAGCCCGATGTTGGCACCGCCAGGCACATCACGCTCCTTCAGCACGATCCGCCTCAAGTTGTCCTGGCCGACCAGAGCCAGGCCGCAGCCGAACCGGTCCCGGATCCCCGCCGCCACCGAGGACTTGCCCGACGCCGAGTTCCCTCGAACGACCACGAGCCGGGTCTCTTCGCTTCCCACGATCATCCGGGGCACGCTACCGGCCTCCAAGGAACCTGCGGCACAGTGTTCGAACGAGGCCTGTGACCACCCGACCACAAGCGTGGGTCTCGCGGGTGAAGAACTTCTCACGGGGCGAGACAGCTGGACCAGCCCGTTCAGCGTGTCACCGGCGGAGAGGCATCCCCAAGCATCAGCAAGGTGCTCGAGCGCGCGGCCCTCGCCG
>NZ_BMMS01000112.1 GCF_014646055.1 Wenjunlia tyrosinilytica
ATTGTTCACAGCCGAACCACGAACCACCGCACGAATCGAATCACCATCACGCAACGCATCCGACAACCGCTTCAACACCACGACACCGGCCCCGCTGGTGAAGACCGTGCCCGCGGCCTCGGCGTCGAAGGCCCGGCAGTGGCCGTCCGGGGAGTTGATCCCGCCGGACTGGTACCAGTAGCCGCTACGCTCGGGAACGCGCACGCGGGCGCCCCCAACGAGGGCGATGTCGGCGTCGCCGGCGATGAGGCTCCGGCACCCCTGCGCCACCGCAACGAGGGAGGTGGAGCACGCCGTGCTCACGCTCATGCTCGGTCCGCGCAGGTTGAGCCGGTAGGAGATCTGGGTCGCGGCGAAGTCCTTGTCGTTCCCGAGTCCGACGACGGTCGGGTCGATGTCCGTGGAACCCCGGTGGGGCAGAAGGTTGTTGAGTAGGTAGCTGCTCATTGCGGCACCGACGTACACGGCGACCCTGCCGGGGTAGCTCCGCGCGTCGTAGCCAGCGTTCTCCAGTGCCTCGTAGGAGCACATCAGCAGCAGGCGCTGCTGTGGGTCCATCAGCTCAGCCTCACGAGGGGTCAGCCCGAAGAAGGTCGGGTCGAAGAGGTCGACGCCGTCAGGCGATCCGGCGACGGCGACGTACCGCCCCTGGCCGCTGGCGGGCGGGTCGGGCGTCGCGTCGGTGGAGGTGATCGACTCGACGCCGTTGACGAGGTTCGCCCAGAATGCCTCGGCATTGTCCGCGCCTGGCAGGCGGGCGGCCATGCCGATTACGGCGACGTCCGTGTCGTCGTCCACTTCCCGAGCCGCCAGCTCGGCCGTCGACTGCTGCTTGGTGTCCGACGGCGCCAAGTGCTCCGCGAGGCGCGCGACTGTGGGGTACTTGAACAGGTCGGCAACCGAGAGAGAGACGCGCAGTCGCTGCTTGATCCGCTGGCCAGCCGCGATGATCAGCAGGGAGTCGCCTCCGAGTTCGAAGAAGTTCGCATCCCGCTCGATGTGCGCCCGCCCAAAGAGGTCGCGCCAGATGGCAAGCAGCACCTCCTCCGTCTCGGCCCGCGAACTCCGCTCGGGTGCCCACGAGACGGCCTCGGGATGGTCGCGGCGGCGCCTGCCGCCGCCATCGTGCCGACCCGGCAGACTGTCGTTCGAGACGATCACCCGGTTGTGTCCCGCGCGCAGCGCACGTTGGAACGCGGACACCCCTGCGGCGACCGAGAAGCCAGCCCACTCGTCCTGCGCGTGCGCCTCGAGCACCACGGCCGGGAGCCGCTCCGGTGACGTCATCCCGAGATCGCGCCACGCGTCCCAGGCGATGGCCACCGCGTTCGTCGGGGCGTCGCTCGACTCTGCCCAGGTGTCGAGGAACGCGTTCGCCGCGCAGTAGTCCACCTGCCCGAGGCTGCCGAGCAGCGCCCCGGTGGACGAGAAGACTGCGAAGAAGTCCAGTTCGCGGTCGCCGAGGACCTCCGCGATGGCCAGCGTGCCGTCGACCTTGGGTGCCAGCACCGTGCGCATCTCCTCGACACGCCGGAACTGCGCCAGCCCACCGCCAGCGAGTCCGGCCGCGTGCACGACCCCTTGGATCGGCCCGAATCTCCGTTCCGCCCGGGCCACCGCGTTGGCGAGGGCCACGCGATCCGCCACGTCGAAGGCCTCGAGGTGGACCTCCGCACCCAGGACCTCCAGTTCGCGCAGTGTGGCGACCGCACGGCGGAGTGCCTTATCGGCGGCGGGATCGCGCTCGATCGCCGCCCACTGCTCGCGGGCCGGCACCTCGGTCCGTCCGGTCAGGACCAGCCTCGCCCGGAAGTTCCTCGCCAGCCAGGCCGCGATCGCCGAGCCTATACCGCCGAGCCCACCGGTGATCAGGTAGACGCCCTGCTCGCGGATCAGCCGGGGCGCCTCTCCCGGCGCTGACGTGGTGTTCTCGATACCTTCGACGAGGCGGACGGCGTCGCGGTACGCGACGAAGGAGTTCGGCAGGGAGGCGTCCAACTCGGCAACGATCAGCTCGAATTCGCCCTCCCAGCCCTCCACGTCGAAAGCGCACGCGGCCAGCGCCGGATACTCCAGCGGCAGCGTCTTGACCGGCCCGAGCACCAGGGCCCGCGCAGGCGCAGTCACCGGCGGTCCGCCTGCCCGCGCCACCCCCTGAACGACCACGGCGAGCCGGGTCGGGTCCGTGGGGCGATTCAGCCCGAGCGCCCGGGCGAGGTGTACGGGCGCCTCCAGAGCGAACAGCCGATCCCGCTCGAGGTCGACCCCGACGCCGACGGCCCACAGGTACAGGATGTTCCAGGTGCACCCCTCCGCACCCCGCTCCTGAACGGCCCGTACGAGACGCTCGAAGTCCTCGGGGGATTCCGGGCGGATCGCGAAGGAGCTCCGGTCCAGCTCAGCGAAGGACGGCCCGGCCTGCACGGTGACGACGCTCTCGCCGAGCCCAAGCAGGTGCGCGGCCCAGGCGTCCACGACGCCGCCGCCGTCCGTGAACACCAGCCACCGCCCGGCGGCCGGCCCCTTCGGCCCGGCCGGGAGCGCAGCGTGCCGGAAAACGGGCTCGAAGAGGCGGACGGCCTGCACCGACGGGTCGGTCGGCTTCCGTTCGATCCAGTAGCGCTTGGTGTCGAATGCGTACGTCGGCATCGGAACCCGACGCGGTGTCCGGCCCTCATGCAGCGCCGCCCAGTC
>NZ_BMMS01000113.1 GCF_014646055.1 Wenjunlia tyrosinilytica
GTCGGGGGGTAGTTCGGCGAGGTGTTCGAGTAGGAGTTCGCCCTGGCCGTGGATGTTGCCGACGGCCACGAGGGAGGCGTCCGGGCCCAGGTGGGAGAGGAGTTCCCGGGTCAGTTCGGCGGCGTTGCGGGCGTCCCCGCCCAGGTCGATGATCCTGCCGTTCCAGCCGGACGGGATGCCGTCGGCCGCGCTCTTGGTGGGGTGGCCGATCAGGAAGACCGTCTCGGGGGCGATGTCGGGGACGATCTGGCCCATCTGGCCGTTGCGCTCGACACGGTCCGGACGGCAGTTGATCACCATGTGCAGCGGGCGGCTGATGGCCCCCAGGGTCAGCAGCTGGTTGATGTTCATCAGTGTGGACTCGGGGTCGTTGGCGGCGAAGATGTTGCCGAAGCGCAGCTTCCTGCCGTCGTGGGTGCGGTACTTCTCCACCGAGAGCACCCCGGGGTCGGGTGGGGCGTCGTACATGCCCTGAAGGGCTGTGCGGCGCTCCACGCCGAGCAGTTCGGCGACGGCCAGGGCGATGGCGACGTTCTCCTTGAAGGTGAACCAGGAAAAGCCGCGCAGTTCGTCGTCGGTGACGGTGGCGGGGTCGGCGTAGACCAGCTCGCAGTCGCGGTCGTCGGCCTCCTGCTTCAGGACCTCGAAGCGGTCCTTCTCCGCGGTGACGCAGATGCCGCCGACGGGCATCGAGCGCGACAGGGAGCGGGCGATGTCGTCCAGGGTGGGGCCCATCTCGGCGACGTGGTCCTCGCGCACGTTGCACAGCACGCCGATGGTGGAGCGGATCAGTTTGGTCTGGTTGACCTCCTGCAGGGCGGGCATGACCGCCATGCACTCGATGACCAGGGCGTCGGGGCGGTAGGCGGCGGCCCGGCGCACGATGCCGATCTGCTCGACGACGTTGGCGATGCCGAACTTGCGGTAGACCGGTTCCTCGGTGGCGTCGGGGTGGATGAAGCGCGCCGCGGTACCGGTGGTCTTGGCCACCGTGACCAGGCCGCCGCCGCGCAGGGCGCCCGCGCACAGCCGGGTGATCGAGCTCTTGCCGCGGATGCCGTTGACCAGCACCCGCGTGGGTATCTGCTCGAGGTTGGTGAAGTGGCGCCGCTGCTCGATGATGCCGGCGGCGAGCAGGATGGCGCAGCAGACCAGCAGGACGCAGTAGAGAAAGAGCACGGCGGTCAGTTCCTTCGGCCCGTGGGCTGGGCGGTGGTGCGGTCCGCGTCGGCGTCGCGGGTGCGGTCGGCGGTTCCTGGCTTGGTCTTGGCCTGCTCCACGAGGAGTTGGCGGATCAGCTCCAGGCTGCGGACCACGGAGCCGACTTCGTCGTGGTGGCGCGGGTAGAGCACGGTCTTGCGGTCGCCGCCCGCGAGGTTGTGCGCCTGGTCGACCAGGGCGCGCAGCGGCCGGACGACGATGATGTGCAGCCAGCCCAGGCAGGTGGTGGCGGTGGCCAGCCCGAGCAGGCCGGCGAGCATGGTGCGGCGCTGGGCCTCGTACTCGGCCAGGGCCAGCCAGGAGACGGGCTGGATGGAGGCGACCTGCCACTTCAGCTCGCCCGCGGCGCCGTTGTTGCGGAAGGGGACGGCTGCGGCGACGGTGGTCTTTCCGGTGCGCAGCAGCACGCCGGTGGCCTGTCTGCTGGTGGCGGCGGACTCGGCGGTCTCGCGCAGCCGGGCGTCGGGCAGGTCGGCGAAGGCGCGGAAGCCCTTGTTGGAGGCGAGCAGGCGGTGGCGGTCGTCGGTGAGCCAGATGTTGCCCAGGCCCGGGCGGGTGAGGATGCCGTTGAGGAAGGTGATCTCGAACTCGCCGACGACGTAGCGCTTGTCCTTGCCGGGCACGGTGGCCACGGCGGTGATCACCGGGAGCTTGCCCGAGTGGTTGACCAGGGCGACGCCGTCCTTGGTGCGAGTGCTGCGGGGGGTGCGGGGGGTGTCGCCGCCGCGGGCGATGGGCTCGCCGTTGCTGTCGACGACGTAGATGTTCTTGTAGCGGCCGTGCTCGGCGAGTGTGGTGTCGATGACCCGCTTGATCTGCCGGGCGTCGGTGCCGTCGCCGACCGAGGTGGCCACGGAGTTGAGGTCGGCGTAGCCCTCGTTGAGGCCCTGGCGGACCCGGTTGGCGGCGGTCTCGGTGCGCTGGCGCTGGTCGGTGACGAGCTGCTGGGGGATGACCGCGGTGGTGTCGGCGCGGTTGAGCAGGAACAGCAGCGGCGCCGCCCAGGAGAGCAGGACCGCGCTGCACAGGAGGAGGATCGTGCGCAGCCCGGTGCGGTCGTCCTGGCGGCGCGCGACGGCCCGGCCGCCGTGTGCCGGGGCGCCGAGGAGCTGGCGGCGCAGGGATTCCAGGGAGGTGCCGATGCGGGCGGGTTCGCCGAAGCGGGGCACGTTGACCGGGCGGGTGAGGTCGCCCTGGGTGAGGCGGCGGGCCTCGATGTGCAGGCGCAGCAGGGGCTTTTGGAGGAACTTGAAGAGCACGAAGGTCACCAGTGCGCCGAGGGCGAGCAGGACGCCGGCGGCGAGGATGCCGAAGAGCTGGTGGTTGGCGCTGGAGGAGTCCTGGACGACCTCGACGGAGGTGACCACGCTCAGGCCGAGGCTTCCGGCGAGGCTGGTGTCGGTGGTGGTGCCGATGCCGGGGGTGACGGCGGCGTATCCGGCGACGGTGCGCGAGCCCTCGGCGAC
>NZ_BMMS01000114.1 GCF_014646055.1 Wenjunlia tyrosinilytica
CCGCACAATGCTGCGATGCTCCACCGCCACACCCTTCGGCACACCGGTAGAACCCGAGGTGTAGATCACATACGCCACATCCGACGCGGACGCCAAGCCCACCGGATCCGTCTCCGGCATATCGGCGAAACCTGATGCCAGATCCAGCACCGGCACCTCTGCCACGGCCAGATCCACACCATCGGTCAGCACAACCGCAGGCCGGGCATCCGCGACCATGAACGCCAACCGCTCCGCCGGATACGACGGATCCAACGGCACATAGCCCCCACCCGCCTTGAGCACCCCCAGCATCGCCGCGACCAACCGAACACCCCGCTGGGCACACAGACCCANACGTATCGCCGTGCACCACCGCCACAGCATCCGGAGCCGCCGACACCTGCGCCTCGAACAACTCATGCACACAAACCCGCGTATCGATCGGCGTGCCCGTGGCATTGAAACCCTCCACCACCAGCGCCCGCTCCGCCTCCGGCAGCACCTCCAGGCCGGAAACCGGCACATCCGGCGCAGCCTCCAACGCCCGGCTGATCTCCCGCACAGCATTCAGCAGCAACCCGCAGACACGGCCCGCGTCCAGCCGGTCATCCACCTGAGCCGTGATGGCGAAACCGCCGTCCTCGGCACCGAGGTCGTCAACCGACACCACGACCGGATAGTTGGTGCGCTCCTCACTGTGCAGCACCTCGAACCCGGACATCGCCGCTCCGGCCGTGACCTGTTCGGCCGGAGTAGTGTGCCGGTAGTTGAGCAGGCTGGTGAACAGCGGCAGCCCGGTCGGGACCTGGCTGCACCCCTGCGCGAGCACCAGCGGGGCGTGCTCATGCCGTAGCAGCTCAGCCAGCAACCCATGGGTGTCCCGCGTCGCCTCCAGGACGCTGCGGGCGTCGATGTCAACGCGTACCGGCAGGGTGTTGACGAACAAACCGAGGCCGCGTTCCGCACCCGCGCCGGCCTGCATCCGCCCGAACACGACCGTGCCGAACACCACATCCGAGCAGCCGGTGAGCCGGGACAGCACCAAGCTCCAGGCCAGATGGCACACACTCGCCGGAGACACGCCGACCCGACGGGCCTGCTCCCGGACCGCCTCGGCCAGTTCGGCCTCGACCGCGACCTGCGCCTCCGTGATACCGGTGCCGTCACCGCGGACATCCAAAATCCCGAACGGCGCCGTCGGCTCGTCGACATCGCCGAGCAGCTCGGTGAAGAACTCCTCATGCTCTGCCCGACTGGTGCCCAGCACCGCCTGGGCCACCACATTGCGATACGGCACCGACTCCGGCAACGCATCAGCGCTACCCGCCAGCACTGCCCCGATCTCCTCCTGCAACATCTCCAATGTGGTGTGATCACCCACCAGGTGATGCATCAGCACCAACAGCAGCCACCGCTTGTTCGGCACGTCGTACGCCGTGACCACCCGCAGCAGCGGCGCCGCGCCCAGGTCCATCCGGTAGCGGCGCGGGTTGTAACGTGCCAGGAGCTGGGCAGCCGCGTCCCCGGAACCGTCGAGGGTCACCTCCTCGACCGGCAGCTCGGTCCGCCGCCAGACCACCTGCACCGGCTGCGGCAGTCCCTCCCACACCACCGACGTACGCAGGATGTCGTGCCGATCCACCACCGCCTGAAGCGCATCGGCGAACTGGCCTATCCACTCCCTCGACGGCACGACCGACACGCTCGACAGCAGATAGGCGTCGCCCTCGCCGCCTATCAGGTGGTGGAAGAAGATCCCCTCCTGCAGCGGGGCGAGCGGGTAGATGTCCTGCACGTTGCCCGCGCCGCCCGGCACCGAGGCGACGACCTTGGCGATCTGCTCCTCGGTCAGATCCACCAGCGGCAGCATCCCCGGCGTGATCACCTCGGCGTCCGCCGGAATCGCGTTCGGCGGCACCGGCACCTCGGCGCCGCCCCCAGCCGCGACCGCCGCGGCCAGCCCGGCGACGGTGGGGGTGGTGAACACCGCCCGCACATCACACGACAGCCCGGCCTGCCGCATCCGCTCCACCAGCGAGACCGCCAGCAGGGAATGGCCGCCGAGTTCGAAGAAGTCATCGTCGCGGCCGACGCGCTCCACATTCAGCAGGTCCGACCAGATCCCGGCCAGCACCTCCTCCACCACACCCACCGGGGCCTGGTAGCCGCGGGCCACCACCGCACCGCCGTCCGGCGCCGGCAACGCAGCACGGTTTACCTTCCCGTTCGGGGTCAACGGCAGCGACTCCAGGGCGACAAACGCCGACGGCACCATGTAGGAAGGAAGGACCTCACTCAGCGCGCCACGCAGCGTTTCGACCTCGACGCTGCTGTCGGGCACGTAGTAGGCGTCGAGGCGATCACCGTGCGCCACCACGACGGCTTCCCGGACAGCAGGGAGTTCGAGCAGCCGGGCCTCGATCTCCCCGAGCTCGATCCGGTACCCGCGGACCTTGACCTGGAAATCATTGCGGCCCACGAACTCCAACGTCCCGTCCGGCAGCCACCGGCCCACATCCCCCGTGCGATACAACCGCGAACCATCCCCGGCCAGCCAGTCCGGCACAAACCGCTCACCCGTCAACCCCGGCCGACCCAGATACCCCCGCGCCACACCCCGACCACCGACCATCAACTCACCCACCACACCCACCGGCACCGGACGGCCAGCACCGTCGACCACATA
>NZ_BMMS01000115.1 GCF_014646055.1 Wenjunlia tyrosinilytica
GGCCGTGACTGCGTGCCTTTTGAAGAATGAGCCTGCGAGTTTGCGGTGTGTGGCGAGGTTAACCCGTGTGGGGTAGCCGTAGCGAAAGCGAGTCCGAACAGGGCGGTTGAGTCGCATGCCCAAGACCCGAAGCGGAGTGATCTAGCCATGGGCAGGGTGAAGCGGAGGTAAGACTTCGTGGAGGCCCGAACCCACCAGGGTTGAAAACCTGGGGGATGACCTGTGGTTAGGGGTGAAAGGCCAATCAAACTCCGTGATAGCTGGTTCTCCCCGAAATGCATTTAGGTGCAGCGTCGTGTGTTTCTTGCCGGAGGTAGAGCACTGGATAGGCGATGGGCCCTACCGGGTTACTGACCTTAGCCAAACTCCGAATGCCGGTAAGTGAGAGCGCGGCAGTGAGACTGTGGGGGATAAGCTCCATGGTCGAGAGGGAAACAGCCCAGAGCATCGACTAAGGCCCCCAAGCGTACGCTAAGTGGGAAAGGATGTGGAGTCGCAGAGACAACCAGGAGGTTGGCTTAGAAGCAGCCATCCTTGAAAGAGTGCGTAATAGCTCACTGGTCAAGTGATTCCGCGCCGACAATGTAGCGGGGCTCAAGCGTACCGCCGAAGTCGTGTCATTCACGCATGTGCCTCCAACGAGGGTGTGGATGGGTAGGGGAGCGTCGTGTGCCGGGTGAAGCTGCCGTGTGAGCGAGTGGTGGACGGTATACGAGTGAGAATGCAGGCATGAGTAGCGATACACAAGTGGGAAACTTGTGCGCCGATTGACTAAGGGTTCCTGGGGCAGGCTGATCCGCCCAGGGTAAGTCGGGACCTAAGGCGAGGCCGACAGGCGTAGTCGATGGACAACGGGTTGATATTCCCGTACCCGCTTTGAAGCGCCAGCGCTGAACCCTCTGATGCTAAGGCCGTGAAGCCGCCTTCGAGACCTTCGGGTCGAGGGGGAGTGGTGGAGCCGCCGGTCCGAGGTGGTAGTAGGTGAGCGATGGGGTGACGCAGGAAGGTAGTCCAGCCCGGGCGATGGTTGTTCCCGGGGTAAGGGTGTAGGCCGTCATGCAGGTAAATCCGTGTGACATGTGGTTGAGACCTGATGCCGAGCCGTTGTGGTGAAGTGGATGATCCTATGCTGTCGAGAAAAGCCTCTAGCGAGTTTCAGGGCGGCCCGTACCCTAAACCGACTCAGGTGGTCAGGTAGAGAATACCGAGGCGTTCGGGTGAACCGTGGTTAAGGAACTCGGCAAAATGCCCCCGTAACTTCGGGAGAAGGGGGGCCATTGCTGGTGATGGGGTTTTGCCCTCTGAGCTGGTGGTGGCCGCAGAGACCAGCGAGAAGCGACTGTTTACTAAAAACACAGGTCCGTGCGAAGCCGTAAGGCGATGTATACGGACTGACGCCTGCCCGGTGCTGGAACGTTAAGGGGACCGGTTAGTGCGCTTTCGGGTGTGCGAAGCTGAGAACTTAAGCGCCAGTAAACGGCGGTGGTAACTATAACCATCCTAAGGTAGCGAAATTCCTTGTCGGGTAAGTTCCGACCTGCACGAATGGCGTAACGACTTCTCGACTGTCTCAACCACGGGCCCGGTGAAATTGCACTACGAGTAAAGATGCTCGTTTCGCGCAGCAGGACGAAAAGACCCCGGGACCTTTACTACAGCTTGATATTGGTGTTCGGTTCGGCTTGTGTAGGATAGGTGGGAGACTGTGAAGCGGCCACGCCAGTGGTTGTGGAGTCGTCGTTGAAATACCACTCTGGTCGTGCTGGATGTCTAACCTGGGTCCGTGATCCGGATCAGGGACAGTGTCTGGTGGGTAGTTTAACTGGGGCGGTTGCCTCCTAAAGGGTAACGGAGGCGCCCAAAGGTTCCCTCAGCCTGGTTGGCAATCAGGTGTTGAGTGTAAGTGCACAAGGGAGCTTGACTGTGAGACCGACGGGTCGAGCAGGTACGAAAGTAGGGACTAGTGATCCGGCGGTGGCTTGTGGAAGCGCCGTCGCTCAACGGATAAAAGGTACCCCGGGGATAACAGGCTGATCTTCCCCAAGAGTCCATATCGACGGGATGGTTTGGCACCTCGATGTCGGCTCGTCGCATCCTGGGGCTGGAGTTGGTCCCAAGGGTTGGGCTGTTCGCCCATTAAAGCGGTACGCGAGCTGGGTTTAGAACGTCGTGAGACAGTTCGGTCTCTATCCGCTGTGCGCGTAGGAGTCTTGAGAAGGGCTGTCCCTAGTACGAGAGGACCGGGACGGACGAACCTCTGGTGTGCCAGTTGTTCTGCCAAGGGCATGGCTGGTTGGCTACGTTCGGGAGGGATAACCGCTGAAAGCATCTAAGCGGGAAGCCTGCTTCGAGATGAGGGCTCCCACCCACGTGATGGGTTAAGGCTCCCAGTAGACGACTGGGTTGATAGGCCGGGTGTGGAAGCACGGTAACGTGTGGAGCTGACCGGTACTAATAGGCCGAGGGCTTGTCCATAGATGCTTCGCGTCCACTGTGTAGTTCTGAGGCAACGGCTGTGTTGTGTTCCGGCTGGTTGTTTCGTTGTGTTTCGGTGGTCATAGCGTGAGGGAAACGCCCGGTTACATTCCGAACCCGGAAGCTAAGCCTTACAGCGCCGATGGTACTGCAGGGGGGACCCTGTGGGAGAGTAGGACGCCGCCGAACAA
>NZ_BMMS01000116.1 GCF_014646055.1 Wenjunlia tyrosinilytica
TGGCGAGCGGTGGTGCCCCGGGTCGGTTGGTGCATTGCTACGGTCCGACGGAGACAACGACGTTTGCCACCACTTTCGATGTGGCCGGGGTGTCCGGGGGGCAGGAGACGTTGCCGATCGGTCGGCCGATCGGCAACACGCGGGTCTACCTGGTCGATGGTGTTGGCCGTCCGGTGCCGGTGGGTGCGGTGGGTGAGTTGTTCATCGGTGGTCTGGGTGTGGCGCGGGGTTATCTGGGTCGGCCGGGGTTGACGGGTGAGCGGTTTGTGCCGGACTGGTTGGCGGGGGATGGTTCGCGGTTGTATCGGACGGGGGATGTGGGCCGTTGGCTGCCGGACGGGACGTTGGAGTTCGTGGGCCGCAATGATTTCCAGGTCAAGGTCCGGGGTTACCGGATCGAGCTCGGCGAGATCGAGGCCCGACTACTGGAGATCGACGCCGTCCGGGAAGCCGTCGTGGTGGCGCACGGTGATCGCCTCGACGCCTACTACGTGCCCGACAGCAGCATCGGGGTCGAAACACTGCGTGGCGCGCTGAGTGAGGTCCTTCCTTCCTACATGGTGCCGTCGGCGTTCGTGGAACTGGGTGCGCTGCCGTTAAGCCCGAACGGGAAGGTGGACCGGGACAAGCTTCCGGTGCCGGATGGTGGCGCGGTGGTGGTGCGTGGTTATCGGGCGCCGGTGGGTGTGGTGGAGGAGGTTCTGGCCGGGATCTGGTCGGACCTGCTGAATGTGGAGCGCGTCGGGCGCGACGATGACTTCTTCGAACTGGGCGGGCACTCCCTGCTGGCGGTCTCGCTGGTGGAGCGGATGCGGCAGGCCGGGCTGTCGTGCGATGTGCGGGCGGTGTTCACCACCCCGACCGTCGCCGGGCTGGCCGCGGCGGTCGCGGCTGGCGGCGGGGGCGAGGTGCCGGTGCCGCCGAACGCGATTCCGGCGGACGCCGATGTGATCACGCCGGGGATGCTGCCGCTGGTGGATCTGACCGAGGAGCAGATCGCCAAGGTCGTCGCCTCGGTGCCGGGCGGGCCCGGGAATGTGCAGGACATCTATCCGCTCGGGCCGCTGCAGGAGGGGATCTTCTTCCACCATCTGTTGGGTGGTGAGGGCGATGCCTATCTGTTGTCGAGTGTGTCGGTGGTGCCGTCGCGGGAGTGGGTCGGTGACTTCGCGGATGCGCTTCAGGCGGTGGTGGATCGGCACGACATTCTGCGTACGTCGGTGGTGTGGGAGGGACTGCCGCAGCCGGTGCAGGTGGTCTGGCGGCGGACCGAGCTGCCGGTCGAGGAGGTGACTCTTGACGGCAGCGGGGATGCGGTCGAACGCCTGCAGGCATATCGGGTTCCGCTGGATCTGAACCGTGCGCCCCTGTTGCGGGTGGTCACGGCCTACGACGAGCCGAACGACAGGTGGCTGCTGTTGGTGCTGATGCATCACCTGGTGGGTGACCACACCACGATGGAGGTGTTGCAGGAGGAGATCGGGGCGGTGCTGGCCGGCCGGGCAGGTGCGTTGCCGGAGCCGGTGCCGTATCGCAATGTGGTGGCCCAAGCCGTGCTGGGCACAACCCAGCAGGAGCACGAGGAGTTCTTCACCGAGCTGCTGGGCGATGTCGACGAGCCGACCGCGCCGTACGGCATCCTGGATGTCCGCGGTGACGGCACCGGAATCGCGGAGGCACGTGTCGATATGGACGCTGCCTTGGCCGAGGCGGTTCGGGAGCAGGCTCGCCGGGTCGGTGTGTCTCCGGCGAGTGTGTGCCATCTGGCCTGGAGCATGGTGCTGTCCCGGCTGACCGGTCGTTCGGATGTGGTGTTCGGTACGGTGCTGTTCGGGCGGATGCAGGCCGGCGCCGGTGCGGAACGCGGTCTCGGCCTGTTCATCAACACCCTGCCGGTACGCGTCGACATCGGTGCCCGGGGTGCGCTCGATGCTGTCCGGGACACCCATGGGCTGCTGGCCGAGCTGCTACGGCATGAGCACGCCCCGCTGGTGCTCGCCCAGGGATGCAGTCAGGTCCCGGCGGGTCTACCGCTGTTCACCAGCTTGCTCAACTATCGGCACAGTACTCCGGCGGATTCGGACGCGGTCGGAGCGGCGTTGTCCGGGTTCGAGGTGCTGGACGGCGAGGAGCGCACCAACTATCCGGTCGTGGTCTCGGTTGATGACGTGGGTACGGGGTTCGCGGTGACCGCTCAGGTGGATAACCGGCTGGACCCGGAGCGTGTGTGCGAGCTGCTGACGGCTGCGATGGGGGAGCTGACCGGGGCGTTGGCGGCCGATCCGGCGGCGGCGGTGTCGGGCCTGGAGGTTCTGCCGGAGGCGGAGCGGGCGCTTGTCGTGGAGGGTTTCAATGCCACGGAGGTGCCGGTCGATCCGACGGCGCTGGTGCATGAGTTGTTCGAGCGGCGGGTGGCCGAGGCGCCCGAGGCGGTTGCGGTGGTGCACGGTGAGGTACGGGTGTCGTACCGGGAGCTGAACGCGATGGCGAACCGGATTGCTCACCGGTTGCGGTCGGTGGGTGTGGGTCCGGATGTGCGGGTGGGGATCTGTGCCCGGCGTGGGGTGCCGTTGCTGGCGGCGATGCTGGGGGTGCTCAAGGCGGGTGGGGGCTATGTGCCGTTGGATCCGTCGTATCCGGCGGAGCGGTTGGCGTTCAT
>NZ_BMMS01000117.1 GCF_014646055.1 Wenjunlia tyrosinilytica
CACCGGCCACACCGGCAGCCGCCTGCGTATGCCCGATGTTCGACTTCACCGACCCCAGCCGCAGCGGTCTGTCGGCCGGACGGTCCTGGCCATAAGTGGCCAGCAGCGCCTGCGCCTC
Organism: Wenjunlia tyrosinilytica; assembly: GCF_014646055.1. Taxonomy (GTDB): domain Bacteria; phylum Actinomycetota; class Actinomycetes; order Streptomycetales; family Streptomycetaceae; genus Wenjunlia; species Wenjunlia tyrosinilytica. The sequence goes on from NZ_BMMS01000117.1 coordinate 119, forward strand.
GATCGGGTCGCCCAATGACGTGCCCGTCCCGTGCGCCTCCACCGCGTCCACGTCCGACACCGACAGGCCCGCGTCCGCGAGCGCAGCATGGATCACCTGCCGCTGGGAGGGGCCGTTGGGCGCGGTCAGGCCGTTGGACGCGCCGTCCTGGTTGACCGCGCTGCCGGCCACCACCGCGAGCACCGTGTGGCCATTGCGACGGGCGTCCGAGAGGCGTTCCACGACCAGGACCCCGGCGCCCTCACCCCACCCGGTGCCGTCAGCGGCCTCCGAGAACGCCTTGCAACGGCCGTCCGCGGCCAGCCCCCGCTGACGGCTGAACTCCACAAACGCGTTCGGCGTNCGCGTCGCCAGGTGCAGTGCCACCAGCGACGACGAACAGGCCGTGTCCACCGTCAGGGTCGGCCCCTCAAGACCGAGCACATACGCGATCCGCCCCGACATCACGGCCGCCGTGCTGGCGGTGGCCAGATATCCGTCCGCGTCCTCGGGGCTGTTGAGCAACAGCGCCAGGTAATCCTGGCCGTTGGTCCCGGCGAACACCCCGGTCCGGCTCCCCCGCAGCGTTCCGGGCTCAATGCCGGACCGCTCCAGGGCCTCCCACGATGTCTCCAGGAGCAGCCGCTGCTGGGGATCCATGGCCACGGCCTCCCGTGGCGAGATCCCGAAGAACGAGGAATCGAACAACGGCGCCTCGTAGACGAAGGCGCCCTCCCGCGCGTATGTCGTCCCCGGCCGCTCCCCCGACGGATCGAAGATCCCGTCCAGGTCCCATCCACGGTCCGCCGGAAAGGACGAGACCGCGTCCGTGCCCTCGATCAGCAACCGCCAAAAGCTCTCCGGTGAGTCCACCCCGCCGGGGAACCGGCACCCCATACCCACGACCGCGACGGGTTCGTGCCGATGTGTCTCGGCTTCGTGCAGTCGCTTGCGGGTCTGGCGAAGGTCCGCGGTCACCAGCTTGAGGTATTCCCGCAGCTTCTCTTCGTTGGTCGCCATCGAGTTCACTTCCCTAGCAGGAGCCGTGAGTGATCCAGGGAACGCCGACTCCGCAAAGTCAGGAGATTCCGAGTTCTTTGTTGATGAGGTCGAACATCTCGTCGTCCGTGGCTTCGTCCAGCTCCGCCGCGTCGTCCGCACCGTCCGTCGCAGCCTCCGCGCCCGTCCAGATCGACAGCAGTTCCCGCAGTTTCGCGGTCACCCTGATATGCGTTTCGCCGTCCGACTCCGCCGGTCCGGTGGCCGTCAGGAGGGCGGCCAGCCTGTCGATCTGCCCCAGGACCCCGGTGGCTTCCGGGGCACCTGGATCGGCGCCCAGGAGTTCGGTGCGCAGGAAGTCGGCGAGTTCGGCGGGGGTCGGGTAGTCGAAGACCAGCGTGGCCGGGAGCGGCAGTCCCGTTTCCGCACTGAGCCGGTTCTTGAGCTCGACCGCTGTCAGGGAGTCGAAGCCCAGGTCCCGGAAGGCACGCCCCACCTCCACGGCGGTTGTGTCCGCGTGGCCCAGCACCCAGGCGGTGCGGACGCGGACCAGCTCGAGCAGGGCCTGCTCACGCTCGGCCTCGGGAAGCGCGCCGAGTCGTTCCCGAAGCCCGGAGCCGCCCGGAGCGCCGCCCTGTGCGGCATCCGCGTCCACGGCGGCCCGGGCCTCGGGGAGGCCGGTGACGAGCGGGCTGGGTCGGCCGCCGGTGAATGCCGGGGTGAAACGGGACCAGTCCACATCGGCCACCACGGCCACCGGATCGGCACCGTCGGTGAGGCGTTTCAGGGCCGCCAGCGCGGAATGTGGGTCGAGACCGCCCAGACCTCGGCGGCGCAGATAGTCCCCGACCCCCTCGTTCTCGGCCATCCCGGCCTCGGCCCAGGGGCCCCAGGCGATGGACACCGCCCGAAGACCCGAAGCTCGACGCCGCTCGGCCAGGGCGTCCAGGTAGGCGTTCGCCGCCGCGTAGTTGCCCTGGCCCGGAGCGCCGACCGCACCCGCGAAGGACGAGAACAGCACGAACGCCGAGAGATCGCTGTCCCGGGTCAGCTCGTCCAGATGCGCCGCCGCTACGGCCTTGCCCTGGAGGACGGCGGCAAACCGCTCGGGCGTCAGCGCGTCGACGACTCCGTCGTCGAGGACACCGGCCGCGTGTACGACGGCGTCCACGGGATGCTCCACGAGCAGCCGGGCCAGAGCGTCCCGGTCCGCCACATCACAGGCCGCGACGGTCACCCGAACGCCCTGCCCGGCCAGCTCGTCGCTCAGCTCCGCAGCGCCCGGCGCCTCCAGGCCCCGTCGGCTCACCAGGACAAGATGCTCAGCACCCTCGGCAGCGGCCCACCTGGCCACCCGGACACCCAGCGCACCGGTGCCACCGGTGATCAGCACGGTCCCCGACGGCGACCACGCCGAGGCCGAAGTCGCCGCGGGCATCCGCTCCAGACGACGCCCGAACACACCCGAGGCCCGCACCGCGACCTGGTCCTCACCGGCTCCCGAGAGCAC
>NZ_BMMS01000118.1 GCF_014646055.1 Wenjunlia tyrosinilytica
AACGCCTCCGCGAACACCGGAAACGCCTCACACAGCACCCGCGCCGCACCCACCCCCAACGACCCCTGACCCGCGAACACCACACCCAGGCCGCCGACGGCGGTACGACGGCCTTCGACCCGTTCCAGTCCGGCCCGCAGCTCGTCAGGAGTGGCGGCGACGACGGCCGCGCGGTACTCGAAACCGCTCCGTCCGGTTGCCAGGGTCCAGGCGACGTCCGGTACGGAGATGGCGTCGCCGATGAACTCCCGCAGCCGCCGGGCCTGCTGGGTCAACGCTTCAGGGCTGCGGGCGGACAGCACCACGGGAACAGGCCCGGTCGGCACGGTGACCGGCCCGACGGCGTCCGGCGCCGCCTCCAGCACCACATGGGCGTTGGTACCGCTCACCCCGAACGCCGACACCCCCGCCCGCCGGGGCCGCTCGCCCTCCGGCCACGCAACCGCCGACGTCAACAGCTGCGCGCTGCCTGCCGACCAGTCGACATGCGGCGTCGGCTCCTCGGCGTGCAAGGTGCGCGGCAGCAGACCATGGCGCATCGCCATCACCGTCTTGATCACACCGCCGACACCCGCCGCCGCCTGCGTGTGACCGATGTTCGACTTCAACGACCCCACCCACAGGGGGTGTTCACGATCCTGCCCGTACGTCGCCAGCAGAGCCTCGGCCTCGATGGGGTCGCCCAGCCGGGTCCCCGTACCGTGCGCCTCCACCGCGTCCACGTCCGCCGCCGATAACCCGGCGTTCGCCAGCCCCTCCCGGATCACTCGCTGCTGCGCCAGACCGTTCGGAGCCGTCAGACCGTTCGACGCGCCGTCGGAGTTGACAGCCGAACCACGCACCAGCGCCAGCACCCGGTGCCCCAGACGCCGCGCCTCGGACAACCGCTCGAGCAGGAGCATGCCCGCGCCCTCCGACCACCCCGTCCCGTCCGCGTCGGCGGAGAACGCCTTGCACCGGCCGTCGGCAGCCAGCCCGTTCTGCCGGGCGAACTCCACGAAGACGCCGGGGTTGGCCATCACAGTGGCGCCGCCGGCCAGCGCGAGTGTGCTCTCACCGAGGGTCAGGGACTGCGCGGCGAGGTGCAGGGCCACCAGGGAGGACGAGCAGGCCGTGTCCACAGTGATCGCGGGGCCCTCCAAACCCAGGGTGTACGCGATCCGGCCGGAGGCCACCGCGCTGATGGTGCCGGTGAGCAGGTGCCCCTCCTGCTCGGGCGCGGACTCGTGCAGTCGCGGTCCGTAGTCCTGGGCGACGGCGCCGACGAACACGCCGACCCGGCCTCCCCTGACCGTGCCGGGGTCGATTCCGGCGCGCTCGAACGCCTCCCAGGAGGTCTCCAGCAGCAGCCGCTGCTGAGGGTCCATCGCCAGCGCCTCCCGCGGCGAGATCCCGAAGAAGGCGGCGTCGAACCGGCCGGCGTCGTACAGGAAGCCGCCCTGCCGTAACCGGCCGGGCAGCCGTCCGAGGTCCCAGCCCCGGTCGGACGGGAACGCGGAGATCGCGTCGCCGCCGCGGTCGACGAGATCCCACAGGCCCTCGGGCGAATCGACGCCGCCGGGGAAGCGGCAGGCCATGCCGACGATCGCGATGGGATCGTCCATCGCGGCGGCCGGGCGGGCGCCGATGTCCGCCGGGTCGGTACCGGTGCCGGACATCCGTCCGTCGAGATAGCGGGCGAGTGCGCCTGCCGTGGGGTGGTTGAAGACGTCGTTGACGAGCATCGACACGCCGGTGGCCGTGCTGAGGCGGTTGCGCAGTTCGAGGGCGGTCAGCGAGTCCAGACCGATGTCCTTGAAGGCCCGGTCGGTGTCCACGGCGTTGCCGTCGGCGAGGCCGAGGACATCGGCGAGCTGGGTGCGGACGACACCGACCAGGTCCTTGGGCGCGGCCCGGCGCTCCGGTGGGAGGACGGGCGCGGACGATACGGTCCTGACGGCGCCGTGGTGGCCGGGGAGCCAGTAGCCGCGGCGCTGGAACGCGTACGTCGGCAGGTCGAGGAGCGCGCCGCCGCGGCCGAGGACGGCGTCCCAGTCAAGGTCGACGCCCTTGGTGTGCAATCCGGCCAGCGAGGTCAGGAAGGCGGGCAGGCCGCCTCGGTTCTTGCGCAGCGTGCCGGTGATCACGGCATCGGAGCCGGTCCGTTCGGCGATCGCCTCCATCATGGGGGTGAGCACCGGGTGCGGCCCGATCTCGACGAACGCCTGGTACCCCTCGTCCATGAGCAGCGCGGCGACGTCGGCGAAGCGGACGGTGTAGCGCAGATTCCCGTACCAGTACGTGGCGTCCAGTCCGGCGGTGTCGACGGGACCCGCTGTGACGGCGGAGTAGAACGGCAGGTCGCACGAACGCGGAGCCAGCCCCTCCAACTGGGCCATCAGCGGCTCACGCAGCACCTCGACGGCCGGACAGTGAGACGCAAAGGCGGCCGGTATCCGCCGGACCTTGACACCCTCCCCCGAAAGCTCCGCCATCAACTCGTCCAGCGCCGCACCCTCCCCCGACACCGCCACCGAGCCCGGACCGTTGACCACCGATAACCACAACCGCCCGTCCCAGCGACCGAGCCGCGGCCCCAACTCTTCCGCCGACAACGCCAC
>NZ_BMMS01000119.1 GCF_014646055.1 Wenjunlia tyrosinilytica
GCTGGAGGACGCGTGCCGTCTGGTGGCCGCGCGTGGCCGGTTGATGCAGGCGCTGCCGTGCGGCGGGGCGATGGTGTCGGTGCGGGCATCGGAGGCGGAGGTGCTGCCGCTGCTCGAGGGCCGGGAGCACGAGGTGGGGATCGCGGCGGTCAACGGCCCGGCCTCCACCGTGGTTTCCGGTCAGGAGAAGGCGGTCGTCGAGATCGCCGAGCACTTCGGCGACCTGGGGCGCAAGACCTCTCGGCTGCGGGTGAGCCATGCGTTCCACTCCCCGTTGATGGAGCCGATGCTCGAGGAGTTCCGCCGGGTGGCGCANAAGGAGCTCTCCTGTCCCGACTACTGGGTGGGCCATGTCCGCCAGGCGGTCCGCTTCTCCGACGGCGTTCGCCGGTTGGAGGAGCGCAGGGTCAGCCGTTTCCTGGAGTTGGGCCCGGACGGCACTTTGACGGCGATGGCGCAGGGGTGTGTGGAAGGGGACGCGCTTCTCCTGGTGCCCGCTCTGCGCAAGGACCGTTCCGAGGCGAATGAACTCCTGTCCGCCGTGGCGGGTGTGTTCACGCACGGCGGTGAAGTGGACTGGTCGGCGCTGTTCGCCGGCACGGGAGCGCGCCGAGTCGCTCTGCCGACATATGCCTTCCAGCGTCGGCGCTACTGGCCGCACTTCTCCGGCGTCGTCCTCGGTGATCTCGGTTCGGCGGGTCTCGTGTCGGCGGAGCATGCGTTGCTGGGCGCCGCCGTGGAGGTGGCGGGCAGCGACGGGGTCCTGTTCACGGGACGGTTGTCGCTGCAGTCGCATCCGTGGCTCAGGGATCACGCGGTGACGGGAACGGTGCTCTTCCCGGGCACGGGCTTCCTGGAACTGGCGGTGCGGGCCGGGGACCAGGTGGGCTGCGGTCGGGTGGAGGAGCTGACCATCGCCGCCCCGCTGGTGGTTCCCGAGCGCGGTGGGGTGCGGGTACAGGTCGGGGTGGGTGGCTCGGACGAGTCGGGCGGCCGGACGGTGGAGGTGTACTCCCGCCCGGGGGATGCTCCGGACGACCAGCCGTGGACGCTCAATGCCAGCGGTCTGCTGACCGCCGAGACCGCCGCGCCGCCGGCCACCGCCTTCGACTTCGGGGCATGGCCGCCCCCGGGTGCCGTGGCCATGCGGGTGGACGACTTCTACGAGCGGTTCGCGGAGCTGGGCTTCGCGTACGGCCCGGTGTTCCAGGGCCTGCGGACGGTGTGGCGGCGCGGGGACGAGGTCTTCGCCGAGGTGGGGCTGCCGCAGGAGCACGAAGGCTTGGCCGGTGGGTTCGGTGTGCATCCGGCACTGCTCGACTCGGCCCTGCACGCCATGATGTTCGTTTCGCTGGAGGACAACACGGGCCATGGGCGGTTGCCCTTCTCCTGGGGTGGCGTGTCGCTGTGGGCGTCGGGTGCCCCGGCGCTTCGGGTCCGGATGGTGCAGGCCGGACCGGAGGCCGTCGCGCTGGAGTTGGCGGACGCCGCGGGTGGTGCCGTGGCCTCGATCGAGTCGCTGACGTTGCGGCAGGTCACCGGGGAACAGGTCAGTGGCGCGAGTGGGAGCGCCCATCGGGACGCGCTCTTCCAAGTGGACTGGACGACGCTGTCGTTGCCTGCCGTTTCAACAGCGGACTGCGTGGAGCTGGACGTCGTGGCCGGCGGGGACGCCGAGGTACCCGGTCATGTCGTGGTGCGCGTGGAGCGTCCCGTCGGTCACGTCATTGAGGCGACTCACGCGGTGACCGGCCAGGTGCTGGGGCTGGTGCAGGAGTGGCTGGCCGAGCCTCGGTACGAGGACGCGCGCCTGGCGGTGGTCACCGAAGGCGCGGTGGCCGTCGATCAGGGTCGCCCGGATCCGGCACTGGCCGCCGTGTGGGGCCTGGTGCGGGCGGCCGCGGTGGAGAACCCCGGACGGTTTGTGCTGGTCGATGTGGACGAGGCCGTACGGTCCTGGGATACGGCCGCGTTCGCGGGGGCATTGGCCTCGGGTGAGCCGGAGCTGGCGCTGCGCGGGGATCTGGCCTACGTTCCGCGGCTCGGACGATCGGTCGTCCGGCCCGTGTTGACCGCGCCGGACAACACGGCCGCATGGCGCCTGGACGCCGTGGAGAAGGGCACCTTGGAGGGCTTGGCGCTGACCGCCTGCCCCGAAGTGACGGCGCAGCTCGCTGCCGGTCAGGTGCGCGTGGCCGTACGGGCGGCGGGGCTGAACTTCCGCGATGTGCTGAACGCCCTCGGCATGTATCCGGGTGAAGCCGGCCTGCTGGGCGGCGAGGGCGCGGGTGTGGTCACCGAGGTCGGACCGGATGTGGTCGGTGTGGCTGTCGGCGACCGCGTGATGGGCATGTTCTTCGGAGCGTTCGGGCCGGTGGCGGTCGCGGATGCTCGCACGGTGGTGCGGATTCCGGCGGGTTGGTCGTTCGCTCAGGCGGCGTCGGTGCCGAT
>NZ_BMMS01000120.1 GCF_014646055.1 Wenjunlia tyrosinilytica
CGGCGGTGTCGGTATGGCCGCGCTGCAACTGGCGCGGTACATGGGTGCGGAAGTCTTCGCCACGGCCAGTGCGGGCAAGTGGGAGTCCCTGCGGTCGATGGGCCTGGACGACGCGCGTATCGCCTCCTCCCGTGATCTGGACTTCGAGCGGGCGTTCCTGGCCGCGACGGACGGTCGTGGTGTGGATGTGGTGCTGGATTCGCTGGCGGGGGAGTTCGTCGACGCGTCACTGCGGCTGCTGCCGCGTGGTGGACGTTTCCTGGAGATGGGCAAGACCGACGTCCGCGACCCCGAGGCCGTGGCCGCGGACCACCCGGGCGTGGAGTACCGGGCGTTCGATCTCATGGACGTCGGGCCGGAGCGGATCGGGCAGATGCTGACGGCCCTGGCGGGACTGCTCGACGCCGGGCTGCTGGAGCCCCTGCCGGTCACGGTGTGGGATGTGCGCCGGGCCCCCGAGGCCTTCCGCCATCTGAGCCAGGCCCGCCATGTGGGCAAGGTGGTCCTCACGCTGCCGACGGGGTGGGAGCCGGACGGCACCGTGCTGGTCACCGGTGGTACCGGTGGACTCGGCGCTCTCGTCGCCCGCCATCTGGTGGCCGAGCGCGGTGTGCGCCATCTGGCGCTGGTCAGTCGGCGAGGGATCGAGGCGCCGGGCGCCGCGGAGCTGGTCGCGGAGCTGACGGCGCTGGGCGCCGAGGTGACGGTCGAGGCCTGTGACGTGGCGGACCGTCAGGCTGCCGCGGAGCTGCTGTCGTCGGTGGGGGTGGAGCATCCCTTGACGGCGGTCGTGCACACGGCGGGGGTGCTGGACGACGGTGTGGTTTCCGCGTTGACACCGGAGCGCCTGGAGACGGTGTTGCGGCCGAAGGTGGCCGCGACGGTGAACCTTCATGAGCTGACCCGTGACCTCGACCTGTCGACGTTCGTGGCGTTCTCCTCGGTCCAAGGCACCTTCGGCGGCGCCGGGCAGGCCAACTACTCGGCGGCCAACGCCTTCCTGGACGGCTTCGCGCAGTACCGCCGGGCACTCGGCCTGCCTGTTGTGTCGCTGGCGTGGGGGCCTTGGGCGCCGGGCGCCGGTATGACCAGCGAACTGAGTGACGCCGACCTTCTGCGGATGGCGCGCAACGGCATGCTTCCGCTGGCCGCCGACCAGGGGCTCCACCTGCTGGACACCGCCCTTGACTGCGCGTCCAGGTTCGAGCGGGCCGTCGTTCTGCCGGTGAACCTCGATGTCGGGGCGCTGCATTGGCAAGGGGCGGTGCTTCCCACGCTCCTGCGAGGACTTGCCCGGACGCCGAGTCGCCGCACCGCGCGGGCTGCCGTCGGCGACGGTGGCCGACCGGATCTCGAGCAGCGCCTTGCCGCCCTGGCGCCCGGCGACCGTGACCGTTTCCTCGTTGACCTGGTACGCGCTCAGGCGGCAGCAGTCCTCGGGCACTCCTCCGGCGCCGACATCGAGCCCGACCAGACATTCAAGGCGCAGGGCTTCGACTCGCTGACGTCGGTGGAGCTGCGCAACCGCGTCAACGCGGCGACAGGACTGCGGTTGTCGGCCACAGCGGTGTTCGACTACCCGACTCCCGTGGCTCTGGCGCGCCATGTGCTGGCCGAGGTGTCGGGGTCCGTCCATGCCGCGGGCGCGGATGCTCACGTGCCCGCGCTGGTCGGCGTTGACGACGACCCGGTGGTCATCGTCGGGATGGCCTGCCGGTTCCCGGGTGGGGTGGAGTCCCCGGAGGACCTGTGGCGGCTGGTGGCCGGCGGGGGTGAGGGGATCGGGGAGTTCCCGACGGATCGCGGCTGGGATCTGGAGGGCCTGTTCGACCCGGATCCCGGGCGGCCCGGGCGGACCTATGNTGGTATCGACCCGGCTTCGGTGCGAGGCTCCCGGACCGGTGTGTTCGCCGGAGTGATGGGCCAGGACTACGGCTCGTGCTTGCGCGAGGGGGTTCATGAGTCCGACGGCTATGTGCTGACCGGGACGAACGGCAGTGTGGCGTCCGGCCGCGTTTCCTATGCGTTCGGTCTCGAGGGGCCCGCGGTCACGGTCGACACCGCGTGTTCGTCCTCGTTGGTGTCCTTGCACTTGGCGGCCCAGGCCATTCGGTCGGGTGAGTGCGAACTGGCGCTGGCCGGCGGTGTGACGGTGATGTCCACGCCGGACACCTTCCTGGAGTTCGGCCGTCAGCGGGGGTTGGCGGCGGACGGCCGGTGCAAGGCGTTCTCGGATACGGCCGATGGGACGGTGTGGTCCGAGGGGGTGGGGGTGCTCCTGGTGGAGCGGCTGTCGCAGGCGCGGCGCAGGGGGCACACGGTCTGGGCGGTGGTGGCCGGGTCCGCGGTGAACCA
>NZ_BMMS01000121.1 GCF_014646055.1 Wenjunlia tyrosinilytica
GCAGCGAGGCATCGACGAACTCCCCCGCCAGCGAGTCCAGCACCACATCCACACCACGACCGCCCGTCGCAGCCAAAAACGCCCGCTCGAAACCCAGATCACGCGAAGAAGCGACATGCGCGCTGTCCAACCCGGACGCGTGGAGTGTGGGCCACTTGCCCACGCTCGCGGTACCGAAGACCTCCGCGCCCAGGTGACGGGCCAGCTGCACGGCGGCCATACCCACACCACCGGCCGCCGCGTGCACCAGCACCGACTCCCCGGCTTGCACTCCCCCGAGCTCGGTCAGCGCGTAGTACGCGGTCAGGAACACGATCGGCACCGACGCCGCCTGAGCGAACGACCAACCCGCCGGAATCCGCACCACCGTGCGAGCATCCGCGACCGCCACCGGCCCAAAGGCCCCCGGAATCAGCCCCATCACCCGATCGCCGACAGCGACACCGGAAACCCCCGGCCCGACCTCGGCTACGACACCCGCACCCTCGAGGCCGAAGTCACTCGCGTCACCCGGGTACATCCCCAGGGTGTTCAGCACATCGCGGAAGTTGACCCCCGCCGCCCGCACCGACACCCGCACCTGACCGGCCCCGAGCTCGGCCGTCACGTCGGGGCAGGCCGTCAGCCCCAGGCCCTCCAGCGTGCCGTTCTCCACGATGTCCAACCGCCATGCGGCAGCGTCCGGCGGGAGGGACAGAGCGGGCCGCCGGGACGTCATCCGGCTCAGCCGCGGCACGTAAGCCACGGACGCGCGCACCGCCAACTCCGGCTCACCCGATGACAACGCCGCCGAAAGCGCCTCCCGAGTGGGGGCCGCCCCGACGACATCCACCAGCGCGAACCTCGTCGGATGCTCGGACCGTGCCGCCCGCACCAGACCCCACACCGCGGCCGACACCGGATCCGGCGCGGCGTGATCGACAGCCACCGCGCCCTCGGTGACCACCACCAACCGCGAATCCTCAAAGGGCTTCGCTGCCAGCCACTCCTGCACCAGTCCCAACACCCGAGCGGTCACCGCCCGAACGGCGTCCACGACGTCACCATCGGGCCGCTCCACCTGGATGAAGACATCCGCGGGAACGCCCTCCCCGGACTCTGCGAGGGCAGCCGGAACGAGCTGAGAAGCGGGCGCGAAACCGACAGGCTCGGCCGCGTCCCGGTGGGCATCGGTCGCCGTGTCCACCGGTGCCGGGACCCAGTCGACTCGATACAGCAGGTCGGACAGCTCGGGCCGGGCAGCGCCGAGCCCGTCGCTGGACAGCGCGCGCATGGTGAGCGATTCAATGGTCGCCACGGGCATACCCGAAGCGTCGGCCAGCTCCAAGGCGACCGTGTCCGGGCCGCTCCTGGACAGTCGCGCCCTGAGCGACGCAGCTCCGCAGGCATGGAAGGTCACCCCGGACCAGGCGAACGGGACCTTCCCGCCTTCGTCGGCCCCGCTGGTTGCCTCGGTGACCGTTGCGACGCCAAGAGCATGCAGCACGGCATCGAGCAGCGCCGGATGGATTCCGAAGCGCTTTGCCTCGGGCACCGCGGCCTCCGGCAGGCTCGCCTCGGCGAACAGGTCGTCCCCACGCTGCCAGACGGACTTGAGCCCGCAGAACACCGGCCCGTAGTCGAAGCCGCCCTCGGCAAGCCGGTCGTAGAGGGTGTCCATGGGCAGCTCGCCGGCGTCGGCGGGCGGCCACTGCGAGAGATCGGCCTCGGAGGCCTCGGCGCTCGAGAGGAGCGCACCCCCGGCGTGCCTGGTCCAGGGCCGCTCGGGGTCGGCCGAAGCACCGTCCGGGCGGGAGTAGATGCCCAGGAGCCGTCGGCCCGACTCATCAGCCGGTGCGACCACGAGCTGTAGTTGGACCGCGCCCCGCTCGGGCAGCATCAGCGGCGCTTCGAGGGTCAGCTCCTCCACCTGGCCGCATTTCACTTGATCGGCGGCGTGAGCCGCCAGTTCCAGGAAGCCCGTGCCGGGGAAGAGAATCGACCCGGACACCGCATGCTCGGCCAACCAGGGCTGAGTGCGGGCGGACAGACGCCCGGTAAGGACCACCGAACCGGAGTCGGCGAGGGTGACGGCGGCACCCAGCAGGGGATGGTCGGCCGACGCCAGACCTGCCGCGCCGAGATCGCCGAGCAGCGCGCCCGAGAGCCTTGGCCAGTATCGGCTGCGCTGGAAGGCATACGTGGGCAGCTCAACGTGCCGGGCCCGGGGGAAGAACACCGACCAGTCCACGTCGGCGCCATCGGTGAACGCTTCGGCCACGGCGGAGAGCAGGGCCCTCACCTCCGACCGGTCC
>NZ_BMMS01000122.1 GCF_014646055.1 Wenjunlia tyrosinilytica
ACGATCGAGTTCGTGGGCCGCAATGATTTCCAGGTCAAGGTCCGCGGGTACCGGATCGAACTCGGGGAGATCGAGGCCCGGCTACTGGAACTCCCTGCTGTCCGGGAAGCCGTCGTGGTGGCCCGAGATGATCGCCTCGACGCCTACTACGTGCCCGACAGCAGCATCGGGGTCGAAACGCTGCGTGGCGCGCTGAGTGAGGTCCTTCCTTCCTACATGGTGCCGTCGGCGTTTGTCGCGCTGGAGTCGCTGCCGTTGACCCCGAACGGGNTCTGAATGTGGAGCGCGTCGGCCGCGACGATGACTTCTTCGAACTCGGCGGGCATTCCCTGCTCGCGGTCTCTCTCGTCGGGCGGATGCGGGAGGCCGGGCTGTCGTGTGATGTGCGGGCGGTCTTCACCACCCCCACCGTCGCCGGACTCGCCGCGGCGGTCGCGGCCGGCGGCGGCGCCGAGGTGCCGATACCGCCAAATTTGATTCCTGATGTTCACCGGCGCAAGGCTAGTGGTGGCGGAAAGATGGAGATCGACCTATGAACATCGACGAGTTGCTACTGGAGATCCGGGCGAGGTCCATCGAACTCCGGCGCACTGGCGACGACCTGAAGGTACGCGCGCCGGAAGAGGCGCTGGACGGCGCGCTGGTTCGGCAGTTGCGGTCGCACAAGGAGGAATTGCTGGCGCGCATCGGCCCGGGCGACTCCGATTGGTGGAGTCCGCCGGTCCGGATCACGCCGGAGATGCTGCCGCTGGTGGATCTGACCGAGGAACAGATCACCAAGGTGGTCGCCTCGGTGCCCGGCGGGGCCGGGAATGTGCAGGACATCTATCCGCTCGCCCCGCTGCAGGAAGGGATCTTCTTCCACCACCTGATGGGTGGCGAGGGCGACGCCTATCTGCTGTCGAGTGTGTTAGCGGTGCCGTCGCGGGACTGGGTCGGCGAGTTCGCCGATGCACTGCAGATGGTGGTGGATCGGCACGACATCCTGCGTACGTCGGTGGTGTGGGAGGGACTGCCGCAGCCGGTACAGGTGGTCTGGCGGCGGACCGAGCTGCCGGTCGAGGAGGTGACCCTCGACGGTTCCGGGGACGCAGCCGCCCAGCTGCTGGCACGCTACGACCCGCGCCGGCTCCGGCTGGATCTGAACCGTGCGCCCCTGTTGCGGGTGGTCACGGCCTACGACGAGCCGAACGACAGGTGGCTGTTGTTGGTGCTGATGCATCACCTGGTGGGTGATCACACCACGATGGAGGTGTTGCAGGAGGAGATCGGGGCGGTGCTGGCGGGTAGCGCTGATGCGTTGCCGGAGGCGGTGCCGTATCGCAATGTGGTGGCCCAGGCGGTGCTGGGTACCAGTCGGGCGGAGCACGAGGAGTTCTTCACCGAGTTGCTCGGTGATGTCGACGAGCCGACTGCGCCGTTCGGGATTTTGGATGTCCGCGGTGACGGCACCGGAATCGCGGAGGCACGTGTCGATATGGACGCTGCCTTGGCCGAGGCGGTCCGGGAGCAGGCTCGTCGTGCGGGTGTGTCTCCGGCGAGTGTGTGCCATCTGGCCTGGAGCATGGTGCTGTCCCGGCTGACCGGTCGTTCGGATGTGGTGTTCGGCACGGTGCTGTTCGGGCGGATGCAGGCCGGCGCCGGTGCGGAACGCGGCCTTGGCCTGTTCATCAACACCCTGCCGGTACGCGTCGATATCGGTGCCCAGGGTGTGCTGGATGCGGTCCGGGACACCCATGGGCTGCTTGCCGACGTATTGCGGCATGAGCATGCCCCGCTCGTGGTGGCTCAGGGGTGCAGTCGGGTGCCGGCGGGGCTGCCGTTGTTCACCAGCCTGTTCAACTACCGGCACAGCGTCCCGGCGGATCCGGCTGTGGCCGGTGCGGCGGCTTCCGGGTTCGAGGTGCTGCACAGTGAGGAGCGCACCAACTATCCGGTCGTGGTTTCGGTTGATGACGTGGGTACGGGGTTTGCGGTGACCGCTCAGGTGGATGACCGGCTGGACCCGGACCGTGTCTGCGGGTTGCTGCTGAATGCTGTGCGGGAGATCAGCCGGGCGTTGGAGGCTGCGCCGGGTGCGCCGGTTTCCGGCCTGGAGGTGCTGCCGGAGGCGGAGCGGGCGCTTGT
>NZ_BMMS01000123.1 GCF_014646055.1 Wenjunlia tyrosinilytica
ACCTCCTCCCCACGCCGCCACACCGCCCGCAGCCCCTGGAACACCGGACCGTACGAGAAACCCAACTCCGCAAACCGGTCGTAGAAGTCGGCCACGTCCACGGCCTCCGCACCCCGCGGCGGCCATACGGCGAAGTCGGCGAAGGACTTCGGCGGCGCGGTGCTCTCGGCCGACAGCAAGCCGCTCGCGTGGAGCGTCCACGGCTGATCGCCCAGGGCGTCCTCGGAACGGGAGTACACCTCCACCGTCCGGCCGCCCGCCTCGTCCGGGGCACCCACCACCAGCTGGACCCGCACTCCGCCGTGCTCGGGCAGCACCAGCGGCGCGGCGATCGTCAGCTCCTCCACCCGACCGCAGCCCACCTGGTCCCCGGCCCGCACCGCCAGCTCCACAAAGCCCGTCCCCGGAAAGAGCACCGCCCCGGCAACCATGTGATCCCNCAACGAGGCCAAGTCCGTTCGCGTCACCGGAGGCAGGGGCAGGAGTCGGCCAGTAGTGCCGTCGTTGGAAGGCGTAGGTCGGCAGCTCGATCCGGCGTGCCGCCGTACCGGTGAACAGTGCCGGCCAGTCCACATCGCCGCCGTCGGTGAACACAGCCGCAACCGCGGACAGCACCGCGTCCGCCTCGGGGCGGTCCTTGCGCAGGACCGGGGCGAAGAGGTGCCCCTCGCCCTCGACGCACCCCTGGGCCATCGCCGTCAGGGTGCCGTCGGGGCCCAGTTCCACAAACCGGCCGACCCCCTGATTCTCCAAGCACCTGATGCCGTCCGCGAAGCGCACCGCCTCACGGACGTGCCGCACCCAGTAGTCTGCGGAAGTGAGCTCGTCGTGCGTCGCCACCTCACCGGTGACATTCGAGACGACAGCCAGCCGCGGCTCCTGATAGGCCACGCTCTCCGCCACCTGGCGGAACTCCTCGAGCATCGGCTCCATCAACGGCGAATGGAACGCATGGCTCACCCGGAGCCGGGATGTCTTGCGCCCCAGCCCACGGAAGTGCTCCGTGATCCCGGCGACAGCATCCGCGTCGCCGGACACGACCACCGAGGCCGGCCCGTTGACCGCTGCGATGCTCGCCTCGCCCTCGCGGCCGTCGCAGAGGGGCAGCACTTCGGCTTCGGATGCCTGGAGCGCGACCATCGCTCCGCCCGTCGGCAGCGCCTGCATCAACCGGCCGCGCGCCACGACCAGACGGCAGGCGTCCTCCAGCGACCAGACGCCCGCCACATGGGCCGCCACCAGCTCACCGACCGAATGCCCCAGCAGGAAGTCAGCGCGGATGCCCCATGACTCCACCAGCCGGAACAGCGCCACCTCGCAGGCGAACAACGCGGGCTGCGCGAACTCCGTGGCGTTCAGCGGCTCCGGGTCGTCACCGAAGACCATCTCCCGCAAGGGCACCGGGAGGTTCCCGTCCACCGCGTCGAACGCCTTCGCGAAGACCGGGAATGCCTCATACAGCTCCCGGCCCATGCCCAGCCGCTGCGATCCCTGCCCCGTGAACAGGAAGGCTGTCTTCTTTCCACCACCCGCCGTACCCGTGACCAGGTTGGCGGCCTGCTCGCCCTCGGCCAGGGCGCGCAGCCCCCGCACGAGATCCTGCCGCTCCGAGGCCAGCACCACGGCACGGTGTTCGAGTGCCGAGCGCGTCACCGCCGACGACAGACCCGCATCGCTCAGACAGACCCCGGGGTCGTCGTCCAGGAACGAGGCCAGCCGCTCCGCCTGCCCCCGCAGCCCCGCAATACCAGCGGCGGAAACAACCACCGGCACCACACGGTGCCCCGGAGCATCGCCCTCGACAGGCTCGCCCTCCTCGACGGCCTCCACCGGGGCCTGCTCGATGATCACATGCGCATTGGTGCCGCCGATCCCGAACGAGGACACCCCGGCCCGACGTGGCCGGTCCTGCGACGAGGGCCACTCCACCGGCTCCGTCAGCAGCTCGACGGCGCCCTGCGTCCAGTCCACATGGGACGACGGCTCGTCCGCGTGCAGCGTCCGGGGAAGCACACCGTGCCGCATCGCCATGACCATCTTGATCA
>NZ_BMMS01000124.1 GCF_014646055.1 Wenjunlia tyrosinilytica
CGTTCCACTCCCCGTTGATGGAGCCGATGCTCGAGGAGTTCCGCCGGGTGGCGCAGAGCGTGGCGTACCAGGAGCCACGGCTGGCGGTCATCTCGAACGTCACCGGTGAGCCCGCTACCGCGCAGGAGTTGTGCTCCGCGCTGTACTGGGTGCGTCATGTGCGGCACGCGGTGCGCTTCGCCGACGGCGTTCGTCGGCTGGAGGAGCAACGAGTCGGCCGATTCCTCGAGTTGGGCCCGGACGGCAGTCTGACGGCGATGGCCCAGGGATGCCTGGAGGGCGCGGGGCGGGTGCTGGTCCCGGCCGTGCGCAAGGGGCGGCCCGAGGTCTCCTCGTTGCTGTCCGCCGCCGCTGGTGTCTACACCCACGGCGGCCACGTCGACTGGGCAGCGCTGTTCGCCGGTACGGGCGCCCGGCGGGTGGATCTTCCGACGTATGCCTTCCAGCGCCGTACCTTCTGGCCGACTCGCGCGAGCGTGTCCGCGGGCGATATGACCGGCCTCGGCCTGACCGCCCCCGAGCATCCCCTGCTGGGTGCGGCGGTGGAGCTGGCCGGGGCCGAGGGCTTTCTGTTCACGGGCAGGCTGGCCTTGCCGATGTATCCCTGGCTGAGGGATCACGTGGTCGCCGGCTCGGTGCTGTTCCCGGGGACGGGATTCCTGGAGCTGGCGGTACGGGCCGGGGACCAGGTGGGGTGCGATCGGGTGGAGGAGCTGACGATCGCCGCGCCGCTGGTGCTGCCCGAGCAGGGCGGGGTGCGGTTCCAGGTGGTCGTCGGTGGCCCCGATGAGTCGGGCGGCCGGACGCTGGAGGTGTACTCCCGGCCCGACGGCGGCACCGATGGGGAGCCATGGGTGCTCCATGCCACGGGCCTGCTGGCGGCGGAGGGCGGAGTATCGAGCCCGGCGCCCTTCGACTTCGGAGTGTGGCCGCCGCGCGGGGCTGTGCCCCTGCCGGTCGACGGTGTGTACGAGGGATTCGCCGAGGCGGGCTTCGCCTATGGGCCGGTGTTCGCTGGACTGCGGGCCCTGTGGCGGCGCGGGGACGAGGTCTTCGCGGAAGTGGGGCTGCCGGAGGAGCACGAGGGACTCGCCGGTGCCTTCGGCGTTCATCCGGCCCTCCTCGACGCGGCCTTGCACGCCGTGCTGGTGAGCGAGTTCGACGGCAAGCCCGGTTCATTGCGGCTGCCGTTCGCCTGGGGTGGCGTGTCGCTGTGGGCTTCGGGTGCCCGGGCGCTTCGCGTGCGGGTGGCGCAGGCCGGCCCGGAGGCGGTGTCGCTGGAGCTGGCGGACGCTTCCGGTGGTGCGGTGGCGACCGTCGAGTCGCTGGTCCTGCGGGAGCCGTCGGGTGAGCTGACGGGCGGTGCCCGCGGCGGCCACCACGATGGACTCTTCCAGGTGGACTGGGTCAAGGCGCCGCTCTCCGGAACCTCGCCGGTGGACTGCGCGGATCTGGAGGCCGTGACCGCGGACGGGTGGGACGGGCAGATCCCCGGACACGTGGTGCTGCGGGTGGACCGCCCGGGTGATGACGTCGCCGACGCCGTTCGCGCGGTGACCGTCCGGGTCCTGAGGCTGGTGCAGGAGTGGCTGGCCGAGGAGCGTTTCGAGGGGTCCCGGCTGGTGGTGGTCACCGAGGGCGCGGTGGCTGTCGGCCAGGGTGTGCCGGATCCGGTCCTGGCCGCCGTGTGGGGTCTGGTGCGAGCGGCGCGGGCTGAGAACCCCAGCCGCTTTGTGCTGGTGGACATGGATGTCGACGGGGGAGCCGAGTCCTGGGAGCTGGTCGCGCGGGCACTGACCTCGGGTGAGCCGGAGCTGGCGGTGCGGGACGGGGCGGTGCACCTGCCGCGCCTGGCCCGGCTCGCGTCCGGCAGCGTGCTGGACGTTCCCGCGGACGGCTCGGCCGCTTGGCGGCTGGACATCCTGGAGAAGGGGACGCTGGAGGGCCTGGGAATCACGGTGTGTCCCGAGAGGACGGAGAGCCTGGC
>NZ_BMMS01000125.1 GCF_014646055.1 Wenjunlia tyrosinilytica
ATCCAGTAGCGCTTGGTGTCGAATGCGTACGTCGGCATCGGAACCCGACGCGGTGTCCGGCCCTCATGCAGCGCCGCCCAGTCGATCGCGACTCCGTTCACCCACAACCGCGCCAACGCCTCACGCGACGCCCGCACATCGTCACGCACACCACGCCCGTCGCCCATCGACGACACCACGACCCGACCCGAAGCCGCCTCCAACCCCTCCACCAGCACCCGAGCCGACGCCCCCGGCCCCACCTCCAACAAAAGCGCCCCCGGCTCATCGGCCAACAACCGCTCCACCCCAGCCGAGAACCGCACCGCAGATCGCACCTGACCGGCCCAGTACGAAGCACTCACCGCCTGCTCCCCTGTGAGCCACCCACCCGTCACCGCAGAAACCAGCCGAACTCTCGGCGCCCGGAACTCCACACCCGACAACCGGCGCTCGAACTCCCCCAGCATCGGATCCATCATCGGCGAATGAAACGCATGCGAAGTGGCCAACCGCCGGCACCGCACGCCCCGCTCCGCCAAAGCAACCTCAACAGGCTCAATGGCCTCCACCGGACCCGACAGCACCGTCCGCCGCGGACCGTTCACCACCGCTACCACACACCCGCCGACGGCGAACTCCTCCGCCTCGGCCTCGCCGAGATCCACCGCGACCATCGCCCCGCGCCCCAGCCGCTGCATCAAATCCCCACGCCAACACACCAACCGCACCGCATCCCGCAACGACCACACACCTGCCAGCGCGCCAGCCACAACCTCCCCCAGACTGTGACCCACCACCGCACACGGCTCCACCCCCCACGCACGCCACTGCTCAGCCAACGCCAACTGCACCGAGAACAACGCCGGCTGCTGCACCCACGTCTCGCCCAACAACGCCGCAGACTCAGCCGAATCCCACCCCTCCCCGAACAACACCCCGCACAGATCCACCCCCAACTCCGCCCGCACCACCTCCGAACACCGCTCCATCACCCCGCGGAACACCCCATCCCGCGCAAACAACTCCCGCCCCATCCCCAACCGCTGCGCCCCCTGCCCCCCGAACACGAACGCCACCCGCGCATCCCCACGAGCACGCCCCGTCACCAGCGCCGCACCACCACCGAATCCCTCCGCGCACTCCCCGCCAACACGCCCCACCACCGCTGCACGATGCTCGAACTCACCCCGCCCTACCTGTGACGTGAACGCCACATCTGACAACAACCCACCACCAAGATCAGCACCCAGAAAACCCGCCAACCGAGTCCGCTGACCGGCCAACGACCCAGCAGACTTCGCCGACGCCACCACCACCTCCCAACCAACCGACCCCACATCCTCCACCGACACCACCGGCGGCTCCTCCACCACCACATGACAGTTCGTCCCACCCATACCGAACGAACTCACCCCAGCCCGCCGCGGCAACGGACCCGACCACTCCCGCAACTCCGAATTCACAAAGAACGGACTCCCCTCGAAATCAATCCGAGGATTCGGAACCCGAAAATTCAAACTCGCCGGAATCAGACCCCGCTCCACACACAGCACCGCCTTGATGAAACCAGCTATCCCCGCCGCCGTATCAAGATGGCCCACATTCGTCTTCACCGACCCCAACCCACAGAAACCAACCCCCGACGACGACTCCCGAAAAGCCTCCGTCAACGCCGCGACCTCAATCGGATCACCCAACGACGTCCCAGTCCCATGCGCCTCCACATAACCAATCGACCCAGCCCCGACACCCGCCACCTGCTGAGCCTCAAAGATCACACCAGCCTGCCCCCGCACACTCGGCGCAGTAAAACCAACCTTGTCCGACCCGTCATTGTTCACAGCCGAACCACGAACCACCGCACGAATCGAATCACCATCACGCAACGCATCCGACAACCGCTTCAACACCACGA
>NZ_BMMS01000126.1 GCF_014646055.1 Wenjunlia tyrosinilytica
CTACGACCCGGCGTTGTTCGATGTGGGGACGGTGGAGGGGTTGGCGGGGCGTTTGGGGTTGGTGTTGTCGGGTGTTGTTGGTGGTGGTGTTGGTGGTGTGTTGGGTGGGTTGTCGTTGTTGTCGGAGGGTGAGCGGCGGTTGGTGGTGGGGGGGTGGAATGCGACGTCGTTCCCGGTGCCGTGGGGGTCGTTGGGTGGGTTGTTCGGGGAGCGGGTGCGGTGTGCTCCGGGTGCGGTGGCGGTGGTTTCGGGTGGGGTGCGGTTGACGTATGGGGAGTTGGATGTGTGGTCGGATCGGTTGGCGTGGTGGCTGGTGCGGTCGGGGGTGGGGGTTGAGGACCGGGTTGGTGTGGTGGTGGAGCGTTCGGTGGAGTTGGTGGTGGCGTTGTTGGCGGTGGTCAAGGCCGGTGGGGTGTATGTGCCGGTGGATGGGCGGGCGCCGGTGGGGCGTCGGCGGTCGGTGTTGGCGCAGGCGGGTGTGGGTGTGGTGGTGACGGCTGCTGAGGTGGGGGCGGTGTTTCCGGGTGGGTCGGGTGAGGTGTCGGGTGGGGGGTCTGGTGATTGGTCTGGTGATGGGTCGGGTGGTGGGTGGCCGGTGGGTGGGCCGGGGGTGGTGGTGGATCCGGAGAATGCGGCGTATGTGATGTTCACGTCGGGGTCGTCGGGGTGTGCGAAGGGGGTGGTGGTGCGGCATCGGGATGTGGTGTCGCTGGTGTTCGGGCGGTGTTTTGGCGGTGGTGGGCATGAGCGGGTGTTGTTGCATTCGCCGGTGGCGTTCGATGCGTCGACGTATGAGTTGTGGGTGCCGTTGTTGCGGGGTGGGACGGTGGTGGTGGCGCCTGCGGGTGTGGTGGATGCGGGGGTGTTGCGGCGGGTGGTGTCGGGGTTCGGGGTGTCGGGTTTGTGGTTGACGGCGGGGTTGTTCCGGTTGTTGGCGCAGGATGATCCGGGGTGTTTGGCGGGGGTGCGGGAGGTGTGGACGGGTGGGGATGTGGTTTCTGCCGGTGCTGTGCGTGCGGTGTTGGGGGCGTGTGGGGGGTTGCGGGTGGTGGATGGTTATGGGCCGACGGAGACGACGACGTTTGCGACGTGTTTTGTGATGGGGGATGTGGGGGGTGTTCCGGATGTGGTGCCGATTGGTCGGCCGTTGGACAATGTGCGGGTTTATGTTCTTGATGGTGGGTTGGGTGTGGTGGCGCCGGGGGTTGTGGGTGAGTTGTTTGTTGCGGGTGAGGGGGTGGCTCGGGGGTATTGGGGTCGGGCTGGTTTGACGGCGGAGCGGTTTGTTGCTGATCCGTTCGGTCCGGGTGGGTCGCGGATGTATCGCACGGGTGATGTGGTGCGGTGGCGTGGTGATGGTGTGCTGGAGTTCGTGGGGCGTGTGGATGATCAGGTCAAGGTGCGTGGTTTTCGTATCGAGCCTGCTGAGGTCGAGTCGGTGCTCGGTGCTTGTGCCGGTGTTGCCGAGTGTGTGGTGGTGGCTCGGGAGGATCAGCCGGGGGTCAAGCGGTTGGTGGGGTATGTGGTGGCTGCCGAGGGCGTCGCCCCGGACGTTTCGGTGCTGCGTTCGTATGTGGCGGAGGTGCTGCCCGATTACATGGTCCCGGCTGCTTTTGTTGTGTTGGACCGGTTGCCGCTGAGTGTGAATGGGAAGGTGGACCGGCGTGCGCTGCCGGCTCCTGACTTCAGCCGGGCTTGTGGCGGGTTTGTGCCGGCGCGGACCGACAGCGAGCGGATCGTCGCGGGGATCTGGGCCGATGTGCTGGGTCTGGAACGCGTGGGGGTCGAGGACAACTTCTTCGAACTCGGCGGCGACTCCATCCTCA
>NZ_BMMS01000128.1 GCF_014646055.1 Wenjunlia tyrosinilytica
TGGGGTTTGGCGATGGGGCCGAGGGTGTGGGCGACGTGGGTGCGCAGGTCGTGGGTGAGGGTGTCGGTTTCGGTGGCGGTGCCGCGCAGGATGACGAAGGCGACGATGGCTTGTCCGGTGGTGGGGTCGTTGGCGCCGACGACGGCGGCTTCGGCGATCTTGGGGTGGGAGACCAGGGCGGATTCGACTTCGGTGGTGGAGATGTTGTGGCCGGAGACGAGCATGACGTCGTCGACGCGGCCGAGGAGCCAGATGTCGCCGTCGTCGTCCTTTTTGGCGCCGTCGCCGGCGAAGTAGCGGTCGGTGAAGCGGGACCAGTAGGTCTCGCGGTAGCGCTGGTCGTCGCCCCAGATGGTGCGCAGCATGGAGGGCCAGGGCTGGGTCAGGACGAGGTAGCCGCCGTGGCCGTGGGGGACTTCGGTGCCGGTGTCGTCGACGACGGTGGCGGCGATGCCGGGCAGGGGGGTCTGGGCGGAGCCGGGTTTGGTGGGGGTCACTCCGGGCAGGGGGCTGATCATCATGGCGCCGGTCTCGGTCTGCCACCAGGTGTCGACGATGGGGCAGCGGTCGGCGCCGATGTGCCGGCGGTACCACATCCATGCTTCGGGGTTGATCGGTTCGCCGACGGAGCCGAGCAGGCGCAGGCTGCTCAGGTCGTGCTGGGCGGGGATGTGCTCGCCCCATTTCATGAAGGTGCGGATGGCGGTGGGGGCGGTGTAGAGGATGGTGACTTTGTATTTTTCGATGATTTCCCAGAAGCGGCCCTGGTGGGGGGTGTCGGGGGTGCCTTCGTAGATGACCTGGGTGGCGGCGTTGGCCAGGGGTCCGTAGACGATGTAGGAGTGGCCGGTGACCCAGCCGACGTCGGCGGTGCACCAGTAGACGTCGGTGTCGGGTTTGAGGTCGAAGACGGCGTGGTGGGTGTAGGCGGTCTGGGTCAGGTAGCCGCCGCTGGTGTGCAGGATGCCTTTGGGTCTGCCGGTGGTGCCGGAGGTGTAGAGGATGAACAGGGGGTGCTCGGCGGGGAAGGGTTGCGCGGTGTGCTGGTGGGGTTGGGCGTCGAGGGCCTGGTGCCACCAGATGTCGCGGTCTTTGGTCCAGGCCACTTCCTGGCCGGTGCGGCGCACGACCAGTACGTTGCGGACGTTTTCGGTGCCGGGGCGGGTGAGGGCTTCGTCGACGGCGGGTTTGAGGGCGGAGGGCTTGCCGCGGCGGTAGCCGCCGTCGGCGGTGATGACCACGCGGGCGTCGGCGTCGGTGATCCGGGTGGCCAGTGCGTCGGCGGAGAATCCGCCGAAGACCACGGAGTGGGGTGCGCCGATGCGGGCGCAGGCGAGCATGGCCACGACGGTTTCGGGGATCATGGGCATGTAGATCGCGACGCGGTCGCCGGGGTGTACGCCCAGGGCGGTCAGGGTGTGGGCGGCGCGGGCGACTTCGGTCTGGAGTTGGGCGTAGGTCAGGGTGCGGGTGTCGCCGGGTTCGCCCTCGAAGTGGATGGCGACCCGGTCGCCGAGGCCGGCGTGGACGTGGCGGTCGACGCAGTTGTGGGCGACGTTGAGCTCGCCGTCGGCGAACCAGGTGGCGAACGGGGGGTTGGACCAGTCCAGGGTCTGGCGCGGGGTGGTGGTCCAGGACAGCCGCTCGGCCTGCTCGGCCCAAAAACCCAGCCGGTCCGCCTCGGCGCGCGCATAGGCCTGCGCGGTCACATTGGCGTGCGCGGCAAGCTCGGCGGGCGGCTCGAAACGCCGCTCCTCCTTCAACAGGTTGGCCAGGCTCTCGTTGCTCAAC
>NZ_BMMS01000129.1 GCF_014646055.1 Wenjunlia tyrosinilytica
TCGTCGACCTGGGCCGTGACGGCGAAACCACCGTCCTCGGCACCGAGGTCGTCGACCGACACCACAACCGGATAGTTGGTGCGGTCGTAGGTGTCCAGCACCTCGAACCCGGCACCGGAGTCGGTGGGGTCGGCCGGGTGGGCGGATTCCGGGCTGTGCCGGTAGTTCAGCAGGCTCGTGAACAGCGGCAACCCCGCCGGCACCCGACTGCACCCTTGAGCCACCGCCAACGGGGCATGTTCATGCCGTAGCAACTCGGCCAGCAACCGCTGCGTGTCCCGCGCCGCCTCCAGGACGCCGCGAGCATCGACGTCGACGCGCACCGGCAGGGTGTTGATGAACAGGCCGAGGCCGCGTTCCGCACCGGCACCGGCCTGCATCCGCCCGAACAGCACCGTACCGAACACCACATCCGAACGACCGGTCAACCGGGACAGCACCAGACTCCACGCCAGATGGCACACACTCGCCGACGACACNAGTCGGCTCGTCGACATCACCCAGCAGACCGGTGAAGAACTCCTCATGCTCCGCCCGACTGGTGCCCAGCACCGCCTGGGCAACCACATTGCGATACGGCACCGCCTCCGGCAAGGCGTCACCGCGGCCGGCGAGGTGGGCATCCACTTCGGAGACCAGCGCTCCGACGGACGTGTTGTCGTCGATGATGTGATGCCGCAAGATCATCATGAGCCACCGCTGCTGTGCGGCGTCGAACCCGGCGACGATCCGGATCAGCGGTGCCATGCCCAGGTCCATCCGGTACCGGCGCGGGTCGAACCCGTCCTGCAACTGCTCGGCCGCGTCCCGTCCCACCTCGAAGGTCATCTCCTCGACGGACAGCGCGGCGTGGCGCCAGACCACCTGCACCGGTTGTGGCAGTCCCTCCCACACCACCGACGTCCGCAGGATGTCGTGCCGGTCCACCACCGCTTGCAAGGCCGTGGCGAACCCATCGACCGCGTCGCGGGTGTCTGCTGCGAGCAGGACGGAGATCACGTAGGGGTCGGTATCTTTACGCAGCAGATGGTGGAAGAAGATCCCCTCCTGCAGCGGCCCGAGCGGGTAGATGTCCTGCACATTCCCGGCTCCGCCCGGCACCGAGGCGACGACCTTGGCGATCTGCTCCTCGGTCAGATCCACCAGCGGCAGCATCCCCGGCCTGATCACATCGGCGTCCGCCGGAATCGCGTTCGGCGGCACCGGCACCTCGCCTCCGCCCCCAGCCGCCACCGCCGCAGCCAGCCCGGCAACGGTCGGGGCGGTGAAGACCGCCCGCACATCACACGACAGCCCGGCCTCCCGCATCCGCCCGACGAGAGAGACCGCGAGCAGGGAATGCCCGCCGAGTTCGAAGAAGTCATCGTCCCGCCCGACCCGCTCCACACCCAGCAGGTCCGACCAGATCCCCGCCAGAACCTCCTCCACCACACCCACCGGCGCCCGATAACCACGCACCACCACCGCGCCACCATCCGGCACAGGAAGCTTGTCCCGGTCCACCTTCCCGTTCGGAGTCAACGGCAGCGCACCCAGTTCCACGAACGCCGACGGCACCATGTAGGAGGGAAGAACCTCATCCAGCGCGTCCCGCAACGCAGCCGCCGTCGCATCGTCCACGGCTGGCACGTAGTAGGCGTCGAGGCGATCATCTCGGGCCACCACGACGGCCTCCCGGACAGCAGGGAGTTCGAGCAGCCGGGCCTCGATCTCCCCGAGTTCGATCCGGTACCCGCGGACCTTGACCTGGAAATCATTGCGGCCCACGAACTCGATCGT
>NZ_BMMS01000130.1 GCF_014646055.1 Wenjunlia tyrosinilytica
TTGGCGATGGCGCGTTTGGTGAACTCGTCGGTGTTGACGATGATCTCGGCGCCGCGCGGCAGGTCGGGCAGATTGGCCTTCAGTGCGGCGGGGTTCATTGCGACCAGGACGTTCGGGGCGTCGCCGGGGGTGAGGATGTCGTGGTCGGCGAAGTGGAGCTGGAAGGAGGAGACGCCCGGCAGGGTGCCCGCGGGGGCTCGGATCTCGGCGGGGAAGTTCGGCAGGGTCGACAGGTCGTTGCCGAACGACGCGGTCTCGGAGGTGAACCGGTCCCCGGTCAACTGCATACCGTCACCGGAGTCGCCGGCGAACCGGATGATCACCCGATCGAGGCGCTTCACCTGCTTGTGGACCGTCCCGGAAGCCCGGCCGGGGGCCCTATCCTGCGGCTCGCCGTCCTCCGGCGAATCGGAGGCGGCACCCTCTTCTACCGAATTGACCTGTTCTGGTGGGCTGACCTGCCTGGTCACTGCGAAAGACCTCCCTCGAGGCGGCGGATCAAGTCCTTCCTCGGACTTTTCCTTCCTTCATGCCATGTTACGTCGGAAGGAAAGCAAACCTTCCTCTTTGATTCACGAATTGAGATACGTAAGAACTGCGAGTACGCGTCGGTGATCTCCTGTGCTCGGGGCAAGCCCGAGTTTCAGGAAGATATTGCTGACGTGCTTCTCCACGGCGCCGTCGGAGACCACGAGCTGCTTGGCGATCGCCGAGTTGGTCCTGCCCTCGGCCATCAGCCCGAGTACCTCGCGCTCGCGGGGTGTCAGAGCCGCCAGGACATCCTGCTTGCGGCTGCGGCCGAGGAGTTGGGCGACCACCTCCGGGTCGAGCGCGGTGCCACCGCGGGCCACACGGACCACGGCGTCCACGAACTCCCGGACCTCGGCCACCCGGTCCTTGAGCAGGTAACCCACCCCGTGGCTGCTGCCCGCCAGCAACTCGGTGGCGTACTGCTCCTCCACATACTGGGACAGCACCAGGACCCCGAGACCGGGATGGTCGTGGCGCAGCGCGACCGCCGCGCGCACCCCCTCGTCGGTGTGCGTGGGGGGCATGCGCACGTCCGCCACGACCACGTCGGGCAGCTCGCCCGCCGCGGCCATCTCGTCCACGACCTTGATCAGGGCGAGGGCGTCCCCGACGCCCGCCACCACGTCATGGCCGCGGTCGGTCAGAAGCCGGGTCAGCCCCTCTCGAAGGAGCACCGAATCCTCGGCGATGACCACACGCACACAGTCCTCCACGACCTGCAACCCCCGGTGTTCGATTTCTTGTCCCAGCATTCCAGCATTCCAGCATTCCAGCATTCGGACCGCTGTGGTGGCCCAACGGCTGACCCGCTCAATTCTCCAGGGGTTTCCTCACGCACGGATCCGGCGCCGGGGGCAGGCCGACCGCGAGCGCGGTACCGCACCCGGGCGGTACCGCGCTGAGGGGATTGTCGGTCAGGCGCGCCAGGGCAGTTGGGCCGTGATCGTGGTGGGGCCGCCGACCGGGCTGTGGGCGACCAGTACCCCGTCCACCGCTCCTATTCGATCGTGCAGACCGGCGAGACCGCTGCCGCGGGAAGTGTCCGCACCCCCCTTGCCGTTGTCGGTCACCTGGAGCATCAGATGGTCGTCCGAGCGCCAGACGTCGACATTCGCGTGGGTGGCTCCGCTGTGTTTGCTGATGTTGGTGAGGAGTTCGGAGACGGTGAAGTAGGCGATGCCTTCGATGGCGGGTGCGGGGCGGG
>NZ_BMMS01000131.1 GCF_014646055.1 Wenjunlia tyrosinilytica
CAGCAGCCCATGAGTGTCCCGGACCGCATCCAGCACACCCCGGCCACCGACATCGACCCGCACCGGCAACGTATTGATGAACAGGCCGAGGCCGCGTTCCCCACCGGCGCCAGCCTGCATCCGCCCGAACACGACCGTGCCGAACACCACATCCGAACGACCGGTCAACCGGGACAACACCAGACTCCACGCCAGATGGCACACACTCGCCGACGACACACCCGCACGACGAGCCTGCTCCCGAACCGCCCCGGCCAAGGCAGCATCCACCTCGACGCGCGCCTCCGCGATACCGGTGCCATCACCGCGGACATCCAAAATCCCGAACGGCGCGGTCGGCTCGTCGACATCGCCCAGCAGACCGGTGAAGAACTCCTCATGCTCCTGCTGGGTTGTGCCCAGCACGGCTTGGGCCACCACATTGCGATACGGCACCGGCTCCGGCAAGGCATCGCCGCGGCCGATCAGCAGGGCACCGATCTCCTGCTGCAATACATCCATCGTGGTGTGGTCACCCACCAGGTGATGCATCAGCACCAACAGCAGCCACCTGTCGTTCGGCTCGTCGTACGCCGTCACCACCCGCAGCAGCGGCGCACGGTTCAAGTCCAGCCGGTAACGCCGGGGGTCGAACCGAGACAGAAGCTGGGCGACCGCGTCCCCGTCACCATCGAGGGCCACCTCCTCGACCGGCGCGTCGACGTCCCGCCACACCACCTGCACCGGCCGCGGCAGTCCCTCCCACACCACCGACGTACGCAAGATGTCGTGCCGATCCACCACCATCTGCAGCGCATCGGCGAACTGGCCTATCCACTCCCGCGACGGCACGACAGACACACTCGACAACAGATACGCATCACCCTCACCACCCAACAGATGGTGGAAGAAGATCCCCTCCTGCAGCGGCGCCAGCGGATAGATATCCTGCACGTTGCCCGCGCCACCGGACACCGAGGCGACCACCTTGGCGATCTGCTCCTCGGTCAGCTCCACCAGCGGCAGCATCTCCGGCGTGATCACATCGGTGTCCGCCGGAATCGCGTTCGGCGGCACCGGCACCTCGCCTCCGCCCCCAGCCGCCACCGCCGCAGCCAGCCCGGCAACGGTGGGGGTGGTGAACACCGCCCGCACATCACACGACAGCCCGGCCTGCCGCATCCGCTCCACCAGCGAGACCGCCAGCAGGGAGTGCCCGCCGAGTTCGAAGAAGTCATCGTCGCGCCCGACGCGCTCCACATTCAGCAGGTCCGACCAGATCCCGGCCAGAACCTCCTCCACCACACCCACCGGGGCCCGGTAGCCGCGCACCACCACCGCGCCACCGTCCGGCACCGGAAGCTTGTCCCGGTCCACCTTCCCGTTCGGGGTCAACGGCAGCGACTCCAGCGCGACAAACGCCGACGGCACCATGTAGGAAGGAAGGACCTCATCCAGCGCATCCCGCAACGCGGCCGCCGTCGCATCGTCCACGGCTGGCACGTAGTAGGCGTCGAGGCGATCATCTCGGGCCACCACGACGGCTTCCCGGACAGCAGGGAGTTCCAGTAGCCGGGCCTCGATCTCCCCGAGTTCGATCCGGTAACCCCGGACCTTGACCTGGAAATCATTGCGGCCCACGAACTCGATCGTGCCGTCCGGCAGCCAACGGCCCACATCCCCCGTCCGATACAACCGCGAACCATCCCCCGCCAACCAGTCCGGCACAAACCGCTC
>NZ_BMMS01000132.1 GCF_014646055.1 Wenjunlia tyrosinilytica
CACCCCGTACCGTCCGCACCCGCCGCGAACGGCTTGCACCGGCCATCCACCGCCAACCCACGCTGACGACTGAACTCCACGAAGATGCCCGGCTTCGACATGACGGTGGCGCCCCCGGCCAGGGCGATCGTGCATTCCCCGGCGCGCAGGGCCTGGACCGCCAAGTGCAGCGCGACCAAGGACGACGAGCACGCCGTATCCACGGTCACAGCGGGTCCGCGCAGGCCCAGGGTGTAGGCGATGCGTCCGCTGGCGACGCTGCCGGACAGACCCGTCAGCAGATAGCCGTCGACGGCCTCGGGCGCCTGATGCAGATCGGGGCCGTAGTCCTGCGGCATGATGCCCATGAAGACCCCGGCCTCGCTGCCGCACAGCGTCGCCGGGTCGATGCCGGCCCGTTCCAGGGTCTCCCACGAGGTCTCCAGCAACAGACGCTGCTGCGGATCCATCGCCAGCGCCTCGCGCGGCGAGATACCGAAGAACCCGGGATCGAAGTCACCCGCGTCAAGGATGAAAGCGCCCGAGCGCGTATAACTCGTGCCGTGGTGCCCGGGGTCCGGGTGGTAGAGACCCTCGAGATTCCATCCGCGGTCAGTGGGAAACGCGGAGACGGCGTCACCACCGTGCGAGATCAATTCCCAGAGATCCTGGGGAGCCCTCACCCCCCCGGCCAGACGGCAGCCCATCGCGACAATGGCGATCGGGTCGTCCGCTGTCGACCGGGCAATCACTTCGGCACCGCCGGAATCGGTTTGGCCGCACAGCAGATCGTGAAGGTGCCGGGCCATCGCTTGGGGCGTCGGATGATTGAACAGGACGGAGGCGGGCAGTCGTAGCCCCGTCTCGGCCACGAGCCGGTTGCGCAATTCGACGGAGGTGGCGGAGTCGAATCCCAACGCCTTGAAGGTGAGTCGCACATTCACCGCGCCGGGCTTGGGATGGCCCAGTACAGCCGCAGCGTGCGCACGCACCAGCGCCAGCAGGTCTTCGTATCGCGCCGCCGCCTTCGTCACTTCGGGAAGGGTGACGGGCTCACCCTTTTCACCGCCCGGCCGGTGCGCCTGAGGAACGCCACCGGGGACCGGGCGTCGAATGGTGCCCCGCAGCCAATGGCGGCTGCGTTGAAAGGCATAGGTGGGCAGTTCGACGATGCGCGGTTCATGGGCGGCCAGGACCGCCGTCCAGTCAACGTCCACACCGCACACAAACAACTCGGCGAGCGAGGTCAGGAAACGGTCCACTCCCCCGTCGTCACGCCGCAATGTGCCGCCGACCACGGCGTCCTCGGCGGTCTCCTGGAGCGCCATCCCCAGGACCGGATGTGCGCTGACCTCGAGGAAGACGCCATGGTCCTCCTCGACGAGTCCGCGCACGGCCTCGTCGAAGCGCACGCGCTGCCGCAGATTGCGATACCAGTAACCGGCGTCCAGCGCCGCGGTGTCGATGAACTCCGCCTCGACCGTGGAGAAGAACGGCACCTCACCCGAGCGCGGAGCAACATCGGCCAGCACCTCCGCCAACTCCGATTCGATGGCCTCCACATGCCGCGAATGCGAGGCGTAGTCCACCGGCACCGCCCGCGCCCGGACCCCCGACGCCTCACAGCGCCCGATCAACTCCTTCAACGCCTCCGCATCCCCGGACACCACCACCGAACCGGGGCCATTGACCGCCGCCACCGAGATCCG
>NZ_BMMS01000133.1 GCF_014646055.1 Wenjunlia tyrosinilytica
CCCGCCCCGCACCCGCCATCGAAGGCATCGCCTACTTCACCGTCTCCGAACTCCTCACCAACATCAGCAAACACAGCGGAGCCGAGAGCGCGGCGGCGGACCTGTGGCGCTCGGACGCACGGCTGCTGATCCAGGTGACGGACAACGGGCGCGGGGGCGCGGACACGGGTAAGGGGAGCGGGCTGGCCGGCCTGGCCGAGCGGCTGCGGGCGGTGGACGGCGTCTTCCTGGTGGAGAGCCCGCCAGGCGGTCCGACGACGATCACGGCCGAGCTGCCGTGGCGCGAGCGTGAACCCGTCCGCGGGACCGCGGCTCCCACAGCCTGAAGCACCCCAGAGTCTGAGCCACCTCACGGCCTGACGAGGCACCCCACAGCCTGAAGCACCCCACAGTCTGAGGCACCCGCCGTCTGGGGCACCCGCAGTCTGGGGCACCCCACTGTCCCCGGCGGCCACCGCCCGGCCATGCCCTCACCCCGCCCCGCACACCCCGCCCCGCCCCCGGCATCGCGCCCGCGCGCCCGGCGACGACGCTCCGGCTGGGCCTCGTCCGTCATCGTGGTCCGCCCCGCGCCCGCACGCCCCGGCGACGGCCCGGATCCCTCCGCCCAGGGCCTGGCACCCGTGATGGGGTGGGGATATCCCCCTGTTCAAGATGCCGACGCACACCATGGGCGCGGAGCCGCCGTTCCAGCAGGCTGGAGCCACAGTCGGAGAAGGACGGACGACGTGACGAGGATGGACACCATGGCCACCGCATACCAGCCGGCACCGCGCAAGCACCTGGTGCCGACCGCGCTGCGCGCCCCTCTGGAGGGACGCACCTGGCGCGAGCTCGTGTACCTGCTGCTGAATCTGCCGGTGGGAATCGCGGCCTTCGTCTGGACCGTGACGATGGTGTCGCTGGGCGCGGGGCTGCTGATCACCTTCGTGGGCGTCCCGGTGCTCGCCCTCGCCCTGCTGGGCTGCCGGGGGCTGGGCGTGATCGAGCGGGCCAGGGCGCGGTCCCTGCTCCATGAGGACGTCCCCGAGCCCGGCCCGCTCCAGCCGAACACCAGGGGCCTGCTGTCCCGCATGGGCGCGCTGTTCAAGAGCGGCGTCTCCTGGCGGCACACCATCTACTCGCTGCTGATGCTGCCGTGGGGCATCTTCACCTTCACCGTCACGACGGTCCTGTCCACCTGCGGCTGGGGGATGCTGACCTACCCCGTGTGGCAGTGGGTCTTCCCCCGCTACATCGACCAGCCCGGCCTCCAGCTCTACGGCGACGAGACCGGCAGGCACAACTGGTATATGGACTCCCCCGCCGAGATAGCGGGGACGGCGGCGCTGGGCCTGCTGGTCTGGATGGGCACCCCGTGGTTCGTGCGGGGCATGGCCCACGTGGACCGGCTGATGGTGCGCGGCCTGCTCTCGCCCTCCTACCTGGCCGAGCGGGTCCAGGAGCTCGAGTCCGACCGGGGAACGGTGGTGGACACGGCGGCGGCGGACCTGCGCCGGATCGAGCGGGACCTGCACGACGGAGCCCAGGCCCGCCTCG
>NZ_BMMS01000134.1 GCF_014646055.1 Wenjunlia tyrosinilytica
GCGGATCGCGTCCCATGAAGTGGTGTAGCCGGGCAGGGTCCCGGAATGCGCGGGTGTCTGCCCGGGGCGTGCATCCGCCGGCGGTGCATGCTCCCTGAGCAAGGGCAGGCCATCGCGCAAGTCTTCCTGGTGAACGGGCAGTTCAACCGGAGGAGCACGCGATGGCCTTGTCCCAGTCTGAGCTGATGCGGCTGCTTGAGTCACAACGTCGGGCCGATGGAGTTGAGGCAATCAGGGTGGTGTGCGAGCGCATCCTGCAGGAGCTGATCGAGGCCGAGGCCACCGATGTGATCGGTGCCGCGCCGCGTGAGCACGCCGAGACGCGCACGACCTGGCGCAACGGACACCGGGAGAGGCTGCTGACCACACAGGCCGGCGACCTGGACCTGAAGATCCCGAAGGTGCGCAGCGGGTCGTTCTTCCCCTCGCTGCTGGAACGGCGGCGGCGGATCGACCGGGCGTTGTTCGCCGTGGTGATGGAGGCCTACGTGCACGGTGTCTCGACCCGATCGGTCGATGACCTGGTCAAAGCACTCGGTGCGGACAGCGGGATCTCCAAGTCCGAGGTCTCCCGGATCTGCGGTGAGGTGGACGAGGAACTGACCGCGTTCAAGGAGCGGCCGCTGGATCACACCGTCTTCCCCTACGTCTTCCTGGACGCGACCTACTGCAAGGCGAGGGTCAATCACCGGATCGTCTCCCCGGCCGTGGTCATCGCCACCGGAATCTCCGCCACCGGGCACCGCGAGATCCTCGGGCTGATGGTCGGCGACAGTGAGTCGAAGCCGTTTTGGACCAGGTTCCTGCGGTCCTTACGGGCCCGCGGCCTGGAGCACGTCCAGCTGGTCATCTCCCACAGCCACAGCGGCCTGGTGGCCGCGATCCGCACCGCCTTCCTCGGTGCGGCCCGGCAAAGGTGCCCGGTTCACTTCGTCCGGGACGTGTTTTCGGTGATCGAGAGGGGCTCCGGGGAGATGGCCGCCGCGACCATCCGCACCATCTTCGCGCAGACCACCGGCGAGCAGGTGCGCACCCAGCTGAACGTGGTCGCCGACATGCTCGGACGGCAGTTCCCGCAGGTCAAGACGATGCTGCTGGATGCGGCGACGGACATCACCGCGTTCGCCGACTTCCCGGCGGCGCACTGGAAGAAGATCTGGTCGACCAACCCGCTGGAGCGGCTGAACCGGGAGATCAAACGGCGGGCCGACGTCGTCCAGGTCTTCCCCAACCCCACCGCCCTGGACCGGCTCGCCGCCGCAGTCCTGGCCGAACTCCACGACGAATGGCAGGTCTTCGACCGCCGCTACCTCTCCGAAGCCTCCATGGCCGAGCTCTTCGGCACCAAGCCCACCGAACCCGAACCGCAGATCACCCCACAACCGGAACCGAAACAGTTGCCCTGACTACACCACCCCACGGGACATGACC
>NZ_BMMS01000135.1 GCF_014646055.1 Wenjunlia tyrosinilytica
CCGATCCGCGTCGGTGGTTGATGTTGCCGGTGTTGTTGTCGGCGATGTTCATGGCGCAGTTCGATTTGTATGTGGTGAATGTGGCTGCTCCGTCGTTGGAGCGTGATCTGGATGCGGGTCAGGCGGCGTTGGAGCTGATCGTGGCCGGGTATGCGTTCACGTATGCGTCGGGGTTGATCACTGGTGGGCGGTTGGGTGATCTGTTCGGGTCGCGTCGGCTGTTCTTGTGGGGCACGGTGGCGTTCACGGGGGCGTCGTTGCTGTGCGGTCTGGCGCAGACGCCGGGGCAGTTGGTGGCGGCGCGGTTGCTGCAGGGGCTGACGGGTGCGGCGATGGTGCCGCAGGTGCTGGCTCTGATCACGGCGGTCTTTCCCGGCGGGGAGCGTCCTCGGGCGCTGTCGTGGTTCGGGGTGACGATGGGTGTGGGTGCGGTGGCCGGGCAGGTGCTCGGCGGGGCGTTGCTGGAGTGGGACCTGTTCGGGCTGGGCTGGCGGGTGATCTTCTTGGTGAATGTGCCGGTGGGTCTGGCCGCGGTGGGGTTCGCGCTGCGTCTGCTGCCGGTGACGCGTTCGGCGGCGCGTCCGAAGCTGGATCCGTTGGGTGCGCTGGGGATCTCCGGTGCTCTGGCGCTGGCTTTGGTGCCGCTGGTGCTGGGGCGCACCGAGGGCTGGCCGGTGTGGGCGTGGGTGAGTCTGGGTGCTGCCGCTCCGGTGATGGCGCTGGCGCTGTGGTGGGAGCGGGCGCTGGCGGCGCGCGGTGGTCAGCCGCTGCTGGATCTGCGGCTGTTCCACGACCGGGCGTTCAACCGGGGTCTGGTGGTCAACATCGGGGCGTTCGCCTCGTTCCACTCGTTCATGTTCACGTTGACGTTGGTGCTGCAGTCGGGTATCGGGCTCTCGCCGCTGGATGCGGGGTGGACGTTCTGCCCGCTGGGTCTGGCGTTCGCGACGGCGTCGGTGTCGGCGCAGAAGGCCATTGCGCGGCACGGGGCGAAGGTGATCACGGTGGGCACGCTGATCGCGGCCGCCGGTGTGCTCTCGCTGCTGGGTGTGCTGTGGGGTTCGGGGTCGCACACCAGTGCGCTGCGGCTGATCGGTCCGATGGTGCTGGTCGGTACGGGCAACGGTCTGGCGGTGCCGGCGCTGGTCGGCGCGGTGCTGGCCGGGGTGCGCTCGGGGCAGGCCGGGGCGGCCGCGGGGGTGCTGACCACGGCCCAGCAGTTCGCCTCGGCGGCGGGTATCGCCGCTTTGGGGTCGGTGTTCTTCGCCGTCCTGGGATCGGGCGGCGCCCGCATCGACTACGTCCACGGCCTGGAATGGGTCGCCGCCATCGACCTCGTCCTCGTCCTGGCCGCCGCCGCCATCAGCACCCTCCTCCCACGACC
>NZ_BMMS01000136.1 GCF_014646055.1 Wenjunlia tyrosinilytica
CACCGCGGCCTGACCGGGATCGGGAGCACCGTCCGACCGCCCCACCGACACCGCACCACGCGTCAGCACCCACAGACGAGCGCTCATCCCGGCGTCACCCAGCGCCTGCGCCAGCACCGCGGTCATTGACAGCTCCCCGACGGTGTCGGGCTCACTGGATCCCGGCATCAGCAATACTGCGCCGACGTCGCCCACGGCGCTCAACCGCTCGGCCAGTGCGGTGCGCTCAGCCCCCGGAGCGCACTCAACGATCACGGGATCGGCGCCCCTCGAGACCAGTCCGTCCACCAGCGACTCGACGTGATCGTCGGCCGCCGCACCGGTCGGCACGACGACCAGCCATCGCCCGGACAGCGTTCCCGAGGAGACACCGTCCAAAGGCTTCCACGTCACCCGGTACAGCCAACGGTCCGCACGGGAACGCTCACGCTGCCCACGCAGCCACGAGGACAACGCCGGCACCACACCGCCCAGCACCGCCTCGTCCACACCCAGCGAACCCGCCAGCGACCCCAGATCGCCGCGCTCGACCGCCTCCCAGAACCGCGCGTCCACCCCCTCCGAGGGGCTCGGCGCGGTTTCGGCCTCTCCATCCGGCCAGAAACGCTCACGCTGGAAGGCATACGTCGGCAGCGTGACCCCGGATGCCCTCGAGCCCCCGAACAGCCCTCCCCAGTCCACGTCCACGCCGGAGACGAACAACTCGGCCACCGCCGTCAGCACCGCACCGACCTCGGGCCGGTCACCTCGCAGAGCGGGCACCAGCAGACGCTCGTCGCCCTCCACGCACCCCTGGGCCATGGCGGTCAGAGTGCCGTCCGGGCCCAGCTCCACAAACCGCCCGACGCCCTCCGACTCCAGGCAGCCGATGCCGTCGGCGAACCGCACCGCCTCACGGACATGCCGCACCCAGTAGTCGGCGCAGGTCAGTTCCTCGGGCGCGGCGACGCCACCTGTGAGATTCGAGACGACGGCCAGGCGCGGTACCTCGTACGCCACGCTCTCCGCTACCTCGCGGAACTCCTTGAGCATCGGCTCCATCAACGGCGAGTGGAACGCGTGACTCACCCGCAGGAGGGATGTCTTACGGCCCAACTCCTGGATGCGCGAGGCGATCTCGGCCGTGGCCGATTCATCTCCCGATACGACCACGGACAGGGGGCCGTTGACCGCTGCGATGCCGATCTCGTGCTCGCGGCCGGCCAGCAGGGGCAGCACCTCGTCCTCGCACGCCTGGAGAG
>NZ_BMMS01000137.1 GCF_014646055.1 Wenjunlia tyrosinilytica
TGACGACATTGACCGTCGAGGCACTGGCCGACTCCGGACTCGCCCGCAAGGACGCCGAACGCGCCAAGAACATGTTCGCCCTCGGCCTGCTGTCCTGGATGTACCACCGGCCCACCGCCGGCACCGAAAAATTCCTGCGCAGCAAGTTCGCCGCCAAACCCCAGATCGCCGAAGCCAACATCTGCGCGTTCAAAGCCGGCTGGAACTTCGGCGAGACCACCGAGGACTTCGCCGTCTCCTACGAGATCGCCCCCGCCCCCCTGCCCCCCGGCACCTACCGCAACATCTCCGGCAACCTCGCCCTGTCCTACGGCCTGATCGCCGCCGCCCGCCAGGCCGACCTGCCCCTCTACCTCGGCTCCTACCCCATCACCCCCGCCAGCGACATCCTCCACGAACTCTCCCGCCACAAGAACTTCGGCGTACGCACCTTCCAGGCCGAGGACGAGATCGCCGGCATCGGCGCAGCCCTGGGCGCCGCCTTCGGCGGATCCCTGGCCGCGACCACCACCTCCGGCCCCGGCGTCGCCCTCAAATCCGAGACCATCGGGCTCGCCGTCTCCCTCGAACTGCCCCTGCTGGTCATCGACATCCAACGCGGCGGCCCCTCCACCGGGATGCCCACCAAAACCGAACAGGCCGACCTGCTCCAAGCCATGTACGGCCGCAACGGCGAAGCCCCCGTGCCCATCGTCGCCCCCGCCACCGCCGCGGACTGCTTCAACACCGCCCTCGAAGCCGCCCGCATCGCCCTGACCTACCGCACCCCGGTCTTCCTGCTCTCCGACGGCTACCTCGCCAACGGCTCCGAACCCTGGCGCATCCCCGACCCCCACGAACTGCCCGACCTGCGCGTGCGCTTCGCCACCTCCCCCAACCACACCGACACCGACGGCACCCCCGCCTTCCGCCCCTACCAGCGCGACCCCGACACCCTCGCCCGCCCCTGGGCCCTGCCCGGCACCCCCGGCCTGGAACACCGCATCGGCGGCATCGAAAAACAGGACGGCACCGGCAACATCTCCTACGACCCCGCCAACCACGACCACATGGTCCGCACCCGCCAAGCCAAGATCGACCGCATCACCGTCCCCGACCTGACCGTCGACGACCCCACCGCCGACACCGGCCACCCCGCCCCCGCCCTCGTCCTCGGCTGGGGCTCCACCTACGGCCCCATCACCGC
>NZ_BMMS01000138.1 GCF_014646055.1 Wenjunlia tyrosinilytica
TCGGGTCCGCCCAGTCCGGTGAAGGTGACCGTGCCGGTGGGGATCCCCGAACCCGGGGCGACGGCCGTCACGGTGGCGCACACGGTCACGGCCTGTCCGCAGACCGAGGGATCGGGTGTGGCGGTGACGGAGGTGGTGGTGGATGCTTCGGTGACGGTGACGGTGGTGGTGCCGACGGAGCCGAGGAAGCAGGGGTCTTCGCCGTTGTAGGTGGCGGTGACGGTGCCGGTGGTCAGGGTGGTGACGGCGGTGGTGCAGGCTTGTCCGGTGGCGTCGAGGGTGACGGTTTGGTCGGGTCCGCCCAGTCCGGTGAAGGTGACCGTGCCGGTGGGGATCCCCGAACCCGGGGCGACGGCCGTCACGGTGGCGCACACCGTTACCGCCTGTCCGCAGACCGAGGGATCGGGTGTGGCGGTGACCGAGGTCGTGGTGGATGCTTCGGTGACGGTGACGGTGGTGGTGCCGACCGAGCCGAGGAAGCAGGGGTCCTCGCCGTTGTAGGTGGCGGTGACCGTTCCGGAGGTCAGCGTCGTGACGGCGGTGGTGCAGGCTTGTCCGGTGGCGTCGAGGGTGACGGTTTGGTCGGGTCCGCCGAGTCCGGTGAAGGTGACCGTGCCGGTGGGGATCCCCGAACCCGGGGCGACGGCCGTCACGGTGGCGCACACCGTTACCGCCTGTCCGCAGACCGAGGGGTCTGGGGTGGCGGTTACGGAGGTGGTGGTCGATGCCTCGTTGACGGTGATGGCCACGGTCCCCGTGGAGCCGAGGAAGCAGGCGTCTTCACCGTTGTAGGTGGCGGTGACCGTTTCGGTCGTGAGGGTGGTGACGGCCGTGGTGCAGGCCTGGCCGGAGGCGTCGAGGGCGACGGTTTGGTTCAGCCCGCTGGGGCTGGTGAAGGTGACCGTGCCGGTCGGAGTCCCAGATCCTGGCGGGTTGGCCACGACGGTGGCGCAGATGGTGACGGCCTGTCCGCAGACGGACGGGTCCGGTGTGGCGGTTACGGAGGTGGTGGTGGATGCCTCGTTGACGGTGACCGTGACCGTCCCCGTGGATCCGAGGAAGCACTCGTCTTCGCCGTTGTAGGTGGCGGTGACGGTGCCGGTGGTCAGGGTGGTGACGGCGGTGGTGCAGGCTTGTCCGGTGGCGTCGA
>NZ_BMMS01000139.1 GCF_014646055.1 Wenjunlia tyrosinilytica
CCCACGACACCAACGCCGACACCCGCCCCTCCCCCATCCTCGAAGAGCTGGGGGAGAACACCCACGACACCAACGCCGACACCAACCCCTCCCCCATCCTCGAAGACCACACCCAAGACACCGACTCTGACGACTCCGTGGTCATCGGCGGGGTGATAGTCGGCGGCGTGGGCGCTGGAACGGCCACTGGTCCGGCGGCTAGGAACGACGACCCGGCGCCCGAGAGCCCCGACGACGACGTCGCCCCTGACGGTCGTGAGGACGGCGACGGCCAGAACCAAGAATCCGTCGACAGCAGCCAGAACCACGCTCCCGAAGACAGCGACGAACGTGGGAGCGACCACGGCAATGACGACAATGACTCAGAACGCTACGACCCCGATTCCGACTATGACTACGACGGCGGCTATGACTCCGACATTGGCTATGACTCCGACGCTGGCTATGACTCCGACGTCGGCGGAGGCGGAGGGGGCGGCGGCGGAGGGGGCGGCGGCGGAGGCGGCGGAGGCTTCGAATTCCCGATTCCGGTCTTCAACCCTCTAATCCCGGTTTTCGTGCCCGGCGGCGGACCCGACGCCGGCCCGGACTACAACGACAGTGGCGAGAACCCGGACCAGCACGACTCCGAGTCCGACATCGGCACCGATGACGGCTTCGACAACGCGAACGACAACGACAGCAACTACACCGCCGACACCGACTACGACACCGACGATCAGAGCGACGCCGGGACGGACTTCGGCTTCAACGACAACAACGACAACGACACTGACTACAGCGCCGACACCGACTACGGCTCCGACGACGAGGGCGACGCCGACGCTGGTCCAGGTGAGAAGGGGCAGGGCGGCGGGACCGGGTCTCAGACTCAGGCTGAGCAGGACACCGACACCGACGACACCAAGGACGACGCCCCCACCGTCACCCAAACCACCACCGACACCGACAACGACACCAAGGACGACGCCCCCACCGTCACCAACACCCAAACGCAGCCTGCAGAAAACGACCCCACCAACGGCGACACGGAGAACGCCGAAGACACCCAAGAGGAACAGACCAACCAAGACGAACAGAGCACCCAAGAAGAGCAGACCAACCAAGACGAACAGAGCACCCAAGAAG
>NZ_BMMS01000140.1 GCF_014646055.1 Wenjunlia tyrosinilytica
AGAACACCGACCAGTCCACGTCGGCGCCATCGGTGAACGCTTCGGCCACGGCGGAGAGCAGGGCCCTCACCTCCGACCGGTCCTTGCGCAGCGCCGCCACCAGGAGGTGTTCGGTGCCTTCGACGCACTCCTGGGCCATGGCGGTCAAGGTGCCGTCCGGGCCGAGCTCGATGAAGCGGGTGACGCCCTGCTCTTCGAGTCGGCGGATCCCGTCGGCGAACCGCACCGCCTGACGGACGTGCTCCACCCAGTACTCGGCGCAGGCGATCTCCTCACCGACCACCGGTTCACCGGTGAGGTCCGAGACGACGGCCAGCCGCGGCACCGCATAGGCAACACTCTGCGCGATCCGCCGGAACTCCTGGAGCATCGGCTCCATCAACGGCGAATGAAAAGCATGACTCACCGTCAAATAGGCCGCCTTCCGGCCCAGCTCCCGAAAATGCCCGGCGACCTCGGCAACCGCGCCCTGCGCACCGGAGACCACCACCGACAACGGGCCATTGACCGCCGCGATCCCGAGGTGATCCTCACGGCCGACGAGCAAGGACAGGACTTCATCCTCGCAGGCCTGGAGGGAGACCATCGACCCACCGGAAGGCAGGGCCTGCATCAACCGGCCACGCGCCGCCACCAGACGGCAGGCATCCTCCAGCGACCACACCCCCGCCACATGGGCAGCCGCCAGCCCACCGACAGAATGCCCCAGCAGGACGTCGGGCCTGAGCCCCCAGGACTCCACCAGACGAAACAGCGCCACCTCAACAGCGAACAGCGCCGGCTGGGCATACTCCGTACGATCCAGCAGCCCGGCATCCCCACCGAAGACCACCTCCCGCAACGGACGCCCCAACTCCCCATCCACATGAGCACACACCGCATCGAAGGCATCCGCGAAGACCACATACGACTCATACAGCTCCCGAC
The DNA here is from genome assembly GCF_014646055.1 of Wenjunlia tyrosinilytica. Lineage (GTDB taxonomy): Bacteria > Actinomycetota > Actinomycetes > Streptomycetales > Streptomycetaceae > Wenjunlia > Wenjunlia tyrosinilytica. Next base: position 928 of record NZ_BMMS01000140.1, read on the forward strand.
CCATCCCCAGCCGCTGCGACCCCTGCCCCGCGAACAAGAACGCGATCCGCCCCCCGGCACCGACATCCCCGGTGACCACACCCGAGACCGCCCCACCGACCGCCAGCGCCTCCAGCCCCCGCAGCAACTCCACACGATCGCAGCCCAGAACCACAGCACGGTGCTCAAACACCGACCGGGTCTC
>NZ_BMMS01000141.1 GCF_014646055.1 Wenjunlia tyrosinilytica
GGCACGGCCGCTGACCTGTCCGTTCTGCTGCGGTGTGCGGATGAGGTGATGTACGGCGCCAAGCAGACCGGCGGCGGGTGGCTTATCGCTGATGGCATCACGCCCGTCCATGGCACGGTCAACGGCCGCCGCCCCGGACGCGACGGTACCCACCACACTCCGGCGGGAGACCCCCGATGAGCAACTACTCCGGCCCCACAGGCGAGCAGCACGGGAGCGGCGGCATGAACGACGTGCCCTGGAAAGACCTGACCTTGAAGGACCTGGCAGGCCCGCTGCGTGCCCTTCGCACGCTGGCCGCGGAGTTCCCGGACCTGCCCGCCGTTGACGTGCAGGTGTCGCCGATCTACCCGGACAGCCTCGAACTGACCTTGCACGACGACCTTTCGGCTTTCGAGACGTGGCGGGAGGCGCTGGGCATCGCTGCGGAGACCGTGACCTACCACGAGCAGGGATTCAGCGGCACGACCGTCCGCCTCGAAGGCAGTACCGAGGTCGCGGGGGCGACGGTGCGGCTGCGCGGGTTCGCGCCCGTGGTTCGCCCTGCGGCGACGGGCGATCCGGTGAAGGCAGCGGCGGTATGAACAAGACCGCGAAAACGCTGCTGGTGCTCGCCCTGGCTGCCGTGGTCGGCATGGCCTTCCGCGTGTCGTGGAACGCGCTGCGCGATGTCGCCGAGACCGTGGGCGCCGATGCGACCGCCTCGCTGCTGTACCCGTTCGTGGTGGACGGGCTGATGGCTCTGGCCCTGGTGGCAACGCTGGTCCTGGCGGGGGAGGACCGGCGGTTCGCGCTGCGGGTGCTGGCGATGTACACCGCCGCGTCGCTGGTGCTGAACTATGTGCACGGTCTGGTGCCGGGTCTGCATGGCGGGCAGCGGGTGCGGATGGCGCAGTGGCCGCCGGCGCAGTGGGCGCTGGTGCTGCTGGCCACCTCGCTGCCGGTCGGCTCGATCTACTTCGGCTCCGACCTGGTCGCCAAGGTCCTCCACCACCGCCCCGACACCGGCGGACAGCAACAGCCCGAGCCGACCCGTACGCCGGTTGCGTACCAGCCCGTACGGCAGGGCGTACAGCAGGCGCAGGACGC
>NZ_BMMS01000142.1 GCF_014646055.1 Wenjunlia tyrosinilytica
CCGTCCGGCCGACAGACCGCTGCGGCTGGGGTCGGTGAAGTCGAACATCGGGCATACGCAGGCGGCTGCCGGTGTGGCCGGTGTGATCAAGATGGTCATGGCGCTGCGCCACGGTGTGCTGCCCAAGACCCTTCATGTGGACGAGCGGTCCTCTCATGTGGACTGGTCGGCGGGTGCGGTGGAGCTGCTGACGCGGACTGCCCAGTGGCCGCAGGCGGGTCGGCCGCGCCGGGCCGGGGTGTCGGCGTTCGGCGTCTCGGGGACCAACGCGCACGTCGTTCTCGAACAGGCGCCGCCGCAGGAGCCCGCGGACGGCACATCGCCGAGTCCTGCCTCGGCCCCGCCCGCCGTTGTGCCCTGGGTGGTGACGGGCAGGAGCGCGGGGGCGTTGCGGGGTCAGGCGCAGCGGTTGCTGGCGTTCGTGGAGGGTGGTTCTGGGTCGGGGGCGGTGGATGTGGGTGCTTCGTTGGTGGGGTCGCGGTCGGTGTTCGAGCATCGTGCGGTGGTGCTGGGGTCGGACCGGGAGGAGTTGGTGCGGGGGCTGGAGTTGCTGGCGGCGGGTGAGGTTTCGCCGAAGGTGGTGACGGGGGCTTCGGCGGGGGTGGGCAGGACGGCGTTCCTGTTCGCGGGTCAGGGTTCGCAGCGGTTGGGGATGGGCCGGGAGCTGTATGGGGCTTTTCCTGTGTTCGCGGATGCCTTCGATGCGGTCTGTGCGCATGTGGACCGGGAGTTGGCGCGTCCGTTGCGGGAGGTGGTCTTCGGTGGGGATGGCGGGCTGCTGGGGCGCACGGAGTATGCGCAGCCTGCGTTGTTCGCCCTCGAGGTGGCGTTGTTCCGGCTGGTGGAGTCATGGGGGGTTGGGCCGGATGTCCTGCTGGGGCATTCGGTGGGTGAGTTGGCCGCGGCGTATGTGGCGGGGGTGTGGTCGCTGGAGGATGCCTGCCGTCTGGTGGCGGCTCGGGGCCGGTTGATGCAGGCCCTGCCCGAGGGCGGGTCGATGGTCGCTCTCCAGGCGTGCGAGGACGAGGTGCTGCCCCTGCTGGCCGGCCGCGAGCACGAGATCGGCATCGCAGCGGTCAACGGCCCC
>NZ_BMMS01000143.1 GCF_014646055.1 Wenjunlia tyrosinilytica
GGCACGGCCGCTGACCTGTCCGTTCTGCTGCGGTGTGCGGATGAGGTGATGTACGGCGCCAAGCAGACCGGCGGCGGGTGGCTGATCGCCGATGGCATCACGCCCGTCCATGGCACGGTCAACGGCCGCCGCCCCGGACGCGACGGTACCCACCACGCTCCGGCAGGAGACTCCCGATGAACACCGATCACGGCCTCACAGGCGAGCAGCGCGGGAGCGGCGGGATGAACGACGTGCCCTGGAAGGACCTGGCCCTGAAGGACCTGGCAGGCTCGCTGCGTGCCCTTCGCATGCTGGCTGCAGAGTTCCCGGACCTGCCCGCTGTGTACGTGCAGGTGTCGCCGATCTACCCGGACAGCCTCGAACTGACCTTGCACGACGACCTTTCGGCGTTCGAGACGTGGCGGGAGGCGCTGGGCATCGCCGCGGAGACCGTGACCTACCGCGAGCAGGGAGGCGGCACGACCGTCCGCCTCGAAGGCAGTACCGGGTTCGCCGGGGCGACGGTGCGGCTGCGCGGGTTCGCGCCCGTGGTTCGCCCTGCGGCGACGGGCGATCCGGTGAAGGCGGCGGTGGCATGAACAGGACCGCGAGAACGCTGCTGGTGCTCGCCCTGGCTGCCGTGGTCGGCATGGCCTTCCGCGTGTCGTGGAACGCGCTGCGCGATGTCGCCGAGACCGTGGGCGCCGATGCGACCGCTTCGCTGCTGTACCCGTTCGTGGTGGACGGGCTGATGGCCCTGGCCCTGGTGGCAACGCTGGTCCTGGCGGGGGATGACCGGCGGTTCGCGCTGCGGGTGCTGGCGATGTACACCGCCGCTTCCCTGGTGCTGAACTACGTGCACGGTCTGGTGCCGGGGCTGCATGGCGGGCAGCGGGTGCGGATGGCGCATTGGCCGCCGGCGCAGTGGGCGCTGGTGCTGCTGGCCACCTCGCTGCCGGTCGGCTCGATCTACTTCGGCTCCGACCTGGTCGCCAAGGTCCTCCACCACCGCCCCGACACTGGCGGACAGCAACAGCCCGAGCCGACCCGTACGCCGGTTGCGTACCAGCCCGTACGGCAGGGCGTACAGCAGGCGCAGGACGC
>NZ_BMMS01000144.1 GCF_014646055.1 Wenjunlia tyrosinilytica
CAACCGCGGCACATACACCTCACCGCCACGCACCGCCAACTCCGGCTCACCCGAGGTCAATGCCCGAGCGACCAGCTCCCAGGACTCCGCTCCCCCATCGACATCCACGTCCACCAGCACAAACCGACCCGGACTCTCCGCCCGCGCCGACCGCACCAGACCCCACACCGAAGCCAGCACCGGATCCGGCACACCCCGACCGACACCCACCCCACCCTCAGTGACCACCACCAACCGCGAACCCTCAAACCGCCCCTCACCCAACCACCCCTGCACCAGCCCCAACACCCCAGCCGCCACCGCACGAGTCGCCTCGACAACACCCCCACCAGGACGCTCGACCCGAACCACCACATGCCCCGGAACCTCCCCCTCCCACCCCTGCACAGCAACCAGATCCACCCACTCCACCGGCGCCACATCCACCAACGGCACCCCGACCCAATCCACCTGGAACAGACCCCCACCAAAACCACCAGCACCAACACCACCACCACCGGACAGCCCACCCGAGAACTCCCGCAGCACCAACGANTACCACCGGACAGCCCATCCGAGAACTCCCGCAGCACCAACGACTCCACCGAGGCCACCGCACCACCCGCGGCATCCGCCAACTCCAAAGCAACAGCCCCCGACCCCACCCGCACCACCCGCACCCGANCACCACCGGACAGCCCACCCGAGAACTCCCGCAGCACCAACGACTCCACCGACGCCACCGCACCACCCGCGGCATCCGCCAACTCCAAAGCAACAGCCCCCGACCCCACCCGCACCACCCGCACCCGAACCGCACCCGCACCCGCACCCGCACCCGAGGCCCACAACGACACCCCACCCCACGCAAACGGCAACCGGCCACACCCAAAACCGCCGCCCCCCTCACCGCAGACGAACACCACCGCATGCAAAGCCGCATCGAGCAACGCCGGATGCACACCGAACCCACCCACCGAGCACTCAAGCTCCCCCGCAAGCCCCACCTCCGCAAAAACCTCCTCCCCACGCCGCCACACCGCCCGCAGCCCCTGGAACACCGGACCGTACGAGAAACCCAACTCCGCAAACCGGTCGTA
>NZ_BMMS01000145.1 GCF_014646055.1 Wenjunlia tyrosinilytica
GGTGGCCCGCGGCTACCGGGCCCCGGTGGGTGTGGTGGAGGAGGTGCTGGCCGGGATCTGGTCGGACCTGCTGGGTGTGGAGCAGGTCGGGCGCGACGATGACTTCTTCGAACTGGGCGGGCACTCCCTGCTGGCGGTCTCGCTGGTGGAGCGGATGCGGCAGGCCGGGCTGTCGTGTGATGTGCGGGCGGTGTTCACCACCCCGACCGTCGCCGGACTGGCCGCAGCGGTCGCGGCTGGCGGCGGGGGCGAGGTGTCGGTGCCGCCGAACGCGATTCCGGCGGACGCCGAGGTGATTACGCCGGGGATGCTGCCGCTGGTGGATCTGACCGAGGAGCAGATCGCCAAGGTCGTCGCCTCGGTGCCGGGCGGGGCCGGGAATGTGCAGGACATCTATCCGCTCGCCCCGCTGCAGGAGGGAATCTTCTTCCACCACCTGATGGGTGGTGAGGGTGATGCCTATCTGTTGTCGAGTGTGTCTGTCGTGCCGTCGCGGGAGTGGGTCGGTGAGTTCGCGGCCGCGCTTCAGGCGGTGGTGGACCGGCACGACATCTTGCGTACGTCGGTGGTGTGGGAGGGACTGCCGCGGCCGGTGCAGGTGGTGTGGCGGGACGTCGACGCGCCGGTCGAGGAGGTGGCCCTCGATGGTGAAGGGGACGCGGTCGCCCAGCTTCTGTCTCGGTTCGACCCCCGGCGTTACCGGCTGGACTTGAACCGTGCGCCGCTGCTGCGGGTGGTGACGGCGTACGACGAGCCGAACGACAGGTGGCTGCTGTTGGTGCTGATGCATCACCTGGTGGGTGACCACACCACGATGGAGGTGTTGCAGGAGGAGATCGGGGCGGTGCTGGCGGGTAGCGCTGATGCGTTGCCGGAGGCGGTGCCGTATCGCAATGTGGTTGCCCAGGCGGTGCTGGGCACCAGTCGGGCGGAGCATGAGGAGTTCTTCACCGGTCTGCTGGGTGATGTCGACGAGCCGACCGCGCCGTACGGGATTTTGGATGTCCGCGGTGATGGCACCGGTATCGCGGAGGCGCGCGTCGAGGTGGATGCTGCCTTGGCCGG
>NZ_BMMS01000146.1 GCF_014646055.1 Wenjunlia tyrosinilytica
ACCCGGACCGGCGCCGCGCCCTGATCGAGCGGGCCTACGAGGCACTCGACCCCGGCGGGACGCTACTGGTCTACGACCGGATGATCGACGACGAGCGCGGCGATCTCGGACGGCTCCTGTACAGCCTGAACATGATGCTCGTCACCCCGGGCGGCTCCGAGTACGCGTCGGCCACCGGCATGGAGTGGCTGCGGGAGGCCGGGTTCTCCGGGGTGTTCAGGCAGCCCCTCGGCCCTACGCACACCCTGCTCATGGCCACACGCTGACCCCGCTTCCCGTGGCGTTCGATCAGTGCGACCCGACCAGACACCTCCAAGGAGCACAGCCGTGAAACCTGACGCGGTGACGACCGCCGGCGATGCGAAGGGGCAGACGGCCACGTCCTTCGCCCCGGAGGCGTCGGACGCCGACCCACCGAGCCCGAATGCGATCTTCGAGCTGACCAGCGCCTACCGTGCCTCCCGGGTGCTGACGGCAGCCGTTGAGCTCGACCTCTTCGGGATGCTCGCCGCGGGCCCGGCCGGCGAGGAACGCATCCGCGAGGAACTCGGCCTGCACCCGCGCGGGGCCGGTGACTTCCTCGACGCCCTGGTGGTCCTGGGGCTGCTGGAGCGTGCCGACGGGGAGTACCGCAACAGCCCACTGTCCGCACGGTACCTGGACCGCGGCCAGCCGACCTACCTCGGCGGCTGCGCGGAACTCAGCGCGAGCACCGTCTTCCCGGCCTGGGCCCGCCTCACGACCGCCTTGCGCACCGGTGAGCCCCAGGTGGAACCGCCGAGCGACGACACCCGGGGCCGGATCCGCCAAGAGGACCCGGACCGCTTCCGCCGGTTCCTGTCCTCGATGGACGCCGTCAACGGCAGGCTGGCCGAGGAACTGGCCCGGTGCGTGGACTGGAGCCGCTACGG
>NZ_BMMS01000147.1 GCF_014646055.1 Wenjunlia tyrosinilytica
AGGCTGCGGATGCCGTCGGCGAACCGCACGGCCTCACGGACATGCCGCACCCAGTACTCCGGGCAACCCAACTCCCCCGCCGCAACCGGCCCACCCGTCACATTCGAGACCACCTCCAACCGCGGCCGCCCATACGCCACACCCTCCACCACCCCCCGGAACTCCTCCAACATCGGCTCCACCAACGGCGAATGAAACGCATGACTCACCCGCAACCGCGACGTCCTACGCCCCAACCCACGGAAATACCCCTCAACCTCGGCAACCACCGCCTCCACACCCGAAACCACCACCGACACAGGCCCATTGACCGCCGCCAACCCGACCTCATCACCCCGCCCCTCAAGCAGCGGCAGCACCTCCGCCTCCGACGCCCCCACCGAAACCATCGCCCCACCCGACGGCAACGCCTGCATCAACCGCCCCCGCGCCCCCACCACACGACACGCATCCTCCAACGACCACACCCCCGCCACATGAGCCGCCACCAACTCACCCACCGAATGCCCCAGCACAACATCCGGCACAACCCCCCACGACTCCACCAACCGGAACAACGCCACCTCAAACGCGAACAACGCGGACTGCGCACACTCCGTGCCATTCAGCAACCCGCCATCACCACCGAACACCACCTCCCGAACCCGCCCACCCAAACACGCATCCACCGCATCGAACGCCTCCGCAAAAACCGGAAACGCCCCATACAACTCCCGCCCCATCCCCAACCGCTGCGACCCCTGCCCCGCGAACAAGAACGCCGTCCGACCCCGCACCACCGACCCCGACACCACCGACCCCGACACCGAAGCCGACCCACCACCAGCAGCCAACTCCGCCAACCCACCGCACAACCCACCCAGATCCGAACCCAGAACCACCGCACGATGCTCAAACACCGAACGCCCC
>NZ_BMMS01000148.1 GCF_014646055.1 Wenjunlia tyrosinilytica
TCGGTGGTGGGTGTGTCCTGGGGTTGTTCGTCGGTGGTGGGTGTGTCCTGGGGTTGTTCGTCGGTGGTGGGTGTGTCCTGGGGCTGCTCGTCGTTGGTGGGCTGCTGGTTGTCGGTCTGGTCGTTGACGGGGGTTTGGTTTTCGTTGGTGGGCTGTTCGTCGGTGAGCGGTGAGTCCTGGGGCTGCTCGTCGCTGCCCTGGCTGCTCGAGGACGGCCCGGTTACGGGATCAGTCTCTGCGGTCTCCACGGTGGTGAGGTCATGGCTACCAGGGTTGCCGAAGATGCGTCCGTTGACGTTAGTGGTGCCAGTGAACTGGCTTCCGGTGACGAGGATGCCACCTTCAACGGTGATGTCACCGTAGAAGCTGGCAGTTCCTTCTCCACCTTCGTTGAAGGAATTCCCGACGAGGACGATGCCGCCGCCGTTGTGGGTGATGTCTCCGTGGAAGGAGCCATTGACACCGTTGCCGTTGGCTCTGTTGCCGACGTAGATGACGCCGTCGCCGTTGTGGGTGTAGTTGCCGGAGAAGTTTCCCTCAACCGGCCCTTCGAAGGAGTTCCCGACTTCGATGTCGCCTCGGCCGTTGTGCGTGACATCGCCGTTGCCGTTGTGGATGACGTTCCCGTTGCCGTTGTGGGTGACGTTTCCGTTGCCGTTGTGGGTGACGTTTCCGTTGCCGTTGTGTATGACGTCGCCGTCGCCGTCGTAGACGACGTCGCCGTCGCCTTCCTGGACGTAGTTTCCAGGCCGCTCTTGGGTGCTCTGTTCGTCTTGGTTGGTCTGTTCCTCTTGGGTGCTCTGTTCGTCTTGGTTGGTCTGTTCCTCTTGGGTGC
>NZ_BMMS01000149.1 GCF_014646055.1 Wenjunlia tyrosinilytica
CGTCCACCACGCGGCAGCAACCGCAGCGAGGCATCCACAAACTCCCCCGCCAGCGAATCCAGCACCACATCCACACCACGACCATCCGTCGCAGCCAAAAACGCCCGCTCGAAACCCAGATCACGCGAGGACGCCACATGCGCGCTGTCCAGCCCGCAGGCATGGAGCGTCGCCCACTTGCCCGCACTGGCCGTACCGAAGACCTCGGCACCCAGATGGCGGGCCAACTGCACCGCCGCCATACCCACACCACCAGCAGCCGCATGCACCAGCACCGACTCCCCGGCACCCAACCCGCCGAGCTCGGTCAACGCGTAGTACGCGGTCAAAAACACAACCGGCACCGACGCCGCCTGTACAAACGACCAACCTGCCGGAATCCGCACCACCGCACGCGCATCAGCCACCACCACAGGACCGAACGCCCCGGAGAACATCCCCATCACCCGGTCACCGACCCCAAGACCGACAACACCCGCACCCACCCCGGTCACAACACCCGCACCCTCAAGACCCAGCAGACCCGCCTCACCCGGATACATCCCCAGCGCATTGAGCACATCACGGAAGTTCACCCCCGCCGCCCGCACCGAGATCCGCACCTGACCCGCGGCCAGGCTCTCCGTCCTCTCGGGACACACCGTGATTCCCAAACCCTCCAACGTCCCCTTCTCCAGGATGTCCAGCCGCCAAGCGGCCGAGCCGTCCGCGGGAACATCCAGCACGCTGCCGGGCGCGAGCCGGGCCAACCGCGGCACATACACCTCACCGCCACGCACCGCCAACTCCGGCTCACCCGAGGTCAATGCCCGAGCGACCAGCTCCCAGG
>NZ_BMMS01000150.1 GCF_014646055.1 Wenjunlia tyrosinilytica
CCGTCGTATCCGGCGGAGCGGTTGGCGTTCATGGTCGCGGATTCCCGGCCTGCGGTGGTGCTGGTCGACGGGACCGCAGTGGCTGCCGCGGGCGACGTGCCGGTCCTGGACCTGGCCGCCGACTTCGCCGACTTCACCGACGGGCCCGGTACCGAAGACCTGCCTCGCCTGGCGTCCCCATCGGACGTGGCCTACGTGCTGTACACCTCCGGCTCGACCGGCGTCCCCAAGGGCGTCGCAGTCGAGCATCGCAACACGGTGAACTTCCTGCGGTGGGCGCGATCGGTGTTCGCCACCGAGGTGCTGGACCGGACGCTGTGGTCCACGTCGGTGAACTTCGACCTGGCGGTGTTCGAGCTGTTTCTGCCGCTGGTCACCGGCCGGACCGTGGTGGCGGTACGTAACGCCCTGGCGGTCCGTGCGAACACCGACGCCACATTGGTCAACACGGTCCCGTCGGCGATCGCCGCGCTGGCCGACGCCCAGCAGATTCCCGATTCGGTACGCACGATCAACCTGGCGGGTGAGGCCCTCAAGCGGGACCTGGTGGATCGCATCTTCGCTGCGGCGGATGGCGTCGAGGAGATCCGCAACCTGTACGGCCCGTCGGAGACAACCACCTACTCCACCGCCGTGGTGATGCACCGGGAGACCGGGTTCGTACCCCACGTGGGCGGGCCAATCGGCAACACCCGCCTCTACGTGGTGGATGGTTGCGGGCGTCCGGTGCCGGTGGGTGTGGTCGGTGAGTTGTTCATCGGTGGTCTGGGTGTGGCGCGGGGTTATCTGGGTCGGCCGGGGTTGACGGGTGAGCGGTTTGTGCCGGA
>NZ_BMMS01000151.1 GCF_014646055.1 Wenjunlia tyrosinilytica
CCGCTGGTGGATCTGACCGAGGAGCAGATCGCGCGGGTGGTCGCCTCGGTGCCGGGCGGGGCCGGGAATGTGCAGGACATCTACCCGCTCGCCCCGCTGCAGGAGGGGATCTTCTTCCACCACCTGATGGGTGGCGAGGCGGACCCGTACCTGGTGTCCTACGTCCTGCCGATCAGCACCCGGGACGAGGTGGACCGGTTTGTGGCCGCGCTTCAGGCGGTGGTGGACCGGCACGACATCCTGCGGACCAGCGTTGTCTGGGAAGGACTTCCGCAGCCCGTGCAGGTGGTCTGGCGGCGGACCGAGCTGCCGGTCCAGGAGGTGACCCTCGACGGTTCCGGGGACGCGGCTGCCCACCTGCTGGAACGCTACAACCCGCGCCGGTACCGGATGGACCTGGGCGCGGCGCCGCTGCTGCGCGTGGTGACCGGATATGACGAGCCGAACGAGCGGTGGCTGCTGCTGGTGCTGATGCACCACATCATCGACGACAACACGTCCGTCGGAGCGCTGGTCTCCGAAGTGGATGCCCACCTCGCCGGCCGCGGTGACGCCTTGCCGGAGGCGGTGCCGTATCGGAACGTGGTGGCTCAGGCGGTGCTGGGCACCAGTCGGGCGGAGCATGAGGAGTTCTTCACCGGTCTGCTGGGTGATGTCGACGAGCCGACCGCGCCGTACGGGATTTTGGATGTCCGCGGTGACGGCACCGGTATCGCGGAGGCGCGCGTCGAGGTGGATGCTGCCTTGGCCGGGGCGGTTCGGGAGCAGGCTCGTCGTGCGGGTGT
>NZ_BMMS01000152.1 GCF_014646055.1 Wenjunlia tyrosinilytica
AGTCCGGTGAAGGTGACGGTGCCGGTGGGGGTTCCGGAGCCGGGGGCGACGGCCGTCACGGTGGCGCACACCGTTACCGCCTGTCCGCAGACGGACGGGTCTGGTGTGGCGGTTACGGAGGTGGTGGTGGATGCCTCGTTGACGGTGACGGTGGTGGTGCCGACCGAGCCGAGGAAGCAGGGGTCTTCGCCGTTGTAGGTGGCGGTGACGGTGCCGGAGGTGAGGCTTGTGGTGGTGGTGCAGGCCTGGCCGGCGCCGTTGAGCGGGACAGTCTGGTTGAGTCCGCCGGGTCCGGTGAAGGTGACCGTTCCGGTCGGTGTGCCGGATCCTGGGGGGCTGGCGGTCACGGTGGCGCAGATGGTGACGGCCTGTCCGCAGACGGAGGGGTTGGGCGTGGCGGTTACGGAGGTGGTGGTCGATGCCTCGTTGACGGTGATGGCCACGGTCCCCGTGGATGCGAGGAAGCAGGTGTCCTCGCCGTTGTAGGTGGCGGTGACCGTTTCGGTCGTGAGGGTGGTGACGGCCGTGGTGCAGGCCTGGCCGGAGGCGTTGAGGGCGACGGTTTGGTTCAGCCCGCTGGGGCTGGTGAAGGTGACTGTGCCGGTCGGAGTCCCAGATCCTGGCGGGTTGGCCACGACGGTGGCGCAGATGGTGACGGCCTGTCCGCAGACGGACGGGTCCGGTGTGGCCGTGACCGTGGTCGTGGTGGATGCCTCGTTGACGGTGACCGTGACCGTCCCCGTGGATGCGAGGAAGCACTCGTCTTCGCCGTTGTAGGTGGCGGT
>NZ_BMMS01000153.1 GCF_014646055.1 Wenjunlia tyrosinilytica
CCTTGACCGCCCGGCGGATTCGCGCGTTCACCGACTCGATCGCGTTCGTCGTGCAGACGATGCGGCGGATCTCGGTGCCGAACCGCAGGAAGGGAGTGAACTCCTCCCAGGCGTTCTCCCACAGCTTCACGATCGCCGGATACTTCCGGCCCCAGGCGTCGGCGAACTCGGCGAACCGGTCCAGGGCGGCCTCCTCGGTCGGCGATGTGCAGACGGGCTTGAGGACACGCGCGATCTTGTCCCAGTCCTGCCGGGCGGCATAGCGGAAGGAGTTCCGCAGCAGGTGCACGACGCAGGTCTGCACAATCGTCCTGGGCCAGACGGTCTCGACCGCGTCGGGCAGGCCCTTCAGGCCGTCGCAGACAAGCATGAGGACGTCGCTGACGCCGCGGTTCTTGATCTCGGTGAGGATGTGCAGCCAGTGCTTGGCGCCTTCACCGCCGTCGCCGGCCCACAATCCCAGGATCTCCCGCCGGCCCTCTGTGGTGACGGCCAGGGCGACATAGATGGGCCTGTTGGCGACCGCGCCGTCACGGATCTTCACGTGGATGGCATCGATGAAGACGACCGGATAGACGGCGTCGAGCGGTCGGCTCTGCCACTCGGCCATGCCCTCCAGCACCTTGTCGGTGATGGTGGAGATGGTCTGGCGCGAGACCTCGGCGCCATGGACCTCGGCCAGGTGGGCCTGCACCTCGCCGGTGGTCAGGCCCTTCGCGGCCAGCGAGATGACCATCTCGTCGACGCCGGTCAGGCGTTTCTGCCGCTTCTTGACGATCTTCGGC
>NZ_BMMS01000154.1 GCF_014646055.1 Wenjunlia tyrosinilytica
AACGTCACCGTGCCGGTGGGTGTGCCGGATCCTGGGGGGGTGGCCACGACGGTGGCGCAGACGGTGACGGCCTGTCCGCAGACCGAGGGGTTGGGTGTGGCCGTGACCGTGGTCGTGGTGGATGCTTCGTTGACGGTGACGGTGGTGGTGCCGACCGAGCCGAGGAAGCAGGGGTCTTCGCCGTTGTAGGTGGCGGTGACGGTGCCGGTGGTCAGGGTTGTGGTGGTGGTGCAGGCCTGGCCGCTGGCGTTGAGTGGGACGGTGGTGTTGAGTCCGCCGGGTCCGGTGAAGGTCACCGTGCCGGTGGGTGTGCCGGATCCTGGCGGGCTGGCGGTCACGGTGGCGCAGATGGTGACGGCCTGTCCGCAGACGGACGGGTTCGGTGTGGCCGTGACCGAGGTGGTGGTGGATGCCTCGTTGACGGTGACGGTGGTGGTGCCGACCGAGCCGAGGAAGCAGGCGTCCTCACCGTTGTACGTGGCGGTGACAACGCCATTGGTCAGCGTGGTGACGGCGGTCGTGCAGGCCTGGCCGGCGCCGTTGAGCGGGACAGTCTGGTTGAGTCCGCCGGGCCCGGTGAACGTCNGGACGGGTTGGGTGTGGCCGTGACCGTGGTCGTGGTGGATGCTTCGTTGACGGTGACGGTGGTGGTGCCGACCGAGCCGAGGAAGCAGGGGTCCTCGCCGTTGTAGGTGGCGGTGACGGTGCCGGTGGTCAGGGTTGTGGTGGTGCAGGCCTGGCCGCTGGCGTTGAGTGGGACGGT
>NZ_BMMS01000155.1 GCF_014646055.1 Wenjunlia tyrosinilytica
CGTCTCCGACACCCACATCTCGGCCGTCTCCCCCGCCGGAACCGGCACCGTCCAAGTCACCGTCACCACCCCCGGCGGCACCAGCAACGGCCTGGCCTTCAGCCATATGGCGATCCCCGCGGTGAGCGCGGTGATTCCCGGCCAGGGCCCCCTCTCCGGCGGCAACACCGTCACGCTGACGGGAAGCGACCTCACCGCAGCCACGGCGGTCACCTTCGGCGCAACCGCCGCGGCCTCGTTCACCGTGGTCTCCCCCACCCAGATCACGGCCGTCGCCCCGCCCGGCGCGGCGGGACCGGTCTGGGTGACCGTCACCACCCCCGGTGGCACCAGCGCACCCGGTGCCTCCTACTTCTACGTCAACGCCCCCGTCGTCACCGCGATCACCCCCGTCTCGGGCCCGCTCGCGGGCGGCAACACGGTCACCGTCACCGGCTCCCATCTCATCGAGGCCCTCACGGTGCGATTCGGGACCACGGCCGCCTCCTTCACCTCCGTCTCGGATGTGCAGCTCACCGCGGTGGCCCCGCCCGGAGCGGCCGGAACGGTCCAGCTCACCGTCACCACCGCGGGCGGCACCAGCGTCGGCGTCCCCTACCGCTATCTCGCGGCACCCGCCATCACCGCTGTCAGCCCGACCCAGGGCCCCGCCGCGGGAGGGAACACCGTGACCCTGACCGGCTCCAATCTCACAGAGGCCACCGCGGTGGCGTTCGGCGGGACGCCCGTCGCGTTCACCGTCGTCTCCGACA
>NZ_BMMS01000156.1 GCF_014646055.1 Wenjunlia tyrosinilytica
ACCTGGACCGGCGCATGGTGGAGATCCGCGACGCCCAGCGCGAACTGCGGCGATGGATGAGCCCGAAGACCGAGCAGCACGTAAGGCAGCTCACCCGTACCGCGCAGCTGGACAACGAAACCAGCGACGCGATCGTCGCCGCGACCGTCCTCCTTGACGCGGCGCAGCGGTATCAGGACGGCTGCGCTCCCACCAATGAGCCGATCTTGGCGCCCGGCGCGACCGACACCGCGCCGGAAGCCGAACGCGCCCACCTGCTGCTGGTCTCCAAATGCCTGCGCCACCCACTCGTTGCGAGCGCGGTCGCGTCACGATGACCTGTGCCCCGTTCACCCTCGCCGAAGCCCACGCCATCTACCGGCACATGGCCATGGACGTCTTCCCCGAAGATCTGCGCATCGGCTTGGCCCTCGGCTTCTACCGAACCTTCGCCATCCCCTCGGTAGCGGCCACGCTCACCGCCTCGGGCCGCATGCTCGATGCCCCCACCGACCGCGCGAAGGCCACCGGAAAGCTGATGTTCACGATCTTCGAGCACGGCCTGGACACCGAGCGCGGTACCGCCGCCGTCCAATCCCTGAACAGCATCCACGCCAGGTGGCCCATCACCAACGACGAGTTCGTCTACGTCCTGGGCGTCTTCCTCACCGAGCCCATCAGCTGGATCGACCGCTACGGCCACCGCCCCACAACCCCCCAGGAGAAGG
>NZ_BMMS01000157.1 GCF_014646055.1 Wenjunlia tyrosinilytica
GTGGTGTTCGCGGGTCAGGGGTCGTTGGGGGTGGGTGCGGCGCGGGTGCTGTGTGAGGCGTTTCCGGTGTTCGCGGAGGCGTTCGAGGGTGTGGTGGCGGGTGTGGGGGCTTGTGTCGACTGGTCTTTGCGGGAGGTGGTCTTCGGCGGGGATGCGGGGGTGTTGGGGCGTACGGAGTTTGCGCAGCCTGCGTTGTTCGCTTTTGAGGTGGCGTTGTTCGCGTTGTTGGAGTCGTGGGGTGTGGTTCCTGATGTGGTGATGGGTCATTCGCTGGGTGAGGTCACGGCGGCGTATGTGGCCGGGGTGCTGGGTCTGCGGGATGCGTGTCGTGTGGTGGTGGGGCGTGGGCGTTTGATGCAGGCGCTGGAGCCGGGGGTGATGGTGGCGTTGCCGGTGGGGGTGGAGGAGGTGGTGCCGCTGCTGGTGGGTGGTGCGGTGTCGGTGGCGGCGGTCAATGGTCCTTCTTCGGTGGTGATTTCGGGTCCGGAGGTCGAGGTCGTGGCGGTGGCTGGGCGGTTCGGGCGGTTTCGGCGGTTGGAGGTGGAGCGGGCTTTTCATTCCGTGCTTGTCGAGCCGGCGTTGGGCGGGTTCCGGGCGTTGTTGGAGTCGGTCGAGTTGAGGGCGCCGACTCGTGTGGTGGTGTCGGCTGTTACCGGGGAGGTGGCGGGCTCGGGTCTGATGTC
>NZ_BMMS01000158.1 GCF_014646055.1 Wenjunlia tyrosinilytica
CACCCGTACACCAAGGGCCTGCTGGAATCGATCCCCCGCCTGGACCTCAAGGGACAGGAGCTCTACGCGATCAAGGGCCTGCCCCCGAACCTCCTGCGCATCCCGCCGGGCTGCGCCTTCAACCCGCGCTGCCCGATGGCCCAGGACGTGTGCCGCCAGGACGTTCCGCCGCTGTTCGCGGTGACGGAGCGGGACGGCACCGAACTCCCGGGTCGCCGCAGCGCCTGCCACTTCTGGAAGGAGACCCTCGATGCCTGAGCTCTCGAAGAACGATGAGGCCGTCTCCGACGAGGTGGCGCAGGTCGAGGCGGCCATCGCTCAGCCCGTCTCGCGCGGTGAGCCGATTCTCCAGGTCAACGACCTGGTGAAGCACTTCCCGCTCACCCAGGGCATCCTGTTCAAGAAGCAGGTCGGCGCCGTGAAGGCGGTCGACGGCATCTCGTTCGAGCTGTACCAGGGCGAGACGCTGGGCATCGTGGGCGAGTCCGGCTGCGGCAAGTCCACCGTCGCCAAGCTGCTGATGAACCTCGAGCGGGCCACCGCGGGCCAGGTGCTCTACAAGGGCCAGGACATCACCCGGCTCTCCGGCCGCGCGCTCAAAGCCGTGCGCCGGAACATCCAGATGGTGTTCCAGGACCCGTACACCTCGCTCAACCCGCGGATGACGGTCGGCGA
>NZ_BMMS01000159.1 GCF_014646055.1 Wenjunlia tyrosinilytica
CGGCGGAGTGGAGGAAGCGGGTCCAGCCGCCGTCGTCACGACGCAGCGTGCCCACCGCGTCGGGCAACGCATTCACCAGAACCGGATGCGGACTGCACTCGATGAACACACCCTCACCGACCGACCGCACAGCCTCCTCGAACCGCACCGTCCGCCGCAGACTCTCGAACCAGTACCCCGCATCCAGAGCACGCGTATCGACACGGCCACCGGTCACCGAAGAATGGAACGGAACACCCGACACCCGCGGCGCCACAGGACCCAGAGCGGCAAGCACCTCATCACGGATCCCGTCCACCTGCGCCGAATGAGAGGCATAGTCCACCGCGATACGCCGAGCCCGCACCCCCAGCCCCGCACACCGCTCCAAGAACACCTCCAGATCACCCACCCGCCCCGAAACCACCACCGCCCCAGGACCGTTCACCGCCGCCAAGGACAACCCCGACCCGGCCAGCAACCCCACCACGACCTCAGCCGACGCCGACACCGACACCATCCCGCCCAACCCCGCCAACGCCCGCAGAGCCCGACTGCGCAAAGCCACCACACGCGCACCGTCCCGAAGCGTCAACGCACCCGCGACACACGCAGCCGCGATCTCCCCCTGCGAATGCCCCACCACCGCCACCGGCACCACACCCACGGACTCCCACACCGCCGCCAA
>NZ_BMMS01000160.1 GCF_014646055.1 Wenjunlia tyrosinilytica
CGTGTTCTGGCCCGGGTACATGAGTCCCGACAGCTTTGCGCAGCTCAAGCAGGCCACGGGCAGGGAAACGCTGACCGACTGGCACCCGCCCGTCATGAGTCTGGTCTGGCGTGCGCTCATCGCGACGACCGGGACGTCCGCGACCATGGCCGTTCTCCAGGCCGCCGTCCTCTGGGCGGCGCTGTGGGTGATTGCCTCGTGCGTCCGGGAGGCGACCGGGAGCCGTCCGGGCTCCCTGGCTGTCCTGGGCCTGGGGCTCACGCCCCATGTCCTGACGTTCGCCGGTGTGGTGTGGAAGGACGTCCATATGGCGTTCGCGCTCCTGGCCGCCGGCGCGATCGCTCTCGTCGGCCTGTGTCTGCGCGGTGGTCGCCCCGGTGTGCGATGGGCCCTCCTCGGGCTCGGCGTGCTGTTCCTCGCCTACGCCATCCTGGTCCGCAAGAACGCGGTCTTCGCCGCGGTCCCGGTCTTCGTGATGCTCGTCCTCGCGCTGTGGCGCAGGCCCGGACGTCGGCTCTGGCTGACCGTCACGGCGGTCCTCGCCATCGCCCTTGTCGTACCCACCGTCGCCATCTCCTCGTTCGCGCGGCCCGTCAGGATGAGCCAGGGATCGCAGATCATGCTGGACGACCTGATCCATGTCCTGAGCGTGA
>NZ_BMMS01000161.1 GCF_014646055.1 Wenjunlia tyrosinilytica
GACCTGGGTGGCGAGTACGGCCGCCTGAATGCGCCGCTCGACGCCGAGTTTGGCCAGGAGGCGGGAGATGTGGTTCTTGACGGTCTTCTCCGACAGGAAGAGCTGCCTGCCGATCTGCCGGTTGGTCAGGCCGTCTCCGATGAGCGCGAGGATCTCGCGCTCGCGTGCGGTCAGGTCGGCGAGCCGTTCGTCCTCGGGTTCGGTCTCGTCGTCGTGTCCGCGCAGGCTGTTCATCAGGCGTGTGGTGGTGGCCGGGTCGAGCATGGAGCGGCCGGTGGCGACGGTTCGGATGGCGGTGACCAGGTCGGAGCCGTTGATCTGTTTGAGGACGTATCCGGCCGCTCCGGCCATGATCGCGTCGAGCAGGGCGTCGTCGTCGTCGAACGAGGTGAGCATCAGGCAGGCGATGCCGGGCATGCGTGAGCGCAGCTCGCGGCAGACGGTGATGCCGTCGCCGTCGGGCAGGCGCACGTCCAGGACCGCGACGTCGGGGCGCAGGGCGGGACCCCGCGCCAGAGCGTGGTCGATGGTTCCGGCCTCGCCGACGACGGTGATGTCCGGCTCGGAGTCCAGCAGGTCGAGGATGCCGCGCCGGACCACCTCGTGGTCGTCCAGCAGGAAGACCCGGATCGGCCTCTCCCGCGAGAACTC
>NZ_BMMS01000162.1 GCF_014646055.1 Wenjunlia tyrosinilytica
CCCGGCGGGCGCCTGACGGACGTCGTTGCCCACGGACCGGCCCCCATGTAGGCGCGGTCGGCAAGGATCGGGACACCTTGGCGTTCGCAGATCCGGATGATCCGGTGGGTGCGGGCCGCGGTGAGGTCGTGCGCGCGGCCGGGCAGTGCGGGTGAGATCCACAGCAGCCGGCCGTCCGGATCGGTCACTACCTGCACGTTCACGCCGTGTCGGCGGTGCTTGGCGGAGTAGTCGGCCCGGCTGTCGCCGACCCGGTCGCACTCGGCGGGGGTGCCGTCGAGCAGGACGTAGTCGGGGTCGGCCTCTCGCAGCACCTTGAGCAGGCCCGGTGCACGCTCTGCGAGCAGGCTGATCACCGCGGTGGTGTAGGCATAAGCGGTGCCCACCGAGATACCGAAGCCAACAGCGATCTGGGCGAGCGTGTCGTGCTTGCGCAGGTACACCAGGGCGACCAGCGCACGCTGGTGCGGCGGGAGTTTGCAGCGACGGTCACCCTCGCGGGTGACGATGAGCATCGTGACCCACTCGACCAGGGCATGAGGCAGGTCGAGTGCGGCAGAATACGGAACCAACGCGGCTCCTGTGCCTGTGGGTTGAGACTTCGAACACCTCCCCCAACGGCACGGGAGCCGCGTGCGTTGCGGGCG
>NZ_BMMS01000163.1 GCF_014646055.1 Wenjunlia tyrosinilytica
TGATCAAGATGGTCATGGCGATGCGGCACGGTGTGCTTCCCCGGACGCTGCACGCGGACGAGCCGTCGTCCCATGTGGACTGGTCGGCCGGTGCGGTGGAGCTTCTGGCCGTCGAACGCGAGTGGTCCTCGATCGAGGGACGGCCGCGTCGGGCGGGTGTCTCCTCGTTCGGCATCAGCGGCACCAACGCGCACGTGATCGTGGAACAGACCCCCGCGGACGTTCGGTCCGGGGAGGGCGAGGCCGCCTCCGGGGTGGGCGAGCCGCCGGTCGTGCCGCTCGTGCTCTCGGCGATGGCGGACGGGGCACTGCGGGACCAGGCGGAGCGGCTGCTGTCGCACGCCGAAGCCCACGCCGAGGATCACAGCCTGAGTGACATGGGACTGTCGCTGGTGACCACCCGGTCCACGCTGGGTCACCGGGCGGTGGTACTGGGATCCGATCGGGCGGAGCTGCTGCGGGGCCTGGACGCGCTGGCGGCCGGTGAGGACGCTGCGCATGTCATCACCGGCACGGCGGGTGATGCCGGGAAGACCGCGTTTCTCTTCGCCGGGCAGGGGTCGCAGCGGTTGGGGATGGGCCGGGGGCTGTATGAGGCGTTCCCGGTGTTCGCGGAGGCGTTCGATGC
>NZ_BMMS01000164.1 GCF_014646055.1 Wenjunlia tyrosinilytica
GTCGACGACCCCACCGCCGACACCGGCCACCCCGCCCCCGCCCTCGTCCTCGGCTGGGGCTCCACCTACGGCCCCATCACCGCCGCCGTCCGCCGCGTACGCCGCACCGGAGCACACATCGCCCAGGCCCACCTGCGCCACCTCAACCCCTTCCCCCACAACCTCGGCGACATCCTCACCACCTACCGCAAAATCATCGTCCCCGAGATGAACCTCGGCCAACTCGCCGCTCTCCTGCGCGCCAAGTACCTGGTCGACATCGAATCGCACACCCAGGTCACCGGCCTGCCGTTCAAGGCCGAACAGCTCGCCGCCGCAATCCAGGAGGCCACCGCTCATGTCTGAGGCAACCGTCATCCCGGCCGATCCGGGTCCCTACCGCCCCGCCGGGGCGAGGGCGTTGTCGCTCGTGCCCAAGAGCGAGCCGGACCGGCTGTCGGCCCGTGACTTCAAGTCCGACCAGGAGGTGCGCTGGTGCCCCGGTTGCGGTGACTACGCCATCCTGGCCGCCGTGCAGGGCTTCATGCCGGAGCTGGGCATCGCCCGCGAGAACGTGGTCTTCATCTCCGGGATCGGCTGCTCCTCCCGCTTCCCGTACTACATGAACACCTACGGGATGCACTC
>NZ_BMMS01000165.1 GCF_014646055.1 Wenjunlia tyrosinilytica
GAGTGCATCCCGTAGGTGTTCATGTAGTACGGGAAGCGGGAGGAGCAGCCGATCCCGGAGATGAAGACCACGTTCTCGCGGGCCAGGCCGAGCTCGGGCATGAAGCCCTGCACGGCGGCCAGGATGGCGTAGTCACCGCATCCCGGGCACCAGCGCACCTCCTGGTCCGTCTTGAAGTCCTTCATGGACTGCTTCGTTTCGGCCTTCGGGACCAGTGAAAGAGCGTTGCCGGTCCCCCTCGGCCGGTGCTCGTGCGTGACAACCGGTGCCTCAGACATCTGCTGTTGCCTCCTGGATGGCCACGGCCAGTTGCTCCGCCTTGAACGGCAGGCCGGTGACCTGGGTGTAGGAGTGGGCGTCGACCAGGTACTTCGCCCGGATGAGGGTGGCGAGTTGGCCGAGGTTCATCTCGGGGACGATGATTTTGCGGTAGGTGGTGAGGATGTCGCCGAGGTTGTGGGGGAAGGGGTTGAGGTGGCGCAGGTGGGCCTGGGCGATGTGTCCTCCGGTGCGGCGTACGCGGCGGACGGCTGCGGTGATGGGGCCGTAGGTGGAGCCCCAGCCGAGGACGAGGGCGGGGGCGGGGTGGCCGGTGTCGGCGGTGGGGTCGTCGAC
>NZ_BMMS01000166.1 GCF_014646055.1 Wenjunlia tyrosinilytica
ATCTGCGGTCCGGGTGAAGGTGAGGGGGCTCGGGTTGGCGGCACTGGCGGTCGTGCGGGACCTCCGCGATGTGCGGGCTCCGGTCTCGGCGGAGGAGCTCGAGCAGTTCGAGACCGACGCGCTGGCCGGGTTCGTGCTCGCGCGGGCGTCGGCCGGGCTGACGGACGGCACCATCCGCGGGGACGTCGGCCACCTGGAACAGGTGCGGACCTGGTTCGGCCGACCGCTGTGGGACATGGACCCCACCGACGCGGACGCGTACTTCGGGAAGCTGCTGCGGAACTCGCCCAGCGGCACCCGGCTTGCCCGGTCGCAGGCGCTGACCACGTACTTCACGTTCCTGGAACTGCGGCACAAGGTCGAACTGCACCGGATGACCGGCCGCGTCGTCGAGTGCCCGATCGACGAGATGAACCGGCCGCGCGGGGCGAAGGACGCCCAGCTGCGGATCCCGCCGCAGGAGCCGGAGGTCGGGCAGCTGTTCACCGGCTGGGCCGGCGAGCTGGCCACCTGCCGCAAGTTCGCCCCGATGGCCAGGAACTACACCGCCTCGAAGCTGATGTCCGAGGTGGGACTCCGGGTGAACGAGGCCCGCAGACTGGACCTGGACGAC
>NZ_BMMS01000167.1 GCF_014646055.1 Wenjunlia tyrosinilytica
CGGCGGCGGCTGGACGAGCTGCGGGTGGGCGAACTGGCCGTCACCGCGACGTTCGAGCTCGGGTACGGCCAGTTGGAACCACCCCAGGCGCGGGCGTTCCGCCTGCTCGCGCTCCCGGAGGGCCCTGACATCTCCCTGTCCGCGGCCTCCGCCGTGCTGGACATGGACGAGTACGAGGCCGAGGAACTGCTGGAGTCCCTGGTCGACATCAGCCTCCTGGAGTCCGCCGCCCCGGGCCGCTACCGCTACCACGACCTGCTGCGCCTCTACGCGCGCAAACGCACCGAGCAGGAGGAGCCGGCGAGTCGGCGCGAAGCGGCGCTGCGCCGGCTGCTGGACTTCTACCTGGCCACCGCCTGCCACGCCTACCGGCTGGAGAACCCCGGGGACCGGCTGCTGGAGCACCTGTCCCCAACGGCCCGGCAGGGGCAGGAGTTCGACAACGGCAAGGCGGCGCTGGACTGGCTGTTCAACGAGGCCGCGTGCTTGCTCGCCACCGTGCAGCACAGCGCCGCCCGGCAGGGCCTGGTGCGCAAGGCCGCCGACCTGTTGCTCGTCGTCCAGTCGCTGATGGAGTCCGGCGC
>NZ_BMMS01000168.1 GCF_014646055.1 Wenjunlia tyrosinilytica
AGCCACCCGCCGCCGGTCTGCTTGGCGCCGTACATCACCTCATCCGCACACCGCAGCAGAACGGACAGGTCAGCGGCCGTGCCGCCCTCGTGCCAGACGGCGCCGATCGAGGCCCCCAGCGCCAGCGGCTGTCCCTCGTACCGCACCGGTTCGCACAGGCGGGTGTGCAGCCGCTCAAGCTCCCACCGCAGGTCCGCATGGCTGTAGGAGCGGATCGCGGCGGCGAACTCATCCCCGCCCAACCGCGCCGCCACCCCGCACGCGACCCGGTTCCACAACAACAGCCGCTCTCCGACCATCCGTAGCGCGGCATCACCGGCCGCATGCCCGGCCGCGTCGTTCAGCGCCTTGAAGCCATCCAGGTCGATGACCAGCACCGCACACGGACCACCCGCCAGCACCTTGCGGGCCCGCCGCTCGAACACCTCCCGCCCGACCAGCCCGGTCAACGGATCACGGCGAGCAGCAACGATGCGACGGCGCATCCACAGACTGTGGATGGACCAGCCAGCAGCCAGCGGCGCAGTAGCCGCCAATGCCGTCAGGGCGCTGCTCACGCTGCCACCCCCGACCG
>NZ_BMMS01000169.1 GCF_014646055.1 Wenjunlia tyrosinilytica
CTGCGCAGCGCCACCACACGAGCGCCGTCCTCCAACGACAGCCCACCCGCCACACACGCCGCCGCGATCTCACCCTGCGAATGACCCACCACCGCACAAGGCTCCACCCCACAAGAGCGCCACAACGCCGCCAGCGAGACCATCACCGCCCACGACACCGGCTGAACCACATCCACCCGATCCAACGGCGAAGCACCGCGCACAACCTCCAGCACGGACCACCCGACAAACGGCTCAAGCGCCGCCCCGCACGCCTCCAACGACGCCGCAAACACCGGCGAGCATTCCAAAAGCTCCCGCCCCATCCCGACCCACTGAGCACCCTGACCGGGAAAGACGAACACCGTCCGGCCCACATCCGAGGCAACACCCCGCACCACCGAAGACACCACCTCCCCCCGGGCCAGCGAGCCAAGACCGCTCAACAACACGTCCCGATCCCCACCCAGCACCACCGCACGGTCCTCGAACACCGAACGCGACCGCACCAACGACCACGCCACATCCACCGGACGCAACCCGGCCCGTGCCCCTGCAAACGCGCCCA
>NZ_BMMS01000170.1 GCF_014646055.1 Wenjunlia tyrosinilytica
GACTCGCTGGCGGGGGAGTTCGTCGATGCCTCGCTGCGGTTGCTGCCGCGCGGGGGGCGTTTCCTGGAGATGGGCAAGACCGACGTCCGCGACCCCGCCGAGGTGGCCGCCGCTCATTCAGGTGTGCGGTATCGGGCTTTTGACCTGTGGGAGGCGGGGCCGGAGCGTATCGGGGAGATGCTGGCCGTGCTGGTGGGGCTGTTCGAGGCCGGGGTTTTGGAGCCGCTGCCGGTGACGGTGTGGGATGTGCGCAACGCTGCGGAGGCCTTCCGGTTCGTGTCCCAGGCCCGTCATGTGGGCAAGGTGGTCCTCACCGTTCCCGCTCCGCTCGACGCGGGCGGCACGGTGCTGGTGACCGGTGGTACCGGGGGCCTCGGCGCGCTGGTGGCGCGGCATCTCGTGGCCGAGCGCGGTGTTCGGCACCTGGTGCTGGCGAGTCGGCGTGGACTTCGGGCGCCGGGCGCCGGGGAACTGGTCGCGGAGTTGACCGGTCTGGGCGCCGAGGTGACGGTGGCGGCCTGCGACGC
>NZ_BMMS01000171.1 GCF_014646055.1 Wenjunlia tyrosinilytica
GTCCGCCCTGGAGGGCGAGATCACCGATCATACTCGGCTGCGGCAGGCATGATCCGGCGGGCGGGAACGGTGGCAACCCCCGCAACGGCAAACGCTCCAAGACCGTGCTGACAGACGTGGGACCGGTGGAGATGCCCGTGCCCCGGGACCGGGAGGGCTCCTTCGAGCCGAAGATCGTCAAGAAGCGGCAGAAACCCCCGAGCGGCGTGGAGGAGATGGTGATTTCACTGGCCGCGAAGGGTTTGACCACCGGCGAGGTGCAGGCCCACCTGGCGGAGGTCCATGGCCCCGACGTCTCCCGGCAGACGATCTCCACCATCACCGGCAAGGTCCTGCAGGGCACGGCCGAATGGCAGAACCGCCCCCTCGACGTCGTCTGTCCGGCGGTCTTCATCGACGCCATCCACGTGAAGATCCGCGACGGTGCCGTGGCCAGCCGGCCCATCCACGTTGCCCCCGCGGTCACGACCGAGGGCCGGCGGGAGATCCCGGGCCCGTGGGCCGGGGACGGCGGCGAGGGCGCC
>NZ_BMMS01000172.1 GCF_014646055.1 Wenjunlia tyrosinilytica
GCTTGGCGGCTGGACATCCTGGAGAAGGGGACGCTGGAGGGCCTGGGAATCACGGTGTGTCCCGAGAGGACGGAGAGCCTGGCCGCGGGTCAGGTGCGGATCTCGGTGCGGGCGGCGGGGGTGAACTTCCGCGATGTGCTCAACACCCTCGGTATGTATCCGGGCGATGCCGGCCTGCTGGGCCTGGAGGGCGCCGGTGTCGTCACCGGGGTCGGCCCGGACGTGGCCGCACTGGAGGTCGGCGACCGGGTGATGGGGCTGTTCCCGGGGTCCTTCGGTCCGGTGGCGGTCGCCGACGCGCGCACGGTGACCAGGATCCCCGAGGGCTGGTCGTTCGCGCAGGCGGCATCGGTGCCCGTGGTGTTCCTGACCGCCTACTACGCGCTGACCGACCTCGGTCGGGTCCGCGACGGCGAGTGCGTGCTGGTGCACGCGGCGGCCGGCGGTGTCGGTATGGCCGCGCTGCAACTGGCGCGGTACATGGGTGCGGAAGTCTTCGCCACGGCCAGTGCGGGCAAGTGGG
>NZ_BMMS01000173.1 GCF_014646055.1 Wenjunlia tyrosinilytica
CGTTCCGGTCTGGACCATGGACATGTGTGACTCCTTGCGGTTTCAACGTCACCGACTGCGGCCGCAGGTGTCCTGCCCCGGACCGTATTCACCCATCCGCCAGTCACTCCATCGGATGATCACTAATCAGCCAATCCGAGTGCATTCGACATCCCGGCACGCCCAGGCGGCAGGTCGTCCGGCAGGCAGCATCGGGCCGCGCCCTGCGGCGCAGCGTCGAGGAAGCCGAGGGGCGCCCTGGCCGGAAGGCGTCCGGTAGGGCGGCGAAGGAGGCAGTGGGGAGAAGCGGCCGCGCCGTAGGGCCCGTGCAGTAGCCCCCCGGGGGGCTACTGTGGTGGTTACTGAGGTTTTCGGGTTCATGTCGGGTAGTGACAGCGGGTGATCCCTGCGGTACGCCGTTGGTATGCGGTATGCGCAAGGGTGGAGGTCTGACGCGGGAGCGGCAGGCTGCCCGGGAAGGGATTCGGCTGGAGGCCGGGGAGCGGTTCGCCCGGGGTGGGAT